>CAWDTW010000117.1:0-30078 GCA_963805295.1 uncultured Alphaproteobacteria bacterium | reverse complement strand
CGTGTCTCGCCGGGTGCGATTCAACTCGATGCGGAGTAAGCTTTGTCGGAGGTGATTTGGGAGGACGAAGCTGATGACGGGCGCGGATTTGAGCGATGAAGCGCTGTTTGCCTTTTTGCGCAGCCATCCTGACGTTCGAAACCGTGTCGCGTCGATAGCCCTGACGGTAGAGAATAGCGAAGGCGATTTGAAGGAGGCGGACGCTGCGGAAGAGCGGTTGGTCGAGGAGACGCGGCGTTTGGGACGCGAAGCGCTGCTGGGCTGGGCGGAGAGGCAGGCGGAGGTGACGGAGAGAGAAATTCGTCAGCAACCTCAGATGCATCGCCAAGGTGAAAAAAAGTCCGCTGGCATACGAAATTCGGCGAGATAGAGGTCAAGGAGCCGCAATATCGGTTCAAGAACGAGCGTGTGCGCCCGTTTCTGCGCAGCGCGAAAGTCAGCCCCTCGGGCTGTTCGCGCCCCTTGCAACGCGTCATCGTCGACTTCGCCGCCGATCAACCCTTCGCGCAAGTTCGAAGCAAGCTGCGGGAGCATTACGGCTTCGAGATTGGGGAGAGCACGATCCAGCGGATCACGTTCGCCCATGCCCAGTCGATGTTCGAAGCCGGCCGAGCGGATTTGGAATTTCCGGAAGGTCCAGGCCTCAGTAAGCCGATCGTCGTGGAAACTGACGGCGGCATGGTTCCGATCGTCGAGCCGGGTCGGGATGAGAAAGACAAACGCAAGGGCAAGAACCTGTCGTGGCGAGAGGCGAAGCTTTCGCTGGCGCACGCCCAGGGGAGCCGGACGCCGGTCTACGCCGGCTCGATCGAGGGCGGCGCGGAGGCGGCCGGGCGGCAACTGCTGGCCTGCGCGGTTCGCGCCGGCTTCGGGGCGAACTCGCGGGTCCACGCGGTCGGCGATGGCGCGCCATGGATTGTGGGCCAAGTCGAGGAGCAATTTGGCGATCAAGGCAGCTACCTGATCGATTTCTATCATGTTTGCGAGTATTTGAGCGCCGCCGCCGAAGCGATCGCGCCCGACGCCGCCGCGCGGGAAACCTGGATCGAGGCGCAGAAGGACGCGCTCAGAGACGGGAGTCTCGAGATGACATTGCGGTCGCTCGTCGGTCATTGCGAAGCGCCTGAAGTCGACGACGAACACGCGCCGGTGCGCCGATGCCATCGTTATTTGAGCAGCCGCAAGAACCAGTTGAACTATCGACAGGCGCTGGCCGAGGGACTGCCGATCGGATCGGGCGAAATCGAAAGCGCGCATCGCTACGTCGCCCAACAACGTCTCAAGCGGCCCGGCGCCTGGTGGCGCGTCGAGCACGCGGAATACATGCTCGCTTTGCGGATAACCAGAATAAACGGCGACTGGGACGCCTATTGGAAAAACCTCGGCCGAACCGCCGTCCCCGTAGCCAACCAGAACAGCCCCCAAAACTCACAAAATCTCGCCGCCTAATTGCACCACTTTGGTTCGCACCCTGTCTCGCCACCCGGGTTCGACACCGTCCAGCCAGTCGATAGCGCCCTCGCTGATTCCATTTTCGGATAGCCTTCGGCGCAAGATCGCGACGTTATAGGCGAGATCGGCGGCGAGATGGCAAAGGCTCGACGCCCGGAATGTCTGCGGAATCATGCCCTGATAAAACGTGGCGTGATCAAGAGCGCTGTCGGGCGTGTTTTCGCCCTGGCTTGCCGCCAGCGTCACGGCCTCGACGTATCTACTGAGCCAACCGGCGTCCTCCTCGATGAGCCGAGAGGGAAAGCCGCCCTCCAGGACGATGGTCGCGAGGAACTCTCTTGAGCCATTGATCCGCCGGATGGGCCTCCGCAGGTAGGACAGCCCCTCCGTGACAAGACGCTCGCGGGAAACGGGATCGTTCGGCGCTCCGACTGACGCCATCGCACCCGACCACGACCAATGCCCCCCGGAGAATTCGCGTTGGAACCAATGTGCGGCCCAGAGACAGAATGCTGCGCCAAGAAGCCTTGGCGTCTCGGGAAGATGAGCGCGGAATGCTTCAGTCAGGGTATTCTTCAACGTCGCGATTTCGTCGGCCGAGAGGTCGTACTTAAAGAGTTGCCGACCGTCAGGAAAAGCGCATCCGTGGGCGGAGAGAACCGCCTTCAAACACCGCCCCGCCTGAATTTCGTTGACGATCAACTATCTAGCCCGCATTATGCAGCGGCGTGAGGTTTCCGCGTCGGTCGGCGGCGCGTTGTGGTGATTTTTCGGAACCGCGCTTGCTCGCGGACGCGCGGCATCGTCTCCGGCTTTGGGCCTGAGGGGGGAGTGGAGGGGGTTTGCGGGTTGAAGGGATGGGTTTGACGTTCGGGGCCGCTCACGCCCCGCGTTTTAGGTGACGAGGCGCGGGATGCGCTGGAGGGCGAAACGCAGGATTTCCTGGCCGGGGCACGAGGTCGGCAGATGGACGCGGATCATGGTTTTCATCTCGACGACGCGGGCGGCGATCTTGACGAGGCGCAGGCGCAACGTGTCGAACTGCGCGACGCGCCACATCGAACGCCTGGGCATCGATGCGCGCAGGCCCCACATCAGCCAGTAGGCGCCGGCGTGCAGGAAAAGCCGAAACTGATTGGCGGTCGCCTTGGTGCATGAGGTGCGATCCGCCGCCAGATGCGTCTTCCAGGATTTGATGTGGTTTTCGGCCTGGCCGCGCCGGCAATAGACGTCTTCGTAGAGCACGCGAGCGTTGCGCTTGTTCAGATTGGTGACGACGAAGCGCGTGTCTGATCCTTCCGCGCCGGCTTCGACGCGGGCGATGATCCGCTCGACCCGGCTCCAGCTTTGCGCGCCGTCGAAGAACTCTTTGAAACGACGAAGCTTGCCGTCTCTGGGCGCGGCTTCGAACCGTGCCTTTACGCTGGCTTCGAGACTTTCGACATGCCGGCGCAACGTGGTAGTCGGCGCGACGCCGAGGATGTAATCGAGGCCGCTCGCCCGACACCAGTCGAGAACCTCGGGGCCGCAATAATGGCTGTCGGCGCGCAGAAGGATCTCGGTGTTGGGCCAATGGGCTCGGATCGCGCGCAACAGCCGGCGGAGGAAGGGTTTGATCTCCTTGCCGCTCGGCCGCTTGGCGGGACGAAGCACGGCAGTGACGAAGCGGCCCTCGCCGTCGAAGACGACGATCGGCTGAAATCCGTATTCGTCGTAATGGGCGTTGAACAGCCGCAACTGTTGGCCGCCATGGACCGCGTCGAACGTGTCGTCGATGTCGAGCGTGATGCGTTTGGGAACCGCGGGAAAGGACTCGCAATAGAGATCGACCATGGCGCGGCCCATCCGCAACAGGGCGCGAACGTCGGGCAGATTTTCCAACCGCGAGATCGTCGACTGCGAGCACAGTTCGCGATCCGACGGCGTCAGATCGAGCGCCATCTTGAACATCGGATCGCTTCGCAGACAATTGGCGTCGTTGCCGTCCTCATAGCCCGCCGCGATCATCAGCAGCCGAAAGCGGATGATCTCCGCCAGGCTGTGGGTGATCTGATCGGGCGCGCGGGGATCGACCATGCAGGCGGCGAGCCGATCGGCGACGCCAAGGCGCTGGTCGACCTCGCGCAACGCCAGAACGCCGCCATCCGACGACAACAAGCCGCCGTCAAACTTGACCTCGACGCGCTTGCCCGAAACAGGTGACAACCCAGGCAACGGCAACATAGGATCGTTCATGGCGGGTGTGCCCTTCCTGAAATCGCGCGAATCGGCCTCGATAACCAGATTCTACACGAAATCAGATATTTAAGCTACATCCGCCAGCCCGCCATGCATAATGCGGGCTAGCCCCCTGTACCCTTCACGTGTTCGCGGCTGGTCTGATTGGTAGACTGGCCGGACGGGCCAGCCTGCCGGGAGCGACCTGGCTGCGCTCAAGTGGCTCCGGCCGCGAGAAAGCATCTATAGAGCTTACTCGCGGCCGGAGCCATCAGACGAGGCTTCCACCCATCTGACGTTGCCAGCATCGCAGGTCGCACCGCGCGCGCGTTGATTTGGGTCAACGGACCGGGCTGCACCCCCACTGGGCCTCCACGTGGACAGCGGAAATGCGCCGCTCAAGCTCCTCTGCCGTTCCGAAAGGGATAAGTGCTTAGCCCCACGCAGCCCCCTTGGCGCGGGGCTTTGATTTGAGCAGGCCACGGCCAAAGGTCCCCGAGAGGAAGGCGATTGGCTTGGGCCATCGGCCTCGTCTTTCTCATCCCGCGTCGCGTCGCCTACGACCCCGCCGGAAACCTGCCGGCGATCTTTCCCGAACAACTCCCTCCAATCGTGCGTAATGCGGAGGGCGGCCATGAGCTCATCATGGCCCGTTGGGGCATGGAAGCGGTCGCAGCGATCGCGCAATCCGTCGGATTCTCGGTTCCGACAATAACAGAGATGCCCGCAAACAATCTGAGCGTGGTGTTCTACCGGATCTGATCGAGACGACACACTGACGAGCGGAAGGCGAACGACCGCCGAGCAGCCCAAATTCTCGGATACCCTTAGATCGGACCGAAGCGTCCCGCACGATAGTCGGCGTAGGCTTGTTCAATCTCGGCCTCGGTGTTCATGACAAAGGGACCGCGGGCGACGACGGCTTCATGCAATGGACGACCGGCATAGAGCAGTGCCCGCAAGGGTTTGTCCGGCGCTCGGATCGCCACCTCGGATGCCTCCCCGCTGTCGCCGCGCGTGAGCCAAGCGACGTTGCTCGTTGCTGCGAACTTGGCTTCAGCGCCGATGGAGCCCTCGCCCTCAAGGACGACAATGACAGCGTTGTAGTCGGCGGGGAGATCCTGGCGAACCGAGGCGCCTAGGTCGAGCCGGATTTCGACCATCGTGACGGGCACAAAATTCTTCGTCGGCGCTGTCACCCCGCCTGATGCGCCGGAGAAAACCCGAACCTCCACGCCCGGCTGTCGCCGCACAGGAACAGCATCGCCGGCAAGATCCTGGTAGCGCGGCGCGGTCATTTTGTCGGTCGCCGGCAGATTGACCCAGAGCTGGAGGCTGTGAACGGTGACGCCTTCGGCGGGGATTTCATTATGGATCAGTCCGCGGCCGGCGGTCATCCATTGCACGTCGCCTGGCCCAATCGTGCCCTCATGACCCTGATTATCGTAGTGATCGATGCGGCCCTCGACGACATAGGTCACGGTCTCGATCCCTCGGTGCGGGTGCTTGCCGAAAACACCGCGAGGGAACCAATCCTCCATCAGTGCCAAGAACGGGTCCGTGGCTGCGAAATCTCCCCGCATCGCCGCCGGCATCAGTGGCCTGACGCGATGCTGCGGCGTCATTCCTTGTTGAACTTTCGGTCGGTCGATCTTGAGGACGGATCGTTCTACGGTAGCCATGGCCATTCACTCCTTCGGTCGAGCGCTCGTCACATAAGAAGCGAGGCTGTAGCGGTCGACTCCGACCCAAACGCAAAGAGTTCGATCCAGCTCGATGCCCGGGCTCTGGCGCCCACAACCCGTTGGTGTGTTTGTCCCCATCTGCACGATCAGCGCGTCCCTGCGCCCGCGGACGGCCGGAACCGACATTGCGGACGTAGCAGCCCGTGGGCTTGGACGCCTCAATTGGGCGGGCAGCGGCAGTAGGCCGAACGGCAGGTTTAGGTTGGAGTGCGGCCGGTGACCGATCGACTGGGTTGGGCACAAGACCTGACTTATGCGCCGCAACAAACAACTGCGGCGCGTCCTCTCGAACGGATGTCGGCCGAAGAGCCACGCTGAGCAGCTCGAAGGCATCGCAGGCTGATGCCGCTGCAGTGGGCAACCGCGAATTTGAGGCTCAGCATGCCATCTGATGGGGACATGCCTCAATCCTGTGCACAGAACTTGAGGGTCGCCCTCAGCGATCGTGAGGCCTCACTTGAGAAAGCGGCGGCCAGCCGGGATCTTGTCGCGCTCTTATGCAGTCGGAAACCGAGGCGGGCTCGATTTGCGGATCGAGGGTCGTTTTCAGCACGACCCATCTGGCGGCAGCAAAGTTATCCGCATTCTGATTGGACACGTGCTCATTTGAGGGTTCTCGCGAAATTGCGGTTTCTGATGGGGTCTCCGCCAGAAGCCACACGCGACTTCCTACTTCCGCTTCCCGGCATCCCTACAGCGTGCGGGAACGGGAAGTGGGAAGTCTCTCAAGACCTCTCCGAGCTGCGTTCTGGGCGCAAGATGAGGACCACCGGCCGACCGGCTCTCGCGTTCCATCCTTTTGTTCGATCGGCGCCATCCTTCCGTCCCGACCTGCGCGCAGCCCGTGCCGGCGCGCGCAGCGGCGGTCAAGGATGGCCCGTCTTCGGGCCACCGCGTCAGCGGCGCGCATCGTCCTTGACGGCCGCGAGCACGACGGCATGCTCGATCGCGTCGGGGCTGCGATCTCTCTATGCAACAAACAAACCATCAAAAGGCGTCCGCGAAAGACCATCAAAAAAAGAACTCATGCTCAAATTCTCAATGACTCAAAGCGGCGTCGAGGTTGTTCAAGACCCCAAGCTGAGCAAGGATGATCGACCCCTCTGGGTAGCAGTCGAAGCGTTTGATCTTGCCGTCTTCGAGTTCGAACACGTCGCAGCACGGGGCGTCCATTTGTTTACCCGTGGCAGGCAGCTCGCCAAAGGGAAGCTGCAGCGGGCCATCGTGGGTGCCCTGCAGGGCTAGTTGCACCACGACGACATTGCCATCGGCATAGATGCGATGTAGCTCGCGGTGCATGTTGGAAAACGCCGTGCCGTAGTTGCGGACCGGGTCGGCGAGCGCGCGACCACGGTAGGTCACACCCACCGAATTGTCGACGAAAACCCCATCGGGCTTGAACAAGTTGATCCAGCCCTCCAGATCTTTCCGTTCGGCAACCGCATACGCGTTACGAACAGCGGCTACATTGTCATTGTTCATGATACGGCTCCTTGCTGGTGATTGAACTTCAGGCAGTGACTCTGAGGATCACTTTGGAATCCTCTTCGGCGGAAACTGTGGATAACGTGCGGATGGCGCTCTCGTTGGGATTAACCTTGCGCTCATCGAGAGCGCCGTGGCGGCTATGAAGGGATGGAATCGAGGAACACGTAGAGCGCCGCGATCTTGCCGTCGCGAACGATGATCACATCCATGCCGGTGTATTCGGGCGCTTCGCCGCGTGGGCCGGAGCCCCAGGCCAGACGGCCGGCATTGTGGAGAGCCTGCGGTTCGCCGTGCGGCGTGTACGCAAAGTGCGGGTGGGTCGCACGGAGATCACCAGCAAATTTGTCGAGGGCTTCACGCCCAACAAACGTGCCGGGCGGCACATAGAGCACACAGTCTTCGGTATAGAGCTCGTCGATCGCCGCGCGGCGACGCACCGCGTCGCCTTCGCCGAAGACCTCCTGAAGGTTGCGGTGAAGCAGTTCGTGGATACGGTCATTCATAACATTTCTCCTTGGCGCATCCCCCAGTCGCGTTGGGAGCGGTCTGCTCAGATCTGGGCTTGTCCGCCGTCGACGAAGAGTTCGGTTCCGGCGACGAAGCTTGCGTCCGAGGAAGCGAGGAAGACGGCGGCGCCGGCCACGTCATCGGGATCACCGACGCGCCCGAGCGGGACGGTCGAGGCCATGTAGTCGAGCAGGCCCTGCTGCTGCGCTGCGTCGGGGCCGGCCAGGTCGACGAGGCCCGGTGTCTTGATCGGGCCGGGGCTGATGACATTCACGCGGATGCCGCGAGACTTCAGATCGAGCGTCCAGCTCCGGGCGAACTTGCGCACCGCGGCTTTCGAGGCGCTATAGACGCTGAACGCCGGGGTGCCCTTGATGCTGACGTTGGAAGCGGTGAGGATCACCGAGGCGCCGTCCACCAGAAGCGGCAACGCCTTCTGCACCGTGAAGAGCACGCCCTTCACATTGCGGCCGAACGTATCGTCGTACTGCTCTTCGGTAATCGACCCCAACGGCAGCATCGAGCCGCCGCCGGCATTGACGAACAGCAGGTCGATGCGGCCCGCCTCTGTCTTCACGCGCTCGTAGAGCCGATTGAGATCGCTGAGATTGGCGGAGTCCGCCTGGACGCCGGTGGCCCTCGGCCCGATCGCCTCAACGGCGGCGTCGAGTTCGGCCTGACGGCGGCCGGTCACGAAGACCCGTGCGCCCTCCGTCGCGAAACGCTTGGCCGTGGCGAGGCCGATGCCGGTGGTGCCGCCGGTGACGACGGCGATCTGCCCTTCGAGTTTGCGCGCCATGATCTGTCTCCTTGCTGGCGAGACAAATCTGTGGCGGAACGCGATTTTTCGAAATAGAAATGGATGAAAGTCATCGTTGCAGGATTGTCGATGTCAAAGCTGCCGGATTTTGAAGGACTCGCGATGTTCGCGAAGGTCGCCGAAGAACGCTCATTCGCCGCTGCGGCGAGGACCATGGGGGTCTCCATTGCCACGGTGTCTCGCGCGGTCACCCGACTTGAGGAGCGGCTGGGAGGCCGGTTGTTCAATCGTACCTCCCGACGGCTCGCGCTTACCGACTACGGCCACATGCTCGCCGAACGGGCAACGAAAATCTACGCAGCAGCCGAGGAAGCCGAGGATTTCGCCCTTGAGACCGCGAGCCGACCGCGCGGTCTCGTAAAACTAGCCGCACCTCTGTCCTTCGGCGCCCGCTGGGTCGCTCCGCTGTTGCCCGAGTTCTTTCGAACCTATCCGGATATTTCCGTCGATCTGGATCTCACGGACGCCCATGCCGATCTGATCGGCGATGGCTTCGACGCGGCCCTTCGCGTAGCGATCCTCGAGGAATCGTCGCTTGTCGCGCGCCTGGTTGCACCTGTACGCCGGTTCGTTGTGGCATCGCCAACCTATCTGTCACGTTACGGTCGACCACAGCACCCGCATGACCTTGGTGCGCATCAGTGCCTCACCTACGCAAACAGGAGCAAGCGCGACGTCTGGCGCTTTACCCACAAAAACGGCGAGGAGTGCCCGGTCACGCCGACAGGCGCTTTACGCGGAACAAGCGTGGAGGCGTTGTTGCCCACGGTCCTCGCAGGCCTTGCGATAACCGAACTGCCTGAATTCATCGCGACGCAGTATTTTCCGGGCAAGCAGCTTGAACCGATATTGACCGACTGGCGCCTGCCCGAAGGCGGCTTGTACTTCGTAACACCCACCGCTCGCGCGCGCCCAGCGAAGGTAAGTGCGCTGGCTGACTTCTTCATCGCCAAGCTCGGCACGGCGGAATGGAGCGCAGAGGCTGTCATGGGCTGGAAGCGACCGAACCACCGCAGAAAATAGGCCGGACTTCAATCTCACCTGTGCTGGAATGGGATCGCAATCGGCAGCAGGCATCTGTCTCTAGCTTTCTCCAGAGAATGGGGCGGACCGGTCGCCGGCAAGGGACAGTTCGCAATTTTCTTTTCCTGACGACAAGTGACTCCGAACTGCTTCTGGCTTTGGGTATCGCTCGTCTTTGGCGAGAGGGCTATGTAGAACGTGTGGAACCTCCCGCTCAGCCTGCTCACATATTCGCGCAGCAGGTAATGGCTTTAGCGCTGCAAGAAAGGGACTGCCTGGAGATTGGGGGTGTCAGGCCGCAAAGGCTGCTTGCGGGAGCGGATCGTTGGCGGGCTGGAATCTCTGTCCGAAGCCGGAGCCGAGCGTGCCATTATAGACGGCGCTGCGAACCTGAAGCAGAAGATCCGCCCCTCGCCGCGACCAGCGCATCTGCTGCGATTTGTTCATCCGGCGGTTCACCAGAAAATTGGCCGTCCCTTCGGTGATCGCGGTGCCGACCCGCAATCCGGCACGGTACCGCTCGGCGTAGTTGACCAACCAGTCGCTCTGTCCGGTGAGATAACCATCCAGTGCGTGCAAGGCGGTCCACAGCTTTCTCGAAGGCGCAATGGACCTCCGCTGCCCTTGTTCCCCCTGAAAATGATGCATCACTGCGCGGATACGACCGATGCTGATTTGAGCATCCTTGGCTTTGCCATTCCACAGCCTCCAGTGCAGGCGCTCGACCTCCGCGACAATCACCGCCTTCGCCGCCACCCGTGCCGGGTCATCCGCCGACAGACCGCCGGCTGTTTGCTCCAGGTGCTGCAGCCGCATGGCGATGTGGAACCAGTCGAGCACCGGCGCCTCGGTGACACCGGCATCAGCCAAAATGCGCCGCAAGCCGGAGCACCCGTCGGTGAACGCGGTCAGCACCGTGTCCTCGGTTCGCCCGACGGCGTCGAGGCTGCGGCGGATCAGCACTTTGATGTCCGTATCGGCTTTGGCGACGGCGCCGAAAACCTGCCGCCCGCCAGTCTCCGTTTCAACATTGCCGACCCGCACCTCCAGATGCCGCTCGCCGTCCTCGCAGCTGCGGATGAAGGTCGAATCCAAGGTCACGGTGATCGACGGAGCCGCCGGATCAGGCCGCACCGCGGCCTGATCCCGAAGCTCCGCACCAATTTTCAGAGTGTGCAAACGCAAAGTTTCCGGGTCGTTTCCGGCGTCGACCGGGAACATTTGCCGCAGCACGTCAGCAGCCACCCGGTAAGTCATCAGGGCAGAGAGATGCGCCTGAAGCTGATCCAACTCCGCCGTCGAGCGGCAATACGATGGCCAACCATGGCCGGCTTCGTTGCCGCCGCACCCAGCACAGCGAAAGCGGGGAAGCCGCACCGTGACCTGGCCGAAAAGCGTCGCGACCGCATGGTCCCGGTAATCCTTCACTCGGCACACCTCGCCACAGCTTCGGCAGTCCGGCCGCCGGACGGCGTGGCCCTTGGCCTGCGCCGCGACGATCTCCTGTTGGAGGCCGGCCAGCAACAGCTTCCCTTCGGCCAGGGTCAACCCTAAGTTGGCGATATCACCGAGATCATCAGGCCGGTTGATCTTCAAGACGTCGGCGCACTGTCTCTCACCGTCAGCCCCGGTTTTCACCAACCTCACAATCCAAGCCACGCGCCTACCCCCGATCAGAGATCAGACGCGAAACTACCGCTTCGGCGCCCGCACCCCCAATCTCCAGGCAGTCCCCTTTCTGAGCTGCCTTGCCGAAGCGGCGGAGGAACCCTGACGCGGCGCCGGGGCGGCTGGCGGGTTGTCCATTCATTCGACCGGGTCGCCGCCGCGCTTTCTGCGCCGGACCTCTGCGGGGAGCCGAAGACAATGGCGGCGAGAGCGGCGGTGAGACGCCGGCTAAGCCAGCGAAGCAGGGGCTTTCGTGCATTTCATTGAGGTCGTCTCCTGCGGCTTCGCGCCGATGAGCGCGGGCCAATTAAGCGCAGGAACGGTTTTCGAGGTGAAATGCCCATTCGCAATCGATGCGATAGCCGCCGTCTATAGAGCCGACCCCGCGAACTAGCGCAAATAAGGCGACGTTACACTTGCTATAGCGCCACACGATCAAAGGCCTCTCGATCATCTGCGCGCCGAGAGGTTCGGGCCAGCGTCTGTCGGTCCAGATCTGAGTCGAATTTTGCGCGGCCAGCCGCGCTCAAACAGGCGCGCGTCCGGGTGAGATCGATTCCGGTCGATCGCCGACATTCAATCGCTCGCGACTCTGCGCGACGACAGAGAAAGACCAGGGCGAAGCGAAAAGTCGCATTTTTCTTCCGGATTGGCGTTGTTCATGTTATGTTCTCTCTTTCGCTAACGCCGCATCCGTCGGCGGAAACGGAGAACGACATGGAACAGGAATCGGCGCCGGCGCCGAAGAAGCGGCTCACCGCCGTCGGCAGGGCGGCGCGACGCAAGCGCATCTTCCCGCGGCTCAACGAGGGTTTTGCCTATGACGAGATCGCGCGCGAGGAGCGGCTGACCGCCCGCCGCGTCCGCCAGATCGTCACCGAGGTTCTGGACAGGCGGGAGGTCGACGGCGACTCCGCCCACGCCCTTCTGCAGCTAGGACGGCTCGGGCCGGCGCTGCGGGCGGCGGGCGAGGCGGTGGCGGCTGGCGACGTCAGGGCGATCGCCCCGCTCGTGAAGGTGCTCGACCGGCTCGACCGCTACCAGAAGACCGCCAGGACCAGCCGGGCCGGCGACGAGCGGATACGCATGCCGGCTTCCGATAAGTTCGTGGTCGGGGAGCTCATGCGCAGGGTGCGGCAGAGCGTCGCGCAGGAGATGGCGGCGGAACTGGCCGCGCAGCCAATGGCCGAGGCGGAGCCCTGACGCGGAAGCGAAAAACCTGCACGGGAGCGAAAGAAAAAAATTTAGGACGGCTTCGTGTCCGCAAGCCCTTGATAAACCGAGTTTCGCGGAAAGAAACGGAAAGGTTTGGAAGGTTTTGGAAGGGCGTTTTGGGGTTCGGCGCGCTGAACCCGCGCGCCTCGAACGGGTGCCGGATCGGCTCTTGAAGGACAATTCGTCACCACGTTCGTTCGCGCCGGAGCCGTCATCGGCCGACCTGGTAAAATCAAAGCGATCGAAGGGTTAGGCTCAAGCAAAGCCATCGAGCGCACCTTCCGCCGCCTCGAGCACTTCCGCCCAAGGCCACCCGCTACGACAAACTCGCCGTCAACTTCCTCGCCGCCGTCTGGTCGCCGCAACCGTCTGCTATTGGTTATAAGTCCGACCCTGACACGCCCCACTCCGCACGGAGTATGCGGGACGAGTGCACATTGTGCGTCGCAGCAATGCGGTCCGCCGCGATGATGAGCAACGATCGTGGATTGAGGCGTGGACCGATCTCCTGCAGCCAATCGATCAATTGAGGAGAACTCCATGCAGACGCCTCAAGCCGACTACTTTGCCGCGTATCGCAATTTGAAACTGTCACGTGATGATAAAGGAGCCAGTTGCAAAATGTATTTGGAACGCCTCTCATAACCCCTCTCAAATCGAGGCAATATATTTAGAATCCATCCAACGGTTGTCAAGGCAATATTCTAAAATATTCCGCTTTACTGTGAGAAATATTTCTATATAGTGTCGATTCTATCGTCCTGAACCCTAGCAACAGCAATGACCGACGATCCTCTCGACGCTATGAAAGCGCGCTGGAACCACATCCAGGGCTATCTGTTTCCTTGGCTTCGCGAGGAAGTCGACCCGATGACCGAAGCGCTCGGGCGGCTCGTCACGACCCTCGACGTGATCGGCCTCGAGGCCTTCGTTCCCGAACCGCCCCGAGGCGCCGGCCGCCCGCCTGACGATCGCCGCGCCCTCGCCAGGGCTTTCGTCGCCAAGGCGGTGCTGGGCGTTCCTACCACCACCGCTCTGATCGAGCGCCTCGATGTCGACAAGTCGCTGCGTCGCATTCTCGGTTGGGAACGACGCGCGCAAGTGCCGTCGGAAGCTACCTTTTCCCGCGCCTTCGCGGAGTTTGCGCAGGGCGATCTGCCCGACAAGATGCACGCGGCGCTGATCGAGCGCTCGCTCGGCGGGCGCATCGTCGGCGTGATCGCGCGCGACGCCACCGAGATCGAGGCGCGCGAGAAGCCGGTCAAGACGGAGCCGAACGACAAAAAGGAGGATCCGCCGCCGCCCGATGGCGCTCAGCCGACGCGCAAGCGCGGACGCCCGCGCAAGGACGAGCAACGGCCAAAACCCGAGCCGACGCGCCTCGAACGGCAGACCACGCAGAACCTCGATCAGATGCTCGCCGATCTGCCCACCGCGTGCGATGTCGGCTCCAAGAAGAACAGCAAGGGCTACAAGGAAACCTGGATCGGCTACAAACTGCATCTGGATGTCGCCTGCGGCCAAATCCCGGTCTCCTGCGTACTGACCTCGGCTTCCGTCCACGACAGTCAGGTCGCCATTCCCTTGATGACCATGACCGGCGCCCGCGTCTCCTATCTCTACGATCTAATGGATGCGGCCTACGACGCCGCCGCCATCCATGACCACAGCAAGGCGCTCGGCCATGCGCCGATCATCGATCGCAACTTTCGCGCCCAGCACGAAGCCAAGGCCGAATGGGCCAAAGAAGTCGAGCGCATGAAACTCATCCATATGCCCGATCCGGACGACGTCATTTTTAATTTTCGCACCCTGGCCGAACGCGTCAACGCCCGACTGAAGGATGAATTCGGCGCACGGTCCGTGCGCGTGCGCGGCGCGATCAAGGTCAAATGCCACCTCATGTTCGGCGTGGTGGCACTCGCGGTCGATCAAATACTCCGCGTCACGCAGCTCAGGCCCGCGCCAGCCTGAGCGCCGGCCGCTCCGCCCCGCGAACACAGGGAAAATTCGCCGCGTTCGATGAATTTTGCAAGAGGCTCAAAGGTGTGCTGGTTGCCGAGTTCCATAGCGACGGCGGCCAGTTCATCATGAACGCGCAAGCACACACGGAGTTTGTCGACGCCTTTCACAGAATCGGACAAGACCGAGCGAACAAGATCGTCATCGTTACAGGCGCGGGCAGGAATTTTATTGGGGACGTAGAATGGCCATCGTTCGGAGATGTCGCCGATCCGGGCGTGTGGAGCAGAATTCACGACGAAGGCCTCCAGACTTTAGAGAACATTGCGAACATCCGCGTTCCGGTGATCACGGCCGTCGAGGGACGCGCCCATATCCACTCGGACTACGCGCTGCTTGCTAGCCCGCATTATGCAGCGGCGTGAGGTTTCCGCGTCGGTCGGCGGCGCGTTGTGGTGATTTTTCGGAACCGCGCTTGCTCGCGGACGCGCGGCATCGTCTCCGGCTTTGGGCCTGAGGGGGGAGTGGAGGGGGTTTGCGGGTTGAAGGGATGGGTTTGACGTTCGGGGCCGCTCACGCCCCGCGTTTTAGGTGACGAGGCGCGGGATGCGCTGGAGGGCGAAACGCAGGATTTCCTGGCCGGGGCACGAGGTCGGCAGATGGACGCGGATCATGGTTTTCATCTCGACGACGCGGGCGGCGATCTTGACGAGGCGCAGGCGCAACGTGTCGAACTGCGCGACGCGCCACATCGAACGCCTGGGCATCGATGCGCGCAGGCCCCACATCAGCCAGTAGGCGCCGGCGTGCAGGAAAAGCCGAAACTGATTGGCGGTCGCCTTGGTGCATGAGGTGCGATCCGCCGCCAGATGCGTCTTCCAGGATTTGATGTGGTTTTCGGCCTGGCCGCGCCGGCAATAGACGTCTTCGTAGAGCACGCGAGCGTTGCGCTTGTTCAGATTGGTGACGACGAAGCGCGTGTCTGATCCTTCCGCGCCGGCTTCGACGCGGGCGATGATCCGCTCGACCCGGCTCCAGCTTTGCGCGCCGTCGAAGAACTCTTTGAAACGACGAAGCTTGCCGTCTCTGGGCGCGGCTTCGAACCGTGCCTTTACGCTGGCTTCGAGACTTTCGACATGCCGGCGCAACGTGGTAGTCGGCGCGACGCCGAGGATGTAATCGAGGCCGCTCGCCCGACACCAGTCGAGAACCTCGGGGCCGCAATAATGGCTGTCGGCGCGCAGAAGGATCTCGGTGTTGGGCCAATGGGCTCGGATCGCGCGCAACAGCCGGCGGAGGAAGGGTTTGATCTCCTTGCCGCTCGGCCGCTTGGCGGGACGAAGCACGGCAGTGACGAAGCGGCCCTCGCCGTCGAAGACGACGATCGGCTGAAATCCGTATTCGTCGTAATGGGCGTTGAACAGCCGCAACTGTTGGCCGCCATGGACCGCGTCGAACGTGTCGTCGATGTCGAGCGTGATGCGTTTGGGAACCGCGGGAAAGGACTCGCAATAGAGATCGACCATGGCGCGGCCCATCCGCAACAGGGCGCGAACGTCGGGCAGATTTTCCAACCGCGAGATCGTCGACTGCGAGCACAGTTCGCGATCCGACGGCGTCAGATCGAGCGCCATCTTGAACATCGGATCGCTTCGCAGACAATTGGCGTCGTTGCCGTCCTCATAGCCCGCCGCGATCATCAGCAGCCGAAAGCGGATGATCTCCGCCAGGCTGTGGGTGATCTGATCGGGCGCGCGGGGATCGACCATGCAGGCGGCGAGCCGATCGGCGACGCCAAGGCGCTGGTCGACCTCGCGCAACGCCAGAACGCCGCCATCCGACGACAACAAGCCGCCGTCAAACTTGACCTCGACGCGCTTGCCCGAAACAGGTGACAACCCAGGCAACGGCAACATAGGATCGTTCATGGCGGGTGTGCCCTTCCTGAAATCGCGCAAATCGGCCTCGATAACCAGATTCTACACGAAATCAGATATTTAAGCTACATCCGCCAGCCCGCCATGCATAATGCGGGCTAGTGTCATCGTGGCGGCTGAAGGCGCGACATTCCAGGACGTCGGCCACTTTGCCGTGGGAGTTACGCCGGGTGACGGGATTTTTACGACATGGAGTTATCGGGCTGGACCAGGTCGAGCCGAGGCATTCCTGCTCAATCCACAGCCGCTGCCGGCGCGTGCCGCATACGAATGGGGAGTCGTTGCAGAGGTAGTACCGAACGGCAAGGCAGTGGCGCGCGCTCGGGAACTGGCCGATTTGTACCTGCAGGCTCCGGAAGTGACGCGCCGGAATACGCGCATTCACTTCATTCAACCGTTGAAGGAGCGCATCGTCCGCGAAGTTGGTTACGGACTATCCCTCGAAGGAGCGTCGTCGGCCGACCTGGTAAAATCAAAGCGATCGAAGGGTTAGGCTCAGGACCCTTTACGCGGCTCGGGCCAGTCTGATTCTGAGGGCGTCGGAGGTGTCCGATGCCCGAACATTTTCTGTTGTCCGGTGCTTAAATGCGGCGGATCGAGCCGATCGTCGACCACGCCGTGCAGACGTTCTGCGGGGCGGAGGGGCAGCGCAAGGCGACGCGAGGCGCTATAGCGAAGCGCGGAACGGTTGAGTAAGGGTTCGTTCGACATAATCTAGCGGCTGCGCTCGCCGCCGGGGCCGGCGCGGAAACTCGGGGAGCAGCCAATGATCGTCGCCACGACGAAAACGTCGCCGGGCATCGGACGGTGCAGACGCTCGGACAGTGTTTCGGACTCGTCGTCCGCAGTCGGGGCCTCGGCGGCAACGTGATGGCGGGCCTGCGCTCGATCGTGGGCGGAGAAATCCACGAATACACCCAGCTCCTGGAGGAGGCGCGCCGCCACGCGCTCGACCGGCTCGTCGAGAACGCGACCGCCATGGGCGCGAACGCCGTCCTGATGATGCGCTACGACAGCGCCGAAATCGGTAATACGATGAGCGAAATCGTCGCCTACGGAACGGCGGCCGTGATCGAACCCGCGACATGACCGGCGCTCTCGTCTTCCTGCATCTGGATCGCAGTCCCCGCCGCGCTCGTTCTCATCTGGCTCCTCTTCCGGACGGGCGGCTACAAGCGGGAGCCCCTGGACTTGCCGCCGGGCAGGGACTGGACGTTCACCGGCGAACGCTTCGTCGATCCGAAGTCGGGCGAATTGCTCGAGGTCTGGCAGCAGCCGGGCTCCGGCGAGCGGGCCTACGTGCGGGCGCGACCGAGCCGATCTGTTTAAGCCGCGCCCTCTTCGGCGGCGCGACGCCGATAGGCAGGCGCGCCGTCTTATTCTTTTCGCCGCGACGCGCTAAGGTGAAGCGCAACCCTCACGGAGGAACGCCGGAATGAACGCGACCGCAGCCCCGATCGGGAAGTTCGTCTGGTACGAATATATGGAAACAACCTTGAGGCCGCGGTCGATTTCTACACCCATGTCGTCGGCTGGACGGCGCAGGACGCCGGCATGGCGGACTTCGAATATGAGGTCGTCTCTGCCGGCGGGACGCCGGTCGGCGGCATGATGGCCATTCCCGCCGACGCCAGGGCGATGGGCGCAAAGCCCGGCTGGATGGGCTATGTCTGGGTCGAGAGCGTCGACGCCGCGCTGCCGAAGCTGATGGCCGCAGGCGGCAAGGTGTTCAAGGCGCCGTCTGACATTCCCGGGGTCGGCCGCTTCGCCGTGGTCGCCGATCCTTCCGGCGGCGCCTTCATGCTCTTCCGCGACTCGGAGGGCAATCCTCCCCCGCCGCCGCCGGGCGCCCGGGCCGCGTCGGCGGGCACGAGCTGCATGCCGACGACGGCGCCAAGGCCTTCGCCTTCTATTCGCAATTCTTCGGCTGGAACAAGGACGGCGAGTTCGACATGGGGCCGATCGGGGTCTACCACCTTTTCAACACCCGCCACGGGGAACAGGGCGGCATCATGACCCGCAGGCCGCAGACGCCGGCATCGTTCTGGCTCTATTATTTCAACGTCGACGGCGCGGAGGCCGCCGCCGAGCGGGTCAAGGCTGAGGGCGGCCAGATCATCCATAGCCCGCAGGAAGTGCCCGGCGGGCAGTGGATCGTGCAGGCCCACGATCCGCAAGGCGGAATGTTCGCGCTCGTCGCGCCGAAGCGGTGAGCCGAAGCGCCGGAGGACGGCGGTTAAGTCGAGGCGACGACGCAACCGGCGAAAATCTTGCCGGACGAGGGCCGGCCCGCGACCCGCGGGCCCGTCGATAACGCGATTCTCCCTGCGAACAGGAAGAAAACAGGGAGAATCGCCCGGCGTCGGCCCGCTTTCGCCGCGAAAAGCCGTTGTATTGCATGAGGTTATCCGAAAATCCGCTGGTTACGCGGAACAGGACGATAACAGCCAACCGGCGCCGGGGGCGCGCCATTATGGATGAAAATGGCAACGGCGCGTCACCCTCGAACGCTTGCCCCAGGCCGCATCACGCCAACACCTCAGACGCTATTTTCGTGGCAGGGAGATAATTCGCCCATAACAGCCAACCAGCGGCCAGGGGCCGCGCCATTATGGGTGAAAATGTTGACGGGCGTCGAAGGCATGCTCAGCCCGCACGGCGACAACACCTCATATGCTATTTTCGTGGCAGGGAGAGAACAGGCGCCAAAACAGGCCGGCGGCAAAGGCGCGCGACCAGCTCCGCATGCGGCGCAATGAGAGCGCGGGGGGCCGAAAAGAAACAAATGAACGCCGACTTGTTCATTTTCTTGTTCGCGCTCCGGGTCGGTTCTTGTCACCTAACGGGTCGGCCAACAGGCGACATTATAGCCGCGGGTCGTCGAGCGAGCGCGTCTGCAGTCATCGGCGCGATTGGCCCCTTGACATAGTACCGACTGGTTGGTATGCACCTGCCATGACGAAGCGCCAAACCCCAGCGACCGGGAAGTCCGCCACAGCGACGGCCGGGAAGCGAGCCGCCTCCGGGGCTTCCGCCGGGAAGCTGCTCGACGCCGCGGTCCACGTCATCCGCTCCAAGGGCTATTCCGCCGCCCGCGTCGAAGACATCTGCGCCGAGGCGGGCCTCACCAAGGGCGCGTTCTTCCATCATTTCGCCAGCAAGGAAGCCTGCGCCGTCGCGGCCGCGGCGCATTTCGCCGCGCGCGCCGACGCGATCTTCGATGCGGCCCCCTACACGCGTTTGGCGGACCCCCGCGCGCGGGTGCTCGGCTACGTCGAGTTCCGCAAGGCGATCCTTCAGGGCGAACTGCCGCAGTTCACCTGCCTGCTCGGCACGATGGTCCAGGAGGCCTACGACTCCCATCCGGCCATCCGCGAGGCCTGCGACCGCTACATCAGCGAGCACGCCGCACGGCTCGAGGCCGACATCGCCGAGGCCAAGGCGCTCTATTCGCCCGAGGCCGAATGGAACCCGGAGGGCGCCGCCTTGTTTTCCCAGGCCGTGCTGCAGGGCGCCTTCGTGCTGGCGAAGGCCAAGCACGGCCCAAAAATCGCCGCCGACTGCCTCGACCATCTGAAGCGCTATTTCGAGGGGCTGCTTTCGAGCCGCGCGCTTCGCGCCGAACAGGAGCATTCGTCATGAGCGAGCAGAAAATCACACCCTGCCTCTGGTTCGACTTCAAGGCCGAGGAAGCGGTCTCTCATTACCTCTCGGTCTTCAAGAACGGCCGCATCGTCTCGACCGCACGCTACGGCGACGCCGGCCCCGGGCGTAAGGGCGCGGTGATGACCATCCTGTTCGAGATCGAGGGGCAGCGTCTTCTCGCGCTCAACGGCGGTCCGCAGTTCGCGTTCACCCCGGCGATCTCGCTGATCGTCGACTGCGCGACGCAGGCCGAAGTCGACGCGCTCTGGGATCGTCTCGGCGAGGACGGCGCGCCGGGACAATGCGGCTGGCTCACCGACAAGTTCGGCGTGACCTGGCAGATCGTGCCGAGCATCATTCCGCGCATCATGCAGAGCGGCGACACGGCCGCCATTCAGCGCGTCATGCGCGCGACGTTCACGATGACCAAGCTCGACATCGCCCGTTTGCAACAGGCCTTCGGGCCGAACTGAAGGAGGAACGTCATGACCAATCCGTCTAACCTCAACGGCTCATTCGTCTGGTACGACCAGATGTCCAACGACCTCGCCGGCGCGGAGACCTTTTACACGCAGGTCGTCGGCTGGACGCTCGCCCCCAACACGATGAACGACCAGCGCTATACGCTGCTCAAGGCCGGCGACGCGATGGTCGGCGGCCTCATGCCGATCCCCGAAGACGCAGCGCAAATGGGCGTGCAGCCCGCCTGGATGGGTTACATTGCAGTCGACGACGTTAAGGCCTACGCCGACAAGGTGACGGCCGCGGGCGGGACGATCCACCGTCCGCCGACCGAAATACCCAATGTCGGGACCTTCGCCGTCGCAGGCGATCCGCATGGCGCGGGATTCCTGTTGTTCAAAGGAAACAGCAACGAGGCGCCGGCGCAGGACCAGGCGGCGCCGGGCCATATCGGCTGGCACGAATTGCACGCAGGCGACGGCGAGCGCGCCTTCGCCTTCTATTCGGGCCTCTTCGGCTGGACGAAGGGCGAGGCGATGGACATGGGCGCGATGGGCAAGTACCAGCTCTTCAACACGAAGAGCGGGCAGGGCGGCGGCATGATGACCAAGACGCCGCAAACCCCCGTGCCGTTCTGGCTCTACTACTTCAATGTCGATGCGATCGACGCGGCGTCGGAGCGCGTGAAAGCCGCCGGCGGCAAGATCGTCAATGGCCCGATGTCGGTCCCCGGCGATCGGTGGATCGTGCAGGGGGTCGATCCCCAGGGCGCGATGTTCGCTCTGCTCGCCCCGAAGCGGTGAGGCGTTGCGGGGCGCGGCGACGCGCCCCGCCACGAAAACCGGTCCGTCCGCCGTCTCGTTGTCGACCCTCGGTCGATCGTCAGGGAGTCCGATCCCATGAACGCCAACGCTCAGACTTTCGCTCCCGCAGTCGAACTCGCGCGCGCCAACCCTGTGCGCATCCCGAACGAAAGCCGCGAGTATCGCGCCGCCCGCACGGCGCTGCTCGCCGAGGAGATCGAACTGCGCCGCCACATCGAGCGCGTCGCCGCTGAGCGCCGGGCGCTGCCGCCGGGCGGCCTAGTGGTCGGCGACTACCGTTTCGAGGGCGAAAGCGGCAAGACCGACTTCGCCGAACTGTTCGGCGACAAGCAGACCCTCGTCATCTACAGCTACATGTTCGGGCCTGAGCGCGCGCGCCCGTGCCCGATGTGCACGAACCTGCTCGGCGCGTGGGAAGGCAATGCGGCGGACATCGGCCAGCGGGTCTCGCTCGCCGTCGTCGCGCGCTCGCCGATCGCCCGCCTCATCGCCTGGAAGCGCGAACGCGGCTGGAAAAACCTGCGTCTCTTCAGCGACCTCACCGGCGCTTATTCCAGCGATTATTTCGGCGTCGCTCCCGACGGCTCGGACATCCCGGCCCTCAACGTGTTCACCCGCCGCGACGGCACGATCCGCCATTTCTGGGCGGCGGAGATGACGGCCTCGACCGCGGACCCGGGCCAGGACCCGCGCGGCGCGCCCGACCCGGCCCCGCTGTGGACGGTGCTCGACGCGACGCCGGAAGGGCGCGGGGCCGACTTCTATCCGCACCTCGAATACGACGCCTGAGGCAGTTGTCGCGCGCTTCGCCGGGCGCGGCCGGCGCGATCAGCGATGCCGAGCCGGCGGACGCCGACAAGGCGTGAGGGACGAATTTCCTGCGAACAGCGAAAAAAACAGGGAACCCTCGCGTTCTTGGCTGTTCGGGTGCCAAATTTCCGAAAAAAATGCATGATTCCAATGTCTTGCTGGCAAATTCCCTAAGCGGCGGAACAGGGGAATTTTTCGCGAATAACAGAGTAATAAATGCGGCGAATCCCGCTGGAACAGGGCATACGTGGCAGGCGGCGACAGGGGTGTTCGGGCCAACAGAGGTCGGGCGGCGCGGCTCGCGATGGAACCCAAAAATCACAGTCGAAGCAGGGAACCGATGCGCGTCATGGTCATCGTCAAAGCCACCGAAGACTCCGAAGCCGGCAAGATGCCGAGCCCAGAGCTCATCGCGGAGATGGGCAAGTTCAATGAGTCGCTGATCGACGCGGGCATCATGCTCGACGGCGGCGGCCTCAAGCCGACCAGCAAGGGCGCGCGCGTCGCCTTTTCCGGCAAGGAGCGCACGGTGACGAAGGGCCCATTCCCGAATGTCGGCGAGCTCGCTTCGGGCTACTGGATCTGGCAGGTGAAGGACCTCGACGAGGCGATCGACTGGGTCAAGCGCTGCCCCAACCCGATGCCCGGGCCCTCCACCATCGAAATCCGCGAGATACGAGATGGAGGATTTCGGCTGACGGGGTCGCCGGGGCGGGAGCAGCGAGAAATTCCCTGCCTGCAGCGAATTCACAGGGAGTTTTCTCGAAAGGACGAAATTCCGTCCGAAAAAGACGATGGATTCCAGTCGCTTGCGGGAAAATACCCTGCGCATTTGGAGCAGGGAATTTCTTCGTCCGAGCAGGGAACGCGCAGGGAATTTTTTGTCGAGAGCAGGGAACTTCGGGCGCGCCCGGCTTCTTCGAGCTTTCTCCGACAGGCCAACGGCGCCACGAAGTTCACGAAGCGCACGAAGGAGGCACCGTACTTTGTTGATCTTGGTGTGCTTTTGTGGCGCCAGATGCCGCCGGTCATCAGAGTTCTTGTTGACGAGAGCGATTTAACCTCGCTTAGACCGTCGCGCCGCTCGAGATCGGGATTATCGGCGGCCTTCGCGACAGTCTAGCCTTTCGCGGGCAAAGGCGGAGGAACGCCATGAGCCTAAGCAAACGCAAACTCGGCCGCCAGGGCCTCGAGGTCTCGGCCATCGGCCTCGGCTGCATGGGCATGAGCCAGTCCTACGGGCCGGCCGACGAGACGGAATCGATCGCGACCCTCCATCGCGCGATCGACCTCGGCTGCACGTTCTTCGACACGGCGGAGGTCTATGGCCCCTTCGCCAACGAGGCGCTGATCGGCCGCGCGCTCAAGGGCAGGCGCGACCAGGTGACGATCGCGACCAAGTTCGGCTTTCGCATCGAGGGCGGCCGGCAGGTCGGCGTCGAGCTCGACAGCCGGCCGAAAACGATCAGGGCGGCGGTCGAAGGATCGCTGCGCCGGCTCGGAAGCGACCGTATCGACCTTCTCTACCAGCACCGCGTCGACCCGGCCGTGCCGATCGAGGAGGTCGCCGGCACGGTCGGCGATCTCGTCCGGGACGGCAAGGTCCTGTTCTTCGGGCTCTCGGAGGCCGGGGCGGCCAACATCCGCCGAGCCCATGCCGAGCATCCGGTCTCGGCGCTGCAAAGCGAGTATTCGCTGTGGGAGCGCAATCTGGAGGCCGACATTCTGCCCGTCCTGCGCGAGCTGGGCATTGGTATCGTGCCCTTTTCGCCGCTCGGCCGCGGCTTCCTGACCGGCGAGGTCAAACGGGCGGAGGACTACCCGGAAGGCGATTACCGGCGAAACGATCCGCGCTACCAGGGCGACAATTTCGACGCCAACATGCGCGCGGCGGCGATCGTGCGCGAAGTCGCGGCGGCCAAAGGCGCCAAGCCGGGCCAGATTGCGCTCGCATGGCTCCTGCACAAGGGCGATGACATCGTGCCGATCCCCGGCACGAAACGGCGCCGCTATCTGGAAGAGAACGTCGCCGCGGAGTCCATCCCGCTCGACGAAGCGGAAATGCAGGCGCTCGATGAAGCTCTCGCGCCTGGCAAGACCTCCGGACCCCGCTACCCGAAGTGGATGATGGCGACGATCGACTGCTGAGTCGAGGACGCCCAACACGCGCTTCCAGTGGTCCAAATCGAACGCTTGGCGCCCCAACCCGGACGTCTCGAATGGGCGGAGAGCACGCGTTCATTGCTCGCCTTCGTGACAACCGCTTCCCGCCCAGAAGCGGGCATTCCAACACCCTCTCGGCCGGCCTCGACGAAGGGCGCAGCCGCTAAACTTTAGCGACTGTCAGACAGACTATCTTGGGACAAGCGTTACCCCGCGAGCGCGAGCAGTGCGCCGAGACCAGCCACAATCACCACCAGGGCCGCCGACAGGAGGACTTCCATTCTCGTCCCGGAGATGGGATGGGCGTTCGGGTCCGCGAGCAGTCGTTCGGTGCGAACAAATCGTATTGTCGCAACGATGACCAGAACAATGCCGACGACGATAAGAGCGAGACCCTTGTAATGTGTCGACGGACCCGACAGTCTCTCGAGTTGCGAACGCCGGATCGGATCGAGTGAGGCGGCGTCCAGCAGGGACAGGAGAAAGAGGTTGAACCTCTCGATGACGAACCCGAAAGCGATGACCGCCACGCCCGTGCGCACCCAGGCGAGAAAGGTGCGTTCGTTCGCGGCGTGATCGGCGTATCCCTGGATCATCAGACGCCTCCTTGCGGGAACTCGTTGTGAGCCCCGCCGGTTATTGGCGTCTCGGGAGCCCGCTCACGCGGTCAAGTCTACACTCACGTCGCCTTGACTGCAGCGGCGCTCATGCGCTTCCGGCGGCTTTTAGGATCAGGTCGGCGATCTCCTGCGGATGCGAGATGAGCGAGACGTGGCTCGCGCGCAGCTCTATCGTTGTCGCGCCCATGCGCTTTGCCATGAAACGCTCGAGATCGGGATTGATCGTACGATCCTCGGTCGACACCGCATAGAAGCTCGGCTTCGAACGCCAGGCGGCGTGCTTGGTCTTGCCCATCAGCAGCGCCTTGTGAAACGGCTGTTGCACGGCATAGAGGACGCGCGCTCGGCCTTCGGGCAGATCGCCGGCAAAATCGCGTAAGAATGCGGCCTCCGCAAGACGTCCTTCGTCACCGTCGAATACGATCCCCGCCGTCGCCGGCGGTGTGGGAAACGTCCTGGCCAGCGCTGTGTAGTCCTCGCCCGCGTCTGGCGCGCGAGCCGCGACATAGACCAGAGCCGAAACCTTGGGATGAACGCCGGCTTCAGTCACGACCATGCCGGAGAAGGAATGTCCGGCGAGCACGGTCGGCCCGTCCTGCCGGTCCAGCACGCGCCGGGTCTCCGCCACCGCGTCGTCCAGCGTCGTCAGTGGATTCTGAACGGAGGTCACATTCAGGCCTACGGACTGCAGGCGCGGGATGACCTCTGACCAGCAAGATCCGTCGGCAAACAGCCCATGAACCAGAACGACGTTTCGGGCGCGAAGAACCTCGGTTGCGAACATTAAGTGCGGCGTCAGGCTGATCGCGCTGCCGACCGCTATCGCGCCGATGAATGTGCGACGAGTGATCATGGCAATGGCTCCTCGAATGTCTTTGGCGCGCTTCGTCTTCCAGCCGACCTTGGGCCGCGCCCGCCGCGCGATTTCCGCCGACATCACAAAGATAACCGGCAGCATAGCACGAGTTGGGCGAACGGCTCCGCCCGCTCGCGTGCCCGCCCCATGCGCGCAGCGAGGGCGAACGCGCTCGAGGCCGGGGTCTCCCTTCGTGTCATAAATCTGTCGTTAACCGGCGGGCGCGCTTGCCATCGCCGCGGGGGCGGCTAGCATGCGGGTCAGAGACTCACGTGGGCCCGGCTGCGCTCAAGCCTCTGATGGCGTCAGCCCTGCGCTTGGAGAGAGGCATGAGCAAGATTCCGACGACGGCGGCCTTCGTCAGCCAGAAGGGCGGCGTGGGCAAGAGCGCGCTGGCGCGCCTACTGGCGATCGGGGCGATCCATCGGGGCCGCAAGACCCTGCTCGCCGATTTCGACCTCGATCAATTGACCTGCGTAGAATGGGGCGCGCTGAGACTGCGCGCCAGCATCGAGCCGGAAGTGGACGCGCGCGCCTTCAAGAGCCTCAAGAAACTGCGCAAGCAGAACGGCGGGATCGATTTCATCGTCGCCGACACGCGCGGCCTCGGCGACGACCTCTCGACCGAGATCTCCGAAGATTCGGACGTCGTCTTCCTGCCGACCGGCGTGTCGCAGGACGACCTGAGGCCGACGCTGTCGCTGGCGCGAAAACTCGCCCGCCGCGGGGCCGAAGGGCGGCTCGTCGTCGTGCTGTCGAAGGTCGGCCGCTCGGAGACCCAGTTCGAAAGGGCGGTCGAGACGATCGAGGACGCCGGCTTCGAGCTTCTCGGCGAGCATTGGCCGCAACGCGACGGCTTCCAGAGCGACCTCGACGCCGGCCGCGCCGGCCGCGAGGCGCGCAATCCGTTCTTGCGCGAGATCGCCGAGCGGATGGAGCAGGCGCTCTGGGCGCGCGCGATGAAGGCGAAGCCCAGGGGGTGACCCTCCCCCCTCGGCTTGACCCTATCAGATTCACAGAAGTCGGGTTTATCTATTGCGATCGGCCGGGTTCTCCTTCTCCGCGAAGCGGGGAAGGTGGCCCGAAGGGCCGGATGGGGTGCGGAAAGCAGGGCTCGATTGATGTAGGTTCGCGCTGACGCTCGTGCAATCCGACTTGGGTTGAGGCAGCGGGCCGCCCCCCATCCGGCGCTGCGCGCCACCTTCCCCAGCAAGCTGGGGAAGGGATCCGCGCGGCGATCTGAGATGTGTGAACACTGCAGGCCGCGACCGAGGGCTACCCCGCACTGCCCGAACGCCAGACCGAACGCCCCCGGCGGGGGGACCGGCCGCGCCCCGAATGTCGAAACCCTCTCAGATTTTTACGGTAAAACAAATCGGTGTTTGTCAAGCAAAACTTTTCGAGGTCAAACATAGGGCCCCCTAGGGGTAGTGTCTCAGTTTGAACGCCACTTGATTCGCACGCGCGCCGCTCAGTAAAACTAGCGCTTGGCAATTATGTGGGCAAGATATTCGTGTGCCTTCTTTCCCCAAGCTTCAAGTGTGGGCTTTGCAATTGAGTACTTACACTCAACCCATTCGCCTGTAATGGAGTACTTCTTCCCCAACTCGCGGCGTACCGCATCCTCGACTTTCAAGCCCACGCCTGATCCAACAGGCTCTCCGTGCATAAGTTCGGCTTCATAGTTCGTCCAAAGTTTAGCCTCGATTTCACGTGCTTTGCAGTCCCCGTTGCCCGCTCCGATTTTGCAACACCCTGGTCGTTCGACGATGATGTACACTGCGTCAAATTCGCGTACTTCCGCCTCAAGCGATTGAGACGCTCACTGCGGACGGTCAGCCCATTGCCCGCGCGCTCCAGTTCGCCGGAGTGCTTCCAGACGAATACGATGAATGGCGAAGCGAATACGCCGGCTTGCTGCGCACGCTCGGCCCCTTGGCGAGCGCGCGCCGAAAGTGATGAAGAAATCGCGCCGCGCCAGTCCCGGCCGCCCGATCAGGACGGTCAAGTAAGCCGGGCATGCTGCGGGGCGCGACCCCTCTCCTGAAAAGGGGGTGGTCAAGCCGCCTTCTCATCCATCAAGGTGCGCGCAAGCGAATGAGAACTCATCCGCCGGGCTTCGCCCGCCACCTTCTCCCGCAAGGGGAGAAGGGAGCTACCCCAAAATCTCGTTGCCCGAAAACCACTGCGCGATCTCCGCCGCCGCGGTCTCGGGGGCATCGGAGCCGTGGACCGAGTTCTCGCCCATCGACTGAGCAAAGTCCTTGCGGATCGTGCCGGGGTCGGCCTTTTCCGGGTTGGTCGCGCCCATCACGTCACGGTAGCGCTGAATGGCGTCCTCGCCCTCGAGCACCTGCACCACGACCGGCGCCGCCGTCATCATCTGGACGAGTTCGCCGAAGAACGGCCGCTCGCGATGCACGCCGTAGAAGGTCTCGGCCTGCGCGCGCGTCATGTGCACGCGCTTCTGCGCGACGATGCGCAGGCCCGCCGCCTCGATCCGCTGATTGACGGCGCCCGTCAGGTTGCGGCGGGTGACGTCGGGCTTGAGGATCGAGAAGGTGCGCTGAACGGCCATAGCGTCGGCTCTCTACAGGTTGTTGCGGAAAAATCGCCGCGCTTATAGCCGCGGCCCAGGAGGCGGGCAAGGCGCGGGGCGAGGATGAGATCAGCGCTTCGCAAAGCCGGCGTCTAACGGATCGTCGTCCCAGGTCGCGAGCTGGCGACGCATCCCGCCCGAGGGCCGCTCTCGCGGAAGTCCGAAGTCAGGTTGAGCCGCCGGAGCGGGACGAGCAAACAGGCCGAGGCGAACTGCATTGGCGTGGACGCATTGCCAACAGGTACGGTTTGGATAAACTGAGATGGGGCCTCGAAAGACCGCGGCGGCGCGCCGAAGTTCGATCGCCCGGCATTAGCCAAGGCAATCTATCATTGGCCGTCAGGGCCGCAGGGAGGAAGCCATGCTTGGACTGATGCAGCAGCGTCCGCTTCTGGTGTCGAGCCTCGTCGATTACGCCTCGACCTGGCATGGCGGACGGGAAATCGTTTCCCGCGATCCGGACGGGGCCTTCCATCGTTCGACTTACGCCGAGATCGCCGCTCGGGCGAAGCGGGTCGCCGGCGCGCTCGATGCGCTCGGCGTCGGCGGCGGCGATCGCGTCGCGACGCTCGCCTGGAACGGCTACCGCCATCTCGAACTCTACTACGGGGTGATCAGCTCCGGCCGGGTGCTGCACACCGTCAATCCGCGGCTCTTTCCGGAGCAGCTCCAGTACATCATGCATCACGCCGAAGATGCCTATGTGTTCTTCGACCCGGTCTTTGCGCCGCTGGTTGAGCAACTGGCGCCGAAGCTGCCGCTCGTGCGCGGCTTTGTCGCGCTCTGCGAGCGGAGCGCGATGCCGTCCGTCAAAGGCGTTTCGCTCCTCTGCTACGAGGAGCTCCTGGCGAAGGCTTCGGCGGACTACGCGTGGCCGCTCATCGACGAGAACACGGCTTCAACCCTTTGCTACACCTCCGGTACGACCGGCAATCCGAAGGGCGTGATGTACAGCCACCGCTCGACGGTGTTGCACGCCTTCGCCGCCAATGCCGCCGACGCGCTCGCACTGACGGCGCGCAACTCCATCCTCATCGTCGTGCCGCTCTTCCACGCCAACGCCTGGAGCCTGCCGTTTTCGGTGGCGATGGCCGGCTCGAAGCTCGTGCTGCCCGGCCGAAGCTCGATCCCGAAAGCCTCTATATGCTGCTCGAGCGGGAGGGATGCACCAAAGCGTTCGGCATTCCGACCATCTGGCTCAATTTCCTCGCCTGGGTCGAAGCGAACCGGGAGAGGCTCGACCTGTCGAAACTGAAGCTCAAGCAGGTTCTCTCGGGCGGGGCGGCGGCGCCTCGCGCGACCATCGAGAAATTCCGGGATCTCCTTGGCGTCATGCTTGTGCATGGGTGGGGCCTGACGGAAACAAGTCCCCTCGTGACCGTCGGATCGCCGTTGCCCAGCCATGATGGAGCAAGCCCGAAGGATCTCGTCGACATGCGGGTCAAGCAGGGCCGCCGGATCTTCGGCATCGAACTCAAGCTCGTCGGCCGCGACGGGCGCGACGCGCCCCACGACGGCCTGTCGGTCGGCGAGTTGAAGGTGCGCGGCAACTGGGTCATTTCGGGCTATTTCAAAGGCGAGGGCGGTCAAGTCGTCGACGACGACGGATGGCTCGCCACGGGCGACATCGGCACGATCGACCCGGACGGATTCGTACAGCTGACCGACCGTGCGAAGGACGTGATCAAGTCGGGTGGCGAGTGGATTTCCTCGATCGAGATCGAGAATCTGGCGATGTCCCACCCCGACGTCTTCGAAGCCGCCGTCATCGCGGTCGCGCACCCGGTTTGGCAGGAGCGCCCGCTGCTGATCGTCCAGCCGCGCGACGGCCGGACGCCGGCCAAGCAGTCGCTCCTCGATTTCCTGTCCGGCAAATTGCCGAAATGGCAGGTGCCGGACGATGTCGTGTTCGTCGACAGCCTGCCGCACACGGCGACGGGAAAGCTCCTGAAGACGGAACTGCGCCAGCGTTTCCACGGCCATCTGGCGGTAAGCGGGTAGGGGTTCCCCGACACGTCTCGACGGACGCTTCCGGTGTCTTCCTTGACTTCCCGCTCTTGGCCGT
>CAWDTW010000116.1:0-185045 GCA_963805295.1 uncultured Alphaproteobacteria bacterium | reverse complement strand
CGGTCGATCGCCGCCGCCCGCGACACCGTCGCTTTCGACCGGCTGTCCGACCGCGACGAAGTGCTCGCCTATCTGCCGCTCGCCTGGGTCGGCGACCATTATCTCAACTACGCGCAAGGCTATGTCGCCGGCTTCTGCATGGCCTGTCCCGAAAGCGCCGACACCGCCGCCAACGACCTGCGCGAGCTCGGCCCGACCTATCATTTCGCGCCGCCGCGGGTGTTCGAGGCGTTGCTGACCCGCGTGCAGATCCGCATGGAGGACGCGAGCGCGTTCAAGCGCTGGCTCTACCGGCGTTTCATGGAGGTCGCCAAGCGCTGGGGAGAGAAGATCGCCAACGGCGAGCCTGTCCCTTTCCGCGCGCGGCTCGCCTACGGCCTCGGCGATCTTTTGATCTACGCCCCGCTCAAGAACGCGCTCGGCTTCTCCCGCATCCGCGTGGCCTATACGGCGGGCGAGGCGATCGGCGCCGACCTCTTCGCCTTCTATCGCTCGATCGGCCTCAATCTGAAGCAACTCTACGGGCAGACGGAGGCGTTCCTGTTCGTCACCGCCCAGGCCGACCGGGCTGTGCGGTCCGACGCCGTCGGCCCGCCCGCGCCCAACGTCGATCTGCGCATCGCGCCCGACGGCGAGGTGCAGTTCAAGTCGCCCGGTATGTTCGTCGGCTATTTCCGCGAGCCCGACAAGACGCGCGAGACGATGACCGAGGACGGCTACGTCAAGACCGGCGACGCCGGCTTCTTCGAGTCGGACGGGCAGTTGAAGATCGTCGATCGCGCCAAGGACGTCGGCCGGCTCAAGAACGGGCAGATGTTCGCGCCGAAATACATCGAGAATAAGCTCAAGTTCTTCCCGAACATCCGCGAGGCGGTGGCGATCGGCGACGGTCGCGATTTCGTCGCCGCCATGATCAACATCGAGCTGGCGTCGGTCGGCGACTGGGCGGAGCGTCACAACGTCTCCTACGCCTCCTATCAGGAACTGGCCGCCAATCCGCGAGTCTATGCGATGATCGAGGAGCACGTCGACGCAGTCAATCACGCGCTGAGCCTGGAGCCGGTGATGGCGGGCGCGCAGATCCGGCGATTCCTCATCCTGCCGAAAGAGCTCGACGCGGACGACGGCGAATTGACGCGCACGCAGAAGGTGCGGCGCGCGTTCATCGCCGAGCGCTACATGCCGCTGGTCGAAGGCCTCTACAACGGAGCGGCAGAAGCCTCGATCGCGGCCGAGATCACTTACGAGGACGGCCGCAAAGGCAAGCTTGCCGGAACGCCCGCATCGTCGACGTGCCGCCCTATCCGAAGCCGAAAGAGGCGCGCGCGGCATGAACTCGCGCAGGCGACGACATTCTGCTCTCGCTCGAAGACGTGTCGCTGTCGTTCGGCGGCGTGCGCGCGATCTCGGACGTGTCGTTCGACGTCCGCAAGGGCGAGATCCGCGCCATCATCGGCCCGAACGGCGCCGGCAAGACGTCGATGCTCAACGTCATCAACGGCTTCTATCATCCGCAGAAAGGCCGGATCACCTATCGCGGCCGCACGCGCTCGCGCATGAAGCCGCACGAGGCCGCCGAGCAGGGCATCGCCCGCACCTTTCAGAACGTCGCCCTGTTCAAGGGCATGACGACGCTCGACAACATCATGACCGGCCGCAACCTCAGGATGAAGCGCGGCATCGTCTGGCAAGCGCTCCGCCACGGCCCGGCGCTCGCCGAGGAGATCGAGCACCGGCGTGTGTGCGAGGAGATCATCGACTTCCTCGAGATCGAGCATATCCGCAAGACGCCGGTCGGCGCCCTGCCTTTCGGGTTGCAGAAGCGGGTCGAACTCGGCCGGGCGCTGGCGATGGAGCCGGAGCTGCTGTTGCTCGACGAGCCGATGGCCGGCATGAATCTCGAGGAAAAGGAGGACATGAGCCGTTTCATCGTCGAGGCCAACCGCCTCAGGGGCGCGACCATCGCCCTCATCGAGCACGACATGGGCGTGGTGATGGACCTTTCCGACCGGGTCGTCGTGCTCGAATACGGCCGCAAGATCGCTGACGGCGTCCCCGACGTCGTCAAGGCGGATCAGAAGGTCATTGACGCCTATCTCGGCGTGGGACGTTAGGCGATGGACCTCCTGCGCGCCGTTTTCGTCGACCCCTTCGTCCAGATGATCGCCGCGCCCGATCTTCTGGCGCAGACGATCTGGGAAGGCTTCGTCGGCGGCGTCCTCTATTCGCTGATCGCGCTCGGCTTCGTCCTAATCTACAAGGCCTCGGGCGTGTTCAACTTCGCCCAGGGCATCATGATGGTGTTCGCGGCGCTGACGCTGGTCGGCCTGCATGAGAAGGGCGTCCCGGCCTGGATCGCGCTCCTCCTCACGGTCGCGGTCATGTACGGGCTGGCGGTCGGCATCGAGCGGCTGGTTCTGCGCCCGCTGGTCAACCAGCCCGACATCATTTTGCTGATGGCGACGTTCGGCGTCACTTACTTTCTCATCGGTTTCGGCGAACTGGTGTTCGGCGGCAATCCGAAATCGATGATCGCCAAGCAGCTCTGGCTGCCAGACGGCTCGATCGACCTGCACATTCTCGGCGGCAAGGTGGAATTGCAGAAGCTCGACATCGCGGCGGCGGCGATCGCCCTCGTCATGGTGGCTGGCCTTGCGCTCTTCTTCCAGAAGACGCGCATCGGGCGCGCGCTGCGGGCGGTCGCCGACGATCATCAGGCGGCCCTGTCGGTCGGGGTCTCGCTCAACCAAATCTGGGTCATCGTCTGGTTCACCGCGGGCGTGGTGGCGCTGGCGACCGGAATCTTCTGGGGCGCGCGCTCGGACGTCTCGTTCGCGCTGCAGGTCGTGGCGCTGAAGGCCCTGCCGGTGCTGATCCTCGGCGGGCTGACGTCGGTTCCGGGCGCGATCGTCGGCGGGCTCATCATCGGCGTCGGCGAGAAGCTCGGCGAGTTCTACTGGGGGCCGTTGCTCGGCGGCGGCATCGAGAGCTGGCACGCCTATTTCATCGCGCTCACCTTCCTGCTGTTCCGCCCGCAGGGCCTGTTCGGGGAGAAGATCATTGAACGGATTTGACGGGACGCCGTTCTCTTCCGTCATTGCGAGCGCAGCGAAGCAATCCAGGGGAACGCGGGCGCCCTTCGATCTCCTGGATTGCTTCGTCGCTTGCGCTCCTCGCAATGACGGCCTCTCGTCACCGATAACCCCACGTGGAGAATTCCGGATTACGTGTTCTATCGCGAAGCCGGCCAGTACAAGACGACCTACGCGGCCGACATGGCGATCTTCCCGATCCGCCAGGACCGCTACGGCCTGGCGCTCATCCTTCTCATCGCCTTCGTCGTCATCCCGGTCTTCGGCAACCAGTTCCTCATCAACACGATGATGATCCCGTTCCTAATCCTCTCGCTGGCGGCGATCGGGCTCAATCTGCTGACCGGATATACGGGCCTTCTGTCGCTCGGCACCGGGGGCCTTCATGGGCGTCGGCGCCTACGCCTGCTACAAGCTCGAGACCTATTTCCCTCAGGTCAACATCCTGGTCTGGATCGTCACGAGCGGCTTCGTCTCCGCCCTTGTCGGCGTCGCCTTCGGCCTGCCGAGCCTGCGCATCAAGGGCTTCTATCTGGCGGTCGCGACGCTGGCGGCGCAGTTCTTTCTCGAATGGTGCTTTGCCCGCGTGCCCTGGCTCGTCAATTACAACGACTCGGGGGCGATCGAGGTGCCGACCGAGACGCTGTTCGGCCTGCCGATCACCGGTCCGACCGCGACGCCCGTCACGCGCTACCTCGTCGTGCTGACCGTCGTCGCCGTGATGGCCTGGATCGCCTCCAACATCGTGCACGGGCGGATCGGGCGCATGTGGATGGCGGTGCGCGACATGGACATCGCGGCCGAGCTCATCGGCATCCGCCTCCTGCGCGCAAAACTGCTCGCCTTCGCGGTGTCGTCGTTCTACGTCGGCGTCGCGGGCGCATTGATGGTGTTCCTGTGGCTTGGCGCGGCTGAGGCCGAAGCCTTCAACATCGATCTCTCGTTCCAAATTCTGTTCATGATCATCATCGGGGGCTTAGGTTCGATCGTCGGCGCCTTCTTCGGCGCGACCATCATCCATCTCCTGCCGATCGCGCTCCGCGCCCTGCCCGCCATGGTCGGCCTTTCCATCGACGCGGCGAGAATCGACCAGTTGACCTATATGATCACCGGTATTCTGATTATCCTATTCCTGATCGCCGAGCCGCACGGCCTGGCGCGACTGTGGCAAACCGCGAAGCAAAAGCTGCGCGTCTGGCCGTTCCCTTACTGAGGGGGCGGACACGAAACTGAAGGAGGAAACGAAAAATGAAGACGAGCACCCTATTGAAATGCGCGGCCGGCGCCCTGGCGTTCAGTCTCGCGGCCCCTGTCACGGCCGCGCTGGCCGAAGACTTCGATCTACGTGCCGCTGCTCACTTACCGGACCGGCCCGTTCGCCGGCTCGGGCACGCCTTGGGCCAACGGCATGCATGACTATCTGACCATGCTCAACGAGCGCGACGGCGGCGTCGGCGGCGTCAAGCTCATCGTCGACGAATGCGAGACCGGCTACGACACCAAGAAGGGTCTCGAGTGCTATGACGCCGTCAAGCCGAAGAATCCGGTCGTCATCACTCCGTATTCGACCGGCATCACCCTCTCGCTGATCCCCAAGGCCTCGGTCGACAAGATTCCGATCCTCTCGATGGCCTACGGACTCTCGGCCTCCGCCAGGGGCGACGTCTTCCCCTGGGTGTTCAACCCGCCGGCCACCTACTGGGACGGCCTGTCGGAAATCCTCAAGTATGCCGGTGGCGGCTCGATCGACGCGCTCAAGGGCAAGACGATCGGCTTTCTCTATTTCGACGCCGGCTACGGCCGGGAGCCGATCCCGCTCTTCCAGTCGCTGGCCAAGGAGGTCGGCTTCAGCCTCAAGCCCTACCCGGTCGCGCCGGCCAACATGCAGGACCAGTCGGCCCAATGGCTCGATATCCGTCGCGACAAGCCGGACTTTCTCGTCATGTGGGGCTGGGGGGCGATGGTCCCGACCGCGGTCAAGGAAGCGGTCAAGGCGGAATTCCCGATGGACAAGTTCATCGCCATCTGGTGGACCACCGACGCCGACGCCGCCGCGGGGGGCGAGGGTGCGAAAGGCTTCAAAATGGTGAGCTGGCACAGCGTCGGGGCGAACTATCCGGCGTTCGCCGATATCAAGAAATTGGTGATCGACGCGGGCAAGAGCCAGACGCCGGCGGCTGAATTTGGCCAAGAGCTCTATAACCGCGGCGTCTACAACTCGATGCTGATCGCGGAGGCCATCGCAACCGCGCAGAAGATCACCGGCAAGAAGGTCGTTGACGCTTCGGACGTGCGCCGCGGCCTGGAGAACCTCAATATCGACGCCGCCCGCCTCAAGGAGCTCGGCCTCGACGGTTTCGCCGGGTCGTTCAAGACGACCTGCGCCGACCACAACAGCCATTCCGCCACCTTCGTCCAGCAATGGGACGGGGCGAAGTGGGTGAAGGTCAGCGATCTTATCGGCCCCGACACGGCCAGGGTCGAGCCCTTGCTCGACGAGGCGGCCAAGGCCTACGCCGAAAAGAACGCCGGCTGGCCTGCCCGCACCGAGCCTTGCGACAACAAGTGAGGCCAATCCCCTTCTCCCCTTGCGGGAGAAGGGGGCGTCCAACCCGAAAGAAGTGATGCGGACGTGTCGCAAACTCCTTCCGCCCCCGCCCCGATCCTCGAGGTCCTCAACATCGAGGTCATCTACAACGCCATCGCCCTGGTGCTGAAGGGCGTGTCGCTCAACGTGCCGAAGGGCGGGATCGTCGCGCTGCTCGGCGCCAACGGCGCCGGCAAGACGACGACCTTGAAGGCGGTCTCGAATCTGCTTCGCGCGGAGCGCGGCGAGGTCACCAAGGGCGCGATCATGTTCGACGGCGAGCGGGTCGACCGCCTTTCGCCCAATGATCTCGTCCGGCGCGGCGCGATCCAGGTCATGGAGGGTCGACACTGCTTCGGCCATCTGACGATCGAGGAGAACCTCTTCACCGGCGCCTTCACCCGCAGGGACGGGCGCGCCGCGGTGAGGCGCGATCTCGACGCTGTCTACGCGTATTTTCCCCGCCTCAAAGAGCGCCGTTATGCGCTGGCGGGCTACACCTCGGGCGGCGAGCAGCAAATGTGCGCGATCGGCCGGGCGATGATGGCCCGTCCGAAACTCGTCCTGCTCGACGAGCCGTCGATGGGCCTCGCGCCACAGGTGGTGGAGGAAATTTTCGAGATCGTCCGCGGCCTCAACGAGCGCGAAGGGGTCTCGTTCCTTCTCGCCGAGCAGAACACGAACATCGCTCTGCACTATGCGAGCTTCGGCTATATTCTCGAAACCGGCCGGATCGTCCTCGACGGCGCGGCCGAGGCGCTCAGAACCAACGAGGACGTGCGCGAATTCTACCTCGGGGTCGCCGGGGAGAACCGACGCTCGTTCAAGCATGTGAAGACCTACAAGCGCCGCAAGCGCTGGTTGGCGTAGAGCGCGTCTCGGAAAAGTGGGAACCGGTTTTCCGATAAAGACACGCTCCACGAAGAAGTAGAGCGAGGAAACAATGATCGACGACGCCCGCTTCGAGGCCCTGCGGGACCGGCTCGGCGAGTTGCATGGGCGCAGCCATGCCCTCGCGCGCCAGATCGGCGACGTCGACCTCAGCGACCTCAGGGGCCCGGCGGACCTCGCGCTCATTCCCGTCCTGCGCAAGTCTGACATCGCGGCTTTGCAGCGCGCGGAGCCGCCCTTAGGCGGCCTCGCGGCGGCGCCGGCGGCCATGTTCGCGCGCCTCTTCGCCTCGCCCGGCGGCATCTACGAGCCCGAATCCGCCGGCGCCGATCCCTGGGGCGCGGCCAAGGCCTTCGCCGCCTCGGGCGTCGAGCGCGGCGAGATCGTGGTCAACTGCTTCTCCTATCACTTGACGCCTGGCGGGCGCATTCTCGAAAGCGGCGCGCTGGCGCTCGGCTGCCCGGTCATTCCTGCCGGTCCCGGCAACACCGAGCCGCTCATCGCGGCGATCGCGCATTTTCGGCCGAGCGTCTATTGCGGCCCGCCCGATTTCCTCAAGATCGTCCTCGACAAGGCGCGCGCGGCGGGCGCCGACGTGTCCTCGATCCGGAAGGCGCTGGTCTCCGGCGCCGCGCTGCCGTTGAGCCTCAGGGTCGAACTCGAAGCCGCAGGCGTCAAGACCCGGCAGGCCTACGCCACCGCCGATCTCGGCGTCGTCGCCTACGAGACCGACGGCGCCGACGGCGCGCTCATGCCCGGCATGCTGGTCAACGACGAGCTCATCGTCGAGATCGTGACGCCGGGGACCAACGATCCGGCCCCCGCCGACAAGGTCGGCGAAGTCGTCGTGACCCGGCTTTCCGGCGATTATCCGCTGCTGCGCTTCGCCACCGGCGACCTTTCGGCCTGGGCGGCGCCGGGCCGCCTCAAGGGCTGGATGGGCCGGGCCGACCAGTCCGCCAAGGTCAGGGGCCTCTTCGTCCATCCGGGCCAGATCTTCGAGATCGGCAAGCGCCACCCCGAGCTCGGCGTCCTGCGCCTTGTCGTGACGCGCGAGGGCGAGCAGGACGCGATGACGCTCTTCGCCGAGACAGCAAACCCGAGCGAAGCCCTCTCCAGCGCCGTCGCCGCGACGCTGCAGGCGCTCACCAAGCTGCGCGGCGACGCAGCGCTGGTCGCACCCGGCTCGCTTCCCAACGACGGCAAGATCATTTCCGACGAACGGCCGGCGCCGTGAGTGGCTGGCGCCGCAACCCCTCTCAACCGAACAGCCTACGGAATAGGGCTGGGCGAGCCGGCCGCAATGGCGCGGTATGTCCCGCCGTTGTCTGCGACCATCGCTCCTGCCAGCGGAAGACCCACAGTGGTCGGCTATACGGAATTCCCGTAGACAATTCCGACGTAATCCGCTAGCTTCCCGACATGATGCCGCGGGCATTCGAGTGGGACGACGGCAAGGCGTCGAGCGATCTTATAAAGCACGGCGTCCCTTTCGATTAAGCGACGCGAGTGTTTCTCGACGAGGCCGTCGTCGACTTCGATGAGCCGCGAAGCCGACGGCGAGGCGCGCCGAAAGGCCATTGGCCTCATCGAGGGACGCGTCTTTACGGTCGTCTATGTCCAGCGCAAGGAAGCGACAAGGATCATTTCGGCGCGCCGCGCCAATGCAACGGAGATGAAGGCCTATGGCCAAATTTAGTCTCGATCGGAAAAGGCCTCCGAAGCTCACAGCCGGTCAAGCGGCTCGGCTCGACGCGATGTCCGACGACGACATCGCAGCGGCAGCGCGATCCGACCCCGACAATCCCCCGCTGACCGCCGAAGAGCTGAAGCGCATCGGCGCCGCGCGTCGGGTCCGCGCGGTCCGGATTCGCAGCGGCCTCAGCCAGACCGAATTCGCCCGCGCCTTTCATATCAACGTGGCCCGGTTGCGCGATCTCGAACAAGGGCGCACCCAAGCCGACAGCGCGTTGCTCGCTTATTTGGCGGTCATCGACGAGGCGCCCGAGACGGTCAGGCGAGCGTTGGGCAGCGCGGGCTGAGCAAGTCGCGCATGGCCGACACAACGCGCTCGCCTTCACCCGAACGCCCTGCGATGCGCCTCGCGCAGCTGGCGCTTGAGGATTTTTCCGCTCGGGTTCTTCGGCAGGGCGTCGGCGAAGACGACGCGCTTGGGGACCATGAACGAAGCGAGGACTTTATGGGCGTGCTCCAGCACTTGGCTCTGGTCCAGCGCCGCGCCCGCCTTCGGCACGACGACCGCGACCACAGGCTCGATCCAGTGGGGGTGCGGCACGCCAATCACCGCCACTTCCGAGACGCCCGCCAGCCGGTAGATCGCCTGCCGAGCCGGTCCGGAACCCGGGCGGCGCTCGGGCGCAACGCGTCGGCAAGCGTCTGGCGCCGCAGATCGGCGTCCATCGGCCTCCTGTCGGCCGCGCGCCGCTTTCCGTTGTCTGCGCGCGTTGCGAAACGGTAGGGCGACAGACAGGAGTTGTAAATCGGGCGCTCAGGCCGCCGCCAGCGCGCGCCGCAATCCCTCGGGATCGGCCTTGATGGCGCGCAGGAGCGTTCGGGCCGGGCCGCTCGGACGCTTGGCGCCCCGCTCCCATTCCTGCAGCGTCCGGACGCTGAACCGATAGGCGGCGGCGAATTCGGCCTGGGTCATCCCCGCTCCGCGGCGAATGGCGCGTACGTCGAGTTCCAGCGCCATGTCGGGCGCGGCGTCGCGGTTCGCCGCGATCTGGCGAGCGATGTCCGAGTCCGTCATCGCATCAATCGCCTTCCAATCGGTCGCGGCCAGCGCCTCAGCCGCGGCCTTGCTCAATTCTTTCGCCATAGCGTTTCACCTCGCGCGAATTGGCGTCGCGCAACGATATGATGCGCCGCGTCGGACCACGATCGACGAATGCGCATTCAAACGGTCGCCCGCCAATGCGCCCGAAGGCGACTCGGCGAATCTCTCCGTAGTCGAAACGATCGTCGGTCACAGACAGATGATGTCGGGCAAACAGAACTTCGGCCAACGCGAGCGACACGCCATGCTTGGCGCGGTTGGCCTCGTCCTTCGCAGGATCGAATACGCAATCCACAGTTGATAATCTACGCCTAGGGCGTACTTACGGCAAGAATGGGGCGGCCCTCACCCTTTCTCCTCGATGAACGCCATGAGCAGCGCGTCGAAGGCCTGCGGCGTCTCCCATTGCGGCGCGTGGCCCGCGCCCGCGATCGTCTGCACCGCGCCGCGCCACAGCGTCGGCATGACGAGGGTCGCGAAATAGGCGCCGTTGACGAGCTGGTCCTCGGCGCCGTGCAGCACGGCGAGCGGCGCCTCGAGTTCGCGCACGACGACGGCCTCGTCGTGATAGCCGCCGGGCGCGATGCTGGCCCCGGCCCCGCTGCGGGCGCGACCGTCGGCGCGCACGGCGTCTTCGAGGAAGAACCGCGGAATGTCGGCGAACCCCGGCCGGAAGAACGAGGCGACATAGGCCGCCGCCTGGTCGCTGTCGATCGCCTCCGTGAAACCGACGCCCATCGCCGGATTGGGCAGGAAGGCGAGCTCCATCGCCGGCGGAAACGGGAGCGGCGGCGCGCCGAAGATGACGAACCCGCGCGCTCGCGGAAGATCCGGCGCCATTTCCAGCGCGACATGTCCGCCGAGGCTCCAGCCGACGAAGCGCGCGTCCGCGAGAGCAAGCACGTCGACCGCCGCGCGGACGGCGCGGCCGTGGCCTTTCAGTGAATAGGCGCCGTCCCTTGCGTCGTCCGAGCCGCCGTGGCCGGGCAGGTCGATCGCGACGAGCCGGAAGCGCTCGCCGAGCGGCCCGTCGAGCTGCCTGGAAAAAGCGCGCGAGGAGCACGAGTTGCCGTGGATGAGGACGGCCGCAGGCCCCCGCCCCCCCGACTCGTGGACCGCGATCGCGCCGTTCGGCGTCTCGATCGTGCGCGTTTTCATGGACGTCCGCCTCATTTGCCAAGTCCGCAGGCTAGCCCGCCATGGGCCGCCGCAAAAGGGCCGCGGCCGGCCGCGGGACCGAAGGCGCGCGTCGGGCGGGCGGGAAGCGCCAGGGGCAGAGTTCGAGTTCCGGTTGCCGCCATGAGTTCCTGGCCCCGGCTTTCGCCCGCTCAGGACGCAATCCCCTATCCTGCGGCATGCCGAAAGGTTTCGCACGACTTCAACTTCACATGCATTATCATAGACTTATCTTGCAGCCTGCTCTTTTCCGCGAAACAAATTATTTCTGAAAACAAAAATCTCGCCTATAATGGGTTTTCGGTGGATCCCGCATAGACCGGAGAACGTCCATGGCCGAGAACGCGAAACCACTTATGTCCGCGCCCGGAAGCGAGCCGCAGCTAGCGTCTCCCGCATCCGATGCGCCGGGCGCGGCGGAACCCTTGCCGGACGATTGGCGCGAAGCCACGCTCTTGCGGCTCGAGGCCTGGGTCGAGGAGCGGGAAAGGCTCATCGACGACCTCGAGAGGCGGATCGAGGAGCGCGCGGCGACCGCCGCATTGCCCCCTTCGGCCTTCTCCTCCGCTGAGCTCGCGGATTGGCCGGGCCATTGCGAGGCGGCTGGAAATGTCGTTGCAAAGCCTTGAATCCATTGAATCCGCGGCTGGAAATGCTGCGCCGCAGAGGTCGAGGCGCGAGGCGCGGCCTGGCGGCCGGCGGACGATCCTTGATCGCAACCTCCCGCCGCCGCGTCGAACGCCGGTCCGCTGGTCGCGAAAGGGACAGTGGAATTGGGAATAACCCCTTGAAAAGGCGCGATTCGCGGAAGACAATTTATTTGGATTTCGTTCCGGAAAATTTGGATTTTGTTCCATCCGGCTTGGATTTTGTTCCGGCTAGTTTGGGTTTCGTTCCGACTGGCTTGGAAATCGTTCCATGCGGCCAGGAGGTCCGGCCGCGCCCCGGCCTTTCGGCGCCGGCGGGATGGAGCGTCGAGCGGGAAGGGACAGTTTTTGGTTTTTGGCGCCTAGGCCTTTGAAGTCGCCCGCGCGCCATCAGTTCGCGCGCGCGATTGCGAGGGAACCGGATCGGCGCTTTGCGTCGCCCCGCTCTCCTCCGGCGCCAGATGCCCCGCCGCCCGCTCTTTGGCGATCGCCGCGGCGTGGTCGCGCGCGAGGAAGGTGTAGACCATCGGCGTCACGAACAGGGTGAACATCGTGCCGATCGCCATGCCGGCGAAGATGGTGATGCCGATGGTGAAGCGCGAGCGGGCGCCCGCGCCGGAGGCGAGGATGAGCGGCGCCATGCCGACGACCATCGCGGCGGTGGTCATCAGGATGGGCCGCAGCCGCACCGCCGCCGCCTCCTCGATCGCGGCGCGGCGCGAGAGCCCCTCGTGCTCCTGCAGCCTGTTGCCGAAATCGACCATCAGAATCCCGTGCTTGGAGATGAGGCCGATAAGGGTGACGAGGCCGATCTGCGAATAGATGTTGATGCTGGCGAAGCCGAAAAAGCCGCCGACGTTGAGCGGCAGCATCGCGCCGAACAGGGCGGTGGGCAGCGCGATCAGGATGATGAACGGATCGCGAAAGCTCTCGTACTGGGCGGCGAGCACGAGATAGATGACGATGAGCGCGAAGACGAACACGTAGACGAGGGCGTTGCCTTCCTGCTCGAACTGGCGCGAGTCGCCCTGGAAGTCGTAAGAGTAGCCTTCGGGAAAAATCTCCTTCGACTTGGCTTTCAGGAAGTCGAGCGCCTCGCCGAGGGTCCGCCCGGGGAACGGCACGCCCGAGAGCGTCGCGGAATTGAGCTGCTGGAAGCTCGTCAGCGCGTTCGGCTGCACCTCTTGCGTCACGCTCGCGACCGCCGACAGCGGGACGAGCTCGCCGTTGCGCGCGCGCAGCCGGTAGCGGGTCAGCCACTCGGGCGTCAGGCGGAACTCGCGCGGCGCCTGCGGAATGACCTGGTAGGAGCGGCCGTAGAGGCTGAAGAGGTTGACGTAATTGCCCCCCAGCATGGTGGCGAGCGCCGTGCCGATGTCGGCCATGTTGACGCCGATGCGGTTCGCCTTGTCGGCGTCGACCTTGAACTCGTATTGCGGCGTGTCGAACTTGAGGTCGACGTCGGTGAAGAGGAAGAGGCCGCTTTCCCTGGCCGCCTGCTGCATCTTCAGCGCGACGTCGGCGAGGATCGCATAGTCGCCGGTCGTGCGGATGACGAACTGCATCGGCGCCCCGCCGGTCGACCCAGGCAGCGCCGGCGGCGAGAACGCCTGCACCTGCGCCGTCGGCACGGCGAGGAACTTCGGCCCGAGTTCGGTCAGCACCTGTTTCTGGTTGCGCACGCGCTCGTCCCACGGCTTCAAGAGGAAACCGGCGAAGGCCGCGCGAACGCTGGGAAAGCCGTTGATGAGGAAGACATGGGAGACCTCGGGATCTCCATGCGCCTCCCGGTAGAGCTGCTGCGTCGCCTTTTCGGTGTAGTCGAGATTGCCGACCTGCGGGATCTTGACCTGCGACAGCAGGATGCCCTGGTCCTCCTCGGGCGCGAGCTCGCGCGGCGTCGAGGCATACATGATCCCCGCCAGCGCCAGCACGCCGACGAGGATGAGAAGCGTCAGCGCGCGGAAGTTCAGCGTGCTGTGCAGCCGGCGTTTGTATGCTTTTCGCAGGCGCATGAATGTGCGGTCGACGAGGTGGCCGAACCAGTGCTCCCCCATGTCGTGGCGCAGCAGTCTCGAGCACATCATCGGCGACAGCGTCAGCGCAATGAAGCCGGAGACGATGACGGCCCCGGCGAGGGTGAAGGCGAATTCCCGAAAGAGCGCGCCGGTCACGCCGGAGACGAAGCCGATCGGCGCATAGACGGCGGCGAGCGTGATCGTCATCGCCACGACCGGCAGCGCGATCTCGTGCGCGCCGCGAAGCGCGGCGTCGAACGGCGGCATGCCCTCCTCGATATGGCGATGGATGTTCTCGACCACGACGATCGCGTCGTCGACCACGAGGCCGATGCCGAGCACCAGCGCCAAAAGGGTCAGGAGGTTGATCGAATAGCCGAGCGCCAAGAGCGCGATCATCACCCCGATCAGCGACAGCGGGATGGTGACGATCGGAATGAAGGTCGAGCGCAGGTTGCCGAGAAACAGGAAGATCACCACGATGACGATCGCCGCCGCCTCGACCAGCGTCTTGGCGACCTCGTAGATCGAGGCGCGGATGAACTCGGTCGAATCGTAGGCGATCGTCGCCTCGAGGCCGGCCGGCAGCTGGCTTTCGATGCTCGGCATGATCGCCCGCACCCCGTCGATCACCGTCAGCGGGTTGGCTTCCGGCGTGCCGTAGATGCCGATGAACACGGCCTTCAGCCCGTCGAACACCGACGAGGTGTCGGAGCTCTGCGGCCCGAGCTCGATCTTGGAGACGTCGCCGAGCCGCACCAGCGCGTCGCCATGGGCGGCGACGACGAGCTTGCCGAACGCCTTGGCGCTGTCGAGCGAGGTCAGCGCGTTGACGCTGATCTGGGTGTAGTCGCTTTTCACTTCGCCCGCGGCGGTGGTGAAGTTGTTGGCGGCGAGCGCCGCGTTCACGTCGTTCGCGGTCACGCCGAGCGAGGCCATGCGGGTCGGATCGAGCCAGATGCGCATGGCGAACACCTGGCCGCCGAGGATCTGCGCGTTGGCGACGCCGTCGACCGTCTGCAGCCGCGGCTGCACCACGCGGGTCAGATAGTCGGTGATCTGCGAAGCGGTCATCACGTTCGAATTGAACGACAGGTACATCAGCGCGAAGCCCTGACCCGTCTGCTTGACGACAACGGGATCGTTGGCCTCGCGCGGGAGCAGCCGCCGCACCTGATTGACCTTGGAGAGCGTGTCGGCCATCGCCCGGTCGGGATTGGCGTCGAGCCTCAGGTTGAGGGTGATGGTCGAGACGTTCTGCTGCGAGGTCGAGACCAGCGTGTCGATGCCGTCGGTGCTGGCGACCGCCTGTTCGATCGGCGTCGTGATGAAGCCCTTGATCACGTCGGCCGCGGCGCCGGGATAGGTTGTTGTGATGGTGATGGTGGTGTTCGAGGTCTCAGGAAACTGGCGGATCTGCAGCTTGAACGCGGCCATTCCGCCAATGAGCAGGATGAGCAAGCTGACGACGCTCGCCAACACGGGCCGTCGGATGAAGAGATCGGTGAAAGCGTTCATCGGCGCCTCGTCACGGGCGGGATGTCACGGCGGGCGGCGGCAGCGCCGGGTTCTCGTCGATGGCGACCAGCGCGTTGGGCTGCAGCTTGATCTGCCCGGCGGTCACCACCCGTTCACCCGCCTTGACCCCCTCTTCGATTGCGATCCGCTCGCCGCGGACGGCGCCAACGCGAACGAAGCGGCGCTCGACGACGAGGCCGTTCGTTGCGGTCTGGCCAGCCGGAGGCGGCGCCGGCTCCACCACGAAGACGTTGTCGCCGTAGAGGCTATAGACGATCGCGGTGCGCGGCAGGGTCAGAACATCGGCAGGCGCGCCGGTGGTGACCGTCAGATTGGCGAACATGCCGGGCAAGAGCTTGAGATCGGGATTGGCGAATTCGGCGCGCGCCGTCACGTTGCGCGATTCGGCGCTGACGCGGGCGTCGATCGCCTTGATCTTTCCCTCGAACGTCTGGCCGGGGATGGCGTCGACCGTCATCGTCACGTCCTGCCCCGCCGCGAGCGTCGCCAGCGCCTCTTCGGGAACGGGAAAGTCGGCGTAGATCGGATCGAGCTGCTGCAAGGTCGCGAGCGCCATCCCGACCGAAGCATATTGCCCGAGGTCGGCGTTGCGCAGCCCAAGCCGCCCCGAGAACGGCGCGCGGATCGCCTTCTGCGCGATCACCGCCCGAGTGCGCTCGACCGTGGCCGCCGCCGAGTCGCGCGCCGCCAACGCCTGGTCGACAGTCGACTGCGGCGTGTTGCCGCCGGCCACCAGCATCTTTTGCCGCGCGAGCGTGGCGTCGGCGTTCTTGAGCTGGGCGAGGCCGTTGGCGAGGTCCGCCTGCTCGACCGAATCGTCGATATTGATCAGGAGGTCGCCGGCCTGGACGTCGCCGCCAGATTCGAAGCGGATGGCGGTGATGACCCCGCCGCCTGCGGCGCGATGGAGATGCCCTGATAGGCGCGCAGCGTCCCGATCGCGCTCAGTTGCGGCGGCCACTGCTCGATCTTGGCGGCTTCGACCGACACCGCCGTCGGCTTCGGCGTGAAGGCTGCGCTCATGAACCCCTTGACCATGCTCGGCTTGATGACGAACTGGAAATAGGCGAGCCCGCCCGTCAGGGCGATAAGGAGCGCGAGCGTCACGAGGAAGACGACGGGCCGACGAACCTCGAGCGGCAGGGAGCGTATGGCGAGCAGCGCCGCAAGTACGCCTGCCGCGACGCCAAAAGCAATGGGGGGCGCAGGCAAATGCAGGAAGCCCAGTCGCTCCGCAACGCCGAGCGCGAGCGACGCCGCGGCCAATAGGAACAACAACCAGTTCGTCACGCGTCTCATCGCCGCTCGCGGGTCAGTCGGACCGCGTCGCAGCGTTCCGCAAGACATTGATTGTAATCAGGCGGGCTCACGCGCGCCAGTCAGGACAGGCGCGGGGAGCGCGCTAAAAAGCGCCCGCCGTCATCGGGATTGCCGCATGTCCATAGAAAGCGTTCTTGGCCGCTTGTTGCGCCCTGTTCGCGCGGGCGACCACCGCCTCGTCTGGAACGACCCGCGCCTCGCGGCGCCAGCTACGCTGCGTCTCTCCAGTCCCGCATTCGACGACGGCGGGCCGATGCATCCGCGAACCGCTGGCGCAGGCGTGGGCGAAAACGTTTCGCCCGCACTCGAATGGACGGGAGCTCCTGCTGAAGCGGCCGAGCTTGCGCTCGTCCTGCAGGACCCGGACGCGCCGCTGCCCAGGCCCGTCACCCATCTCATCGCCTATGGCGTCGATCCGAACTCCCGCGGCGCGCCTGAAGGCGCGTTCGAGGCGGGACGAGTGGGCGCAATTCGCCTCGGCCGGGGGTCGTTCGGGCGCGTCGGCTATCAGGGGCCGAGGCCGGTCGCCGGGCATGGCCCCCATCGCTATGTCTTTCAGATCTTCGCGGTGGCCCGGCCGCTGAATTTTGGCTCGCCGCCCGACCTGACCGCGATCACGGCCGCGATGGCGGGGATGGTGCTCGCCCGCGGCCTGCTCACCGGCCGCTACGAACGGCCTTGAGGGCCGCCTCTCGTCATGAAGTTCTTGCATGCTATGGTCCACGGGGCCCCTACAGACGGCCTGAATCGGGAGATCAAGTCTATGACCAAGACGCTCGTGCTCGCTGCGCTCGCCCTCTGCCTCGTCGGAGCGCCGACGCTCGCCTTCGCCGAAGACGCCTGCGCGACCCAGGCGACGGACAAGAAGCTCGCCGGCGCGGCCAAGACCAGCTTCATGACCAAATGCGAGAAGACCGCGTGTCAGGCGCAGGCCGCCGACAAAAAGCTCCACGGCGCCGCGGAAACCTCCTTCGTCAAGAAATGCGTCAAGGACGCGATGGGCATGTGAGTCTCAGAGGCTCTCATCCGACGACCGCATCGGCCGGCGCCCCGCCGCCGCTCACGGCGAACGACGGGCGCCGGTCAAGCGCAGCCTCGAACCTCGAGGCCCGAGGAGCCCATTGCCTACCCAAGGCGCTTCGGCGAGGCTGTCTCAAACAATCAGAAGGGGAAGAGCGTTCATGATCGGGCGCGCTGTCGCTGTTTGCCTGTTCGTCGCGCTCGCCTTCTTCGCGCTCTCCGCGACGACGTCCACCCGGGCGGACGAGGCTTTCGTCATTGGGGTCATGAACGACCAGTCCGGTCCCTACGCCGATCTTGCGGGCCCCGGCTCCGTCCAAATCGCCCGCATGGCGATCGAGGATTTCGGCGGCTCGGTGCTCGGCAAGCCGATCGAACTCCTCGTCGCCGACCATCAGAACAAGGTCGACATCGGCCTCGCGATTGCGCGGCAGTGGTACGACGAACGGGGGGCGCGGGCGATCTTCGACATCACCAATTCCGGTGTGGCGCTCGCGATCCAGGACTTGGCGAAGGCGAGAAACCGCCTCATCATCTTCGATTCCGCCTCGTCGTCCGACCTCACCGCCAAGGCCTGCTCGCCGAACGGCATCCAATGGAACGCCGACAACTGGTCGAACGGCGTCGCGCTGATGCGCCTCCTCATGCGCGAGAGGCTCGACAGCTTCTTCTTCATCACCGCCGATTACGCCTTCGGCGCCTCGCTCGAGGCCGACGCGCGCGACGCGATCGCCAAGGCGGGCGGAACCTTCGTCGGCGGCGTGCGCTCGCCGCTCAACACGGCCGATTTCAGCTCCTATCTGATCGCCGCCCAAGCCTCGAAGGCCAAGGTGATCGTGTTCGCCGTCACCGGCGCGGATCTCTCCAACGCGCTCAAACAAGCCAACGAGTTCAAGCTCGCCCCGGCGCAATACCTCGCGACGCCGATCACTTATCTCAGCGACGTCAACGCGCTCGGGCTCGACGTCGCCCACGATCTGACCTTCATGCAATCCTGGTACTGGGACCTGAACGATCAGACGCGCGCTTTCGCCAAGCGCTTCTACGCGCGCCGCCAGCGCATGCCGAACGACAACCAGGTCGCGCTCTATTCCTCCGTGCGTCACTATCTCGAGGCGGTCGCGAAGACGGGAACCGACGAAGCCGGCGCGGTGACGAAGGCGATGCGCGAAGCGCCGATTTACGACGTCTTTACTGACAACGGAACCATTCGGCCCGACGGCCGCGTGCTCTATGACCGTTACCTCATGCGCGTGAAAACCCCGGCGCAATCGAAAGCGCCCTGGGACTATCTGGCGGTCGTCGCCAAGATTCCCGGCCGCGGAGGCTTTTCGGCCGCCGGGCGCGGGCGGATGCACGCTCGGAATGCCTTGAGGGCGCCGCCCGGCCAGGGCGGGGAATGGAGGGCTGCCGCGCCCGCCGGAACCCCATATCTTGTGGATTGAAGGCTTCCGGGCCATACCATTTCCGGGCGCGAATTCGAGACTTTTCAAGTTCTTGCGGCAACATTTCCAGCCGACTTGCAAATGACCGCGGATGCGATTCGCGCCGCCCGCCGAATATCCGGCAAGAGGCGAATTCCGCGGGGACCGCGGCGCCTGCGCGACCCCATATCTTGTGGGTCAAAGCCTCCGGGGCCATACCATTTCCGGGCGCGAAATCAGTCTTTTCAAGGCTTTGCGGCGCCATTTCCGGCGAACGCCCCCAGGGAGCATCCCCGTCCGTCCGCACCCGCGCAGGTTGAACATTGAGGTCGGGTCAACCTGTCGTCGCAATCAAGCCGTCAGCATGCCGACAAGCGCTCGACCGCCAGAGGTCGATGACGCATCGCGGGCAGCGGTGCTCTTGCGTCCGCATCCGCAGCGAGTATACCAGTCAGTTAGCAGCCTGCGGTTGAACGCCTTCGTTGAACGCGGGCGAAGCCGGCTCTCCAGAACCGCACCGACGCTATCGGTTGCAAAGCCGGCCTCGTCGATTCGTTGCAAGCCTGGGGTCCGGCGACAGCGGTGACGCCCCGGGAAGGCCGCCGGGGTCCGGTCGCCCGGGGGCGAGCCGTCAGCACGCGGCCCGGGCGCTCGACCCGCCATGGGTCGGATGGCATGTGCCGGAAGACACACCGCGCCGTGCCGGACCCGGGGAAGGCCGCCGGGGTCCGGTCGCCCGGGGTGAGCCGTCAGCATGCCGCAAAGCGCTCGACCGCCAGAGGCCGAATGCGATATCGCCGGAGCATGCCCGTCCGTCCGGGATAAGCCCGGCCATGACGGAGAGAGGCCTCTGCCTACTTCTGAATCGCTTGGACCAGCAAGCGCTAGTCCAGGTCAGCCGCCCGGAAGATTCACCGCTCCGCCGATCCTCTGCGCGATAAGGTTCGCCAGCCGGGCCGTGACCGGCTCGGGAATGTCGACGCCCGACAGGCGCCACGTGACGCCGGACAGATTCATATGGAGGCGATACCGCCCATCGGGACTTTCCAGGCCGACGACGAAGCTCAGCGGACCGTCGAAATAGGAGTGCATCAGAACCTGCAAGGGACGGGCGTGGAACGCCTCGCCGAGCGAGGGCATGCCCCAGACCGTCCCGGCGTCCTTGCCGCCGGCGTTAAGGACGCCCACCCGTCCCTGGTTCAAAAGCGCCGCGATGTTGTCCGGCGTCAGAAGGGCGCGCAGCAACATCTCGCCTGCGGAGGCGTTTAGAAAGACGCCCTGCTGAAGCGACGGCAGCTCTTGAAGCTGGGGATTCTGGTCGAGATAGGCGCGCGCGATCTGGCTGCTCAGGGAGCGGATAAGCGGCTGCAGATCGACGCGCTCCATCACCGCTTGCGCATCGCCGCGCGAGGCGGCCGACGCAAGCTGCGCAGCGCCGCCAAGCGCCCAACCCCAATACGCCGCAACCAGGATGACAAGCGCGACCGCGCCGCGAATGAACATTCGCATGGGGCTACCTACCAAGCGGGGCCCGCCGCGTCAGCCCCTCGGGCGTTATGAGAGTTGATCCGCGTCGTGGCGAGCGTCGGCCAAGCGATCGAAGGGATGGCCGGACACCAGCGAAACGGCTGCCTCGAAGCAAGGCCGGCGCGCCGGTATTCGCTCCGCTGGTGCACCCGCCACCAGGCCGGCGATCGGATCTATCCAACCTTCCCGGCTTCCTATGCGCAGACCCTCGTTTGCGGTCTGACGACAGCGATGACGCGCGGGGAAGGGCCCTGGTCCGGGCCCCGGGACCATGCTCGTCCGTCCGCATCCGTAGGTTGAACGCGATCGAGGCCAGCTCAAACCACAACCTGTCGTCGCCGGTGAGCGTAGCATGCCGCCAGGCGCTCGACCTCCAGAGGTCGAATGGAACCCGCGAGAGGGGTGTGCCTTGATGACAGAAAACTCGCCGGTAATCGTCTCGCGACGGGTAGCCAACGATCTACGAAACTCGTCGGCAGCTGACCTCGACGCTTTGGGCTTGAAAAACGACTTCAGCCGCGGCAAGCCTCGAAAAGGTCCTCCATTTGGAGAATATCGGATGAAATGCTGAACGACAATACTGCGAACAAAAATCGTGGCTCTGGCAATCAATTGAGGAAAGGTGCGTCATGACGACGCCAATCTCGAATCTGCTGCGGCGGACGCTTCGTACTGACCGGATCCTTGAACGGCTGGAGCGCATCGAGCGGTCGACGCGTACCGACGACGTCCTGGAGCGCCTGGACCGTATCGAGCGGTCGATGCCCAGCGAAGATGTCCTGGAGCGGCTAGACCGCGTCGAGCTCGGGATCCTTGAACGGCTGGAGCGCATCGAGCGGTCGATGCATACCGACGACGTCTTGGAGCGCCTGGACCGTATTGAGCGCGCGCAATCAGACCGCAACACTCTGGAAATATTGCCCGGAACGCCATACTCGCGATACGCAATACCCGTGGAGTACCCGCCGTCACGCTCGTTCGCGCCGCGATGGGGCTATTCACAGGGAACGATTGAAGCGCTCGCTCAGTGGTTCGCTGCATACAACGAAGACTATCGACAATTCCTTCGATTCTTGCGTGAGCTTGATCTGAGCCATATCCCCCACAGCCTCTCGCCGACAGCGCCACTCACGCCAGCTTGGGTGGGAGGCGCGATCAGCGCTTTCGATTGTCTGGCGCTTTATGCCCTTGTCCGCAAGCATTCGCCGAAACTCTATCTGGAGATCGGCTCCGGTATGACGACCTATTTTGCTAGGCAGGCGATCACGGACGCACAACTGCGAACGAAAGTAGTCTCCGTCGACCCCGAGCCGCGACGTGAAGTGGACGCCATTTGCGATCATATTATCCGTGAGGGTTTGGAAACATGCGATCTGTCGCTTTTCGATCAACTCGAGGAAGGCGATATCCTTTTCCTCGACGGTTCGCATCGGAGCTTTATGAATTCCGACGTTACGGTCTTCTTCATTGACCTGCTTCCGAGGATCAAGCCCGGGGTCATTGTTCATCTCCATGACATTCTGTTGCCTTGGGATTACCCGGAGCCTTTTAAAACCTGGTACTGGAACGAGCAACATATGCTGGCTGTATATATGCTGGCGTCAAAGGCGACACTTTATCCATTGCTTCCCACTTCATGGATCACCAGGTGTTCGGAATTGTCTGAGTTTTTCCAACGCCCCTTCGTCGACCTTGGCTCGGACGAGGCGAATGAAACTTGGAAAGACGGCGGCTCGATGTGGTTCAAGAAGACGAATTGAACGCCACCAGAATCCAATCGGGTATCAACCTCGACCGCCAAATCGACGGACTTCTGCCGTGTGCCTTCCCTCTGCCCGCTCCGCTCAAAGACGTGGCCTGAACGGCGCTTACAAAACCTCCGTCCGCTAGGGCGACTTTTGGTGGCATCGACGAATCCTTTCTCCGCCATTGTAGGCGTCGGGCGGGATTCTCGACCGAGCGAAGGCGGGTATGTCTTCTCGCCTGCCGCCTAATGGGGGGCCCACGATAGGCGCGAAGTGTCATAGCACGTCCCAGGTGTCTCGGTTTGGCCCCACCTGGGAAAGAGCGAGGGGGTGTGGTTCCTCGCCGCGCTTGTGCTACCCCGGCTGCATTCGGGTCAAACCCGTTGCAGTCGGCAGTCCGACATGAGGTCGGACAGAAGGCCTGGTCTCTACTCCAAGGGCCACAAACCGGGAGCGGTTACGGTAAGCTCCCGGTCCTTCACAGAAGGCGCCAACGCGTTACCATGGTGCAACATAGAAGGCGTCGCCGGTTAGCGCTGGCGACGCCACTTGTATAGCAAGTCTCTGATTTGGTTGCAATAATATTGTTCCGAGTTAAAAAGAGGCGCCTCGTCAAAGGGTTAGCCCAGCGCTTGCAAGGCGGTAGTCGAACGATCGCGTTCGCGGCACTCGCACAGTGCCTTCAGCTCATTCCCGCGGCAGGAACGGGATGAAATCAGGCATGGCCTCCAGCAGCATATTTTCGTCGATCTCGACCGTGCTGCCGCTCTCCCCCGAGATCTCGATGCGCCTGTCGAAGTCAGCGGGCTTGTAGCCTTCGCTTTCAGCGAGGATGGAGATTGCAGGCGGAAAGGTGACCAGATATCCCTCGTCGCTGACTGTAATCCGCATCGCATCGCGCTTCGTCTGCCATTCGAAGCTTTCATGCCGGGTGACGTCCTCCCATTTTCCTGCGAGCCAAGGCTTGCCGCGGGCGAGGGCCAACCGGCACCCATTGAAAACGCGCACCGTGACAGGAACCGAAGGGATGAGCCGCTCCTTCAAGCACGCGCTTCATAGCGCCGGGCTGCCGCAGCACGTCCAACCATTCGGTCAAAGGCTTCATGAAACCGCGGCGCGGCCGGGCCTATAACCGAGCGTGGAGCACCGCGCGACTTGACCGACTGGTCCAGATCGGAAGGCGACCAATAGACGCCCGGCTGCGCGATGAACAGGTCAGGCCAGACCTTTTCCTCCCATTGGCCGAGTCCCTCGCCTATGTCGAGTGACAGTCGCTCCCTGCTGAAAACGGCGTCAGTTGCCAACATCACAACAGAACGCGGGTTTTGGCCCAATGCTTCGATAAGCCGCGCTCTGGTAATTGCAGTAATAAGCCCAGCCGAGACCACATCATGATACGGCCCGCGCCCGCAGCGCTGCGCCATTTGCCGTAAAGGGAGGCTAGCGCCGATCTTTAGCGGATATCCGCGGGTGTCGGAACCGAGCCGGCGCCGCTCTTCATAAACATCGCTCAACCCAATCAAACGGCCGGCAATCGCACTCGCGCCTGCGCGACCCATAGGTCGCGAAGGATGACCTCGGCATGCAGATGGCGCCGCGCCGCCTCGATCTCAGGCGACCAGTACCATCCTGTTCCCTGTAACGGCCAGAACAGGCCGCCTTTCTGTCGAAAGGATAAACCGCACCAGGGACCGTCGGGATGAGAGAAACTGACTTTCGCCAGATAAATCCCATCGTCCGGCAACCGGCTGGCGCGCGGCTGATGCTCCCATCGCGTATGCAGCGGACACGGCAGATGAGGCATCGCCGCAGGGTAGGCGCTCCTCAGTCGTACTGGTAAATCGGTCCGGGTATCGAATCCGATAGCCGACACTTCAAAGCGGCCACCGTAAAAAGCGCCATTTGCGGCTATTTCGAATTTCGGATCTCGCTCTGGTCGGCGCAGTTCCCTTGGCCTTGGATTCTTACTTTGCTTTCTTTCGGCTAGAGCCGCGGCTTCTTTAGCCGTAAGCGGACGCTTCGGTACGCCGTGCTTCTTCAGGAGCGCTGACGCCAGCCATCCCGCGCCCCTCCATTGCTGAGGCAAGATTCCAGCCGCCGTACAAACCTCGCGAAATTCCGTCATCAGCATTGCGAGATAGCGGCACTCCAACTTGCAATATTTGATGATCTCATCAGTCAGTTGCGAGAACTCATCGCGGCGCGTCTTGTTCTCGGCAATTACACTGCGCTCTTCATCCGTTCCGATATTCCAGTCACTAATCGCCTTGACAAATGTGCATTGGAAAAAGCCCAGCGTTTCGTTCACTGTACGACACGATCCTTTGACTATCGCTGGTTTCGGACCGCTGCGGTCGATGCGCGCAACTCGAAAATACTGTCCTTGTTGGTAAACGATCGCGTAGTCGCCCCAGTATGTGTAGCAAGGGCCATTTTTCCCCTGGCGTGGATTCAGTATCTGACGCAGCGTCGGTGGCTTAATGCCGCGCAATATCTGCGTTACGTCATATCCGATGCCGTAGCCAACCAGTATATGATCGGCGGGAAGCGACAAAATAAATTCGAGGCAATCGCGCGTGGATAAGGGCTTCCCTTGACGGTGAAGTATGTGTTCCTCTCCCGAAGTTTGTCCTGAGGCGACCATTAGGAAATAGTTCTGGCGGCCTAACGCGTCGGTTCCGCCGCCTTCTCCGTCTACCGCCATGAAGGGCCGCACCTTCTGCGCGGTTGCGCCTTCCTTCCCGCTCTTTTTCACGTTCGCGCTGCTCGGGCGTTTGCCGCAGGCGGGCTTCACGCTTTCGCGCGCGCTCATTGTTCTCGCTGCTCCGGCGTCTGCCGCTTGCGCGCTTCGCGCTTGCGCACGCGCTCAAGCTCGCGTCGATGTTCAACAAGGCGCTGGTAATCCGGGCCGCGAGCGCGGATGCTTTCCTCGACGCGCGCATTGATGCTCGGATCGCTCATTTGAGCGTCTCCTTTGAGAAATTGTTTCTAAGCCGAGGCTCTCAGTCGAATGCCCGCGCGGGTCGAGTAACTGAGCCGCCACAGGACATTGCGCTGAGGGCCGACAAAGGGATCTGGAAGATCTTTAGGAACGCTCTCGGGATATTCTCGTTGGATCTTCATTAGGCGTTCTTGCCGCGTAATCGGCATTTGACTGAAAGCAAGCGCGATCGGGCTCGTTCAGCTTCGATCGGAATTCTTCTCGCGTCTCGATTGCCCGCAGCGCTCGTTGAGCGGCTGTTGCGCGCTGCTTCGCGCGCCGGCCCGTTTCGGGCGTTTTTGCCCGGGCGGCGGTCGCTTGGGCGAGCGCCGCTTTCCTTTTCAGGGCAGCCTTGCGAAATCGCGCGTAGCTCGCCGTGCCGGGACGATAGGGATTGCGCCGCTTTAGCCATCGGGCATGCGCCCAATGAAAAGGACGCGCTTTCCATCGCGCGTCACCCAATGGAAATGGCGTGCTTCCAACCAGCTCAGGCCCGAGTTCGGAAACGCGAGAAATCCGGTTCCGCCGAGTACAGGATCGGATCGAACCGCGGGCAGAACTCGGGCGTGTCGTTCGCCACCCCGAGCCGAGCATACGTAAAGGGGCTGGGCAGAATCTGCTCCGGCGGCCATCCGTTCGGGGTCAGCGCGAAACGCGATTGCCAGCGCACCCGTTGGCCAACGACGCCCCACAGCAGCGGCCGGCCCAGCCTAGCCAGGTCGGCGAGGCATCGCCCGACGGCGCGCTCGACAACGGGATCGCCAGCCGCCGATAAGATCAGCCCGGCCGCGAAAGCGTCTTGTTCGGCTAACCAGCGCTTGCCCCAATCAGCAAGGCTGGCGAACAGGCGCCATGACAGCTTGAGGTCGAGATCGGGGCGCCGTTCGCGAAGGCGATATGCCGCATTGCGCACAGGCGAGCGGCCAAACCGCGCCGTCGTCATCAGCACGGGGCCGCCGCCGGCCAGCGCGGCGAAGCGTGCAAGCGGGCCCGGCGCGCGTTCCGGGCCAGCGGCCCGGCCGGGCCGCACGGACTTGCATGCCGACTCGGGATCAGCTAGATTTTTCATACTCATTGTCGTTCCTTGCAGCGCTTCCAACGCTGCGAAGTTTCGAGCCCCGACGCTTGCCAGGCGCCGGGGCTCCTTGCGTTAGGTCACGGTCGCCTCGCCGGTCGCGGTTGAGGGTCGGTCGCGCTGCACAGAGACAGAGCCGGCCGAAGCGCACGGATGTTTTCCGCCGCAGCTAATCGCCGCCCGATCGCCTCCACATCACGCAGCGCGAAAAGCGAGCGCCCGTCGCTTGTCAGCGCGATCGGGCGCAGATCTCCACGGCTCAGCCATGTTCTGACCGCCTCTGGCGCGACGCGAAGAACGGCAGCGATCTCAATCTCGGTGTAAACGAATGGCGCAGTCATGCGCCCATAATGACGCAGCCCAGCAGCGTGGCAAGCAAAACAAGTGCCGCTTTTCGTGCTAGCTTGAGGGCACCCGGTCTGCTATGCTCGACAGATGGGGGATACGGCTGGCTGGCTGACGGAGGAGCAACTTATCGCCGAAACTGGGATCGGACCCTTTACCCTGGACCGCCGGCGGCGGGAGGGGCTAGTTCCATGGGACCGCCGATTTCTCGGCTTTGGGGTTGGCACTCGTACAGTCTATCCGCCGATCGCCGTTCCGATGGTCCGGCGTCTCCAGGAATTACAGAAGGCATTCAAGGGCGTTGATCGTTGGCGCTGGGCGCTTTGGCTTGAAGGCTATCCAGTCGGTATCATCGAATGGCATGATCGCCTTCTCCGGCTGAAAGACCGCGCCAAGGCGTTGGCCAAGGGGAACATAAAAACCGTCGTTGTGGAGGCCGCGGGTAAGGGGCGCCTTCGCGGCAAGCCTCTTCAACCCATCTTCAATCGTGTGCGGCAATGGCAAGCGCGCCAAGCCGTTCTGGAATGGAGCGTTGCAATTGGCGCGGGGGCCGTACCGCCCGCGAGTGTCCACACTCCGGGATCGCCGGCCGCGAAAGCTTTCAGCAAGGCGACCAACGCCGAGCAGCCTCCCGATCCCTCGCTGGAAATCGAGAAGATGTCGTTCGAGCGGCTGCACAAAATCGTCACTAGTGCAAGCGTCAGCGACATTGAATTGGCGCGACTCGACTGTAATCGCCTCGCCGGTCTCGTCACACTCGCGGCATCTCTCGACTGGCGCCGGGTCAGAGATGCACTGGGCGTGACGCATCAGGGCGCGCCAGCTACTCCGATAGCGCCATTCGAACGGCTCATCGGGCTATGGGGTAACCTCGATTTCCGCGCCTGCCTAATCCCGTTCCTGATGTTTGTGCGAAGCCGGCCTGGCTACCGCTATGAGCTTGATGAGCGATTCGCCAGCCTGGAAATCGAATTGCAGGCGCTGTCCGAAAGAGTAGCGTCGCGGGAGCCTGCCTCTTGATGCGCCCAACTCTTCGCCCTGTTCCTGGGACGCTGCTGTTCGCGATCGGTCTTGTGTCACCGATCGCCCCGAGCGGGGCGGGCGAGCGCGCCGCTATTCGCTTGGCTCTTGGTCCCGCTGCGGCCGCTGCTTTCATCATGTTGACCAGCCTTTGGTGCGCGGGCGAGGCGGAATGATGCACGCCGATGATACGAACTACACCGTCATCAAGAATGGCGTGGTCGCGGTGAGCGGCACCGGCCCGGCGATCCGCGTCGACGGCAATCAGCTGGTCATTCGCGACGGCCCGCAAGAGACGCCGCCCCTCGTGTCTGACCCGGGCCCAAGCCTCCCGAAAGCTTCACCATGTCGTCGTCTGCGGGCATGCCGGCGGTTTCGTCACCTTCGACGCCTTGCGATGGTTGCGTGACACCGGCGTGGCTTTTTCACAACTCGATTGGGACGGGTCAATCATCATCGCTTCCGGCCCGCGGGGACCCGATCGACCCGCCTTTCGCCGGGCCCAAGCGCTCGTCTGTAGCGGCGTCATACCGAAAGCGACGGTGGCGATCACCCGCGAAATCCTGCGGGTCAAATTGAACGGTCAGGCCGAGGTCGCGAGACTCGATGAGATCGGCGGATGCGAGCGCGGAGATTAACCGCCTATCGGCGCGCCTCGCGCGCGAGACCGATGGAAGCAAGGTGCTGTCAATCGAGGCCCACGCCGCATCGATCTATTGGAAACTGTGGAAGGACGTGCCCGTCCGGTTCGCCCGCCGCAGCCCACAGCGTCTCGGGCCCGACGGCCGATGGCGTCCCGGCCGGACCGATCTCTGGCTGACGTTTGGTCAGCGAGCCTCGCTGTTGACCAAGAGCCCGCATCGGGCGACGACGCCGGGGAATGCCCTTCTCAACTACCTGTACGCGCTTCTCGCATCAGAGATGACCGTAGCGCTGCTCGCCGCGGGACTCGATCCGGGCATCGGTATGTTTCATGCCGACTTCGATGGCCGATCGTCACTGGCTCTCGACGCAATCGAGGCGGCCCGTCCCCATGTCGATTACTGGCTTCTCGGGTTTCTGGAAGCTTCCACCTTTGCAAACCGCGACTTTACCGAGCTTTCGGACGGCGAGGTTCGCCTCACTCATCCGCTCAATTCCCATCTCGCGTACACCACGGCGCTATGGCGAAAGGCATGCCAGCCGATCGCAGACTGGTTAGCTCAAAGCTTCTTCCGTGCAGCCGGCCTTCGCGCAGTGGCGACGGCCGAAGACGGCAGGATCCAGGCGCCGCACATGATCCCGCCAAAGCCATTGGAACAACGGCGGAAGCTCGATCCGCTGACACCAGGGCTGCGGGCATTCATTGGCCCGGGCTGCGGCTATCGGCAGATGCGGGGGCGGGGCGGGTTTAGGGACGATCCGGTTCCCCTGATGTGCTGGGATTGCGGAAAAGCGCTCACCGGCAGAAAGATCAGATTCTGTTCGCATGAGTGCGCGACATCGTTCTCGTTAACTATCCACCATTCGAACGACGCCGGACAGCCGGAGGGAGGCAAGCTGCCGACACGGATAGATGCAAAGGGCCCACGTCGCTCCAGTGGAGGGCGAGGGACACCCCAATCCGGCGCGACTTGAAGACGCACTCGGTCCGCCGTCCCAACCGAGCGAGCAAGGAAGCCCTTTGCTCAGGGATCGGTTAGGAGACTCGCTAGCAGCTTTCTGCGGCTGCCACCTCGGAATTGCGTGAACGACATCACAAAGCAATGTTCGCCAGTCAGCGAGCGACGAAGAAGTTGGCCCCGTCCGATCGTAAGGCGCTGCGCCACTGGTACAGCGAAGAGTTGCAGTCGCGCCTTTCGAGAATGTGACCGAACCAGATCGCCCAAGGCACGGCCGTGCGCCGCAGTTACGCCTATTACATTGTTGCCGGCACACGCATTCCGCACCCTCGGCACTACTCGAACCTTGCCGTCTCGTCGGCGTCGAACTGCCCAAAAGTTTGCTGATGTAGTTTGCTTGGTGTGTCCCTGACCGACCTTGACTGCACTATGCCGCATGTGTTCAGGTTGCGATGAAAATTGGAGGCGGACATTATGGATAGTCTTCGCGAACAGCGAGTTAACACAGGATTTGTGCGAACTGCCAAACGACGCGGCCGGGATGCGGCCGGCCCGTTGTTAGTTCCGGTGCAGCCAAAGCAATACGTGGCGGTTCATTCATCGACTGACCGAAATCGGCCGCAGCCATCACGCGCCGCCGATCGCACCGAGAACCAGCCATAGGCAAAATTCCGCTCGTCTGGCCGTGGCCCTAGGCTCCTGCTGTCTGTCGGGGCGACCTTGCGGGGCGGGTAAAGGCCCTCAGCTGGGAATCGGGGCGAGCGGCGTGCAGACCAGCACATGTCCAAGCCGCTCGCAGCGATAATCTGGGAGCAACCCGACGACATTGGCCTCAGTGGTTGTGGTGCCATCACCGAACGGATCAGTGTGGATATCAATCGACAAATACGGGCGACGTTCTTTGATAAGCCGCCGCGCACCCCGCAAAACATGGACCTCGAATCCCTCCACGTCGATCTTGATGACTGCCGGTTCGGTGCAGTGCGAGAGTGCGTCGCCATCTAGCGTGACAACTGGCACGCGATAGGTCCGATGCTGCGCCGCGGACATGATCGGTGCGGCCAGGGACGACGCCTCGGGCTGATACGGGGTTCCCCCCGTCGCATCCGGCTGATACTCGCGGAATTCGACCTCGCCGAGTTCATCTGACACGGCGACCGGTCGGATGGTCACTCCACCAATGCCATTGCGCGTCAGTGTTGCAGCCAGAAGTTCGCGGGCCGCGGTTGCCGGCTCGTAGGACACAATCGTCACGCTGCCCTTAACCGCAATCGGCAGAGTCGTGGCACCTGTCGAAGCCCCGACGTCCAGGAACGTGCCACCGGCGGCCAAGCGTTCCGTCATCCAGGTCAGATGAGCGTTCTCTACCCAGAGCAACAGTCCGCCATCAGGTTCCCAGTGGGCGCAGTGGGTCATCGTCAGCAGCGTGTCGCGGGGCAGCCAGAGCGGGCAGCCGTTCAGGCTGGCGCGCAGGTATGTGTCTAGCGAGGCTAAGTCAAGGACGCGGCGGAGCGTGGCGGCGTAGGCAGCATCGCGCTCCGCAAGCGCAGCATCGCGCTCCGCAAGCGCAGCATCGCGCTCCGCAAGCGCAGCATCGCGCTCCGCAAGCGCGCTCGCCCGCGCGTCATTGCGTTCCAAAAGGGCTGCGTCGCGCGAGGCGATCAGCTGCCGGATCGGTGGGAAAATGCGAGCAGTACGGCTCAGGGTGGATCTCATGAACCACGGCTATATCACGTCTTGGGCGGGCCAGCCCACATCTCGCCATGCGCAACTTCGGCCGGGCTCGTGCAGTGGAAGAAGAAGAAAGACGCTACCTGATGAGGCCCTGCGCTCACGAAGGCACCAGGGCCTTTCGCTGGGCCACCCTTAAGGATCCGGGATCGCCGTTGAGCTACGCGTGAAATTGGGTGACGGAGTGAGTTAAGCGGCGGATTTCATGTCGGCGGCGGCTTCGATTCCGTCTTTGAGTTTTACACAGTCGATGACTTCGGCAACTGGTTCTGACCGCGCAATCGCCGCCAGGTCTTCGACGCCGCCATCACCAGTTTGAACACCATGAGACGCGCGGTGTCTTGCGACAGCGCGCCCTTCATGCGGACGGTGCGATGTCTCACCGTCGCGAACACGCTCTCGATCGGATTCGAGGTTCGCAAATGGTCCCAATGATTGGCGGGAAAGTCGAAGAACGTCAGCAGCGTTGGACGATCTTTGATCAGGCATTCGACGGCCTTGTATTTGGGCGCGTATTTCTCGGCGAATGTCGTCACCGCCGCTTCCGCCGCGGCCCGGTTCGGCGACAGCCAGATCTCGCGCAGATCCTTGTGCGCGTTGGGTTGTATCGATTTCGGGAGCTTGTCGAGCACGTTGAGTGTCTTGTGTAGCCAGCATCGCTGATGACGCGTCGTCGGGAACGCCTCGTCGAGGGCTTTCCAGAACCCTTGCGCGCCATCGCCGATGGCGGCTTGCGGCGCGACGGCCAAGCCGCGCGCTTTCAAGTCGACGAGCAGTTCCTTCCAGCTCTGCGCGCTCTCCCGCATGCCTGTCTGAAAGCCGATCAGTTCCTTCTTGCCCTCCGGCGTCGCGCCGATCAGCACCAGCATGCATTCGGCTTGCGGCTCCATTCGCGCCTGCAAATAGCCGCCGTCCGCCCAGACGTAGACGTATTGGCGTGCCGATAAATCCCGCCTCTGCCATTGGCGATATTCGTCTTCCCATTCACCCTTAAGGCGGGCGATCACCGCCGACGATAAGCTGGGCGCGTCCTTGCCGAGCAATGCGGAAAGGGGCTTCCTGGAAGTCGCCCGCGGAAATCCCGCGCAGGTAGAGGACCGGCAGCAGCGCGTCGAGGCTCTTCGTGCGCCGCGCCCATTTGGGCAGGATATTCGAGGTGAAGCGTATCCGCGCGCCCGTCGTCGCGCCCCGATCGCGAGCCTTCGGCTTTTGCACGTCCACGGGGCCGATCCCCGTCTGGATCGCGCGGACCGGATCATGCCCGTGGCGAACCACGCGCCGACGACCGTCGGAAAGAACCAGCTCGGCTTTCGAGGCCGGAATGTCTCGAACTCTGCCTCGACCGCCTGGAGTTGGCTTTGCCCTAGATAGCATGTTGAGCGCCGTATGCTTGGGCCATATTCTGGGGCGCTGGGGCCGTTCGCAGGCGCGCCAGAAGCGACGCAGAAACCTCAGCTGGTAGCCTCCACACGTCGATCTCGGTGAAATCGTCCGCGTCAGCGATGGTGGCGCACAGCACGAGGGGCAGGATTTCCGGCAGGGGGACAGAGACAATACCTTCGCTGTCTGGCGCGGATCCCGAAGCGTAGAGAAATGCGCCAAGAAGCACAGTTGCGTCAGCTTCAGCCATCGGAGGCCTCTGATCTTGGGGCGCTCGAGGCATCGCATTTCAACCCGCACCGAAATCCCCGGCCACCGCCGTCCACTCGTTTGCCCTGCCTTCAGGGTCACAGCTCCTTGACAGCCCGCCCTCTGGGCATGTTAGCCCACTGCGAGGATTCGAGGAATCGACATGTCACCCCCGGCGAACGCCACCAATCCATCCGGCGTGGCCCATTCGGTACGGACGAGCCCTGTGGATCGTGTTTGTGCTTCTATCGATCGTCGTCTTGTCCTTATGCCGCTCGCCGTATGACGCTCCCATCGGTGCTTCTGGCAATTCCGTGACAGCGTTCCAGGACGGCCACACGCTCATGATCGGGTACCTTGTCTCTGGTTGGATCCGCACCGATTTGCCAGCGGCCGTGCGGCATGCTTCGTTTCGGGGATGCCCGTGACTCGTCCTACAGGGATGACGCACAAGATCGATGACATTCAGATTCTGCGCGGCGTCGCTATTACGATGGTACTCATTTGCCATCTGAGCTTTTCATCAACACTACTATCGGTGGTGCCGATTTGGGTGACGAACCCATTCTATGCAGGCGTCGAGCTGTTCTTCGTCATCAGCGGCTTCGTCGTCACTCGCTCGCTGATCAGGGGCAACTATGAGCCGGTCAGTTTCCTAATCCGGCGAGCGTTCCGGCTCTACCCGCCTATTCTCGCTTTCCTTGCGGTCAGCGGCCTCATCAACGCGATCATCCGGATTTCAGGACAGCCTCCGTTCGCAGTGGACTTCTTTTGCGCGCCCCTCGCTTGGTTCACTAATCAGGCGGCTGCAATCCTTGGCGGTTATCTCATTAATCTTGGGAAAGACCCAAGCTACATGAACGGCGCCATGTGGAGCCTGTCCGTCGAATTCCAGTTCTACGCCGCCGCTGCCGTTCTTGCCATTGTCGGCCTGCTGTTCAGGGTATCGACTCGGCTTGTCGGCGGTCTGTTCGTCACAAGCGCTGCTACGGTGTGTGCAATAAGCTTCTATCAGCGGGTTCTGCTGACGCTGGGGCTGCATCCGCATGTCGGGGCATATCTGATCAATTTCAAGTTCGATTACATGGCTCTCGGTGTGCTACTGGCCTATCTTCCGAATTCAGTTTCGTTCGACCGGACCTATCGATATGGAGGCGCCCTATCGATAGGGCTTGTTCTTGCACCGATTGCACTTCTGTCGCTTTGCCGCTCACCTCTCGATGTAAACCCTCCCGGACCTAATTATCTCGATGGGGCGGGAATGCTGCTCACTGCGCTATGCTATCTGGCTTTAGTCGCATTGGCTGTTGGCGGCAACGTGTCGTGCGTGCTGCCAAGGGCGCTCAGTAGGCTGCTCTTTCTCGTTGGGGAGCGAAGCTATACAATCTACCTGCTCCATCTTCCGGCGATGCTCGTTGCTTGGGTCATAATCGTAAATGTGCACGTAGAATGGACGGAAAACGCCTGGGATTATGCCCTCGTGCAAGTCGTCGCGACGTTTCTGGTTCTCCTGCCGGCCACCGAGTTGCTCTATCGGCTGCTCGAGCTTCGGTCCATTGAGGCTAGCGCTTCGGTCGTTACCGCGTGGCGGCGGCGCCGTTCGTCGCTGCCTTTCGTTCAGGAGGAAACGATGCTAACGCGGCCTATTCGGTTCCTTTGGTCCATACTCGCCGCCCCACCATCCGAGCCCGTTAGTAGGGCCAAGGTAGAGGAATTGGAACGCTCGGGCTCAGTCTAGTGCCCGGAGTTGCTCATAACGCCGGGTATAGCCGCTTCAGCTTGATGCCCGGCATTGTTGTTTCGGTTGCGGCTCTGGTTTTGGTTCTGTTGGCTGAGCCGACCCCGATGGCATTCGACCTATGGATGCGGACGGACGGACGGGCATGCTCCGGCGATATCGCATTCGGCCTCTGGCGGTCGAGCGCTTTGCGGCATGCTGACGGCTCACCCCGGGCGACCGGACCCCGGCGGCCTTCCCCGGGTCCGGCACGGCGCGGTGTGTCTTCCGGCACATGCCATCCGACCCATGGCGGGTCGAGCGCCCGGGCCGCGTGCTGACGGCTCGCCCCCGGGCGACCGGACCCCGGCGGCCTTCCCGGGGCGTCACCGCTGTCGCCGGACCCCAGGCTTGCAACGAATTGACGAGGCCGGCTTTGCAACCGATAGCGTCGGTGCGGTTCTGGAGAGCCGGCTTCGCCCGCGTTCAACGAAGGCGTTCAACCGCAGGCTGCTAACTGACTGGTATACTCGCTGCGGATGCGGACGCAAGAGCACCGCTGCCCGCGATGCGTCATCGACCTCTGGCGGTCGAGCGCTTGTCGGCATGCTGACGGCTTGATTGCGACGACAGGTTGACCCGACCTCAATGTTCAACCTGCGCGGGTGCGGACGGACGGGGATGCTCCCTGGGGGATTTCCGGCGAACGCGCTTTTGCTGTCAGTCCGTTGCGCGCCGACGATCCGGGCGTCGCCACCCGCGCGAAAGAGCAACGCTCGTTTTTCCCGACCACGCTTCGCCTGCGGCGGCCCAATCGAGCGTGGCGAAGGGCGGCTTCGAGCGAAGCGAACAATTCGGCGGTCTCCTTTCGGGGCGGCGGCGTTGAGAACAGATATAGAACACAATCGCCGCCCCGTCAAGAAATTGATCGTCTTTCTCGAGGACGGGGAGGCGCCGGTTTGCGCCGTCGCTCGCCCTGGTCCTGGAAGGGCCGGGTATTCCATCGCCGGCGCCGCACCGCTCAGCCGGCTCGCCATACTTGCGATGCTAGAAGCCGCCAAAGCGCGCTTGTCTTGGCAGGGACGATTTGTTAGACGACGCGCCTTCCTTCGCGCCCTTGAGCGCGAAGCCCCATATGCGGTCATGGCGGAATTGGTAGACGCGCTAGCTTGAGGTGCTAGTTCTTTAACCGGAGTGGAGGTTCGAGTCCTCTTGACCGCACCACTATTAGATCAGCGGCTAAGGCGCAGTCTTGGGATGTCCAAGTGACCGCGCCAGTTTCCCCACGTAGCAGCTGATAATGCCGCCTAAACTCCCCTGCGGCAGCCCGTCGCTCGGATAGAATCCGGCGACCGTCTGCATTTCCTCGTCGCCGACGCCGGTCAGCCGCATCGTGCCGAAACCGGCCCTCAGCCAATTCTGGCTCTCGGCATATTCCAGCGCCGCGTCAAAATCGAAGGGCCGGCCCATGTTGTGGCGAAGGAACGCGTCCCTGGCCTCCCCGATGCGCATCGACTGGCGCGCTTGGATGTTCTTCGCCTGGAGAATCGACAGAAGGGCCCTCGCATAGTCCTGGTCGGCCGGCAATCTGGCCATGGCGTTAACCTCCCGTGGGTCGGCCGTGCGCCGCAACTGCCGCTACAACCCCCCCGGACGGCTCTTCGCGTTGCGCGCCCTCGGTCGAATTTGGCGACCGGCTCACGCTGGCCGCCGACTATGAATACTCCGATACCAAAACGACGGATTAAAGGCGTCATTGGATCGCCACGGCGAAATCCTGCGCATCGACTGGACTTCGCCCGAGCGACATGCGTAAAAACTCTCGACGCCCGCAGGGAGGACGGCGCAGCGCTCGCCCGCGCGGGCGAAACGTGACGACGCCGAGGCGCTGCCTCTCTCCGTGAGCCGGAGTGTGTTCCAGACGAAAAGGGTCCCGCCATGCTCGATTCCCTTGGACAGGTCCTTCCGCACGCGACGCGCGCCTTCGGCGACAGGACCGCGCTGGTCATCGACGGACGGTCGTTCAGCTTCCGCGAGCTCGACGAGCTGTCGGACGCGCTGGCCGCGAGCCTCGTCCGAATGGGGATCAGGGCCGGCGACCGGGTGACGCTCTATGCGCCGAATTCCTGGGAGTGGATCGTCAGCTACTACGGCGCGCTGAAGACCGGCGCGGTGATCAATCCGATCAACGTGATGCTGACGCCGGCCGAGGTCGCCTTCGTGACCCGGGATTGCGGCGCGAGCGCCCTCATCGGCAGTCCCGACAAGATCAAGCCGGCGCTCGAAGCCGGCGTGACCGATCTCAAGGCGATCGTCTTCGGCGATGAGGCGGTCGCCGGAGCGACGCCGTTCGACGAGCTCGTCGCCAGGGGGCAGGAATTCGAGCCGGTCGCGGTCAAGCCCGAGGCGCTCTCGACCATCGGCTATACGTCCGGCACGACCGGTCATCCGAAGGGCGCGATGCAGTCCCATCGCGCCGTCATCCTCAATGGCGCCATGACGGCGCAGCTGCATCTGAAGACCCCCCTCGACACGGTCGTCACCGCCCTGCCCTGCCCGCATGTCTATGGCAACGTCGTCTTCAACGGCGCGATGATGTACGGCCTAAAGCTCGTGCTGCATTCCCGCTTCGACGCCGGCGAGGTTTTGGCCAGCATCGCGACCCATGAGGCGACGATGTTCGAGGGCGTGCCGACCATGTACATGATGATGCTGGTCCACCCGGCATTCGACTCGTTCGCTCTCGCCTCGCTCAGCCGCTGCACGGTCGGAGGGCAGACGATGCCGGTCGCCAAGATGCAGGAGGTCGAGCGGCGCTTCGCCTGCCCGCTGATCGAGCTGTGGGGCATGACGGAACTCGCCGGCCTCGGCACGACGTTTCCGTCGAACGGCCACACAAGCTCGGCTCGATCGGCATCGCCATCCCTCATACCGAGGCCCGCATCGCGGACGCCGCGGACGCCGCGACGACAATGCCGCGCGGGGAAGTCGGCGAGCTGATGATGCGGGGCCCCATCGTCATGCAGGGCTATTGGGGAAACGAGCAGGCGACGCGCGAGGCGATCGAGCCCGACGGCTGGCTGCACAGCGGCGATCTCGCGACCATGGACGAGGACGGCGCCATCTTCATCGTCGACCGCAAGAAGGACATGATCAACACCGACGGCTTCAAGGTCTTCCCGGCCGAGATCGAGCGCGTGATCGCTGCGCATCCCGCAGTCGCGATGGTCGCGGTCGGGGGCCAGCCGGACGACCTCAAGGGCGAGATCGCCAAGGCCTATGTCGTCCTGAAGCCGGGCGCGACGGCCGACGCCGAGGGCATTCTCGCCCTCTGCCGCGCCGAACTCGCGGCCTACAAGGCGCCGCGCGCCATCCAGTTCGTCGCCGACCTGCCGAAGACCTCGACCGGCAAGATCATGCGGCGAGAGCTGCACAAATTGGACAATTGAGGGCCCCGCGCCCGAGTCCGCTGCATGACATCATTGGGTCATTTGGGGCATCGCGACAGCGAATGGATAATGGGCTAAGTTCGACGGAATCGGTGGGATTCCGTCCAGTGCAGTGCGCGACCTGTCAATTCGACAACCGCGACGGACGCAAGTTCTGCGCGGCCTGCGGCGCGCCGCTTCCGACGCCCTGTCCCGATTGCGGTTACGCCAACGAAGCGGCGGACCGATATTGCGGCGGATGCGGCCGTCGCCTCGATGCGGCCGCGCCGAGCTCGCCTTTGCCAGGCGGCGCCGCGCTCGAAGGCGATCGGCGGCCGGTCACGATTCTGTTCTGCGACCTCGTCGGCTACACCCGGCTCTCGTCCGAACGAGACCCGGAAGAGGTGCACGCGCTGCTCGAACGGTTTTTCGCCCTCGTCGATTTGATCGTCGACCGCTTCGGCGGCGCCATCGACAAGCATATCGGCGACGCGGCGATGGCGCTGTTCGGCGCGCCGCGCGCCCATGGCGACGACGCGTTGCGCGCCGTGCGCGCGGCCCTCGAGATTCAGGCGAGCGTTGCAAAACTGGCGCTCGACGACTCGACGCCGCTCGCCGTTCACGTCGGCGTCGCGGCGGGCGAGGTCGTCGCGAGTTCGGTCGGCAGCGATCGCCATCGCCGATATACCGTCACAGGCGAGGCCGCCAACATCGCTGCGCGCTTGCTGGATCGAGCCTCCTCCGGCGAAACGCTCGTCTCTGAAGCCGTCTACCGCGCGACGAGCGGCGCCGCTACATATCACTCCCTTGGCGCTCTTGCGCTGAAGGGTCTCGACCGTCCTGTCCCCGTCTGGCGCCTCACGGGCGCCAAAAGCAATGACGCCGATGCGCCGCCTCTCGCGGGACGACGCTCGGAACTTGCGCAGTGTCGCGCGGCGCTGGGGGCCTGCGTCGACGGCGCCGCGGGCGCGGTGATTTTGATTCGCGGCGAGCCGGGCATCGGCAAGACCAGGCTCGTCGAGGAAGTGCAGTCCGTCGCCAAGACCCTGGGAATGTCGCGACACGCCGGCGTCGTGCTCGACTTCGGGACCGAGCGGGGCCACGGCGCGGTCCGCACGATCGTCGCGAGCCTGCTCGGGCTCGATCCTGGCGCGTCGCCCGAGCTTGTCGAAGCGGCGATCTCGGCCGCCGTGATCGCGGCCCGCATCACCGAGGACGACAAGGCCTCGCTGCGCGACCTCCTGGAGACGCCACAGCCGGAATTGGCGCGCGCGCTCTATGAAGCGATGGACGCAGCGACCCGGGCGCATGGCAAGGAGCGTGTCCTCGCCGGCCTCGTCGAGTCTTCCGCGGCCGGTCAACCCGTCTTGATGACGATCGAGGACATTCATTGGGCGGACGCGCAAACGCTGAGCCTTGTGGCCGCGATCGCCCGGGCGACAGCGGAAAGCCGAGCCGCGCTCATCATGACGACGCGGATCGAGGGCGACCCGGCGAATGCGGGCTGGCGCGCTTCAGCCGAGGACGCGACCTTGATCACGATCGATCTGTCGCCCCTGTCGTTGAGCGACGCGCTGTCGCTCGCGAGTTGATTTGTCGACAGCGAGGCCTTTGTGACGCAATGCGTCGAGCGCGCCGGCGGCAACCCGCTGTTCCTGGAGCAGTTGCTGCGAACCGCGGGCGACCTCTCGGACGGTCAACTTCCAAGCTCCATCCAGAGCGTCGTCCTCGCCCGAACAGATCTTCTGGCCAATCACGATCGACGCGCGATTCAGACCGCCTCGGTGCTTGGTCAACGGTTCGCCCTGCCCCAGTTGCGGGCGCTCATGAACGATCCGCACTTTTCCTGCGAGCCTCTGTTGCGAAACGCCTTGCTGCGTCCAACGAAGGACGGACTTCAATTTGCGCACGCGCTCGTGCGCGACGGGATCTATGCCTCGCTCACGCACGCGCGCCGACGAGAACTCCATAGAGCTGCCGCCGACGTCTTCAAAGGCGACCCGGTGTTGCGCGCGGAACATCTCGATCGCGCGGGAGACCCCGAGGCTCCCCGCGCCTACCTCACAGCGGCAAAAGAGCTGGCCGGCCTTTACCGTCATGATCACGCGATCGCGTCGGCAGTCCGAGGTCTGGCGATCGCGACGCAATCGAGGGATGTCGTGGCTCTCGCAACCTATCTGGGCGATCTGCAGCAGGACGCCGGAAGGGGAACCGAAGCCCTCTCCGCCTACCGCCGCGCTCTCGAAGCGAGCGAAGGGCGCGCCGATCGACGCCGCGCCCTTATCGGCTGCGCCGCGGCCAACCGCCTGACCGCCAAAATCGGTGATGCATTCGCCGTGCTGGCGGAAGCTCAGTCGCTGGCGGAGCCCGGAGCTGACGACCGGGCTCTCGCCGAGATCCACTATCTACGCGGCAATCTCCATTTTGCCCGAGGCGAACTCGCGGCGTGCCGAAGCGAGCATGAGAACGCTCTCGCGGCGGGGCGGAGGATCGATTCGCCGGAATGGCAGGCTCGCGCGTTGAGCGGGCTCGCGGATGCGCAATACATGGATTGCCGGATGAAGACGGCGCTTCGCCACTTCTCCGATTGCGTCGATCTCTGCGACCGCCACGGCCTGGCGCGGATCGCCGTGCCGAACCGCGTGATGACGGGTCACTGTCGAAGCTATATGTGCGAATTCGATTCCGCCCTCGAGGACATGCGCAAGGCGCTCGAGATGGCCGAGCGAATCGGCAACCGGCACGGGGAGATGTTCGCCACCCAATCGCTGGCGTTTGTTCTGACCGGGGCAGGCCGCTACGAGGACGCGGATCCTCTCCAGGAGAAGGCTCTGCGACAGGTGAGGGCGTTGCAAGCGCGACGTTATGAGGCGATCATTCTCGCGCAGGGTGCGGAGATTGCGCTCTTTCGCGCCCAGCGCGCCGAGGCGTTAGCGCTCGCTCGACAGGCCCTGGCGGCTTCAACCGATACGGGTCTTGGTTTCGTTGGGCCGATTGTCTACGGCCTGCTCTCGCTAGCGGAAGACGGCGACGAGGCGCAGCGGGCCGCGCTCAAGGCCGGGGAAGACTTGCTCGGTCAGGGCTCAGTCGGCCACAACCACTTCTGGTTCCGGCGTTATGCAATCGAAAGGGAGCTCGGCTCAAGAAACTGGCGCGAGGCGGAGCGGCACGCTGACGCTCTGCTCAAGAGAATGGCCAGCGAGCCTCTGGTCTATGCGTCGCTTGTCGCGCGACGCGGCCTCGCGCTCGCCAGGATCGGGCGAGGCGATGCGGCGGCAAACGAAGTGGAGGATCTGAACCGGACGCGATCGGCCTCCGATGCGGTCGACTTCCGGATCGACGCCCTCGGCGAGGCCCTGAGTTCCGGACGATAAATCCGACGCCGACCCGATCGACTAGCGCCCTCGCTACTCGACCGGCGCGGGCTTCACCGGAAACGGCCCGTGGCCGTATTTGGCCGCCGATCTTTCGAGCCTGGGCGTCAGCGCGCCGATCACCCGCTCCGTTTCCGAAACCCAGCCCGGCGGCGCGGGGACGGTCGGCCCGTTCCAGGGTCCTGCGACCATGTGCACGACACGGTAGCCCTTGGCCTTCAGCTCCTTGAGCAGCATCGGCATCATCTCGGCGGTCCAGGGATGATTGTCGTGCATCAGCAGCATGCCTCTGTGGCCGTTCTTTTCCAGCCGGCTCATCACCAGCTTGAGCTCCGCCTCGGGCGTCATCTTGATCCAGTCGGACGCCCAGAGGTCGACGCCGAAAATGCCGACGTTGTTGGCGGCGAACCACGAGCGCAGGTCCGGCGTGTCGGCGAATCCGGGAAAGCGGAAGAACGGCGCGTGCAGCTTGAGATCCCTGAGATCCTTGGGCTCGCCGGCGGGAAAAGTCTGCGCGTAGGCCGCCTTCTCGACCGCGATCATGCCCTTGAGCATGTCGGCGCGGGCGACCGCATCGGGCATGTAGCGCAAGGTCGGCTGGGGATGCGACCAGGTGTGGTGCGCGACCGTGTGGCCCTCCAGAACTTCGCGCCGGGCGATCCGCGGCAGGCCTGCGGCGTTGCGGCCGATCTCGAAGAAGGTCGCGCGAACGCATTCGGCGGCGAGGGCGTCGAGGATTTTTGGCGTGTTGGTCGCGTCGGGACCATCGTCGAAGGTGAGGATCACCTCGTGGTCGGCGAGCGGGATCGTCCGCGGATAGGTTTTCAGCCCGACCTCGAGGCCGCCCTGCGTGCCGACCTCGACGACCCGCGACGTGCCGAGCTTGTCCGGCCCGCAATCGGCCGCCGCCGCGGCGCTTGCGCCGACCATCAGCGCAACCAGCGCCCCCACGATCCGCATTGACAATTCCCGTAAGCTGGGTGAAACGGCGGCTTCCTTGCTATCGGCTGCGCCATAGGTCAAGCGGCGGGCGAGGCGGGCGGCGTTAACGGGGCATTACCGGGATTGCTCTAGATTTGCGCGCGCGCGGACTCGCGAGATCGATCGCCCGGCGCGACGAGGGCGAGCGGAGGGTGACGACAGGCGGAAGATGCGGGACGTCAAGTCATTTCTTTCAAGGGCCGTCAGCGGGGCTGCGCTCGCGCTTGCGGCGTTGCTCTCGGGTTGCGGCGGCGGCGGCGTCAGCCCCTTGGACGTGGTCGATCAGAACTACTCGAAGCCGCGGGACTACCCGATCCACGGCATCGACGTCTCGAAATTCCAGGGCGACATCGATTGGAGCGCGGTCGCGGGCAGCGGCGTCAAGTTCGCCTGGATCAAGGCGACCGAAGGCGGGGACAACGCCGACGAGCGCTTCCAGGCCAACTGGACGGGCGCGAAGGCGGCGGGCGTTCCTCACGGCGCCTATCATTTCGTCTATTGGTGCCGGCCGCCGCTCGAGGAGATCGGCAACTTCGAGCAAAACGCGCCGGTCGAGGACGACGCCCTGCCTCCGGTGCTCGACGTCGAGGCGACGCCGACCTCCAAGACCTGTCACCGGCATCTCACTGAGGAGAGCGCCATCGCCGACATGCAGGTGATGCTCACGGAAATGGAGCGCCACTACGGCAAGCGGCCGATCATTTATACGACCGTCGACTTCTACGAGGCGATCCTTTCGGACGGCGCGTTCAGGGACTATCCGATCTGGGTGCGCTCCACGAAATACCCCCCGGCCGTCAAATACGGACCGCGGGCCTGGCGCTTCTGGCAGTACCAGTCCGACGCCTGGGTGCCGGGCATCGGGACGAGGGTCGACCGCGACGCGTTCTACGGCACCGAAGAACAGTGGGAGGCGTTCCTCCGACACCAGGAACTCGGGCCAGCAAAAATCGGTCGCGCGAAACGCGGTCGCGCAATCGCCGACCGCGCAACCGCCCCCTGCGCCGCAACCGGCGGGGCTACAAGCCGCGTCAGACCCCGTCGAGCGGCAGCCGGCGGCTGAACGGCCCGCCGAGCGACAATCCGGCGCGCAACCGTCCGCCGACTGACGAGAGCGCCCAGGGGGATCGCTTCAGGCTAACGAGCGTGGCCCGGCGCTCGCGCCGCGCCCCCTCCACCGCCCTTCGGGCGGTCCCCCTCCCCCGCGATCGCGGGGGAGGATGGCGCGGCGCCGGCCTTCTCCTCCCCTGCGCTCGTAGAGCGCGGGGGAGGGGGACCACGCGAAGCGTGGTGGAGGGGCAGGTAAAGCACCTATAACCTGAAGCGATCGCCCCGCGGGAGCCCTTGCCCGCGCCGCCCGGTTGCGGCAACGTCCCGCCCGGCCTGACCGCGGGAGATTTGCGATGGCCAACGACGGCGCGGCCGATCTCAGATCGGACGCACTTCATTTTCACAGCGAGCCGCGGCCGGGCAAGCTCGAGATCGTGGCGACCAAGCCGCTCGCCAACCAGCGCGATCTGGCGCTCGCCTATTCGCCCGGCGTCGCCTTTCCCTGCCAGGCGATCGCCGCCGATCCGCACGACGCGGCCGTCTACACCGCCCGCCAGAACCTCGTGGCCGTTCTCACCAACGGCACCGCCGTGCTCGGCCTCGGCGCGATCGGCCCGCTCGCGGCGAAGCCGGTGATGGAGGGCAAGGCGGTGCTGTTCAAGAAGTTCGCCGGCATCGACGTGTTCGACATCGAGGTCGCCGAGACCAACGTCGACAGGCTGGTCGACATCATCGCCGCGCTCGAGCCGACCTTCGGGGGCATCAATCTCGAGGACATCAAGGGTCCGGAGTGTTTCGAGGTCGAGGAAAAGGCGAAAGCCCGCATGGGCATTCCCGTCTTCCACGACGATCAGCACGGCACCGCCATCATCGTCTCGGCCGCGGTGACGAATGCGCTCGAGCTGACCGGCAAGACGATCGACAAAGTCAAGATCGTCTGCTCGGGCGCGGGCGCGGCGGCGCTCGCCTCTCTCAATCTGCTCGTCTCGCTCGGCGCGAAGCGCGAGAACATCGTCGTCTGCGATATCGAGGGCGTCGTCTACGAGGGCCGCGAGAAGCTGATGGACCGCTGGAAGGCGGTCTACGCGCAGGAGACGAGCGCGCGCACGCTCGCCGAGGTCATCGCCGGCGCCGACATCTTCGTCGGCCTCTCGGCGGGCGGCGTGCTGAAGCCCGAGATGCTGAAGCGCATGGCGCCCGATCCGCTGGTGATGGCGCTCGCCAATCCGACGCCGGAGATCATGCCGGAGCTGGCGCTCGAGGCGCGGCCCGACGCGATGATCTGCACCGGGCGCTCGGACTATCCCAACCAGGTCAACAACGTCCTCTGCTTTCCCTATATCTTCCGCGGCGCGCTCGACGTCGGCGCGAGCGAGATCAACGAGGCGATGAAGAAGGCCGCGGTCGCGGCGATCGCCGCGCTCGCGCGCGAGACGCCTTCCGACGTCGTCGCGCGCGCCTATGGCGGCCAGGCGGCGCTGTTCGGCAAGACGTCGCTCATTCCGAGCCCCTTCGATCCGCGCCTGATGCTGCGCATCGCGCCTGCGGTCGCGCGCGCGGCGATGGAGAGCGGCGTCGCGCGCCGGCCGATCGCCGACTTCGACGCCTATGCCGATCAGCTCAACCGCTTCGTCTTCCGCTCCGGCTTCATGATGAAGCCGCTGTTCGCCAAGGCGCGCGAAGGCGAGGAAGCGCGTCATCTACTGCCGAAGGCGAGGACGAGCGCGTGCTGCGCGCGACCCAGGTCGTGCTCGAGGAGCGCATCGCCCGGCCCGTGCTGATCGGGCGGCCGGAAGTGATCCGCGACCGCATCAAGCGCTTCGGCCTGACGATCGAGCCCGGCGTCGATTTCGAGATCATCGACCCGCGCAACGATCCGCGCTATCGCGACTATGTCGCGACCTATCTCAAGGTCGCCGGGCGCAACGGCGTGACGCCCGATGCGGCGCGCACCGTGGTTCGCACCTCGCCGAGCGTCATCGGCGCGCTCGCGCTGCATCGCGGCGAGGTCGACGCGCTGCATCTGCGGCCTCGAAGGCCGCTTCACCTCGCGGCTCGAGCACATTCGCGACATCGTCGGCCTCGCGCCGGGCGTGAAGGATTTCTCGGCGTTGTCGCTGGTCATCGCCTCGGCGGGCGCCTATTTCCTCGCCGACACGCATGTGCGCTACGATCCGAGCGCGGAGGAGATCGCCGACACGGCGATCGCCTGCGCCCATCACGTGCGGCGCTTCGGCGTCGAGCCGAAGATCGCGCTGATCTCGCATTCCGACTTCGGCTCCGCCGACACGCCCTCCGCACACAAGATGCGCGAGGCGCTGCGCCTCTTGCGGGACCGCGCGCCCGATCTCGAGGTCGACGGCGAGATGCAGGCCGACGCGGCGCTGTCGCTGGACGCGCGCCAGCGCGTCATCGCCGACCTCGCGCCTTCAGGGCGAGGCGAACGTGCTGATCTTCCCCAATCTCGACGCCGGCAGCACCGCCCTGCAACTGACCCGCGTCATCGCCGACGCCCTGCCGGTCGGCCCGATTCTCATCGGCCCCGCCAAGCCGGCGCATGTGCTGACGCCGTCCGTGACCGCCCGCGGCATCGTCAACATGACGGCGATCGCGGCGGTCGAAGCGGCGGGCGGATAGGCGCCGCATTTCGCCGCACCGCGCGCCGTTGCATAACGTTCAGATTTCATTTGACAGCGGCGGCAATCGGGCGAAAATGTCATCCAGTCGTCATGAGACGCGCAAGCAAATCGCGGCGACAGGAGAGCCGGCCTCAATGGCCGTGGCAGAAAGTCGAGGTGGGAATGACGCCACCGGACAAGTGTGAATGACCCCGGCGGTGCTGGGGTCGCAGCGCAGTCGCCGCTCGAAATGCCGGAGCGGAAGAGCGCTTGACAGACGACCCAATTGAACGTCATCGGCGGCGAGCCGCGAAGGCCAAGCGTCGAGCCGCGGAGTTATCATCTGCACCATCCCAGACCGTTTCGCCAAGGGCGAAACAGGGCCCCGCTCCGCCAAAGCGCGTCGGGGCCCATTCTGTTTCTGGGCCCTTGGTCGGCGCAAAGGCGCAAAACGAAAGCGGTCGACGTTCTTACGCGGCCATCGCCTTGACCGGCATTTGCACCCAGCCGCGCAGCGTGTTGTTGAGGAGCGGCGTCGGCTCGCCCTCCGGCTCGAGCGAGGCGAAGGCGCGCGCGAAAGCGCCGAGCCAGCGTGTCGCCTTCGAGCCTCGCCAGCAACTGGCCGACGCACATGTGGACGCCGGCGCCGAACCCGAGGTGGCCGGCGGTCGAGCGGTCGATGTCGTAGCGATCGGCGTCCGGCCATTTGCGCGGATCGCGGTTGGCCGCCCCGAGTTCGAGCGCGGAACCCGGAACGCCGGCGGGCGGCCGGCGCGCTTCGGCGGCTTGTTCCATGGCGGCCTTTCCCAAGCGTCGTTTCGCGCAAAGCTACGCGTTGGCGCCGCTCGAGCGCAATCGCCGAACTTCGGCCTTCACGCGGGAACACGTCGGCGCCCGCAACCTTGTGCGACGCGGCGCAGGGCCAAGCTTTGTCGCGCGGCCGGCGATCATCGCCACAAACCGATCGCCATCGAGCGGCAAGCCCGCCAATCCACAAATCTTGGCGATGAGGCGAATCGACGGCCGCGTCCCTTTGCCGGGACGGTCAGGGTCGGTCAGCGATCCCCGTCATGCAGGAACGCTGTCCCGCGCCGCCTTCGATGCGCCACGGCGAACAACGCAACGCCGACCACGATCAAGAACCAGCTCGGAACCTCAATCATTGTTTACGCCCTTGTTTCCATCGCAACCAGAGGTTACACAATCAGAGATTACACAATCAGAGGTTAGGCCGGGAAGCCGCTGCCACGAATAGCCAAATGTGGGGAGATCAGAACGAGAACATATTCAATCGAGCGGTGGCCACGCGGAAGACGGCATCCTGTTGAGCGAAGCAGCTCCGGCCGCGAGCCCGCTTGTCCTCGCCAAGACCTGCGAGACCTCGAGGGGTCGTTTCGGGCTGACGTTCGCGGCCTATGAGTCGAACCAACGCCGCTCGTCGGCGGACTTTACGCCCTTTTTCGCCGATTCGATTCACTGTAAATTAGCATTGCCATGTGTTCACTCGCTGCACTAAAACTGTACAAGGTCTCCTTAGAGCTTGTGGAACACGCTGATCGGGTCCCGGCTTCTTCGGTCTTCGCCCGCTTTGACCGGCCGGCCAGGGATACCCGCGCTCCTTTCTTTGGAATCGATCAACGCCATGTCCGCTGAAGCAACACGAAGCGTTCGAATGTCCCGGCCCAGCGACGCGCCGAAGGAACCGCCGTCACAGTCGTGGTTCTCGTCGCCATACGATGATTCCGACGAGCCGACATCGTCGGGTCGGCCGGCGGACAGCGAGCGTCGCCGCTTCCGGCGCGTGCCCCTGAGGCTGCACGGGCGCTACATGCTCGAAGATGGAAGTGAATTCTCTTGCGATACGCTGGACGTTTCGCCGTTGGGAATATCCTTCAGGGGACGCCCGATGGGAGCCATCGGAGATCGGGTCGTCGCCTACGTCGATCAGCTCGGGCGGATCGAAGGGACCATCGTCCGGCGATCCTTTGTCTGGTTCGCCATCGAAATCGCGGCGACGCCGGGCAAGTTGGAGAGGCTTGCCCGTAAGATCGATTCTCTCGTGCAGCGAGAAGACGACGGACCTCTCGATCGACGACCGGCGACCAGTGCCGACTGGGGTCTCGCAGGAGCTGTCCTTCAGGCGCCCGGGCGCTGAACCCCGTTGAGGGGCGGCGCCCGCGCGAGCGCAATCGCGGGACTTCGGCCTTCATGGCGCGGGCCAGGCCCGTCGGTTCTGCGCGACATGCCGTCAGCTGCGAGGCGTGAAGCCCCCAAACTTCCCACCAGTCGAACCCGACATCGATCCTGCCCTTGCTCCCGAAGCATCGGGGAAAGGGGAAGCGCGCCGGCTTAGCGCCGAGTGCGGCAGCCCAAGACGTCCCCCGGAACCTTGTGCGACTGGGTGCAGCGGCAAGCCATTGTCGCCGTGACGGCGGCCATCGACGCAAAGGGCCATGGTGAAGCAGCGGCGGGACAATGCAATCGGGCGGCGGAGAAAATTTCGGCGATCGCGCCTTCGATGGTCAACGGTTCGTTAAGCCGGAGGTCGGACAATCCGGCAGACGTTGCGTCAATCCCCGGGCGGTTCCGATGAGCGAGCGCGAAGACCCAGAATTTGGACAGGAAACTCCGTTGGAGGGGAGCGCCGGCCGCGAACTCCTGCCCCCCGACCCCGAGGCCGGAACAGGCGCCGGATCGGCCGCCGCCGGGCGTCTCTTGCCCGTGCCCGTCTTCGTCACGGCCACGTTTCGGGCGGAGCCGATCGACGAACCCCGAGCGCGCCGGACGTCCTCCGCGCGGCCGCTTCTCGCCTGGGCTGCGGCGATCGCGGCGGCGGGCGTTCTCGCCGGCGGGGCGCTGTGGGCGTTCGACGTTCATCGCTCCCAGGCGAGCTTGCTCGCCGAGCAGGCGCACGAATCCCGGGCGCTCGCGAAGACGATCGACGCCCTCGGCGCCCGCCTGAGCGCAATGGAAAGCGCCAGGCCTCGCGACGAACTGGTCGAGTTGCGTCGATCGGTCGGCGAGATCCGGTCCAGCGTCGCCTCTTCCCGGGACCTCAGCGGCGCGATCGCCCAGCTCGCCCAGCGCGTGGAGAAGCTCGACCGGGAGGAAAGCGCGAAGGTCGACAGGATCAACGAGCGCGTCGACCGCGAGACGAGCGCCGAGGCCGCCGAGCTCGCGGCCCGCATCGACAAGCTCGAGAAGAAGGCGGTCGTCGCTGCCGCGCCGGCTCCGACGCCCGCAAAACCGCCTTCGCCGCCACAACGCCTCCGTCGCCGCCGAAAATCGGCCCCAAAGTGTCGATGGAGACGACGGGCTCGATCGAGCGGCAGCGACCGGTGCTGCGCGGTTACATCGTTCTGGGCGCGCGAGACGACGTGGCCCTTGTCGCGGGACGCGATGGCGAGCGCGCGGTTCGACCGGGCGACTTTCTCCCGGGCGCAGGACGCGTCGAGCGGATCGCGCGCGAGGGCGGCGCCTGGGAGGTCGTGACCGAGCGGGGGCTGATCCCGGCCGCCGACCAGCCCTACTGATCGAAAGGACCCTCCGCCGGCCGGTAAACCGGAGCGTTCTCGGTTGCTTCGATGCACCCTTTGTCCTGTCGCGAAAAAGGGGTCGAGGCCGTGTTCAGCGCTCCACGCGCCGCGCCGGGCGGAAGCGCTGGCGCTGACCGGCTGCGCAGCCTTGCGGCGACCGGATGGCCGACGCTGCGGGTGTCGCGATGGGGGACATGATGCGGGCGCTCGGGCGCGGGCGCTGCGGCGCCCGCCGCTTTGCGCACGAGAGCCGCAGGCCTTGGGCCGGCGGCGCCGCGGCGGTCGATTTTCGGCAGGTTGAGCCGCGTCAGGCGCTCGATGGCGCGAAGAAGTTCACGCTCCTCGTGGTCGCAGAGCGATATGGCCTGCCCAGCCTCGCCGGCGCGCGCGGTGCGGCCGATGCGATGGACGTAGGCCTCAGCGACCTCCGGCAGTTCGAAATTGACGACATGGGTCACGCCGTCGATGTCGATGCCGCGCGCGGCGATGTCGGTTGCGACCAGCGCCCGCGTCTTGCCCGCGCGGAAGGCGTCGAGCGCCCGCTCGCGCTGGCCCTGGCTCTTGTTGCCGTGGATGGCGGACGCGTCGATGCCCGCCTCGTCCAGCGCTTTGGCGACGCGGTCGGCGCCGCGCTTGGTGCGGGTGAACACGAGGACGCGCGACAAACCGGCGTCGCCGAACAGTTCGACCAGCATGTCCCGCTTCTTCGCCGCCTCGACAAGGACGACATTGTGGTCGACGCGGTCGGCGGTCTGGGCGACCGGCGTCACGGCGACCTCGATCGGATCGCGCAGCAGTTCGCCGGCGAGCGCGCGGATGTCGACCGGCATGGTCGCCGAAAAGAACAGGTTCTGCCGCTTCTTGGGCAGTTCGCGCACGATGCGGCGGATCGGTTTGATGAAGCCGAGATCGAGCATCCGATCGACCTCGTCGAGCACGAGGAACTCGACCGCGCTGAGAGTGGCGACGCGGGCGTCGAGGTGGTCGAGGAGCCGTCCGGGGTCGCGACGAGCACGTCGAGACCTTGGCCCAGCGCGCGGATCTGGGCGCCGTGCGGCACCCCGCCGAACACCACCGCGATCTTGAGCGAGAGCCCGTCGGAAAGATCGCGAAAACTTTGCGCGATCTGGCTTGCGAGTTCCCGCGTCGGGGAGAGGACCAGCACGCGCGCGCCGCCCTTCGGCGCCGGGCGCCGGTCGGTCGCGAGCTTATGCAGGATCGGCAGCGCGAAGGCCGCCGTCTTGCCGGTGCCGGTCTGGGCGATGCCGATGAGGTCCCGGCCTTTCATCAGCGCCGGAATCGCCTGGGTCTGGATGGGGGTGGGACGCGCATAACCGAGTTTGGCCAGCGCACCGTTGAGCGGCGCGGCCAGGCCGAACCCATGAAAATTTTCCAAGGAGAAGTCTTTCGAAACGCCGCGTGAGTGCGCAACGCGCGTGAAGCGGCTTAAGGTTATTGGGAAGGAAACGCCCCGCGTGTCCGGGCGTCGTATGCGAAAAGTCAGATTTGCGCGCGGCAGGAGGACTTGAAAGCCCTTCACGCGGCCAGCGCGCAATTTGGGCCGCATCGAGGCGGCCAGCGCTTATGTGGATGACCGAGGGCGGAAAGTCAAGGAAGAAATCAGAACCGTCCCTCGAGACGCAGCGGAGATTCCCTAGCCGCTGACCGCCAGATGGCCATGGAAACGCTGGCGCAGTGCCGTCTTCAGCAGCTTTCCCGTCGCGGTGTGCGGCAGGCTGTCGACGAACACGACATCGTCCGGCACTTGCCACTTCGGCAATTTGCTGGAGAGGAAATCGAGGAGCGACTGCTTGGCCGGCGTCCGGCCGGCGCGCGGCTGGACGATCAGCAGCGGGCGCTCCTGCCAAACCGGGTGTGCGACGGCTATGACCGCGGCTTCGAACACGTCGGGGTGGGACATCGCCAAATTCTCGATCTCGATCGAGGAAATCCACTCGCCGCCCGACTTGATCACGTCCTTCGCACGGTCGGTCAGCTGCACGAATCCGTCCGGGTCGATCGTGCCAATGTCGCCCGTGCCGAGCCATCCGTCTTCGTCGACGACTTGCCCGCCCTCGTCTTTGAAATAGCCCGAGATGACCCAGTTGCCGCGCACCTTCAGTTCGCCGACTGAGGCGCCGTCGTGCGGCGCGTCGCGCCCGTCGCGGCCGACGAGCTTGAGTTCGATGCCGAAGATCGGGCGCCCCTGCCTGACCTGCATGTCGACGAGGTCGCTCGGGCTCGCCCCGTCGTGCCTGGCCAACGGCGATCCGACGGTCACGAGGGGACTTGTTTCCGTCATCCCCCACCCATGTTGCAGGAACACGCCGAGGAGATCCCGGAATTTCTCGATCGTCGCGCGCGGCGGCGCCGCCCCGCCCGAGAGAACCTGCTTGAGCTTCAGTTTCGACAGGTCGAGCCTCTCCCGGTTGGCCTCGACCCAGGCGAGGAAATTGAGCCAGATGGTCGGAATGCCGAACGCTTTGGTGCATCCTTCGCGCTCGAGCAGCATGTAGAGGCTTTCGGGATCGAGCTTCGGGCCGGGCAACACGAGCTTCGAGCCGGCCATCGCCGCCGTAAACGGCAGGCTCCAGGCGTTGGCGTGAAAGAGCGGCACGACGACAAGGATCGAATCGCGCGCCGTCAGCGCGAGCGCGTCGGCGGCGTTGGCGGCCAAGGCGTGCAACACCGTCGAGCGGTGGCTGTACATCACGCCCTTCGGATTGCCAGTCGTGCCGGAGGTGTAGCAAAGGGTTGAAGCCGTGTTCTCGTCGATGAGCGGCCACGCGTAGTCCGCCGAAGCCTTCGCCAGGAGATCCTCGTAGCAGAGGAGCGAAACGCCTTTGACGGAAGGCATGGCGTTTCGCTCGCAAAGCGCGACAAAGCCGCGCGCGAGCGGCAGCTTCGGCGCCAGTTGCTCAACTAGCGGCGCAAAGACCGGGTCGAAGAACACATAGGCATCTTCGGCGTGATGCATGATGTACTGGAGCTGCTCCGGAAAGAGCCGCGGATTGACGGTGTGCAGCACCCGGCCGGAGCTGATCACCCCGTAGTAGAGTTCGAGATGGCGGTAGCCGTTCCAGGCGAGCGTCGCGACGCGATCGCCGCCGCCGACGCCGAGCGCATCGAGCGCGCCGGCGACCCGCTTCGCCCGAGCGGCGATCTCGGCGTAAGTCGAACGATGGAAGGCCCCGTCCGGATCGCGGGAAACGATTTCCCGTCCGCCATGCCAGGTCGAGGCGTAATCGACGAGGCTCGACATCAGAAGCGGACGCTGCTGCATCAGTCCAAGCATGGCTTCCTCCCTGCGGCCCTGACGGCCAATGACAGATTGCCTTGGCCGGGCGATCGAACGTCGGCGCGCCGCCGCGGTCTTTCGAGGCCCCATCTCAGTTTATCCAAACCGTACCTGTTGGCAATGCGTCCACGCCAATGCAGTTCGCCTCGGCTTGTTTGCTCGTCCCGCTCCGGCGGCTCAACCTGACTTCGGACTTCCGCGAGAGCGGCCCTCGGGTGGGATGCGTCGCCAGCTCGCGACCTGGGACGACGATCCGTTAGACGCCGGCTTTGCGAAGCGCTGATCTCATCCTCGCCCCGCGCCTTGCCCGCCTCCTGGGCCGCGGCTATAAGCGCGGCGATTTTTCCGCAACAACGTGCAGAGACCCGACGCCATGGCCGTTCAGCGCACCTTCTCGATCCTCAAGCCCGACGTCACCCGCCGCAACCTGACGGGCGCCGTCAATCAGCGGATCGAGGCGGCGGGCCTGCGCATCGTCGCGCAGAAGCGCGTGCACATGACGCGCGCGCAGGCCGAGACCTTCTACGGCGTGCATCGCGAGCGGCCGTTCTTCGGCGAACTCGTCCAGATGATGACGGCGGCGCCGGTCGTGGTGCAGGTGCTCGAGGGCGAGGACGCGATTCAGCGCTACCGTGACGTGATGGGCGCGACCAACCCGGAAAAGGCCGACCCCCGCACGATCCGCAAGGACTTTGCTCTGTCGATGGGCGAGAACTCGGTCCACGGCTCCGATGCCCCCGAGACCGCGACGCAGGAGATCGCGCAGTGGTTTTCGGGCAACGAGATCGTGGGGTAGCTCCCTTCTCCCCTTGCGGGAGAAGGTGGCGGGCGAAGCCCGCCGGATGAGTTCTCATTCGCTTGCGCGCACCTTGATGGATGAGAAGGCGGCTTGACCACCCCCTCACCTGGGGTGCTTCCAGTCAAGCTCATTCATTTCGTCATTTCACTTTCTCCTGGGCGTTTGGATCCGAAGCGTGAGCCCGTCTTTGCCATGCAGCCCTGATGACCGCATCACCTCACATCCGGTCGAGCTTGTGGGCTCGGACCATAATCCCTCGTGCTCGAGGGCATCGGGCTCGGGTTGGCGGGACCATCCTTTTTCACGGCGTGTTTCAGCCCGGGGGTTGATCCGCGGTCGCCGCCCGCCCGGATCCGGCGAAGCCGTCGCGTTCAGCTTCGCTGGAATGGGGTTAAGTCGTTAAGTCATCGTTGGAGTGCAGGAGTGGGATTGAGCCATCGGGTCATGCCGTCTTGAACACGGCGCCCTCGGGAACGACGCCTTGGGTGACATAGCGCCACAGGGCGACGAGGAGTTTGCGGGCCAGCGCGACGATGGCGATCCGGCGGATTCGTCCCTTCCCGGCGCCGACCCGCGCCTGAAACCAGCGGCTCAACGCCGAGTCCGGCTGGTGACGCAGCCAGAACCAGGCAAGCTCGATCATCGTCTTGCGCAGGCGGCGGTTGCCCGACTTCGAGATGCCCTGATCCCGTTCGACGCCGCCGCTCTGCCAGGGGCTGGGCGCCAATCCGCCGTAAGCCGCCACCTGGCGTCGGTTGCCGAAGCTGCGGAACAACGATTCCAGCCAGAGGAGCGAGGCGAACTCAGGGCCCAAGCCCTTGAACCTGAGGAGCAGGGCGGCGGGGTTGTTCGGCTCCTCGGCTTCTGTGCGGATGAGCGCGTCGCGGGCCCGTTCGACCGCAGCCAGTTGCGTCGTCGCTAGCGCGATCCGATCGAGTTCCCGGCGGATTTCCGCCTTCAGCATCGGCGGCAGCTCGCGACCGTCGCCGGTTCGCAGCGCCTCCAGTCGTTCGACACGATCGCGCCGAAGCGGATTGTAATCCCGGACGCCTTGGCCGCTGAGCAGGCCCCGGACCCGATTGGTATGCTGAATGCGTTCCTTCAGCAGCGTGCCGCGCTCGCGCGTCAGGCGCCGGCGATCCTCGTCTTCCGGGCTCGGCGCCCGAACCATCGAACAGACCCGCCGCTCGCCGCGCGCCCAGGCCATCAGCGTCCGCAACAGCGTCTCGCCGTCGATCGCATCGGTCTTGGCCCGCCGATGCCGCCGGGCGACCGCGATCGAAGCCGCATCGACGACGTGGCTCTCGATCCCGTTGGCGAGCAGCAAGCGATGAATCCAAAACCCGTCCAATCCCGCTTCCTGAATGACGACCGTTTTGACCGGCGCCCCATAGCGCTGCTCGGCCTTCGCCCTCGATCGCGAAAGAAGGTCGAGCAGGCAGGCGCCGTCCCCGCCCTCGACCACGTGCTTGGAAAACTTCTCGCTGCCCGGACTGTTGATCGTCACAACCCATTTCGATTTGCTCAATTCGAGCGAGGCGAACAACGTGATATCATTCGCGCGGACGGTGGTCGCGACAGCGGTCGCAGAGGTGACAGACTTCATTGGTTGCCTCCATGCTGGTGTGGAAGCTCAGCCTACCAAGTCAGGCCGCCGTCCACCCGCATAGGATCTTTTCAGGAGAGGGGTCGCGCCCCGCAGCATGCCCGGCTTACTTGACCGTCCTGATCGGGCGGCCGGGACTGGCGCGGCGCGAATTCTTCATCACTTTCGGCGGCGCGCTCGCCAAGGGGCCGAGCGTGCGCAGCAAGCCGGCGTATTCGCTTCGCCATTCATCGTATTCGTCTGGAAGCACTCCGGCGAACTGAAGCGCGCGGGCAATGGGCTGACCGTCCGCAGTGAGCGTCTCAATCGCTTGAAGCCTCTCCACGATCTCTCTCGGACTGAGTTTCCGCATGGCCATGTCGCGCCCCGCGGACAACCGTTAGCGGTCCGCATCGAGGTTATGCGCTCTGACGCCTCTCCGGAAATTGGCCAGCGGATTAAGCTTCCTCAATGGAGCGCGAGCCCTCATCCGGCCATTCGGGCCACCTTCTCCCGCAAGCGGGAGAAGGTATTCACCCCCTGGGCTTCGCCTTCATCGCGCGCGCCCAGAGCGCCTGCTCCATCCGCTCGGCGATCTCGCGCAAGAACGGATTGCGCGCCTCGCGGCCGGCGCGGCCGGCGTCGAGGTCGCTCTGGAAGCCGTCGCGTTGCGGCCAATGCTCGCCGAGAAGCTCGAAGCCGGCGTCCTCGATCGTCTCGACCGCCCTTTCGAACTGGGTCTCCGAGCGGCCGACCTTCGACAGCACGACGACGAGCCGCCCTTCGGCCCCGCGGCGGGCGAGTTTTCGCGCCAGCGACAGCGTCGGCCTCAGGTCGTCCTGCGACACGCCGGTCGGCAGGAAGACGACGTCCGAATCTTCGGAGATCTCGGTCGAGAGGTCGTCGGCGAGGCCGCGCGTGTCGGCGACGATGAAATCGATCCCGCCGTTCTGCTTGCGCAGTTTCTTGAGGCTCTTGAAGGCGCGCGCGTCCACTTCCGGCTCGATGCTGGCGCGCAGTCTCAAGGCGCCCCATTCTACGCAGGTCAATTGATCGAGGTCGAAATCGGCGAGCAGGGTCTTGCGGCCCCGATGGATCGCCCCGATCGCCAGCAGGCGCGCCAGCGCGCTTTTGCCCACGCCGCCCTTCTGGCTGACGAAGGCCGCCGTCGTCGGAATCTTGCTCATGCCTCTCTCCAAGCGCAGGGCTGACGCCATCAGAGGCTTGAGCGCAGCCGGGCCCACGTGAGTTCTGACCCGCATGCTAGCCGCCCCCGCGGCGATGGCAAGCGCGCCCGCCGGTTAACGACAGATTTATGACACGAAGGGAGACCCCGGCCTCGAGCGCGTTCGCCCTCGCTGCGCGCATGGGGCGGGCACGCGAGCGGGCGGAGCCGTTCGCCCGACTCGTGCTATGCTGCCGGTTATCTTTGTGATGTCGGCGGAAATCGCGCGGCGGGCGCGGCCCGAGGTCGGCTAGAAGACGAAGCGCGCCAAAGACATTCGAGGAGCCATTGCCATGATCACTCGTCGCACATTCATCGGCGCGATAGCGGTCGGCAGCGCGATCAACCTGACGCCGCACTTAATGTTCGCAACCGAGGTTCTTCGCGCCCGAAACGTCGTTCTGGTTCATGGGCTGTTTGCCGACGGATCTTGCTGGTCAGAGGTCATCCCGCGCCTGCAGTCCGTAGGCCTGAATGTGACCTCCGTTCAGAATCCACTGACGACGCTGGACGACGCGGTGGCGGAGACCCGGCGCGTGCTGGACCGGCAGGACGGGCCGACCGTGCTCGCCGGACATTCCTTCTCCGGCATGGTCGTGACTGAAGCCGGCGTTCATCCCAAGGTTTCGGCTCTGGTCTATGTCGCGGCTCGCGCGCCAGACGCGGGCGAGGACTACACAGCGCTGGCCAGGACGTTTCCCACACCGCCGGCGACGGCGGGGATCGTATTCGACGGTGACGAAGGACGTCTTGCGGAGGCCGCATTCTTACGCGATTTTGCCGGCGATCTGCCCGAAGGCCGAGCGCGCGTCCTCTATGCCGTGCAACAGCCGTTTCACAAGGCGCTGCTGATGGGCAAGACCAAGCACGCCGCCTGGCGTTCGAAGCCGAGCTTCTATGCGGTGTCGACCGAGGATCGTACGATCAATCCCGATCTCGAGCGTTTCATGGCAAAGCGCATCGGCGCGACAACGATAGAGCTGCGCGCGAGCCACGTCTCGCTCATCTCGCATCCGCAGGAGATCGCCGACCTGATCCTAAAAGCCGCCGGAAGCGCATGAGCGCCGCTGCAGTCAAGGCGACGTGAGTGTAGACTTGACCGCGTGAGCGGGCTCCTGAGACGCCAATAACCGGCGGGGCTCACAACGAGTCCCCGCAAGGAGGCGTCTGATGATCCAGGGATACGCCGATCACGCCGCGAACGAACGCACCTTTCTCGCCTGGGTGCGCACGGGCGTGGCGGTCATCGCTTTCGGGTTCGTCATCGAGAGGTTCAACCTCTTTCTCCTGTCCCTGCTGGACGCCGCCTCACTCGATCCGATCCGGCGTTCGCAACTCGAGAGACTGTCGGGTCCGTCGACACATTACAAGGGTCTCGCTCTTATCGTCGTCGGCATTGTTCTGCTCATCGTTGCGACAATACGATTCCTGATTACGCGCTTGCGTCAGCCTTAAATGTTGGATAGAACAAACAACGAACAAGCTGTTTTCGCAGGGGTTCTCCGATGGCGCGCAATCAGGTGCAGTTCCAGAAAGGCCTCAGCGAGGCCCGTTTCGCCGAGATTTACGGAACCGAAGAGCAATGTCATGCGGCGCTGGTCAAATGGCGCTGGCCGAACGGGTTCGAATGTCCTGAGTGCAATGGCGCCGATCACTGCGTCGTCACGCGCGGCGCGCGGCGTTTATTCCAGTGTAACGCGTGTCGCAAGCAGACCTCTGTCAAAGCGGGAACGATCTTCGCTTCGAGTAAGCTGCCGCTGCGCATCTGGTTCAAGACGATCTACCTGGTCACGCAATCAAAGAAGGGCATTTCCAGTATCGAACTCGGTCGACGCCTCGGCGTCACCCAGACGGCTGCTTGGATGATGAAGCACAAGCTCGCTCAAGTCATGCTGGAGCGTAACGCGAGCAAACGCTTGAAAGGCAACGTCCAGATGGACGACGCCTATATCGGCGGCGCCCGGTCCGGCCGCCGCGGGCGAGGCGCAACAGGCAAGACGCCGTTCGTCGCTGCGATCGCAACAACGGACGATGGCAAGCCAGATCAAATCATCCTTCGGCCCGTCAAAGCCTTCAGCAGCTTTGCGATCCGAAAGCTCGCAAGCACCGCCCTCAACCCCGGCTCCAATATCGTCTCCGACGGTCTGGCATGCTTCGCCGCTGTCACCCAGGCCGGATGCCTGCACACCTCAATAAAGACCGGAAGCGGCAAGCAAGCGGCTCGCACCCCTGCTTTCAAATGGGTCAATACCGCGTTGGGCAATATCAAAGCCGCCCTCGTGGGGACCTACCGAGCCGTGCGAGAAAAGCACGTCCCTCGATATCTCGCGGAGTTCGAATATCGATTCAATCGCCGATACGATCTCGGACCATGATCCCCCGCCTCGCATTCGTTGCGCTGAGGACCGCCCCGATGCCTTACCGCTTGCTAAAACTGGCTGACGTTGCCGCGTAATCAGGATGCGATTTGTTCGCACCGAACGACTGCTCGCGGACCCGAACGCCCATCCCATCTCCGGGACGAGAATGGAAGTCCTCCTGTCGGCGGCCCTGGTGGTGATTGTGGCTGGTCTCGGCGCACTGCTCGCGCTCGCGGGGTAACGCTTGTCCCAAGATAGTCTGTCTGACAGTCGCTAAAGTTTAGCGGCTGCCCCCTTCGTCGAGGCCGGCCGAGAGGGTGTTGGAATGCCCGCTTCTGGGCGGGAAGCGGTTGTCACGAAGGCGAGCGATGAACGCGTGCTCTCCGCCCATTCGAGACGTCCGGGTTGGGGCGCCAAGCGTTCGATTTGGACCACTGGAAGCGCGTGTTGGGCGTCCTCGACTCAGCGGTCGATCGTCGCCATCATCCACTTCGGGTAGCGGGGTCCGGAGGTCTTGCCGGGCGCGAGAGCTTCATCGAGCGCCTGCATTTCCGCTTCGTCGAGCGGGATGGACTCCGCGGCGACGTTCTCTTCCAGATAGCGGCGCCGTTTCGTGCCGGGGATCGGCACGATGTCATCGCCCTTGTGCAGGAGCCATGCGAGCGCAATCTGGCCCGGCTTGGCGCCCTTGGCCGCCGCGACTTCGCGCACGATCGCCGCCGCGCGCATGTTGGCGTCAAAATTGTCGCCCTGGTAGCGCGGATCGTTTCGCCGGTAATCCCCTTCCGGGTAGTCCTCCGCCCGTTTGACCTCGCCGGTCAGGAAGCCGCGGCCGAGCGGCGAAAAGGGCACGATACCAATGCCCAGCTCGCGCAGGACGGGCAGAACGTCGGCCTCCAGATTGCGCTCCCACAGCGAATACTCGCTTTGCAGCGCCGAGACCGGATGCTCGGCATGGGCTCGGCGGATGTTGGCCGCCCCGGCCTCCGAAAGCCCGAAGAACAGGACCTTGCCGTCCCGGACGAGATCGCCGACCGTGCCGGCGACCTCCTCGATCGGCACGGCCGGGTCGACGCGGTGCTGGTAGAGAAGGTCGATACGGTCGCTTCCGAGCCGGCGGAGCGATCCGTCGACCGCCGCCCGGAGCGTTTTCGGCCTGCTGTCAAGCTCGACGCCGACCTGCCGGCCGCCCTCGATGCGAAAGCCGAACTTGGTCGCGATCGTCGCCTGGTCCCGCCGGCCCTTGAGCGCGCGGCCGATCAGCGCCTCGTTGGCGAAGGTGCCGTAGACCTCCGCCGTGTCGAAGAACGTGCATCCGAGGTCGATCGCGCGATGGAGGGTCGCGATCGATTCCGTCTCGTCGGCCGGACCGTAGGACTGGCTCATGCCCATGCAGCCGAGGCCGATGGCCGAGACCTCGAGGCCGTGGCGGCCGAGTTTGCGTTTGCTCAGGCTCATTGCGTTCCTCCGCCTTTGCCCCCGAGAGGCTATACCGTCGCGAAGGCCGCCGATAATCCCGGTCTCGAGCGGCGCGTCGGTCTAAGCGAGGTTAAATCGCTCTCGTCAACAAGAACTCTGATGACCGGCGGCATCTGGCGCCACAAAAGCACACCAAGATCAACAAAGTACGGTGCCTCCTTCGTGCGCTTCATGAGCTTCGTGGCGCCGTTGGCCTGTCGGAGAAAGCTCGAAGAAGCCGGGCGCGCCCGAAGTTCCCTGCTCTCGACAAAAAATTCCCTGCGCGTTCCCTGCTCGGACGAAGAAATTCCCTGCTCCAAATGCGCAGGGTATTTTCCCGCAAGCGACTGGAATCCATCGTCTTTTTCGGACGGAATTTCGTCCTTTCGAGAAAACTCCCTGTGAATTCGCTGCAGGCAGGGAATTTCTCCCTGCTCCCGCCCCGGCGACCCCGTCAGCCGAAATCCTCCATCTCCAACATCTCGCGGATTTCGATGGTGGAGGGCCCGGGCATCGGGTTGGGGCAGCGCTTGACCCAGTCGGTCGCCTCGTCGAGGTCCTTCACCTGCCAGACCCAGTAGCCCGAAGCGAGCTCGCCGACGTTCGGGAATGGGCCCTTCGTCACCGTGCGCTCCTTGCCGGAAAAGGCGACGCGCGCGCCCTTTCTGGTCGGCTTGAGGCCGCCCCCGTCGAGCATGATTCCGGCATCGATCAGCGACTGGTTGAACTTGCCCATCGCCGCGATGAGCTCTGGGCTCGGCATCTTGCCGGCTTCGGAGTCTTCGGTGGCTTTGACGATGACCATGACGCGCATCAGTTCCCTCCTTCGACTGTGATTTTTGGGTTCCATCGCGAGCCGCGCCGCCCGACCTCTGTTGGCCCGAACACCCCTGTCGCCGCCTGCCACGTATTCCCTGTTCCAGCGGGATTCGCCGCATTTATTCCTCTGTTATTCGCGAAAAATTCCCCTGTTCCGCCGGTTAGGGAATTTGCCAGCAAGACAATGAAATCATTCATTTTTTTTTGGAAATTTGGTGCCCGAACAGCCAAGAACGCGAGGGTTCCCTGTTTTTTTCGCTGTTCGCAGGAAATTCGTCCCTCACGCCTTGTCGGCGTCCGCCGGCTCGGCATCGCTGATCGCGCCGGCCGCGCCCGGCGAAGCGCGCGACAACTGCCTAGGCGTCGTATTCGAGGTGCGGATAGAAGTCGGCCCCGCGCCCTTCCGGCGTCGCGTCGAGCACCATCCACAGCGGGGCCGGGTCGGGCGCGCCGCGCGGGTCCTGGCCCGGGTCCGCGGTCGAGGCCGTCATCTCCGCCGACCAGAAATGGCGGATCGTGCCGTCCCGGCGGGTGAACACGTTGAGGGCCGGGATGTCCGAGCCGTCGGGAGCGACGCCGAAATAATCGCTGGAATAAGCGCCGGTGAGGTCGCTGAAGAGACGCAGGTTTTTCCAGCCGCGTTCGCGCTTCCAGGCGATGAGGCGGGCGATCGGCGAGCGCGCGACGACGGCGAGCGAGACCCGCTGGCCGATGTCCGCCGCATTGCCTTCCCACGCGCCGAGCAGGTTGGTGCACATCGGGCACGGGCGCGCGCGCTCAGGCCCGAACATGTAGCTGTAGATGACGAGGGTCTGCTTGTCGCCGAACAGTTCGGCGAAGTCGGTCTTGCCGCTTTCGCCCTCGAAACGGTAGTCGCCGACCACTAGGCCGCCCGGCGGCAGCGCCCGGCGCTCAGCGGCGACGCGCTCGATGTGGCGGCGCAGTTCGATCTCCTCGGCGAGCAGCGCCGTGCGGGCGGCGCGATACTCGCGGCTTTCGTTCGGGATGCGCACAGGGTTGGCGCGCGCGAGTTCGACTGCGGGAGCGAAAGTCTGAGCGTTGGCGTTCATGGGATCGGACTCCCTGACGATCGACCGAGGGTCGATAACGAGACGGCGGACGGACCGGTTTTCGTGGCGGGGCGCGTCGCCGCGCCCCGCAACGCCTCACCGCTTCGGGGCGAGCAGAGCGAACATCGCGCCCTGGGGATCGACCCCGTGCACGATCCACCGATCGCCGGGGACCGACATGGGGCCATTGACGATCTTGCCGCCGGCGGCTTTCACGCGCTCCGACGCCGCGTCGATCGCATCGACATTGAAGTAGTAGAGCCAGAACGGCGCGGGGGTTTGCGGCGTCTTGGTCATCATGCCGCCGCCCTGCCCGCTCTTCGTGTTGAACAGCTGGTACTTGCCCATCGCGCCCATGTCCATCGCCTCGCCCTTCGTCCAGCCGAAGAGGCCCGAATAGAAGGCGAAGGCGCGCTCGCCGTCGCCTGCGTGCAGTTCGTGCCAGCCGATATGGCCCGGCGCCGCCTGATCCTGCGCCGGCGCCTCGCTGCTGTTTCCTTTGAACAACAGGAATCCCGCGCCGTGCGGATCGCCTGCGACGGCGAAGGTCCCGACATTGGGTATTTCGGTCGGCGGACGGTGGATCGTCCCGCCCGCGGCCGTCACCTTGTCGGCGTAGGCCTTGACGTCGTCGACTGCAATGTAACCCATCCAGGCGGGCTGCACGCCCATTTTCGCTGCGTCTTCGGGGATCGGCATGAGGCCGCCGACCATCGCGTCGCCGGCCTTGAGCAGCGTATAGCGCTGGTCGTTCATCGTGTTGGGGGCGAGGGTCCAGCCGACGACCTGCGTGTAAAAGGTCTCCGCGCCGGCGAGGTCGTTGGACATCTGGTCGTACCAGACGAATGAGCCGTTGAGGTTAGACGGATTGGTCATGACGTTCCTCCTTCAGTTCGGCCCGAAGGCCTGTTGCAAACGGGCGATGTCGAGCTTGGTCATCGTGAACGTCGCGCGCATGACGCGCTGAATGGCGGCCGTGTCGCCGCTCTGCATGATGCGCGGAATGATGCTCGGCACGATCTGCCAGGTCACGCCGAACTTGTCGGTGAGCCAGCCGCATTGTCCCGGCGCGCCGCCCTCGCCGAGACGATCCCAGAGCGCGTCGACTTCGGCCTGCGTCGCGCAGTCGACGATCAGCGAGATCGCCGGGGTGAACGCGAACTGCGGACCGCCGTTGAGCGCGAGAAGACGCTGCCCCTCGATCTCGAACAGGATGGTCATCACCGCGCCCTTACGCCCGGGGCCGGCGTCGCCGTAGCGCGCGGTCGAGACGATGCGGCCGTTCTTGAAGACCGAGAGGTAATGAGAGACCGCTTCCTCGGCCTTGAAGTCGAACCAGAGGCAGGGCGTGATTTTCTGCTCGCTCATGACGAATGCTCCTGTTCGACGCGAAGCGCGCGGCTCGAAACCAGCCCCTCGAAATAGCGCCTCAGATGGTCGAGGCAGTCGGCGGCGATTTTTGGGCTGTGCTTGGCCTTCGCCAGCACGAAGGCGCCCTGCAGCACGGCCTGGGAAAACAAGGCGGCGCCCTCCGGGTTCCATTCGGCCTCGGGCGAATAGAGCGCCTTGGCCTCGGCGATGTCGGCCTCGAGCCGTGCGGCGTGCTCGCTGATGTAGCGGTCGCAGGCCTCGCGGATGGCCGGATGGGAGTCGTAGGCCTCCTGGACCATCGTGCCGAGCAGGCAGGTGAACTGCGGCAGTTCGCCCTGAAGGATCGCCTTGCGGAACTCGACGTAGCCGAGCACCCGCGCGCGGGGGTCCGCCAAACGGGTGTAGGGGGCCGCATCGAAGATCGCGTCGGCGCGCGCGGCGAAATGCGCCGCGGCCGCGACGGCGCAGGCTTCCTTGCTGGCGAAATGATGGAAGAACGCGCCCTTGGTGAGGCCCGCCTCGGCGCAGATGTCTTCGACGCGGGCGGCGGAATAGCCCTTGGAGCGGATGACGTGGACCGCGGCGTCGAGCAGCTTCCCGGCGGAAGCCCCGGAGGCGGCTCGCTTCCTGGCCGTCGCTGTGGCGGACTTCCCGGTCGCTGGGGTTTGGCGCTTCGTCATGGCAGGCGCATACCAACCAGTCGGTACCATGTCAAGGGGCCAATCGCGCCGGTGACTGCAGACGCGCTCGCTCGACGACCCGCGGCTATAATGGCGCCTGTTGGCCGACCCGTTAGGTGACAAGAACCGACCCGGAGCACGAACAAGAAAATGAACACGTCAGCGTTCATCCTAAATTCGGCAGTTGGCTCTGATCGTCGTTCGTGAAGCGGGGGGGGTTCAATCTGCGGTTGCGTCAAGATGGACATAAGCGCGGCGGCGCGGGCAGGGCGCGGCCTTTGAGGAAGGCTTGAAAGGCGCGGGAGAGGATTTCGCGCCAACGCTGCCAGGGCGTCAACTGCTCCGCATTTGTGACCAACCGCCTCAGGAATAGGGCTACCGCTCGAAGCGCCTTTGCAGCGGGAACGGACTTGGCGTGCGTGCTGGTGATCTTGATCGTCGTTTGTCGCGCATGGCGCACCCGTTCGGCGATGGCGTGCAACAACAATGGCCGGCTCGTGATCGCTTCTCGGTGACGATCCGGCTCGGCCAAGCGCGTGAAGATGTTCCACCAATCATAAAACAACGCCACGAGGCGGGCCGCCAGACGACAGCGCGCCAGGTCATGCGTGACGAAGCCGCCCCAGCCCCATTGGTTCTTCAACTCGTCGAAGACATTCTCTCCATCGCCGCGGTCGCGATAGAGCTGGCCAAAGCTTTCCAGGGCCTCGGCGAGCGTGGTCGCGAGAACCTGATATTCCCACATCTCCTCGCTCGCACCGATGTCGAGGAAGGCGAGCCGAGGCGGTCCATCCTCGTCCATCGCGGGCGTCGCCAGCGCGCCTCTCACGCGCCGCCGCAATACGACGACGCGCCGTTGTCGGCTCCAGCCTTGCAATCGAATCTCGGTCCCCTTGGCTTGCCAACCTTGGCCCGAAATCGACCCAATCACTCTGCCCCGAAAGACGCTCGATCGCGCGTTTGACGTTGGCGGTCAGCCGTAGCTTGAACAAATACGGCAAAGCGCGCCGCTCGGCTTCGCCCATGATCCCCTCATTGCCGAAGCCCTTGTCGCCGCGCAAAAGAGAAGGCCAACAATCGCGCGGCGTTCGGTCCAAGAGCGCCCAAAGGCCAGGCGCGCTGTGATTGGAAGTGTGCTCGTCGCCCGCGCTCACATCCACCTCGAGAACCAATCGCGTCCCCGCCATCGAATAGGTGTGATAGCAGTGGCTGGGCCGCCCAGGCTTCTTGGGATTGTAGCCGACCACCGCTCCTTCCTGATGGCCGTAGAGCGGCTTCACCGTCGTATCGACGTCGAGTATCCACGGCTCGCTCAAAAGCGGCTCCACGCAATGGTCGAGATGACCTCGTAGCCAGTTCGCGCCCGCTTCTTCCTCGATCGCCGCGAACGCCCGCCGAACCGCGTCCTCGCTGACGATCTTGCTCATGTCGAGAAGCTCGGGCAACACGCGGTCGCTCCGCAGCGCCGCGATATGCGCGTAGCGCTTGTGCCCGGCCAACATCGACAACATCGCCGTCCCCAGCACGTCGCGCTTCTTGGGCGCGTTCGGACTGGTGTAACGCAGCGGGCAATCCGCCACCAACGCCTCGAACAACCCCGCGGTCTTCAGAAAATCGATGAAGAACGGCAATTGCCCGAGCGGCGTAAACGCCGCTTCATGATCAAACTCGACCCGAATCGAACCGGCGAAACTGTCGACCACGACGCCCACGCCCGACGCGTCGGGTTCAACCGGAGATTGTTCACCCGACGGGTGAGCCCCAAAGCGCGCGAAATCCTGTCCCATGCATATGAAAATGAATAATTCTCAGCCCCCGGAAAACGCCTCAACCGCCGAATTTAGGTTCATTTGTTTCTTTTCGGCCCCCCGCGCTCTCATTGCGCCGCATGAGGAGCTGGTCGCGCGCCTTTGCCGCCGGCCTGTTTTGGCGCCTGTTCTCTCCCTGCCACGAAAATAGCATATGAGGTGTTGTCGCCGTGCGGGCTGAGCATGCCTTCGACGCCCGTCAACATTTTCACCCATAATGGCGCGGCCCCTGGCCGCTGGTTGGCTGTTATGGGCGAATTATCTCCCTGCCACGAAAATAGCGTCTGAGGTGTTGGCGCGATGCGGCCTGGGGCAAGCGTTCGAGGGTGACGCGCCGTTGCCATTTCAATCCATAATGGCGCGCCCCCGGGCGCCGGTTGGCTGATATCGTCCTGTTCCGCGTAACCAGCGGATTTTCGGATAACCTCATGCAATACAACGGCTTTTCGCGCCGAAAGCGGGCCGACGCCGGGCGATTCTCCCTGTTTTCTTCCTGTTCGCAGGGAGAATCGCGTTATCGACGGGCCCGCGGGTCGCGGGCCGGCCCTCGTCCGGCAAGATTTTCGCCGGTTGCGTCGTCGCCTCGACGTAACCGCCGTCCTCCGGCGCTTGGGCTCACCGCTTCGGCGCGACGAGCGCGAACATTCCGCCTTGCGGATCGTGGGCCTGCACGATCCACTGCCCGCCGGGCACTTCCTGCGGGCTATGGATGATCTGGCCGCCCTCAGCCTTGACCCGCTCGGCGGCGGCCTCCGCGCCGTCGACGTTAAAATAATAGAGCCAGAACGATGCCGGCGTCTGCGGCCTGCGGGTCATGATGCCGCCCTGTTCCCCGTGGCGGGTGTTGAAAAGGTGGTAGACCCCGATCGGCCCCATGTCGAACTCGCCGTCCTTGTTCCAGCCGAAGAATTGCGAATAGAAGGCGAAGGCCTTGGCGCCGTCGTCGGCATGCAGCTCGTGCCAGCCGACGCGGCCCGGGGCGCCCGGCGGCGGCGGGGGAGGATTGCCCTCCGAGTCGCGGAAGAGCATGAAGGCGCCGCCGTAAGGATCGGCGACCACGGCGAAGCGGCCGACCCCGGGAATGTCAGACGGCGCCTTGAACACCTTGCCGCCTGCGGCCATCAGCTTCGGCAGCGCGGCGTCGACGCTCTCGACCCAGACATAGCCCATCCAGCCGGGCTTTGCGCCCATCGCCCTGGCGTCGGCGGGAATGGCCATCATGCCGCCGACCGGCGTCCCGCCGGCAGAGACGACCTCATATTCGAAGTCCGCCATGCCGGCGTCCTGCGCCGTCCAGCCGACGACATGGGTGTAGAAATCGACCGCGGCCTCGAGGTCGTTTCCCATATATTCGTACCAGACGAACTTCCCGATCGGGGCTGCGGTCGCGTTCATTCCGGCGTTCCTCCGTGAGGGTTGCGCTTCACGTTAGCGCGTCGCGGCGAAAAGAATAAGACGGCGCGCCTGCCGATCGGCGTCGCGCCGCCGAAGAGGGCGCGGCTTAAACAGATCGGCTCGGTCGCGCCCGCACGTAGGCCCGCTCGCCGGAGCCCGGCTGCTGCCAGACCTCGAGCAATTCGCCCGACTTTGGATCGACGAAGCGTTCGCCGGTGAACGTCCAGTCCCTGCCCGGCGGCAAGTCCAGGGGCTCCCGCTTGTAGCCGCCCGTCCGGAAGAGGAGCCAGATGAGAACGAGCGCGGCGGGGACTGCGATCCAGATGCAGAAGACGAGAGCGCCGGTCATGTCGCGGGTTCGATCACGGCCGCCGTTCCGTAGGCGACGATTTCGCTCATCGTATTGCCGATTTCGGCGCTGTCGTAGCGCATCATCAGGACGGCGTTCGCGCCCATGGCGGTCGCGTTCTCGACGAGCCGGTCGAGGGCGTGGCGGCGCGCCTCCTCCAGGAGCTGGGTGTATTCGTGGATCTCTCCGCCCACGATCGAGCGCAGGCCCGCCATCACGTTGCCGCCGAGGCCCCGACTGCGGACGACGAGTCCGAAACACTGTCCGAGCGTCTGCACCGTCCGATGCCCGGCGACGTTTTCTGTCGTGGCGACGATCATTGGCTGCTCCCCGAGTTTCCGCGCCGGCCCCGGCGGCGAGCGCAGCCGCTAGATTATGTCGAACGAACCCTTACTCAACCGTTCCGCGCTTCGCTATAGCGCCTCGCGTCGCCTTGCGCTGCCCCTCCGGCCCGCAGAACGTCTGCACGGCGTGGTCGACGATCGGCTCGATCCGCCGCATTTAAGCACCGGACAACAGAGAATGTTCGGGCATCGGACACCTCCGACGCCCTCAGAATCATACTGGCCCGAGCCGCGTAAAGGGTCCTGAGCCTAACCCTTCGATCGCTTTGATTTTACCAGGTCGGCCGACGACGCTCCTTCGAGGGATAGTCCGTAACCAACTTCGCGGACGATGCGCTCCTTCAACGGTTGAATGAAGTGAATGCGCGTATTCCGGCGCGTCACTTCCGGAGCCTGCAGGTACAAATCGGCCAGTTCCCGAGCGCGCGCCACTGCCTTGCCGTTCGGTACTACCTCTGCAACGACTCCCCATTCGTATGCGGTACGCGCCGGCAGCGGCTGTGGATTGAGCAGGAATGCCTCGGCTCGACCTGGTCCAGCCCGATAACTCCATGTCGTAAAAATCCCATCACCCGGCGTAACTCCCACGGCAAAGTGGCCGACGTCCTGGAATGTCGCGCCTTCAGCCGCCACGATGACACTAGCAAGCAGCGCGTAGTCCGAGTGGATATGGGCGCGTCCCTCGACGGCCGCGATCACCGGAACGCGGATGTTCGCAATGTTCTCTAAAACCTGGACGCCTTCGTCGTGAATTCTGCTCCACACGCCCGGATCGGCGACATCTCCGAACGATGGCCATTCTACGTCCCCAAATGAAATTACCGCCCGCGCCTGTAATGATGACGATCTTGTTCGCTCGGTCTTGTCCGATTCTGTGAAAGGCATCGACAAACTCCGTGTGTGATTGCGCGGTCATGATGAACTGGCCGCCGTCGCTATGGAACTCGGCAACCAGCACACCCTTTTCGTCACGTGACAGTTTCAAATTGCGATACGCGGCAAAGTAGTCAGCTTGAGGCGTTTGCATGGAGTTCTCCTCAATTGATCGATTGGCTGCAGGAGATCGGTCCACGCCTCAATCCACGATCGTTGCTCATCATCGCGGCGGACCGCATTGCTGCGACGCACAATGTGCACTCGTCCGGCATACTCCGTGCGGAGTGGGGCGTGTCAGGGTCAAACTCATAACCAATAGCAGACGGTTGCGGCGACCAGACGGCGGCGAGGAAGTTGACGGCGAGTTTGTCGTAGCGGGTGGCCTTGGGCGGAAGTGCTCGAGGCGGCGGAAGGTGCGCTCGATGGCTTTGCTTGAGCCTAACCCTTCGATCGCTTTGATTTTACCAGGTCGGCCGACGACGGCTCCGGCGCGAACGAACGTGGTGACGAATTGTCCTTCAAGAGCCGATCCGGCGCCCGTTCGAGGCGCGCGGGTTCAGCGCGCCGAACCCCAAAACGCCCTTCCAAAACCTTCCAAACCTTTCCGTTTCTTTCCGCGAAACTCGGTTTATCAAGGGCTTGCGGACACGAAGCCGTCCTAAATTTTTTTCTTTCGCTCCCGTGCAGGTTTTTCGCTTTCGCCTCAGGGCTCCGCCTCGGCCATTGGCTGCGCAGCCCGTTCCGCCGCCATCTCTTGCATGACGCTCTCCCGCATCCGGCGTTTGAGCTCCCCGATGACGACGGTGTCGGAAGCCGGCATGCGCCTCCGCTTGTGGTCGGCCCGGATCGTCCTGGCGGTCTTCTGGTAGCGGTCGAGCCGGTCGAGCACCTTCACCAGCGGGGCGATCGCCCTGACGTCGCCACCCGCCACCGCCTCGCCCGCCGCCCGCAGCGCCGGCCCGAGCCGCCCAAGCTGCAGAAGGGCGTGGGCGGAGTCGCCGTCGACCTCCCGCCTGTCCAGAACCTCGGTGACGATCTGGCGGACGCGGCGGGCGGTCAGCCGCTCCTCGCGCGCGATCTCGTCATAGGCAAAACCCTCGTTGAGCCGGGCGAAGATGCGCTTGCGTCGCGCCGCCTTGCCGACGGCGGTCGGCCGCTTCTTCGGCGCCGGCGCCAATTCCTGTTCCATGTCGTTCTCCGTTGCCGCCGACGGATGGCGGCGTTTCGCGAAAGAGAGAACATAACATGAACAACGCCAATCCGGAAGAAAAAAGCGACTTTTCGCCTCGCCCTGGTCTTTCTCTGTCGTCGCGCAGAGGGCGTGTGCCGACGCCTGTCAGCGCCCATCGGTCCCCTCAACGGGGTGACCACAACCCGATGAGGAAATTGTTCCCGCTTAGCCCGGATTATGCATTGCGGGTTGGCGGGTGTGGCGTAAATAGCTGATTTCGTGTAGAATTTGGTTATCTAAGCCGATTCGCGCGATTTCAGCGAGGCCGCACCCGCCATGAACGATCCTATGTTGCCGTTGCCTGGGTTGTCACCTGTTTCGGGCAAGCGCGTCGAGGTCAAGTTTGACGGCGGCTTGCTGTCGTCGGATGGCGGCGTTCTGGCGTTGCGCGAGGTCGACCAGCGCCTTCGCGTCGCCGATCGGCTCGCCGCCTGCATGGTGGACCGGCGCGCGCCCGATCAGATCACCCACAGCCTTGCCGACATCATCCGCTTTCGGCTGCTGATGATCGCGGCGGGCTATGAGGACGGCAACGACGCCAATTGCCTGCGGAGCGATCCGATGTTCAAGATGGCGCTCGATCTGACGCCGTCGGATCGCGAACTGTGCTCGCAGTCGACGATCTCGCGGTTGGAAAATCTGCCGGAGGTTCGCGCCCTGTTGCGGATGGGTCGCGCGATGGTCGATCTCTATTGCGAGTCCTTTCACAAGGTTCCCAAACGGATCACCCTCGACATCGACGACACGTTCGACGCGGTCCATGGCGGGCAGCAGTTGCGGTTGTTCAACGCCCATTACGACGAATACGGCTTTCAGCCCATCGTCGTGTTCGACGGCGAGGGCCGCTTCGTCACTGCCGTGCTTCGTCCCGCCAAGCGGCCGAGCGGCAAGGAGATCAAACCCTTCCTCCGCCGGCTGTTGCGCGCGATCCGAGCCCATTGGCCCAACACCGAGATCCTTCTGCGCGCCGACAGCCACTACTGCGGCCCCGAGGTTCTCGACTGGTGTCGGGCGAGCGGCCTCGATTACATCCTCGGCGTCGCGCCGACTACGACGTTGCGCCGGCATGTCGAAAGTCTCGAAGCCAGTGTAAAGGCACGGTTCGAAGCCGCGCCCAGAGACGGCAAGCTTCGTCGTTTCAAAGAGTTCTTCGACGGCGCGCAAAGCTGGAGCCGGGTCGAGCGGATCATCGCCCGCGTCGAAGCCGGCGCGGAAGGATCAGACACGCGCTTCGTCGTCACCAATCTGAACAAGCGCAACGCTCGCGTGCTCTACGAAGACGTCTATTGCCGGCGCGGCCAGGCCGAAAACCACATCAAATCCTGGAAGACGCATCTGGCGGCGGATCGCACCTCATGCACCAAGGCGACCGCCAATCAGTTTCGGCTTTTCCTGCACGCCGGCGCCTACTGGCTGATGTGGGGGCTGCGCGCATCGATGCCCAGGCGTTCGATGTGGCGCGTCGCGCAGTTCGACACGTTGCGCCTGCGCCTCGTCAAGATCGCCGCCCGCGTCGTCGAGATGAAAACCATGATCCGCGTCCATCTGCCGACCTCGTGCCCCGGCCAGGAAATCCTGCGTTTCGCCCTCCAGCGCATCCCGCGCCTCGTCACCTGAAACACGGGGCGTGAGCGGCCCCGAACGTCAAACCCATCCCTTCAACCCGCAAACCCCCTCCACCCGTTTCAGGCCCAAAGCCGGAGACGATGCCGCGCGTCCGCGAGCAAGCGCGGTTCCGAAAAATCACCCCAACGCGCCGCCGACCGACGCGGAAACGTCACGGCGCTGCATAATGCGGGTTAGCTAGTGCCTCGGTTTCAATTCCCGCTCTATGGTAGAGTCGAGGTGTGGCGCGGTGGCGTTAGGCCGAGCATGTCTGTTCCCGCCCCTTTCGTCTGGCGGTGCCTTAGTGGCTCAGCCGTAGCTCCGTTTCCACACCCCGCTCATCGAACCGGACGTGCAGATTTCCCGCATCCGGCTCTCGGACAAGACCTCACGCCGTCTTTCGCGTGCAACGCCCTCGGCAGTTTCTGAACACTTTCCGGAGTTGATAGGTTTCCCAATCTCCATGTCCTTCGCCACGTTCTGCGTCTGTCTTGAACTGAGGTCCCTTCCCTCCACCAGAGTTACCCGGTTTCCGCGGTACTACGGACCTCTCCGCCACCCCAGAGCGCCCGGCCTGTCCCTCACGGGCGTCCAGTTGGTCCTGTCATTGCTGACCTAACCACGCTTTGGGGCTTCCCGTGTTGCGTGCGCTTTCCTTGTGTGCGTGCTGCCGCCACTACCCCGGTGCAGCGGCCGGGCGTATTCTTCGCTCATCGCGCCCTGCCGTATCAGCCTTCCCCGAAAGGGTTGTCGGGTCGGCCTGCACATCGTCCTTTTCGAGGCTTGCTCAGCGTTCACTCGCGTTGCGGCCCGCACACTCGCGCTGTCACCTATTCGTGACCCGCTACACCGAAGGCTTCAGCCATTTTGTTACCTCCATGACTGCTCCGGTTGCTTCCGGCTGGAGCGGTTGGCCGGGTGGGACTTGCACCCACTGGAAAGCGCCGCCTTCTCACGGCGCACACACAGACGCGGACATTCGTCGCGATCGATTGAATGTCGGCGATCGACCGGAATCGATCTCACCCGGACGCGCGCCTGTTTGAGCGCGGCTGGCCGCGCAAAATTCAACTCAGATCTGGACCGACCGACGCTGGCCCGAACCTCTCGGCGCGCAGATGATCGAGAGGCCTTTGATCGTGTGGCGCTATAGCAAGTGTAACGTCGCCTTATTTGCGCTAGTGTAGTGAATCTAACGCAAAGCGCCCTGTCGGGACTCTGAAACCTACGACTTCCCGGTCGCCGCGTGGGGTCGAAGCGTTAAAGACACAACACTAGCAGCCTGTCGGACTGGGGGTGCCTCTGATCGCCAACATATTGATATCATTGCAGTTTTCCGTTAGGCACGAAAAAGCAAACTGCAATTAAATCAATGACTTAGAGTTTAAGTCCGACAGGCTGCTAGTGAATCTAACGCAAAGCGCCCTGTCGGGACTCTGAAACCTACGACTTCCCGGTCGCCGCGTGGGGTCGAAGCGTTAAAGACACAACACTAGTTCGCGGGGTCGGCTCTATAGACGGCGACTATCGCATCGATTGCCAATGGGCATTTCACCTCGAAACCCGTTCCTGCGCTTAATTGGCCCGCGCTCATCGGCGCGAAGCCGCAGGAGACGACCTCAATGAAATGCACGAAAGCCCCTGCTTCGCTGGCTTAGCGGGGGGCTCACCGCCGCTCTCGCCGCCGTTGTCTTCGGCTCCCCGCAGAGGTCCGGCGCAGAAAGCGCGGCGGCGACCCGGTCGAATGAATGGACAACCCGCCGGCCGCCCCGGCGCCGCGTCAGGGTTCCTCCGCCGCTTCGGCAAGGCAGCTCAGAAAGTGGGCATCTCTATGGAGGATCATCGATATGTTGTTCAAAAACACCGAGATCGACGGTCTGAACATCTTCTATCGTGAGGCCGGAGAACGAACGGCGCCGAAACTCCTCCTTCTGCACGGCTTCCCAGCCTCGTCCCACCAGTATCGCAACCTGATCCCGGCCCTCGCTGGGAAGTTTCATGTGATCGCCCCAGACTATCCGGGGTTCGGGAACTCCGACATGCCGGATCCGAAGACGTTTCCCTACACGTTCGACAAGACGTCGGAGATCATCGAGTCGTTTCTGAAGAAAGTCGGCTTCACCCGCTTTGGACTTTACGTCCAGGATTACGGCGGCCCCGTCGGCTTCCGCATCGTGACCCGTCGGCCGGAGTGGCTGGAGTGGCTGATTATCCAGAATACGAACGCTTACGAAGTCGGCTTTACGGCGGTCTGGGACGGTCTACGCGGCGCCTACTGGAAAAACAGAACAGCCGAGGCCGAGAAACCGCTCGAGGCCTTCTTGCAGCCCGAAACGGTCAAGCTTGTCTACACTCACGGCCATCCAAAGCCCGAGCTCATCAGCCCGGATAACTGGAACATGGACCTGCACTACCTCGATCGTCCCAATGCGCGGCGCGTGCAGCTCGATTTCTTCTACGACTACCGCACCAACGTGCAGCTCTACCGTAAGTGGCAGGCGTTCCTGAGAGATCGCCAGCCGAGGACGATCATCTTCTGGGGGCAGGACGACATCTTCTTCACGCGCGAAGGCGGCGAGGCATACCTCAAGGATCTTCCGAAAGCGGAAATGCACCGGCTGAATTCAGGTCACTTCGCCGTCGAAGACTGCTTACCCACCATCGTCGACAGGACAATGGCCTTCTACGAACGGGCGCCATCGGTCTGATGTCCGCAAATGGAAACACGACGGCTTCAATAGCAACCGACCAAGCCGGGCGGAATTGAAGCGCGCGGCCGAGTTGGGCGAACCGAGGCGAGGCGATGCTGAATCGGCCAGATAAAGCGAAGGCGGAAAGGTGTCGAACCCGATAACATTCTTGCGCGGCGACGGACTGCGGGCGCGGCTGGCGGCGCTGCTCGACGTCAGCGGCGCGGTGCTGCGGGTGGCGGCGCCAGTTGTCGACCTGCTGGTCCGCCTGTCTTTGTCGAAGGCATTCTTCGCACCGGGGATGCTCCCGGGCAGCGACATCGGCGATTTCCGCACGGCCTGGCCGATGATCCTCGCACAGGTGATGGGGCCGGTGCTGCTGGCCGTAGGTTTTTTGGTTAGGCCGGTGGCTTTGCTGATGCTCATCCTGACACTGCTGGCGCAGTCCCGCGGAGCGCTGCAAGACGAGCATCTATTTTGGGCCGCCCTGTTTGGCTGGTACGTGGTGCAAGGAGCCGGGCCGCTGTCGCTTGATCGCGTTCTGGCCAAAGGTCTGGCGGATAGCCCACTGCCGCTGGCCGGTCCCGCGATAGCAGCTTTGAGCTGGGTCAAGCGGGAGGTCGGCCCAATTTATCAACTCGGCCTGCGGCTATGGCTGGCGGCGGCACTCACCGGGCCGGTCGTGGCGCCGACAATGCTGCCAACTATGGCATCCGGGATGCTGCCTAGGCCCTTGGCTGCGATCGGCGCCGCACTGCTGGGGTTGGGTCTGGTCACGCCAGTGGTGGCTGCCGGTCTTCTCGCCGTGGGATCCGGCATGGCGATGATGGGCGCTGATCAGGGGATGACGATCTACGGATCTCTGCTATTGGCCCTGCTGGGCGTGTCCGGACCCGGACGCTATTCGCTCGATCGTCTAATCGTCCGTTGGGCGGGTAGCGCATCCCCACCCGATGACGGCGCGCCACATGTCGTCATCGTTGGCGGAGGCTTCGGCGGCATGGCGTGCGCGGCGGGGCTGCGCCACGAGCGGGCGCGAGTAACCTTGGTCGACCGTCACAACTATCATCTGTTCCAACCGCTGTTGTACCAGGTCGCGACCGGCGGCCTGTCCCCCGCCGATATCGCGACGCCCATCCGCGCCGTTTTCCACAATGATGCGAGACTGCGCGTCTTGCGCGGTACGGTCACCGCGGTTGACGTTGCTGCCCGCCGCGTGATCGTCGACGGCCGCGCGGTTGCATACGACGCGCTCGTGCTCGCGACCGGCGCTACGCATGGCTATTTCGGCCGCGAGGAATGGGCGGAACACGCGCCGGGGCTGAAATCGGTGCAGGACGCTACCAGCATTCGCAGCCGCATTCTGGACGCTTTCGAACAAGCCGAGGCGACCGGCGATCCGGTAGTGAGGGAGAGGCTCTTGACCTTCCTGATCTGTGGCGCGGGACCGACCGGGGTAGAGATGGCGGGCGCAATCGCGGAACTCGCCCGCAACGGGATGGCCAAGGACTTTCGCAATTTCGATCCGGCCTCGGCGCGCATTCTGCTGGTGCAGGCTGGGCCGCGGGTGCTGCCTCAATTCAGCGAGCGGCTCTCGGGCTTTGCCCGGGCTTCGCTTGAGGCTCTCGGCGTGGAAGTGCGCGTCGATAGCCGGGTCGAGGGCATCGACGCAGATGGCGTGGTGGTTAATGGCGAGCGCATCGCGGCCGGCACCATCTTGTGGGCGGCCGGCGTGGTTGCTTCGCCCGCGGCTGCGTGGCTGGGGACGGAACCCGATAGGGCGGGCCGCATCAAGGTGGGGCCGGACCTGTCTGTCCCTGGCTTACCCGACGTCTTCGCGATCGGCGACACGGCGTTGGCGCTCGCCTGGAACGGCCAGCCTGCTCCCGGATTGGCTTCCGCGGCGAAGCAGGGGGGCGCCTACGTCGCCTCGGTACTGCGGGCGCGGCTGCGGAACCGCAAGCCGCCGCCGCCGTTTCGCTATCGGCACCAGGGCAGTTTGGCCACCATTGGACGCAAGAGCGCGGTCGCGGATTTCGGGCGGTTCAAGCTAACCGGCGCAGTGGCGTGGTGGCTGTGGGGCGCCGTGCACATTCTGTTCCTTGTCGGCCTGCGCAACCGGCTCTCGGTGATAGTGAGCTGGGTCTGGTCCTATTTCACGTTCGACGTCGGAGTGCGGCTGATTACGGAAGAGGGGACCCGCCGCGCCGGCGCTGGAGGCGCGCGGGCCGGCTGACCTGACGATCCGTCTCATCGATACCAGCTGCGACCCAAGCAACAGCACTCAACATGAGCAGAAGTCGGGTGCGAATGACCAACTTCCCGGACGAACCGTCCAGCCGCCGGCAACGAATATCTCTTGCGGGTCGAGGTGAGCCGCCCCGGCGAGGCCGGTCTGAAGACCGGTGCATCAGTAATAGGCCCCGTTCAGGATCACAACGGCGAACCGCGGAGTCGGGTGGCGAGCTGCCGTTCCCGATCCGCCCGGCGCCCAGGGTCCGCTTCGTCGGCGCAGGCAGTAGCGTCGAGCAGCGATGTTCGCGGCACCCTCTTACCGCGCCGTTCCCCGGGCGACCGCGCGGCATGCATCGGCGGACGTATGAGCGCCTTAGGCAAGAGGGAATGAAGCTGGACTGGACATCTTCATAGGGTTGCTCCTCGTGTTGAACTTTCACTGGACCGCGGTGGCGAAAGCGATTTTCGTAAATTTGGTCCGCTCATGTCACAAACGGCGAGGGCGCGGCGACTGAGGCCTGCGTAGTCCGGCGCGACCTTGGCGAGCTGTCAGCTCAAAATTTATGCCGACAACGCATAAAGCCGCACGAAAGCATCACTCGTCTGGGCCCGACGTCGCCCTCGCGCACACGATCGAGTTGTCGCGTCACGCATCGAGCGTAAGCGGCTCGGCCGGCACGGCGATGCACGGGAGGACCTCGGCGGCCTCGAGCGGCGCGTTGGGCTGATGCAAGTAGCGCACGGCGCCGGAGAGGACTCGCGTCACGCAGGTGCCGCAGCTTCCCGCCCTGCAGCCAAAGTCAATTGCCAACGAATGTTCCTCGGCCAGCTCGAGCAGCGGCAACTCGCAGCGGCTCCATTGGGCAGTCACGCCGGAGCGGGCGAATGTCACATCGACGCCGCAGTCGGGCTGAGCCGCGGGTCCGCGAACGGCTTGCCTAACCGATGCCGGGCCGAAGGCCTCCGTGTGTACGCGGTCGACCGGAACACCCCAGGCTTCGAGGCCTCGAGTGACGGAGTCCATCATCGCCGGCGGCCCGCAGACATAGAAATCATATGTCTTCGGCGGTATCAGCTGCTGCATGGCGCCCAGATCGATCCGTCCGATGTGGATGTCCGCGCCGTCTATCTCCCTGGCCGGCCGCGAATAGAAGACGTGCAGGTGGACGTTCAGGTGGGCCCGGGCGATGCTCTCCAGGTGCGCCCGCATAATGTGCTCTCGATCATCGCGAACGCCGTACAGTAGCCACGTTTCTCGCGGTGACTCCGCCGCCACGATGCTGTTGAGCATGCTGAGCAGCGGGGTGAGGCCGATACCCCCGCCGATCAGGACCAGAGGCCGGTCGTGCTGCCTCACGTCGACGGTGAACGTGCCCGCCGGCGCTTTCGCCTCGATTCGGTCGCCGACCGCGAGCTGGTCATGGAAGTAGGTCGATACGAGGCCGGACGCGGCGCGCAGTTCCTCCGCACGCTGTGCGATCCGCTTGATCGTGAGGCGGTAGTGGTCGGTCCGGGCAGTGTCCGACAATGAATAGGAACGCACGACGGGCCGCTCGACACCCGGAATGTACAGTCGAACGGTCAAGTATTGGCCCGGAAGATAGGACGGCAACGGTCGTCCGTCCTCGGGCACGAAGCGGAACGAGGAGACGTTGTCGCCCTCGCGCACTTTTTCTCGCAGGGTGAAGGAGCGGAAGCCCGCCCATGAGGGAGTCTGGGCGGGGCGTCGTTGGGGGCGCGCAGCGACCCGGTCGATCTGTTCCTTGAAGTAGTCCCGCCAGTCGCCGGGCAGGGTCGCAACATCCGCGATGCGCCTCAGCCCCTCCAGATCGTCCTTGTCGCGGGCATAGAGCCGCGTGATCTCCGAGACCGCCACAGAGCCTGCGGTCCGTTCGACGAGAACAATCGGGTCTCCCACCTGGACCTCGCCCTCGGTGATCACCCTGAAATAGAAACCGGTATGGCCGCTGGCGAGAAATCGCTTGACGATATCGTCGCGACCAAACCTCAGGCCAAGCTTGAAGCATGGCATTCGCGGCTGCGTGACGACGACCTCAGCGGTGCCGATGCGAAGCCGGTCGCCAACCTGCAGGCCGTCCTCCCGCAGGCCTTCGGTCGTGAGATTCTCGCCGAACATGCCCCACGGCAACGCCGTATCCGGAAACTCGCGATGCCAAAACTCGTAGTATTCCGCCGGGTAAGCGTAGACTGCTTTGTCCTGGCCGCCATGCACCGACAGGTCAGCCTGACGATCTCCGTCGAAGTTGAGGAGCCGCAAGGTGATCCGATCGGAAACAGGCGTCTTGAAGATCGCGGTCGAAACAGTCTTGCCCTTCCATTGCACCGTACGGGGAAGCCCCAGATTGACTGAGATGACCTTCATCGGCGGGCGTGCCCCTGGTTCGTCAGTTGACGCGGCATGGGAAGCCTTGATCTGCAACATCCCAGATAACGCGAAACGTACCACAGCTGGAGCTTCCAACGCGACAACGCCCCTCCGCCGCCGCTGCGTCAATGCGCATAACCGTGCGATCTATATCTAAGGGCTGCGCGCCGCCGGGCTCGAGTAGCCCGAAAGGGCTCGCTTCACGGGCGGCGAAATACGGCGCCGCCCACGGAAGACTAGCCTTTCGAATGACTGGATTCCCAACATCCGAGACGGCCACAATTCCGTTCAGCAATGACCGCCTTGCGTCGATCTCAGCCATTTCATCGCTCAATCAATTCAGGCAGCAATGTATGCGGGCTTCGGTTGTTTGCCGAACCACGTCTTCCGCATCGCCTCGCGCACCAGCGAGCCGACCCCTGGCGAACAGCGACGCCCTCTCACGCTCACAAGGCTTACCTGTCGCCAAAATTCGGGCTCGACGACCGGCAAACCCACCACGCCGGGGTGTTTGACTGAGTTTGCAGGCATGAATGCAAATCCCAAGCCGGCGGCGACCATAGCCAAGGCCCAGTCGTCGCGCTCGCTCCAATAGACGGGTTTGCAGGTAACCCCTTTCTGCTGGAGAATGTGGTCGGCATAACCAGCGAACTCGCAGTGAATGCGGTGGATATAGTTCTCGCCATTCATCTCTCGAACGGGGAATGCGCCCGTTTTGACGAGACGATGGTCGCGGTGAACGGCGAGAACCATCTGCTCGCGAAAGAGCGGAATCGAATGAATGCGCTCGTCGGGTTCCGCGCCCGGTAAAGCGTAGATGGCGACCTCGAGATCGCCAGCTGAAAGACGCGCGCGCAAATCCTTTGCATTCGCATCGCAAAGTCTCAGCTCCACTTCCGGATGGCGGGTTCGAATATTGGCGATGAGATCGACAATCTCGTCAGGCGAAATCGTGCTCATGATCCCCAGTTTGAGTGGCCACTTTCTCACGAACTCCTGAGACAGGTGTCTCACCAACCTCAAGTGATCGTAAACCGATTGAAGGTGTGGGCGGACCATGTGGCCAAGATCGGTGAGATGTGTCGATTCGCGCTCGCGGCTAAAAAGGAGCCCTCCGAGCTCCTCTTCGAGAAGCTTGATAGCGCGCGACAAAGAGGGTTGCGTCACATTGCACTTCTCGCTTGCGCGCGTGAAATTCAGCTCGGCCAGTGCGAGGAAATAACGAACCTGGTGAATTTCCATGACGATCTCACGGGTATGGTCGACGGGCATGGCAGCATTGGGAGGACTCTATTGCCGAAGACTCTATTGTCAATGTTTGCCGTTCGGCTGGCCGCACTCGGGATCGCGGAGCCGTCCGCACCGCTCGCCGAAGCGATCGGCTTTATCGGCCAGGCTGTCAGTGCGGCCACGCCCCAGGCGGCGCGCCATCCGCTCGGCGCCGGCGCCTCGGCTTTTTGGCATGGGCGACGCATCTCGCTCGGCCGGGAGTAAGCCGCGCCTTTGGGGAGCGGGACTTCGCCTTCAGAGCCTGACCCGAAAGCCTGTGTCCTCGTCCTGAGACGCCGCGAAGCCGCCTCGAAGGACGTTCCAGAAGGCGCTGCACGACGCCTCTTGACGGTTCCGCGCCGGGGCGGGCTTTATGAGAGAGTGGCTTCGTCGCTCTCTCCTCCCGGGGGCGCACACCGAAGCGCTCCACAAGGGCGGCGGACCGAGTCTCTCCAGGACCTCTCCTGCTGCGCCTTGAGGACCGAGACGGAAGGCATATTATGAGAATGCCGTTCGCGCGCTGAACATCGGAGTTGCGGGGCCATGGACGACCGGCCCGCTGAACAGGAGAAGCCCCCCGCCACCGAAGCCGGCGGCGCCGCGGCTAATGCGCCTCATCATCCGTTCGCGCCCGCGCGAACCTCCCGATGGGTTGGCGTCGCCTTCAGACTGTTCGCCCTGGTTCTGGTCGGAGGCCTCATAGCATTCGTCGCCAACGAATGGGACTGGTGGGTGGGATCGGCCGTCCTGCAAACCACGGACGACGCCTACCTGCACGCCGATCTGACCCCGCTCGCCGCCAAGGTTCCGGGCTATGTCCGCGACATCCCCGTGCGAGACTTCCAGAAGGTCAAAGCCGGCGACCTGCTTGTTCAAATCGACGACGACGATTACCGCGCCGAGCTGGAGCAGGCCGAGGCGAATGTCGCCGACGCCCAGGCGGCGATCCAAACCATCGACCAGCAGAGGCTCTTGCAGGCGGCAGTGATCAGGGAGGCGGAGGCGACAATCGAGGGGGCCGAGGCGGATGTGACGCGCTATGAACTGGAGGCGGTTCGTCAGCAGACGCTGCTTGCCGGAGGCCTCGCCGGGACGCGTCAGCTCGTCGAGCAGGCGGTCGACAATGAAAAGCGCGCCAAGGCCACGCTCGCGCACGACCGGGCGGAGCTCGAGCAACAGCGCCAGCAGCTCAAGGTGCTCGATAGCCAGGCAACGCAGGCCCGCGCAACTCTTGGCGCGCGACAGGCGGCGCGGGATCTCGCGAAGATCAACCTCGGCTACACCCGCATCGTCGCCCCGGTCGACGGCATGCTCGGCCAGCGATTGGTCCAGCGCGGTCAGTACCTCAGCGTCGGAACACAGGTGATCTGGCTGGCGCCGCTTCCCAAGATTCTGGGTCATCGCCAACTACAAGGAGACGCAGATGACGAACGTCCGCGTCGGCCAGACGGCGCGCGTCACGGTTGACGCCTTCCCGGGCGTGGTTCTGCACGGCCGGGTCGACAGCTGGTCGCCGGCTTCGGGCGCGCAATTCGCCTTGTTGCCGCCCGACAACGCCACCGGGAACTTCACCAAGGTGGTGCAGCGCATCCCGGTCAAGATCACGCTCGAACCCGATCCGCGGCTCGGCGACCTCTTGCGGCCGGGCATGTCGGTGATCGCAACCATCGACACAAGCTCCGTCCCGCCCGGCGCCGTCGCCGACTCCGGCAAGGGGGCGCCGTGAGCGCGTCACCGATCAGCGCCGAGGCGACGGCCCCCAACATCGCCCTCCGCGCCGTCGGCCATACCCTCTGTTCCCCGGCCGATCGGGCGGCGCAACATCGCCCGGTCATCGCGACCCGCCCCTTCATCGGCATCCTCGCCGTGCTCCTGGGCGCGGTCATATCGACGCTCGACAGCCGCATCACGACTTTCGGCCTCGCCGACGTCCGCGGCGCCGTTCATGCCGGCTTCGACGAGGGCGCGTGGATCCCCACCGCCTTTACTGTCGGCCAAATGCTGATGGGGCCGGTCTCGGTCTGGCTCGGCATGGTGTTCGGCCCGCGGCGGTTGCTGGTTATCGGCAGTGCCGTCTTCGCGGTCTCAAACTTCCTCCTGCCGTTCTCGCCCGACCTGCGCTTCGTCCTGGCGTTCCAGATGGTCAGCGGCCTCGCCTCGGGCACTTTCATCCCGCTCACTCTTGGTTTCGTGGCGCAGAACCTGCCGCCCCGGCTCGTGGTCTACGGCGTCGCAGCCTATGTGTTGAACCTGGAACTGTCGCTCAATATCGCCGCCTCGATCGAGGGCTGGTTCAGCGATTACTGGTCGTGGAAGTGGATATTCTGGGACACGGCCTTGCTGGCGCCGCTGATGCTGGTCTGCGTCCATTTCGGCATGCCGCGCCAGCCGATCAACCGCGCGCTGCTCAAAACCGCGGACTGGTCAGGTATCGTCTATGCGGGCGTCGGATTCAGCCTGCTCTACGCCGCGCTGGACCAGGGCAACCGGCTCGACTGGCTGAATTCGGGATTGATCTGCGGGCTGCTGCTCGGCGGAGGGCTCCTGCTCGCCGCCTTCGTCGTGCAGGAGCTCACCCATCACCGGCCCTGGGTCGATCTGCGCTTCGCGGCGCAGCGGCAACTTCCCGCTGCTTTTCCTCTTCATCGCCTTCTTCCGCTTCTCCATTCTGTCCACTTCGTACATCATCCCGCAGTACCTGACGACGGTCCAAGGTTACCGGGCGATGGAAGTCGGCAGCGTGCTGGTGTGGATTGCGCTGCCGCAATTCTTGCTGGCGCCGCTCACGGCCAGGATGCTTCGCTTCATCGACCCCCGGTTCCTGACCGCCGTGGGCTTCGCCCTCATCGGCGTCGCCTGCTTCATGGCGGCTCAGCTCACCGACCAATGGATCGGCGCCGACTTCCTGCCCTCGCAGATCGTCCAGGCGTTCGGCCAGTCGATCGGGCTGACGTCATTGGTTTGGCTCAACCTGCAGCACCTGGACCCGAGTCAGGTCCTCACCTTTGGCGCGGTGCTGCAGACCGGGCGCCTGTTCGGGGCGGAAATCGGCGCGGCCTTCGTCCAAACCATCATCAGGGTGCGCGAGCAGGTGCACTCGAATCTCATCGGGCTCCACGTCGCGACGGGCTCGCTGATCACCGGCGACCGGCTGCAGGACTACGCCCGGGCGGTGGCCGGGCGCTCGGTCGGCCCGCCGGACGCCGATGCGCGCGCGACCGCGCTCCTCGCCCATTCGGTTCAGATCCAGGCCAACGTGCTGGCCTATATCGACGGCTTCATGATCATCGGCTTCGCGGTCATCGGCATGCTGCTCCTGATGCTGCTCCTGCGCACGCCGCCAGCGCAGCCCAACGCGCCAGACCGCGCCGCGCCCGTGCCAGCGTAACGCCCTGCGGCTTCCACCTGGACTGCTGCGCCGCCATGAGGGGATCGAACGAGACTTTACTCAACCGTTCCGCGCTTCTCCGTCGCGTCTCGCGCCGTCTTCCGCCTCGGCCCGCAGATCGTCGCGACCGCGTCCTCGACGATCGGCAAAATCTCGGCGGGCGGGACGCGGGCGCGGGCGCGGATCGAGAGCGTGTGGACCGTCGCCGAGGCCATGCGCGCGAGCCGTTTGGGGTCGGCGCCTGCGGGCAGTTCGCCCGCTCCGCGCGCGGCCGCGAAGAGCCGCTCGAAGGCGCGGTCGCTGTTTTCGATCGCCTCGGCGACCATCGCCCGAATCTCCGGGTCGGCGATCGCGTCGGAGGAGGCGCTGAGCACGGTGAAGCAGCCGCGCGGGCCCTCCTCGCCGCTCAAATAAAGATCGAGCGCGGCAATAAAGATGCGGCGAAGCTTGTCGCCGAGCGGCGCCGGCCCGGCGAAGAGCGGCGCGAACGTCTCCCGCACATGCTCGCGATAGCGGCGATAGGCCTGGATATAGAGCGCCCGCTTGTCGCCGAAGGCGCCGTAGAGGCTCGGGCGGTTGAGCCCCATCGCAGCGCTGAGCTCGTCGAGCGAGGTCGCGGCGAACCCCTCCGTCCAGAAGACGTCCATCGCCCGGGCCAAGGCTGCGTCGGGTTCGAAGGCGCGCGGACGGCCGCGGCGGCGCGGCGGATTCTTCGGCTGCGGGGGCGCGGGCTGCGAGCGCGGTGATTTTTGTACCATTTCGGATAAAACTCTTGACAGGAACCATTATATGCGAAAGAGTACACAAATTGCCAAGGAGGATCGCATGGAGCTGTTCTTTTCCCCGCTCGCCTGCTCGATGTCGGGCCGAATCGCCCTTTCCGAGGCGGGCGCCAAGGTCACCCTCGTCGAGGTCGATCCGGACACGAAACGCGTGCTCGCGACCGGAGAGGACTATCGCGCCGTCAACCCGCTCGGCTACGTGCCGGCGCTGAGGCTCGACGACGGGACTGTGCTGACCGAGAACGGCGCCATTCTGCAATATCTGGCCGACGCCTTTCCGGAGGCGAGACTCGCCCCGCCCGAGTCCGATCGGATGGGGCGGGCAAAACTCCGCCAGTGGCTGAGTTTTGTCGGAACCGAGCTGCACAAGGCGCTGATGGCGCCGCTGGTCGGCCGCGAGACGCCGCCGGAGGTGAAGGCGTGGGTCGCCGCCAAATACGCTTCCCGCCTCGCCTATCTCGACGCCAAGCTCGCGGGCCGGGAGTTCCTGCTCGAAAAATTCAGCGTCGCCGACGCCTATCTCGCGACGGTGCTGAACTGGACCCAGGCGACCCCCGAGATCGACCTCGGGTCTTATCCGAACGTGAAGGCCTATCTCGACCGCATGCGCCAGCGCCCCAGCGTCGCCGCCGCGCTGGCGGAAGAGGTGCCGCTGTTCCGGGCCGAGATCGCGCGGCGGAAGGCGGCGTAACGAGGGGCGTCAGCCCCTGTCTTGGCTGCCTCCCGTCCTCAGGTCCATTCCCCGCGATCCGGTGACGACGATGATCCCGGACTGCATTGGCCGGCGATCACACGCTAGCCGCCGGGTTCGCCCCCTTCCCTCGAGCGCCGTGAGAATGTCGGCGGCGTGATAAGCCGCGGCGGCGTCATAGGGCAGAACCCGAATGCAAAGATTGGTGTCCAGCAAAAAGCGCAGCATCAGAGCGCTTCGCGCTTCTGAGCCGGCGGCTGTTCGCGCGGCGGCAGATCGACGCTAGGCGCGCCGCGTTCTGGCTCAACCTGCAGAGCCAGTACGATCTGGCGCGGACGGAGAAGCTGTACGGGGCGAAATTCGGGCAGAAGTGGAGTCGGCGGCTTAAGCGGTGAAAGGGTCTATCGTCTCGCGACGAGCACGCGTCGAAAGATTGTCAGCCGACTTCGCCGCCAAATTTCGTCGCGTAGACGCACCGATTCCCAGCCAAGTCCTGCTGCGCCCGGGACTCATTCAGGAGCAGCTGCGATCGGCGTCGTGATTGCGGTCACCCTCGGGCCAAAGCATCAATTGAACCAGAGGGCGTAGCCGAGAAAATTGCCGTTGAACGCGTGGTTCCATTGGTTCCAATCGCTAATTGACAGCGTCGGCCCGTCTTCAAGGTAAGGCACGGCGCTGTAGCCGGCGACCCATAGCACGAGATCGAAGTCGCGCGGCTCGAAGAAGACCCGCTTTAAATTGAAGCCCTGGGAGAAGCGCCAATGCGGCACGAGCGTCGTCCCGTCGAGCACGGCGTCGAAGTCATCGAGCGCGTGCAGCCACCCGTCGACTTGGGCTTGCGTGACCGGCATGCTGGTCACGACGCCATTCTTTTGCTGCGGGCCCGGTATCCATTCTCGGTCGTCGGTGGTCTCGGCAAGGATTGATCGCCAGCTGGCCCGGCTCATCGCCACGGCCTGCTTGAGATGTCCATGCGCCGCTTGCAAACGCGCAGGCTCCATCAAGGGCCAACGTATCTCGTGGATCAAGACGATGAAATCCGCGATCTGACCGGTTCGACCGAAACATCTCTTCTGCTGACCAAGTGAGGATTTTGCCCGATTTTAGGCGCGCCACGCGCGGGTAGAACAAACCCGCCGTGCGTTCGAAGGCGCTTCGCCAGTCGTAGGCGAGAACAAATTCCAGTGAAGCGGACAAGAGGTGGCAGTAGCCGCGAAGCCAAAATGCGTCGCTGTTGTCGAACTTCACCTCGAATGGGCCGGTCTCTTTGGGCGCTGGACGGACGCCGTTCGACCGCATTGCCGTCTATATCGAGCCCAGCGTCTCCGAGCTGTCGGCTTTGCCGTCGCCGCGAAAGTCGAATTGGACGGCGTTGAGATCGATGACGATCTTGGTTTCGCTTGCCGTCATCGGCGCGAGCGTCGCCTCGACTTTTGTCAGATCGCCGAGCAAAGCCTGCATGCTCTCTCGCTGCTTTTCATAGGTCAACTCCTCCGGCGCGGGGTTGAGCGGGACGGGCAGGCGAAAGAAGGGAAACATCGTGTTTGGGGGCGCGCGGAGACCGTAGCGATATTGCCGTTGTCCGAAATTCTCGATTGCTTCGGCGAAGCGGATCATTCCGAGGCCAAATCGCGCCCCATTTCCGACGGCTCTGCATTCGAGCCGGTCGCATGTCCCGGTCGCCGTGCTAAATGGCCGCGCTCGGCCTGACGGCTGAACGCGCTCGCCCTCAGCTGCGGGGCGGCGCGAGCCACGCGATTGCGAAAGCAAGAGTGATTGAACGTATCATCGACGCTCCCCAGCCTCGAATTCTCCCAATCTGCCCCGGAGATGGATGGCAAGCGATCGACAGACGCAGCGGGCCGTCTCCGCACAGGGCGTTTACGCCCGTCTTTCCCCATGGAGGATTCTCCCCTCCCCGCGCTGCGCTACCCCCCTCCTCGCTCCCGCTTCAACCCCGTTGCTCCACGTTCTCTCTCTCAACCCGTCGAGATTCTCTCCATCATCAGGCGCTTCGACTCCGAGCTGCGCCTCATCCCGCTCCCGCATCAAGCCCGCCTCACCGAAATCCTCAACGGCAAGCGCGGAATCTCGCCCGACACCGCCCTGCGCCTCAGCCGATATCTCGGACCCAGCGCCCCCTTCTGGCTGAACTTGCAGAGCCAGTACGATCTGGCGCGGACGGCTGACGAGAAGCGCTCGCCATTTCGAGCGCGTTTGCGATCGGGTCCTCAACCCGTTCGAGACGCTGCCGGAGTGAGCGGAGCCGCTTTGGCGAACCTGCACATGTCGCGCGAGTGGAACTCGCGCGCGCTTCGTTCGCGAACGCGGCGGTCATGATTCTTCTTTCAAGTCCGCCTCGATCGCCAAGACTGCAGCCTTCAAGGGCGGCAGATACACCTGCACGACATTCCATATCAACGTGTCGGAGACCCTATGGTATTCGTGCCGCAGCACGTTGCCGATACCGGTGATCTGCGGCCAAGGGATTTGCGGCTGCTGCGCTTGGAGTTCAGGCGGAATACGGCGGGCCGCTTCAGACACGATCTCGATGCCGCGCTGAACGCCGTGGCGGAGAAGCCAATCGCCGCTGAAGTCGTCGAGCGTTTTGCCTTGCCTGGCGTTCTCGATGCCTTCGATCGCCTCGAGAATGGCGCGAAGCGCCGGACGGACAAGGCGCTCCATCAAAAAACGCGTTCCGCCGAAGCCTCGATCCGTTCCCGCAGCAGCGGGTCCAAACTGTCCCGGGTGGTCAGGTCGACCGGAACGCCGAGACGGCGTTCCAAAAGCTGTTTGATGCCAACCAGCTCCACAAGCGAAAATCGCCTGTCGCGATCGTAGTCGATGAAGACATCAAGGTCGCTCCGCGCGGCCGCCTCGTCGCGCGCCGTCGATCCGAACACATACAGGGCCGTAACGCCGAGCGCCTTCACCGCTTCGGCGTGCCGTTGCAGGGCTGCAATCGCGTCCGGTCTTCTCATGGGCCTGTCCTTCGCGCTTCCGAGACCCGGCCATCCAAAGGCGGACGCCTCAGCGGCGCTAGCCTTTGGGCGTTCGGAAGGGGTTGAAGACCTCGATTCGTCGAAGTCCTTCGCGTTTCCGGTGACGACGATGCAGTTGTTGGCCTGGGCGACCGCGGCAATCATCATGTCGATCGCGCTGCGAGGGCGGCCTCTTCGGTCGCCTGCCGCCATGAGTTCGGCCCATATCATTGCAGCGTTTGTTTCGAACGCCAGGATTGCCCTGCGAACAGTCTCGTCGGACCTTCAGCGCCGGCGAACAAACCTCCAGCGCCCTTCGCTTTCGCCCCGACGGCATTGAAAGGACGCCGCGCCGAAGTTCGGCGATCGTCAGGGAGGATACGAAGAGTCGCCGATCGTCCTGTGCGCCGAGCCATTCGAGCAAGGCCTGCGACGGCGCGGGTTTCGTGACTTCGCTGATGATGTTCGTATCGAGCAGGTAATCGGTCACAAGGCGACTTTCCTGCCCTCGAGACGAGGTCTCTCGAAAGCCAACTCGGCCCCGACCAGGGGCGAACGCCGGAGCGCAGCCAAATCCCCTCCCTTTCGCGCGCCGTCCGACTCGATGGCTCGCCGATCGCATCCCGAATCTCGGAAGCCTCGGGCCCACCGTCGGCAAGATGCTTCGCCAGCGACCGGATCAGTTCACGGTCGTCCTCCCGTCCGAGCACCTCGAATTGCGAGACGCCGCGTCGGGCCAGACGTTCCCGGTAGGCGGTGAGAGCCTTCTTCTGCGCTGCGCTTCCCATCATGGCCTCGCTTCGGTTGTAGCCGGGAATATATCCGGCAAGCCGGCGAACGACAATAGTCTGAACTTCAATTCTGCCGTTGCGATAGCGCTCGGTCAGCCGCTTCGACCGGCGCCAACTTGTCGCTTAGACAGTCGCCATCGCCGACGGTATATGTCCAATGGAGTCATACCGGAGCGCGCCCAAGCGCGAGACTGAACTGAAAGACGCCAAGGCGAAGCTTACCGCGGTTGTCGAGGATGCGTTGCGCGGCGAAGAATTCGTCATCACCCGGCACGGCCGCAGGGAAGCGGTCGTCGTTTCCTGGGCGACATGGCGGCGACTGTCGAACGTCCCGAGCTTCGACCGCCTGTTGGCGGCCGCGCCCCTCGAAGACGCCGACCTTCCGTCGCGCGAGAAAACCCCGCTGCGGGACGCGGGGCTTTGACAGGGGCGTTGCGACGAGGCAGTTTATCGAGTCGGGAAAGTCCAAATTTTTGGCCTAGATGACGCTCTCGCGCGTGGCGCCTGTCGGCCTTGAACGTGGGCGAAAGCAGGACGATTTGTTGCTCTTGCGTAGCGTCGGCCCGCACAAGTTGGGCGGCGATTCGGGTCTTTGGGCGATCCGCGTTAACGGTCCGTGGCGCATCGTGTTTCGCTTCGACGACGGCGACGCGTTCGAGGTCGAGATCGTCGATTATCATTAGAGACAAGACCAATGACGACTGAAGACGACGTCTTTCTCGCGCCCCCCGACGGCTTTCATTCGAGCCGGCGCATCCCGGCGCAGTGCTAATGGAGGAGCTGACCGCTCGCGGCCTGACGGCGAATGCGCTCGCCCTCAAGCTGCGCGTTCCCGCCAACCGCCTGACGGAAATCCTCAACGGCAAGCGCGGAATCTCCCCCGACACGGCGCTCCGCCTCAGCCGATATCTCGGGCCGAGCGCCGCGTTCTGGCTGAACTTGCAGAGCCAGTTCGATCTGATGCGAAGATCCGGGCCGAGGTGGAGTTCGATGACTGCGTTTGCATCGCGGCCTGTAACCAGTTGGGCGCAACTGCAGAGGACAATCCCAATATCTCAAACAGATTGGCTTTACAGAGGTCAGCTGGATGGCTGGCCTTTGTGCGAACTCGCTCGAACTGGCGTGCGAGGATGCAGATTGCAGATTTCAAGAGAAAAATTCGTATCGGTAGAGAAGCAGTTGATTTCGAGCTTTCCGGCGAAGATACGATGGGTCAGACAGAGCCTACGTGTTGCAAGACACGATTTATAGCATGTCACTAATGCAGCACCATGGAGCGCCAACAAGACTACTTGATGTTACAAACTCCCCATATGTTGCGTGTTTTATTGCCCTCAAATCAACACCGCCACTAAAATTTGGGCCTCCTGTTGTTTGGTGTTTCAGCCGGCACTGGTTCAACGAGAGGATCCGCGATATCACCGGCGACGCTTATCAGAACACACTTGATGTAAACAAACCAAGAAGAAAATCGGAAGAAGTGAAAAAATCGTTTCAATAAATACTATAACAGTGTACCGCCGAATAAATTTGTTGGGATGGTTAATTCGTTCTTTTTGCATCCACGGGTCAATGTTCAGCAGGGTCTCTTTCTGTGCCAAGGCAATTTATCAGTAACCATAGAAGAAAATCTTATGAATATGAAACATTGGTCAGATCGATCGATATTATAAAGATATTAATTAATGTCAACAATAATGATCGGCTCAAGGCTATTGATATACTTCATATAGATGAACATAACCGAAGAAAGTCTCTTTCCAGCGGCGGCACTTCGAGTTCTTGACAATCACCAACGGTACGTCTCCCATGGCGTCCGCAACACGCATAGTCATCGAACCTCCCCGAATAACCAAGCGGAATGGCCAGTAAAGCTTAGTATTGTAACCATGATACCCCTGAATTTGCCTTGTCCACTGCGTCGCGCCGCTGCGGTACCGCTCGGATCTCGCCCCCTACTCCGCCGCGCTGCGCTTGGCCCCCTTCCGCGCCAGCACCGGCTTGAGATAGGCCCCGGTATAGCTCTTCGGGTTGCGGGCGATCTGCTCCGGCGTGCCGGCGGCCACCACTTCGCCGCCGGCGTCGCCGCCCTCCGGCCCCATGTCGACGATCCAGTCCGCGGTCTTCACGACTTCCAGATTGTGCTCGATGACAATCATCGTGTTGCCCTGATCGACCAGCTCGTGCAGCACGTCGAGCAGCTGCGCCACGTCGTGGAAATGGAGGCCGGTGGTCGGCTCGTCGAGGATGTAGAGGGTGCGGCCCGTGGAGCGGCGCGACAGTTCTTTCGCGAGCTTCACCCTTTGCGCCTCGCCGCCCGACAGCGTCGTCGCCTGCTGGCCGACCTTCACGTAGCCGAGGCCGACGCGCTTGAGAGTCTCCATCTTCTCGCGGATCGACGGCACCGCCTTGAACAGCTCCGCCGCCTCCTCGACCGTCATGTCGAGCAGGTCGGCGATCGATTTGTCCTTGTAGCGCACCTCCAGCGTCTCGCGATCGTAGCGCTTGCCCTTGCAGACGTCGCAGGTGACGTAGACGTCGGGCAGAAAGTGCATCTCGATCTTGATGACGCCGTCGCCCTGGCAGGCCTCGCACCGTCCGCCCTTGACGTTGAACGAGAAGCGGCCCGGCAGATAGCCGCGCGCCTTCGCTTCGGGCAGGCCGGCGAACCAGTCGCGGATGGGGGTGAAGGCGCCCGTGTAGGTGGCCGGATTCGAGCGCGGCGTGCGGCCGATCGGCGACTGGTCGATGTCGATCACCTTGTCGATCTCATCGAGGCCGTCGATGCGGTCGTAGGGCGCCGGCGGATCGTTCGCGCCATGCAGATGACGGGCCGCCGCCTTGTAGAGCGTGTCGATGACGAGGGTCGACTTGCCCCCGCCCGAGACGCCGGTGACGCAGGTGAAGAGGCCGAGCGGGATCGCCGCGGTGACGCGCTTCAAGTTGTTGCCACGCGCGCCGACGATTTTCAGCTCGCGGCCCGGCGCAGGCGCGCGGCGCTTGCCTGGAATTGCGACCGTCCGCTCGCCCGACAGATAATGGCCGGTCAGCGAATTGGGGTTGGCGGCGACCTCGGCCGGCGTCCCCTTGGCGACGATCTCGCCGCCGTGCACGCCGGCGCCGGGGCCAACGTCGACCACGTAGTCCGCCGCCCAGATCGCGTCCTCGTCGTGCTCGACCACGATCACCGTGTTGCCGAGGTTCCTCAGGCGCCGCAGCGTGTCGAGAAGGCGGGCGTTGTCGCGCTGGTGCAGACCGATCGACGGCTCGTCCAACACGTATAGCACACCGGTCAGCCCCGAGCCGATCTGCGAAGCGAGGCGGATGCGCTGGCTCTCGCCGCCCGACAGCGTGCCGGACGCGCGCGACAGCGTGAGATAGTCGAGCCCGACGTCGCGCAGGAAAGCCAGCCGGTCGCCGATCTCCTTGAGGATGCGATGGGCGATCTCGTTGCGCTTGGCGTCGAGTTTTTGCGGCAGGTTCTCAGCCCAGTCGATCGCGGCCTTCACCGACAGGAGGCTCACCTCGCCGATGTGCTGGCCGCCGATCTTGACCGCGAGCGCCTCGGGCTTGAGGCGGAAGCCGTGGCAGGCCTCGCAGGGCGTCGCGCTCATGTAGCGCTGGATTTCCTCGCGCGACCATTCGCTTTCCGTCTCGCGGTAGCGGCGATCGAGATTGGCGACGACGCCCTCGAACGGCTTCTTCACCTCATAGGAGCGCAGCCCGTCGTCATAGGCGAAGCGGATCTCCTCCTCGCCCGAGCCGTAGAGGATCGCGTTGCGCCCCGCCTCAGGCAGCTCGCTCCACGGCTTGTCGAGGCGGAAATGGTAGTGCTTGCCCAGCGCCTCCAGCGTCTGGAGGTAGTAGGGCGAGCTCGACTTCGCCCAGGGCGCGACTGCGCCGCGCTTGAGCGTCAGTTTCGGGTCGGGCACGACCAGCGACGGATCGACCCTGAGCTCCGAGCCCAAGCCCCCGCAGACCGGGCAGGCGCCGTGCGGATTGTTGAACGAGAAGAGCCTCGGCTCGATCTCGGCGATGGTGAAGCCTGACACCGGACAGGCGAATTTGGAGGAGAACAGGATGCGTCGCGGCGCCTTGTCTCCCTCTCCCGCATAGCCCGTCGAGAGACGGGCGTCTTGCGACGCCCTATGCGGGAGAGGGTCGGGGTGAGGGCCCGCGAACTCGACCACCGCGAGCCCATCGGCGAGCTCGAGCGCGGTCTCGAAACTCTCGGCGAGCCGGGCCGCCATGTCGGGCCTGACGACGATGCGGTCGACCACCACCTCGATGTCGTGCTTGAGCTTCTTGTCGAGCGCCGGCGCGTCGGCGATCTCGTAGAACGCGCCGTCGACCTTGAGCCGCTGAAAACCGCGCTTCATCCAGTCGGCGATCTCCTTGCGGTATTCCCCTTTTCGGCCGCGCACGACCGGCGCGGTGAGATAGAGCCGCGTGCGCTCGGGCAAGCTCAGCACCCGGTCGACCATCTGGCTCACCGTCTGGCTCTCGATCGGCAGCCCGGTTGCGGGCGAATAGGGAATGCCCACGCGCGCCCAGAGGAGCCGCATGTAGTCGTGGATCTCGGTCACCGTGCCGACGGTCGAGCGCGGGTTCTTCGACGTCGTCTTCTGCTCGATCGCGATGGCGGGCGAGAGGCCGTCGATCTGGTCGACGTCCGGCTTCTGCATCATCTCGAGGAACTGGCGGGCGTAGGCCGAAAGCGACTCGACATAGCGCCGCTGGCCCTCGGCGTAGATCGTGTCGAAGGCGAGCGAGGACTTGCCCGAACCCGAGAGCCCGGTGAACACGACCAGCCTGTCGCGCGGGATCGCCAGATCGACGTTCTTGAGGTTGTGCTCGCGCGCGCCGCGAATTGTGATCGCGCGCCCGCCGAACAGGGCCTCGACGCCGTCCTTCGCGGCCTGGCCCGCGGGCTTCGAAAAAGGCTTGGCGCTGGCCATGCGGGTCCTCGACGGCAACTCTCGAGTCATGGGCGCGAATCGCGCTTGCGCGATCCTCGTGCCGATGCTAGAACAAACATAGAACACAGGGAAGGCGCGCCCCATGCGCCCCGCCCCGGAGTTCGGCCCAATGTAAGCGCGGCGGCGCTCGTTCCCAAGCGGGCGGCGCGGCGAAGTGTGGACAAGTTCCGCCGAGCGGCGATTGGGCGCTTCGCCTCAGCCGCTTTCGGCTATGCATGGTGGGGCGCGGCCGGCTGTAGCCGCGCTCGCTGAGCGCGGCCGACGCGGTCGGCGACCGCGTCTACAAGAGCCCGCAAGGGCGTAAGGAGTAAACCATGGCGGGCAGCGTCAACAAAGTGATCCTCATCGGCAATCTGGGCAAGGACCCGGAGGTCCGGCGGCTCAACTCCGGCGATCAGGTGGTCAGCTTTTCCCTCGCCACCTCGGAGAGCTGGCGCGACAAGAATTCGGGCGAGCGCAAGGAGCGCACCGAGTGGCACAACGTGGTGATCTTCAACGAGAATCTCGGCAAGGTGGCCGAGCAGTACTGCAAGAAGGGCACCAAGGTCTACATCGAGGGCCAGCTGCAGACCCGCAAATGGCAGGACCAGAGCGGCGCCGACAAATATACGACCGAGGTCGTGCTGCAGCGCTTCCGCGGCGAATTGCAATTGCTCAACTTGCGCGGCGCAGGCCAGGGCCGCGATAGCTTCCCCGACGACAATGGCGCCGCGGCGTCGAGCTTCAGCCGCGCCTCCGGCGGCGACCGCCGCCCGGCGCTGTCGAACGGCGGCGCGGGCGGCGCCGGCGCAGGCGGCGGCGGCGCGGGGCCGATCGACGACGACATTCCGTTCTGAACTTTCATCCCCATCAGACTTTCCGTGAGTTGCGGAGAGCAAGAAGTTCGGGGGCCGGTGCCTCAATCAATGCTTGATATCGTCGGACTTAGTTCAGAACCGATTGATCCGGCCTCGGATCTTATGCGCTTCGTGAAACCTCGGCGAGATGCTGTAGTTCCATTCTGGATGGAATGAGTCCGGGTCATGTTGAGGGTCGCCATTTCCGCGTCCGAGACCTTGATGCCCTTTGGATAGGTGTTGCTATCGAGTTCGCGCGGTTTGAGACCGGTTTTCGTCGTGGTGTTGGCGATCAGTTCGATGACGATGAGGAGGCTGAGGAGTGGCGTCGCGCGCCAGTCTCTGCGTGATGTGGCAGAACATGCGATGCTCGATCTTGTTCCACTTCGAGTCCCTGGCGGATAGTGGCAACCTGAATGATCAGACCGGTTTCGTCCGCGAGTTGTTGGAGGACCAACTTCCAGAGCCGCAGCCGTGAACCATTGGAGCCGCCGCCGTCGGCCGTGATCATCAGGCGCCTCATCCCGGGATAGAGCTTCCAACCATCTGATCGAGCCAGCATCGGACGGCGTTGACGGCGAACTCCCCGGTGTCGTGGTCATTCCGAGGCTGACATAGCCGAGGTTGGCGCCGATGTCGTAGACCCCGTAAGGGACGACCTTGCCCAACTCCTTGTCCTCGAATCGTGAGCGTTGACCTCGATCGGTTCGCCCTGCGCCCATGTCGCTACCGCCGTTCTTGAATTCGCCCAGCAATTCCTTCTTCTTCGCGTCGATCGATATCACGGTTCGCCGGCCGCCTGACGCCTCGACCTTCGCGTTGATATATTCGAACTGGCGTCGCGATCAGGTGTTTGCCGGCTTCCTTGGTCTTGCGGTTGGAATGGCGACAATATTTCAGTTCCTCCAGCAGCTTGGGTGGTCGGGACTCACTTTGTGACCCATGGCGCGAGCGCCGTCGCCAGCTTGTCGTGGCTCTTGGAGACCCATCGCAACGGCCGCATCGGTCGCCCATCGTCGCCGGCTCGAGCAATCGTTGCAAGTCCTCCAACAGCGTCGGTCCTTGACCGTCAACCGAGGAGTGCCCCCGCCCTTGCGCCGCACCTCTCCCGTCAAGGAGCCGGGTTCCGCAAGTCCTTCAGACCGCGCCCAATCGTGCTCCGGCGACCTTCGTCGCGCGCGCGACCGCCGCAATCCCGCCGTAGCCCGCCGCCTTCGCCTCCGCCGCCGCGCTCAACCGCCGGCGTCGCTCGTCCAGCGAGGCCGAGCGCGTCAACCGACGCGCAGGGTCGTCATCATCATCACATATGACGCTCGCCTCGCACTCGGAATCGCTAAACAGCCGATGCCAGTAACTCGCAAATTCCATGGCTATTTTTGGCGTCCCTTAGTTCAGAACCGATTGATCCGGCCTCGGATCTTATGCGCTTCGTGGGAAATCGGCGGTTTGCGACGGTTCTCGCTGACCCACCGTGGCAGTTTGTAAACAAGACCGGGAAAGTCGCCCCTGAGCATCGGCGGCTCTCTCGGTATGGCACGATGGAACTTCCGGCGATTGCGTCTCTCCCAGTGCGGAAAATTGCCGCGTCTACAGCGCACCTGTACCTATGGTGCCCAAATGCGCTGCTGCCGGACGGCCTAGCTGTAATGAACGCGTGGGGTTTTACGTACAAAGCGAATCTTGTATGGCACAAAGTGCGCAAGGACGGCGGCTCGGACGGTCGCGGAGTGGGCTTCTATTTTCGAAACGTAACTGAGTTACTTTTGTTCGGTGTTTGCGGAAAGAGTGCTAGAACTTTACAGCCTGGCCGCACTCAAGTTAACTATCTCGCGAACTCGTAAACGCGAACACTCGCGGAAGCCGGATGAAACGTACGATATCATTGAGGGGTGCAGCTCTCCTGCGAGGATTGAATTATTTGCTAGGGGTTCACGACGTGGTTGGACGGTGTGGGGCAATCAGGCCATAGACAGCTATGAACCAACCTGGAAGACGTATAAATACAATAGTTCCGTGGCGCGTCATCGCGGAAAAGCCGTCCTGCTTCCCGGCGAGTAATTTTTTACTCCTCTTCGTCTTCTTCATCGTTGGCAACAACGGGTCCCTTCACAGTAGCGGCTTTTTTCTTCTTTGCCGCCTTCTCCGAAGCAAGTCTGGCCTTCAAGTCCGCGAGCGCATTTGGTCCGTCATCTATGAAAAGCGCCGGCCTGATAGCAAACGTCAGCACCGGACATCCGCCGCCTCCTCCGCCCTCTATTTTGGGCCACAGCTTTTCATGATGAGTAGTTGCCTTACCAAAGGATGAGCCTTTCCCAAACTCTTTAAATAAATCTTGGAGCTCCCAGGACCTTGTGATTATGATTCCGACCTGAATCGCTCTCAATTCAAATAACAGCCGAAAGTTATTGAGATCCAGATCAAAGAATGGATCTTTATTATTCCATTCCATTTCCAGCGCGACAACGCCTTTAAGGCAGTCAACCGCGTGTGTCGGACTATCATATTTTGTCGTGTCGACAATTATTGACGTAGCGAACCCCCTTTCTTGCCAGCCTCTTTTGTAGAGTGCTTCGTCAATACGTCTACTTATCAGGGAGCGATTGCCCCCTCCTACGAGAATTTCCGATTTGTACAGGCGCAATTCGCGCAGAACTTCCTGCACATCCGCCCATTCCGCTGGACACGCGTTGGCAAGCACGCCCGTCGCATTGCGCCACTCCTTGACGTGGTAGACTTCGCAAATGTCAGGTGGAACCAAGTGGATAGTGGACATGATCGGCGCAGAATTACAACGTTGTTGCATTAGCTGAATGTTTCCGCAAATGTGAACCCATGCCCTTGCCCTCCGACATCCCCCTGAAAACCATCGACGGCAAGAGTGAGACGCTCGGAGCGTTCGACGGCAAGGCGCTCTTGATCGTCAACGTCGCCAGCAAATGCGGCTTCACCCCACAATATGCGGGGCTCGAGGCGCTGCATCGGCGGTTCCGCAACCGCGGCTTCGAAGTGCTCGGCTTTCCCTGCGACCAGTTCGGCCATCAGGAGCCGGGCGACGAGGCGGAGATCGCAGAAATTCTGCTCGCTGACCTACGACGTCAGCTTTCCGATGTTTGCCAAGATCGAGGTCAACGGCGCGAACGCCCATCCGCTCTATAAGGCCCTGAAGAAGGAGGCGCCGGGCCTGCTCGGCACCGAGGCGATCAAGTGGAACTTCACCAAGTTTCTGGTCGACAAGGAGCATCGCGTGGTGCGCCGCTACGCGCCGACCGACAAGCCGGAATTGCTCGGCCTCGACATCGAGGCGGTGCTCTAGCCGAGCGGGCCGCGGCGGCCAGCCGGGCCTGCCGACGCATCGACGGCGCGCGCGTCGACAATTGCTTGCCGAAAATCAGAAGGCGTGTTACCTTCGATCATCCTTCTCTCGGACGCCGTTTTTTTCAGCGGCGCCGGGCGGGGAGAGGGAGCCAAGGGAATTCCGGCGAGGGTCCGGCGCAACCCTTTGAAAAGGCTAGGTTCGGGGAACCAAACGGAAGGGAATCGCCCCTTTCCGGACGACAAATGGAAAGACCTGACCCCCTCAGGGAAAGGCTGAGGAAGGACCGGGGAAGAGACCCCGTTTCCCGGCGTCTCACAGTCTCGCGGACGGGTCCCGGGGTGAGCGGGTCCGATGGAAATGGCGCCGCAAGCCTCTGGAATCCCACGAAACGGCGATGAGTTTGGCGGGCCCGCCGAGGTCCCCCGCGGATACAGCGACGATCCTCCGACGCGCGCTTCGCGACGACGCGATTGCCTTCGGGGCCAAGGCTCCTTCAATGGCCTGTCAGGCCGCATGGCGGTTTCGCGCTCCCGGTCCCGTTGCGGTCCCCATGCCGCACCGTCCCGCTCGGCCGGCCCGGCGCGGCGGACGCGATTGCGGAAGCGGATTTGTCTCGGCCGCAGAGTTCGTCTTGCAGAAAAGGACGAAGCGGCCCCGGACCCCGGCGCCCCTCCCTGTGCGCCGCTCCGGGACCGCTTCGCCTCGCCCCCGGCGACGACCGCACCGCGATCGCCGCCGATGCGAAAAAAGCTGCGATCCAGAAGCCAAGGGGAACGGCGGAGGCTCCTGGACCGCTGCGTCGCGCCGCTTTCCGCGATCACGATGGTCCTCCTTACACGCCGCTTCGGGCCGCCGCATTGATCCAGCGCAAATCGGCGTCGCTTCCCCTGCGGCCCAAGCGCCGCCCAAGGCGCGTGCGACCGCCCGTGCGCGTCCCCCGTCGCGCGGGGCGAAGCCCCTCTCCTTGTCCCATGGCAGACGGGTTTTCGCTGCGGGCGAGCCCGTCAGCGAAACAGCGGCGACACGAAGATCGCCAGCGCGACGAGCTGGGCGACGGTGAAGGCGGCCGTGCGCAGGGGCTGGCGGCCGCCGATGTAGGCCGCCATGTGGCCGACGCGCACCAGGATGTAGAGGACCGCGAGGATGTCGGCGATCCGGCTCGGCCCGCCGACCATGTGCGCTACGATCACCGATGCGGCGAACCAGGGGAAGGTCTCCAGGCCGTTGAGGTGGGCGCCGTAGGCGCGCACCGACTCCCCGACGAGGTCGCCGACGTGGTAGCGCGGCCGGTTCTGATCGAGGCCCTTGACGAAGCCGAACGCGACATAGGGCAAGATCGCTGCGATGAGAATGCACCAGATAGCGATGGTCATGGACAGCGTCTCCGCGCCGCGCCCCGCGCGCGGCCCGAGCAGCAAGTCGCGTTCATGACGACGCCGTTGTCAACGCTCATTTTCGATCGGGCCGAACCCGTCGATGACGAACTGCGCCGCCCGCCGTCAGCGCAAGGGCGGTCCGCGGCCGTCAGGCGATCATGCTCGATAACCATTTGATTCGGCAAGGAAACATTATCCGGGCCCGGCCACGTCTTCCTATGGCGCGGGGCGGCGGAATCGGCTAGACCGTCGCCCATGCGACCCGAGGTGACGAATTGACCGACATCCGCGACGAACGGCCCGGGCCCGAGGGGCCGGCCGACATCAAGCCCGTCTCGATCCTCGACGAAATGAAGCGCAGCTATCTCGATTACGCCATGAGCGTGATCGTGAGCCGCGCGCTGCCCGACGTTCGCGACGGCCTCAAGCCCGTCCATCGGCGCATCCTCTACGCGATGCGCGAACTCAATTTCACGCCCGACCGCCCGTACAACAAATCGGCGCGCACGGTCGGCGAGACGATGGGCAAATACCATCCGCACGGCAATCTGGCGATTTACGACGCGCTGGTGCGCATGGCGCAGGATTTTTCCATGCGCGCGCCGCTGATCGACGGCCAGGGCAATTTCGGCTCGGTCGACGGCGATCCGCCCGCGGCCGACCGCTACACCGAGTCTCGGCTCGACCGCATCGCGATGACAATGCTCGACGACCTCGACAAGGACGCCGTCGACTTCAAACCCAATTACGACGAGAAGGAACTCGAGCCGGTCGTCCTTCCGGCGCGCTTCCCCAATCTCTTGGTCAACGGCGCCGGCGGCATCGCGGTCGGCATGGCGACCAACATCCCGCCCCATAACCTGGGCGAGACGATCGACGGGCTGCTGGCGCTGATGGACAAGCCGGACATCACGCTCGACGAGCTGATGGAGCGGGTTCCAGGCCCCGACTTCCCGACCGGCGCGGCGATCCTCGGGCGCGCGGGCATCCGCGCGGCCTACGCCACCGGGCGCGGCTCGATCATCATGCGCGCCAAGGTCGAAGTCGAGGAGCTGCGCAGGGACCGCGAGGCGCTGATCGTCAGCGAGATCCCCTATCAGGTCAACAAGGCGACGCTGATCGAGAAGATCGCCGAACTCGTGCGCGAAAAACGCATCGACGGCATCGCGGACCTGCGCGACGAATCCGACCGCGAAGGCATGCGCATCGTCATCGAGCTCAAGCGCGACGCCGTCGCCGACGTGGTCTTGAACCAGCTCTGGCGCTTCACCGCTTTGCAGTCGAGCTTCGGCGCCAACATGATCGCACTGAACGGCGGCCGTCCCGAGATGCTGACGCTCAGCGACATGCTGCGCGCGTTCCTCGATTTCCGAGAGGAGGTCGTCACCCGCCGCACCAAGTTCCTGCTCGCCAAGGCGCGCGACAATGCGCACATCCAGGTCGGCCTCGCCATCGCCGTCGCCAACATCGACGAGGTGATCCGGCTCATCCGCACCTCGCCTGATTCGGGCGCCGCGCGCGCCGCGCTGATGGAGCGCGTCTGGCCGGCGCGCGACATGGCACCGCTCATCGCTCTCATCGCCGATCCGCGCCACGCGCTCGACGCCGACGGCGCGATCCGTCTTTCGGAAGCCCAAGCGCGGGCGATCCTCGAACTGCGCCTCGCCCGCCTCACCGCGCTCGGACGCGACGAGATCGCCGAGGCGCTGAACAGGCTCGCGGCCGAGATCGCCGACTATCTCGATATCCTGAGCTCGCGGGCGCGCCTCATGGGCATCATCCGCGACGAGCTCGTCAAGGTGAAGGCCGACTTCGCCACGCCGCGCCGCACTGAGATCCTCGACAGCGACGCCGACATGGACGACGAAGACCTCATCCAGCGCGAGGACATGGTCGTGCTGGTGAGCCATGCCGGCTACATCAAGCGCGTGCCGCTCTCGACCTATCGGGCGCAGCGCCGCGGCGGCAAGGGCCGATCCGGCATGGCGACGCGCGAGGAGGACTTCGTCGCGAGGCTGTTCGTCGCCTCGACCCATCAGCCGGTGCTGTTCTTCTCCTCGGCCGGACAGGTCTACAAGGAGAAGGTCTGGCGCCTGCCGCTCGCGGCCCCGCAGGCGCGCGGGAAAGCGCTCGTCAATCTGCTGCCGCTCGAGGCGGGCGAACGCATCACCACCATCATGCCTCTGCCCGAGGACGAAGCGAGCTGGGAGGCGCTCGACGTGATGTTCGCCACCACGCGTGGCACGGTCCGCCGCAACAAGCTCTCCGACTTCGCCCAGGTCAATCGCGCCGGCAAGATCGCGATGAAGCTCGACGAAGGCGAGGGCATCGTCGACGTCCAGATCTGTTCGGACCGGGACGACGTGCTGCTGACGACCGCGCGCGGCCAGTGCATCCGCTTCGCCGTCGACGACGTGCGCGTGTTCAAGGGACGCGACTCGATGGGCGTCCGCGGCATCGCGCTTTCCCGCGACGACAGCGTCATCTCGCTGGCGATCCTCGAGTCGTTCGACGCGACTCCCGGCGAGCGCGCGGCCTATCTGAAGCAGCGCCGGGCGATGGCCGGCGAAGCCGAGGACGCCAGCGAAGCGGAGGCGGAGCGCGAGAACGGCGAGGCGAACGGCTCGGCGCTGTTGTCGCCGGAGCGCTTCAAGCAGATGCAGGACGCCGAACAGGTGATCCTGACGGTGTCCGAAAACGGCTACGGCAAGCGCACGGTCTCCTACGAGTACCGCGTCACAGGGCGCGGCGGCAAAGGCGTCGTCGCCATGGCGGTCAACGCCCGCAACGGCGCCCTCGTCGCCTCCTTCCCGGTCGAGAGCGGCGACGAGATCATGCTGGTGACCGACGGCGGCCAGCTCATCCGCGTGCCGGTCGAGGGCATCCGCGTCGCCGGCCGCGCCACCCAGGGGGTGATCGTGTTCGACACCGCGGTCGAGGAGCGCGTCGTGGCGGTCGACCGGATCGGCGAGACGGAAGGGGACGAGGACGAGGAGGGCTGAGCCAGGAGCAGGCCGCGTTTTGACGGGCGCGTCATGGTCGGGCGGAGTCGCGATTTGACCTGCCATGCGCTCCGGCCGCCCGCGCGCCGTTTGAAACCACGGGTCGTTTGGCTTGACAAGAAAATGTCGGTTTTCCAGAAATCAGCGAGGACAAGCGCGCCGCGTCCATCGCGAGCGCGCTTCGACAACTCAACCCCCGATCGCTTGCATCTCCAAACGGACGCTTGCGGAACGCGCAATCGGGCCGACATCAAAATACCTGGGGGTGGAGTAAAGCGTCACCGGAACCCTCGAGTTCAAAATATGTGGAGTTTGACTAAAGCGTCGCCGGAACTCCAAATCGGAAATCGGGGGGTCGATTTTGGACGCCGACGCCCTACGTCAATGGGTAAATTTTCCACGCCTGATCAAATATTTGTCGCTGTTTCATGGGGAAAACCGCCTTGCATTCCTCAGCGGCCGCCCCAACAATCGTCACAACCGTAACAAATTGGACCTGTGGCCGAAATGTGACAATGTCGATTAATTTCGGTATGGGTCCACGCTATAGGTTGATAGGCGGGTTGTCACGCTGCTAGGGTGTCGAAGTGAGACGCGCCGCGCGATCCGACAAATCGCAGCGGCGCCGAAGCAAAAATGGGGTTGGGAATGAGCGGGAAATTTCGAAACGCGCTGGACGTGCTGATGTTCCCGCCGTCGACCCGGAGGGCGACGCTGCGCGCCCGCAGAGCGGCGCGGGGCACGAGAACGTCCGTCGTCGCGCTGGCGGCCCGCCTGTTCGTCGCGGGGGCTTTTGTCGTCGGCCAGCCGGTCATCGCTGAACCGACCCCTGACATCTCCGTTCGCGCCGGCGGCGACGCGTTTGCCGCTTTGCAGGATTTCGTGCGGACGCAGCGCGTCGTGTCGCTGAATTTCGCGCAGGCGCCCAAGGCGGAGCAGCCCTCCGCGGCTCGCGACCCTTACACGGTGCTGAGAGATTTTGTGCGGGTCGCCGACGGGTCGGGAACGGTCCCGCTGCCGGTCCAGGGGCAGGGCCAAGCGCCCGACGACGCGATCCACGCCAAATTGCACGGGGCGACGACGCCGGGCGGGGACGCCTATTCGGTGCTGACCAATTTCGTCCAGGACTCGGGCGGCGCAGGCGCGGCCGATTCGCCCGGCCCGGCTCAGGGCCCGGCGCCCGACGACGCGATCCACGCCGGATTGCACGGCGCGACGACGCCGGGCGGGGACGCCTATTCGGTGCTGACCAATTTCGTCCGGGACTCGGGCGGCGCAGCCGCGGCCGCTTCGCCCGGCCCGGCGCCCGACGACGCGATTCACGCCAAATTGCACGGCGCGAGGTCGGGAGGAGACGCTTATGCGGCGCTGACCAACGGCGCCAATAGCGCCGACGCCTCTGGGCAAGCGGCTCCCGCCGACGCCATTCATTCCGGACTGAAGGCCTCCTTCAGCACGGCGTCCGACGATTTTGCGGCGCTGCGCGACTTCGCCGCGGGCAAGGACGACGCCAAGCCGATCGTCGTGGCGCTCGCGGCCAAGCCGGTCAGGGTCAAAAAGCCCGGCCCTGCCCCCGACGTCGAGCCCGCCGCCGACATCGAGCCCGCCGCCGGCGCCTACGCCGAAGGCGATCCGCATGTCTGCCTGGGTTGTCACGGGCAAGACCTTCATGTCGTGGCGTTCCTGAAGTCGCCGATGGCCAGGAGGGGCGATCCGAAGACGCCCATGGCCCAAGGCGGCTGCGAATCCTGCCACGGTCCGAGCGCGGCGCATGTCGCCAGCCGATCCAGAGGGGGGGATGTCGAGCCGGCAGTGGTCTTCACCGGTCCCCACGTCTCGCCGGTCGACCAGCTCAACGCGATATGCCTGGGCTGCCACGAGGGAGGTCTGCGCATCAACTGGGTGGGCAGCAAGATGCAGAACGACGGCGTCGCCTGCGTCAACTGCCACACGGTTCATGTCGCCAAGGATCCGGTGCTGGCGAAGAAGACCCAGCCCTTCGTTTGCTTCGCCTGCCACGCCCCGCAACGGGCCGAGAGCTTGCAGTATTCGCACCATCCGATCCAGGAGGGCCTGGTGTCTTGCTCCGATTGCCATAATCCGCACGGCTCGGCCGGCCCTTACGCGCTCAAGGAATTCTCGGTCAACGAGACCTGCTACAACTGCCACCAGGACAAGCGGGGGCCGATGCTGTGGGAGCACCAGCCGGTGCGTGAGGATTGCACCAACTGCCACATGCCGCACGGTTCGGTCGAGGAGCGGCTGTTGAGAGAGAACCCGGGCTTCATGTGCTCGAGCTGCCACAGCTCCCTTGCTGCGAATCATAGCGGCGGAGCGTTCGGCGGAGCGAACGCGCTGCCCGGCAAGCTGCTGGGAGCGGCCACGTTCAACAGCGCCCTGGGGAACCAGCGGTTGTGCCTGAATTGTCACTCCCAGGTCCACGGGTCGAACAGTCCGAATGGCGCTTATTTCTTCCGCTGACAAGACTACTTTCTTCCGCTGACAAGTTTACCCCGCGATAAGCCCGGGTAAGGGGACCGACATGACGCAAAAATTCGCTTTCCGCGCAATGTTGCTGAGCGGAGTATGCCTGCTGCCGCTCAGCGCCGTGGGCGCCGATCTTCCCACCCACAAGGAGGCGGCGCCGACCGCCGAATCGTTCACGGAAAACGAGGTCGATTTCGGGGTGCTGGGGTTGTGGGGCACCAACACCGGCCAGTACGGCCGCTACAACGGCTTCACCGAGCAGGGCGTCGACGCCTTGTTCGGTTTCAGCTCCGTCACGCTCCCCGTGTGGGATTCCAGCGGCACGATGTACTGGGAGTTCACCGGCGACAACATCAATTTCCAGTTCGGCGACGACCTTGGACGGGCCCCGTATCCGTGCCGGACGCCCTTGGGCGGACAATGTCAAACCAACAGCTTCAAAGACAGCAGCTATTCAGGCGACACCTGGAACGACATCGGGCCGGAGGCCGCGCTGAACTTCGCCTGGGGCAATCAGGGACAATGGGGGATCGACGCCTGGTACAACGCGATCTCCTACACCGGAAACATCATCGATTCGATTTATACGGTCAACGGCGAGACCGGGGTCCTCAATGGCCTCCCGCCCTGGGGCGGAGCAACCAACAACACAAATCCCCCTGGAAAAAAGTCGAATGGGAACGAAGGCGTCACCGCCGGCGTGAGCGCCGGGGCCCCCGGGAACTACACGTACCCGAATTCTTTGAAGATCGCCGGCGCCGAGCAACCATTCGAGGTGGGAACGCGACGCGACCGGGTCGGGCTTAACGGCAAATACCTCTGGAACGACTGGACTCTCTCTTTCCAAGTGAGCCACGAACACAAAGAGGGGTCTGTGGAAGAGACCATCGATGAGACCTGGGGGGGCCAGGCCTTCACCCTGCCCGTCAACTTCGACACCGACACCTTGAGGCTGACGGCGGACTACACCACCGCTGGGGTCCAGGCTCAACTCGGGTACATGTTCTCCCACTTCACCGACAACAACCTGGCGATCGCCCTTCCGTTCCCAGCCTCCGGAACGTCGGCGCCCTTCGCCATGACCGGCCTCTACGCGACGCCGCCGAGCAACGACGCCCAGTACGTGACCGCCATGGTCGGCTACAATTTACCCTGGTGGCAGTCGCGGATCAACGTGAACGGCCGTTTCGGCGTGGAGATGCAGGACGACCTGTACCCGGCGAATACCGCCGATCCCAACCTCGCGACCAGCGGCTTCGGCGGGTTCTCCAATCTCAACGCCTTTGACCAGGGAACCAGCACCACCTCGCCCAACATCATGGCCCAGGTCATCCAGGGCGGCGTCGCCCTCAACTCCGCCCCGATCGCCAATTTGAGCTCCCGTTTGTTCTATAACATCGATGAACGCGACGTCAGCTTGAACCAATGTTCTGGTTCGACTGGTTCTCCTTCGGCTCCGAACCCGGCGTGCGCGGTGTTTATCGGCGGCTCCAGCCCGGACGCGAACGCCAACACCGCAGTCTTCGTCGTGCCGCAGGAGTGGCTGAAGCAAAAGGTCGGCGGCCAGATCGACTACCGCTTATGGCCGCAATATAACGTCAACCTGACGGCGGGTTATAATTTCTTGGACATCAGCCGCAGCAACGCCCAGGTTGGCTCCAGCCAGACCAGCAACGCGACAGTCGGGCTGAGCAGCATGCTGAATTCCGCCGTTCAGGGCCGGATCACCTACGACTATATCGATCGGAGCGGGACATTGAACTACTGGGTGCCGTGGGCGGCGCTCGAGGGCAGCACCGGCGCCGACGCCGCGGCCTCCGGCGCCTGGTACCAGGCGCCCATGACGTCGAACGGGGTCACCCTGCGGACCGACTATTCGCCGGGAGGCCCTTACTCCGGCGGTTTGCAGTTCAAGGTCGTGGACGAGGATTTTCACTATCCGAGCTCGCTCCCCAACCCTATTCTCCCTGTTGGGACGCCCGCAAACCTCCCCAACCAGGTCGAGGGCATCGAGTCGGACTACAATTTCGTGGTCGGAATCGACGGCAATTATCGGCCGGTCGAGGGCGTGAACCTCCACGGCTATTACACCTTCGAGCAGATCTTCTACAAGAACCGGGGCAACGGCGAATGCAGCACCGTTCCATTTCCAGTACCAAACGGCTGCACGGGCACGGTGGGGTATGACCAAAACATCTACACGAGCGACGTCAACACTTTCGGCGTCAACTCCGAATGGCAAGCGACCGACAGGCTGAAACTCGGGCTCAACTACATGTTTTCCTTCGGCGCGGTCATGTTCGGCGAGTTCAACGGCGTCTTCGTCCCGGCGAGCGTACTACAGAACCCTGCAACCGCCGGTACCTGGGAAAACGTGACCAACTATCCGGACAACAGGTCGGTCATGAACGCCCTCACGGTCAAGGCGAGCTACCAACTGACGCCCAACATGACGTTCTCGGTGGGCGGCACGTACGCCATGTTCCTCGAGCACAACTGGCGAGACAACGCGTGCACGCCTATCCTCACCAACGGGCTCTGCGCCGGCCCCACGGGGACGGCGATCAGCATCCTGACGCCGGGCTATGTCTCGCCCAACTATAATGTCGGGGCGGTCATGGCCTCGCTGAAGGTGACGTGGTAGGCGAGGCGGGAGCGTCGGTTGGCGCCAGGGGAGCGAGAAACAGCAACTCTGATCGATTGCCGCGTTTTTTTCGGCGACGGGGCCTGCGACAAAACACCACCTTTATCAGCGCTCCTCCGAGGCGGCAGATAACGGAAAGCGAGGCCGCGCCCGCGCTTCGATCCGGCATCGTCATCTTCAGCAGACCCCCGCAATCGGCAGTCCTCGCTTCGGCGCTTTGTCAGTTGTCCTTCGCGCCCTTGAAAATCCAAGTGCGGAATCAATCGTGACTTCCGGCGTGAAGCGCAGACGCGGCAAGGGAGCGGACACGCTGTCGAGACGCGGAACCCGCCGAACCGCCTCCAGCGCGCACGGGAACCGTCCGGGCGAGGCTTTCGTCAGGATCGGCGCGACTGCCTTCCGCCACGGTTTAGCGCCGCGGCGATCGGCCCTGAAGGCGGCCCGCTCCCGGCTTCGCGTTCGCGGCGAATCGGCGGCGCTTCCGCTGGCAGGCGACGCCCGTGCGGAAGCGTCTCACGGGCATAGAGCCTCTTGTCGCGCCGGCCACGTCGGCGCGGCGAAGCGCGGCTGAAGACCTACGATTGACCTGAAGTTTCCTACTTCTTTTCCTTTGGGAGTTTGTTGCCATTGGCCGCGAATGCCTTGCCAAACGCGTTTTCTGCTCCTCCCCCCGCGGGATTTACGTGGCATTTCCCGCAAGGAAGCCCTGTCTCCTTCGCAAACTGCTGTGTGGCCTGCGCCTGACGAGGCGAGAGCGTGACCGCGCCCAGGACAATTATCGCCGCTGCCAAGCCGGCTGCGCCGCACACCGCCGTCAAAGGAAATATAGCGCTTGAACCTTCTTTACTGCTCATGGCGACTCCTCCCTAAGTGTTGTCGCTGGGTCCGCGTTCGCGTCGTCACCTTCTTCGCTTGCGTCGACAGGCGCCGGCAAGCCTCCTCCGCGCTTCCGAATTTCGAGGACATTCACCGACACCCGCGGTTCCAAGCGTTATCTTGCCCAAATCTGCCTTTCTCGGCAAGGGCGAACTTTGCTGATTGTGCCCAAAGTTTCACCGTATTTCCGACTTGACACGGCGATCTCGGTCTTGCCGACCGCAGCGCCGATAGGCGAGGATGATGCGAACCGAAACGGGGCGCGCCCCAGCGACCGCCCGCTTCCCAAAGTTCGCGTCTAGTAGAAACGGGGGATCGGCCCGGGGTGCGGCGTGATGCGATCAGAGAGGTCGAACATGACCTCATCGACGTAACACCATCCCCATCCTTCCGGCGGGTCATAACCCTCGATGATGGGATGGCGGGTCGCTTGGAAATGCCTGGTCGCATGGCGTCCCGGAGATTGGTCGCAGCACCCGACATGCCCGCATGCGCGGCAAATCCGGAGATGAACCCAGGCCTGGCCTATCTTCAGGCACTCCTCGCAGCCGAGCGCGCTCGGGATCACGTCGTGTATCGTGCGCAAATGCGTGCAGGTCTTCGACATGACGTCTCATCCCGCTGTTAAGGTTGCTGAGCCTGAGAATGCGAAAGGAATGTATGGATCGCCGCGACGACCTGGGCACCTTCGCCGATCGCCCCTCCGACGCGCTTGACCGACCCGGACCGAACGTCCCCGACGGCGAAAACGCCGGGCACGGAGGACTTGAGTTGCGACGTCGACTCCCCCGCTCCGTCCCCCGTCCGGCTCCCGGTCGTTACGAAACCCGACTTGTCGAGCGTGACTCCGCAGCCCTGCAGCCACTCGGTCGCGGGGTCGGCGCCGATGAAAAGGAAGACATTGCGGATCGGGGCCTCGGTCTCGACGCCCGAGCGCCGGTTGCGCCACCGCACCTTTTCGACTCCGCCGTCGGGCGGACCGCTGAGAGCGACGATTTCCGTCTCCGTCATGAGCTCGATATTCGGAGTGGCCGCGATCCGGTCGATCAGATAGCGCGACATGCTCTCGGCGAGCCCCGAGCCTCGCACCATCATTCGCACCTTCGAGACATGCGCGGAGAGAAAGACGGCCGCCTGGCCCGCCGAATTGCCACCGCCGACGAGAGCGACTTCCTCACCGGCGCACAAGCGGGCCTCGATCGGCGACGCCCAATACCAGACGCCGCGACCTTCGAAGCGCGCGATGTCGGGGATCGCCGGGCGGCGATAACGGGCGCCGCTCGCCACAACGACCGTCCGAGCCTTCAAGCGGTCGCCGTCCTGCATCTCGAGCGCCAAGGCGCCGTCGGCGCGCGAGCAATCCAGCGTCTTCGCCGCGACGGGGATCATGATGTCCGCGCCGAACTTCAGCGCCTGGATGAAGGCGCGAGCCGCGAGAGCCTGACCGGATATTCCGGTGGGGAAGCCGAGGTAGTTCTCGATGCGGGCGCTGGCGCCGGCCTGGCCGCCGTAAGCGCGTGCATCGAGCACGGCCACCGACAGGCCTTCAGACGCGGCGTAGACCGCGGTCGAAAGGCCCGCCGGACCAGCGCCGACGACGGCCACGTCGTAGAGGAAGTTCGGTCGCCAGGGGACCGTCAGTCCGATCTGGCGGGCGAGCGCAGTCTCCGCGGGATTGCCGAGCACCTTGCCGTCGGGACACACCGCCAGAGGAAACCCGCCCGCAACGTCCGCATAGCGGGCGATCACCTCTTTCGCTTCGGGATCCGTCGCCGGATCGAGTAAGCGCTGCGGATAGCCGTTTCTGGCGAGAAAGCCCTGCAGGCGGATGACGTCCGCAGCGGCCGGCGACCCGATCAAAACGACTCCGCCCGCGCCTCCCTGGAGGAGGGCCACCCGCCGAAGGATGAGCGCGCGCATGATCCGCTCGCCGAGATCCGCCTCGGCGATCAGCAGGGACCGCAACTTGTCGGACGGTATGAGCAGCGCCTCGACTTCACCCTCGGCCGTTGCGTCGACCAGCGACGCGTTTCCAGAAAGCAGACCGACTTCGCCGAGGAATTGCCCAACTCCCTCCTCGGCGATCGGCGTCGTATGACCCAGGCCGTCGCGCTCGCTGACCGCAACGACGCCGGAGAGCACCACGAACGCGCCGGGGACCGCCTTTCCTGTCTCGATCAGCCTTTCGCCGTCCGCGTATTTGTGCGGCGTCCCGAAGCGCCGCAGCCGTTCCATTTCCCGCGCCGTTAGGGTGAGAAAGGTCTCCTCGTAGCGGGACACCTGCACGGGGTGAACTGGAGGGGCCATAGGTTCTCCTCCCGAGGAGCACCCTGCACAATCCTGGGCGAAAGCGCCGTCCTTGTGGCGCCGAGGCGCTGAACCCGCGAAACCGGATCGAAGCTCTTCCCACGGCGTCTGTGCGCCCGACACGCCAAAGGCCAAGTGTCGGATTTCCGCCGTCAGGAGCCAGGCTTCGAACGCTACGCCCGCACGAGCTTCGTTTCGATCGCCGGCGGGCGCCTCGGCGTCTGCAAGACGCCGCAGTAGAGCTCGGTCAGCTTCACGAGCGCATCGAGCTCATCCGTCGGTCTCGAGCTCGAAGGTCAGGCGGATGTCGGCAAAGCCGACCGGCGCGTCCGTCGCGACCCCGAGCGTTCCGCGGAAATCGAGATCGCCTTCGGCCCGCACCCGGCCCGCGCGCAGCGCCACGCCCATCGCCGCCGCCGGGCGGCGGGCTACTTCGCCGCCGGCGCCGCTGTGGCCCCATCGGCCCGCGTGAACAGCTCCATCGTCAAGTTCATGTTGGCGTTCGCGACCCGTCGCGCCGAGTTGGCCTCGTCGATGAATTGCTGGGCGAAGCGCCGTCCGTTGAGATTGGCGCCGAGGTTGATCTGGACGACGCGACACTCGCGCTTGAACGAGGCGGCCATCAGGTCGCACTGGCGCTCCGCAAGGTCGGTCAACGCGTCGTTCGCTTGGGCGAGCGCCTTGGCGATATCGGCTGTGGTGGCCGAAGCCTCGATCGGGACGGACAGTTGGAAATTGGCGTTGATCGTGATGACCTTCGCCTCGTTGGGCGAGGGAACGTTCTGCGCCGCGGCGGGGGCGATCGCCAGGCATGAGACTATGATTGCGGCGGCCGTTGCTTTCATGGGCTCCTCGCGGGAAAGGCCAACGGCGCATCGAGAGCGCCGCGACGCCCGGACAATACCAAACACGCAGGAATTCGTCCGCGCCGCCTTGGGGAACTGGTGAATGCCGGCTTGCGCCCGCGCCCCGGCGACGTCCGCGCGGGCCGCCGGCCCTTGCCGCGGCGGGCGGCGCGGGCTAGGGCTTTCGGCGCATGGTCCGCACAGGCTTCTTCTCCGGCTCGTTCGACCCGATGACCAACGGGCACCTCGACGTGGTCGAGCACGCCGCCGCGCTCTGCGACCGGCTGGTGATCGGCGTCGGCTCCAATCCGAATAAGGAAGGCCTGTTCACCATCCAGGAGCGGCTCGACCTCATCCGCGAGGCGGCGGGGCCGATCGCCAAGCAGAACTCGTGCGCGCTCGAGGTGGTCAGCTTCACCGGGCTCGCGGTCGAGGCCGCGCGGGCGGCGGGGGCGACGCTGATCGTGCGGGGCCTGCGCAACTCGACCGACTTCGACTTCGAAATGCAGATGGCTGGCATGAACGGCGCAATGGCGCCGGAGCTGCGCACCGTGTTCCTGCCCGCCTCCTCGCCGGTGAGGCCGATCACCGCCACGCTGGTGCGCCAGATCGCCTCCATGGGCGGCGACGCATCCCCCTTCGCGCCCCCGAACGTGGTGGCGGCGCTGAAGGCGAAATTCGCCAAGGAGGCTTAGCGGTCCCCTCGCCCTTCCAGGCCCGCTGCGCGGGCGCCTCAGGACGAGGGGACGCGAGGCTCTCGGCACAACACTAAACCCCTTGCTTTACTATTCGCGTCGTGATACTAAAGCGTATGCTTAACCAATCGCAGGCCCTCGACCTCGCCTTCCAGGCCCTCGCCGATCCGACCCGGCGGCAAATCGTCGAGCGGCTGACGCGCGAGCCCATTTCGGTCAGCGAACTCGCGCGGCCGCTAAAAATGTCGCTGCCGGCGGTGATGCAGCATCTGGCCGTGCTCGAGGCCTCCGGCCTGGTGCGCTCGCAGAAGTCAGGCCGGGTGCGCACCTGCCGCATCAATCCGGAGGCGCTGAGCCTGGCCGAGCGATGGATCAACGACCGGCGCATCGAATGGGAGCGCCGCCTCGACCGGCTGGGGGACTATCTCGCAACCCTCAAAATCGAAGGAGCCGCCGATGGCCAAGACAGTTGAACGAACCCTTCCCCTCGAGCCCCCGCCGGTGCGCATTTCGCGCACGCTGCACGCCCCGCGCGAACTCGTCTTCAAAGCCTGGAGTGCGGCCGAGCATGTGAAGCGCTGGTTCGCGCCGACCGGCTTCACCGTGCCGCAGGCGAATGTGCGGATGCATGTCGGCGGACCGTTCGAAGTCCTCATGCGCGCGCCAGACGGCGCCGAGCACTGGGCGCGCGGCAAATTCGTGGAAGTCTCCGAATTCGACCGGCTCGCGCTCGATCTCATCGTCGAAGACGTCAAGGGCCACGCGCTATTCCGGGCGTATACCATGGCGACTTTCGCCGACGCCCTCGGCGGCACACGGATCGACGTCACCCAGACCTATACCGTGCTCGACCCGGACGCGGCCTGGATGGCGGAGGGCGCGCCGGAAGGGTGGGCGCAGACGCTCGACAAGCTCGTTACCGAGGTCGCGCGCATGCAGATCCCCGGTAAATCGGCTCGCTCCGTCGTCCACGCGGCCTTCACGCTGGAGCGCACCTACGACGCGCCGGTCGAGCGCGTGTTTCACGCGCTGTCGGACGCGGCGGCGAAAGCCAAATGGTTCGGCGGCGAGGACGGCCAGTGGCGGCAGATCGAGCGCAGCATGGACTTCCGCGTCGGAGGGCGCGAGCGCCTTAAAGGCCGCTGGGAAGGCGGCGTCGTTTCGACCTTTGACGCCGTCTACCACGACATCGTCGCCAACGAGAGGATCGTCTACACTTACGAGATGTATCTCGACGACACGAAGATTTCTGTCTCGCTCGCCACCCTTCAATTGAAGTCCGTCGGACCCGGCCGCACGACGCTCAAGGTGACCGAACAGGGCGCCTTCCTCGACGGCTACGACGACGCCGGCTCGCGCGAGCGCGGAACGGGATTCCTGCTCGACAGGCTCGGGGCGTCGCTGGGGGGAAGCGCGTCTTATACCGAATCTCGGTGATCGGAACCGAGGGATGAGACGCAGCGCGTTGCGCGAGGGCGAGAATTGGCCATGGCGCCCCGAGGCGAAAGGCGCGAACCTGACCGGCATGGCCGGACCGACAAATTTGTTCGAACATTTGCTTCTGGAAAATCAAATTATTCGTTATCATCGTCCCCATGGATGCGATCGACATCGGCAATGCGCGGAGAGCGGCCGGCGCCGTCGGTGAGGCTCGACCGGGGGCCAATGCGGTGGCCGTCCCCCGACTTGATCCGAGGCTTGGCCCTGCCATCCAGGCGGTCCTCGCCGGGAAGAGGCGCGGCGAGGGCCTTTTCTGTGGGATTCGGGTAACCGGGGCAAATTCCCGGGCACGCAACTGCACAAAGCAAAATGCTGCAGTTGCGAGATTAAATCTTATCAAGCGCTTGCGCGAGCGCCGGCCTTCTGAAATTTTTCCTCCCGCGCTCCTGCCCGGGAATTTGCCCCGGTTACGGATTCGGGGGATAACCCGTTGAGAAGCCCCAATTCGCGGAAGAAAAATGATTTTGATTTCGTTCCGAAAAACTTGGATTTCGTTCCATCCGGATTGGATTTCGTTCCGCCTGGCTTGGAATTTGTTCCGCGGAGCTTTGGAAACCGTTCCGTGCGACGTGGAGGGTCGGCCGCGACCCGGCCGCCTTTCTGTCCTGGCGAAAGAGAGGCGGCTGCTTCCCGGACGGAGAGGGCCTCCGGGGGGACGCGACACCGGGGGCCGAGGCCCATGCGGCCCGGCTGCAAATGGCGCCGCAAGCCTTTGAAACAATGGAATTCACGCCCGAAAATTGCGCCCGACGGGTCGTCGCGCTTGGCGGGAATGGGTATTAGATCGACCCTTTCAGCGCCTGATCGCCAGACACGTCACGTCGTCGAACTGCGGCTCGCCGCGCGAGAATTGGCGCACCGCCGCGTCCACCCGCGCGATCCATTCGGTCGCGCCGGCGCCTTCGCCTTGCGCGAGCAGTTCGATCAGGCGTTCCTCACCGAACTCGCCCCGCTGCGCGTCGACCGCCTCGGTGACGCCGTCGGTGTAGAGAAACAGGAGGTCGCCGGGGCGCATCGCCGCGCGGCGCGTCTTGAGCTTTAGCTGATCGAAGAGGCCGACGGGCAGACCACCCGCGGGCAGCTTTTCGACAGCGCCGTCGGCGCGCCGCATCAGCGCCGGAAGGTGGCCGCAACTGCAATACTCGACCTCGCCGGAGCGCGGATCGAACGCGGCGTAGCACAGAGTGGCGAACAGCTGAGCGGCGTTGTTGTTCTCGAGATTTACGTTCGCCTTCAGGATCGCCCCAGGCAGGTCGGGCGTCTCGCGCAGGTTGATGCGGATGAGCGTCTTGGTGATGCCCATGAAAAGGGCCGCCGGCATGCCTTTGCCGCAGACGTCCCCGACGCCGAGCGCGACGCGTCCGTCCGCGAGGCGGACGAGGTCATAGAAATCGCCGCCGACGTCGCGCGCGGGCGTCATCGCCGCGGCGACGTCGAGGCCGGAGCCGGCCGCGAATTCGGCGACCTTGGGCAGAAGCGCGCGCTGAATGACCGCTGCGCTCGCCATTTCGTCGTCGCGCTGGCGGCGAAAAATGATCTGCTCGGCCATGCGGCCGAAGGTTTGCGCGAAATCGGCGAGGTCCGGGATCGGATGGCGCAGCTCTTCGAGCAGAGCGGGGTCGAACTCCTGGCGTTCGAGCTGGGCGAGCGCGTGGGTGTAGAGGCCGATCGCCCCATTGAACTTGCGCATGCGGTCGCCCATCCGGCCGATGACGTCGATGAGCAGCGAGGGCGTCGCGCGCGCGACTTCAAGGAGCGCGGCGCGTCCGATGCGCAACGCAGTGACAACTGTGCATGCGCGCGCGGTCGCCGAACGCGGCAACCCCGCGAGCGAGCCCAACTCGCCGACCAGACAGGGCGCCCGCAGCGTCGAAATGGGGATGATGCCGCGAACGCTGTCGACGGTGACGGTCACCTCCCCCTCGAGGATCAGCATGGCGCAATCGCTCGGATCTCCCTGGACCATGAGGATCGCCTCCGGTTCGAAGGACTCGAGGTTGCCGGCTTCGATTAGAAACGAAACGTCGGCTTCGGAGAGGTCGCGGAAAGCGCTCGCCGCCCGGATGGCGGCGCGAAGCGCTGTGGGATCGATCATGTCGCGCGGAGCGCCTCGCGGCCGGCGTCAGCGTCTCGCTCGGCGTCGAATTCGAGGAGGAGGCGGTTGCGGCCCTCGGAGCGGCGATAGCTCATCCGCCGGGTGAATTTCTGCAACAGCCCCGTGCCGTAGCCGCCGATCTCAAAATCATCGGTCGGCCCGTTGATCCGCTTGGCCGGCGCGGTGGTGGGATCGAACGGCGCGCCGTCGTCAATAAACTCGACGCGCGCGCCGTCGGGCTCGGCGCAGATGGAAATCGTCGCCCGATTCGCCCCGCCATGTTGCACCGCGTTGAGGAACAGCTCCTCCAGGCAGAGGTTGATCGCAAATTCGGCGTCCGGCGCGAGGCCCAGGGCGTCGGATTGACTGATCAACCACGTTTCGGCGTCCATGGCCGCCTCGACCGTGCCGGGAAAGTCGCGCGAACAGGTCTGCGACGGATCGAGGCTCATGTCTTCCGGCTCGGGAACGCGGCGTGCCGGCTTGTCAGCGCGGCGGCGGCTGACGCGAAATCGGGGTAGAGATCGACGATCTCGTCGAAGCCGGTCGAGCGGAGCACCTTCTCGACGTTTTCGTCGGCGCCGCAGACCGCCATGTCGGCGCCGCGGCGAATGAGCGTCTTGGCGCTCACCATCAGCGTGCGCACGCCGAGCGAGGCGATGAACGGAACCTTGGTGAGATCGACGACCAGGGACTTGCTGCTGTCCGCCAGGGCGCTGAAGCGGGAATCGACCGCCTGTGCGCCCGCAATATCGAAGCGGCCGTCGAGCACAACGTGGGTCACTCCGTCGGCTGCTTCAACAACGTTCATGTCCATTCGCGCACCGTCCGGCATGGTTTGGTTGACCGTACGCAATTCAGTAAGCACGCTTCATGACGGTTTGGCGACAACAGGGGCGCTCGCGTCGGCTTTGATGAAGCGGCGCCGCCGCCCGCAACCGCGGGACGAGCGACGCGCCCACCGATGAAAAGGAAGCGCTCGGCTCGGCCGCGCGCAAGCGGCCGCCGTCCGCCCCGGCGCCATGCATCGTCCGACGCGCGCTCGCCGAACGAGTCGAATCGGTCTCGAGGGGAGACCCGGCGGCTGCGTCGCGCGCGGGTCGATCTGGCTGGGAGGCGACCTCGGCCCCTCTTGCCGTCTTTCGATCGGCCGTGACGACTTCGCGGCCGCGGATGCCGCTCCCGCTCAGTGACCGCTCAAACGCTCGACAAGCGCGCGCGCCTTGCCGAGCTGCGCCTCAAAGAAATTCGCGTATTGGCTCTGCCTGATGGACTGCATGGCATCATACGCCGTATTGATCTGGGCAAGGGCCTGTTCGGCTGTCGCCGCGTCGTTCTTGCGGTCGGCGATCGTCATCATCGCGAGGCCCTGGCCGCCCACGTTCAGCGCCCACCGGAACGGTCTTCGTTCGCGGGTGAACTCCTGAGCCGCAGCGCGGTACGCGTCGACCGCCTCCTCCAGATGCTCCGTCCCGTTCTCCCGCGCGCCGAGGGCTCTGGAGGGCCTTGCCGAGATTGATTTGGGTCGCCGCCCACTCGAGCGGAACCCGCTCGCGCTTGCGCTCCTCGAGCGCGGCGCGATAGGCCGCGACCGCCTCCTCGAGCTGCGTCGTTCCGCTCTCACGTTCCCCGATCGCCGCAAGCGCATTGCCGAGGTTGTTCTCGGCCTGCCCCCAATCGAGAGGAACCCGCTCGCGCGTATATTCGCTGAGCGTCGCGTGGTAGGCGGCGACCGCCTCCTCCAACCGCGACGTTCCGGGTTCGCGCGCCCCGAGCGCGACCAACGCATTGCCGAGATTGCTCTGCGTCGCCGCCCATTGGACCGGATTCAGTTCGCGGGTTCACTCCTCTTGCGCCGCGCGAAAGGCCGCCACCGCCTCCTGGAGCCGCGCCGTCCCGCCCTCCCGCTCGCCGAGCGCTTCGGGAGCGTTGTCGAGATTGTTCTCGGTCGCCGCCCAGTCGAGCGGAAAGCGATCGCGCGGTACGAGGGTTGCGATCTGTCTCCGGTGGTCAATGGCGGCAGCCGAGGCGCCATTGTCGCCGGATTCATTCCCCTTGCGGTAGAGGCTGTCCGCTTCCTCCTGCAGGCGGAGGAGCCGACTGTCCCCTTCGATGCCGCCCTTTCCTTCTCCGACCTTGCTTTTCAGGTCCGAAAAATGAAGAAACGCCGTCCATAGCGCGGCCACGACGACAATGATCGCGGCGCCCCACCAGTCGAACTCTCTCGGCTTCTTTCTGCACCGAGGAAAGACCGAAATCCGAACATTCGCGGTTGCTCCCAGGGCGGCATCCGCATTGCAGATCGGCTAACGCCATAGTTCAGGCCGGGACTTGCGCGTATTTGGGCTATCGAGCGTCGAGGGTAGCGGTCACTCCGACCCCGCCAAATAGCGGCTGGTTCCAATGAAAATCTGCAATGAATTGGGATTTCTGACAAGTCGGGGAAGGAAAGGCCTGCGCCAAGCGTGGCGAAGGGCGACTCGGGTGCGTGGGGATTGAGAACATTGCGCGGTTTGTCAGTCAGCCTCGCCATCGGCCTGATCATTTGTGGTCTAGCGCTCTCAACGCTCGGGTTGCTCATGGCCTCGCCGGTGCGCCAGACGCTCTGGCTCGCCGTTCAGGCCTGCGTCGCCGACTTCAAGCTCACCGGGGCACCGTTTCCCTGCCTGTTGGTCGATTTGACCGGTGGAGAGGAGCGAGGATACGTCGTTCTGCGCACTCCCTTCGGTCGGCCGGACACGATTCTGGCGCCAACGCGAAGGGTGGTGGGCGTCGAGGACCCGTGGCTGCAGTCGCCTGAGGCGCCGAATTATTTTGACGCCGCCTGGCGCGCGCGTCCGCTTCTCGAGGGCCCCGGCGGCAGGCCCCCGCGACCCAGCGAGTTCGCGCTCGCGGTCAACTCTGCTCTTATGCGAAGTCAGGACCAGCTTCACATCCACTTGGGTTGCCTGGCGCCTGCGGCTCAGCGCTGGCTGCCGGTCCTCGCTTCCAGGCTGCCGATCGGAGAGTGGAGGCGCGTCGACGTCGCCCTTGCAGGCGCGGCGTTCTGGGGGCTGCGAACCGGGCGGGCGGACCTTGCGGGCGTCGAGCCGTTTCGCCTCGCCGCCGAGGGGCTCGCCGACAAGATTCGAAACCCGGCCCGGTTGATGATCTTGGTCGCCCAGGTCCGCATCGCGGATAACGACGAATCGCTGATTCTCGCCTCTTACGCCAGCGCGTCCGGATCGCTCAGCGAGGCCTCGGCCGAAGGCATCCTCGATCCCACCTGCTCAGACCGGTCGCGCCCGTCCGGCTCGAAATGAACGTTTTCGCCGACGGCGGCGCGCGTCTGATTTACGCCCCTATTCCCGCCCCCGCTCTTTCCTGAGACGCGCCCAGTACTCGAGCCGCTTGCGGATCTCGCGCTCGAAGCCGCGCTCGACCGGCTCGTAGAGGACGCGGCGGCCGAGCGCCTCGGGCCAGCAGTTCTGACCGCTGAAGGCGTCGGGCGCGTCGTGGTCGTATTCGTAAGTTGCGCCGTAGCCCTCGCGTTTCATGAGCCGCGTCGGGGCGTTGAGGATGGACTTCGGCGGCGCCAAAGAGCCGTGCGCCTTCGCCAAGTCCTGCGCGGCGCCGAAAGCCTTGTAGACGGCGTTCGACTTCGGCGCGGTCGCCACATAGATCACCGCCTCGGCGATCGCGAGCTCGCCCTCGGGGCTGCCGAGAAAATCGTAGGCGTCCTTGGCGGCGTTGGCGACGATCAGCGCCTGCGGGTCGGCAAGCCCGATGTCCTCCGAGGCCATGCGCACGACGCGCCGGGCGATGAACAGCGGGTCCTCGCCGGCGTCGAACATGCGCGCGAGATAATAGAGCGCCGCGTCGGGATCGGAGCCGCGCACGCATTTGTGCAACGCGGAGATCAGATTGTAGTGGCCGTCCCGCGCCTTGTCGTAGATCGGCGCGCGCCGCTGTACGACTTCGACGAGCCGCGTTGCGTGGAGCGTCTCGCCCGGCCGCGCCGCGCGCCAGACTTCTTCGGCGAGCGTCAGGACGGCGCGGCCGTCGCCATCCGCCATGCCGATCATGGCTTCGCGCGCCTGCGGCTCGAGCGGCAGGGTCTTGCCGAGCAGGCGCTCGGCGCGCTCGAGAAGCGCCTCGAGCGCCTCGGGCGTCAGCGGCCGGAAGACGAGCACGCGCGCGCGGGAGAGGAGCGCGGCGTTGAGTTCGAACGACGGGTTTTCCGTGGTCGCGCCGATGAGAGTGACCGCTCCGTCCTCCATCACCGGCAGGAAGGAATCCTGCTGGGCGCGGTTGAAGCGGTGGATTTCGTCGACGAAGAGGAGCGTGCCCTGCCCCTGCGCGCGCCGGGCCCGCGCCGCGTCGAAGATCTTCTTCAGGTCCGCCACGCCCGAGTGGATCGCCGAGACCTGTACGAAGGCGTCGGCGCGAGACGCGCCGATGAGGCGGGCGACCGTCGTCTTGCCGCTGCCCGGCGGCCCCCAGAAGATCATCGAGCCGAGCGTCGGCGATTCGAGCAGCCGGGTCAGCGCGCCGTTCGGTCCGGTCAGATGCTCCTGGCCGGAGACTTCGGCGAGCGTCGTCGGCCGCAGGCGGTCGGCGAGCGGCGGCGGCGGTTCGTCCCTGGAACTCGCGTCGTCGAAAAGGCTCATGCCGTCTTGTCCCGCGCGAGGCGGCGGCTGTCCAGTTTACGCTGCGGCGACCTGCTGTCTTGCCCCCGGGCCGCCTGCGGCTATGCTCGCGGCGCTTTCTCGAACCCGAGAGACCGTCATGAGCGCCTTCGTCCTGCCTTATGTTCCCTCCGAGCGCGTCGGCTTCGCGCCCGAAAGGCTCGAGCGGCTGACCGCCGTGATGGAGCGCCAGGTCGAGGAGAAGAAGGCGCCGGGTCTCTCCCTGCTGATCGCGCGGCACGGCAAGTTCGCCTATCGGCAATGCCTCGGCTCGCTGCGTCCCGACGGTCCGCCGATGAGCGAAGACTCGATCTTCCGCATCTATTCGATGACCAAGCCGATCGTCTCCGTCGCGGCGATGATGCTGGTCGAAGAGGGGCGGCTTTCGATCATCGATCCCGTGTCGGCCTACATCCCCGCCTTCGCGGATGTGAAGGTCGGCGTCCCGAACGGCGAAAACCTCGGTCTCGCGCCGCTCAGGCGGCCGATCACCATCCAGGACCTCATGCGCCATACGTCCGGACTGACCTACGGATTTGCCGGCAGCTCGCCGGTGCAGAAGCTGGCCAAGGCCGCCGACGTTCTGAACCGCGACAGGACGACCGCCGAAAATGTCGAGGCGATCGCCGCGCTTCCGCTCATGCATCAGCCCGGCGACGCCTGGGAGTACAGCGTCTCGACCGACGTGCTCGGACGGATAGTCGAGATCGTCGAGTGCGCGCGTCTCAGCGACGTCCTTCGCGCGCGTATCTTCGGACCGCTCGGCATGACCGACACGGCGTTCTTCACGCCGGAATCGAAGCTTGCGCGGCGCGCCGAACCCTTCTCGTTCGACTTCATGACCGCGGCCGGCGTCGACCCAGTCAATGCGACGGCGCCGCCGCGCTTCGAGTCCAGCGGCGGCGGGCTCATGTCGACGCTCGCCGACTATACCCGCTTCGCCGCGATGCTGAGCGGCGGCGGCGCGCTCGACGGCGTGCGCATTCTCGGACAGCGCACGATCGCCTTCATGGCGAGCGACCATCTCGGCGCCCATGTCGACCGGAACCACTACCTGTTATGGCCCGGCCATGGGTTTGGCCTCGGTTTCGCCGTGCGCACGGAGCCTGGGCAGGCGCCGACGGCGGGGAGCCTCGGCGAATATTTCTGGGGCGGCATGATGGGTACAGCGTTCTGGATCTCGCCGCGCGATTCCCTGTTCGCCATCCTGATGGTGCAGACGCCGGAATACCGGGAGTATTTCCGAGTGCTGTTCCGCAACCTCGTCGCCGCCGCGATCGCCTGAGCGCGCGGCGGCGCGAGGATCACCACACGCCGGTGTTCGCCATCGAAGCCCAGGGCTCGGCCGGCGGCAGCGAGCCGCCCTTCTGGATGAGCTCGATCGAGATCGCGTCCGGCGTGCGGATGAATGCCATGTGGCCGTCGCGCGGCGGGCGGTTGATCGTGACGCCCGCCTCCTTCAGTTTCGCGCAGATCGCATAGATGTCGTCGACCCGGTAGGCGAGGTGGCCGAAATTGCGCCCGCCGGCATAGACCTCCGGGTCCCAGTTATAGGTGAGTTCGATCAGCGGCGCCTGGTCCTTGCGCGCCCGCTCGGCGTCGCCGGCCGCGGCGAGGAACACCAGCGTATAGCGGCCCTTCTCGTTGTCGAGGCGCCGCGTCTCGACGAAGCCGAGCAGTTCGAAAAAAGCGATCGTCGCCTTGAGGTCGGTGACGCGGATCATCGTGTGCAGATATTCCATCGGGCTTTCCTCGTCCGGTTTCGCTTTGGCTCAACCTAGCATAGCGGCTCCGGTTCAAGGGGGCAGCCCCGCAATCTCTTCTTCCGCTCGCGGGGCGTGCGCCCCCTCCTCCAGCCAGCGCCTCGGACCGGCGGCGCGCTTCGGCGCGACAGGCGGGATCGCCGACCGCCCGCTAGCGCGCCGCAGCCGAACCGGACGTCAGCGGCGCGGCGGCGCAGCAGTATCGGGAAGGGCCGATTCCCGGTACACCGCTCCCGGAATGCGCGGTTGCGCATCGAGGGCTTCAGGGGGACCGTTTGCGCACGGCCTATTGCTTCACGCCGGACCGAACGTTCTTTCCGCCCGCGGTGCGCGCCATCGCCTCGCTCATCGAAGCCGAGCCCGACGCGGAGCACGAAATCTTCCTTGTCTGCGAGCCGGACGACGTGACGCCGGGCTTCGACAGGCTGCCGGCCTCGTTGCGCAAGCGCATCAGGCTCGTCACCCTCGATTTCTCCCGCTTCGACGAAAAACTCGCCGGCAGGGGCCGCTTCTCGCGCGCGGTCTTTCGCCGACTCTTCCTCGACGAAATCCTGCCCGAGCATTTCGAGCGGATCGTCACCGTCGATTCCGATATGCTGATCGTGCGCCCGGGCCTCGAGCGGCTCGAAAGCTTCGAGCTCGGCGGCCGGCCGCTCGCCGCCGCCTACGACATGATCTTTCTGATGGACTTCAAGGGCGACGCCCTGGCGCGGCAGTTCCAGCGATCTCGACGCGGCCTTGGCCTGACGCTCGACAGGCCCTATTTCAACGCCGGCCTGATGGCGATCGACCGCGCCGCCTGGCGCGCCGAGAAGCTGACCGAACGCGTGACCCGGGCGTTGCGCGATACGCCTGACCGCTTCCCGTTCATGGAGCAGGACGCGCTCAACGCCACGTTGCGCGGCCGCTTTGCGCCGCTGTCGCCGCGCTACAATTTCATGGGCGATTTCTTCCTGCTCGACCTCGAGCGAAGGGTCGATCCGCTCGTCCTGCATTTCGTCAACGCGCCGAAGCCCTGGGAGTTCGCCGCCTGGCGGGGCGAGGCGCGCTTCGCCGAGAATTATCGCGACTGGTTCGCCGCCTCCCCATGGCCGGACTGGGCGGAGGCGCCGGAGAAGCCGTCGTGGCGGCGGACCCGGCCGCCGCTGACCAAACTGAGGCAAAACTTCGCCAAGCGCCTGTCTCTATTCATCGAGCAGACGTCATTTCTTGATAACTAGTTGAAATCGACGGTCTATAATTAGAAGATCAAGTCACGATTAAGTCCTGATTAAGCATTCTTCTGCAGGATGACCTTCGACGCCGCGGTTTCCATTTCGTCTGCGCGGCATTCCGGGGCGAACCAATGAGACTTGTCCTATCCGCCGCTTTCGTGAGCCTGACCTTGGCGGCGCCCGCCGGCGCCGCCGACCTGTTCGGCTCGGCGCCGCCCATGAGCTTTCCGGCCTCGCAAGGCCCGACGGCGATCGAGGTCGGCTCGAACTGGTACGTCCGAGGCGACGTCGGAGTCGGCTTCACCAACGCGCCCACGATCGTCCTGCCGACGATATCCTCGCTGCCGCCGGGCTTTTTGGCGTCCGGAACATCGTCCAGCGGATCGGGCGCCGGATTTACCGGCGACCTCGGGTTCGGCTACCGCATCAACAATATCGTGCGGATGGACGCGACCTGGGATTATTGGACCAGCCCGAGCCGAACGCGCTCCTTCGCCGTCATCTGCCCTTACGGGCTGCAAGGCGTCGCGAACCCGATCACCGGCGCGCCGGCTGGATATCTTTACGATCCGACCAATACCTGCGCCGGGACGACGAGTTTGAGCCAGCACAACGACGCCTTCTTGGCGAACGGGTATGTCGATCTCGGGACCTACGGCGGGTTCACGCCTTACCTCGGCGGAGGCGTCGGCCTCAACGTCAGCTTCCCGCAGGGGAGCGCCAGCTTCCTGGAGACCGCGAACGGCCTCCCTTATGCGGCCAATCTCACGTCCAACGGCGCCTTTCCCGCCGTGTGGGTCAACCCGGCCGGACAGCCGATCAATCCGCAGCCCGCCATTCCGTTCGCGGCGCAGAACTGGAACGGTTCGATCAACGCGACGACCTACCGCTTCGCCTTTGCGCTCGCGGCCGGCTTCGGCTTCCAGCTGAGCCCGAGCGCGACGCTCGACGTGGGCTACCGTTACCTCAACGCCGGCCAATCGAATCTGCTGGTCAATCCGCAGACCGGCCTGACGGTGAAGCAGAACAATGTCTCCCAGCAGATCCTCGTCGGCGTCCGCTACCTCCTGCAGTAAGCGGACCTGACCTCTTCGCCCGCTTGACGCGCCGGGCGATTTCGGCGTCCATCCGCTCACCTTGAGCCTCGAGGACGCCCGGCCTTCATGTTCCGCGCCCTGATGACCTCGCGGCGCTTCGCGCCGCTGTTCTGGTGCCAGTTCTTCTCGGCGTTCAACGACAATTTCGTCCGCAACATGCTGGCGATGCTGATCCTGTTCCGATTCGGCGGAGAGAACAGCAGCCTCGAGATCCTCGTCGCGACCATCGTTTTCGTGCTGCCCTCGATCCCGCTCTCGGCGCTGGGCGGCGAGATCGCCGACTCCAACGACAAGGCGTTCGTCGCCCGGCGGCTCAAGTTCGCCGAGATCGGCGTGCAGTTGATCGCCGCGGCGGGGTTCGTCCTCTCCTCGCTGACGCTCCTCTATGTCGCGCTGTTCGGGCTCGGCTGCATCGCGGCGCTGTTCGGCCCGATCAAATACGGCATTCTGCCCGACCACCTGCCCCGCGAGGAGCTCGTCTCGGCCAACGCGCTGGTCGAAGGCGCGACTTTCGGCGCGATCATCTTAGGGCTCGTCGTCGGCGGATTCGCGGCGGCCGAGGGCCGCTCGGCCGCGAGCGTGGTGACGCAACTCATGGTCGTGGCGTTCGCCTGTTACGCTTCGGCGCGGTTCATCCCGCCGACCGGCGTCGGCGCGCCGGGGCTGAGCGTCCACAGGAACGTCTTCGCTTCGACCTGGCAGGTGATCAGGGAGGTGCGCGCCGACGACCGCCAGTGGGTCGCCGCGATCGGCACCAGCTGGTTCTGGACGGTCGGCGCGATCACGCTGTCGCTCGTGCCGGTCATCATAAAGTCGCGCATCGGCGGGGGCATCGACGTCGAGATCGCGATCAACCTCTTGTTCGCGATCGGCGTCGCCGCCGGCTCGCTCGGCGCGGCGATGCTGTCGCACGGCCGCATCGAGCTCGCGCCCGGGCCGTTCCTGCTCATCGTCATCGCGGCGCTCGCGATCGACCTCGGCCTCGCGACCAACGCAATGGCGCCGGCGGGCCGAGAGGTCCCGCTCGCCGAATTCTTCACGAGCCCGTTCGGCCTGCGCATCGCCTTCGAAATCTTCCTCTATTCCGCCGCGGCGGGCCTCTTCGTCGTGCCGATCTTCGCCGCGATCCAGGCCTGGGCGGGCGAGGACCGGCGCGCACGCGTGATCGGCGCGGTCAATGCGCTGAACTACATCTTTATGGTCGGCGGCTCGCTCGCGACCATGATCCTGCTCAAGGTCGTCGGCCTTTCGGAGCCGATGGCGCTCGTCGTCCTCGGCTTCGCCAACGTGGTCGCCGCGCTCTACTTCTTCCGCCGCCTGCCGGCGAACTTCCTCGCCTTCTTTCTGCGCATGCTGTGGGGCGCGCTGTTCCGCCTCGAAGTGAAGGGAATCGAGAACCTGCCGCGGGCGGGCGAGCGCGCCGTCCTCGCCGTCTGTCACGTCTCCTTCCTCGACGTCCCGATCCTCCTGTCGCTGATGGACGAGCCGCCCTTGTTCGCGATCGATCCCGCCCTCGCCAGGCGCCGGTGGATCCGGCCGTTCCTCGAGCTCGCCCGCGTTCGCCTCGTCGACCCGGCCCGGCCCATGACGGCGCGCGCGCTCATCAAGGAGGCGCGCGCCGGCCGGGCGCTCGCGATCTTCCCGGAGGGGCGCGTCGCCCTGACCGCCCCCCTCATGAGAGTTTACGAGGGCGCCGCGCTGATGATCGAAAAGAGCGAGGCGCTGGTGACGCCCGTGCGCCTCGTCGGCTCGGAGCGCACCGTCTTCTCGCGCCTCGAGGCGGCCCACGTCGGCCGGCGGCTTTTTCCCAAGGTGACGGTCACGATCCTGCCGCCGCGACGGCTCGAGACGCCGGCGGGCCTGCGCGGCCGGGCGCACCGGAGAGCGGCCGGCGCCGCGCTCTCCGACATGATGGCCGACCTCGTCTTCGAGACCAGCGACATCCGCCGCACGCTGCACGCCGCGTTCGAGGAATTCGGCGAAAAGGCGCGGCCTTAAGCGCGTCGCCGTCGAAGACTCGCTCGGCGGGGCGCTGACCCTGCGCATGTTCCGCATCGGGGTCGGCGTGCTCGCGCGCAAGATCGCCGACATCTCGGCGCCCGGCGAGGTCGTCGGCCTGATGCTGCCCAACGCCAACGGCGCGGCGGTCACGTTCATGGCGTTGCAGGCCGCCGGCCGCGTGGCGGCCATGCTCAACTTCACCGCCGGCGCGCATAATCTCGTCGCCGCCTGCCAGATGGCGCAAATCGGGCTCGTGCTGACATCGCGCGCCTTTGTCGAAAAGGCCGAGCTTGGAACGGTCGCGGCGGCGATCGGCGAGGTCGCCCGCATCGTCTGGCTCGAGGACGTGCGCGAGAGCGCGACCAGAACCGACAAGCTCCGCGCCGCGCTGACGGCCGGGCGCGCCCTCGCGAGGCGCGAACCCGACGATCCGGCGGTCGTCCTCTTCACCTCCGGCACCGAGGGCGTGCCCAAGGGCGTCGTGCTGTCGCACGCCAATCTGCTCGCCAACATCGCCCAGATCGATGCGCGTTTCGACCTCAGGCTCACCGACGTCGCCTTCAACCCGCTGCCGGTCTTTCACGCCTTCGGGCTCACGGGCGGACTGCTGCTCGGGCTCCTGACGGTGATGAGGGTGTACCTCTACCCGACGCCCCTGCACTACCGCCAGATCCCGGAACTGATCGACAGGGTCGGGGCGACGGTGCTGATCGGCGCCGACACGTTTCTGGCGGGCTATGCGCGCAACGCGGACGCTTACGGCTTTCGTTCCCTGCGCTACGTCATCGCCGGCGCCGAGCCCCTGAGGGCGGAGACGCGCCGGCTCTACCTGGAGAAGTTCGGCCTGCGCCTGCTCGAGGGCTACGGCGTGACCGAGGCCTCGCCCGTGCTCGCGGTCAACACGCCGATGTTCAACAAGATCGGCACGGTCGGCAGGCTGCTGCCCTTCGTCAAGGCGCGGGTCGAACACGTGCCCGGCATCGACGAGGGCGGGCGGCTCTACGTCAGCGGCCCCAACGTGATGATCGGATATTACCGCGCCGACAATCCCGGCGAACTCGAGCCGCCGCCCGGCGGCTGGCACGACACCGGCGACATCGTGACGATCGACCAGGACGGCTTCGTCGCGATCAAGGGCCGCGCCAAGCGCTTCGCCAAGATCGCCGGCGAACTCGTCTCGCTCGGCGCCGTCGAGGACCTCCTCTCGGGCCTGTGGCCTGACGACCTCGTCGCGGCGATTGCGGCGCCGGACCCGAAGCGGGGCGAGCGCGTGATCCTCGCCACCACGCGTGCGAACGCTACCCGGATGGAGGCGCTGACCTGGATGAAGATCAAGGGCGCCTCCGAAATCATGTTCCCCGGCTCGGTGATCGTGCTCGACGCGATCCCGCTCTTGGGCTCGGGCAAGACGGACTACATCGCGCTCGCGAGGGTCTTGCGGGAGAAGGGCGCGTGAGGCGCGGCGGGGGCTGACGGCTGGCGCAAAATTGTTCAACGAGACAGTCTTTTCAGTCGCTTGGGCGCCAAAATCTGCACCTTTCGACGGATGTCCGGGCGTCGTTTTCCGCCGACCCCGCCCGCGCCGCGCAAGGCCGCGCAGTTTTGTGAGCCACGCGAACGATTTCAAGGCGTTGGGTGCCAAAATCGTAACCGGGGCAAATTCCCGGCCAAGCGGGCGGGCCTCCGCTCCGACACCCTCCCCGGCGCGCCATCTCCGGGCGCGGATTCAATCCTTTCAAGCCTTTACGGCGCCATTTCCATCCGACCTGCTTTGGACTGTCGCCCGAGCGCGCGAACGGCGCACGAAGGCCTCGCTTGGCGCCCTGGCTGTGATCGGTCTGTAGCGCGGTGCTGTTGATTTGTCTTTCATAGAACACAATCGTACTCGTAATTTCGATATTCAGCAAGAAAATGTTTCGGACAAGGGCGTTATGGTAAACGGCCACCGAAGCGGGCGCCCAAATGGGTTGGGGCGACAAGGCGGTCCGGCGCCACGCTCCCGAGGACGCCCAACCCGGACTCGGCCTTGCCGCCGGGATTGGCGCGTGGCACGCTGGACAATGATTTGATGGATGAATTCTCGAGGGGCGGGAATGTCGCACAGCGGGACGAGAGCGCGCCGGCGGGTTCGGCCTTTCCATGGCGCGCGGCGCCGCCCACTCCGGCGGGCCCCGCGCGCAGCCGCCGCGGCCGCGAGACGCGGCCCCGCCTTCGCGTCGTGACAGCGCCGGCTCGCATGCCTCAATCTCTTCGACCGGCGCAAATACCTCATCTCCCTCTACGTCGCGACGCAGGATAGCCTCGAAAAGATCAAGGCGCAGGACAAAACGCGCCCGGTCGGCTTGGCCGAACTCGTGGCCGCCACGGAAGACCTGCTCAACGGCGAGCACAAGGCCTGGCAGCCGCAAACGCTCGCCATGCAACGCCAGCCGCCACAGCCCCCGCAACCGAGCGGACAGGGGACCTGACCGGGCGTTCCCGCCATAGGACGTCCGCAAGGACGCGCGTCTAACGACGGTCTATGTAGACAGGGGAGGCTCGACCGGCCGAAGGAACGCTATTAACACCGCAAACTTGAGGAACGCACCCATGCCGATCACAGACCAAGAGGCCGTGGACTACGGTTTTCTCGTCGCCTTCGCCGAGGGCATGTATGTTCAAGGCTCGACCACGCCGCAAAGCGAGCCGAGGATCGCCACGGCGGGCTGGGACGTCGTCGGCCATCTGCTCGCGTTCGACTCTATCCTGCCCGACGCGTCGGCTCTGCCAGCAGGCGCCTTGAATTGTGTGCAGCCCGGCAAGCCGGTTTTTTATGGATTTCTCGCGCGCAACCACGCGGACCCGACCCGCTACGCCGCCGCCATTCGCGGGACGAGCGGCTTCGCCGAATGGGTCATCGACGCGGATTTCGTCCCCCGCGACGCGCCTTCGTCGCCGGGCGCGAAAGTCGAGCAGGGCTTCTGGAGCATTTACGACAGCATGACGCTGGTTGGCCTCACCGGCATCCAGGTCGGGACCAAGGCGGCCGACGGAATAGCGAGCGTCGTCGGCGCCGAAGGAACGGTGACGGTCTGCGGGCACAGTCTCGGTTCCGGGATCGCGACTTACCTCAGCTACGACGTGGCGAAGCTGCTTGGGAACCGGGCGAGCGCTTGCCTGTTCGCGTCGCCGCGCACCGGCGATCAGGCGTGGGCGGCCGCCTATTCCGCCGCGGTCGCCGACTATCGGCTCATCAACTACATCCTCGACGTCGTGCCCTATGTGCCGTTCGACGCGCCGCCGGCGATGCCGTATTCGACGCTTCCCGGCGCTGAGATCCTGCAGCCGTCGACAGCGCAGGCGGAGGTGCGGTTCGACATCCGCTGCAACCACAATGGCATCTGCTATTGCGCGATGATCGATTACGCGGACACCAAGCGGCGGGCCGACCCCCAGGATATCGAGGCCTGGCGCTGCATCCTCGGGCCGCCGGCCTTCGGGCTCAACCGCGAGCTGACGCTGGCGCTCGCCAAGGCCGTGTCGGCGCTCGGCGATGCCGCGAACGACATCGTCGAGGTGCTCTCGGTCTCCGCGCGAGCCAAGGGCGGACACGTCTAACCGCCTGCCTTGCCGGCGCCCGCGATTCGACCGCCGTCATCGGGACCCCAGGCGCAGCCTGGAGCGACGGCCCCGATCTCGGCTCGCAGACGGTCGAGCTTCATACCGCGGAGGGCGCCGAGGCGCTTCCGATGTTGGATTGTGACGCGGCTCACAGCAGGCGTTGCAAATCTCTGCAAGCATTGCATCGAATAGACGATGGCGCTCGCCAATTTCGCATTGGAGAATCCGATGAACGTCGCTGTAACTGAGCCGCCGGCCAAGACCACCAGCCTGGAGGAGCAAGCCGATTTCCGGCCGCTCGCGCGGGCGCTGGGAACCGTGATGGATTTTCCCGCCGGCGCGGTCATTTTCCGCGAAGGCGATCCGCCGCGCTCCATGTATGTCGTTCTCAAGGGCGAGATCGAGCTCTCGGCCAGGCGCAAGGCCACCGGGACGATCCGCGAGGGTCAGACGCTCGGCGCCGTGTCGCTCATCGACGAGACGCCCAGAACGACTGCCGCCAGAGCCGTCGAGGCTTGCGAACTCGCCGCTCTCGACAAAGAGAAATTTCACTTCATGGTGAAGCGAGCGCCGCAATTCGTCTGGTCCGTCCTGGACGAACTCGGGTCGCCGTAACGCGCGACCAACCCTTTGCCATAGTTTCCGCCGGGCGGCGGGGCTTCACACGTCGCCGCCACCCTTCGGACACGCGAGCGCGAACACCGATTCGACGACCGCGTAATCCTGGTAGCCGCAGCGCGCGACGCTTATTTCGCTTTGAGTGTGTCCTTGATGCCGCCAACAGCGTTCTGAACCTTGCCCTCGATCTTGTCGGCCTTGCCTTCCGACTCCAGCTTTGCATCACCGACCGCCTTGCCGACGACCTGCTTCACCGCGCCTTTGACTTGCTTCGCCGATCCGATGATGCGATCCTTGTCTATGATTTCCTCCTCAAAATCCTAGCAATGCCCCTAAACGGGATACTCGCGCCGAACCGTTGCTGAGTTCCTCGTATGTGGCGATAATGCAAAGCACACCAGCAGTCATCGTCAATTTAGATCAGCTGACGTTCAGTTAGGGCGGATAGGCGCTGCAACCAGAGGTAGTTCATGTCGATCGGAACCATACTCGTCATCATCCTTGTCATCTTTTTGCTTGGTGGCTTCAGCGGTCGCTTTGGCGGCTACGGGTACGGTTACGGTCACGGCGGCGTCGGTGTCATTGGCGTCATCGTGATCGTCCTCGTCGTACTGTTGCTCATGGGGCGGCTTTGATCTGATGGTCGTCGGGGATGGGCGCGGGAGCTTGGCCCCAAGTGAGTCGATCCCGGAAATTGCCCGCCCCTTGCAGACGCCTGCATCGCGGCGCGGTTCGTGCCGGTAACCCCGGTTACCGTGCCCGGACTTCAACCGTGAAGAAAATGGCCGAGAGCGGCAAGCGGTCGCACTCGATCGCAAACGATCTTTGTAACGGCTAGCATCGGCACAGAGAGCATCGCGCCGGGAATGCCCCACATCCAGAACCAGAAGACCAGCGACAATATGACAAGAACGGGATTGAGGGTGAAGCGTCTGGCTAGAAGCAGCGGTGTCACGGTCTCGCCCTCAACCAGATGAATTCCTAACCCGGATTATGCATTGCGGGTTGGCGGGTGTGGCGTAAATAGCTGATTTCGTGTGTAATTTGGTTGTCTAAGCCGATTCACGCGATTTCAGCGAGGCCGCACCCGCCATGAACGATCCTATGTTGCCGTTGCCTGGGTTGTCACCTGTTTCGGGCAAGCGCGTCGAGGTCAAGTTTGACGGCGGCTTGCTGTCGTCGGATGGCGGCGTTCTGGCGTTGCGCGAGGTCGACCAGCGCCTTCGCGTCGCCGATCGGCTCGCCGCCTGCATGGTGGACCGGCGCGCGCCCGATCAGATCACCCACAGCCTTGCCGACATCATCCGCTTTCGGCTGCTGATGATCGCGGCGGGCTATGAGGACGGCAACGACGCCAATTGCCTGCGGAGCGATCCGATGTTCAAGATGGCGCTCGATCTGACGCCGTCGGATCGCGAACTGTGCTCGCAGTCGACGATCTCGCGGTTGGAAAATCTGCCGGAGGTTCGCGCCCTGTTGCGGATGGGTCGCGCGATGGTCGATCTCTATTGCGAGTCCTTTCACAAGGTTCCCAAACGGATCACCCTCGACATCGACGACACGTTCGACGCGGTCCATGGCGGGCAGCAGTTGCGGTTGTTCAACGCGCATTACGACGAATACGGCTTTCAGCCCATCGTCGTGTTCGACGGCGAGGGCCGCTTCGTCACTGCCGTGCTTCGTCCCGCCAAGCGGCCGAGCGGCAAGGAGATCAAACCCTTCCTCCGCCGGCTGTTGCGCGCGATCCGAGCCCATTGGCCCAACACCGAGATCCTTCTGCGCGCCGACAGCCACTACTGCGGCCCCGAGGTTCTCGACTGGTGTCGGGCGAGCGGCCTCGATTACATCCTCGGCGTCGCGCCGACTACGACGTTGCGCCGGCATGTCGAAAGTCTCGAAGCCAGTGTAAAGGCACGGTTCGAAGCCGCGCCCAGAGACGGCAAGCTTCGTCGTTTCAAGGAGTTCTTCGACGGCGCGCAAAGCTGGAGCCGGGTCGAGCGGATCATCGCCCGGGTCGAAGCGGGCGCGGAAGGATCAGACACGCGCTTCGTCGTCACCAATCTGAACAAGCGCAACGCTCGCGTGCTCTACGAAGACGTCTATTGCCGGCGCGGCCAGGCCGAAAACCACATCAAATCCTGGAAGACGCATCTGGCGTCGGATCGCACCTCATGCACCAAGGCGACCGCCAATCAGTTTCGGCTTTTCCTGCACGCCGGCGCCTACTGGCTGATGTGGGGGCTGCGCGCATCGATGCCCAGGCGTTCGATGTGGCGCGTTGCCCAATTCGACACCTTGCGCCTGCGCCTCGTCAAGATCGCCGCCCGCGTCGTCGAGATGAAAACCATGATCCGCGTCCATCTGCCGACCTCGTGCCCCGGCCAGGAAATCCTGCGTTTCGCCCTCCAGCGCATCCCGCGCCTCGTCACTTGAAACACGGGGCGTGAGCGGCCCCGAACGTCAAACCCATCCCTTCAACCCGCAAACGCCTCCACCCGTTTCAGGCCCAAAGCCGGAGACGATGCCGCGCGTCCGCGAGCAAGCGCGGTTCCGAAAAATCACCAGAACGCGCCGCCGAAAACGTCACGGCGCTGCATAATGCGGGCTAGGTAGAGCCCCGCCGGGAGAAAAGCCTCCAACGGCCTGTCAATTGTCAGCAAGCCGGCGAGCAAAAAGATGATGACGCCCAGGAAGGGGCCTAGGATCGGCACATAGTTCAACAGAAAGGCGACTGTTCCCCAGAGGATCGGGTCCCCAACCCCTGTGCCCCACATCACCAGAGCTGTGGCGATACCGACCGCCGCGTTCATGAGAGTAATTGTAATCAGATACGCGGAAATATCGGTTTCTATTTGTTGTGAAATTTCGATTGCCTGCCGCTTACTTTGAAAATGCGGGAGTATCTCAACAAGCCGCCGCAGGAAGGTGTCGCCCGATACCAACAGAAAATACAAAAACAGCACGGTCGTGAACAGGCCGCCGGCGAAGCTCCGTGTGCCTGTGAATAGCGTCGTGAGGAGAGCGGCGCCTCCTATAGGACCTGCCGTATCCGCTCGCGCGCCGGTCGCCCCAATACTGTCTATTTGTCGCACAAATTTCTGCAATGAAGTGATTGGCGATCCCAAGAAACTCAACCGCTCTTCAAGCCGAGGAACGCCCTCTGGAAGCTTCGCCGCCCAGTTGCCAGCGGAACCCGATATTGCCGTTACCAAGCCGACAATCGTTCCGCACAATGCAAGAATAAGCAACAGCGCTGCGACCACCCTTGGAACGCGGAACCGCTCCAGGATACGCATGACTGGTTGCAGCAGGAGCTTGAGCGTGAACGCAAGGACCAACGGTAATACTATCTCGGCGGCGACGTAGGCCATCGTGAGCAGCGCCAGCGCGAATAACCCACCAAGGAAAAAGACTTTCGGATCGGAGGGAAGCGGCATCTCGGCCGTCTGTTGGGCGGGCGCTTCGCTCCGAGTTCTCGCCTTCCGGCCTTGCGACTTCAAGCGTCACGCTCGCCAAACCCGCACAGTCGAGACTCTGGCGGCCGCCCAGATCGTCTTGCCAATCGCTTCCCTTGCCGTGCCCCTGATTTCCTTTGCGGAAGCGAGAATTCTGTTCTTATCCATGGCTATGGTCCGCGAGTGTTTTCATCTCAAGGCGCGACGGGTCTGGATGTTAGCCGCGTTCGAGCGTGATACCGAAGCCGTCCATGGGCAAGTCTATCATTGATCTTTCGTCTGTCACGCGCGTCGGGCTCGATCTGGGGAAGAACATTCTGCAGGCTCACCCCGTCGACGCAAGGGGCGTGCTCGTCGTCGCGCGCCAAGTTGCGGTGTGGGGGGCTCGTCGATTTCTTCGCCAAGTTGCCGCGCTGCGTGGCGGCGATGGAGGCGGCGCATCTTTTGGGCGTCACCCTGACGGCGCCTTTTATTGACATTTCACTTGTGTTTTTTCTCCTTCCATGTCGCTAAGTCGCGAACGCGCGCGCCGCTTCCCGCCTCAGCTCAGACGTCGCCGCCGCCCTTCGGACGCGCGAGGGCGAACACCGATTCGACCGCCGCATAGTCCTGGTAGCCGCAACGCGCCAACGGATGGGCATGGGCGGTGTCGAAGCGGCCCTCGCGGATATAGGCCTCGTCGATGTGGACCGCGACGACTTCGCCGAGCGTCAGCACGCTGCCGCTCCAGGCCCCGCTCCGCGTCCTGATCTCGACGACCTCGACCACTTTGCATTCGAGCGAGGCCGGGCTTTCGGCGACGCGCGGCGCGGAAACGAGGCGGCACGCGGCCATCGTGAGCCCTGCATGGGCGAATTCGTTGTCGCCGCGCGGCAGCGGCGCCGAGGTCGCGTTCATCGGATCGCGCAGATCGCGCGTGGCCAGATTGGCGACGAACTCGCCGCTTTCCCTGGCGAAAGTCGCCGAGTCTTTCCACCCCTCGCTGGAGAAGCCGACGATCGGCGGCAGGCTGCAGAAGCCGTTGAAGAAACTGTAGGGGGCGAGATTGATCCGCCCGTCGAGCGCCCGGGTCGAAATCCAGCCGATCGGACGCGGGGCGACGATCGCCTTGAACGGATCGTGCGGCAGCTTCGACTTGTCGCGTTTGCCGGTCTCGTAAAACATCGGCGCCTCAGCCCGGAAATGTGGTCACGATCTCCGAAAGCGGCGGGCGCGGCCGGTCTTCGATCGCGACCGCCTTGCCGATATGGATGAACCCCACGATGCGCTCGTGCTCGGCGAGGCCGATCGCCGCGCGGAAGCGCGCGTCGTAGGCCGGCCATTCGGTGAGCCAGGTCGCCGAGAAGCCGAGCGCGCGCGCGGCCACGATCAGGTTCATGCACGCCGCGCCGGCGGAGAGGACCTGCTCCCACTCGGGGATTTTGACGTGCGGGGCGGCGCGCGAGACGACGCCGACGACGAGGGGCGCGCGGGTGAAGCGGCGCAACTCCTCCGCGCGGGCCCCTTCGTCGAGATCGGGCTTGTCCTCGAGCAGGATGTCGAGCGCGGTGCGGCCGGCGCGGTCGCGCGCGTTCCCTTCGAACACGACGAAGCGCCAGGGCGCGAGCTTGCCGTGATCGGGCAGGAAAGTGATAGCTAATGTATTGTTATCATTAGTCATTTTTGACATTTTAAGAGCTATCTAACTGATATCAACTGGGAGTTGGTCGCGCGCCGTTTTGGCTTGACGGCTATCATAGCACTCTCAAGAAAGGAAGTCACTTGCTTACGAAAGAGAGTATATCTATATGTAAGGCAAGCAATCAACTCACTTTCGCAAGCTTTAATGGAGCATAGTGATAATTATTTTAAGAATTGGCTTGACTTTCGATACGAACGATCATAGAAAGCATTTGACGCGCCCGCTGTATGGCCAGACACCAGCGCGTTTCGCACCCGAATACGCCGGAAGTCCCCAGCTGGGGCACTTGGTTCGTTGCCGAAAGGAAGTCAAAAATGCCGCGCACTTCACGCACTTCGCCGGCGGATAAACCCCCAGACCCTAAGGGCCTCGAACTCGCCAAACACAAGCAAAAACTCCGAAACCATAGGGACGAAATCGTCAACCTTAAACGATCTGGCAAGGTTAAAGACCTTCGTATCGAAAGGCTCCAAATGGCGCTCGATTATCTAACCAAGTGCGCTGAGGCAGATAAGACGTAGCGCGCTTCCATATCGGATCAATTCCAGCTTCTTGAAGTGAAGGTTTCGGAATTGCGAAACCTGGTCGCGCCGCGACCCGATTATTTTCTGGTTTTTCCGTAAGTGCCCCCGGCGAGGGGACTTTCGGTTTTTCAGTAAGTGTCTCCTTTATGGCTTCAACTCGGTCACGTTATCCCTCTCGCGATACGATCCGATATCGTTGCCAATGGTGCCGCGTTTCACAGACGCCGACTTGCGTTCCAATTCCGCAATGTGCTCTTCAATCTCTATGTCGTCCATGCCAGATAAATCCTCACTTTCGTTCACATTGTTAACAGTAACGCTATCACCCCAGACCTTTGGCTGATGAGCCTTTAGATGCCGCAGTCTGATATCGATCTGGACCTTGGCTCTCTGCACAGAGACGGCGTTGGGCTTCCCATTCTTAGAAATATCTTGGGATTTGTCGTCAGCAAGTTGGACCGTCTCTTCCTCAAAGATAAAGAGCCTGTCAGCGATAGCGATCTTGAATAGCTGCGCAAAGTCTTTGTGATCAGTCAGCAACCGCCTCACGTTCTTGGAGAGGGGCATTTGATCTTCCTTACAAATATTGATCAATAGTTCGCCGGCGGAAACGCGCTCACAGATTTCATTGGCTAAGGTATCGGAGTATTGAATTGATGATTTTTGGGCGTAGAGCCTTGTAGCGCGCTCTTGCTCTTGGCGTGCTTTCTGTTGCTCTTTGATGGCTGTGCGTTTTGCTTTCTCAGCTTTGAGCGCGGCCCCTTCCTCATCAGTACGCCAGCAAAGTGCATTATCACCTTTAGCGAACAATATGTCATCAGGTAGTATGGAGAAGTCAAGTGCTTCATATGCCTCTCTCAGAAGCATTTTCTCATGTTGTGTCGTCATTGTCATTTCCCTCCACGTTGCGCACCATACATGGCCTCAAGACGCTTAAGCTTCTCCAACTTCAGCCTGCGTAACTTCTCTTCAATGGTTAGTGGCTTTGCGCTCTGCACCAATGTTGCCAACAGCTTCTTGCGCTTCAGGTCTTCATATAGGAATGAGAATATTTCGGCTCGTCGCTATTTCAAGTGGGTGAATTGGCCAGAACGTCTCCGGCGATGAGGTAGACGACGGCTTTGAGATTTCGCTTGGTTCGGTAGCCTTTGGCCTTGCGCTTGGCGGCCTGCACGTTGCCGTTGATGGCTTCGAGGACGCCGTTGGAAAGGCCGGTGGCGATCGATCTGAGAATGCCCTCGGCCTTGGCCATGATCGTTTTGGCCAGTCGCTTCATCGGGCCGAGATCGCAGACCTGAACCCAGGCGTTCCAGCGATCGAGGAAGCGTCGGGCGGTCTTGGCGTCCATCGTGAACAGCTGTTGCAGGTTCATGCGGATTTGCATCGCCTGGATCGTGTCCAAGTTCTGCGCTTCCAATCTTGACAACGCTTCCTTCTCCTCCTGCGTCAGATGATTGACGTTCTTGAGGAAGATGTAGCGCCGGCCCTTGATCTGGAAGTTGTTCCGCGCTTCCTCGCGTCGCACCTGGTCGACGGCCTCGTTGGCGAGTTTGATGACGTGGAATTTGTCGAACGTGATCTCGGCGTTCTCGAAGTTCGCCTTGATCCCCGCTTCGAACGCCGCCCCCATGTCGATGCTGGCGTCGGTGACCGCCTCGCGCTTGCCGCCGTGCGCCTCGAGGAAATCCGCGAATTCCTTCACCGTCGCGGCGTCCTTGCCGTCGGCCACGTAGATGACTTTGCGCCGCGCCATGTCGACGAACAGGCTGACATAGTCGTGGCCGCGCCGCGCCGAGGTTTCGTCGGCGGCGATGCGCCGCACCTGCGACAAATCCAGCGCCTCCACCGCGCGCCAAACGTAATGCTCGACGATCCGCCACAAGCGCGTGTCGTGCTCGCCAAGCCGCTTGGCCGCATTGGCGATCGGCATCGCCTTGGCCAGCGCCAGCACGTAGGCCTCGAACAACAACGTGAACCCGCAACCCGCCCGAGCCCACGGCGTGGCGACCTTGCGCACCCCGCAGTTCGGACAGCTCACTCGCGGCACACGAGCGTGCAACAGCGTGCGATGCTGGAAGAAGTCCAGATGCCGCCACGTTTCATCCTTTGTGTCGTGAACCGCGCAACCCTCGCGTCCGCACTCGGCGCAGGCGAACCGGCTCCCGCGCGGAAAATCCACATCCAAATCGAGCCGACCATCCTCGACCGCAAACTCGCTCCGCGTCACCGTCCACGGCGACTGCAACCCAAGGGCCAACTGGAAAAGATCGGTGTCTCGCATCCCCTCACAATAAACTCGATCCCAACCGATCGCTCCCCAAGCCAACCCAAAAAACGGCCTTACCCACTCCATTCAGCGAGGAGCCAATATTTCTCTCAAACGGCGTTCTTTTCGTAGGCGCGCCAATTTCTGTTCTGTTTCATCTGTAGGAAGAGTTGATCCAAGTTCGGGCAGTTGCTCATTAGATAAATACACTTTGCGCTTTTCATAATCGATATCATTCGGGTTCACAATAGCCACAAATGGCAACTTTCCATCTCTGTATTTCTTTGACAGAGCATTGTTGCGCCACATGCGCTCTGCTCTTTTCGACGCTGGCTCTTTAGGGTTGTCTAGGTCAGTGGCCATAAGGTACTTCCCTTCCCTCTATATATAGGTATAGCATACCTTGCCTTGTCACACAAGCAGAAACTTCCTTGCTTACTTTCTCTACTTACGGTTACTACATCGAATGGCCATCGTACTTATTTTGTTCTTGCGCTCTACTCGTTTTTCTGCTACATTATTACAACGCAACTTCTTCCTACGGGGGAACGATCTATGAGCGTCCAAACAGTCCTAGAGCCAACGCTGCGCACCATAAATGAGGCTTCCTGGGAGCTAAAGAGGTCAGCCGCAGCTATCAGATATCGTGTCAATAAGGGCGAAATTTCAGCGCACTACGCTCACGGCCTTTTGCTTATCGATCTTGAGGAAGCCAGGAAGGTCATGGATTTATACGACCGTCGTCCATCAGCTAAGGCAAATGATATGTTCTCGTGATGGGAGGCGCGCCATGTCAATAGATGAGCATCCGACGAATGTCACGAAGCTGTTTGCAGATGACAAAAATAAAGAAGATGATTATGATTTTGATAACCCACCATATGGCGGCTCGTTATCCGAATTTGTCAAATGGTATAATGAGCGTTTTGCCGTCATCACAGATGGAGGTATTACAAGAACTTACAAAATTCATAAGAACGGTAAAGTGGAAATGTACAAATCTAACGATGATTTCTTCGGCGCTTATGCTTATGTTAAGGTTCAAGCAAAAAGCGAAGGAGGTGATATAGGCAAGATTTATGATACCGCCAAACTTTGGTATTCTCATAATGCAAATCGGCGCACGTTTCATTCAGCAACGTTCGATCCACATAATGCCGCGCCACCAAATGTGTTCAACTTTTGGCCAGGTTTCGGCGTAAAACCAATTCAGGGCGATTGCCATTTAACGAAGGCATATTTCAACCTAAATTCGGCAGTTGGCTCTGATCGTCGTTCGTGAAGCGGGGGGGTTCAATCTGCGGTTGCGTCAAGATGGACATAAGCGCGGCGGCGCGCGCAGGGCGCGGCCTTTGAGGAAGGCTTGAAAGGCGCGGGAGAGGATTTCGCGCCAACGCTGCCAGGGCGTCAACTGCTCCGCATTTGTGACCAACCGCCTCAGGAATAGGGCTACCGCTCGAAGCGCCTTTGCAGCGGGAACGGACTTGGCGTGCGTGCTGGTGATCTTGATCGTCGTTTGTCGCGCATGGCGCACCCGTTCGGCGATGGCGTGCAACAACAATGGCCGGCTCGTGATCGCTTCTCGGTGACGATCCGGCTCGGCCAAGCGCGTGAAGATGTTCCACCAATCATAAAACAACGCCACGAGGCGGGCCGCCAGACGACAGCGCGCCAGGTCATGCGTGACGAAGCCGCCCCAGCCCCATTGGTTCTTCAACTCGTCGAAGACATTCTCTCCATCGCCGCGGTCGCGATAGAGCTGGCCAAAGCTTTCCAGGGCCTCGGCGAGCGTGGTCGCGAGAACCTGATATTCCCACATCTCCTCGCTCGCACCGATGTCGAGGAAGGCGAGCCGAGGCGGTCCATCCTCGTCCATCGCGGGCGTCGCCAGCGCGCCTCTCACGCGCCGCCGCAATACGACGACGCGCCGTTGTCGGCTCCAGCCTTGCAATCGAATCTCGGTCCCCTTGGCTTGCCAACCTTGGCCCGAATCGACCCAATCACTCTGCCCCGAAAGACGCTCGATCGCGCGTTTGACGTTGGCGGTCAGCCGTAGCTTGAACAAATACGGCAAAGCGCGCCGCTCGGCTTCGCCCATGATCCCCTCATTGCCGAAGCCCTTGTCGCCGCGCAAAAGAGAAGGCCAACAATCGCGCGGCGTTCGGTCCAAGAGCGCCCAAAGGCCAGGCGCGCTGTGATTGGAAGTGTGCTCGTCGCCCGCGCTCACATCCACCTCGAGAACCAATCGCGTCCCCGCCATCGAATAGGTGTGATAGCAGTGGCTGGGCCGCCCAGGCTTCTTGGGATTGTAGCCGACCACCGCTCCTTCCTGATGGCCGTAGAGCGGCTTCACCGTCGTATCGACGTCGAGTATCCACGGCTCGCTCAAAAGCGGCTCCACGCAATGGTCGAGATGACCTCGTAGCCAGTTCGCGCCCGCTTCTTCCTCGATCGCCGCGAACGCCCGCCGAACCGCGTCCTCGCTGACGATCTTGCTCATGTCGAGAAGCTCGGGCAACACGCGGTCGCTCCGCAGCGCCGCGATATGCGCGTAGCGCTTGTGCCCGGCCAACATCGACAACATCGCCGTCCCCAGCACGTCGCGCTTCTTGGGCGCGTTCGGACTGGTGTAACGCAGCGGGCAATCCGCCACCAACGCCTCGAACAACCCCGCGGTCTTCAGAAAATCGATGAAGAACGGCAATTGCCCGAGCGGCGTAAACGCCGCTTCATGATCAAACTCGACCCGAATCGAACCGGCGAAACTGTCGACCACGACGCCCACGCCCGACGCGTCGGGTTCAACCGGAGATTGTTCACCCGACGGGTGAGCCCCAAAGCGCGCGAAATCCTGTCCCATGCATATGAAAATGAATGATTCTCAGCCCCCGGAAAACGCCTCAACCGCCGAATTTAGGGTCAATGATATTCTCTGTAGCGGCAACGAAGATCATTTTAAATGGTTATCTAATTGGAGCTCGCACATGTATCAAAGGCCGTGGGAGAAACCTGGCACTTCACCAGTTTTATCTCTCGATGAAGAAGGTTCAGGAAAATCATTTTTTGTCAATATTCTTGCGGTACTGTTGGACGGCAAAGATCAAGAACCATATTTATTTTTCCCTGCCTCTAACGCAAAATTGTTCAGTGGAGACTTTACCGGCCATTTGCGCCATTGCTTGCTATTACACTCGGAAGAAGCGCTCAGGCCAGATTCAGAAAAAGAAAACAGCATCATTAAGAATATAATTACCGAAGGCATTTTTTGGGTTTCAATCGAAGTTTAAAGATGCCAAAGCCAGCAAGAATTTTATTAGGGTCATATTTACGGGCAATCAACGTCACATTGTCAGCGCTTCACGTACTTCACGAAGATATTTTATCCCAACTGTATCAACAGAAAAGATGCAAGATACTATGTATTTCAAAGCGATTTTAGATGAGCTAGAGTGCGGCGGTTACGAAGCGCTCATGTATGAGTTTATGAATGCTGATCTAAGTGGGTTCGACGTTCGCTGCGCTCCGTTGACAGAAGGTTTGTTTGAACAGCGAGCGGAGACTCAAAAAAGGTTCGGATGCTTTTTGGGTTGATATTTTACAAACGGGTCAATTAAATATCGACGATAAATGGTTAAATAGGTATTATCCAGAATTAGATGAGAAGTACCAATGCGATAATTATACGGAAGTTGCTGACGGGCATGGTGGCGCGCTCATTATTGGGACCAAGATCAACGAATACCGTTTGATAAAAAATAGGCTTTTCGCAAAGTTTTGCAAATTCGAGGGGCGCCACCCATATAGGGATAGATCATTAGAAACCAGTTTTGGGATGCGATTTCGAAAATATTTCAGTAAGAGTAATGGATTTCAGCTCAAAACTGTCAAATATGGAAAATATAACTGCTATATTCTGCCACCATTGTTGGTTGCGCGCCAGTGCATGGAACACTATTTAGAGTATCCAATTAAATGGGATTTAAGCATTACAGAGTGGGGAGACGAGCCATTTGCGTAAAAAATGCATGAAAAAGGGTATGTTTTACATACATGGGGGTATGTTTACATACATGTTTACGGCGGATTGTCCCTACCCCTACCTTCCGAAAAACAGGAGGGACGGGTTTTTGCTAACGATTACAAGGGGTTGCGAGCTTGCCTGACCTTTGGGGGGGTCAATGGAAGCATAGGGGAAAAAACGAAGGGAACTTGATTCTAAGAAAGGTAGGAAAGGTAGGGAAGGTAGGTAAGTTCCTGTAATCGTTACCTTATTTTATCTTACTTTTTTTCTTAGAAGGTAGGAAGGGTATATATAGAGAATAATAGAAACTGAAATGGGATGCGCTACGAAAGAAAGAAACAAGCGCGCAACAAATTATCACACCATGGAATGGCGCGCTACTTTGAACGTTGGATGACTGACTGATGGTCCCACACTGAACAAGCGCAACAAACCCTCATCACTCACCCTATATCCACATACGTCGCCGGACGTCGAACTTTCCACTCCGAACACACAATCCTGAGCGCGCATCGAAGGACCATTGTAATTCGTTACGTAACGGAATGTGAAGATAGCAGAAACGTGATGGCCGGGGTCCGGGCCAATGTCCAATCACACATGACAATGGTGCGCAACAAAGGTGATGTTTGATCTGTGGGCGGGCTGACTGATGATGGTGCGCTTCTCATGCTCATTGGTTATTTGATAGTCTTTGTTCTTATTGGATTTGATCCGTGGGCGGCGTGACTGATGATTAGAGCGTAATATAGTGTGGCGCATCAAAACTCAAATTAGGTGATGGTGATTATATGATAGTAACGATGGTGAGATGGATGGTGGAATGGATGGCTATAGTGTGGATGGCCATGGTATTGTGGCTATTGTGGCTCGTCTTGTATTTATGGTGCATGACCTTTAAGCGATACGAAGTAAGCACGGTACACTTCTTGGCCGTCGCCGGCGCGCTCCGGCAACCTCGATCTTCGTCTAGATGCCCCGTTGCAACGCTCGCATAGCCGCGCAGACGGCAAAGTCGCCGGCGTCGGTATGTTCGGGCCTTCGCGAAAGGACGCGGTTTCTACGGCCTGCTCGGAGACCTTACTGTTCCCATCATGGTGATGTGAGCTGCTAGCTATTCGCTACATGCATTGGTGGAACGCAACGCAATATGTTGATATCGTTAGCACTTTGAATCTACAGAGTTGCTATGGAGAGGCAACGCTCATCAGCAGCGCGCCCATGTGATTGATCCTTGGCCTTCGAGCACCGAACCTCTGGCGTCCCACCACCCATTGCATTCCGTTACGTAACGGAATTCCAGGGACCATAACGCTATGGAACATTGTAAGACACCGTCATTTACGGTCATTTGCTGTTATCGCTCAATGGCTGGCAGTGACCCTCCCCGTCAACCGATCAACTTCAAAAATTCCCCATTATACAACATCCCTCGTCCGTTCTAGCCGAACATTCGGATTTAACAGCATCGTTCACGTAATGGCCGTTGGCCGTGCAATCCAGCCGCCACTCGGATGATTGGATCTAGGTGGCTGATCGATGATTCGGAGACCTTGGTCGATGGCCGGTTTTTACCTGTTTCATGGGCCATGGTCGGCGCTAGTTCGACAGAAAATGGATCAAAGTTCATCATTCCCAAATAGACCACACGTCAGGCACCATGATGGATGAACAATGCAACGGTACTGACAACAACCGCAGCAGCCGAAACAATGACGGCCCACTTCATATAGAACACGTTTTTCTCGGTATATTCAGCCGTTCGTTGCGTTGCGGTGGCAGCGTCTCTCTGGCTTGCTGCCGTCTGTTTTTGGATATCAAGTGCTTCTTTTTGAAAAGTGATGATTTCAATAAGCTCTCGACGCTTCACTTCAGCGTTCACGGCCCAAGCGGCTGGCGTCTGCGGATCGAGCGCGGCCAAATACTCAAAAAGTTCATCCAGAGTTCTCTTTTGCCTGGCTATCTCAACATAACGCTGCATTGTCGCACCTGTGAGCTTACGCTAGTATTCCCAAAGTGGCCTTCCGGCCACGGAACAAATGGAATGCTCGACTGGCCAGCTCGTACTCCTAGCCATGCCATCAAAAACGGGAAATGCTTGGCCAACAACCAACGTCATCATGTCTGGAGCGCCACTAATTCGCTGGCGGTTTTCCAGCCGCGGCCAACTTTGCATTGAGTGCGTCCTTCCTCGCCTTCGCAGCCGCCGGCCCCACGTAGAAATGGTCGAAGCATTCCTCCAGGATTTCTAGGCACCACTCTGCCTCGTGAGGCTCGACTTCAATTATTTGTAGTGCTGTCTTGTCATCCACAGGATGGGCAGAGAAGTTGCCAAAATTCCTTATTGCATCAATTGTCTCTCGAAGTCTTTGAGGAGTGGCCTTCTTGGGATCGGCCTCATTTAAAAGAAGTTCGATCTCTTTGTCGAGGGTGCGAGCTTTGTAGCCGAACGCGTGAAGAATATTTTGAGGGCAACGCCGTGATAAGGCGGCGGACGCTTTTGCACTAATTGGCAGAACGTTGCAAGCCTCAATATAATCCTTGGTTATTTCGCCTGGCACTTCGACGGAAACTGGGCCACGGCTTGCTCCGATAGGATATACCATTCGCCAATCTTGAAGCAGCTTTTTTCCGTCACGAGCTAGCGGCGCGATTTCAATGATTCCATCTTTGCACCTCGGGCACGCCGTGGCCCGATAATGCCAGTAGTAGCCTTCATTGCCCTGTGCATCGGTAGGAACGACGAACGCGAGGGGCCTGAACTAGGCGAACCACGCGCAATAGGAGTGACGCTCCACTCCTCATGAAAGTCCGTGGTACAATGTGGGCACCTCATAGCAGCGGCGCTACATCACGCGCCCTCGTATGTCAACCAGCGTCCGTGGTTTCGAGCTACCGTCAGCCAAATAAGTCTTTCACCCTCATTCTGTGCGTATTTCTGTAGCGCGCCTCCGCATTCTTTCTGACCGTAATTGCAGATTCGAGATAATTGAATTGACCACGCGTTATTTCCTTGCCGTCAACACAGATGAAAGCGCGCCACTTACCATATTTATCATCCCAGACGATGCCATCTGGCAGCGACATAGGACCGAATAGATCCATCGTACCCCTCCTTTGACAGCAAAATAATTCTTTGCATATACGTACTTTGTCCTTGCGTCCACTTTCACGTTGTGTTAAACTTACAGAATAAGAGGCGCAACAAATGAATGATCATTCAGCAATCGAAAGATCACCCGTGGCAGAGAGATTCAATATCATCGAGTTTATATCCCTACGCATGTTCACTGAACTGACCTCGTTATCACGATTCAGGCTGCATGAACTAATTAAATCTGGACACATTAGAGCCAAACGTGCTGATGGGCGCATCCTGATCGAAGTTGCTTCGGTGAACGAATATATCGCCAGTCTTCCTGCTGAAACTTATGCTGAGGCGCAACAGCCAAAAGAAGCTACTGTCCAAGAAGCAATGGCCAGCTTCAATGACCAAATGCAACGAGCAAAACTGGATCTTTTCACATGAACGCGCCAATTATCCGAGCTGCGCAGCCACCATTATCGGCCCTGCCTCCCGTTGAGGAAATACCAGGACTGCGCACCATCTACGTGAAGGATCAATCTGGCCGAACAATAACGAGTTTTGAGGGTTCGCCATCAGCCTGGATGCGGCAATTTGCAGCGCCGCCGCGTCGTGTCGTAAAGATCAGAACACGATCATAATAGGAGCGCATCATGGCCATCGAAGATACCGAACTCTTCAAACTAATTAAAGAGAAGCCCACAGAGCCTAATTGGATGATAGCGGGTTTAGCCGCCAAGAGATCAGCACAAGCTGCATTTGACGATGTACTTCAACAGCTTGGCAGTTTTGCACCTGGCCCAGAAGTTATGGAAAACGATTCCCATTACCTGGCACGTTTGGGCGAGTGCGCCGCTGTTTTCGGACCTGAGGATAGGAAGCGCATTGATCGTCATAAATTGCCAGGACCAGTTTTGGCGGAAATTGTCCGTGAAGACCTCGAAATCGCCAAACAAGAAGCGCACACTCCCCAGTACACTCTTAAACCAGGCATCTTGACTGAGCGAAAACGCCAAGACGCCAGCGGCCGAGAATATACTGAATTTTACAGCGCATCTGGCCCCTCAGTCTGGATGAATGATTTCGCTGACCCTATCGTGCGCTACGTCTCAGGTGGCAGTAAAGGTTTCGCAAGTCCTGACAATCCCGCGCCGAATGATTACAGTTTCCTGAAGACTCAGACAAATCCTGAATTGGTGGAAATCAAGAGGCGCGCTGCTTATCTAGACAGTGCAGCAGCAAAGGTTATTCAAGCGTACAAAGATGCCGGAAAGACGGTTCCAGACGACGTACTGACGCAAATATCGGGCCAATGATAATGGCACAATATCAGATGAAATTGAAGCAGGCCACTCCCGTAGTGGGCAAAAAGAATTATGGCTTTATTGGTGCCTTATACAATAACACTGGTACCACAATTGGTCCGTGGAAAATAGTGACAACGAAGCCAGCATCAAGCATGAGGAGCGCAACTAATGCCAGCAACAGTGAAACTCACCAACAAGGTCCAAGACGCCTGTTCTGAAACATCAACTTATCTCAATCGCTCAGGAAAGCGATCAGTGCCGCGAAGCGATCTGAGCGTATGGTCAACAAATCGAGGTCCATGTAAGCCACAGGAACCGCTGAGGATTCACGTGGCAGGTGGAGACCCACCGAAATGGCCATATTAAAGGAGCTTCGCTACCGTTGGAGTTGTGCATTTAAGCAGGAGCAGGCAGTTTGATGGTCGCGAAATCGAGATAATCGATGGACTTCCCGATCGGAGTTCCCGGACTTCGGTAGAGACTGCGGGAACGGGAACCGGGAAGCCGCGACGATCTCCGTGGTGACGAGGCGTGCTCCGCTGCCACGCATGATCGTCTTCCGCTCCGATACAGCCAGCGTGCCATCGTGCTCGCGGCCGTCAAGGACAAGCCCTTCGGGAAAGTCCTAACTAAAGATAGGCTGGAAAACAGCGAGTTTTGCGGTGAGGTTTTCGAGATTGTCATGCAGATGATGGTATAGCCTGAGGGACAAGTCGACCATTTCCGTGCTCTTGGAGACGACCTTTGTGCGGCGGCGAAAGCGCGCCAAGAAATGGCGGATGTTGCTGTTGTCCTGCTCGATGGGAACGGTCAGATCCTTGCCGGTGAAGAGCTGAGCCTCGGGGATGAGGCGATGGTAGCCGTCCCAATCGTCGGCGACGAACGTCTTGCCCTCGACGCCGATCTTGTCGAGGAGTTTTTGGCATGTGGCGTCATCACGATCACCAACAACCCAGGCGAGGGTTCGCCGAGCCACAGGGTCGTAGGCCCGCCAAAGCCAGAGTTTGCGAGTTTTTTTTGGAGAAAATGCCACATCTCGTCGAGCGTTATGATCACCTGCTCGGCCTTGATCGCAGGCTCCGGCAACTTGCGGGCTTCATTGCGGATCCAGGTGAGAACGGTGACGTCGCTGACGCCGAGGAGGCGGGCGATCGAACAAAAACTCATGTTGCCCATGGCGTAGAGCAACAGCGCCAGAGCTTTCATCGCGGGCGGCTTGCCGCGCGGGGGCGTCATTGTGAAATTGCATCCACAGGAGTGACAGAAATAACGTTGCGTCCCGCGCACAATGCCGTTTTTCCTGTAGTCGCTCGCGCCGCATCGCTTGCAGCAAACATCGCTCATGGCGGCATCCTTTCGCATTTGCCGCCAATGAGTTACGTCGAATATGGTTAATGCTATCTTAAGCTAGGACTCTCCCCTTCGGGTCCCTCAACTATTTATCTCTTGATGAGTTCATACAGCAAACTGGTCTCACCAATGAAGAATTGACAATATTTGCGGCCATCGGCCAGTTGCCAATGATAACGAACGAGAGTGGCACTTTCGTGAGTTTGGACTCCCCGCTAGCTAAAAGAATGCTAAGAATAAAGGCTTCTGGCTAGTGACTTTTTGCATCAGCCTACTAGCCAGAGGTGGTCGAGCCAACGACCTTGATAGCTAGAGGTCAGCGTCGTTGGTTCCCACTCTTTAGAAGTGCATGAGGCGCAGCTATGACGTTTAGCTACATCCCTTCCCCACCAGTCAAGAAGTATCGAGACTTGGTAAGCACCACCACGGTGTCTGATGGGGAAATCCGCGATTGTTCCTGTTTTTTGTGCCAGGAAAATTGATGGCGGCCCTCGCGTATCGTGATGACAAAATCTTGGCACGAAACCTGCTTTCGCACCCATTCTTTTGTTTGACCCCGGCGGAGCCATTCTTCCGCCCCGACCGCAGTTCGATTGCGCCATCGTGTCGAGTGGCGGTCAAGGATGGCCGCGCTTTTCGCGGCCACCCGAAGGGCTTGTCCTTGACGGCCGCGAGCACGATGGCACGCTGGCTGTATCGGAGCGGAAGACGATCATGCGTGGCAGCGGAGCACGCCTCGTCACCACGGAGATCGTCGCGGCTTCCCGGTTCCCGTTCCCGCAGTCTCTACAGAAGTCCGGGAACTCCGATCGGGAAGTCCATCGATTATCTCGATTTCGCGACCATCAAACTGCCTGCTCCTGCTTAACTTGGTACGTCCTGTCATAGCTATGAGACCTAAGCGACAGCCTAATCCTCAACCATGTTTGTTGCCAAATCCATATCCTTGGCCTCCTACGCCTTCATCAATCGCATTGTTTCGTCTGCCACAAGATCGCTGGCGTCTAGCAGCGCGCGATCACCCAAATGCAGATAACGGCTTGTGATGGTCTGTCTGCTATGGCCGAGCAGGCCAGCAATGGTATTATCTGGCAGACCTAGATCAGCCGCTAGTGAAGCGAATGAGTGGCGCAACGTGTGTGGGCTTACGTCCTTTGCCATTTCCAACTTCGCCCAATGATGTGTCGGGTTGGCTAGAGCCTTGCCGTGGTAATCAAAAACAAGATCGCTGGACTTGGTTTGCCTCTTGATAATGTCTATAGCAGCGCCGCTTAGTGGCCTTACGCTAAGACCTGACTTTGTATCGCCTAATGTGGCAATGCGCCTTTCAATATCAACCTCTGACCATTTTAAGCCGCGCGCTTCTCCTGACCTAAAGCCTGTTACCGCCAAAAACAAAAAGACGTCAGAGACGATGTTATCCAGCATTGGCGCGCCACCATTAACCGCATTCCAAAACTGTCGATACTCTGCGTTGGATAAGCGCCGTAGTCTCTTATTGTCAGGCGGCGTTTCGATCCCTTTAACTGGATTATCCGTCCGCAGCTTGCGTTTAATGGCAAATGTGAACATTGCGCCTAACAAGCCTGTGATGCGCTTTGCGCTCCCAGACGATAGCTCTTGAACGAAATCATCGATTTGATCGCTCGAGATTGTGGCGACCTTAGATTTCCCTAGCTTTGGACGGATATGGTTCTTAATCCGGCTCAGATCGGTCCTGATCGTTGATGTTTTCTTTCCAACGCCGTTGCCGCAGCGCGCTTCCATATCGGCAACGTAGTCGTCACACAGCGTTGCGAGCGTCGTTGAGTTGCGCAGCTTGTATCGTTCGCCGCTTGGATCTTGCCCAAGGGCGGCGGCCATCAGCACTCTGCGGGCTTCCTGACGCGCCTGCTCAGGCATAAAGATGCCATGCCTTCCGATCTTGTGCCAGCGTTGCGCGCCGTCCTGGGTTCTGTAGAAAACGCTGTACGTAATGATATCGCTAAATTGCCTGCGCTCGTTGAACCCACGAATTTCTTGGTCCCAAAGGACCGTTTGTGGCTTCATTGCAGCGATGGCCTTTAGGCCGATCTTTGTTTTCGTTGACATTTTTGCCTCTTGGCTAGTTGTGCTATAGCTAGCACCTGGGCACAAAAAGGGGCAAATGGCAAGCTTTTTCCATCGTGTTTATGGAAATAAGGTGCGCCTCAAAGTGTAATTAAATCAAGCCATTACGCATTTTTCATTTCGAACACGACGAAGCGCCAGGGCGCGAGCTTGCCGTGATCGGGCACGCGCGAGGCGACGGTCAGGACGGTCGTCAGCTCCTCCGGCGTCGGGCCGGGGCCGGTCATGATGGCGGGCGGCGCCGAGCGGCGGCGCTCGAGGAGCGCGATCGTGTCGTTCATCGGCTTGTCCTTCGTGGGCTCGCGCTGCTTGGCTCAATTCCCCGGGCCTGTAAACCGCCTTCGATCCGCCTCATTGCGGCGGCACGAGCCCGGCGGCCCACTTGGGGCGCGATTGACGGGCGTCCCCGCTTCGCGGCAAGGCGAGGCGGCGAGGCGAAACGGCAAGACGGGACGGCAAGATAGAACGGAATGCGAGCGATCTGGCGAATTCTGGCGGGCCTCATCGGCCTTGTCGCCCTGACGATGCTGAGCCCGGCCGCGAGCGCCGACCCGGCGACGCCCGACGGCCAGGCGACGCTGAGCCTCACGGCGGTCCTGAACGGAGGGTCGGGCCGGCTGGCCGGCGGCCTGCGCTGGCGCGTGTTCGGCGCCCATCCCGACGCCGACGGCGCGCATCCGCTCATCGTCGAATCCAGTCTCGCCGAGCCGACGCTGACCCTTCCGCCCGGCGATTACGTCGTGCATGTCGCCCTCGGCCTCGCCAGCGCCAGCAAGCGCCTCACGCTCGGCCCGGAAGTGCGCTCCGAACGGCTGACCTTGTCCGCCGGCGGCCTGCGGATCGGCGGGACCGTCGCCGACGCGCCCCTCGACCCCACCAAGCTTTCGCTCGCGATCTACGTGCCGGAAAACCGCAACCCGCAGGGCAAGCTCGTCTACGCCAAGGCGAAGGCCGGCGAGGTCATCATCCTGCCGGAAGGAAACTACCATATCGTGTCGACCTTTCTCGACATGGTCGGCGGCCGGTTCCTCGCCGCCGCGCCCGCGCCGAGCACCGGCAAATCCGCGGCGCCCGCGCCGCCGGCGACGATCCCGTCCAATTCGATCGTCAACGCGGACATCAAGGTGGTCTCCGGCAAGCTGATCGACGTGACGCTCCGCCACCACTGCGCGACCATGACCCTGAAGCTCGTCAACAAGCCGGGCGCGGAAGCGCTCGCCAACACGACCTTCACGGTGCTGACGCCGGGCGGCGACGTCATTCGCGAACTCATCGGCGCCTTTCCCTCGCTCGTCCTGGCCGAGGGCGAATACGCCGTCGTCGCGCGGCACGACGCCAAGACCTATCAATCGACTTTCGAGGTCCAATCGGGGATGGACCGCGACGTCGAAGTTGTTGCACAAGAGAACGGCAATGAGGGGCCGTGAGCGCATGCAGACCTTTTTCATCCAGATCAAATGCGCGCTCGGCCGCACTTACGAGGTGGCGAGCGCGCTGGCCGAGGCGGAGATCGCCTCGGAAATCTATTCGATCGCCGGCGAATACGACATTCTCGCCAAATTCTACGTCGAGAAGGACGTCGACATCGGCCATTTCGTCGGCCACAAGGTGCAGGTGATTCCGGGCATCGTCGACACGCGCACGATCATCACCTTCAAGGCGTTCTAGCGTGGCTATCCGTCGATCGGAGCGCCATCCGTCATTGCGAGCCGTAGGGCGTCGAAGACGCCCGTCTTTAGACGGGCTATGGCGAAGCAATCCAGGGGGCCGTAGGGCAGCGCTCTTTCGACCGCTGGATTGCTTCGTCGCTTCGCTCCTCGCAATGACGGCGCGTTGGCGCTTACCCTTGGCCCTCGTCGTGCTCGCCGGCGCCGCCCAGGCCGCGGAGACGGAATTCCTGTTCGACGTGCTTCAGGGAAGAAATCCGCATCGCGCGTCGTGGGAACGATTGATGAAGCTCGTCCAGCCCACGCCCGACTGGCTCGTCCAGTTCAACAAGAATTTTGACGGCGTCGCAGGACAGGTGATCGACCTGACGATCGACGGCAAGCCCTATGCGCTCAGCTTCGTCTGCAAGCCGACCGACTGCGAGGGCCACAAGTTCGTCGTGCTGTTCGACGCCAACGGCGCGCACGCCTTCGGCGCGCTCGGCGGAAAGGACAACGAGCCCGCCTTCTTCGGTTCGCCCTCCACGGCCGAAGAGGACGCGATGGCGAAAGCGGTGAAGGGGTAGCGTTTTTCCTCCCCCGCGACGCGGGGGAGGGGGACCGCGCGATAGCGCGGTGGAGGGCGCGCGCGGTAGAGGGCGCGACCGCGCTTGCTCAAGACTCCGGCTTAGTCAAGACCCGACGCTGTTGGAGGACTTGCAACGATTGCTCGAGCCGGCGACGATGGGCGACCCGATGCGGCCGTTGCGATGGGTCTCCAAGAGCCACGACAAGCTGGCGACGGCGCTTCGCGCCATGGGTCACAAAGTGAGTTCCTCGACCATTCCCAAGCTGCTGGAGGAACTGAAATATTGTCGCCATTCCAACCGCAAGACCAAGGAAGCCGGCAAACATCCTGATCGCGACGCCCAGTTCGAATATATCAACGCGAAGGTCGAGGCGTTTCAGGCGGCCGGCGAACCCGTGATATCGATCGACGCGAAGAAGAAGGAATTGCTGGGCGAATTCAAGAACGGCGGTAGCGACTATGGGCCGCAGGGCGAACCGATCGAGGTCAACGCTCACGATTTCGAGGACAAGGAGTTGGGCAAGGTCGTCCCTTACGGGGTCTACGACATCGGCGCCAACCTCGGCTATGTCAGCCTCGGAATCGACCACGACACCGGGGAGTTCTCCGCGGCTCGAAGCACCCGATCGCCGAGGGCGCCCAAATAGGCGACGAGTTCCGTCGCGCCAACGAAATCCCTGGATTCGCCGCGATCGAACGCCGCTACGCCCACGAGCGCGGCGGTGCGCAAAGTCTCGAGTTTCCAGGCTTCCTCGACTTCGCGGCTTTCGACCAGTCGAAGGCCGTCGCGCAACACTTCGCCGGCGTTCTGATATCGTCCGGTTTGAACGACGTTTCGGACCGGCATGATCGCCTCTCCTCGAAGGCCCATCATGACCGAGATGGCATTTTATGCCAGCTCCAGCGCAAACGGCGTCCCTTCGAAGCATTCCTCGCCACGGCCGATTTCCACGATCGCTTCGTTCATGCGTCCCTTGCGTTCGAGCGCGGCGTCGGCGAGCGCGACGAGGCGCGCGTTCGGCGTGGCGGTCGGCGAAGCGGCGCGGATGGCCCGGGCCACTTCGAACTCGTCGCGCCGCGGGTTCAGCGCGCAGACGGCGATGAAGGCGGCGGCGGTCGAGCGGCTGATGCCGGCGTAGCAATGGATCACCATCGGCGCGGCGCGGTCCCAGGCGTGCACGAAGTCGAGCAATTCGTCGAGATGGTTGCGCTCCGGCAGCGTCTGCCCGGGAATAGGCTGGATAATGTCCGACACGGCGAGAAAGAGGTGGCGCTCGGGCGCGATCTCGGCCGGGCGCGCGACCGGGGTGCCGGGGCTGATGAGCGTGACGAGCGTGCGTGCGCCGGTCCTGGCGACGGTGTCGCCGATGAGGGCGAGCGAGCAGACATGAAGTCGCGGCATGGGGCGTCCCGAATTCGTGTCGGGCCCTTTTAGAATTTCGCGGCCTCGGCGTCGAGTTCGACGAAGCGGGCGAGAAAGCGCGCCTCGACGTCGCCCGGCCGCATCGGTCGGAGATAGGGCGCGAAGTCGCCTGTCGGCAAATCCGGCTCGCCGAAGAGCTTGCGCGCCTCGCCGACGGCGAAGCCCGCCAGAGCCGTTGCCTCCAAGTAGGCCGAGACGCGGTCGGCCGACTTGACGCGCTCGACGAGGTCGGGGGCGAGTTCCGCCGGCAGCCCGAAACGGATGTGGATCGCCTGCTGGAGGCGCGCCTCGATCCGTTTGTAGTCGCCCCCGATCGCCGCCTTGAACGGCGAGATCATGTCGCCGATCACATATTCCGGCGCGTCGTGCAGCAGGGCGGCGAGGCGCGTCTTCGCGGGGGTCGCGGGCGCGCCCGCTCCGACGAGCGCCTCCACCAGCAGCGAATGCTGGGCGACGGAAAAAATCTCCGGCCCCTTGGTTTGGCCGTTCCAGCGCGCGACGCGCGCAAGGCCGTGGGCGATGTCGCCGATCTCGACGTCGACCGGCGACGGGTCGATGATGTCGAGCCGCCGTCCCGACAGCATGCGCTGCCAGGCGCGGCGCCTGTCCCGGTCGCTCATCGCGCAAACTCGCGCGCCAGCGCCCGGCAGGCCTCGTGGCGACAACAGTCGACGAGATGGTCGTTGACCATGCCGGTCGCCTGCATGAAGGCGTAGACGATCGTGGGGCCTACGAAATTGCCGCCGCGGGCGCGCAGGTCCTTGGCGAGGGCGCGCGATTCTTCGCTCTCGGCGGGAATCTCGGCGAGGCTCTTGCGCTGAGGCTGGATCGGCCGTCCGTCGACGAAGCTCCATAGATGCCGGGCGAAGCCGCCCTTCTCGTCGAGGTCGAGATAGATGCGGGCGAGCGCGACCGTCGCCTCGATCTTGGCGCGATTGCGCACGATGCCCGCGTCGCGCATCAGCGCCTCTTTCTTCGCCGCGTCCCAGCGCACGATCCTCTCCGGCTCGAAGCGATCGAAGGCGGCGCGGAAGGCCGGGCGCTTGCGCAGGATCGTGATCCAGGAAAGCCCCGCCTGAAAGGCGTCGAGCACGAGCTTCTCGAAGAGCGCGCGATCGTCGTATTCGGGCGCGCCCCATTCCTCGTCGTGATAGGCGACATAGAGCGGATCGGCGCCCGGCCAGGGGCAACGCGTGAGCCCGTCCGGGTGGGCAACGACGCTGGTGACGCGTGCCGGTTTTTCTTGCTCGGCCATGGGTCCCTCGTGAGCTTGGCGTCGGCGCGCAGTCTTGGCGCTTCGCGGGCCGGCGGGCAAGGTCAGAAGAGCGTCTCGCCGGCGCCCGCGCGGATCGGCGCCGAGACCGGCTTCTGCAGGCTTTCGTCGTCGTTGGCGACGCGATTGACCGCGGGCCCGATCTCCACCAGCTCCAGCGCCGGCTCCGGCGCGGGCTCGAGGAGCGCGAGCGCCCTCTCAGCGTCGACGCCGTCGACGTCGAGCCAGGCCGCGAAAGCGCCGGGCTCGAGGATCGCCGGCATGCGGTCGTGCAGATGGGCTATGAGCTCGTTGGCCGCCGTCGTGACGATGCAGGCCGTGTCGATCTCGCCGCCGCTTCGATCGCTCCAGGTCTCATAGAGGCCGGCGAAGCCCATCGGTTCGCCGCTCGCCCGGCGGACGAGATAGGGCCGCTTGGCTCCCGCGCGGCGCCCGCCCGAAGGCGCATCCTTGCGCCATTCGTAGAACCCGTCGGCGATGACGAGGCACCGCCTTCGCTTCAGCGCTGCGCGAAAGCTTTGCTTGCCGGCGAGCGATTCGGCGCGGGCGTTGACGATGAGCGGGAAGTCTTTCGGGTCCTTGACGAAGCCCGGTAGGAATCCCCACCGAACCAGCAGGAAATGCCGGACGGCCCCGGCGCTGTGCGGGTCGGCGACGACGATCGGGATCGGCTGCGTCGGCGCGATGTTGTAGCGCGGCGGGAAGTGGGGGTTTTCGCTATAGGCGAAATAGGCCCGCACCGCTTCCGGCGGCAAGGTGATCGCATAGCGTCCGCACATCCGGCTGCTCCGACTGGCGCCCCGAGACCGAAGATCCGGCGACGGTTAACCTTTCTAAACGACTGGCGTCGCCTTCGCCGTCGCAACCTTCTAAAATGACCGGCCATGCCGACCGCCATGCAAAATCCGCCCGAAACGCTCTGCGACTCGGACGCCCGAAACGCGGCCCTCACTTATGTAAGCGAGGCGTTCGCGCTGGCGGCGCTCGACGGAATCCATGCCCACGCCCTCGCCGAAGCCGCGCTCTGCGTGGCGATGTGCGAACTTGTCGCGGTCCATGGCGAGGACCACGCGGCGCGGATCGCCGCGCGTCTTGCGGACCGGGTTTCGGCGGGCGAGTTCTCCGTCTCGCAGCGGCAATAGCCCTTCCCTCCCGGGGCCTCCGGAGCGCAGAATGCTTCGCACGCGCCGGAGAGGAAGATCATGCGCGCCCGGCGTCTCGCGAATTTCATCCCGAGGCGCGATCCGGATATTCTGATCCCGTGCCGACCCGAGCTCTGAATCCTCAAAGCGAGAGGCGCAGCCCATGCCGTTCAAAGCCGTTCGAGCCGACAAGACCGAGGCCGGACAGGATGTCCGCTTCGTCACGATGGACGAATCCGAGTTGATGGACGGCGACGTGACCGTCCGCGTCACCCACTCCGCGGTCAACTACAAGGACGGGCTCGCGCTCTCGGGCAAGTCGGCGATCATCCGCCGCTTTCCCATGGTGCTCGGCATCGACCTTGCGGGCGTGGTCGAGAGCTCCGCCCATTCCGGGTTTTCGCCCGCCGACGAGGTGATCCTCGACGGCTATGGCCTCAGCGAGACTCATTTCGGCGGCTACGCGGAGAGGGCGCGGGTGAAGGGGGAATGGCTCGTCAAGCTGCCGGCGGGATTGACCCGCGCCGAAGCGATGGCGATCGGCACCGCCGGCTACACCGCGATGCTGGCGGTGATGGCGATCGAGCGGCGCGGCCTGACGCCGGCCTCGGGACCGGCGCTGGTGACGGGCGCCGCCGGCGGGGTCGGGTCGACCGCGATCTCGCTCCTCGCCGACAGGGGCTGGAAGGTCATCGCCTCGACCGGCCGGGCGAGCGAGGGCGACTATCTCAAGGGGCTCGGCGCGGCCGAGATCATCGAGCGCGCGACGCTCGCCGCACCCGGCAAGCCGCTCGGCAAGGAGCAGTGGGCGGCGGCGGTGGACAGCGTCGGGTCGACCACGCTCGCCAACGTGCTCGCCCAGACCCGCTACGGTGGCGCCGTCGCCACCTGCGGCAACGCGGGCGGGATGGACCTGCCGGCGACGGTCGCCCCGTTCATCCTGCGCGGCGTTTCGCTGCTCGGCATCGACAGCGTCAATTGCCCGATGCCGCGGCGCCTCGAGGCCTGGCGGCGGCTGGCGAGCGAACTCGACCGGCGCAAGCTCGCGGCGATGACTGAGACCATCCCCTTTGACGCGGTGTTCGACGCCGGACGCCGGATCCTCAAGGGCGAGACGCGCGGTCGGCTGGTGGTGACGATCGGTTGAGATCCGAGGACCTCGAGCGCAAGAGGAGACGCCAATCCGGCGCCGCATCCCTTGAGCGATCGATCCCCGTCGCCTAAAAGCATTCGGACGGGACTCGAAAAACGCCGTTCCGCCAAGACTTGTCCGCCGAGACTCGAGAGCGGAGATGCGACGAGCTTTTTTTGTCACAATCGCGCAATCGGTCTATGGCTAACGAAGGGACGCGCGTCGGACCGGACGCGCGAGGATCGCGACATGTCGAACGACGCCGACAACTTCAGTCTCCTCCTCGGCCCTGAGGTCCCGACCCGCGAGTACGCGGCGGGCCAGACGATCTTTCGCGAAGGCGACCCGGGATCCGAGTTTTACGTCATCGAGCGCGGCGCGGTCGAGGTCCTGTCAGGAAATCGCCTGCTCGAGGTCCTCGGCGAGAACGAAATTTTCGGCGAGATGGCGCTGATCGACACCTCGCCGAGGAGTGCGACCGTCGTCGCCAAAACCGACGTCGTCGTCGCCCCGGTCACGGAAAAGCAGTATCTCTTTCTCGTGAGGCACACGCCTTTCTTCGCGCTCAAGGTGATGCGCGTGCTCGCGCAGCGGCTCAGGACCCAGAACAAAGCGCTCTGACCGCGCGCGGCTTTCGGCAGCGCGGACGTCTCCGAACCGCCGTCGCAGAGCGCGAACGTCAGCGCCGGATCACAGCGAAATCTCGACGGCTTCGCGGCCCTTCGGCGTCTCGATGACCCGCATCGTCACGCTTTGGCCTTCGGCAAGGCGGGATACGCCGGCGGAGCCGAGAACCGAGCAATGGACGAAGACGTCCCTGCCGTAGTCGTCGCCGGCGACGAAACCGAAGCCCCTGGCGCCGTCGAACCACTTGACCCTGCCCGTGAGGTCGAACGCGGACGAGACGTCACGACCGGGACGGCGGAACGCACGCGGGCCGGCAGGGAAAAAGCGCGCGGCCGGCGGCGCTGTGCAGGATTTGTCGATGTCGACGATGCGGACCACCTGCGTTCCCCGGGGGCCCTCCTCGACGACGACGCTGAGCTTCGCGCCTGGAGTTGCCGTCTCTCGTCCGAAAGCCCGCAGCGCTTTGAGATGCAGGAACGCGTCCCCCTGCCCACCACCCAGTTCGACGAAACCGTAGCCCTTGTCGCTCCTGAACCACTTCACGACCGCCTCGGTCGCGGTTCCGCCCGGCGAGGCGGCGGCGCCGCCGCCGATGGCGCGCGGAGGCCGCTCGTCGTCGGGAGCCGGCGCATCGTGATTGAACCCGAGGGGCGCTTCGAACTCGTGATCCCTGTCCATGGCGCAAGCTCTCCCTTCAATTCCAGCCCGCGCCTCTCACGACGCGCGAACCCGATGGTCCGGCGGTCGACGTTCCGCGGCTTCAACGCCGCGGCGCGGACCACCAGTTTTATGAGTACAAAGAGATCTGCGCGCCGACTGTGACCGGCGTCACACTGCGCGCGCGTCGTCGTCATCCGGTGCGAATCTTCCCGCCGACGATGACGTCCGACGGGGGCTGCGGCGGCAGCACGAAGGCCGGCGCCTCGACCGATTTGGGTTCGGCGCGCGGCCGCTTCGCCGCCTCGAGCGACGGTCGCAGGGCGGCCATCTCGGCAATGACGATCAGGGTGGCGAGGATCAGCGACAGGGCGCGGCGCCTGCGCAGATTTTGCCGAATCCCATAGACGCCGATCGACGCTGCGCCGCTGGCGGCGGGACTTCGGGCGGCGGGATTCGGCTCCATCCCCATTGGCTTGTCCCCCTTGGTTCGCAACGAAATCGCCGCCGACCGAAAGCGCCGCCAAAGACGCGACGGCGAACGCTCGCGCGCGGACGACCTCGCGCGCATCGGAGACGACGTCGTCCTTCGGTTCCTTCGAAGGAGCGGCAATGACGAAGGGCAGGCGGCCACCGTCACTGTGGACTGCCCCAAGGCGCAGAAGAAACGAATTGTGGCGATTGCCGCTGGACTCGCCGCTTCCGCCAGAATTTCCCACTCGGGAACGGCGCGCAACTGCGGATTCTACGTAGAATGATCAGGTTCGCCTTCGCGGATCGAAGCGTCGGTCGCCCGATGCGGATCCCTGTGAACCGGCAATGCCAAACTCGATCCGCTCGCTCGAGCGCGGTGCCGAGACTTGGCGCCGTCGCAGATGGAATTGGCCAGAAAAAAAGGGCGTCAGCCTCGGTCCACGTTCAGAAACATGCGGACGAGTTCAGAGAGGCTTCCGGCCTGCGTCTTTTTCATGACGTTGGCGCGGTGGACTTCGACGGTTCTCGGGCTGATGCCCATTTCGTAAGCGATGATCTTGTTGGGCTGTCCTTTGACCAGCCGGTCCAGCACCTCCTGCTCGCGAACGCTCAGCGTCGCCAGACGCGCAAGGGCGTCCCGGTGGCTCGTCTCGTTCGTCTGCAAGCCTTTGCCGAGGGCGAGCGCCCTGCGAACGGCGCCGATCAGCTCGTCCGGCCGGAACGGCTTTTCCAGGAGATCGACCGCGCCCTGCTTCATCGCCCTGACCGCGAGCGGGACATCGGCATGGCCGGTCACGACGATGACGGGCAGCGCCAGTCCTTTGGCCGCGACAAGCGCCAGGAGCTCCATGCCGCTCATGCCCGGCATGCGCACGTCGGTCACCACGCAGCCCGTCGGAGCGTAGTTGAGCGCAGCGAGGAACTCGTTCGCGGAGGCGTAGGTCTCGACCCAGAACTCTTCGTTGACCAGGAAGAGCCGGACCGAATCGCGAAGGGCGTCATCGTCGTCGATGACATGGACGATCGGCTTGTCGCTCATTCCTCGCTCCCCGCCGTCGTCAGCGGCAAAACGAAGCTGAAGACGCTCCCCCCGTGCGGATTTGGTTCGGCCCAGATTCTCCCATAGTGGGTTTCGACGATCGACTTTGAAATTGACAGCCCTATGCCCATTCCGGTTGCTTTGGTCGAGGTCAACGGCTCGAACAACCGCCCTCTTACCGCATCGGCGAGACCGGGGCCATTGTCCGAAACGTCGCAGCGGATCATGTCGCCGCTCCGCCAGGTCGAGATCAGAACGCGCGATCCGGGCGAATCCGCCATCGCCTCCCGGGCGTTTCGCAAGAGGTTGGACAAGACCTGCCCGACCTGAATCCTGTCCATCAGAACGCCGTCGGCGGCGGCGTTCAGGGTCAGCGTCAGATCGGCGCCGGACCTCCCGTCGTCCGGGAACTCGATGGACGCGATTTCGCGGATCAGGCCGTGCAGGCTCTGGTGGGTCTTGTCGGGCTCCCCATGAGCGACGAATTCGCGCAAGTGGCGGATGATGCCGCCCATCCTGGCGACCTGCTCGCCGGCTTGCTCCAGGGTGTCTTCGACGGACGCGGGACGCTCGTTGGGCGGCCGGCCCAGCATCCGGCGCGCCGTCTCCAGATAGAAGCCGACCGCCGCCAGCGGCTGGTTGAGTTCGTGCGCCAGCGCGCCGGCCATGCCTCCGATCGCGGTCAGCCGCTGCGCCGACAATTGGTCGATGCGGGTTTCGATGCGGCGCCGCTCGGAAAGGTCGCGCGCGAAGCCGACGAAGATCAGCTCGTCGTAGACCGCAGCCTCGACGACCGCAAGATCGATCGGGAACTGGGAGCCGTCCTTGCGCCTGCCCTCGGTCTCTCGGCCGACGCCGATCATCTTGGCGTCGCCCGTGCGCAGGTAGTTGCCGATGTAGTCCTTGTGGCGCCGCGCGTGGCTCGCCGGCATCAGCATGCGCAGGTTGCGCCCGACCACCTCCCCGCGTTCGTAGCCGAACATCCTCTCCCCGGCCGCGTTGATCGATTGAACGATCCCCTTGATGTCGATCGCGATGATCGCGTCCTTCGCGCCGTCGAGAACCGCCGTCAACTGCGCGACCGTGCGGGCCGCCGTGTCCTGGGAGCGTTTGCGCGCGGTCACGTCCTCGACCAGATTGACGACCCATGGGAGCTTGCCGGCCGCGTGGCGGGTCATCGACACGCTCTTGCGCACCCAGATTGTCTCGCCGTCTTTCCGCAAATAGCGGTTTTCGACGACATAGCCCTGGATCTCGCCCGCGCACATCCGGTGGATCAGGGCGAGATTGTCGGCCCTGTCGTCGGGATGAATGAGGTCGACGAGCCGCATCGATTTCAGTTCGTCGGCGGTGTAGCCGGTCAGGCGGCAGTAGGCGTCGTTCGCCTCCAGGATCGCGCCCCCGGACTGAGCCATGGCGAAGCCGACGGCCGCGTCGGCGAAGGCATTGCGGAACTTCTCTTCGCTCTCGCGCAGCGCCGCCTCAGCGCGCTTCTGCGCTGAAATCTCTTCGGCCGAGATGATGAGCCCGCCGATTTCGCCTGCGGCGTCGGTCCAAGGATAGGTCGCCCAACGTACCCAATGCTCTCGTCCGTCGGCGTCGGTCCAGTAGTCGTCGGCGTCTCGATGAAACTCTCCCTTCAGCACGCCCCGATGGATCGCTTTCCATCGATCGGGAATGTCGGGGTGAAGCTCGTAGTGGCTCAGCCCGGCCAGGCTCTCGCGCCCGCGCCCGTAGGCTTCGATCCAGCGTCGGCTCGCCGCCACATAGATCATGTCGCGATCGAACATGGCGATGCTGATCGGCGCCTGTTCGACGAACATGCGAACCTGCGCCTGGCTGTTCTGCAGCGCGCGCTCCGCCGTTTTCGCGTCGGTGACGTCGCTACAGACTCCGATCATGCGCACTGGGCGGCTCGCTTCGAAATAGACCTGGCCGCGAGCGGCGATCCAGCGCTGGGCCCCGTCATCAGCCCGGCGGATGCGGTACTCGGCCTGGTAAAGCCCGTCGCCGCGCGGATTGAAGGCGGCGCTGAGCGCGGCCTTGATCTTGGGGACGTCGTCGGGACGGGCGACGCTGAGCATCGCCTCTCGGTTCACCACGGTTTCGGGGGCGAGACCGAGCATCCGGCGAAACCCGTCCACGTCCGCCGCCGCATTCTTTTCGATGTCGAGATCGAAAGCCGCGATCGCGTGGGCTGATTCAGTGAGGCGGAATCTCTCGCTGGCGAACAGCAGCCGTTCGGCGTCGGCGCGCCGCCCCTCGGCTTCGCCCAGTCGCCAGGTGGCGCGATGCATCGCTTCCGCCAAGCCGCAAACGGCGACGGAATAAAGAAGAAACCCGACGAGACGCAGGACGAAGTCCAGGGTCGCGGCCGGCGCGCTCCAGAAAGGAGCGGTCAGAAGGCTGACGAGCACGGCGCCCGCCCCTGGGACGAATCCGCCGAAGAGGGCCGCGACAGCCACTCCGGGATAGAAAGTGAGATACACGAACTGGTCGGGAATGACGTCGTGAAAGACCAGGCGCAAAACGGCGCCGGCGAGGCCGGCGGCCGCTCCGAACGCCAATCTCACTGGCCAGCGCGCCGTATGGATCGCGACGAGAGCCCACGCGAGCGCGCCGCTTCCCCGCAAGGCGTCGGTCGCGCGTGCCGCCTCGCGGCCGTCGGCTCTCTTTCGTGAATCGTGGAGGTCCACCGTGATTTGCCCGCCGCCCGCCCCCCGGCGCCGGCTGTTCAGGCGTCCGGATAATCCTCCCGCAAGCCCAATGTCGCCCGAAAGCCCGCGCCGCGCAAGGCCGCTCCGCGACGTGGGATGGCGATCGAGAGCGCCGCCGGGAGGCGGGTTCGATCAAGCGGGAAGGGGGACGGTCTTGCTCGACCAAAGGATTCCGTCGCGGAAACTCGTGGGATATTATACAAATACTACTAGTATACTAGCTCCATTCGAGGCCGGCCCATGACGCCCCGAGAAGGTTCGAGCGGCGGCTCGCCGCGCCGCCCATTCCGCAGGGACGACGTCAAAGAGGGGTCCACGTCTTTGAAAAGTGGCGGCCCCGCCGCTAAAGCCGCGCGAAACGCCGGTTACGCCGCCTTTGCGAGCGCAATCGCCCTCGGTCCGCGCTGCACCCTCGGCAGCGCGACCACCGCGACGGCGCCCTCGCCCGGCCGCGAGCCGAGGCGGAGCGAGCCGCCATGAAGTTCGACCAACGAGTTGGCGATGGCGAGGCCGAGGCCCGACCCCTTCATGCCGTTGGCCATGACGACGTCGCCCTGTTCGAAAGGGCGTCCCAGCCGGGCGATGTCCTCAGCGGCGACGCCCGGGCCGTTGTCCTCAACGTAGAAATAGATGCGGTCTGCGACCGCCTCGGCCCCGACTTCGACCGCGCCGCCCTCCGGCGCGAACTTCACCGCGTTGCGCATCAGCGTCGTCAGGATGCGTTCGACGGCCGCCTGGTCCGCTTCGATCGCGAGGTCCGCGCCGACCTCGACCGTGATGGAGATGCGCTTTTCGCACGCCGTCGCCGCGACGTCGTGCACGGCGCGGCTCACCGCTTCGTCGGCGCGGAAGCGGCTGTAGCTCAGCCGCTCGCGCCCCGCCTCGAGGCGGGACATGTCGAGGACGTCGCTGACGACGTGCAACAGATATTCGCCGCTCGCAGAAATGTGCTCGCAGTAGTCGCGATATTTCTCCGACCCCAGGGGGCCGAAGGTCTGGCTTCCCATCAGTTGCGAAAAGCCGATAATCGCATTCAGCGGTGTGCGCAGCTCGTGGCTCATGTTGGCCAGGAATTCCGCCTTTGCGCGGTTGGCGGCCTCCGCTTGCGCTTTCTGCTCGTGATAGCGCTCCGCCAGATCCGCGAGCTGCTGGGCCTGCTCCTCGAGCGAGCGGCGCGACTGGCGCAGCTGCGCCACGGTCGCCAGCAGCAGGCGCTCCGAATTCATCAACTGCTCTTCATGCTCCTTGAGCGCGGTGATATCGGTCCCGACCGAGACGAAGCCGCCGTCGCGCGTGCGCCGCTTGTTGACCTGCAGCCATCGTCCGTCGGGCAGGCGCGCTTCGTAGGTGCACGAATGCTGGCCGGCGGCGGACGGCCTGCCGTCGCCCGCCGACGCCTCCCCGAGGTCGCCGAGCGTCGCAAGGTCGGCGTAATGCGCGCCCGAGCGGACGGCTTCGCCGGTAAGGTTGTGCAGCCGCTGATATTTCGAATTGCACAGGACCAGCCGATTGGTCGAATCCCACAGAACGAAGGCTTCGGAAATGGCTTCGATCGCCTCGCGCAGGCGCTGGTCGGCGGTCGCCGACGCTTCCGCTTCGCGCTTGCGCTCGGTGACGTCGAAGGCGATGCCGACGAGGCTCGCTGCGCCGGTCTCATCGTCCTCGACGAGCTCCGCGCGCTTGCGCAGCCACACCCAGCGCCCGTCGGCGGCGCGCATGCGGAACTCGATGTCGATGCAATCGCCGCGCCGCTCGGCGGCGAGCCGCGCGATCCCCTCCAGGCTCTCGTCCTCGGGATGGATCAGCGTCTGCAGGTCCGCCACCGTCCAATGGCCGGGCCGCTCAGCGAGATCGAGCACGCCGAACATCGAGGCCGACCAGACGATCCTGCCGCGCTGCAAATCCCAGGTCCACAGGCCGCAGCGCCCGCGGTGGAGCGCCAGATCGACGCGCGCGCGCCGGGCGCGTTCCTGGCGGATTTGCTTGCGCCTGCGGCACGCGTCGGCCGCACATAGGCCGCCTCCGGCGATGACGAGGGCGACGGTCGAGCCGAGCAGGACGATCGTCAGCGTCGCCGCACGCCGCCATGCCGCCAGATGAAGCTCGACCGGAGAGGCGAAGGCTATGCGCCCCGCCGTCGCCGGCAGCGCCCTGACCGCCGTAAACCGATCGCCCGCGCCGTCGGCCGAAACCCGAACGGCGCCGGTCGCGTCGCTTTGAGTCGAGAGCGCGTCCTCCCCAGCCGACGGGCCGTCCGCCGGGTCGAGCGGGTCGACCGCGATCCGCCGCCCGTAACGGTCGACCAGGACCGCCTTGGCGAGCCGCTCCTCGGGATGGGCGTCGAGAACGAGCCGGAAAATTTCCGCTTGCGGGGCTTGCGGAGCGGCGGCCAACGCCGCATTGAGGCGCGCGGCGACGAGGGTCGCGCGCATATCCACCTCGCTCGAGGCCGCCGTCAGCGCGAGGTCCCGCTCGACCCTGAGATGCTGAAGCGTCGCAACGATCCCGACGACGAGCGCGACGGCGGCGCCGATCGAGGCGGCCGAGGGAATCCAGCGACTGCGCGCCTTCGTGAAGCGACCGGGGGCGGCGCCGTTGCGCCCTCGGACGGGTTCGTCCAGGCAAGTCCCCGCAAGCGCCGCGCTCGCACGCGTCATCGTCGTTCCCAGATCTCGCCAAAATTAAGCTTCGGGCAACGCCAACAGGCCCGAATCACTACGATAAGAATCCTTGTGCGAATCTTTGTCCAGCCCCTTGACACGGGCGAACGAGAAATTTGCGGGATCGGAGGGGACGGCAGTCGGCCGTCGGATGGCGGTCGGCGCCTGCGGTCGATCGGCTCCCGCAGCGGAATGCGGACGGCCGACTGCCGACCTCACCCCAGACTGCGCGTCACGATGTCGCGAACGTCCGGCGACAGCGCCGGCTGCGCAGCGATCCGCTTCAGCATCGCTTCGGCAAGGCCGCGCCTCGTCTCTTCGAGCGAGCGCCATGAGCGCATCGCGGTGAGGAGCCGCGCGGCGATCTGCGGGTTGGTCGGATCGAGACCGACGACGATCTCCTCCAGGAACGCGAAGCCTGCGCCGTCGGCCCCATTGAACTGCGTGTGGTTGGCGGTGAAGCCGCCGATCAGAGCGCGCACGCGGTTGGGGTTGGACATCGAGAATCCGCGATGGCTCATCAACGCCCTCACTCGGTCGAGCGTCTCGCGCTCGGGGATCTGCGCCTGCAGCGCGAACCACTTGTCGAGGATGAGCGGCTCCAAGGCGTAGCGCCGGCTGAAAGCGTCCGACGTGTGCTCGCGCGCGGAATTCGGCTTGAGAACGATCTGCGTCAGAGCGCCGAAGCGCTCGGTCATATTGTCGGCTTCGCTCAGCTGGGCCTGCGCCCGGACGAGCCCGTCGACGATGTCGCCGTCGGCGTACAGGGCGAGCGCGACGTTGCGCAGCGCGCGCCGTCCGGCGGCCTCGGCGTCGGGGCTGAACGGCCTCGAATTGCCGAGCGAGGCGTGCAGATCCCCGAGCGCGTCGCCGTGCTGGCGGCCGAGCGCGCCGCGCAGCGTCTTGCGCGCCGCGTAGATGGCGTCCGGATCGACGTCCTCGCCGATCTCACGCGCGATGTCCGCCTCGCTCGGCAGGGTCATCGCCAGCGCGGCGAAGGCCTGGTCGATCCGACCGGCGCGCGCGTCCTCGATCAGCGCGCCGAAAGCGGCGATGAGGCCGGCGTTGCGCTCGGGCGCGCGTCCGGCGCGAATCGCCTTCACGCCGCGCAGAAGCACGCGGGTCGCGAGGCTCTGCAACGCCTGCCAGCGGTTGAAATTGTCGCTGTCGTGCCGCGACAGGACGATGAGATCGTCCTCGCTGAGGTCGTCGTCCACCCTGACCGGCGCGGAAAATCCGCGCAGGAACGACAGCGCGGGCCGCCGAGGAACGTCGCGGAATACCATCGTCCGCTCGGCGTCCGTGAGTTCGAACACGCCCTCGGCAAGCTCTCGAGGCGTCGCGTCGGATGAGGCGAGAGCGAACTCGCCTCCCTGCGGATCGATGAGGCCGAGCGCAAGCGGCATCGTCACCGGCAGTTTGGTCGCCTGCCCCGGCGTGGGGGCGAGCGCCTGGCCGATGTCGACCCGGTAGGTCTGGGTCGCGGGATCATAGGCGGTGCGGACCGTGACCTTCGGCGTGCCGGCCTGGGCATACCAGCGCATGAACCGGCTGAGATCGCGCCCTGAGACGTCGGCGAAGCAGCCGATGAAATCCTCGACCGTCGCCGCCTGCCCGTCATAGCGGTGGAAATAAGCGTCCATACCGGCGCGGAAGACGTCCGCGCCGATCAGGCGCTTTAGCATCCGGATGACCTCGGCGCCTTTCTGATAGACCGTCGCGGTGTAGAAATTGCTGATCTCGTTATAGACTTCGGGGCGCACGTTGTGCGCCAGCGGGCCGGCGTCCTCGGGGAACTGGGCCGAGCGCAACGCCCGCACTTCTGAAATGCGCTTCACCGGCGCCGAACGCATGTCGGCCGAGAACTCCTGATCGCGGAAGACGGTCAGGCCCTCCTTGAGGCAGAGCTGGAACCAGTCGCGACAGGTCACCCGATTTCCGGTCCAGTTGTGGAAGTATTCGTGCGCGATCACCCCTTCGATGCTGGCGTAGTCGTCGTCGGTGGCGGTCTGCTGCGAGGCGAGGACATATTTGTCGTTGAAGATGTTGAGGCCCTTGTTCTCCATCGCCCCCATATTGAAGTCCGAAACGGCGACGATGTTGAATACGTCGAGATCGTATTCGCGCCCGTAGACGCGCTCGTCCCACGCCATCGCACGCTTGAGCGCGTCCATCGCATATCGGGCCCGCTCCTCGCGGCCCGGCTCGACATGTATCGCGAGCGCCACGTTGCGTCCGGAGGCGGTGACGAAGGAGTCGGAAATATGAGCGAGATCGCCCGCGACCAGCGCGAACAGATAGCACGGCTTCTTATGTGGATCGCTCCAGACCGCCCAGCGACGGCCGGCGACGTCCGACTCGCCCGAGCTTTCGAGGTTTCCGTTGGCGAGGAGAACCGGCGCCTCGGCGCGATCCGCCTCGAGACGCACACGATAGGTCGAGAGCACGTCCGGGCGATCGAGAAAATACGCGATGCGGCGAAAGCCCTCCGCTTCGCATTGGGTGCAGTAGGCGGAGCCTGAGCGATAGAGGCCCATCAGCTTGGTGTTGGCCGCCGGATCGAGGCGGGTTTCGATCTTGAGCGTGAAGGCGCGCCTCGGCGGGCGAGACAGCACGAACTGCGAGGGACTGGCCTGGAAGCTCTCCGGATCGAGCGGCGCGCCGTCGAGTTCGGCCGAAACGAGAACGAGTTCGTCGCCGTCGAGAGACAGCGCGACGTCGGCCCGGCCGGCCGGGTTGGGTCTGATCGCGAGCGTCGAGACGACGCGGGTCGCGTTGCGGTCGAGTGAAATATCCAGATCGACCGTGTCGATGAGGAAATCCGGGACGCGATAGTCGACGAGGCGAACGGGCTGACCGACCGTAGTGCGCATGGGCGCTGGCCTTTCCGAATGACCGAATCGTGTTTTGTTATGACGACATGATCGAGTTAAACAATCATGCCCCCGGCTCGGCCGGAACCTCTCGCTCAGGCTGGCGCCGGGTTGATCGCCGCCGTGGGGGTAAACTTCAATCCGTACCGAAGCAAGGCTTTTTGCAGGCTCGGCCGCGGCGCAACGCCGCTGGTGAAGACTGCGGCGCCCTGACGCCGCGGTTTCCCACCGCCCGGGGCGTCGCCGAGAAGCGAGTCGAGGCGCCGGGCGATCGCCGGGGCCGGATCGACGAAGGCGACCGGCCATGGCGCCAGTCGCTCGAGCGCGCCGATGAGCAAGGGAAAATGGGTGCAGGCGAGCACGACGTGATCGGTGCGCCTCCCCTGCTTCTCGACGTAACAGGGCGCAATCTCGCGAACGATTTCAGCGTCGTCGACCGGCTCGCCGCGCATGGCGCGTTCGGCGATCGGCGCAAGCGCCGCCGAACCCACCAGCGTCACCTCGCAGTTGGCGGCATGGTCGCGCACCAGCGCGTGAGTATAGTCGCGCGCGACCGTTCCGCGGGTCGCCAGCACGCTGACGAGCCCCGATCGCGAGGCCTTGGCCGCCGGTTTGATCGCCGGCACCGTGCCGACGAACGGCAGGCGCGGATAGGCCGCCCGCAAACGGGGCAGCGCCAGGGTCGAAGCGGTGCTGCAGGCGATGACGACGATATCCGGCTCATGGTCCGCGATCATCCGCGCCATCACCGTCTCGACCCGGGCGATCAGCTCCCACTCGCCGAGCCTTCCGTAGGGAAAGGCCGCATCGTCCGCGACATAGACGATCTCGACGTCCGGCCGCAACCGGCCGATCTCGTCCAGCACCGTGAGGCCGCCGAGCCCCGAATCGAACACGAGGGCGCAGCGCGCTCCCGCGCCGCCGGCGTCCTCTTCCCGCAAACAAATCACTGTGGCCCGCACTCTCGTTTCGGCTCGTCGAACGCCTTACGCGAAACCGCCCGGCGCGGCAAAGTCCCATCCGCCTCACGGGCCTTTGATCCCCCGCCAGACCCAAGGCCATTGACCGGGCGCGCGGCGATGGACAAAGGAGAGGCTTCACGTTTTCGGGCGGAGTCTCGTGCCGACTGACATGTCGTCGTCCGACGCTTCCTTCAGCGCCGACGCGCTCGACCATCAATCCCACTCGACGGCGCCGAGCGCCGCCGAGCGGCGCGGCTTGGCGCTCGCCCTTTTCGCGGCGGCCGCCATACACTTGCTGATTCCGCTGGCGCTTCTTCTCTATTACGCGCTCACGCCCGCCCCCGCGCCGCCCGTGCAGGAGATTCCGGTCGAGGTCGTGGTCGAGCCTCCGCCGCCGCCCCCCAAGCCGCAGGAGAAGCCCAAACCCCCGCCTCAACCCGAGGATGAAAGGCCCGCGTACGACGCGCCGAGCGCGGCGACCCAGGAAAAGGCGAACCGGGAATCTCCGGACAAGAAGACGACGGCGCCGGCGAAGGCGAAGCCGTCGCCGAACGCAGGCGCTCCCCAGGAATCGCAGCAGCCGGCCGCGCAACAGCAGAAGGCCGAATCCTCGCCCCCGCCGCAGGAAACCAGGCCGTCCCCGGACGGCGACCTGCCGGCCGCGCCCTCCCCGCAGCCCGCGGAGGCGGACGCAGCGCCCCCCGCTCCGATGGTCGAGCCAAGGCCCGCCCCTCCGCCGGCGCCGCCGGCCAAAGCGCCGCCCGGCGCTCCGCTGCCGACGGCTGACGAGCTGCCGCAATATGAGTTCGCCCATGCGGCGACCGAATTGCGCGTCGCCGGCGGCAACGCCGACACGCGCTATTTTACGATCGTCTATGGGATGATCCGGTCGCACATGCGCGAACCGCCGAACGCTACGCCCCCCAACAAAGGCGGCGCGATCGTTTTCACCGTCGACGAGACCGGCAATCTCCTTCAGCGCAAGCTCGTGATTTCTTGCGGATCTCCGAGCCTCGACCTCGCGTTGATGGCCGCGATCGCGGAGGCCGCGCCCTATCCGGCGCCCCCGAACTGGCAGCCCCGGTCCATGCGATTGAGTTATGGCAGGTAGTCGCGGCCCGCGCCCGCGATCGGCCGGACCGGCGGACCGGCTCAGGGCTGGACGCACCTCCAGTACGACCGCGCCCGCTGGAATTCGGTGACGCTTTCCCAGTCGTGCACGGCGATGAGCCCGTATTTGGCGCATTCTTGCTGCGCTTCGGCCGCGAACTCTGACGGAGGCGGAAACGTCGCGCTGGGTGGGGCATTCGGATAATAAATGAAGACGATGGACCGTTCGGAGGCGCAAGCGGACAACGCCAGCAGCATGCCGATCAGGCAGACAATTCGCATTCCGCGCCCCGCGCTCGCGCCCCCGGCCAGCCGCTCGGACCAGCCCGAATCTCGAAAGCACTTTGCCCATCTGGAGCGTCGCGCGCAAGTGCATGCGACGTCGCCCGCTTTTGATCGGCCTCGGGGCCGACCGCTTAGAGGATTGTCGCCCGAACCAAGAAACCGAGGCGTCGACGCAAAACGGACGGGGCGCCGACCGCGCATTCATGCCAACTTGTTACAAGGCCTGCCCATTGCCGTTTTGAGCGTTTTCAAAGGATTTCGAGCAAGAGCCGGCTCTTGTTCGCACCCGCGCCTTACGTTGAGGGGTCCGCGCAGCGGGCCTTCGAGGCCCATTGCCGAGGGCGATGGGCCTCGGTGAAGTCCGTTGCTCATGGCGCTCTCCCATGGGACGGTCCCAAGGAACAAACATAGCACAGAATATGACTTTCGCCAACAATTTTCGGGAGCCGCCTGCGGGCGTAACAGGCGCGGCGCCGACGGGGCGCCGCAGTGGCGCAGGCCCGCCGCGGAGCTCGGCCGAGGCGGTCGAGCGACCGCCTCTCCCGGTACAGAAACAGGGAGTTTCATTTCGCGGAACAGGACCATAACACGGGATAATTCGCGCCTAACAGCGGGATTTCGCGCGAGAATAGGAAGTTTTTGCGCAGGCACGTTTTGATTCGTAGTCCAATTTCATTTCGTCGGCTGCGTACGACCCAACCTAGCCAACGCAATAGCATAAACATGTATGATCGCGGTAGGGACGCCCATTACTGGGCGCCCCCCGCACAGAACCGGACGGGCCCGATTAAGGCATCCGGCTCCCACCTTGGATATCTGACGGCAAAGCGTGCGCGCGGCCACGGATGGAGAATGCGCGGCGTTGGCAGCCACCGGTCGAGGATCGAACGCATATTCCGCCAAGAGGTGCGATCCTTCTGGCTTCGGCGGCGAAGCGCCCGAATCCAGAGTTCGCCCACAAGATGCTGGAAGCTGCTCAGGGCGGCGATGTTGGTGGGCACGGCGTGGTAGTTGTACCAGCCGACGACCACCCGTTTCAGCCAGCCTCCCTGTTCAGGGATGGACGCGTGCCGATGCCGCCGGAGTTCCTCCTTGATCGCACGCAGCTTGGCGCGCATCCGGTCGCGCCGGGACTTTCGCCGAAGCAAAAAGCCGCCGCGCCGAGTGCGCCCGCAGATATGCGTGAATCCGAGGAAGTTGAATGTCTCCGGTTTGCCCGCGCCGCGCCGCTTTCGGTTCGCCGCAGCGAAGCGGCCGAACTCGATGAGACGCGTCTTGTCGGGATGCAGCGTCAGCGCGAACCCGCCATGCGCTCTTTCATGTCCGTCCAGAACCGCTCGGCGTCGGCCTTGTGCTCGAAGCCTGCGACAATGTCGTCGGCGTAGCGCACGAGGATGACCTGCCCCCGGGCGTGGCGTCGCCGCCATTGATGCGCCCAGAGGTCGAAGACGTGATGCAGGTAGATGTTGGCCAAGAGAGGCGAAATCACCGCACCTTGCGGGGTTCCGCCCTCCGTCGCCGTCACCTGTCCTTCGTCGCTCACCCCGGCCTTCAGCCATTTGCGGATCAGTCGGATCACTCGCCGGTCGCCGATCCGGTGTTCGACGAAACGGATCAACCACTCGTGGTCGACCGCATCGAAGAACCCTTGGATGTCGGCGTCCAGCACCCAGCCCACCTTCGTGCTGTCGATCCCCACCCATAGGGCGTCCAGCGCATCGTGCTGGCCGCGCCCGGGCCGGAACCCATACGAGAACCCGAGGAAATCCTCCTCGTAGATCGCGTTCAGCACCTCGGCCACCGCGCGCTGGACGATCTTGTCCTCCAGTGCGGCGATGCCGAGCGGGCGCAGCTTTCCATCCGGCTTCGGAATGAACCGTCGCCGCGAGGGTTGCGCCCGATATGCTCCGCTGTGAACCCTGCGATGCAAGTCTTCGAGGCGCGCCTCGAGTCCCTGCCCGTAGTCCTCCCAGGTCACGCCATCAACGCCCGGCGCGGCTTCCCGCTTCAACGCTTGGTAAGCCCATCCGAGCGCGTCGACGTCGACATGATGCAGGAGCGCGGTGAACCGCTCCTCCTTCTTCAGCCTCGCGGCTTGCCGTACGCGGTCCAGGCCGTGGGACGCGCCTTCCCGGCTCGGTGTCCGGAGCGTGCCGCCCTGTCCCGCGTTCTCCTTGGCCCCCGCCCTTGGCTCCACCGGCTCCTCGGCCGGTCGCCCGGCTTCGTTCGTCGGCTTCACGGCTACTATGGCGGGACCTGACTTCTCACGCCCGTGCATCATCGGCTTCGGCTCGTCGCCTTCCCGATGCGGACCTTCGGCTCGCGCCGACGGCCAAGCGTGAGATCTCCCGGTTTCCGAACGAGGAGCTTGCGCACATGCCAGGGTCTGCGACCTCGCGGGACCGGCGATGCGCTCGCATTGGCGCGCACCTCCGTGTTGCCTTCCGCCGTGACAAAAGCGTCGGCGTCCCGATTGATAATTTCGCGGCTCGATGGCTGGCCTATGCATTCCCCTGCCGACGCTTCGCCTCCGGCCTCGCGACCGAAAACGCACGGCTCGGGGCCGGTGTGGTTCGCTACTCCTTCACCGCAGTGGACTTCCACCACCTACTCCCCGCCGGCCTCCCGGCGCACTGTCACCGTTCTTCCAAGTTCGTTCGGCAGCCGAAGAACCTGAAAGCCTTGTTCTCGCAACCAGGCGTCACGGTCATCGTCGGCAAGCCGTTGCTCCGGGACCGCATGGATTGGACCGTCAATCTCCACAACCAGCCGACGTTCGAAGCAGACAAAATCAACGATATAGTCGCCGAGGGGAACCTGCCTTTGAAACTTGGCGCCGTCGCATCTCCGGTTTCGGACCGCGCGCCAAATCAATGTCTCGGCTTGAACGGCTTGCGCGCGCTGTTGGCGCGCGAAACACCGGAGAATGGATCGCGGGACTTCTTGCGCCATGGCATCTGGCGCCGCTACTTTCTTCGCGCGTTGAGCAAGCGGAGCCATCGCGCTCCGCGCGATCCCCCCTCTCCTGAAAAGGGGGTGGTCAAGCCGCCTTCTCATCCATCAAGGTGCGCGCAAGCGAATGAGAACTCATCCGTCGTTGCTTCGCAACGACACCTTCCCCCGCCATAGGGCGTCGAAAGACGCCCGTCTTTCGACGCCCTATGGGGGGAAGGGCGGCGTCCTTTCAGCCGGGCTATTTATCCGACTTTCAAATGGAATTAAATTTGTGTTAATCCGCAAGCCCGCAAGGGGAGAAGGGGCCCGTCCCAGGCGAGTCAATCAACCGCAAACCGTATGACTCGGGTTCCAGACGATCGACCCTATTCGCCCGCCCTCAGCTCACCGTCTCGGCGCTGTAGCGGGCGATGAGGCCGGTGCGGATGGCGGTGCGATAGACCGCCACGAACAACCAGCACGCCGCGACGAGGTAGACCAGCGCAAGGCCGCCGCCGAGCGCGAGCTTGTCCCACGGCGCCGGCTCGCCCGCCACCACCGCGCGCATGCCCTCGAACACGTAGGACGGCGGCAGAACAGAAGCGATCGCCTGCATCCACCCGGGCAGGACCGTCACCGGATAGAAGACGCCGGCGAAAGGCGAGACGATCATCGGGATCGGCCAGATGAGCCATTCCGAGGCCGGCCCCAGCCGAAGCACGAGCGCCGCCGCGGCGACGCCGAAGGCGATTCCGGTCAGGAACAGCACCGCGAGGAAGGGCGCGAGCGCGACGCCGTAGCTGAGGAAGGAGAGGCCGAAGGCGACGCGCGCGAACGCCACCATCGCGACGAGGCTCAGCACGCTGGTGGACACCGCCGTGATTATGAGCCCGGTCAGATATTCGGAGGTGCGCAACGGGGTGGCGAAGATATTGAGGAAGTTTCGGGTCCACACGTCCTCGAAGAACGCCATCGTCACGCCCTGCATGACGCGGGTGAGAAAGTCCCAGAGCAGCACTGCGCCGAGCAGCGCCGGCACGAAATTGACCTCCGCGCGCGAAACCGAATTGAGATAGCGGGTGAGGAAGCCCCAGAGCAGGATGTCGACCGCCACCCAAATGAAGATCGGAAAGACGCGTTGTGGGCTGCCGCGGTAGAGGTAGAAAATCCGCAGCACGACCGCGGCGACGCGGGAGCGGTTCATGCGCGCCCTCCCGCGCCCAGGGTCTCGTGCGCGACGCTGACGAACAAGTCGTCCAGGGACTCTGCGCCGTGCTGGCGGGGAAGCGTTTTCGGGTCGCCTTCGAGCACGATTTTTCCATGCGAGAGAAAGAGGACCCGGTCGCACACCGCCTCGACCTCGAACATGTTGTGGCTCGTCCACAGCACCCCGCAATGACCGCTGTCCACGATTTTGGAGATGCCGGCGCGGATGTCGCGCGCGGCCGAAGGATCGATCGAGGCGGTCGGCTCGTCGAGCAGCAGGAGCCTCGGGCGGTTCAGCATCGCCTTGGCGAGGCCGAGCCGCGTCTGCTCGCCGGACGACAGCACCCCCGCTTTGGTCCGGCGGTATTTTGCCAGGTCGTAGGTCGCCAGCAACTTGTCGATCCGCTCGGTGAGGTTCTCGACGTCGTAGATCATGCCGAAGACGCGAAGGTTCTGTTCGACCGTGAGGTTGCCCGGCAGGGGCGCGTAGACTGCGGCGAAATTCGTGCTGGCGAGCGCCGCGCTGCGGTTTTCGTTAAGATCGACGCCCTCGATGGCGATCCGCCCCGCCGTCGGCTCCAGCACGCCCAGGATCATGTTGATCGTCGTCGTCTTGCCGGCGCCGTTCGGGCCGAGCAGCCCCACGATCTCTCCGGGCGAGACATGGAAGGTGACGCCGTCCACCGCTTTCAGCGTCCTGAAGGACTTGGCGAGGCGCTCGACCGACAGAACCGGGGGGGCGGCGGAACTCATCGGCCGCTCGTATCCGACCGGGCGCAGGCGGCGTCAAGGCGGCTCGACGACTAAAACCCCGTATCGAGGGTGAAGAGGTCCTGCGGCGTCCCCACGCCGCGCAGGGCGAAGCGGCCGACCGAGGAGAAGCGGCGCCGCTCCGCGGCGACCGAATTCGCGAATTCCGAGGAGATGAGGATCGGCTGATCGACCGACCGGCACATCGCCGCGATGCGGGCGACTTCGTTGACCGCCGGCCCGACGACGGTGAAGTCGAGCCGCTCCTTGCTGCCGATGTTGCCGTAGAAGACCACGCCGAGATGGAGGCCGAGATAGATGTCGGTCGCAGGCAGGCCTTCGGCGAGGCGGCGTTTGTTGAGCGCCTCGACCAACTCGCGCGCTTCCTTTGCCGCGTCGAGCGCGGCGGCGCAGGCGCGGGCGCGGTCCTCGGCCGGGAAGATCGCCAGCACGCCGTCGCCGATCAGCTTCAGGACGTCGCCCGAGTTCTGGTGAATGGCCGAGACGATCGCTTCGGCGTAGTCGTTGAGCAGCGGAATGATCTCTTCCGGCGGCGAGGTGTCGGCGATGCGGGTGTAATTGCGCAGGTCGCTGAACCACAGCACGGCCTTGATCCGGTCGGCCACGCCGCGCGCGATGCGGCCCCGCAGCACCCGCCGCCCGGCGTCGCGGCCGAGATAGGTCTCGACCAGGGTCTCGGCGATGCGGCCGAGCGAGACCGATTTGATCGCGAGCCCGAGGAACGGCGTTAGCCGCTCCAGCGCGGTAATGTCGCCGTCGGTGAAGCCGTCCGGCCGGTCGGTCATCCACCCGGCGTAGAAGCAGTCCATCTCGCCGATCACTCCGTCGGCCGAGAAGCGGATCACCATCGCGACGAACTCGGTGACGGATGCCTCGCGCAACTCGGCAAACATGGCGAACTCGAACTCGGTCTCCGCCGAAATGCGCCGCCGCAGCATGGATTCCCCGTCGGTCAGCAGCCGGAACCAGGGGCTCCCGCGCCAGCGCTCGGAGATTTCGCCTTCCGTGCTGCGGCCGTATTCGGTGACCGTGACGACGGGCTTGTTGCGCTCCCAGCGGAACGTGCGCCCCTCGTAGATCGGATGCAGCGTGTCGATGAACACGGCGACGCGCGCGAGCGGCAGCCCGGCCGCGAGGGCGCGGTCTGAGAAGCCTTCGATCAGCGCGGTCTCTGTGGCGCCCTTGAGCCCAAGGTCGGCAAGCCAGCTCGCGAGCGCGGCGATTTCTGCTTCGATCATGAAGCTGATCATAATGCGTCGGAGCCGCTTCGGCCAAATCGCGCGGGGCCCGGCCCCGGCCAGCCGGCCGAATGCGTTGGATCGGACGGCGCGAGCCTGCTACGAATCGCGCGACGCTTTCGAGGGCCGGCAGTCGGCGGGAGGAGGCAAGTGAGCAAGATCGCTCTCGTCGGACTGGGGCTCGTCGGCCGCGCCTGGGCGATCAGTTTCGCCCGCGCCGGCCACGAGGTCGCGATCTGGGACGAGCGGGCGGAGGCGATCGGCGAGGCGCTCAGTTTCGTCAACCGGATCCTGCCGGAGCTCGACGCGAACGATCTCTTGAACGGCGAGGCGGCGCTCAACGTCCGCGCCCGCATGCGCCGCGCGGGCTCGCTCGAGGAGGCGCTCGAGGGAGCGAGCCACGTCCAGGAAAACACGCCCGAGGATCTCGAGATCAAGCGGCGCGCCTTCGCCGAGCTCGACCGGAGCGCCGAGCCCGACGCCGTGCTTGCGAGCTCGACCTCCGCAATTCTGCCCTCGCTTTTCTCCGAGGCGCTGAAGGGCCGCTCGCGCTGCCTCGTCGCCCATCCGATCAACCCGCCCTATCTCATTCCCGCCGTCGAGATCGTCCCGGCGCCCTGGACCGACGCTGACGTCGTCGAGCGCACGGGCTTGCTCTTCGGCGCCGCCGGATACGCGCCGATCGTGATGAAGCGCGAGATCGACGGCTTCGTCGTCAACCGGCTGCAGGGCGCGCTGCTGGAGGAGGCGTTCCGTCTCGTCGCCGGCGGCTTTGCGACGACGGAGGACGTCGACGTGGCCTTACGCGACGGGTTGGCGCTGCGCTGGTCGTTCATGGGCCCGTTCGAGACCATCGATCTCAACGCGCCCGGCGGGGTGCGCGACTACGCCGAGCGCTACCAGCACATCTACGCCCGCGTCTTTCCGTCGACCCAGTGGCGGGCAGACTGGTCCGGGCCGGCGATGGACGCAATCGAGGCCGAACGGCGGGCGCGCCTGCCGGCCGAAAAGCTCGGCGAGCGCGCGGCCTGGCGCGACCGCCGCCTGATGGCGCTCGCCGCTCACAAGAAGCGCGCGGACAGGGAGATCGGCAAGTGAGGTCGGGCATGACTGCCTCGAGCCTCTTCGACCTATCCGGCAAGACCGCCCTCGTCACCGGCTCCTCCGCCGGCCTCGGGCTCGCGATGGCGCGCGGGCTCGCCGAGGCCGGGGCGGCAATCATCCTCAATGGGCGCGACGAGGCGAAGCTCGCGGCGGCGGCGCATGCCTTCGAAGTCGGCGGGATTGGGCGTTTCGGCCCGCGCGTTCGACGTCGCCGACGAGGCGGCGGTGCGCGGCGCGTTCGCGCGCTTCGACGCCGAGGGGATCGCCGTGTTCCTCGCCTCGAGCGCATCCGACTATGTCAACGGACAGATCATCTATGTCGACGGCGGCCTCTTGGCGGTCATCTGAGGCGGGGCGCCGATGACGGAGGTCGCGCCCGCGCTGATCGCCCTCGACTGGGGCTCATCGCGCTTTCGCGCCTATCTCTTGGCGCGCGACGGCGCGATCCAGGACGAGATCGCGTCGGCCGACGGCGTCTCGACCGTCGCGGCGGGCGGCTTTCCGGACGCGCTCCGCCGTCTCGTCGGCGGCTGGCTCGACGCCCATGCCGGTCTGCCGATCGTCGCTTCCGGCATGGTCGGCAGCCGGCACGGCTGGCGCGAGGCGCCTTATGTGAGGTGCCCCGCCGACCCCAGCGACATCGTCGCCAGTCTCGTCGCCGTTCAGGCGGGCGATCGGCTCGTCCATCTCGCGCCGGGCCTTGCTTACGAGGACGAAAGCGGCGAGCCCGACGTGATGCGCGGCGAGGAGGTGGAGATTCTCGGCATTGCGGACGCCGGCGGACGCCTGATCGTCCTGCCCGGGTCGCATTGCAAATGGGCGGTCGTCGAAAAAGGGCGCGTCGACCAATTCAAGACGTTCGTCACCGGCGAGGCGTTCGCTGCGATCAGGGACCACACGCTCGCCGGCGCCTTCGCCCACGCGGCGAAGCCGAAAGAGCTAGGGTACGCCTTCACGCGCGGCGTCAGGCGCGGCGCGGCGGCGGCGCGCGGCGAAGGCCGGTCCGGGCTCCTCGGCGCCCTCTTTTCCGCGCGCAGCCTGCCGCTGATGGGCAAGCTCGCCGAGGACGACGCGGGCGACTATCTGTCGGGGCTCCTCATCGGGGCGGAAATCGCCGAGGCGCGGCGGCTCTTTCCCGACGAAGAACCGCAAATCGCCGGAGGGGAGCCGCTGGTCGCGCGCTATCTTGCGGCGTTCGGCGCGCTCGGGCAGAGCGCCCGCGCGGCGCCGCCGCGCGCCGCCGCGCGCGGACTTTTCCTCCTCGCAAGCAAGGCGGGCCTGGTCTGATGTTTCCGTTGTCGCCGACGCCGCTCATCGCCATCCTGCGCGGAATCGACCCGAACGAGGCCGAGGCGATCGCCGCGGCAATCGTCGACGCCGGCTTCGGGGCGATCGAAGTGCCGCTCAATTCGCCCGAGCCGCTGAAAAGCATCGAGATCATCGCCCGCGCCTTGGGTGACAGAACGCTCGTCGGCGCGGGCACGGTGCTGTCGGCCGACGAAGTCGATCGCGTCGCCCGCGTCGGCGCAAGGTTCGTCGTCGCGCCCAATGCCGACGGGGCCGTCATCGCGCGGGCGTTCAACCTTCGCCTCGCCCGGTTGCCAGGGGTCGCGACTCCGACCGAGGCGTTCCGGGCGCTTTGGCTCGGCGCCTCCGCCCTCAAGCTCTTTCCCGCGGAAGTCCTGCCGCCGGAGGTCGTGAAGGCGTGGCGCTCCACCCTGCCGGACGGGACGCAACTCTTCCCGGTCGGCGGAATCACGCCCGATCGCATCGCGCCCTACCGCAAGGCCGGCGCCGCCGGTTTTGGGATCGGCGGCGCGCTCTACAGGCCGGGGATGACGCCGGCGGAGGTCCAGCGGGCGGCGAGGGCGTTCGTCGCGGCGTGGAGGGAGGAGAGCGGCTGATTGGCGAAGATGGCGAGCGATGGGGTCGTCGAGGCGACCCTCATCGTCGCGTCGTTGTTCAGCGAGTTGTCGCGCGAAGAGGCGGTCCCGCGCCTGCGCGGCGCTTCGCTTCACGCGTCAACTCCGCTTGATCAGAAGACACGCAACCTCGATTTCGCTAACGAAATCCGAGAAGGACGGGTCCCGGCTGCAGGCCCTTCCCGTACGCGCTGAGCGCGATCCGGGCTCCCCGCCGATAACCGCTACCGGCAGAGCGGGTACATGGCCCAGAGTTCGCGTCCGTGAAGAAAGATCGGCCAGCGCGTCAGACCGCCATGCCGCCTGATCCAGTTGCGGATCGGCGCGGGATAGGCGGCGGCCACCACACGCGTCTCCTCCGCAGCCGGATATTCGTGGCCATATTGGTCGACCAGCTCGGCGGCATGAAAGCCGAGGACTGCTCGCCGCGTCACGCAAATTCTGCTGCGCGGGACGATGTCCAGCACAAGAGTGCAGGCGGAAAAGCAGGGACCGTCGATGACGACGCGCTGGCCGGATTGACGCAGCAATTCAAAAAACTTCACGAAGGAAGCCGCTTCGCCTCCCCGACTGGCTTCGATCCGCACTTCGGCCAAAGCGGGGGTGAAGGAGACGAGGAAAAAGAGAACGCCGTAGAGAGCGCGTCGCATCGGACTCCTGCCCTCTGCTCTGAGGAGACCCGCCCGGCCGAACGCGCGGAACTCGGGACGACCCCTCGCGTCCTTTCGGATCGGTCGGTCGGGTCGATCCGCCGCGCCGCGAGCGGAGGATGGCGAGGGAGAAGTTAGGTCCAATTCCTTCCCGATCAAGGGGCCTCGGGCGGCGGGTCGACGAGCCGGCGTGGCGTCGGCGTTCCACGGCGACCCCTTCCACGCTCATGTTATATTTCAGTATAACTCAAAAGGCGGTGCGATGCCCCACGCTGCGCGGCTTCGCAAGGTTGGCGGATCGATCATGCTCGCGATCCCCAAGCCCATGCTCGACGCGCTGGATCTCGGGCCGGACGCCGCCGTCGGACTTTCGATCGAAGTCGGGCCGGCTCGTCGTCGACCCGAAGAAGCGGCGACGCTATTCGCTCGACGACTTGTATGATAGCCGACGCTTCCGCGATCGACCTTGATTACATGGACATTGAGGATGAGGGCATCGCGGAGCTTCTCGGCCAATTCTTTGGGCTCTACAGGCCGCGTCAGGATCGCGAAGTCCCGACCAACCCGGCCCAGCGCATCCGTCACGATATGGAGGCCTCCAAGCTTCTCAAGGAGTTGGCCGCACGTCGATTGACCGTCTCAGGCGCGACCTACCACCGCACCAACCACGAGGTCCTGGATGACGGTGACAGAATGCCAATGCTGCTGGCAACTTGGGACGAGACCTGCCTTGTTCTTCGCATCGGCACACGCGGCGTAGCGGTTGATCGCGCTGATGTGGAGTCCAGAATGGGCGAGTGGTCCAGCACAAACGATCCGCGCATCGTGCGGCCCGAGGGAGAATGACAACGAGAGCCCGTTCTGATCGTTTCCTGCGAATAATCCCTCACCTCTCCGAACGAGCCTCGCAGTTCCCTGGCGCCATCTAAAGCGCCATGTGGTCGCGTCTTGCCTCAATCACGGGTTTGCCCGCCGTTTCCGGTTTGACATGGGTGACCGCGAGCGACGAGAAGGTCCAAACGGCGTCAAGGCGCTGAACGCCTTGGTTCTGGAGGCGCACTCCGCGCCGCCGCCCACGCCATCGTCCCGCCCCCTACTTCTTCTGCCCCTTCACATAGGCGATGTAGCCTTCGACGTCGCCGGCCGGCTCGGCGTAGGCGTCGCCGAGCGCCATCTCGACAGCGGCCAGGTAGGTCTTCGCCCAGCCCGGAAAATCGTATTCGATCGCGTTCAAGAATTCGAGGCTCGCGGCGAGCCGGATGTCGGCGATCGATACGTGGTCGCCGCCGATGAAGGTCTTGCCGTCGAGATAGAACTTGCGGAACACGTCCAGCGTCTCGCCGACCGCGGCCGTCGCCGCCTTCTGCGCCTTCTCCTTGGCGGCGGCGTCGGCATCGCTCGCGCCGACTTCGCCCGCATATTGTGGAAAGCCGAGCGCGGGATAGGTCGCGCGCGTGATATAGGGATAGAGCGTGCCGACGATATAGAACATCGCGCTGTCGACCATCGCGCGCTTTTCGGGGTCGGTCGGATAGAACCTGTCGAGATGATGCTTGTTGCAGAGATACTGCATGATGGCGCAGCTCTCCCACACGACGCCCTTCGGCAGACCCGGCGCCTCGATCATCGGCGTCAGATGCGAGGGGTTCTTGGCGGAAAACTCCTCCGACCGCGTCTTGCCGTAGACGTCGTCCTCGGTGAAGTCGAGTTTTGCCGCGCGCACGAAGACGCGCGCGGTCATGTTGTTCACGCTCGGCTTGATGACATGCAGCTTGATCGCGGACATTGGCTCTCCTCCTATTTGCTTTCGATGAGTTCAGGCGCATGGCTGCGCCGATACGGGTCCTTGGGCGACCGGTCAGCCGACAGGCTCTTGGCCGACGCCTTGACCAGGCTTTCGATCGCGTCGGCGAGATGGACTTCCTTGATCGCGCGGTCGCCGCGCGCGACGCGCAGCTGATGCGCGGCGAAAAGCACGTCCGCGTGCGTATAGCCCACAGGCGGCTCGAACTTGTAGCAGGCAAGCTCGATCAGGAGACCGAGCGGATCCTCGAAGTAGATCAAGTCCATGAACATCCGGTCGCGAACAGCCGGCTTGATCCCGCGATCTTCGAGCCGCTGGACAGCCTGCATCCAGACCGCGCGCGAGACGTTGAAGGCGATATGGTGCACGCAGCCCGTGTCGGTCGGCGTTCGCCGCTGCACGGGCTTGCGGTCCTCGCGGGTGAACACGGTGATCAGCCGCCCGTCGCCGGGATCGAAATAGATGTGGCTCTCGGCGGCGTTGTCGAGGTTGGGCTGCTCGAAAATGAACGGCATGCCGAGCACGCCCTCCCAGAAATCGATCGACGTCTGGCGATCGGCGCCGACCAGCGTGATGTGATGCAGGCCTTGCGTCTGAAGCTTGTGCATGTTCTCCTCCTCATGCCTTCTCGACGAGCTTGGACTTGTATTCGCTGCGCGGCAGGCTGCCAGCGGCGACGAGCTCGATCTCCGTCGTCACCAGAAGCTTTTCGCGCAGTCGGGCGCGGATGCGCTTGGCAAGGCCCTCGACCTCCGCGCCGGCCGCGACTTCGACCCGGACCGGCAGCGGCGGCTCCTGCCTGACCCCGTTGGCGCGCGGGCGGATCATGATGAGGCCGGAGACCGCGGGCGCGAATTCGTCGACCACCTCGCGCACGGGCGGAGGGAAAGACGTTGACCCCGCGCACGATCAGCATGTCGTCGGTGCGCCCGATGCAACGGACGCGCGGCGACGTGCGCCCGCAGGCGCAGGGGCCGACGCTCATCCGCACATGATCGCGGGTGCGGAAGCGGAGCAGCGGCGCCGAATGGTTGACGAGATGGGTCAGCACGAGCTCGCCCTCGGCGCCGTCGACGATCGGCTTCGCCGCGCCGGTCTCCGGATCGATCAGTTCAAAATGCACGAAGCCTCGTCCGCCGAAATGCATGCCGGCCTTTTCCTCGCACTCGCCCCAAAGGGAAACCGAAATGTCTCCGATGCCCATCGCCTCGGTGACGCTCGCGCCCCAGGCCGCCTCGAGCTTGGCGCGCATGGCGGGTTCTCCCCCGCCGGGCTCGCCCGCGACCATCACCCGCTTCACGCTCGACTTGGCGAGGTCCATGCCGCGCTCCCGCGCCCATTCGGCGAGATGCAGGGCGTAGGACGGCGTCGTCACGACGGCGCCGGGCTTGAGCTGGTCGACCGCGGTCATCAGCCGCTCGGTGTTTCCCGAGCCGACCGGAATATGGCAAAGGCCGAGCCGGTCGAAGGCGTCGAGCGCGGCGCCGGCGACGAAAGGCCCGGCGTTGTAGCTCGAGACGATGCGTTCGCCGCGCACGACGCCGGAGGCCGCGTAGGAGCGCGCGGAGGTGCGCACCCAGACCTCGAGATCGGCGGCGGTGAGGGGAATGTAGCTCGGCGTCCCGGTCGTGCCGCTGGTCGAATAGATGCGCGCGATCTCGCCGGCCGCCGCGGTCAGATGCGCGCCGATCGGCTCTTCGCGCGTGCGCGAGGCGCGCAACTCGTCCTTTTCGGTGAGCGGCAGCGCGGCGATCGCCTCGAGCCCGCCGACCGCTTCGGGGGAAGCGAATCCGGCGCGCGTCAGCTTGTCGCGATAGAAGCGCGAACGGTTGAAGAGATAGATGATCCGCGCGCGATAGAGCGGCTCGTCGTGGACCCACTGCGCAACCCACGGATCGCTCTCGACGCGCGGCTCGAACATCGGCATCAGGCGGCGCCCCTCGCTTCGGCGCCGGCATGGTCGATCGCCTCCTCGCCCTTGGCGGCGAGGTAGAAGCCGATCGGCGTCTCGGCCTCCTCGATGAGGTGCGCGATGAGGCCGGCGGTGCGGGCGAGGATCGGCACGGCGCGGATGAGCCCGGGCGGAACGTCGACGTCGCGCAACGTCGCGGCGATCGCCATCGACACGTTCATCGGCAGCGGCTTCCTCCAGACTTCGGCGACCGCCTTGGTCAGCGCGAGCGCGGCCTCGACCGACCGTCCGGCGACGCGGCGCTCGCGCGCGAGCGCGATCATCCGCTCGGCGCGCGGGTCGACCGGCTTGTGCAGCGGATGGCCGTAGCCGGCGATGGGTTTGCGCGCCTCGCGGTGCTCGCGCGCCACCGCGAGCGCCGCCTCTTCGACCGAGCCGATCAGCACGGCGCGCGCCAGGACGTCGTCGATGAGCTGACGGCAGAGATCGGCGGCGCCGAGGATCACCGTGCCGCAGCCGAGCACGCCGGCCGCGACCGCGCCCTGAAGGGCCGCAGGATGGGCGGCGTAGGTCATGCGCGCCGCCTGCACCGAAGGCGTGAGCCCATGCTCGGCGATGGCGACGAGGCTCAGATCGAGAAAGAAGCGCTGCTCCTCGGACGGCGCGCGTCCGGTCGCGGCGAGAAAGAAGAATTCGGTGAAGGTCGCCCGGCCCATGAGCTCGCCGGCGAGGTCGCGTCCGCGCACGGCCACCCGATCCGCCGACGCGGCGGCGATCGCGGTCTTCCGAGCCCCAGGCTTGCCGATCAGCATGCCCGCTTCCTCC
>CAWDTW010000115.1:0-12889 GCA_963805295.1 uncultured Alphaproteobacteria bacterium | reverse complement strand
GTCGATGTCGAGGGTGATCCGTTTGGGAACCTTGTGAAAGGACTCGCAATAGAGATCGACCATCGCGCGACCCATCCGCAACAGGGCGCGAACCTGCGGCAGATTTTCCAACCGTGAGATCGTCGACTGCGAGCACAGTTCGCGATCCGACGGCGTCAGATCGAGCGCCATCTTGAACATCGGATCGCTCCGCAGGCAATTGGCGTCGTTGCCGTCCTCATAGCCCGCCGCGATCATCAGCAGCCGAAAGCGAATGATGTCGGCAAGGCTGTGGGTGATCTGATCGGGCGCGCGCCGGTCCACCATGCAGGCGGCGAGCCGATCGGCGACGCGAAGGCGCTGGTCGACCTCGCGCAACGCCAGAACGCCGCCATCCGACGACAGCAAGCCGCCGTCAAACTTGACCTCGACGCGCTTGCCCGAAACAGGTGACAACCCAGGCAACGGCAACATAGGATCGTTCATGGCGGGTGCGGCCTCGCTGAAATCGCGCGAATCGGCTTAGATAACCAAATTCTACACGAAATCAGCCATTTACGCCACGCCGCCAACCCGCAATGCATAATCCGGGTTAGGAGCTGCCCTTTTAAGGCTTCAAGCTGCCCTAAGACCGGCAGCGGGAGCCAAATAGAAAGTGGAGCGCGCAAAGCGCGCAACATTTTACGTAGAGGGGAGGAGATGATTTGCGCATCTCCTCCCCTACGGGCGCGCACGCGCCCTACCCCACCTCTGGCAAGAAGATTGGGAGGCGCAGCTCACGCCGCTGTGCGAGAGCCGCCGCTGTGCGGCGGCACGGGGCTTTAGCGAGGAAGAAGGGCGGGAGTTTTAGCGCACTGTGTGATTGACGAGCGTGAGGTTCTCAAACAAGCGCTCATCGATTTGATCAACAGCAGCGGCACGCAGGTATTTCGAATAAGCGTGGTATTGTCTGCCGAAGGAATTGGAACTTGGCCCCGTTCCGGCATCGTGAATAACTCAGGATTTTCCATTGCCAACTTGAGCAGCGCTTTCGTCGGCGCGGAAGGTTGAATTTCTCCGCTCTCGTATTTTTCAAACGACTTTTCACCCGTGCCGAACAACAAACCGGCTTCGCGTTGCGTCAGGCCGCAGCGTTGACGAATGGCACGGATCACCACAGGCACGAACACCTTTTCGCCGTGCGCTAAAACCTTCGCCGTGCGCCGCGCCATTTCCGCAATCTGGTTGTCCTCATCGACCAACTGCCCTTCCATGTCGTCAGGGTCGGTTAAGCGAGCACCACCAGCCGGGTTGCAAATAGGTGTAAGTTTTTCCCTCGACCTTGAACGACACCAGTTTTTCGCCGCGCGTCATGGGGCGACCCGATTCCGCGCTCGGCATCGTGTCGGGGTAATTTCTCGGATTCTTTCCCATGGTTACGCCTCCTTGAAGCTGATCAAAAACAAAGCGTCTTGTGTATCGCGCGTGAATTTCACGTAGAGCGTTCGTCCGCCAACAGTCGGCTTGTAGACATCTTGCCAAACCCTATGATCGGCGATTGAAGTCATCGACTTCTCAAAATCCGAGTGTTAGCGCCTGAATCACGGCCACGACCCGCTATCATCCATGCCAAGATCATCTGCCCCCTGCTTTGACACGAAGGAGCGGTTGAGGCTGGCCGGATCGGCAAATGCCGTTTGAATATCCTGCGAGCGCGTAATGTTGCTTGAGCTTTTCCATTCATTTCAACAATACCCCCATTATGGGGTAATGCATCAAAAAATGTCAAGACAAACCCCCATAATGTGGCTGTGAGTTTGTATTGAAATTTTGTGGGTCTGATGGTTCCGAGCCGATACGTGGGTGCGTCCTTCTTGCTTGGGTTGGGCTTAATGAATAAGATACTTGTGTAATAGGATACAAGTATACAATCATAATAGCATCTTGGTTTCTAATATAATAGTATGCTATGATGACTAAGTCGGGATTTCCTATGTAGGATACTAGTATGAAAATGCCGTTTGTGCTTGGCGTGGTTTCCCGCAAAGGCGGCGTGGGGAAATCCACCTTCGCCCGCGCGATTGCCATTCAAGCCCTGATTGAAGGCAGAAAAGCCGCGATCATTGACGCGGACCCCCAGGCGACCAGCTTCAAATGGAGCCGCCGCCGCAAGGAGAAGGCCCCCGCCGTAGTGCAACTTGCTGATCGGACGCTTGCCGACCTTGTGGCCGAGCTTAAGGGCAGGGGAGCGGAGTTTATCGTTATCGACACACCGCCACATGACCAGCCCATCATCAACATAACCGCCGAGGCATCCGATGCGGCGCTGATCGTGACACAGCCCTACCCGGACGACTTGCAAGAGGTAGGAGTCCCCGCCGCGATCTTGCACGCCTTGGGCAAGCCCGCAGGGATCATTCTCAACAACACCCCATCGCGCGCTCACGCCCTGACAATGGCGCGGGCGGCGTTGACAGCCTTCCCTATGGCGACCTGCCCGACCGCCATCACGCATCTTATGAGCCACCCCTACGCCTCAGCTGAAGGTCACACAGCACAGGAGCGGGAGCCGAAAGGGAAGGCAGCAACAGAGCTTGCCGAAATATGGGCTTGGTTTAATTCCAGTATCATTGTATCATAGGATCATTGTATACTGGAAACGTAGCATCATGGCAAAAAAACCGCCGGTCTCATATGCAGCCGTGGAGCTTGAGGAAGCGTCGGCGGCAACACCCGAACCAGCAGCAACGGCGCAGCCTGCACGACGCGGACGGCCCCCGGCAGCGCGAACGCTTAAGGAAGCGTCGGCACCCGTCATGCTTTATCTCAACCCAACCGGCTTGAAGGCGCTGAAACGGTACGCGCTCGACCAGAACACAAAGGTTCACAGTCTGCTCTTAGACGCCGTGGAGGCGTGGTTTCGGAGTCACGGATTGCGGGAGCCGGTCAGGGTTGAGACGGCCCGGAAAAGCAAGGAAGGGACCGGCGAACTGGATTAGCTCACCGGCCCCCGATTTCCTTGACGGTCATCGCCTTCCCAGGCTGGCCAGAACTAACGAAAGGGCCTCCTGGTACGCATAAGCGGACAAAACCAGAACGTCAGGCGGCTCTCGGGAAGGGTTCGGGCGCCGGCCGCAGTGGCCGCAATCCGGCTGGGTTTTCCGACACGCTGTGCGGAGCGCCCCAAACATAGTCGCCGGTCAGGTTGATGTGCTCCGAGCCGAGCGGCGAGAAGTGGGCGAGCAACGGATCCGGCGCGGTTTCGACCTGGCGAAGAGCGGCAACCGCGCGTTCCAGATATCGCGTGTTCCAAAGGATGATGGCGGTGACCAGGAGGTTGAGGCCGGAGGCTCGATGTTGCTGGGCGCCGGAGTGAGTGAGCCGAAGGGCCGGATGTCCTGTGGCGATTGGTTTTTCCGACCAGGGCGCGGCGCTTTGCGGCTCGCGCATGACTATCCGCCCTGATGAAGCAGGTCGACGGCTGTCAGAGGCCGCAAGTTCATGTCCGCAGGGTTCTTGATCAGGACCTCGGCGTTGAGCTTGAGATCGCGGGCGGGGGTGCAGGCGGTCCAGAGCTTGAGGCGGTAGAGCCCCGGTTGCAAATCGGCGCCGAGGATCAGGTCGATGGTCTTCTCTTCGCGCGCGGGCACGGGAATTTGGCCGGTCTCGGCGCCGATGGCGCGGTCCTCGAGCCAGGCGGTCGCGAGGCAGGAGGGCGGAATCACCGCGTTGCCGCCGGTCGTGGCGCGGTATTCGACGGCGAGCTGAGTGCGGCCGGCGGCCGTCACCTTGAGCCAGCCCTGCAGCTCGAGGCCGGCAAAGCCGGTATAGCGCACGCCCTTGGCGCGGAGATCGTTGAGGATGACGGGGCCGCCGTCATAGACGAAGCCGCCGACACTGTCGGCGGGGATGGCCTGCAAGTCGCGCGGCTTGTCGGGGGCCGCGTGGACGATGGCGACGGCGCCCGGCTGGTAGGAGGGCGGGCGGCGTTCGAGCACGCCACGGCCGCCGGCGGGTTGAAGATCATCGAGGGCCGCGCCGCCGCAACTCGCGCGCCGTCGGCCAAAGCCTCGCGCTCCTGCGCCCGCACCGCCCGCGTCGTGAACCGCCCGGCGCTCTCGCCGGTCTCGCGGTCGTGCAAGGGCATGAGCTCGGCATGCCCGAGCACTTGGGTCCGGACCGCGCCGCGCTCCGCGTCCTCGGGAATGTGCTTGGCGAGATGCCGGTCGAGATCGCGTTCCGTGAACGTGGCGTTGTTGCGCGTCAGCACGCCGAGCACCTGATCGGGATCGCGCGCCGCCAGCGCGTTCGCATGGCTGAATCCGTGTTCGGGACGGCGGCCGCCGCCGCGGCAGGGGAGGGGGCGGCCTGGCCGACGGCCGGTGTCGACGCCGCGTTGAGGCGGCGAAGAATCTCATCGAGCAACCGTCGAGGTCCGCCTGAACCCGTCATGGGCGAGGTCCTGGGCGACCGCGTTCGTCGGCGCGAGGCCAATGACCTCATAGCCCGCCGCCTCATGCGCTCGGCCGATCGCGCCGAGCGTGAAGCTCTTGCCCGTCCCTGGTCCGGACGAAGCATTGAGGCTGATGATGAAGCCGCGCGCGCCGTGTTGCCGATATCCCGATGCGCGCCCTCATGCCGAGCTGTTCCGGCTGAAGAACGGCCATGCGGCCTGGGGCCGGGGCACGCTGGTCGTGGTCGACGAGATGGCGATGCTCGACGCCAGGGTCACGGGCGAGTTGCTGCGCGAGGCGAAGATGGCCGGCGCCAAGGTGGTGGGCGCGGGCGACGATCGCCAGCTCGCCTCGATCGAGCGCGGCGGCCTGTTCACGGAACTGAGACGAGCGCACGGGTCGGCCGAGATCAGCCATGTGACGCGCCAGCGGGTCGACTGGCAGCGCGAGGCGGCGCGGGACCTGTCGGAGGGCCGGTTCGAGGAGGCGTTGCGCGCCTTCGCCCGCAACAAGGCGGTGATCTGGACGACGCGGCAGGCGGACACGCGATCGAAGCTGGTGGAGCAATGGTCGAAGGACATAGCGGCCGATCCGCAGGCCTCCCGCTTCGTGTTCGCCTATACCAACAAGGATGTCGACGCGCTCAACCGGAGCTTAAGGGCGGTGCGGCGCGAGCGCGGCGAGCTTGGTCCGGACCACGCCTTCACGACCAGGCACGGCCAGGCGGCGTTCGCGGTCGGCGATCGGGTGCAGTTCACCGAGACGTTGAAGGGCGCCGGCATTTACAACGGCAATGCCGAAATCATCACCGGCATCGACCGCGAGACGGGGCGGATCCAGGCGACGCTCGACACGGCAACTGTTTTACTGCAATTAGCAACACATCCAGCTTCGCAGAGATCGCAGAGACCTTGTCCGAGCAACGGGCTGTAGGGCGATTGCTTCAGGTCTGCGAGCGGTTGGTTTACCGCTCATGTTTGTGTTTTGCGCTCGATTTTGAAGAACAGCAACGCAGCGGGTTTCGGTATCACTTTTCCAATTACCAGATGGAGTATAGCCGAAATCTGATCTTTGTGGTTGGCGGACGCATGGAGCAAGTCTTCCAGGCCCTGATCGATCGCAGCCGAGCGCCGTTGGGCCTGACGATGATAAAGACGATCCTTGGAGACAAGGGCCGGCCAAAATACCGCCCACGCAACATGCGGGCGGCCGAATGGGAAGTCGCGGTCGAGAGACCTACGTATGATCTGACAGTCTTCAAGCTGCACTGCGGCAAGTTGACGTTGAAGATCTATTCCAAAGGCGAGCGCGTACTTCGCAATGAGGCTGTAGCTCAGAATATTCGAGAGTTCCACTGTGGGCGCCTGCTGCATAACTTGGCTCCTCGCTGAATGGAGTGGGTAAACCCGTTTTTTGGGTTGGCTTGGGGAGCGATCGGTTGGGATCGAGTTTATTGCGAGGGGATGCGAGACACCGATCTTTTCCAGTTGGCCCTTGGGTTGCAGTCGCCGTGGACGGTGACGCGTAGCGAGTTTGCGGTCGAGGATGGTCGGCTCGATTTGTATATGGATTTTCCGCGCGGGAGCCGGTTCGCCTGCGCCGAGTGCGGACGGGAGGGTTGCGCGGTTCACGACACGAAGGATGAAACGTGGCGGCATCTGGACTTCTTCCAGCATCGCACGCTGTTGCACGCTCGTGTGCCGCGAGTGAGCTGTCCGGACTGCGGGGTGCGCAAGGTCGCCACGCCGTGGGCCCGGGCGGGTTCCGGGTTCACGTTGTTGTTCGAGGCCTACGTGCTGGCGCTGGCCAAGGCGATGCCGATCGCCAATGCGGCCAAGCGGCTTGGCGAGCACGACACGCGCTTGTGGCGGATCGTCGAGCATTACGTGTGGGGCGCGGTGGAGGGGTTGGATTTGTCGCAGGTGCGGCGCATCGCCGCCGACGAAACCTCGGCGCGGCGCGGGCACGACTATATCAGCCTGTTCGTCGACATGGCGCGGCGCAAGGTCATCTACGTGGCCGACGGCAAGGACGCCGCGACGGTGAAGGAATTCGCGGATTTCCTCGAGGCGCACGGCGGCAAGCGCGAGGCGGTCACCGACGCCAGCATCGACATGGGGGCGGCGTTCGAAGCGGGGATCAAGGCGAACTTCGAGAACGCCGAGATCACGTTCGACAAATTCCACGTCATCAAACTCGCCAACGAGGCCGTCGACCAGGTGCGACGCGAGGAAGCGCGGAACAACTTCCAGATCAAGGGCCGGCGCTACATCTTCCTCAAGAACGTCGATCATCTGACGCAGGAGGAGAAGGAAGCGTTGTCAAGATTGGAAGCGCAGAACCTGGACACGATCCAGGCGATGCAAATCCGCATGAACCTGCAACAGCTGTTCACGATGGACGCCAAGACCGCCCGACGCTTCCTCGATCGCTGGAACGCCTGGGTTCAGGTCAGCGATCTCGGCCCGATGAAGCGACTGGCCAAAACGATCATGGCCAAGGCCGAAGGCATTCTCAGATCGATCGCCACCGGCCTTTCCAACGGCGTCCTCGAAGCCATCAACGGCAACGTGCAGGCCGCCAAGCGCAAAGCCAAAGGCTACCGAACCAAGCGAAATCTCAAAGCCGTCGTCTACCTCATCGCCGGAGACGTTCTGGCCAATTCACCCACTTGAAATAGCGACGAGCCCATAACTTCCCCGAGTTCGTCCGTCGGTTGAGGGGCATGCTTGAGCGATTTATGGAAGCTTTGAGCTGCATCGATCAATGCTTTATCGGCGACGAGATGCTCAAGCGCCTTCCGCTCCCATCCCGCGTCGGGAAGTCCATGGTCGGGGGTATCGATCTGAACAAACCACGCCTGCGTCACGTCACCGAGGCTATTATCGCTCTGTCAGCCTCACCCGACGGCTTCACCGCCTCCGCACTGGCCGATCAGGTCCGCGCGCTCGGCAATCAAAGCCTATCCGCCTACGGTCCCCGACAAGCAGCCTACGATCTGAAGAAGCTCCGCGGTAAACAGATCGTCCGCCGGATCGGCTCGACGCGTCGCTATGAGCCCCTTCCGTCCGGTCTGCGGGCGATCACCGCCCTGCTCGTCCTTCGCAACAAGGCCATCAAACCCCTCCTCGCCGCCGCTCAAGAGATCGCCCCGAACAACGGAGGGCAAAACCCCCGAGCCATCGATCGCTACTACCTGGACCTGCAACGCGCCATGCAGGGCGTCTTTCATGAACTCGGGATCGCAGCCTAATGATCGACAACTTTTTTGTCGGGCTTCGCCCTTAAGCGCCTAACCTTCTGCCACACGATCTGCCCCTGCGGCTCGATCACGAATCCCGGCCCGAGTTGCGGCCAAGCGAATGGATAGCCGCCCTCCAAAGACGCAATGAAGCCCCAGCCGTTGGTGTCGAGCCTGGCGAAGGTGGTGCTGGCCGAGCCGCCATAGCTGGTCCCCTGCAAGACCGCGTCGAGATACCAGCCCGCCGGCCCGATATGGGTCCAATAGGCGCCCCCGACCAGGCGTCGAGGTGAACTGATCCGGTGTGACCGAGAATGTACGCCGTCGCGGCCGGGTTGGTGACGAGCCCATCGACGTTGACATTGGTGTCGCCAAAGGCGCCGTAGAGGCCGGCGCGCTCGTACTGGCCGGCGATCAACGAACCGCGCAAGAGATCGATGCCGCCCTGGAAACCTCCCAGGTTGCCGTCGGCTTGGCGACGTTGGCTACCGGAGTATTCTCGAAATTGAGCGTGTAGCCCCCGGCCGAGGCCTCGACGTCCGCCGAATTGGAGGGCGCGGGCGCTGGCGCGGCCGGCGCGGGCGTCGACCAGCCGAAAAAGGAAAAGGACTTGGGCTTGCTTGCGCCGCCGGTGTCGACGGCGCCGGTCGGCTGTGGGTATCGCGGTTGAAGATCGGCCGCGCGCATGACGTCCGCGGCGTTCTGCGGCTGGTCGGTGCGCTGCTCGAGGTAGGTGGTGTTGCACGCCCCCAGCGCGAGAAACAGGACCGCCGCAATACCATAGCGAGATGCGTCGCGTACAGAACCAAAATGGTCGGCCACCCTGTCTCCATCCACGATGGCGCGCGTCGCATGTTGAACGGCAGGGTAAGAACCTTTAAACGTTATGGCTTGTCAAGAACGCCCTGACGGAAACTGTCATATAAACGTTGCAATAGCTTCATGAAACTTTCATATAACGTTTTTGGCGGAAATGATATTGCTGTTGAAGCTATTCAAAGCTTCGCACAACACCTGCAATGTCGGGTGAGAGCTTCGGAGAGGCGGTCTCGCGACATCCAAGGATTTTCCCTCCGATTTACGTCGCACTGGTTCGAGTCGGCGAGACTTCGGGCGCGCTGGTGACGATTCTGGAGGCGCTGGCGACCGAGCGTCAACGGGCCGAGGCGTTGTCGCGGCGGCTGACCGACACGCTGCGCTATCCCGCGTTCCTGCTGCTCGCCGCAGGCGGAGTGCTTCTGTTCTTCCTTCTCTTCGTGCTGCCGCAATTCGCTAACGTATTTCGCGATTTCAACGCCAAGCTCGACCCGGTGCTCGTCGCGTTCCTCGGCTTATCCGATCTCCTGCGCTCGAACGGCCAGGCGATCGCCGCGGCCCTGCTCATCGTCATCCTCGCGGGCTGGCTTGCGATGCGGCAGCCCGCGATACGGGGAGGGTTCGTGGGCGCCCTGGTGCGCTTCCCGATCGTGCGTCCGATCATAGACCACCATCGCACGAGCCTCTTCTGCCGCAACCTGAGTCTGCTGCTGTCGAGCGGCGTCACGCTGACGGCTGCTCTGCGAGTCCTCGCTGACACGATGGAGGCGAGCGGGAGCTTCATACGATGGTCAAATATCGTCGACAAAGTGCGCCACGGCGGCAAGCTTTCGGACGCGCTCACCGCGACCGAGGCGTTGCCCCTGATGGCGATTCGGACTATGCGACTGGGAGAGGACTCTGGACAGTTGCCTATCCTTGCCGGAAAAATCGCCGACTTCTACGAGGCGAAGCTGCAGCGAAGCCTCGACCGCGCCATCGGGGTCGTCGGGCCGCTCGCAATCATCGTCATCAGCGTGATCGTCGGCGGGCTGATCGTTTCGGTGATGACGGCCCTGCTCTCGGTCAACCAGGTCGTCAGCTAGGAGTTTGGCGCATGAGCAAATCGTCTCTTCCATGGCTCAGTCCGCGCCGCCGCGCCCGCCATGCGGAACGCGGCGATGGCGAGGGCGGCTTCACCCTGGTCGAAATGCTGGTCGTCATCACAATCATCGGTCTGGTCATGGCCCTCGTCGGTCCGCGCGTGCTGAACTATCTCGGCGAATCGAAGGTGAAGGCGGCCAAGATCCAGATCGAGAGCTTCTCGGCCGCGCTCGACCTCTATTATCTCGACAACGGCGCCTACCCTGCGGCGAATGAAGGATTGACCGCCCTGGTCCAGCGTCCGTCCTCCACGCCCGCCTGGAACGGCCCCTATCTCAGGACCGGCTCAGTCCCTGACGATCCCTGGGGTCATCCTTACGTCTATAAGGCTCCCGGGGATCATGATGCGCCCTACGAAATCAATTCCTACGGCGCGGGCGGGGTCGGCGATACCCAGAACATGATCAAGAGCGCGTCGCGATAGGCCGGCCGATGAACCACCAGGCGGGATTTACGCTGATCGAAACTGTCTGCGTGCTGGCGGTCGTCGGCCTTCTCGCCGCGCTCGTCTTGCCGGCAATTCCGCGGGCCACCTCGCAATCGCGTCTCGCCGGCTATGCCGTCGAAGTCGCCGCTCTGCTCAAGGGCGACCGGAACGCGGCCATGCGCAATCATGTCGCGGTCGCGACATCGCTCGACGCCGAACGGCGCACGGTGCGCTCGGGCGCCACTGCGTCCGTCGTCGAAATCCCCGCCGACGTAACCTTTGCCGCTCTCCTGGCGCAGCGCTGCGCGGGCCGGCCGGTCGGCGCCACGATCGAGTTCTTCCCGGGCGGCGCGTCTTGCGGAGGCGCGATCGCCATTTCGCGGCAAGGCTTCGGCTATCAGATTCGCGTCAACTGGCTGACCGGAGGCGTCGAAGTTGTCGCGATCAACAAATCCTGAAGCCGGCGGAACCGCCGGCTTCACGCTGATTGAGACGCTCGCCGCGCTGGGCGTCATGGCGGCCGGATTGGCGGCCATCGGCGCGCTCGCCAATTCCAGTCTGCGCGCCGGCCTCTATACCGAGCGGCGCCTCGCCGAGATTGACAGCGCACGCAAAATCATTGCGGGCCTGCCGAAACGCGATGCGCTTCCCTTTGGGCGGATGACCGGCGTTCTCGATGCGCACCAATGGCGGATCCATTCGGCGCCCGTTGCTGCGGCCGCGACAGGGGGGAGCTCGTGGACGCCGCAAAGCATCGTCTTGCTGGTGCGATCCCCTTCCGGCGCCATGATCGAGATCGACACGATCCGATTGCGCAAACAGGCGACGAAATGAGCCGCGCGAAACCCGACGCCTTCGTCGCGGGATTCTCGTTGATCGAGGCGATGGCGGCGGTCGCGCTGACGGCGACGATCGTCATGTTGCTTTCTTCCGTGACCGCGCAGTGGCTTCCCAACTGGAGGCGAGGCTTCGTCGATCTCCAGCGCGCAGATCTTCTGGCCATCGGCCTGGAGCGGGTCGTCCAGGATATTTCCGCGGCCGAATATGTGACGCCCTCGGGCGACGCGCCGGCGCCTTTGTTCGAAGGCGACGAAACGTCGGTGACTTTCGTGCGATCGGCGATCGGCCCCAACTCCTATCCTCATCTTGAAGTTGTGCGTATAGCCAAAGTCAAGGATGATCGCGGCCTCGCGGCGACCCGAACCCGGGCGCCGTTCGCGCCGCGGGGGCCGGGCGGCCTTGCGCCGCCTTTCGCTTTCGGCGACCCGGTCGCGCTTATTCGGGCGCCGTTTGGCGTCTCGTTCGCCTACGCCGGGCCGGACCGCGTCTGGGTCGCGAATTGGCGCGGCCAGGAGCGCTTGCCGGACGCCGTGCGGATCACAGTCCGAAACGCAGCAGCCGCCAACCGGGCTGTCGTGGCCTCGACCGCGGTAACGCTGAAGGTCACCGCGCCAGGAGTGCCGAAGCTCGAAGCGCAGGCGAGCGCGGCCGGCGCGCCGCCCACCGCGGCGGTCCCCGCCCCGGGGGCGGTGGGACCTGAGCCGGGGGCGGCGGGACCGCAGCCGCAACAATGACGGAGCCGCGCTGATGTCCGCTCCGCAATCACGCCGGGGGGGCGAATCCGGTTTCGTCCTCGTTGCGGTCCTTTGGATTCTGGCGGCCCTGGCGACCCTCGCCGCCATCTATTCCGCATATACGATCAATACTGCCGCAGCATCGCATGTTTACGACGACCGCTTGCAAGCGGAGGCCTCCATCCGCGCGGCGGTCGAGATGGCGGCGTTTCGACAACTCGCCGTTCCCGAGCAGACGAGGCCATCGCAGGGCGGCTTCACTCTTCGGGTCGGGCGCACCGGCGTTGCGGTTCGATTTCGTTCGGAGGCAGCGAGGGTCGATCTCAACTCCGCGCCGGCGGACTTGCTGGCGGGGTTGTTCGCCGCCGTCGGCGTCGACTCCGCCCACGCCAAGACCTTTGCAGATCGCGTCGTCGGCTGGCGCACGAAACCCAACGCCAACGCCGACTCCAAGGAGCAGCAGCTCTATGCCGAACAACGCGTGCCCTATCCGCCGCGACAGGCCCCGTTCGAAAATTCCTTGGAGCTCAGCCTTCTGGCCGGACTCCCGGCGCCGGTTGTCGAACGTGTCCTGCCGTTCGTCACGGTGTTCAGCGGCCGACCGGCAGTTGACGTCGCCAGCGCGGATCCAATTGTCCTTTCCGCCCTGCCGGGCATGACGCCGGAGATCCTTGCCCAAGTTTTGAAAGCGCGCGTGAACCCTTCCGGCGACGGGCGGGACCTCCTCGCGCTGCTCGGTCCGGCCAGGAGCCACGCCACGGTCGACAAATCGAAGGCCGTCCGCGCCGCGATCGACATCGCGTTCGACAACGGCAGGCGCGTTGAGGCGGAAGTCGTCTTTCGCCTCAGGGACGGGGGCGACGAGCCTTATGATCTTCTTTACTGGCAGGACGATTTCGATGGCCCGACGCCGCCAACATAGGACGGGACTGTGAGCGCCGCAGCTTCGATGCTTGTGTTTTTGTCGCGCTGGATCGACGCCGTCGCGACGGGACTGACGCGTCTGAACGCCATGCTGCGGCGCGGTCGCAGGATCGAACTCACGGAGCAGGCGGACGGCTCCTTCCGGGCGGCCGTCTGGCGCAAAGGGACGGCCGTGTCGCTCGATGAACCACTGCTGCGCCTTGAGCAGGACAGGTTCGCCGTTGGCATTGTCAGAGCAATTTTTCGGACCGTCTTTGGCTGTGGTAGCTTCAGGCCATGGGCAACCCGTTCCGATATTTCAACAGCTCGCCAGAGGTCATTCGTCTGGTCGTGATGATGTACGTGAGATAGG
>CAWDTW010000114.1:0-13209 GCA_963805295.1 uncultured Alphaproteobacteria bacterium | reverse complement strand
GGCAGCGCGTCGATGAACGCGGCTCGCGCCGCGGATGACAACCGCCACTGGCCGGCCGGTCTTGTGAATGGCAGATAGGCGACCGCCAGAATGGCCCCGCACTGGATTGTGTAAATCGCGAAGGCCAGGAACCAGGCGACCAGCGAGAGGGCGTACAGCGGATAATTCTGGCGACCGTCCCCGACAAAACGGGCGTACAAGGTCACGCTGGCCAGCGAGAAGATCAGAGCGATCTCGCGATCCCAATAGACTTGCTCGGGGTATCCGTTGGCCATGAAGAAAGCCACGACGATCCCGAGCCCGAGCGCGAACGGCCGCGAGCGCCGGCCACCGATCGAGAGCACAAAGGCGTAGGAAATGATGGCAAGCGCCAGTCCTACGGTGTAGCGGAGGAACAAGAGCCCGGAATTGAAGTCGAGGATGATTTTGCGAAAGAGGATGTAGCACCACGGCGAGAGCGGGTTTCTGTCGTTCAATTGCCAGGCCAAGGATGCCGCCGATCCGGCGTTCGGCTGTTGGATTGCCCACACCCCAAGGCGATCCTCGCCAATCGGCCAAACATCAAACCCGAGACCGAATCCGAGCCTTTGCATTGTCGCCAGAGCGACAAGGAAGACCACCCACGCGCCGATGATCAACACGCAGTCTGACCGCACATCGCGCATCTGTGATTCCGGGCCGGATACCCTGCATAATTTACTGAAAGGCATAGTCTGGTTTCTAGGAGCCGTTGCGCTGGGCTCTTACCCTTGCGGATCATCGCTTCAAGCTTACGGCGCTCCTCCGCGCTCAACCGCACCACATACCGCTTCACCGAAGGCACTCTCGCCGCCATAATTTCCTCCATCGCTCCAGCCGCGATGGATAAGGAATCATTAATTCCTTTCGCGCAAATCACCCAACGCTCAATCCCCGATCGGCGCGATCTCGACCCGCCGAATTGCGATTCCGAGCCGGCGCGCGCCGCCGACCGGCGTGTCGAGGGCGTCGACGCCGAGATCGATGTCGAGGAGCGGTCGCGCGGTCAGGATTTGCGGATCGAGTTCCGCCTCGTAGACGATATCGCCGTCGGAAAACGACCGGCGGTAGCTGAGCTTTTGGCCGTTGGCGCGCAAGGTCAGGCGTTCCATGTTTCGCATCGACGCGGCATAGGCCGCCACCACTCTGAGGCGCGAACGGCGATCACAACTCGTCGCGAAAGTAAGGCGCGCCGAGAGGCTGGTCGTCCAGCGCAACGGCCCCTTGGCGTCCCGCTCCCCCTCGCCCCAGCCCTCCGAAGGCGGATCGCGATCGGCCGACCAGGCGATCGGGCAGAGTTGCGCGGGGCCGACGGAAGGCAGCGCGATCGGCCCTTCGCGGCTCCACTCCGTGTCGAAGCCGGCGAAGTCTTGGCGGTCGGCGCGGGTCAGGCGGCGCGCGCTTCTGCCGCTGATCTCGAGAATCCGCAACTCATGGTAGGGAACGCTGCCGCCCCCGACTTTCGCGTCGCCGACGCCCACGGCGTCGGGGCCGAACCGAATTGGCCACCACGACGCCTCATAGGCGCCCCGAGGCGCCGACCAGGGGATGAGGCGGAACGAGACGTCGTCCCGTTGCAGCCAGACGCGGGCGATCGTCGGGCTGAGGATATCGTCCGAGCGCCAACGCAACTGATTCGGCCTGTGCAACATCAACAGAATTTGCGTGGGCGGGTTCAGACCCGCCGTGAAATCTTCGGCGTGGAGGCGCCGCATGCTGTCGCGGATGAATGTCTCGTTGGCGGTTATTTCGACCTGGAGGCGATTGTGGCCGAGAGAGAACAGCGCGCCGACGGCGATCGTCAGCGCGACTGCGCCGGTCCACAGCCGCGCGCGCAGCCGCGGAGTAGCGGCCGCGAGCAGCGCGGCCGTCACGGAAAGCAGGAGGACCGGGCTGGTCAGCTGATAGATCATCGGCCAACGCGTCCCCGGCGTCCAGACGTCCGAGCCGCTCTCCAGCGCAACCGTCGGCGCCGCAAGGCACGCCATGACGGCGAGCACGTCGAGGAGACCTCGCCCATCGATGCCCGGCGTCTCCGCGCGAGCGCGCCGCTCCCGCCATCGCAAGGCGAGGTAAGCAACGCCGCCGCAAACCGACGCCGCAACGACGTAGGCGAGGCGATCGGGCGAAGCGAAGACGCGTTTGTAGAATAGCGGGAGATCGCTGCTCCACGCGCCTTCCCGCAGCGACTGCAGCAGCGCCGCTCCATTGAAGTGGAAAGAGACCGCGGCGAACGGCCCCATCGTCGTCTGCCAGACGAGAAAAAACAATCCGAACAATGCCAGGTACGGAAGCGCATCGAGCGCGGCTGCGCGGGCGCGCTCGAGGACGGAAGCATGCCTGTCGAGACCGGACGCCGGCGCGCGCCGAAACGCCAGATAAAAGATGGCGAGAACGGCGCCGCATTGGATCGTGTAGGTCGCGAAAGCGACGAACCACAGAACAATGGAAATGGCGTAGAGGCGGTAGCGGCGCCGGCCCTCCTCGACGAAGCGCGCATAGGCGGCCACGCTGAGCAGGGAAGCCGCGAGAGCTCCCTGGAAATTCCAGATGATTTGCTCGGAGTAATGATTCGCCATCCAAAATACGCTCACCATCGCAATCCCAAGCGCAAAAGCGCGCGCCTGGCGGCCCGCAACCGTTACGACCATGCAATAGGCGGCAATCGCCAGCAGGACGGCAACGGCGTAGCGCAGCGCCAGCAGGCCGGCATCGAAACCAAGGATGATTTGGCGTGCGGCGATGTACCACCACGGAGACAATGGATTGCGGTGATCAACCGCCCAAAACAGCCGGGCAGCTTCTGCGCCGGGGCCTCGTTGCAGCATGTCGACCCAATTATTGTCTTCGCCGAAGGGGAAGACATCGAACCCGACCCCGAAGCCGAGCGCCCCGAGCGTCGCGATGATCAGGAGGAGCGCGGCGAGAGCGCCCAGGATGAAGACGCCGTCAAGAACACCCGCCGCCCGCAGCCGGCCGAACGTCGAACTTGTGTTGGACATGGGGCGAAACAGCATGGGTCGGGTTCCGGGCTTGCGGGAAGATGAAATGGACAGCAATAAGGTCAGAGCCACGGCCGGCGCGCACGCGCCGGCAAATTATCTCGGGTATCCACGATGTCAATTCGCGACTTGCCAAGAGCCGAAATCCAGAAACGCATCGATCGCGTTCACTGGTATCACGAGTTCGACTTCGGCGACGGGTTGCGCGCCGAAGTCAAGATGCCCGATGCGGACTTCGCATCGGGCGATGTGGCGCTTCATTCAAACCGAATTGGACAGGATCGACTTTTCGCGAAAAAGCGTTCTCGACATCGGGTGCTGGGACGGCTACTGGTCGTTTTACGCCGAGCGACGAAATGCGGCGCGCGTTTTCGCCACCGACGACAGCGGCCAGAATTGGACCGGCAGCGCGGGTTTCGGGTTGGCGCGGGAATTGCTCGGGTCCGCGGTCGAATCAGACCTGCAACTCTCGGTCTACGACCTCGACAAGCTCGGGACGAAGTTCGACGTCATCGTATGCCTTGGCGTGTATTATCATCTACTCGATCCCTTCTACGCGTTTGCGCAAATCAGACATTGCTGCCACCCTGACACGGTCGTCGTGTTCGAGGGCGATGCTTTCTTCGGACTGCTCGACAGCCCTGCCCAGTCGGCCGCGCTTTTCGGCCGAAACGTGAGGCAGGCGCCGAGATTCGTTCCCGATCCCGCGACCTTGCGATTTTTGATCAACGCCGCGTATTTCACCATCGCTTCGGAAGCGGTCTACCCGCTTTCGGATCCGGCGCCGGACGGCCTGCCGAGAGGCGTGAACCGAATGTTGTTGGTGTGTCGGCCCTGCCGCTGCTTCAATGAATGTCACGAATATCGCCCGCCATTCGGATTGCATAAGTACGATGAGCGCAGCGCCTTGCCGGCGCACGCGTGGTCCAGCCTGTACCTCGGCTCGTAGAACGTATACGATTACTTGGCCGGCGGCGAGACGCCGAGGCTGCCGCGCCGAACTGTACGAAGCGGCCGGGCGCCGTGCGTGAGCGCGAACCATCGAACAGCCGTTGTCCAATTAGGACGAGCCGATTCTCGCAAGATCGGCGTCGACCATCTCGCAGATCATCTCCTCGAGACTGATAGCGGGCTCCCACCCCAACTTTGCCTTGGCTTTGGCTGGGTCGCCTTGTAGGATGTCGACATCTACCGGACGAAATAAGGCAGGATCGATCACGATATGCTTATCTATCTCCAGCCCCGCGTGCCCGAATGCGATGCGGCACATATCGCCCACCGTCACCGTGCGCCCGGTCGCGATCACATAGTCGTCGGGATCGTCTTGTTGCAGCATTAACCACATGGCGCGGACGTAGTCGCGGGAATGACCCCAATCGCGGCGCGCATCGATATTGCCGAGGTGCAGTTTGCTCGCCTTGCCCAACTTGATGCGCGCCACTCCATCCGTGACCTTGCGGGTGACGAACTCGATGCCACGCAACGGCGATTCATGATTGAACAAGATGCCGCTCGAGGCGTGCATGCCGAAGCTCTCGCGGTAGTTCACGGTCATCCAATGGGCGTACACCTTAGCGGCTGCATAGGGCGAGCGTGGATAGAATGCCGTGGTCTCATTTTGCCTCGGCTCCCGGATCTTCCCGAACATCTCTGAGGAGGAGGCCTGGTAGAACCTTGCGTTCGGACAGGCAAAGCGCATCGCTTCGAGCGCGTGAACGCACCCGAGCGCGGTCACGTTGGCGGTGAGCAGAGGCTGTCGCCAGGACGCCGTCACGAAGGATTGCGCCGCGAGATTGTAAATCTCCTGCGGCTGGACGTCGCGCATGATCCGGATCAAGCTCGACAGATCAGTGAGATCGCCGTCGACGAGACGCACGTCGCCGACGATGCCGAGCCAGCGTAAGCGTGTATCGTTCACTTCGGAAGTGCTGGAGCGTCGGACGAGGCCGTAGACCTCATAGCCCCTCTCGAGCAGCAGCTTGGAGAGATAGGCCCCATCCTGCCCCGTGATTCCGGTGAGGAATGCTTTTTTCGACATAGGCGATACGTCCAGCGTCCATCGACAGTAGTCCGGCCGCAGCGGCCGACACCCGCGCCGCTATACACGGCGCTGCCGGAAGGCGCAAAGGGCAGCAAGACGATGGCGCGGCGCGACCTTCGTCTCCGCCCGTCAAGGCGACGCGCACAGCTTGAGCGGCGGAAACTGACAGATTTTTACATGACCGCGCTCACCGACGCTGCGCGCCGGACGATCGCTGAGCAGGAGACGGTCGTTCTGTCGGAGCGGGACGGCGCCGTCTTCTTCGATACGCTCGTTAATCCGCCCTCGCGAAGCGTGCGGCTTCAGCGGGCGTTTGCGGAGCATAGGCGCCGGATCGTGCGGTGAATGGCCAAACGCTCATCCGCGGATCTTCGAATTGTGCCGCTGAACGACGGGCACGATCGGAGTGGATTGTGGATTTACGTATGGGGCCGAAAGCCTGGATCGCTATCTCAAAACTCAAGCCGGCCAGGACGTTCGGCGAAAGGCGAACGCCGTCTTTGTGCTGACCTCGCAGGACGATCCAAGGCGAGTGCTCGGCTACTACACTCTGTGCAATGGCGATATCTCAGAGTTTGTCCGAGAACATCACGTGGGATTGCATAGCTTTCGTAGCATGAGGCGGATGGACGCGAGGCGCAGGAAGGCGAGCGCCTTGCGATTGAGGCATTCCCAATCCTTCGCCAGTCTGCGGCAGCGGCCGAGCCAGGCGAGTGTGCGTTCGACGATCCAGCGCTTGGGCAAGACGACGAAGCCTTTGACCTGATCCGATCGTTTAATTTAACCTAAATGCGGCAATTGGCATGTTGGCGTTTGATTGAGATTCGTGCATTTTCATGGGCATGACGCACGATCGCTCAAGCTTTGGCCTTCACCCGTCGGGTGAGCCATCTGCGGTTGCAGGTCAAGGACCGCCGCGGGGGGGTTTTGGTCGACAGTTTCACGGGCCCGGTGCATGTCGAATGGGACCGGAAGGCGGCTTTTACGCCGCTTGGGCAGTTGCCGTTTTTCATCGACTTTCTGAAGACGGCGGGCCTGTTCGATGCTTTTGTGGCGGATTGCCCGCTGCATTACACGAGCCCGAACGCGCCCAAGAAGCGCGATGTGCTGGGCACGGCGATGTTGGCGATGCTTGCCGGGCACAAGCGCTATGCGCATATCGCGGCGTTGCGCGGCGACGAAGTTCTTCCCGAGCTTCTCGGCATGAGCCGAATTGTCAGCGAGGACGCGGTGCGGCGGGCCTTTGCGACGATCGAGGAAGAGGCTGGCGCCGTGTGGCTGCGGCGCCATCTCGATTATTGCCTTGAGCCGCTTCTGGCTGAGGCCTGGATTCTCGACGTCGATACGACGGTGAAGCCGCTTTACGGCCGTCAGGAAGGAGCGGTCGTGGGCTACAATCCCAAGAAGCCCGGGCGGCCGAGCCATTGCTACCACACCTATTCGATGGCCGGCACGCGATTGGTGTTCGACGTGGACGTGTGTGCGGGCGATCAGCACGCCGCCAAGCATTGCGCGCCCGGTCTATGGGCGTTGCTGGATCGAACGCCCTGAGATTGCTGGCCGACCTTGTTGCGCGGCGACAAAGGGTTGGGCAACGAAGCGACCATGCGCGAAGCCGAGCAACGCTGGTTGCCCTATTTGTTCAAGCTGCGGCTGACCGCCAATGTCAAACGCTCGATCAGGAGACTTTCCCAGCAAAGCGAGTGGGTCGATGCCGGCCAGGGCTGGCAAGCCACGGAGACCACCGTCCGATTGCAGGGCTGGAGCCGGCAGCGCCGGATCATCGTGTTGCGGCGGCGCGTCAAGGGCGCGCTGGCGGCGTCCGCGATGGACGATCAGGGCCAGCCGCAGCTCTCGTTCATCGACATCGGCCCCGGCGAGGATGTTTACGAATATTCGGTTCTCGCGACCTCCCTGGTCGAGGACCTGGCGAGCTTTGGCCAGCTCTATCGCGATCGTGGCGACGGGGAGAATATCTTCGACGAATTGAAGAACCAATGGGGCTGGGGCGGCTTCGTCACCCGCGACTTGGCGCGTTGCCGTTTGGCCGCGCGCCTCGTCGCGCTGTTTTACGATTGGTGGAACATCTTCGTTCGTCTGGCCGAGCCGGATCGGCATCGAGAAGCCGTCACCAGCCGGCCGTTGCTGTTGCACGCCATCGCCGAACGGGTGCGCCATGCGCGAGCGACCACCATCAAAATCGCCAGCACGCATGCCCGCGCGGTTCCCGCCGCCAAGGCGCTTCGCGCCGTCGCCCTGTTCTTGCGCGGCTTGGCCAAAAATGCGGAGCAGTTGACCAACCTGCAACGCTGGAGGGAAATCCTCGCCAGGAGCCTTTCGCGTCTTCCTCAACAGCAGACCTTTGCGCCTCCCGCCGCGCCTCGCGCCAGGTTGACCCACAACCTGTGATCCTAAATTCGGCGGTTTGGGTGTTTTCCGCGGGGTGAGAATCATTCATTTTCATATGCATGAGAGAAGATTTAGCGCGCTTTGGGGCTCACCCGTCGGGTGAACAATCTGCGGTTGAACCCGACGCCTCGGGCATGGGCGTCGTGGTCGACAGTTTCGCCGGTTCGGTTCGGGTCGAGTTTGACCATGAAGCGGCGCTTACGCCGCTCGGGCAATTGCCGTTCTTCATCGATTTTCTGAAGACCGCGGGGCTGTTCGAGGCGTTCGTGGCGGATTGCCCGCTGCGTTACACGAGCCCGAACGCGCCCAAGAAGCGCGACGTGCTGGGGACGACGATGTTGTCGATGTTGGCCGGGCACAAGCGCTACGCGCATATCGCGGCGCTGCGAGGCGACGGCGTGTTGCCCGAGCTTCTCGACATGAGCAAGATCATCAGCGAGGACGCGGTTCGGCGGGCGTTCGCGGCGATCGAGGAAGAAGCGGGCGCGAACTGGCTGCGAGGTCATCTCGACCATTGCGTGGAGCCGCTTTTGAGCGAGCCGTGGATACTCGACGTCGATACGACGGTGAAGCCGCTCTACGGCCATCAGGAAGGAGCGGTGGTCGGCTACAATCCCAAGAAGCCTGGGCGGCCCAGCCACTGCTATCACACCTATTCGATGGCGGGGACGCGATTGGTTCTCGATGTGGATGTGAGCGCGGGCGACGAGCACACTTCCAATCACAGCGCGCCTGGCCTGTGGGCGTTGTTGGATCGAACGCCGCGCGATTGTTGGCCTTCTCTTTTGCGCGGCGACAAGGGCTTCGGCAATGAGGGGATCATGGGGGAAGCCGAGCGGCGCGCTTTGCCGTATTTGTTCAAGCTACGGCTGACCGCCAAGGTCAAACGCGCGATCGAGCGTCTTTCGGGGCAGAGCGATTGGGTCGATTCGGGCCAAGGTTGGCAAGCCAAAGAGACCGAGATTCGATTGCAAGGCTGGAGCCGACAACGGCGCGTCGTCATATTGCGGCGGCGCGTGAAAGGCGCGCTGGCGACGCCCGCGATGGACGAGGATGGACCGCCTCGGCTCGCCTTCCTCGACATCGGCCCGAGCGAGGAGATGTGGGAATATCAGGTTCTCGCGACCACGCTCCTCGAGGCTCTGGAAAGCTTTGGCCAGCTCTATCGCGACCGCGGCGATGGAGAGAATGTTTTCGACGAGTTGAAGAACCAATGGGGCTGGGGCGGCTTCGTCACTCACGACCTGGCGCGCTGTCGTTTGGCGGCCCGCCTCGTGGCGTTGTTTTACGATTGGTGGAACATCTTCACGCGATTGGCCGAGCCCGATCGCCACCGAGAGGCGATCACGAGCCGACCATTGTTGTTGCACGCCATCGCCGAACGGGTGCGCCATGCGCGACAAACGACGATCAAGATCGCCAGCACGCACGCCAAGTCCGTTCCCGCCGCAAAGGCGCTTCGAGCGGTAGCCCTATTCCTAAGGCGGTTGGTCACAAATGCGGAGCAGTTGACGCCCTGGCAGCGTTGGCGCGAAATACTCTCCCGCGCCTTCCAAGCCTTCCTCAAAGGCCGCGCCCTTCGCACGCCACCGCGCCTATGTCCATCTTGACGCAACCGCAGATTGAAACGCACCCCGCTTCACGAACGACGATCAGAGCCAACTGCCGAATTTAGGGTGATTGAAGAAGGCTCAATTAGCGTTAGATTGACACGCCTGTTTGTGCTAGGATTTATTATGGATTGACAGGGGTTTGCGATGGATCAGGGGATGTTTCGAGCGTGGCTGGCGGAGATCGACGGTCTGACGGCGAAGCAGCGCCAAGAGCTCGAGGCGGTGCTGGCCGGCCGGCAGCCCAGAGCGGCGGTGGCGGCCGCGATCGAGGAGCGCTTGGGCGCGTCGCTGTCCGCACTGCAGCGGGGCGTCGGTGGGCGGGGGCCAAGCCGACGGCCTGCGCCGTTTCCGCTGCAAGGATTGCCGCAGAAGCTTCAACGCGCTGACCGGAACGCCGCTGGCCCGATTGCGCAAGAAGGAATGCTGGCTTGATTTTGGTCAGTCGTTGAGCGAGGGCGAGACGGTGGCCGCCTCGGCCGAGCGGTGCGGGGTGGCTGTGAGCACGGCGTTCCGCTGGCGACATCGCTTCCTGCGCGCCGCCAAGAACCCCACGCGCCTGTTGAGCGGCATCATCGAAGTCGATGAAACCTATATCAAGCCGTAAGGGCGAGCGTCGCCTCGGGCGCAAGGCTCGCAGGCGGGGCGGAAAGGCAGCCAAGCGCGGCCTTTCGGACGAACAGACGCCGATCCTAGTGGCCGCCGACCGGAGCGGCGCCACCATCAGCGCCGTCCTCTCGGCCGTGACCGTCCAGACCATCAAGCCGGTGCTGGCGCCCGTTCTGGGTAAGGACGCCTTGCTCGTCACCGACGGCAATAACGTCTACCCGCCTTGCGCCGCCGCCCTCGGCGTCAGCCATGAAGCGCTCAACCAGTCGAACGGCGAACGTGTCCGCGGGGAATTACACATCCAGACCGTCAACAGTCGCCACGAGAGCCTCAAAACCTTCCTACGCCCCCATCGCGGCATCGCCACAAAATACCTCGACAGCTCCCTCAGGTGGTTCCACCTCGCCGGCCTCAAGCACAATCCCACGCCCCGAACATGCCTCAATGCCGCCATCGGCGGAGGAGCTCAAATGGCCATGTCAACCTAACGCGAATTGAGCCTTGAAGAAACGCCAAACTCAGCAACGCAAATCAGCGCCAACTGCCGTTTTTAGATTCTTGCCGGAACGAAGCTTGACAAAACGAGTTGGACAATCGTGCAGACGCAGCGCTTAAACTGATCTTCTACACCTCGAATCGCCAAGGCATTGATTGAATATGCGAATTGGCGCTGGAAAAGCGGCTTGGCACTACATTTTCGTTGATCGATGGGCTGGGATCAGGCGTCGGCGAGCTGTCGCACGGTGGGCGACAAGGCGACGCCAGCGGCGCGCAAGGCAAGGCTTGCGGCGGGGCGCGGCGCCGAGCGCAGGATGAAACGCTTGCCGTGCTGTTCGACCTCGGTTTCGGTCAACGAGTTGAGATCGGCCAGAATAGCCGGCCAAGAACGGCTTTCCGCGGCGGCGTCGCCGTCGGCGGCCGGCTTGGCCATAGCGGCGATGCGGTCCTCCAGCTCCTTCTTCAGCACCAGGGCAAGGAAGCTGCACAAGACATGGCCGCGAATGGTCTCGTCGAGTTTGTGAAAGTTCGGCCGCGTGGCGAACAGGCTCTTGGAGGTGCGGAACGCCCGCTCCACCCTCCACAATTGCTTGTAGCAAAGCATCGCTTCGAGCGGCGAGAGATCGGCGTTGGTCCTGAGCACGAAGACCCCGTCGAACTTGGCGTCCTCCTCGGCCTTGGCCCGATCGATGGCGAAATGGCCGTCGCCGCGCGTCGCCAGGAAGCGGCGATAGCCCTTGTTGCCGATGAGGCTCTTGTCGCCCTTCTTCAACTGCCGTTCGAGCGCAGCCAGGATGGCGGCCCGGGCGGCGGCGTCCTTCTTCATCTCGTCGCCATTGCGACCGACGACGTAGCGCCGCCCGGCCAGCGTCACGGCCTTGGCCTCGTATTCGATGTCCTTCTTCCGCTTGGTCAGAACCAGCGGAATGAAGGGGCCGGGATCGTCGAGCACGAGTTCGCGCACGAGTTTATCGGTGCGCTCGCGCACGCCGAGGATGTAGAGAAGTCCGCGCGCCTCGAGTTCGGCGATCGTTTCGGCGCTGATCATGCCGCGATCGGCGACGACGCAAACCCGGCGAACCGAAAAGCGCTTGCGCAGCCGATCGACCACCGGGATCAGGCTGCCCGTATCGGCGGTGTTCCCCGGCCACATCTCGGTGCACACCGGTCGGCCGTCGCCATCGAGCAGCATCGCCAGGATCATCTGGTTGAGGTCCGGCCGATGGTCCTTGGAGAAGCCGCGCCGTCCCAGGGTCCGGCCGCCGGTGAACTGGACCCCGGATTTAGGACCATTGGCTAAGGTGTGAAATGTCCTGCTCTGTCGCAACCGATGGAGCGAGAAATGACGAAGTCACGCAAGAAGTTTGATGCGGCGTTCAAGGCGAAGATTGCGCTTGAGGCGCTGCGGGAGGATGCGACGGTTCCGGAACTGGCAAAGCGGCACGGGGTGCATCCGAACCAGATTTATGCCTGGAAGAAGCAGGTTCTCGACAACGTCGCGAGCCTATTCGCGCGAGGGGCGAGCGGTTCGGGCGATGGCGAGGAGGAGCGCGAGCGTGAGACGGCCAAGCTTTACGCCAAGATCGGCCAACTGACGGTTGAACGGGATTTCTTGGCCAGGAGGCCAGGTCGATGAGCGCGCCCGATCGAAGGGCGATGGTCGAACGGCCTGGCAAGGACCTGTCGGTGCGCCGCCGATGCGCGCTTGTGGGTATGGCGCGCTCGGCGGTCTACCGTCCCAAGCCCGTCACCAGGGCGGACGATCTGGCGGTGATGCGCCGCATCGACGAACTGCATCTCGAACTTCCGTTCTACGGCTCGCGGCGAATGACCTTCGAACTCAACAAGGAAGGCCGTGGGGTCAACCGCAAGCGGGTGCAGCGGTTGATGCGGGTGATGGGGATCGAGGCGCTGGTTCCACGCCCCGGCACGAGCAAAGCCGCGCCCGGGCACAAGATATACCCCTACCTGCTGCGCGGCCTGAAGATTGTCGAGCCGAACCACGTGTGGGCGGCCGACGTGACCTACATCCCGATGGCGTGCGGCTTCCTCTATCTGGTGGCGATCATCGACGGGGCCAGCCGTGCGGTTCTGGCATGGCGGCTGTCGAACACCAACGATGCGAGCTTCTGTGCGGCGGCGCTGGAGGAGGCGCTGCTTCGGTTCGGAAAGCCGCGGATTTTCAATACCGATCAGGGCTCCACTTTCACCGCCGAGGCTTTCGCCGGCAAGCTCGCGGCGGCCAGCGTCGCGATTTCGATGGACGGACGCGGCCGCTTCATGGACAACATATTCATCGAACGGCTGTGGCGCTCCATCAAGTATGAAGAGGTGCATCTGAAAGCTTACGCCGACGGCCGCGAGGCGCGGGCCGGCATCGGTTCCCGGATGACTTTTTACAATTTTCGACGCCCTCACCAGGCGATGAACAACCAGATGCCGATGGCGGTGTGGCGCGCCGGCATGGACAAAATCGAGGCGGCGGCGAGGGCTGTGGATATGCCGCTTCGCTTGGACAACGCAAACGCGTTGCCCACATACCCACAGCAGAAGCAGAAGCAGCAAGAAGCGGCTTAATTCTTGAAGGACAAGGGCAGGCGAGATTACACCTTAAATCCAAGGACCCGTGGTCCCACGAATGGGGTCCAGTTCACTTCGTCTGGACCGCGCCAGCCGCCGACATCCTTGAGAAAGTCGCCCGTGGGCGACAAGCGTTAGAGTCGGTACACTAGGCGCCTCAACGTCTCGCGAATTGTCGACGCCGCCCGCCCACGCGCCCTTGCGATCTCCCGCGCCGCGCTGGCGGCTGAAAACTTCAAACGAATGCTCTCTCTTCCCCGACGCGCGGCCGCCTCACGCGTTCAAATCCTCCCGCGTCACGCCTTCAAAGCCGAGGATGGTGTCGGGGCCGAGGGCGAGGCTCGGCTTCTCAAAGCCGGGCTTGAGGTCTCCCGCGGCGACGCGCATGGCCGCGTCGAGGCTGGTCCTGGCGGTCAGCGTATAGCTCTTGGGGGGTTGTGAG
>CAWDTW010000113.1:0-25570 GCA_963805295.1 uncultured Alphaproteobacteria bacterium | reverse complement strand
TAGGCGATGCCCAAAAACTATTGCTTCATTTCGTGAAACCTCGGCGAGATGCTGTAGTTCCATTCTGGATGGAATGAGTCTCGGGTTATGTTGAGGGTCGCCATTTCCGCGTCCGAGACCTTGATGCCCTTTGGATAGGTGTTGCTATCGAGTTCGCAGCGGATTTTGAGACCGGTTTTCGTCGTGGTGTTGGCGATCAGTTCGATGACGATGAGGAGGCTGAGGAGTGGCGTCGCGCGCCAGTTCTGCGTGATGTGGCAGAACATGCGATGCTCGATCTTGTTCCACTTCGAAGTCCCTGGCGGATAGTGGCAAACCTGAATGATCAGACCGGTTTCGTCCGCGAGTTGTTGGAGGGCCAACTTCAGAGCCGCAGCCGTGAACCATTGGAGCCGCCGCCGTCGGCCGTGATCATCAGGCGCCTCATCCCGGGATAGAGCTTCCAACCCATCTGATCGAGCCAGCATCGGACGGCGTTGACGGCGAACTCCCCGGTGTCGTGGTCAATTCCCAGGCTGACATAGCCAGGTTGGCGCCGATGTCGTAGACCCCGTAAGGAACGACCTTGCCCAACTCCTTGTCCTCGAAATCGTGAGCGTTGACCTCGATCGGTTCGCCCTGCGGCCCATAGTCGCTACCGCCGTTCTTGAATTCGCCCAGCAATTCCTTCTTCTTCGCGTCGATCGATATCACGGGTTCGCCGGCCGCCTGAAACGCCTCGACCTTCGCGTTGATATATTCGAACTGGGCGTCGCGATCAGGATGTTTGCCGGCTTCCTTGGTCTTGCGGTTGGAATGGCGACAATATTTCAGTTCCTCCAGCAGCTTGGGAATGGTCGAGGAACTCACTTTGTGACCCATGGCGCGAAGCGCCGTCGCCAGCTTGTCGTGGCTCTTGGAGACCCATCGCAACGGCCGCATCGGGTCGCCCATCGTCGCCGGCTCGAGCAATCGTTGCAAGTCCTCCAACAGCGTCGGGTCCTCGACCGTCAACCGAGGAGTGCCCCCGCCCTTGCGCCGCACCTCTCCCGTCAAGGAGCCGGGGTTCCGCAAGTCCTTCAGACCGCGCCCAATCGTGCTCCGGGCGACCTTCGTCGCGCGCGCGACCGCCGCAATCCCGCCGTAGCCCGCCGCCTTCGCCTCCGCCGCCGCGCTCAACCGCCGGCGACTTGCCCGTCCAGCGAAGGCCGAAGCGCGTCAAACCGGACGCGCAGGAATGATTTGTCTATCATCATCACGATATAGACGCTCGCCTCGCACTCGGGAATCCGCTAAACAGCCGATGCCAGTAAAATCGCAAATTCCGAATCGGCTATTTTTGGGCGTCGCCTTAGTCGCGAGCGGCGTGAGCCATACGATCAAGTTTGCTTAAGGGAAGGGCTGCGCCGCTGACCGACTTGTCAGTGACGGCGACCGTGTCCCGCTCGACGACGATGACGATAGGTGGGGTCGTCGGAGCCTACGCCAATGTGGACGGTTACGGACCTTGGACCGACCAACCCATCCCTTAATCTTGGCGTAGTCGGGAATGGCGACTGCACCCTTCCGCCGAAGGAAATCGTGACGGCGGTCGACGGCAGCAATCATGTTTCGAGGTTGAAGGTCTGGCAGGGCGGGACGTGTCAGATTGGCCGACCAATTACGCTGTCTACGCCGCGACCTGCGACCCGGCTCGTGGCAAGGGATGCTTGGGATCGCCCACCGGCTTGACGGCGAAAGAGTCGCAATACACTGGCGTATCGAGCGCTTACGCCGTGGCGGTCGGAACCGGAGTGAATACGTACACGACGGTCACGGCCAACATCAACAAGCATAACGCGGCCGATCCGAAAGGCCTGGTCTCCTCCGCGTTTGCATATATCGTCGTGGACGGAAGCGGCCAGATGCGTTGCGGCTCGAATGACTATGAAACGGGGATAAATCCCGACTTCAACATCGTGACTGGCGCTCAGATTCCGATTGGATACAGCCCAGCGTCGGATCGTTGGCCTGCTGACATGGACCACGCCAGACTGCCCGGCGTTCCTGCAAGGCGAGGATGCTGACCCTCGGGGAGAGCACGCTCAGCGCTCTCGTCTACCCGGCGATCTGAAGAGCGCGGAAAAAGGGGGCCTGCGATCGATCCGTCCGGCTATGATGCGGGCAAGAAGAGCAAAGGCAAGAAGCGGCATATCCTCGTCGATACGCAAGGCCTGCTGACCCGCGCGCTCGTTCACGGCGCCGACATCCGGACCGCGACGGCGGCGCGCCGCTGATGGCGACCTTGTACGGCGCCTTTCCGTTCCTGGCGACGCTCTACGCCGACGGCGGCTATCAGGGGCCGGAACTCCGCGCCGCGGTGAAACACATTCTGGCCCGCATGGATGTCGAAATCGTCAAGCGATCCGATCAGGCCAAGGACTTCGTCACGCTCCCCAACCGCTCGATCGTCGAACCCACCTTCGCCCGGCTCGGCCGCCGCCGGAGGCTCGCCAAGGATTGGGAATGCCTCAGCCGAAAGGCGCTCGCCTTCTTGCGCCTCGCCTCCATCCGCCTCATGCGACGAAAACTAGGCAACCCCGCATCATGTTTCCGGCCAAACTCTCAGGCCCTGCAGGTTCCAACTTGCCCGTTCAGTTTGGCCAGAAACGCTCCGAGGTTGTCGGTGACGAAATCGGCTACCGCTGCGGCGCTCTCCGAAGTCGCATGATCGTGCGGCTCCCGATCGTCCGCTTGTCCGGGCCCCACCGTGACAAGAGTGGTCGTCATCCCTCTGGCCTTTGGAACAGCGAGGTTCTTGGCGACATCCTCAAACATCGCCGCGCATTGCGGATCGATGTCGTAGCGCTCGAAGAACGCCTCGTAGGCCGCCTCGGCTGGTTTCGGCGTCAGACGGGCTGCGACGATGTCGAAGGCGTCTTCGAACAATCCGTCGAGACCGAGCTGGCGCGCGGTCAGGATCGCGTGATTTCGTGAGCCGTTGGTAAAGATGAGTTTCCGGCCGGGAAGGCGCGCGACCTCGCGCGCAAGGACGGGGTTTGGCTGCAGCGCCGAGCGGTCGATGTCATGGACGAACTCGAGAAAGCGCTCCGCCTCGTCGACATTGTCCTCCACCAAGCCGCGAAGCGTCGTGCCGTGCCGAAGGTAATAGTGTGGTGCAGGGCCCGCGCCGATTGTCCGTCGAGGCCGAACAGATCGACCAGGAACAGCGTGATCCGCTCGTCGATCTTGGACCAGAGTCCGCTGTCGGGCGGATAAAGCGTGTTGTCGAGATCGAAGACCCAGGTCGTGACATGACCGAATCGAGCGCGCAGGCATTCGTCGGACGCCGAGCGCAAGGCCGCGGGAGCGATCCCAGAGGCGGCGGGAATGGCGCCATGCTTACCCAAGAGTCCTCCGTTTGGTTGAGGCCTGAATGAGCCTATCGGCTGTCGATTTGCAGTTTCAAGAGAATTTGACACGCCCTCGAGCCGGGAACGAACCTTCAGCATCACAGCAAAAGCCTGCGGATTTATGACGACGCACCGAAAGGGCGGCAGGTAAGATCGCTTTCGATCGCGTGTGCGACCGCCTTGCGCATGACGTTCGACAACCCGGCGTCCCCGACCGCGCCGGGCGCGACCCAGAAATATCCTTTGGGGGCGCCGCCGTCGAAGGCGGCGGCATACACCGTCAGCTCCAAGGCGAAGTGGGTGAAGGCCTGCTCGACCGCGCCAGGCAGCCGGCGCCAGCGCGCCGTGATCGGGGCGTCCAACCGCCAGTCTTGGCCCGGCCCCCCGCCGGTCCAGGCTGTGCCGGGGAGTTCGACGGTCGAGGCGAGCAGGCCGTGCGGCGGGCGGCGGCGGACGAGAAAGGCGCCGTCCGTCCGACGAGCGAAAAAGACGGCGCCCGCGCGCCGTGGCTTAGGCTCGGCGGCGGCGCGGCGTGGGAAGGCCTGCGGGGCCCCGGACTGCCGGGCGGCGCAATCCTGGCTCAGCGGACAGGCCGCGCATACGGGGTTGCGAGGCCGGCAGATCGTCGCGCCGATATCCATCAGCGCCTGGGCGAAATCGCCGGGGCGCCGGGTCGGCGCCAGCGCGCGCGCCGCCGCGGCAATCTCCTTTTTCGCCTCGCCGATCGGCTGTTCGAGCGCGAGGAGGCGCGCCAGAATGCGCGAGACGTTGCCGTCGACCGGCGCCGCCTGGCGGCCGAAGGCGATCGCGGCGATGGCGGCAGCCGTGTATTCGCCGACACCCGGCAGGGCGCGCAGCTCGGCCTCCGTGCTCGGAAATCGCCCACCGCGCCGCGCGATCTCCTTGGCGCAAGCGTGCAGGTTGCGCGCCCGCGAATAATAGCCGAGCCCCGCGAAGGCGGCGATCACCGCATCGCCCGGCGCGGCCGCCAGACCCTCGACCGTCGGCCATTTTTCCACGAAGGTTTGAAAATAGGGGATCGCCGCCTGGGCCGTCGTCTGCTGCAGCAGCACTTCGGAGAGCCAGACGCGGTAAGGATCGGGCGTCTCCCCCGGGCGAGCGCGCCAGGCGAGTTCGCGGCGGTTGCTGTCCCACCACTCGAGCGTCCGCGCGACGATCGCGTTTCGCTTTGCCTCAAGCCTCTGCGGGCCTACATTGGCGCTCATGCGATCAACCCCACCGGTACGGGACGCGACCATGACGCCTCACCGCCGCGGCGCCAAGGCGCTCGCCGAATTCCTGCCCGAGATCATCGAGGAGGCGCTCGCCGCGCGGGGACTGAGCGAAGCGAGCCTCATCGCCGACTGGCCGGCGATCGTCGGCGAGAGCGTCGCACGCTACGCCCGGCCGATCCAGCTTCAGTGGCCGCCGCGGGCGGCCAAGCGCGACCCCGAGGCGCCGATCGCGCCCGCCACCCTGGTGCTGAGGGTTGACGGCGCTTTTGCGCTGGAGGCGCAGCACAATGCGGCGATCATCCTGGCGAGGGTGAACGCGCATCTCGGCTGGCGCTGCGTCGAGAGGATCGCGTTCCGGCAGGGGCCGCTGCCGCCGTTGAAAGCGAAGCGCCGGCTCCTGCCCTCTCCGAGCGTCGAGGCTCAAGCCGAAGCGAGAGCCGCCGCCGCCTCGATCGAGAGCGAGGACCTGCGCGAGGCCTTGACGCGCCTCGGCGCGCGGGCGATCGACCAATCGGCGCGCCGGGTTGGGGCCGCGCGGCTTCCGAAGGGAGACTGACGACTTGAACTTCCGGCATCCGCTGGCCGGCCGCGCGATCGCGCGCATGAACGGGGCAGGCAACAAGATCCTCGTGCTCGACCTGCGCGGCTCCGCCGTCACGCCGAGCCCGGAGGACGCGCGCGCCATCCATCGCGTCCCCCGGCTCGATTACGATCAGATGATGGTGCTCGGCGAACCGCGAACTCCGGGAACGGCGGCCTACGTGCGGATTACAACAACGACGGCACGATCGCCGGCGCCTGCGGCAACGGCGCGCGCTGCGTCGCCGATCGGCTCAGCCGGCAGCTCGGCGCCGACGCCGTCGAAGTGGAGACCGAGGCGGGGCTCATCGCCTGCGAGCGCCTCGGGCCTTGGTCGTATCGGGTCGATATGGGCGCGCCGCGGCTCGAATGGGGCGACATTCCCCTGGCGCGCGCCGTCGACGACACGCGACGGGTGAGTCTCGCCTGGCCCGACGGCGATCCGCTCACGGCCCTCGGTCCCGCTTCGACGGTCAACATGGGCAATCCGCATGCGGCGTTCTTCGTCTTCGACCTCCCAAGAGTTGACGCCGCGCGATGGGGCGCGAGGATCGAAGTCCATCCGATGTTTCCCGAGAAGGCCAACGTCACGTTCGCCGAGATCAACGCCCGCGACGACGTGACGGCTCGCGTCTGGGAGCGCGGCGTCGGGCTGACGCTCGCCTGCGGCTCGGCCGCCTGCGCGACCCTCGTCTCCGCCGCGCGTCTCGGGTTGATGGAGCGCAAGGGGACGGTGCGCCTGCCGGGCGGCGACCTCGTCATCGAATGGCGCGCCGCGGACGACCACGTGCTGATGATGGGCCCGGTCGAATTCGAGGGCGAATTCGTGCTCGACGACGCGATGTTCGAAGCCGCGTTGTGAGCAGCGGGACGGGGCTGGCCGACGGCCCGCCGAAGCCGGGCGGCCGGGTCGATGCGGTCGATTGGGCCCGCGGCGCCGCGCTCATCGGCATGGCAGTTTATCACCTGGGCTGGGATCTGGCCGACTTCCGGCTCGCGTGGCCGATGCTGCCCTTCTCGCCGCCGATGCGCCTTCTCTCGCATGCGGTCGCGAGCACGTTCCTGGCGCTGGTCGGCGTCTCGCTGACGCTCGCCCATCGCGACCGCTTGAACCTGCCCGCCTTCTGGCGGCGGCTCGCCGTCATCGCCGGCGCGGCGGCGCTGGTGACCGCGGGAAGCCTCGTCTTCGCCCCCGGCGAGGCCATCTGGTTCGGCATCCTCCACTGCATCGCCGCCGCAAGCCTTGTCGCCCTGCCCTTGGTCGAAGCGCCCGCTTCAATGAGCCTCCTCGCCGGGGCCGCAGCGATCGTTCTCCCTCTTGTCGTCCAGTCAAAGCTGTTCGACTGGCCGGCGCTCCTGTGGATCGGGCTCGGCGAGGCTTTGCCGAACACCGTCGACTGGTATCCGCTCCTGCCCTGGGCGGGCGTGGTCCTCGTCGGCCTGGGCCTCGCCCGGCTGCCCGGCGTCTTGGCGCGCCTGACCTCGCCCGGCCGCTGGCGCGCGAGGTCCGGCCCAGCGCGCGCGGTCTCTTTCGCCGGCCGGCACAGCCTCGTGCTCTATCTCGTCCACCAGCTAATCCTTTTCCCCCTCGTCTGGGCGGCCGCCGCCTCTGGCCTGTTCCCGGCCGTCCCGACGCCGAAACCCGACTTCAGCGGCTTTCTCGCGGCCTGCGAGCGGACCTGCGAGAGCAAGGGGCGAACGGCCGACGAGTGCGAGGGCGCCTGCCAATGCGTCGCCGACGCGATCGCCCGCTCAGGCGAAGCCGAACGCCTCGGACGAGGCGAACTCGACCCCGAGCGCAGGAGCGAGCTCGAGCGGATGGCTGACGCCTGCATGGGGCGGTGACGGGCGGCTCGCCGATCGCGGCCTTCCCTTCACGGCGAGGCCCGCTAAATCCGGGCGCGTTTCGAGCGATTGCAAGGGCTTGCGGCGCCATTTCCGGGCGCCAGGCCCCGGGGCCGCAAGGCCAGGCGCGCGGGCGACCTCTCAGCCGCAGGGAAGGAGCCAGGCTGAAGGAATTCCAAGCCATGCTGAAGGAAATCCAAATTGATTTCTTTCCACGAAATGAGCCTTTTCAAGGTGTTATCCCCGATTTCCGGCAAAAGACGCTTTCGCTGCGCCTCTCCCCGGGCAAAGGCCGCCTGGATGGCCGGGGCAAACCCCGGATCAAGTCCGGGGACGGCCACGGCATAGGCCCTCGATCGAGCCTTTCCGAAGGGGTCGGCCTCTGTCCGCGAATTGTCGATGTCGATCGCGTCCATTGGGACCATGATAACGCCGAATTCGATTTTCCGGAAGTCAATGTTCTCGAAATGTTCGAGGACGACATTCGGAAGAGGTACCCCGCGCGAGGCATTTGCTATTAAGGGGGTATTACGGTGTCGCTTGCATGTTTGCCCGTTACGAGCGATTGTCCTGATATCGATCGCCCCCTTTTTCCACAGCGTAACGCCGAAAATAGTCCTTGATCGGCGGGCGTCGTCCGGGCATGACAAAGCCAACAGATCCGTCGATAATCTACTCGTCAGACTGCGGCATAGAGCCGCCTTTCTGGAGTTCAGCTCAAGGCTGTTGCCGTGAAGGAGCTAGTCGAGCGCGAGCACGAGCTCACGGCGGTTGCGGAGCTGCTAGATCGCCGCAATGGCGTCATTGCGATCGAGGCTGGGGTCGGTCTCGGCAAGACTTCGCTCGTTCACGCGGCCTGTCGATGCGCGCAAGAGCTTGACTACCACGTCTTGAGTGCCAGCGGGTCTGAACTTGAGGCGGACTTCGCTTTTGGCGTGGCGCGGCGGCTGTTCGAGCGCGACTCGCGAACGCCGCAGCGGAAGAGCGCGCGTCATTGCTCGTCGGGCCCGCCGCTGCAGCGGGGCCGCTGCTCCTCGGAAACTCCGTCCAAGCGTGGGCCGGTGACACATCCTTCGCCGTTTTGCACGGGCTGTACTGGCTGACCGCTAACCTATCCGCCGCTCGACCGCTGCTGCTTGCTGTTGATGACGCGCAGTGGGTGGACGATTCCTCTTGCGCTGGTTGACCTACCTCGCTCGGCGCATAGAGGGGCTGACGGTGGTGCTGCTCGCTGCGCTTCGGCCCTGTGACCCGGCTTCTGCGGGCGCGTCGCTGTTGGCGCTGCGCGCAGAAGCGCCAATGATCCTGCGTCCGGCGTTGTTGAGCAGGCACGGCGTTAGCGCGCTTGTCCGAACCACAATGGGCGGCAGATCCAGCGATGGACTGTGCGATGCACTATGGACCGCCAGTGGCGGCAACCCGCTGTACCTAACCGAGCTGCTGCGGGCGGTCGAGTTCAACGACCGTCCTATGGCCGATATCGATCCGGCGGCGCTGCTTATTGGCGGTCTTGAGGGGATCGGCCGCCGGGTGAACTCTCGCGTGCGGCGCCTCGATCCTTCCGCGCTCCGAGTCGCGCAAGCGCTCGCTGTCCTTGGGGACGGTTGCGACCTGCGCCACGCCGCGGCAACCGCCGGCTCGGAAATGAATGAGGCGATGAGGCTGGCTGCAGGCTTAGTTCGCTTGGAAGTCCTGGCCGATGATGATCCTCCGAAGTTTATACACCCGGTCGTCCGCGACGCCCTCGAAGTGTCGCTGGGGGGCGACGAGCGAGATGCGGCCCATCGCTCCGCCGCCCGTCTGCTGTACGCCGATAGGGCTTCCGCTGGACAGATTGCAGCGCATCTCGCCAGTCTGCGACCCGCGGGTGATGAGTGGGTGCTTGCCCGGTTGCTTGAGGCAGCACACGAAGCGATCGAGAGTGGTGCGCCCAAAGCCGCGGCCGACCTGTTGAACCGCGCATTGGCCGAACCACCCCCTGCCGCGCAGCGACCGACCTCCTGAGGCGGACAGCCCGGGCGGAGGTGAGTGCAGGGCGGGAGACGGCGCTTGTGCACCTGCAAGAGGTGCTGCGGCTGGTCGCCATCTGCGCGAACGAGCCGAGATCGCGCTCGAGTACGCCGAAGCGTACGCAGCACTATTCCGTTGGGTCGACGCGGTGGACGTCATCGAGCAGGCGCTGGCGGACCTCGGCGAGATCGATGAGGGGCTCGCCGCTCGACTCGAGGGCGAGCTCGTTGTCTGCGGTCTTCACGACGCCCGTCGCGCGTCCCGCGTCAAGCCGGTGCTGGAGCGCCACAGCGCGCGTTCGTTTGCGGGCACGCATACTGAGGCCCTAGCTGCGCGGGGCATGGCGATGGTCCTCGCCGGCCGGCCAGCGCACGAGGCGGCTTTCCCTCTGGAGTTGGCTCTCTCTGGTGCAGTGGGGCAGGCCCAGAATTGGGACACGCGCGCCGCGCTGCTGTGGAGTCTGGTGGCGGCCGAGCGCTTTCACGCGGTTGAGGCCGCATTGGAGCCCATGGTCGCTGAGGTCCAGCGTTCCGGCAGCGCACGCGGCTTTGTCGCCGCCTACAGTACGCTCGGCTTGCTGAAACTGCGCCTCGGGGCGTTGCCGGAAGCCGATGCGGCCGCACGGGTCGCCCTACAAGTGCTGCGCGAGAGTGATTTTCGACCGGGGCTCGCGTTCGCCGTGACTGTTTTGTCTGATGTCGCGGTCGAGGCGGGCGAGCTGGTTGAGGCAGAGGCGCTGCTCTCGCTTCTGCCACAACAGGGCTGGACGGCGGGTGTCGGCACAGTCTTGATCCCAGCCGCCCGTGGAAGGCTCCGCCTCGCCCAGGGCCGACCCGCGGAGGCGCTGGTCGACTTCCAGGCTTGTGCTGCGATGTTTAGCCCCGAAATGTGGGGCACCGAAATTAGAGACGTTGGTTATGTGCACGCCCGCGCCGGCGCCTCCCTGGCGCTGCTGCGCCTTGGGGAGCGCGAGCGCGCACGCGATGTGGCGCAGGCCGAGCTCGCCGACGTGAAGGTGTTCGGAGCGCCGCGTGCTCGCGGGATCGCGCTGCGTGTCGCCGGACTTACGCAGGGCGGCAACACGGGGCTTGAGCTGTTGAGCGACTCGGTGGCCTCCCTCCGGAACTCGCCGGCACTGCTCGAGCTGGCGCATTTGTTGGCTGAGCTGGGGGCGGCACTGCGAAGGGATGGTTGCCGTTCCTCCGCGCGCGAGCCACTCGCCGAGGCTCTCGACCTCGCCGCCCACTGCGGCGCCCGACCGCTGGCAGAACGCGTGCGCGAGGAACTCACAGCCACCGGCGCGCGCCCACGACGTGAGTGGCGCACGGGCTTGGAAGCGTTAAGCCCCAGAGAGCTGCGTGTCATACAGCTGGCGGCCGAGGGCCGGACCAACCGAGAAATCGCCTACCAACTCTACGTGACGCTCAAAACCATCGAGGGTCACCTCGCCCGTGCATACACTAAGGCGATGCCCAAAAACTATTGCTTCATTTCGTGAAACCTCGGCGAGATGCTGTAGTTCCATTCTGGATGGAATGAGTCTCGGGTCATGTTGAGGGTCGCCATTTCCGCGTCCGAGACCTTGATGCCCTTTGGATAGGTGTTGCTATCGAGTTCGCAGCGGATTTTGAGACCGGTTTTCGTCGTGGTGTTGGCGATCAGTTCGATGACGATGAGGAGGCTGAGGAGTGGCGTCGCGCGCCAGTTCTGCGTGATGTGGCAGAACATGCGATGCTCGATCTTGTTCCACTTCGAAGTCCCTGGCGGATAGTGGCAAACCTGAATGATCAGACCGGTTTCGTCCGCGAGTTGTTGGAGGGCCAACTTCCAGAGCCGCAGCCGTGAACCATTGGAGCCGCCGCCGTCGGCCGTGATCATCAGGCGCCTCATCCCGGGATAGAGCTTCCAACCCATCTGATCGAGCCAGCATCGGACGGCGTTGACGGCGAACTCCCCGGTGTCGTGGTCGATTCCGAGGCTGACATAGCCGAGGTTGGCGCCGATGTCGTAGACCCCGTAAGGGACGACCTTGCCCAACTCCTTGTCCTCGAAATCGTGAGCGTTGACCTCGATCGGTTCGCCCTGCGGCCCATAGTCGCTACCGCCGTTCTTGAATTCGCCCAGCAATTCCTTCTTCTTCGCGTCGATCGATATCACGGGTTCGCCGGCCGCCTGAAACGCCTCGACCTTCGCGTTGATATATTCGAACTGGGCGTCGCGATCAGGATGTTTGCCGGCTTCCTTGGTCTTGCGGTTGGAATGGCGACAATATTTCAGTTCCTCCAGCAGCTTGGGAATGGTCGAGGAACTCACTTTGTGACCCATGGCGCGAAGCGCCGTCGCCAGCTTGTCGTGGCTCTTGGAGACCCATCGCAACGGCCGCATCGGGTCGCCCATCGTCGCCGGCTCGAGCAATCGTTGCAAGTCCTCCAACAGCGTCGGGTCCTTGACCGTCAACCGAGGAGTGCCCCCGCCCTTGCGCCGCACCTCTCCCGTCAAGGAGCCGGGGTTCCGCAAGTCCTTCAGACCGCGCCCAATCGTGCTCCGGGCGACCTTCGTCGCGCGCGCGACCGCCGCAATCCCGCCGTAGCCCGCCGCCTTCGCCTCCGCCGCCGCGCTCAACCGCCGGCGTCGCTCGTCCAGCGAAGGCCGAAGCGCGTCAAACCGGACGCGCAGGGATGATTTGTCGATCATCATCACGATATAGACGCTCGCCTCGCACTCGGGAATCCGCTAAACAGCCGATGCCAGTAAAATCGCAAATTCCGAATTGGCTATTTTTGGGCGTCGCCTAAGCTTGGCATCGAGCGGCGGCACCAGCTCTCGAAATTCTTCGAGGGGAGAAAAAACTAGGGCGCCAACCCCCTAGTGTACCGACTCTAACGCTTGTCGCCCACGGGCGACTTTCTCAAGGATGTCGGCGGCTGGCGCGGTCCAGACGAAGGGCTTGGGTGCGGCATTGTGTTGCTCAAGGTAGGCTTCGATGGCGGCGTTGAGTTCGGCGACGCTGTGGAAGACGCCGCGTCGAATGGCGTCGTCGGTGATCAGGCCGAAGAACCGTTCGACGAGATTGATCCAGGAGGCCGATGTCGGGGTGAAGTGAAGGTGAAAGCGGGGGTGGCGCTTGAGCCAGGCCCTGACCTTGGGGTGCTTGTGGGTCGCGTAGTTGTCGACGACCAGATGCAAATCGAGCAATTTCGCGGTGTTGCGGTCGATGGTGCGCAAAAAGCGCAGAAACTCCTGATGGCGATGGCGGCGCATGCATTCGCCGATCACCTTGCCGGTGGCGACGTCGAGCGCGGCGAACAGGGTCGTCGTCCCATGGCGCTTGTAGTCGTGGGTCATCGTGCCGGCGCGGCCCTTCTTCAGCGGCAGTCCCGGCTGGGTGCGGTCGAGCGCTTGGATTTGGCTCTTCTCGTCGACCGAAAGCACCAGCGCCTTGTCCGGCGGGTCGAGGTAAAGCCCGACAATATCCTGAACTTTCTCACAAAACTTGGGGTCGCTCGAGAGCTTGAAGCTGCGCGTCAGGTGCGGCTTGAGCCCATGCGCCGCCCAGATGCGCTGCACGCTCGAATGGCTGAGACCGACCGCCTTGGCCATCTTGCGCAGAGACCCGTGCGTGCCGCCCGGCGGCTTCTCGTGCAGCGTCTTGTTGACGACCCGCTCGACCGTCGCGGCGTCCAAAGGCGGCTTGCGGCCAGGACGAGTGGCGTCGCGTTCGAGCCCCGCAGCGCCGCGCGCAAGATAGCGCTCACGCCATCGATCGACGGTTCGTTTGGTCTTGCCGGTCGCCCGAACGGTCTCCCTCACGCCGGCCCCTTGCGCCCACATCAAGACGATCCGCGCCCGCCAAACCAGCTTCTGCGGCGTGTTTCGGCCCGCCACCCAGCCTTCCAGCCGCGCCCGATCCTCAGGAGACAACCAGATGCATGATTTGTTCTCCATCCCCCTCGACTCGCACGATCGCGCGCCGCTGGGAATCCTTCCGTTAGTTACGGAACACTAGCGAAGGATTGTTCACTGCGCGACCCTTCGGCGCGGACTGCACAATCCGAAGGAGGATCAAATGACAATGACCGCGCGCGAGGCCTTCGAAAAGGGGACAGCCACCTTCAACTCCCATGACATTGACGGATTTGCGGAAGTACTTGCCGACGATGTCGTCTTCACGGCGCCAGGCGGGATGCACGGCGAGGGAAAGGAGCCCTGCGCCGCGTTCTTTGGCAGCTGGTTCGCCGCTTTCCTGGATGCACATGTCGACGTCCATGCCGTTCACATCATCGACGATGCCGCAGTCGAGGAGGGCACATTCACTGGAACGCAAGACGGCGTTCTCCGCGGTCCCATGGGGGACATTCCACCAACTGGTCGCTTCGTCGAAGTGGACTACATCCAAGTGCTCCGCTTTCGCGACGGCAAGCATGTGTCGTTTAATCTGATGTTCGACCGTCTGAAGATGCTTGAGCAACTTGGCCTCGTCCCAGCGCCCGCACTGGGGTAAACAGGCCTCGGACAAACCGGTGGGCATTGCGTTGACGCTTGCATATTTACCCGTTGCGAGCGATCGTCCTGATGTCGATCCCTATTTTACAAATATGCATGCGTCACCGTTTTCCCGTCACCGTTTTCCCAGGTTGGAATATCCTGAATTCGAACCGGAATTGTCGAGTTTGACCGAACCGATCGATTTCGGGGTGGAGACCGCGGCTATTCGACATTCGTGGCGATGGAAGAGGCGGCGATGAACGCGAGCGACGACGGCGCGGCGCAAGCCCGTCAAGGCGAGGCGCTTCAAGGGCGTGACGAGCGGGTGCTTCCGCCGGCCGCACGGCGGGCGCTGGCGGAGGCCGAGGCGCGGCGGGCGCGGCCCGAGCCGCAACGCCCGCGCGAAGTCAACGGCCGCGGCGGACACGACCCAGTCCGTTACGGCGACTGGGAAGTGAAGGGCCTCGCGAGCGATTTTTGAGCCCCGTCTGCGCACGAGCCCTCCAAGACAGACGGACTGCCGAACGCTCCGCGGGGAGTGGGGCGCATCATGGCGTCATCATGACCGGCGCGCCGACCGCGACACGGTCGAAAAGGTCGATCACGTCTTCGTCATACATGCGAATGCAGCCGTACGAAGCGGCCGTGCCGACCGACGCGCGCATCGCCCTTGTCGTGCCGTGGATGGCGATCTCGTCGCGGTCGAGCGTGATCGCGCGCGCCCCCATGGGATTGTGCGGCGAGCCGCCCGGAATGACGTCGGGCAGCTCCGGATGGTCGCGCTTGACCGAGTTGGGCGGCGACCAGGCGGGCTCGACGTATTTGGCTTCGACGTGCGCGGGGCCGCTCCACTCCTTGCCCCGCTTGGCGACCGCAACCGGATAGGCGATGGCGGTCTCGGGGTCGAGGATGAGATAAAGCCTTCGCGCCGACTGGCTGATGAGGATCTCGCCGGGAGGATAGCCGGAGGCGTAGCCGACGAGCTGGCCCGCCGCCGCCGGCTCGGAGGCCGCGCCGAGCAACGCCAAAACACCCACGAACGCCGCCCTCGCGCCCATGCCGCTCTCCTCAGCCTTTCCGGCGCCAGTCTACCATTGCCGCGGCGAGGCCGCGCCGCCGATCGAAGATCGCGGTAAATGGGCCGCTCGTCGGGCCGGGACCGGTCTTTCAGCGTCTCTTTTTCGTAAATAAGCCTTTCGCCCGGTGTTGCGCCGAAAGCGCCTCAGAAAGCTGGCTGATGACAGCAACTTGCGCAAAAATTCCCTGCGCAGACCGAGCGGGGAATTCTTTCGGCCCAACAGGGCGTTCCTTCGGCGAAAAAACGCGCGAACAGGGAAATTGGCCTACCGGGGGCGAGGGAGACTCCGTTCGCCGCTTCCATCGAAGCGCGGAAGGCTCTAAACCGCGACCGCCGCGAGATTGGCGGCGGCCTCGACGGCGCCGTCGGACTTCGCCGGCTTTTCGTCGATCATCGCCATGAACTTGCGGATGCGCGGGGCGATCTCCTTGCGGTAGCGGGAGCCGTTGAACACGCCGTAATGGCCGACTTGCCGTTGCAGGTGATGCAGGTTCCTCGCCTCGGGGATATTGACGCACAATTCGTTGGCGGCCTGGGTCTGCCCGACGCCGGAAATGTCGTCCTTCTCGCCTTCGATCGTCAGGAGGCCGCAATTGCGGATCGCCGTCAGATCGACGCGTTGCCCGCGATGCATCATCTCGCCCTTGGGCAGCGCGTGGCGCACGAACACGGTTTCGACCGTCTGCATGTAATAGGCCGCGTCGAGGTCCATCACCGCCAGATACTCGTCGTAGAACTCGCGGTGCTTTTCCGCCGAATTGCCGTCGCCCTTGACGAGATGTTTGAACATGTCGAGATGGGCGTTGACGTGGCGGTCGAGATTCATCGCCATGAAGCCCGAGAGCTGCAGGAAGCCCGGATAGACCACCCGGCCGAAGCCCGGATATGGGAACGGCACGGCATGCAGGCAGTTGCGGCGGAACCATTCGACGCCGCGTCTCTCGGCGAGCTTGTTGACTTCGGTGGGGCTGCGCCGGGTGTCGATCGGCCCGCCCATCAGGGTCATGCTGGCCGGCGCGTTGGGATCGCCGTTCGCCTCCATCAGCGCCGCCGCCGCGAGCAGGGGCACGGACGGCTGGCAGACGCCGAGGGTATGGATGCCCGGCCCGAGGTGATCGAGCATGGCGCGCAGATAGTCGATGTAATCGTCGAGATCGAACGTCCCGACAGCGAGCGGGACCATGCGCGCGTCCGTCCAGTCGGTGATGTAGACGTCGCAATACGGCAGGAACGCCTCGACCGTGCCGCGCAGGAGCGTGGCGTAATGGCCGGACATGGGCGCGACGATCAACAGTTTCGGCTGCTCGTCCGCGCCGGGAAGTTCATGGCGGACAAAGCGCAAGAGATTGCAGAACGGCCGGCTCCAGACGACGTCCTCGAGGACCGGATGGACGGCGCCGTCGACTTCGATCTCGTCGAGCCCGAAGGTCGGCTTCCCGTAGCGGCGCGTCATGCGCTCGAAAAGCTCGGCGCCCGCCGAAATGTTCCGGCCCACCGCCGTGCTGGACAGCGGGTTCCAGGGATTGCGGAAAACGAAATGGGCCGCGTCCGACACTGCGCGCGCCGGCACGAGCGCCGCATGCGCCAACTCATAGAACTGGTAAGAATAGCTTCGAAACATGGAACGTTTCCGACGACGAAGAAGAAAGCGACGGGTTGCGTAAGGTTTCAGCATATCCTCTGCGTCGGTGCTTTACAATTAAGCCTTAAGGCTAAGGCGCGGTTTTGCCTACACGCTGTCAACCCGCCGCGTCCCGCAAGGCCGCCCGATGCAGTTCGGCCGAGTTTTCGGAGAAGCAGCAGAAAATGACCCGCGGCAGCCCGCCTGGGGCCTCAGCCAGCGCGGCTTTGGTGGAAGCGACCGCGATGCGAGCCGCTTCGGGCGCCGGAAATCCGTAGACCCCCGTGGAGATCGCCGAGAAGGCGAGGCTCTCGAACGCGCGGGCCGCTTCGATCGAGCGCCGGTAGCAGGAGGCGAGCAATTCCGCCTCGCCGCTTCCCCGCCGCGCCAAACGGGCCCGACGGCGTGAATGACATGGCGCGCCGGCAGATCGAAGCCGGGCGTGACCCGCACTTCCCCGGTCGGACAGCCGCCGATCGCCCGGCAGGCTTCAAGCAGCCGAGGGCCCGCGGCGCGATGGATCGCGCCGTCGACCCCGCCGCCGCCCGCCAACACCGCATTCGCGGCGTTGACGATTGCGTCGACCTCGAGGGCAGCGATGTCGGCGACGACGACTTCGAGGCTCGTCGCCCCGACGCGCATCAGACCTTGGCTTGGCTCTTCAGCGGAACGCCGGCTTCGGTCAGGACGGCGGCGAGCTCGCCCGACTGGAACATCTCGCGGGTGATGTCGCAGCCGCCGACGAATTGGCCCTTGACGTAGAGCTGCGGAATGGTCGGCCAGTTGGCGTATTCCTTGACGCCCTGACGGATGTCCTCGTCCTCGAGCACATTGACGCCATGCACCGGCGCGCCGAGATAGTCGAGAATCTGAATCACCTGGCCGGAAAACCCGCACTGCGGGAACTGCGGCGTCCCCTTCATGAAAAGAACAACCGGGTGTTCCGAAATTAATTTATCGATCCGTTCACGTGCACTCGCCATCGCGCTGGTCCTTTCCGGAGCGGAGAGTCAAGGTCCCGCCCGTTCACCGCCGCCTGATATAGAACGCGAACGCGCCGACCGCCAGCGGGTCGAAGGCAAAAATTCAGCCCCCGGTCGCGTTCATATGGCGCTGGGTCGCGGGCTTCGCGGCGCGAGCGATGACGAAGTCGTGCCCCTTGGGCTTGCGCGCGATCGCCGCCCGGATGGCCGCGATCAGCGGCTCGTCCGATTCGGAGCGGCGCAGCGGTTCGCGCAGGTCCGCCGCGTCCTCCTGGCCGAGGCACATGTAGAGCGTCCCGGTGCAGGTGACCCGGACGCGATTGCAGCTCTCGCAGAAATTGTGGGTGAGCGGCGTGATGAAGCCGATACGGCCGCCCGTCTCCTTGACGTCGCAATAGCGCGCCGGGCCGCCCGTGGCGTAGGCCGAGGGGATCAGCGTCAGCGAGCGCTCGAGCTCGGCGCGCAGCTCCGTCAGCGGCATGAACTGGTCGGCGCGGTCGCGCTCCATGGCGCCGAGCGGCATCACCTCGATGAAGGTCACGTCGAAGCCGCGGCCGTGCGCCCAGTCGAGGAGGAGCGCGCTTCGCGGTCGTTGAACCCCTTGAGGGCGACGGCGTTGAGCTTGATCTTGAGGCCCGCTTCGACGGCGGCGTCGATGCCCTTCAGGACGACGCCGAGGTCGCCCCAGCGGGTCACCGCGCGGAATTTTTCGGGATCGAGCGTATCGAGCGAGACGTTGATTTGCCTGACGCCGCAATCGGCGAGCTCATGGGCGAAGCGCGCGAGCTGCGAGCCGTTGGTCGTCACCGTGACTTCGTCGAGGGCTCCGCTCTCGAGGTGACGCCTGAGCCCCCGAAACAGCGACATCACGTTGCGGCGGACGAGCGGCTCGCCGCCGGTGATGCGAAGCTTGCGGACGCCGAGGCCCACCAACGCCGAACAGAGCCGATCCAGCTCCTCGAGCGACAGCACGTCGCGCTTGGGCAGGAAATTCATGTCCTCCGACATGCAGTAGACGCAGCGATAGTCGCAGCGGTCGGTCACCGACACGCGCACATAGACGATCGTGCGGCCGAAAGGATCGACAAGCGCGGGCGCGGAGAAAGGCGAATGGGCGTTCATCGCCACCAACATAGACGCGCAATTGCCCGAAAGAAAGGCGCCCGCCGCCGAAAGGACGGCGGGCGCAGCGGCCGTCAGCGCGTGACGACGACCCTGGCGCCCACCCGTGCGCGGCTATAGAGATCGACGACGTCGTCGTTGGTCATGCGGATGCAGCCGGACGAGACCGCCTGACCGATCGTGTCGGGCTCGTTGGAGCCGTGGATGCGGAACAGCGTGCCTGCGATATACATCGCTCGCGCGCCGAGCGGGTTGTCGAGGCCGCCTACCATGTGGCGCGGCAGGTCGGGGCGACGCCTCAGCATCTGCGTCGGCGGGGTCCAGTCCGGCCACTCGCGCTTATAGGCGATATGGCTCACGCCCGCCCAGGTGAAGCCGGGACGCCCGACGCCGACGCCGTATTTCAGCGCCTGATGGTCCGGCAGGACGAAATAGAGCCGGCGCTCGCCGGTGCGGATGATGATCGTGCCGGGCGTTTCCCTGCCGTCGAATTGGACGGTTTCGCGCGGAATGGTCGAAGCGACCGGTTGCAGTTGCGAGTCCAGCGCGTTGGCGAACGCGGCGCCGTCGCGGCGCTCACGAGAAGGCCGGCCAGGACGGCGGCGCGGTATAGGCTCTGGCGCATGGGGTTCCCCTTTGAATGCTTTCCCAAGGAATACTTGCCCAAGGGATACTTGCCCAAGACACAGAACGAACGCACCAGACGCAGGTCCGTTCCGCCTCGCCAGCATGCGTCCTGTCTCAATTATGGCGAAGCGGCGGCTCAGCGCAATACGATAGCCACGCCGCGGCCCAAGAATCGGCCGTTTCAGTTAAATCGGCGCCAACTGGATGCGAAAAAAGTGTATGGCGGGCTTCTCGCAAGCATCCCGCGTTTTCAAGGACTCTGAAGCATGATGCGATTCTTAGGAGTCGGATCATGCTTCAGAGACGGCGGCCTGCCGCATCGAAGACGTGAATGTCCTGCGCCGGAGCGGAGAAAGTCACGCTTTCCCCGGGCGGGGGCGTGTCGCGGCCGCGGATTTCCGCCACCATCATCTTGTCGTCGGCGCGGCGAACGTGGGCGTAGGACGCTTCGCCGAGCCGCTCGACGAGTTCGACGAGGCCGGTCGCGGCGAAGGCGCCCGGCGCGCCGGAAGCGAGATGCTCGGGCCGCACGCCGATCGTCAGCGGGGCGCCCGGCGTCAACGAGCCCGCCGGCAGCCTCAGCGAGGCGATCGAGGCGCCCTTCACGCGCGCTTCGGCGCCCTCGATCCGCTCGACCGTCGCCGGAAAGAAATTCATCGCCGGCGAGCCGATGAAGCCGGCGACGAAGAGGTTCGCCGGCGCATAATAGAGATCGAGCGGCTTGCCGACCTGCTCGATGCGGCCCTGGTTCATCACCACGATGCGGTCGGCGAGCGTCATCGCCTCGATCTGGTCGTGGGTGACATAGACCATCGTCGCCCCGAGCAGCCGGTGCAGCCGGGCGATTTCGACCCGGGTCGACACCCGAGCGCCGCGTCGAGGTTCGACAGCGGCTCGTCGAACAGGAAGACGTCCGGCTCGCGCACGATCGCCCGCCCGATCGCCACCCGCTGGCGCTGGCCGCCCGAGAGATCGCGCGGATAACGGCCGAGCAGCTCCCCGAGCCGCAGCATGCGCGCGGCCTCGGCGACGCGACGGTCGCGCTCCGCAGCCGCCACGCCGGTGAACTTGAGGCCGAAGGTCATGTTCTTGCGCACGTCCATATGCGGATAGAGCGCGTAGGACTGGAACACCATGGCGATCTTTCGCTCGGCCGGCGCGAGGGCGTTGACCAGCCGGCCGGCGATGAAGATGTCGCCCGAGGTCGGCGCGTCGAGCCCGGCGATCATCCGCAAAAGCGTCGACTTTCCGCAGCCGGACGGCCCGACCAGCACGACGAATTCGCGGTCCTCGATCGAGAGGTCGATGTCGGCGAGCACCCGGGCCGCGCCGTAGCTCTTGTTCAGTTTTTCGATGCGCAGCTTCGCCATGCGCCTCGCCTACTTGACCGCGCCGGCGGTGAGGCCGCTGATCAACTGCCGCGAAAAGATCACATAGATCGCCACCACCGGCAGGATCGCCATCGAAAGGGCCGCGAGCACCGAATTCCAGTCGGTGATGTACTGGCCGAGGAACTGCTGCACGCCGAGGGTGATGGTGTGGGTCGAATCGGACGAGGTGAGGATCAGGGGGAACCACAGGTCGTTCCAGATCGGCACGATGGTGAAGACCGCGACGGTCGCGATCGCGGGGCGCAAGAGCGGCGCGATCACCTCGAAGAAGATTCGCGTTTCCGGCACGCCGTCGCAGCGGGCCGCGTCGCGCAGGTCCTTCGGAATCTGCTGGACGAATTCGCTCAGGATGAAGATCGACATCGGCAGCCCTTGCGCGACATAGACGAGGATCAGCGCGGTCAGCGTGTCGTTGAGGCCGGCCTTGCGCATCATTGTCAGGATCGCGACCGAGCCGAGGCGGATCGGCACCATGATGCCGATCGAGAGAAAAAGCGCCAGCGCCGTCGAGCCGCGGAACCTGTATTCGGTCAGCGCCCAGGCGGCCATCGCGCCGAACAGCAGCACGAGCCCCATGCTGACGAGCGTGACGACGAGCGAATTGGCGAAATAGGTCCCGATGTGCGAGGCGTGGAACACCTTCATGTAGCCGATGAGCGAAAATGTCGCCGCGCTCGGCGGGGCGAGCGGCGGCCGAAGATCGCATTGCGCGCCTTGAACGAGTTCATCACCACGAGCAGGATCGGACCGAGCGCGAGCGCGCTGTAGGCGATGAGGATCGCGCGGACGCCGAGGGTCTGCGCGCGCGGCTTGATCATCGTCGTTCCTAGAAGGCATAGCGCCGCAGGCGGCGCTGCACGATGAAGAGATAGAGGCAGACGCCGGCGAGGATGATGAAGAACATCACCGTCGCCACCGCCGCGCCCATCGTCGGATTGCCGCTTTGCAACTGAAAGCCGAAAAAGGTGCGGTAGAAGAACGTGCCGAGAATGTCGGAGGCGAAATTCGGCCCCGCCAGCGCGCCCTTGACCGAATAGATGAGGTCGAAGGCGTTGAAATTGCCGACGAAGGTCAGGATCGAGACGAGGCCGATGGTGGGGAGCACCAGCGGCAGCTTGATGTGCCAGAAAATGCGGAAATGGCCGAGCCCGTCGACCCGCGCGGCGTCGACCAGCTCATCCGGGATGTTGAGCAGGGCCGCATAGATCAGCATGAGCGGAATGCCGACGAACTGCCAGACGGAGATCAGCGCCAGCGTCACCAGCGCCGTCGAGGGCAGGCCGAGCCAGGGCTCGAACCAACTTCCCAGCCCGACCGCCTTCAAGGCGCCCTCGGCGACGCCCCAGAGCGGCGACAGGATGAGGTTCCAGGAAAATCCGACGATGACCACCGAGAGCATGGTCGGCAGGAAAATGATGGTGCGATAGAGCCCCCTAGCTTGAGGCCGGGCAGGCTCAGCAATCCCGCGAGCGCGATGCCGATTGGGTTCTGCACCAGCATGTGCACCGCGAAGAAGATGAGGTTGTTCTTTGTTGCGTTCCAAAACGGCTTCGACCAGACGGCGTCGGTCAGCAACGTGACGAAATTCGTCAGGCCGACGAAGCGATACTCGCCCGCGTTGTCGTGGCGTAGGTCGACAGGCCCATGGTCGCGAGCAGCGGGTAGATCGAAAAGAGCGTGTAGACGGCGACGGCCAGCCCGAGGAATAGCGCCATCAGAGCCAGGAACCGGCCGCGAGGCATCGAGGCGACGACTTGGGACAATGGTTCGGCCATCGTTCCTCTCGTGTGGCGTCGCCCTCGCCACACCCTCTCCCGAAAGCGGGAGAGGGGGTGCGGCGGCGCTATCTTTCCCTTCTCCCGCTTGCGGGAGAAGGTGGCGCGAAGCGCCGGATCAGGATTTGCGGACTCGCTACTTAGGCGATGCCCAAAAACTATTGCTTCATTTCGTGAAACCTCGGCGAGATGCTGTAGTTCCATTCTGGATGGAATGAATTGGGTCATGTTGAGGGTCGCCATTTCCGCGTCCGAGACCTTGATGCCCTTTGGATAGGTGTTGCTATCGAGTTCGCAGCGGATTTTGAGACCGGTTTTCGTCGTGGTGTTGGCGATCAGTTCGATGACGATGAGGAGGCTGAGGAGTGGGCGTCGCGCGCGAGTTCTGCGTGATGTGGCAGAACATGCGATGCTCGATCTTGTTCCACTTCGAAGTCCCTGGCGGATAGTGGCAAACCTGAATGATCAGACCGGTTTCGTCCGCGAGTTGTTGGAGGGCCAACTTCCAGAGCCGCAGCCGTGAACCATTGGAGCCGCCGCCGTCGGCCGTGATCATCAGGCGCCTCATCCCGGGATAGAGCTTCCAACCCATCTGATCGAGCCAGCATCGGACGGCGTTGACGGCGAACTCCCCGGTGTCGTGGTCGATTCCGAGGCTGACATAGCCGAGGTTGGCGCCGATGTCGTAGACCCCGTAAGGGACGACCTTGCCCAACTCCTTGTCCTCGAAATCGTGAGCGTTGACCTCGATCGGTTCGCCCTGCGGCCCATAGTCGCTACCGCCGTTCTTGAATTCGCCCAGCAATTCCTTCTTCTTCGCGTCGATCGATATCACGGGTTCGCCGGCCGCCTGAAACGCCTCGACCTTCGCGTTGATATATTCGAACTGGGCGTCGCGATCAGGATGTTTGCCGGCTTCCTTGGTCTTGCGGTTGGAATGGCGACAATATTTCAGTTCCTCCAGCAGCTTGGGAATGGTCGAGGAACTCACTTTGTGACCCATGGCGCGAAGCGCCGTCGCCAGCTTGTCGTGGCTCTTGGAGACCCATCGCAAGGGCCGCATCGGGTCGCCCATCGTCGCCGGCTCGAGCAATCGTTGCAAGTCCTCCAACAGCGTCGGGTCCTTGACCGTCAACCGAGGAGTGCCCCCGCCCTTGCGCCGCACCTCTCCCGTCAAGGAGCCGGGGTTCCGCAAGTCCTTCAGACCGCGCCCAATCGTGCTCCGGGCGACCTTCGTCGCGCGCGGACCGCCGCAATCCCGCCGTAGCCCGCCGCCTTCGCCTCCGCCGCCGCGCTCAACCGCCGGCGTCGCTCGTCCAGCGAAGGCCGAAGCGCGTCAAACCGGACGCGCAGGGATGATTTGTCTATCATCATCACGATATAGACGCTCGCCTCGCACTCGGGAATCCGCTAAACAGCCGATGCCAGTAAAATCGCAAATTCCGAATCGGCTATTTTTGGGCGTCGCCTAAGCGGGGTGGTACCACTTGTCGAGGCCGTCCTGCAGTTGCTTGCCGGCGGCCTCAGGCGTCAGCGTCCCGTTGATGACCTGCGCCGAGACGTTCCAGAGTTCGTTTTCCAGGTTCGGCGTGCCGCGATTTAGGATCTGATAGGAGTTGCGGATTGTCGATTTGCAGTCCTTGCGCCAGCCGACCATCTCGGCCGCGAGCGGGTCCTTGATCGTGACCGGAGCTTTGCTGAGCGGGAAAAAACCCGGCAGCGCGTTGGCGTAAAGCTCGGCGAATTCAGGCGTGGTCAGCCACTCAAGAAACTTCCTCGCGTCCTCTTTGCTCTGCGACGCCGAGTTGACCCCCATGCCGATGTCGACGTGGTCGGAGATATAACACTGGGTCTGGCCTGCGGGCAGCGGCGGCGGGAAGGCGCCGATCGGGAACTGCGCCTGACCGCGGAAAGTCGAAATGTCCCATGAGCCGGCAGGATAGATTGCGGCCTTCCCGAGCGAGAACAGGTTCTGGCTGTCGGGATATTTCTGTGCCTGGAAGCCGTTGCCCATGTCAGGCGTACCACGAGGCGAGCTCCTTGAACACGGCGACGTATTGCGGGTCGGAGTATTTCTCTTTCCCGGCGATAAGGGCAAGGCGGCCGGTCTCGCCGTTCCAGTAGTCGGGCCCGATGTTCTGGAAGCCCATGGTCGCGGCTTCCCACTGGTCCGCCGTGCCTCACGAATCCCCTCATTTTGAAGGACTCGAAAACGCCTGAATTTTTGATTCTCGCGCATGACGATGTGGCGAATCGTGCGGGCAGGCGGGGATGCGCAAGTCGATCGATTGGATGGAATTGGTTCATGATTTTCTGAAGCGCGCGTTTGCGGGGAGGTTGCACGCCAAGCGGATCTTTTCGCTGGCCAATGGGACGTTGGGGGTTCTGACGGGGGCGTCGTTGGCTGTTTCGGTCATCGGGCACGCGCTGGCGCAAGCGCGCGGTCTGATGGACAGACACGCGATCAAACAGGTCGATCGCCTGCTGAGCAACGCCGGGGTCGTCGTATGGGACCTGTTCGCGCCATGGGCGCGCGAGGTCGTGGGCCAGCGCAAGGCGATCGTCGTGGCGATGGATTGGACCGATTTCGACGCCGACAATCAGGCCACGCTCGCTTTGAACCTCATCACGCGCCACGGCCGGGCGACGCCGCTCCTGTGGCTGACGGTCGACAAGGACGAACTGAAGGACCGGCGCAACGACTTCGAAGACCTCTGCCTGACGCGTTTGAAGGCGATCCTGCCCGAGGGCGTGGCGGTGACGATCCTGGCCATTGGCGGCTTCGGCGACGTCAAACTGTTCGATTTCCTCGAAAGCCTCGGCTTCGGTTACGTCATCCGCTTTCGCGGCAACGTTCATGTGACCGCGGCGGACGGTGAGACGCGCCTGGCCGCCGACTGGGTCGGCAAGAAAGGGAGCGCGCGCCTTCTGCGCGGCGCCGAACTCACCGCCGCCCGCCACAAGGTCGGCGCGGCGGTCTGCGTCCACGCCAAGGGGATGAAGGAGGCTTGGCATCTGGCCGCCAGCGATGCGACCGCGAGCGCCTCCCAGATCGTCAACCTCTACGCCAAACGATGGACGATCGAGCCGGGGTTCCGCGACACCAAGGATTTGCGTTTCGGCATGGGCCTGAGCGTCCTGCGCATCGGCGATCCGCAACGGCGCGACCGTCGCCTGCTGCTCAACGCCTTGGCGATCCTCCTCCTGACCCTGCTCGGCGCGGCCGGCGAAAGCCTCGGCATGGACCTGATCGCTCAGAACCAGCACGATCAAACGCCGCGTCCATTCGCTGTTCCGCCAGGGCTGCCTGCGGTCCGACGATCTTATTTCTACATGCCCGAGCGACGCTTAAGGCCGCTCGTTGAAAAATACGAAGAACTCCTAAATCAAAACAACGTCTTCACACAAACCTTCGGCCCCGCCTGAATGAGGGGATGCGGTGAGCCGC
>CAWDTW010000112.1:0-103977 GCA_963805295.1 uncultured Alphaproteobacteria bacterium | reverse complement strand
ATGGATCCTGACCGCCGGGCTCGGGGGCATGGGCGGCGCGCAGCCCCTCTCGGCGACTATGGCGGGGCTTCGCTCCTTGCGGTGAATGCCAGCCCTCCGCATCGATTTGCGCCTGAACACGGCTACCTCGACGTCACAGGCAAAATCTGGACGAAGGGCTAGCGATGGTCGAACGGCGACCCGCGAGCGCAAAGCCGTCTCGGTCGCCCTGCTCGGCAACGCCGCCGAGATCGTGCCCGAGCTGGTGCGTCGTGGGTGCAAGCCCGACATCGTCACCGACCAGACCTCCGCCCACGATCCCGTCAACGGCTATCTGCCCGAAAGGCTGGACGCTCGCCGAGTGGGAGGAGCGCCGCGTAGCGACCCAAGGCGTCGAGCGCGCGGCGAAAGCCTCATGGCCGAGCATGTGCGCGCGATGCTGGCGTTACGCCCAGCCGGCGTCCCGACGGTCGACTACGGCAACAACATCCGCCAGATGGCGCTCAAGGAGGGCGTCGCGGACGCCTTCGAGTTCCCGGGATTCGTGCCGGCCTATATCCGGCCGCTGTTCTGCGAAGGCGTCGGGCCGTTCCGCTGGGTGGCGCTCTCGGGCGATCCCGAGGACATTTCCGGACGGACGCCAAGGTCAAGGAGCTCTTTCCCGACAACGGCGCATCTGCACCGGTGGCTCGACATGGCGCGGCGCGCATCCGGTTCCAGGGCCTGCCGGCGCGCATCTGCTGGCTCGGCCTCGGCGACCGCCACCGCCTCGGCCTCGCCTTCAACGAGATGGTGGCGAAGGGCGAAGTGAAGGCGCCGATCGTGATCGGCCGCGACCACCTCGATTCCGGCTCGGTCGCCAGCCCCAACCGCGAGACCGAGGCGATGAAGGACGGCTCCGACGCGGTCTCCGACTGGCCGATGCTGAACGCGCTGTTGAACTGCGCCTCCGGCGCCACCTGGGTCTCGCTCCATCACGGCGGCGGCGTCGGCATGGGCTTCTCGCAGCACGCCGGCATGGTCGATCGTCTGCGACGGCACGCCGGAGGCGGCGCGGCGGATCGAGCGGGTGCTATGGAACGACCCGGCGACCGGCGTCATGCGCCACGCCGACGCGGGCTACGAGATCGCGATCGCATGCGCGCGGGAGAAGGGGCTCGACTTGCCGAGTTTGGAGGGGTGATCCGTCGGGGATCAACGCGGAGGCCCGCTTGCAGGCCGCTTCGCGATGTCAGTCTGACAGGGCCACGGGAGAAGATTGAATGGTGCGGACCAGCGGCCGATACGCCTTCGCCGCGGGCTTGGCCGTGGCTTTTCAAGCTTTCACGGCGCCAACGGGGCCGCGGCGGATAAGTCCGCTAGACTCCGCCGGGCAGGGGGTCGGCGCGCAGTACGACAGCGCCCATGTCTATGTCGCGCCGGCGGACATGGCGCCGTTCGTCGCGAGCTTCACGGCGACGTTGGAGGAGAGTCCACCAAGTCAGCCACGACGACCGTGACGCCCACCCCCAGCAGCACGAGCTTGGCAGTTGTTCGGACGCCCGCAGGCCCGGCTCTCGGTCTTCGCCTTCACGACGCCGATCCCCTATCCGTTCGGCGCCGAGCGGACGGGCTATCTCGTCAAGGACATGGACGCGCCATCAGCGCCGCAAAGGCGGCCGGCGCCGATGTGCTGGTGGCGCCGTTCCCCGACCCGATCGGCCGCGATGCGGTAATTCAGTGGCCGGGCGGGGTGAACATGCAGCTTTATTGGCATACGGCCAAGCCCTCATATGCGCCGCTGGCCACCATCCCCGAGAACCGTGTCTACGTCTCGCCCTCGAGGGCGGACGCCTTCATCGCCGACTTCCTGCGCTTCTCGAAAGGCCATGTCGTCTCCGACGACGCCCATGCGCCAGGAGTTGAGATCGGCCGGCCTGGCGACGTCTACCGGCGCGTGCAAATCGCCTCGGCCTTCGGCAAACTGACGCTGCTGGTGACCGATGGCCATCTGCCGTTTCCCTACGGCCGGGAATTGACCGGTTACGAAGTTCCCGACCTGACGGCGGCGCTGGACAGGGCCAAGGCGGCCCGCGTGACCGTGCTCGTCGAGCCTTTCCAAGCCGACGGGCGCGACGCCGCGATGGTGCAGTTTCCGGGCGGCTATGTCGCCGAGATCCACGCTATCTCACGACGCTAGCGCGACTGAGGTTTCGCGCATCGGGCCGATCTCGTTCCGTTCGGCGAAGCCGGCGGCCGCGAGCGCCGGGCCCAGCGCGCCGTTCGGCCGCAGACGGGCCTGCTATCCGTCGGCCGTCACGCTCCGCATTCGTCGCGCCTCGTAAGTCTTCACATGAGCGTAAGCGATGCGCAGCAGCGAACGATCGTTGGGCTCGGCGGCGCGGCGCAGGAGATCGCCGAGGATATGGTCGCCTTCGACCGGCATGCCGCCTTCGATGTTGCGCAGCATCGAGGCCATCAGCGGCGAACCAGAGGCGGCGACCATCGCGCGCCCCGCTCCAGGAACGGCGCGCGCGGCGGAAAACCTTCATGAGCTGCGATGGCGGCGCATTCGTCCAGCAGTCCCGTGGCGAGGTGCGCGGCGCCGGCGGCGACGATGTCGCCGATCGCGGCGCGCATCAGAGAGGTTATCCCCGCGACCGTGGCGATGAAGATCCACTTCTCCCACATGTCCTGTCGGATCTCCCCGCTGAGCCGCGCGTCGAAGCCCGCGCCGATCAGCGCCGACGCGATCGTCTCGATCCTTTGCGAACGAGAACCGTCCAACTCGCCGAAGGTCAGCGAGTGAAGATTGTTCACGTGGATGATGGCGCCATTGGCGTCGAGCGTCGCCGAGATCACGCAGAGCCCGCCAACAACGCGCGTCGCGCCGAACCGATCGGCGAGGCGATCCAGGTGCCGCATGCCGTTCAACAAAGGCAGGATCGCCGTCTTCGGGCCGACGGCCTTCGCGAAGGACGCCATCGCGCCTTCGAGATCGTAGGCCTTGCAGCTGAGGAGGACGAGATCGAACGGCTCAGCGAGGCCGTCTTCGGTAACGAGCGGCGGATCGGGCCGGCGGAAGTCGCCGACGGGGCTTTAAATCGTGAGCCCGTGCTCGGCGAGCAAGGCGGCGCGGCGCGGACGAACGAGAAACGTGACGTCTCGGCCCGCCTGCAACAGACGCCCGCCGAAATAGCCGCCGACGGCGCCCGCTCCCACGACGAGGATTGTCATGGCGCAAGGTCCTTCATTGTGGGGGACCCTCCTCGCGCCTCGGCACGACGAGTTTCGCCGTCAGCACCTGCACGACGTCGCCATGCTGGTTGCGGGTCTCGCTGCTCATCGTGACCATCCCGCGATTGGGCCGCGAGCGGGAAGGCGTGATCTCCAGGACTTCGCTGGTCACCTGAAGCACGTCGCCGGGTCTTGTCGGTTTGGGCCACGCAAACTCCCCGCCGGCGCCGATGACGCCGCCTGCGATCGGCGCGCCTCCGGTGACGAGAAGCTTCATCGTGACCGCTGCGACGTGCCAGCCGCTTGCGGCGAGCCCGCCGAAGAACGTCTCTTTGGCCGCATGCTCGTCGAGGTGGAAGGGCTGCGGATCGAACTGTCGGGCGAAGGCCTTGATTTGCTCGGCGTCGATCGCCTGCGCAGCGCTGGTAAAGCGCTGTCCCACATGGAGGTCGTCGAGATAGAGCACAGGTGAATCCCCGGGGGTCACAATCCAACCTCCCAAGACCGCATTGGGCCGAAACGAGCCTGCAGGTCGCGCCTGCGCGCGAAGGCTATTCCGGCGACAGCGCGTTTGCAAAAAAAACGGCCGCAGGCGCGGTTCGTCGCCGCGAAAGAGATGCTGGAAATACCGCCGCGTCAAAAACTGTTGCGGTCGTGATAGGTCTGCAGGAACTGCCGCACGCGCGGCTCCTTGCTGTGATGGAAGACCTGCCGGGGCGCGCCGTCTTCGATGATGCGGCCCTCGTCGATGAAGGCGATCCGGTCGGCGACGTGGGCGGCGAAGCCCATCTCGTGGGTGACGATCAACATGGTCATGCCCTCCGCGGCGAGGCTCCTCATCACTTCGAGCACTTCGCCGACGAGCTCCGGATCGAGCGCCGAGGTCGGCTCGTCGAACAGCATGAGGCGGGGCTGCATCGCGAGCGCGCGGGCGATCGCCACCCGCTGCTGCTGGCCGCCGGACAGATGCGCCGGATAGGCGTGGGCCTTGGCGGAAAGGTCGACCCGGGTCAGCATCGCCATCGCGCGCTGCGCGGCCTCGTCGGCGGCCAGGCCGCGCACGCGCCGCAACGGTTCGGCGACGTTGCGGATCGCGGTCATGTGCGGCCAGAGGTTGAAGTGCTGGAACACCATCCCGATCTCGCGCCGCATGTCGCGTAAGGTCCGCGCGCTCATCGGCCTTCGCGTCCCGTCCGGCGCATCCTCGTAGCCGATCAGCCGGCCCTCGATGCGCACGTCGCCGACGTCGTAAGGATTCGAGAAAGTTCACGCAGCGCAGGAGCGTGCTCTTGCCCGATCCGCTCGGACCGATCAGGCAGACGACTTCTGATTTCGCGACGCCGAGATCGACCCCGCGCAACACTTCATGCGCGCCAAAACTCTTGCTGACCCCGCTGAGTTCGATCATGGCCAAGCTCACGCGCGTAGCTCCTCCTGCGCCAGAAACGCCGTCACCCGCGCTTCCACCCGATTGCCCAGCCGCGAGACGAATTCGACGAGCAGCCAATAGAAGACGGCCATCGCAAAGATCGCGTCGAAGGCGGTGAAGGTCTCGGCCGCCATCGTCTGCATCTGGTACATGAGCTCCGGCACGGTGATGATCGACAGAACGACCGTCTCCTTCGACAGAACGATCAGCATGTTGACGATCGGCGGCACGGCGGCGATGAGCGCCGCGGGCAATTCGACGCGCAGGAGGGTATCGATCGGCGCCATGCCGACGCTGGTCGCGGCCTCGAGCTGGCCCAGCGGGACGGCGGCGAAACCGCCCCGAAAGATCTCGGCGAAATAGGCGGACGAGTAAAGGCCGAGGCCGAGGACGCCGGCCGCGGTCGCGCTGAGCCTCAGGCCGATGTAGGGGCCGCCCGAATAGAGCAGGAAGAGCTGCATGAGAAAGGGCGTGCCGCGGAAGACCTCGATGAAGACCCTCAGCGCCCAGCGCAGCAGAGGAAAGGGGAGCCGATTGGCGAGCGCGATCGCGAACCCCAAAGCCAGGCCGAGCGCCCCGCCCGCGCTCCAGCAAAGGACGGTCACGCCGAAGCCGCCCGCGAGCGAGGGCAGGTAGCGCCAAAGGACGTCGGGGTTCATCGCGCCTCGCCCGCGCCGAGCCGCCGCTCCGCGAGCGCGCCCATCCCTGCGAGCGTGAGGTTGATCGCGAGATAGAAGAGGCCGCCGCCGACATAGGCCTCGAGCGGCCGGTAGGTCATCGAGGCGATGTTCATGCTGACCCGCGTGAGCTCCGCGATGCCGACGACGGAGACGAGCGAGGACGCTTTGAGGAGCAGGATGAATTCGTTGATGAGCGGCGGGATCGAGAGACGGAGCGCCTGCGGCATGAGGACGCGCCGCCAGATTTCCACCTTGGAAAACCCGAGCGCGACCGCGGCCTCGCTTTGGCCTTTCGGCACGGCGTTGAGCGCGCCGCGCAGGATCTCCGCCTGATAGGCCGCCGACGACAGGGCGAGCCCGCCGACCGCCGCCACGATCGCCGGCACGTCGAGGCCGAATTCGGCGAGGAAGTAATAGATGAACAGGAGCTGGACCAGCAGCGGCACGCCGCGGAAGACGCTGACGTAAGCGCCTCCGAGGCGTGCGAGTCCCGGGCGTCGCGAGAGGCGCGCGGCGCAAACGAGCGCTCCGATCGCGAAGCCGATAGCGATGCCGGCGAACGAGACCGCGACCGTGACGCCCGCGGCCTGCGTCAGGTAGCCGAACGAATGGAGGATGACCTCAGGCTTCATCGGGCGCGGGAGGGACGGCGCGCCGCCCCTCCTTCATCGGCGTTCGTCAGATCGTCGGCTCGGGCACGGTCTTCGGCAGAGCCATGGTCTGGCCGAACCATTGCTTCTGGATCTTGGCCATCGTCCCGTCGGCCTCGACCTCGAGGATCGCCGCGTTGACGGCGTCGATCAGCGACTTGTCGTCGAGCCGCGCCACCCAGGAGAAATAGGTCGGCTGCCCGAACGGGGGCAGCACCACCGCGAACGTGTCGGAGCGTTGCGCCGCCGCGTAGGCGAGGTTCGGCAGCGAGTTCACCGACGCGTCGATGCGCCCCGCCGCGAGATCGGCGTAGGACTGGTTGTTGTCGACGTATTCCTTGATCTCGACCGGCTTCGGCAGCTTGGCGGCGAAGGCCTTGAGCTGCTCGACCTGCGAGGTGCCCTTCTGCCCGCCGACGGTCTTCCCGGCGATGTCCTCGGGCTTCATGATGCTCGCATCGTTGGCGCGCTTCATCAATGCCGCGGTCGCGTCGGCGATCGGCACCGAAAAGGCGTAGCGCTTCATCCGCTCCTTGGTGATCGTCACCGGCGCGATGCAGAGATCGAATTTCTTGGCGTCGAGTCCGGGCAGCACGCTGGTCCAGGGCAGGTCGATATAGGAGACCTTGACGCCCATCTCCTTGGCGACGGCGTCGACGAGGTCGCGGTCGACGCCCTTGTAGACGCCGTTGTCGGAAATATCGAACGGCGGGAACTGCATCTCCGTCGCCGTAACGAGCTCGCCGCGCTTCTTGATCTCGGCGAGCGTGTCGTCGGCGATGGCGAAGCGCGTCGCGCCGAGAAGGCCGCCTGACGCCGCCGCGGCGGCCATTCCGGCCTTCAGCGCCTGGCGGCGTGTGACGGAGACTGTGTCGAACCGCGTCATATGTCCATCTCCCTGTCTCGCGGTGTTTTCGAACGTTTCCTTCCCGCGGCCCATGCCGGCGCCGGGAGGAAAACCGTGACGGTCGAGGGTCTACTGTCGGCGACGCCCGATGAGGTGTCAATTATCGCGCGGCCCATGGAGACGCGTCCGGACGCGCCGCCGGGTCAGCCTCCGCCTGACCGTCGGATCCATTCCTCCTCGTCGATCGTCTCGACGCCGAGTTCGCGCGCCTTGGCCAGTTTGGAGCCGGCGCCGGGGCCGGCGACGACGAGGTTGGTCTTGGCCGAGATCGAGCCCGAGACCTTGGCCCCGAGCCGTTCGGCCATGGCCTTCGCCTCGTCGCGGGTCATCCGCTCGAGCGATCCGGTGAAGACGATGATCTGGCCGGCGAGCGGATGGCCCGCCGCGATCGCCTCCATCGGCTCGACCGTCACCTCCTTCAGGAGCGCGTCGAGCGCGGCCTCGTTGCGCTCCTCGGCGAAGAAGTCGGCGATCGCCTCCGCGACCAGCGGCCCGATCCCTTCGACGCCCGCCAATTCCTCGGCTGCGTTCGGCGAGCGGGCGGCCGCGCGAAAATGCGCCCATTCGCCAAAGTGGCGCGCGAGACGCCGCGCGTTGGTCTCGCCGACATGGCGGATGCCGAGGGCGAACAGGAAACGATTCAGCGCAATCGAGCGCCGCGCGTCGATCGCGTCGAACAGATTGCGCGCCGAGGTCTCGCCGAAACCCTCCCAGTCGCGCAGAGGCGGGCGTTCCTGCCCTTCGCGCGCGCGAAGGGTGAAGATGTCGGCCGGCGTGCGGATGAGGCCCTCCCGGAAGAAGAGCTCGATCTGCTTGTCGCCGAGCCCCTCGATGTCGAAGGCGTTGCGCGATGCGAAGTGCTTCAGACCCTCGATCGCCTGCGCCGGGCAGACGAGATTGCCGGTGCAGCGGCGGACGACGTCGGCTTCGCCCGTCTTCTCGTCGATCTCGCGCAGCGCCGCGGAGCCGCAGACCGGGCAGATGAAGTTTCCCTTCTCGTCCTGGGGGAAGACGTAAGGCTTTGCGCCTGGCGGCCGCTTGTCGAGCACGACTTCGAGAATTTGTGGGATGACGTCGCCCGCCCGCTGCACCACCACCGTGTCGCCGACGCGCGCGTCCTTGCGGGCGATCTCGTCCTCGTTGTGCAGCGTGGCGTTGGAGACGACGACCCCGCCGACGGTCACCGGCTTGAGCCTGGCAATCGGCGTCAGCGCCCCGGTGCGGCCGACGTTGATCTCGATCGCCTCCAGCACCGTCGTCGCCCGTTCGGCGGGGAACTTGTGCGCCGCCGCCCAGCGGGGGCTGCGCGAGACGAATCCCAGGCGCCGCTGGAGCGCGAGGTCGTCGATCTTGTAGACCACGCCGTCGATGTCGTAGCCGAGGCTCGCCCGCTGCGCCTCGATGGCGCGGTAATGGGCGAGCATCTCTTCGGCCGAATGGCAGAGGCGGGTCAGCGGGTTGGTGGGCAGGCCGAATTGGCCCATCGCTTGGATGGCGCCGAGCTGGGTCTCGGCGAAGGGCTCGCTGATCTCACCCCAGGCGTAAGCGAAGAAGGCGAGCGGCCGCCCGGCGGTGACGCGCGGATCGAGCTGGCGGAGCGAGCCGGCGGCGGCGTTGCGCGGATTGGCGAAGACCGGCTTGCCGGCCTCGGCCTGGCGGGCGTTGAGCGCGTCGAAATCGGCGTGGCGCATATAGACTTCGCCGCGCGCTTCGAAAATGCGCGGCGCGCCCTCGAGCCGGTTCGGGATCGCCTCGATGGTGCGCACGTTGGCGGTGACGTCCTCGCCCTCGAAACCGTCGCCGCGCGTCGCCGCCTGGACGAACTCGCCGTTCTCATAGCGCAGACTGCACGAGAGCCCGTCGATCTTCGGCTCAGCCGTCGCGGCGAGCGGGGCGCTCTCCGCCATGCCCAGAAAGCGGCGCACCCGGGCGCAGAATTCCTCGACCTCATCGTCGGCGAAGATGTTGCCGAGTGAGAGCATCGGCACGGCGTGCCGGACCTTTGCGAATTTCTCCGAGGGCGGCGCGCCGACCCTGCGGTTGGCCAAATCCGCGCCGGCGAGTTCGGGAAAGGCGTCTTCCAGCGCGGCGTAGCGGCGGCGCAACTCGTCATATTCGGCGTCCGAAATCGTCGGCGCGTCCTCGCCGTGATAGCGGCGATCGTGCTCGGCGATCTCGGCGCCGAGCCGGGCATGTTCGGCGCGCGCCATGGCGAGGGTCTGGCCGGGCCGAGGTGTTTTCGTCATGGGCGCAAAGCTAGCGCAGGGCGGGGGCGGACGGAAGGCGGCCGGGCGGTGGCCGCGCAGAACGTCTGCGCGCGGGCGATTTCAGAGGCTTAGGCGCCAAAATCGGTAAGAGGGGCAAAACCCCGGGCACGCAACTGCACAACACATAATGCTGCAACTGCGAGATTGAGTTGTATCAAGGCCTTGCGGGAGCGCCGGCCTTCCGAAGCTTCTGTTCCCGCTGTCCTGCCCGGGGTTTTGCCCCTCTTAGGCGTTGCCCAAGAATTATTGCTCCACGTTCGAACGTCTGGGCGAGATGCTGTAGTTCCATTCTGGATGGAAGGAATCCCGCTTTATGTTGAGTGTCGCCATTTGCTCGTCGGAGATCTTGATGCCCTTGGGATAGAGGTTGGGATCGAGTTCGCAGCGGATTTTGAGACCGGTTTTCGTCGTGGTGTTTGCGATCAGTTCGATGGCCACGAGGAGGCTGACGAGAGGCATGGCGCGCCAGTTCTGGGTAATGTGGCAGAACATGCGGTGCTCGATCTTGTTCCACTTCGAGGTCCCCGGCGGATAATGGCAGACCTGGATGATCAGGCCGGTCTCGTCGGCGAGTTGTTGCAGCGCCACCTTCCATAGCCGTAGGCGTGAGCCGTTGGAGCCTCCGCCATCGGCGGTGATCATGAGACGCCTCATCGAGGGATAACGCTGCCGGCCCATCCGATCGAGCCAGAGGCGAACGCCATTTACGGCGAATTGCCCGGTATCATGGTCGATTCCGAGGCTGACATAGCCGAGATTGGCACCGGTGTCGTAGATGCCGTAGGGGACGAACTTGCCCAGTTCCTTGTCCTCGAAATCGTGGGTGTTGACTTCGATCGGCTGGCCTTGCGGCCCATAGTCGCTGCCGCCGTTCTTGAATTCGCCGAGCAATTCCTTCTTCTTCGAATTGATCGATATCACCGGCTGATCGGCCGCCTGAAACGCCTCGGCCTTGGCGTTGATATATTCGAACTGAGCGTCGCGATCGGGATGTTTGCCGCCTTCCTTGGTCTTGCGGTTGAAATGGCGGCAATATTTCAGTTCCTCCAACAGTTTGGGAATGGTCGAGGAGCTCACCTTGTGACCCATCGCCCGAAGCGCCCTCGCCAGCTTGTCGTGGCTCTTGGAGACCCATCGCAACGGCCGCATCGGATCGCCCATCGTCGCGGGCTCGAGCAATCGTTGCAAGTCCTCCAGAAGCGTCGGGTCCCGCGTCGTCAACCGAGGGCTCCCCCCGCCCTTGCGACGCACCTTCCCGGTCAGAGAGCCGGGGTCCCGCAGGTCCTTCAGACCGCGTCCAATCGTGCTTCGGGCGACCTTCGTCGCACGCGCGGCGGCCGCGATCCCGCCGTAGCCGGCCGCCTTCGCCTCGGCGGCGGCACTCAACCGTCGGCCTCGCTCGTCAAGCGAGGAACGAAGCGCTTCAAATCGGATACGGAGCGGCGATTTATCTATCATTACCACGATATAGACGCTGGTCTCGAAGACAGGAATCCCCCAAACAGCCAATGCTGGTAAAATCCCAAACCCGATTCACCTGTTTCTGGCCATCGCCTTAGCGGCCAAAGGAACCCCTCTAAGGCGCCTTCGGGCAATCGACCGCGACGAAACCCGAATCCGCGTGCCGTCGGCGTAAGCCTCGAACACGCCGATAGCTTCAAGCTCCAATTCCTTGGTTGGACCGACGTTGGCGTCCCATTGCGCTTGCTTGCGCGACCGATCGGGAGGCACGGTGGTGAGCCAGCGGATCGTGTCGACGGCCACCGACCGGACGAGCTTGCTGAGCGGCGCGCCGGCGTTGTCGGGCCCATGTTCGAGAGTGGCCTCGCCCAGCGCCAACGCAGCGGCCATCTCTGGGGTTAGCGTCGCAGGCATTGGGTTCGCTCCTTCGCGTTGCTGCTCTCACGCGAAGGTAGGATGTCCGGCCCCGCATGCCGGCTCTAGACAACTCATTGAGCCGAGCCCGGGCTTGCCGATGATATGCTCGATGAGGGCCCGGGTGGCCCAAGGAGGAGTAGGAAAATCGTCCCGACTGTCTTGAGGCTCAATGCGCTGAGCGGTCACCGCATAAGACTGATACTTCATCATATGCGCCGCTCCCCACATACAGTGATTCGTCAATCTGAATGGTTCATGGTTAAGGGGGATTTAAACCCTGAGGTAGGGCTCAAAGCGACGGGCAGGGATTCCGAGTTAGCATGCCACATTCAAACTGGCCCACTACCCCGCGCCGAAGGCTCACGCGACAGCGGCTCCCGTCCTGTTCCGTCCGTGTCTGCCCGCGTTCCCCGCGCCGCCCGTGTCTCCCGGACACGCAGCAGCGCATGCGGCGGGCCTATCATGCCGATGCGGAGGGCCTGACCATGCTCCTACATCCGAAGAGCATGGCAATCAGGCGGCGGTCGACGACGGTGGCCAGGGCCGCGTTCCGCCGATGCCACCTCTGTACGAATTCGCCGAGCGGCAACGCGAGCCTCGGCGTGACGTCGACAACGCTGTAGCGGCTGGGCGGCGTCATGCGTCCGATCTCGCGCAGGATCCTGCGGTAGTCGCGGATGAGGCCCGCAACAGCCTTGCGGCGCTCGACGGCGGCCTTCGATCTGCAGCCATGTCGGAGGGCATGAGTGTTCCCAACTGGCGCGCCTTTGCGCCGCCCTGTCCTCCGATGAGGGCGTTTGTTCGTCACGTGTGCGAAGGGGGAATGTCCCTTCCTCCCGTTGCCACGCCGACGATCGCCTTGCCGCCCTTGTAGACGTGCACATGCTCGATGACGACGCGCTGTTGGCCGCCGCCGCGCATGCGCTCGATCGCCTCGTTTAACGCCGTCGCCGCTTGGCTGAGCGCGACCGCCTGCGCTACGTACATATTGCGCAACAGTGCATTGCCGTTGGCCATGCGCGCCAGCTGAAGGCTTTCCATGCTCATGGCGTCAAGCGCCAGCATGCGCCGGGCGGTCAAGGCCTCGCGCGCGTTGCGCGGCGCGATGTCCTTCAGAGCGGCGATGGCCGCCCTGGCCTTCTCCTCAAGCTCGGCGTCATACGCCAGCACAGCGTCGGTCACGATCGACCGGCAGAAGTCGACATCCTCCGAGCCGCAGGCCGATTTGGCTTCGGTGGCCGTAATCTTGACGACGATCGGCGGGCGCGGCTGCGGCGCTGACGCCTCGGCATCGCGCTTGAGCATCGCGATCGCCTGGGCGGCAACGTCGGGCATGACGGCCTCGGTTAACGCGTCCAACGCCTCGGGTGAAAACGATCTGAGAGCGGACTTTCGGCTCATGGAGTAAAGCGGCAGCAAACGCGAGCTCGTGTCAAGGACTTCAGCAGGGCCCCGCGCCCTCAGACCTCGCCATGCAGACTGCCCCGCAGGCGTGAGGGGGCCTAATCGGCTGCGGGTGCTCCAGCCCAACGATCCGGACAGCTATTAGATGCCGTCGAACAAATCAAAAACCTGCACGGGTACTGGTACCATCAAGATAGGCCATCAACTGCGCCTATCTTCATGAGAGCTTCCTTAGCCTCTTCCAAAGTATCGCAAACGCCCGCGAGGCACGGCTCGGCGTCGGGGTCCTCGTCTTGGCATAAGAAAAGTGCGTATCCTTCTACCTTGGATCCCAATTCCAACGGCACAACCCATGCGGGACGGCACCAGTCCGAGCCGCGCGCTGCCCAACGACAGTTAGCTTCGCGCCACTGCTGAAGCTCAAGTGGCGTCGGCTCCGCGTCGCCGTCTCGCAGCAAGGCTTTTCGAGCGGACGTCCAGGGCAGATCCAGTCGGTCGACGTCACCGTCGAATTCCTGATCCTCCATCCAGGACCACGGACAATACACGAGACCCATCGCTCCTTCGGTTCGAAACAGGAAGGACCACTGCTCGTCACTGTGCGCCGATGCCTTTAGTCGCCTGACCGCAAGCTCTTCCAAGATCTGTCGTTGATTGCTGTCCATGGCAGAGGCTCCAAGCGAGCGGACTGAGCGACAACGGGTGCCGCCCACGAACTGGCTCATATGTCGACCCGGGACTTTCGAAGAGGGCTAGCCATCGTCGCAAGGTGAGTGTCATTCCGCAAACCCTGTCGACCCCGGCGTGAACTTCAACTGCTTCGTGTTGTCGCGCACCACGCCGACATCCGCTTCATTGAACCCCGAAGGAGCCTCAGCGTCGATCTCCAGCGTCAGCTTGACTTTCGCCCCGGGGCTGCGCTGCAACTCCATCACAACCGAATTGAGTATCGTGTCGAACGCCTTGACGGGGCGGTTCATGTCGATTTCAACCGACCCATAGAACCGGTGCGGCTTCGTCGGGGCCCGCGGCGGTGGTGTTACGCTTGTCGCCGTGGTCGTGGGGCCGACGCCGCCTGTGTCCCCAGTCTGGGTTGTCGAAATCGCAATGGACGTCTGCTGCTGCGCCACATCAGCGCGAACGAGGATGCCGCGCGGCGAAAGAAATTCTGACGCGGTCTTAGCGTAGATCAGGCCCTCATACACGCCCTTCACGGCATCGAAACGCTCGGCGTAACCGAATGCAGCGTCGAACTTGCCGATGGCGTCACGGATCGAGGTCTCCAGCACCACGCGGTCACGCACTTTCGGCAGGTAGACGTACGAGGCGAACCAGTCGACGATCTCGGCGATCGCGATGTGAGGCCGGTCTTCAGCCCACAGGGGCCTCAGCTTCAGCCAGAGCGTGTCCGGCCCCAGCTTCTCCAGCACGACGCCGTCGGCGCGCGCCTTCTCGTACACGCCGGCGGGTATCGCTCCCTTGTCCTTCGCGCTTAGCGCCAGATGTTCCAGCTCGAACGCCTTGCCTGCTTCCGTTGCGTCGGTCTTCACCGGAAACAGAATATGGTTCCAGGCGTTGCGTACCGCCCGCACCGCGCCTTCCTTGCTCGTCTTCGCGCTGTCCTTTGCGGCGGCCGCCTGCGACTGCGTCAGTTGCTTTTGGAGGCGCTCGTCGCCTGCGATGTCGGCCCAGGCCATCGCACGTCGCATCGCCTCCCGAGCCGTCGCGAGCAAACCTTCATCCGCCGCGACGAAGATCAGCGTGTTGCGACAGCGGCGCTGAGAGGCGCGGCATCGCGTCAAGGCATCGCTAACCGCTGCGGTTGCCGCGCTCGGCATCGCCGCCCTGCCCGAGTGCGGGCTCGAGGGGCCGAGCACGACTACCGATAAAGCCGACACTTCGTCGATTTGGGTCACGTCGTCGGGCGCTGCGAATACCCTGTCGAAGCCCCCTTTGGCTCTCGCGTCATCGTTCAGAACCCGCGAGATGGCCTCATCGACGGCGTGTAAGCAGGAGCAGGCAGTTTGATGGTCGCGAAATCGAGATAATCGATGGACTTCCCGATCGGAGTTCCCGGACTTCTGTAGAGACTGCGGGAACGGGAACCGGGAAGCCGCGACGACGGCGGGGATGAAGGAGCTGGGTGACTCGTGTGCGTGCAGCGCTTGACACCGACGTCTACCCGACGGGAGCCAAAGTAGACGACGCAACGATGGCCTTATTGCACTTGATTCCGGACAAGTTCCATGGCGACTGGAACTATGTGTTCGCTCCGAGCGGATCGAATTGAATCAAAAAGCAGCCTCGCAAACTTCGACACAAGTTGTAAAAGTAATATTCTGACGATGCCTTACTACCCGAAACCCCAATCTACTGCGATCGCGAAGCAGCTTGAATGTCGCAGGGCTATTCTTGGACATTACAGGGTCGCCAAGGGGGCAACCGGATCGAGTTTCCAGATCTGCGCGTTGTATTCGCGGATGGTGCGATCGCTGGAGAAGCGGCCGCAGCGGGCCGCGTTGATGATGCTCATTCGGGTCCAGCGCTCGGGGTCTCGAAAGGCGTGGGCCGCCCGGCGCTGAGCTTCGACGAAGCTGGCGAAGTCGGCGACCGTCATCCACGGGTCGCTGGGGCTGCGGATGCTGCCGAGGATCGGGTCGAAGTAGCCGGGCGAAAACTGATTGAAGTGCGCGCTGTCGAGCAGATGCATGACCCGGCTCAGGTTCTCATCCTCGCGAAGGCATTGTCAGACTAAATTCTATACTGCCTGCTCGCGCACCAGGGTGGGCTGGAGCTCCGCTGTTTTTGCTCACGAATTGCCGCCGCGCTCGGCCGGATTCGACTCCGAAAATGGCCTATACTTATTTGCCTTGACAGTGCCCCCGCGGCCGCTTCGGCCGTTGCGACTTCCCGCATCGATTCAACAATTCGAGACGTTACCGCCGCGCCAAATTCACGTAATGCAGTTGTGCCGAACGGCAGAACGTTCTCGATTTCGATCAATGCGCCGAGCTCGGCATCTGGCGTTCCGGCGAGCGCCTCGAGCCAATGAAGGGGCTCTGCGTAGCCCGCTGCGGCGAAATCCTGCGCCGTCCGCACCAGGGTTGCGCTCGTCTTGGCGAGCTAGGTTTTCGCCACGGCGGCGATCCGCGCGACAGGATCGACGCCGCCTTTCGCGAGTGCGCCGTTCGGCCCGAACCAGGTGAGGACAGCGGCCTCGCCGACGACGTCGGGCAGGATCGGCGCGACGCCGCCGTTTGCCTCGGACGCGGGCAGTGCATTGGTCAACGCGTCGATTGTCACATCGAGCGTAGCCGTCGACCCGAGCGCAACGATCTCGCGCGTTGCGATGTCGCGGGCCTCGCCGACGGTCAGTCCTTGCAACAGCGTCGCGATCGCCGCCATGTGGCGGACGAAAGCGCCAGGGAACGGGTGTCCTATGTCGATCCCACGCGCCGCCCCGATCCGCCCGATGCGATCGAGCTCGTTGCGCGCAACCGTGAGCGCGAGGTCGGCGCGGCTGAGCGCGAGCGCGCCGCGCACGCCGGCCTTTCCCGCCGCGAGTCCCGCCATCATCAGGTAGAGCGGATCACCCGCCCATTTGCGGTCGGCGAGCAGCCGGTCGAATTCGGGGTCGGCGCCTTGCGCCGGCGCCTCCAGCCCAGCGTTCGCCCGCTTGAGTAAGGCGCCAAACACCTGCCGCCGGAAGTCGCGCTCGTCGAGCGCCGGGAGCTCGACAGGCTCGGGCGGGTTCAGCAAGTCGATCGCGGCGCGCGAATTGTCGTTGTCGCCTTGCCCGAAGACCACCGCGAACCAACCGATCGCGCGGTTGGCTTGCCGTTCGAGCAGAAGCAACCGGAGTTTCGGCCGCTCTTCAAGGGAGGCGTCCGCGAGTTCGCGAATCCACGCGCGCAGTTGTTCAGCGCGGCTCGCGGCGTAATCAAGGATCACCAGAACCGGCTTGTCCCAGCGCCGTTGCTCGACGCCGTGCTGGCCGCGAAACCGGTCGAGCTCGTCCGCCGTCGCGAAGCCCGCGAGCCAGCCGTGTTTCGAGACCGCGCGCGCCAGCTCTAGCGCAAGACGCGTTTTGCCGCGCCCGCCCGCGCCGGTGAGAACGCGAATGGAAATCGAGGCGTTGTCGTCGAGCCAGCGTCGCAAGTCGTCGATCTCGCGGTCGCGGCCAACGAGTTGGACGACGTCGTCGCGGTAGGCGCTGAGCAAAGCGACTTCGGAGTTTTCACGCGCAGCGAGCTTGGTGCGCTCTACGTATTGCGTCAGACGCAGATAAGGCCGCGTGGCCTCAACGGTCGCGACGCTGTCAACAGTTTGAACAATGATGTTGCCGTCGCCAAAAACGCTGGCGGTCTGGGCGGACGACTTCGTCGCGCGACCCCAAAGGGCGAGCATCCGCCTGAAAGCCCGGAACGGCATAGCTCACAATGAACCCCGAGTTCCGCGCGGTCAATCGCGACCGCTATTGGCGCACTCCCTCTGTCCCGCCTATGCCGGCATGAGCCTGCCCTTCAGCAAGCGCGGGGAAGGCCGAAACCCTCCCAATTGAGGCGTCCAAGGCCACGGTCCGCTACGTCCGCAATACGTCGACTTCGGCCGTCCGTGGCGCAAAGACGCCGTGATGGTGTAGATTTTGCACTGCGCTAGGGGTGACTTGTTCATCTCGGGCGCGAGGCCGGGGTTGATTTCTGCGGGATTGAGAGGCGCCACCGGTTTGGGTGTGGGAAGGGTTACGGTCGCGCCTTTCTCGTTGCTGATCCGCGGCACGCAGTCGGGTGACGGCTGCGACCCGCGGGCGATGTCACGCAGGTGATCCGCAAGTCCCGCGAAGCGCGCGCGGAACCAGTCACCGCTTTGTTTCGCCTCTGCATCGCGGATCGTTACTGTCGCAGTCATTCCCGAAACCAGCGGGACGCCAGCAGGAACATGCGTGATCCGGATGCGCACCGGCACGCGTTGCGCTAGCCGCACCCAGGTGTAGACCGGATCGACGCTCGGCAGGCCTTGGGTGCTCGGCGCGGCGTTTGAGACGCTGATGCCACGGGTCACCGTCTCGACCCGCCCTATGATCGGATCACGGTAGCCCATCAGCTCCACTTCGGCGCGGTCGCCGATGCAGATATGCGCCATCTTGGTTTCCTCGAAATAGCCGTCGATCCAGTAACTGTCCGCGTCAATCACCGGGATGTTGGTCGTGCCTGCGTGGGCGTAGTCGCCCACCCGCAGGAGAAGGTTGGTGACATAGCCGTTCACCGGACTGTGCACCTGCGTGCGCTTGAGGTTGATGTCGGCCTGCTCGACCTGCTGTTGGGCGGCGTCGAAGGCCGCCTGCGCCTGGGTGGCGTTGCCGACATATTGCTGCTGCTCCTCCGGTGTCGTGGAAAGGTTGGTGAGGTGCTGCCGGCGCTCAGCTTGCATTCGCTTCACCTGCAGATCGGCGGCTTTCTCGCGCAGCTGCGCCTTGTCCATGTCGAGCGCCACCTGAAAATCGAAGGGATCGATGACGTAGAGCACATCGCCCTGGTGAACGTATTGGTTGTCGACGACCCGGATCTCTGTGATCTGCCCTGACACCTGCGGGGCCACGTCCGCGACCTGCACACGAACGACGCCGTCTCGCGTCCAAGGCGCGGTGATGTAGTAATCCCAGATGACCACGGCCGCGAGCGCGGCTGCGGCGAGGATGAGCAAGGTCGCCGCCGTCTTGAGCGTGGCCCGAGCGAAGAGAGCCATGCGACCTGGGGGTTTGGACAACGGTCCTTCCAGTCCCGCCACTGGGTCGATGGTTCGACGCCCACTCGGATCCGCGATTGGCGACCGCCCTTCCAAGGCAACGCCAGCCTCCTCACTCAGTAGCGGTGAGGCGACGTGAAGAACGGAGCGCTCGACCCTCTCCGGACGGAGCTCGGCGACGTTGGCCGTCGTTCGTTCGCCTGAGACCAAGTCCGGCGATGGCAAGGACGCCTCCTTCTAGAACAGCACGATCAGCAACGCGAGGATCAGGACGTAGAGACTCAGTTCCGCGACCGCCGGATTGCTGAAAGCGCGATTGAAGCCGACGAGGTGGAGGACGGGTCGCAGCAGAGCGAAGATCGCGATGGCGGCGCCCGCGTAAATTACGAAAGGAGCCACGAGCCTTCCCCACCGAAGCGGAGTTTATGGCGAACCTGCCACCGCTGCCGACCGAGGAGGTCACCGACGAGGACAAAGGGGTCGAGAAAGCCGGAACGGAACCGCTTGCCGCCGCTTCGGCGCCCACTGCATCGGCAAAGACCATCGTGCCCGAGCCCGAACCGCCCTCGGAGCTGCCGCCTGACCGAAGTCGCCTGCTGGGCCCACGCCCGGCGCAAGATTCTACGACGTGCACGTCGAGACGGGCTCGCCCGCCGCACGCGAGGCGCTGGAAAGGATCGCGCGGCTGTTCGCCGTCGAGGCCGACATTTTCGAGGGCCTAGCCTGTGAAGGCCTTGCGAAGCATCTTTGCGTTAGCGAGACCGGCACGATAACCTCGCACTTACCCCATCCACGAACGGTTTCGAGGTTTGCACCATGGACAAGTTCGCGCTCGTGCTGCTGGCGTCCTTGACCTTGGCCGCCTGCGCCACCCCAGTCCAGACTGCGGGCACAACGGCCGGCGCTGTTGGCGGAGCTGTAGTCGGCGGCCCGGTCGGAGCTGTAGTCGGCGGCGCAACGGGCGCTCTGGTCACCGCGCCTTGGAGCCCATTTGGCGGCCCTTACTACTATCACCATCGCTATCGCTGCCGCTGGTACGACCCATACGGCAACGTTCACTATCGCCGGTGCTACTACTAGCCTGCCAGCCTGCAAACTGGGGGAGGGGCTTTATTTTCGGCTTGGGAGGTTCAGAGATCGGCGACGCGTCAGGTGTTGCGCTTGAGAGCGCGCGAGGGCACTGTCAAGGCAAATGAGTATAGGTCATTTTCGGCGTCGAATCTCGCCGAGCGTGTCGGCGATTCCTGAGCAAAAACAGTGGGGCTCCATCCCGCGCCGGCGCGCCAGCTGGCAGTATAGAATTTCCTGATTACGCGCTTGCGTCAGCCTTAAATGTTGGATAGAACAAACAACGAACAAGCTGTTTTCGCAGGGGTTCTCCGATGGCGCGCAATCAGGTGCAGTTCCAGAAAGGCCTCAGCGAGGCCCGTTTCGCCGAGATTTACGGAACCGAAGAGCAATGTCATGCGGCGCTGGTCAAATGGCGCTGGCCGAACGGGTTCGAATGTCCTGAGTGCAATGGCGCCGATCACTGCGTCGTCACGCGCGGCGCGCGGCGTTTATTCCAGTGTAACGCGTGTCGCAAGCAGACCTCTGTCAAAGCGGGAACGATCTTCGCTTCGAGTAAGCTGCCGCTGCGCATCTGGTTCAAGACGATCTACCTGGTCACGCAATCAAAGAAGGGCATTTCCAGTATCGAACTCGGTCGACGCCTCGGCGTCACCCAGACGGCTGCTTGGATGATGAAGCACAAGCTCGCTCAAGTCATGCTGGAGCGTAACGCGAGCAAACGCTTGAAAGGCAACGTCCAGATGGACGACGCCTATATCGGCGGCGCCCGGTCCGGCCGCCGCGGGCGAGGCGCAACAGGCAAGACGCCGTTCGTCGCTGCGATCGCAACAACGGACGATGGCAAGCCAGATCAAATCATCCTTCGGCCCGTCAAAGCCTTCAGCAGCTTTGCGATCCGAAAGCTCGCAAGCACCGCCCTCAACCCCGGCTCCAATATCGTCTCCGACGGTCTGGCATGCTTCGCCGCTGTCACCCAAGCCGGATGTCTGCACAGCTCAATAAAGACCGGAAGCGGCAAACAAGCGGCTCGCACCCCTGCTTTCAAATGGGTCAATACCGCGTTGGGCAATATCAAAGCCGCCCTCGTGGGGACCTACCGAGCCGTGCGAGAAAAGCACGTCCCTCGATATCTCGCGGAGTTCGAATATCGATTCAATCGCCGATACGATCTCGGGACCATGATCCCCCGCCTCGCATTCGTTGCGCTGAGGACCGCCCCGATGCCTTACCGCTTGCTAAAACTGGCTGACGTTGCCGCGTAATCAGGTAGAATTTAGTCTGACAATGCCCTTGCGCAGCTTGCCCCGCGTGTTCTCGACCGTCACGAGGCGCTTCTGCACCTTCAGCTTGCGCGCGAGGCCGTCGGAGAGCGCGGCGTCGGGAGACGAAAGTCAGCGACGTGCCGAGCCGGGCGCGCCCAAACGCGCCGAACATGTAACGGGAGTGGGATCGGCTGCGGGGTCGGAATGGAAGCGTTGGGGTCGCCAATGGCGGCGGTCGGCGACGGAGAGGCAGCAGTCGATTGCGGCCGGGGTCTTGCCCCAGTCCTCGTCCAATTTCAGCGCGCAGGCGGGCGCTACTGTTTGACCTCGATCTTTAGGCTCGGGTCCGTCTCGACCTCGGCGACGATCTCGTTGTAGCGCATCACGAAGTCATTCAAAGAAAGGCGCCGCCCGTCCGCCGTGAAGCGTCCGATCTCGTAGAGGTTGAGCGCGACGAACTGCTCGATCTCGAAGACGTCGATCCGATCGGCCACGCCCAGGTTTTCCGTCAGTCCTTCAACCACGGTCAAACCTCGGAGGCGGGTCACTAGCATTGGGCGGTGGCCGTCGTTCAGGTTCTCGCGGCACCGCTCGATCACGGCCTCGCCAGGTGACGTCGTGACGTGGATCGCGACGTCGCCCACGAAGAAATCCCCCTTCCGCCCGGACTGCTGGTCCGATGTCGAGAAGGAGTTGTGCTGAACTGCCCCCTTTCCGAGGGCGCAGTCGAGCTTTGCTCCCACCATATGCTGCATGACGGCGCCGGCGTACTGGACGCCCGGCGCGTCGCGTTGCCGCGCCACAGCTTGCTCCAGGACGTGGCGTACGACCACGCGGAGGCTTTGCGACGGGTCTAGCTTGATTTGGAACGGCTTGCCGGCGAAGAAGTCCTTGACGCGGGCGATCCAGAAGTCCTCGATTTGGTCAAGGTCTGCCGCTCCCTGCTCGGCGAGTCCGTTGAGCAAAGCGACGTAGTCGCGCATGTTTCCCATGCTGCCGCGGCTTGTGCGCCCGCCTTCCGAGGCCAGCACACGGGCGATCCCGTGCCGTTGGAGGATCGCCTGGACGGCGCTCCTGCCCAGCCCGAGCACTTGGCCTTGGCGTTCCGTGACGAGCGCTTCGGGGTCGAGGGGGAGCCCCGATTTGCGGGCGTGCTCAGTGACGACAAGCGCGACGGACAGGGGGCCCTTCCCCCGGAAGTTCTTCTCCTCCGTGAACGCGCTCAGCGTCGTGACGAGGTCGCCGCTCATGCCGCCTCCAGCGTCCCGGCGGACGAGACGAGGACAGGCTCAAGGATATGCTCGGCGATGTGACGGACCACCGGCACGGCGACGCCGTCGCCGGCGAGGTGATAGGCGTCGTTGTAGTTCGTGGGGAGAATGTAGTCGTCCGACAGGCCCATTAGCCTCGCGGCCTCGCGCGGCGAAAGAAGGCGAGAGCGGATCTTACCGCGCTTCACGACCATGATGAATTGCCTGCTCGATCCGCCCCCCGGCGTTCTGAGGCAGCCGGCGACGTCGTCGAACCTCACCTCCGCGCGCTGGACCTTGTTGCCCGCGCAGTCCGTCCGCGTGCGGCGGTAGATTCCCCCGACCATCCGACAGCGCGCCCGCTTCACCTCCGCGATCTTCGCCAGGTTCACCTCGCTCATCAGGTCGATGAGCCTTTGCGTCTCCGCCTCGGAGTGCCAGCGAACGCCCTCCGGATCGTCGTCGACGAGGTTGGCGAACGTCGCGTTCCTCTTTGGCGGTGACGGCATGCGCCACCAGACCCACACATCCTTCGCGAGCCGCGGGAGCTTAGCGTGTGCGCCGGTCAGGGCCGGCGGGTGCCACGTTCCGTCCGGCGCATCGCCGACGATGGCCGTGGAGGGAACGAGGTTTTCCTCGATCGCGACGATGAAAAGCCGCGGCCGCGACTGCGGAACGAAGTGGACAGCGTCGATCAGCATCGCCCCGAACCGGTACCGTTCCGCCGCCAAGGCAGTGCAGATCGCCGCGAAGTCCTTGCCGCCGTGCGACGTGATGGTCCCGTAGACGTTCTCAAGCACGATTGTCCGCGGCGTCCGTCCTTCGGCGCGGAGCGCCTTCACCAGGTTCCAGAACGGCCAAAAGGTACCGGAACGGCTTCCCTTGAGTCCGGCGCCGACGCCGGCGAGCGACAGATCCTGACAGGGGAACGACGCCCATGCCAAGTCGGCTTGCCCCGGCAAGTCGTCGGTCTTCAACTCTGCGACGTTCCCGACCTTCATGTGGTCTTCGCCCCAATTCGCTGCGTAGCTAGCAGCCTTTTTTGGGTCGAAATCGTTTGCGAACAGGCAACTCCATCCGCCGCCGAGCCCGGCGCGCGCCATGCCGCCGCCCGCAAAGAACTCATAGAAGGTTGGGCTCATGGTTCGGGATATTCGCCTGCGGCCGCGGGCGCTTCCCTTTCCGTCTTCTCCAGGATCGCCTTTGCCATCGAGGTGCCCCGAGACACGTTCCCCGCCCGCCTCCGCCTCGGAAGGTCGATAGCGCCGAAGGTCTCCTCATCGAGACGCACGTCGATCCGATCAAGGGGACGAAGAGGCGATTCGCGGCGTGCGGAATGCATGGCGCCATGTTGGCGACGGGCTGCCGCATGTCAACGAAGCGCCACGACGACGACAAGCGTCGCGGCCGTGATTCTCCACAGGGTCGCGTTCGAACTTGTGGTGCGCACACCGGAATCGAAGAGCACCGGAGCGATGCCGGCGGATTTCACAAACCGCGGGCAACATGTCGAGGGCGGCGATGCCGCCGTTCGCCTGACGCCCGCCGTGATTGGAACAATAGATGCCGTCGACGCCCCCATCGATTGCGCGCTGCACGTCGTCCGGATGGCAGACGCCTTTGAGGATCAGGGGGAGCTTGGTCAGCGAACGCAGCCACGGCAGGTCATCCCAGGTCAGCGGATTGCCGAAGATCGTCGTCCATTTCATCACCGCGCCGCGCGGATCCTGTTGTGGCGATTTTCCAAGCATCGCTGCGAAGCGCGGGTCAGAGAAATAATTGGCGAGGCAATGGCCGCGCAGCTGCGGAACGTTGGCCGTGGCGAGATCGCGGGGACGCCATCCGAGCATCCACCTCGTCGGCGCCTTGGTTCAAAAGCCAGTTCACCAAACGTGACGAGCCGACGTCAAGGTCAATGCGATCCGCGTGAACTTGTGCCCTGACGAGGACGGAGCCCATGAATTCGTGCAGCGTCTCGGTCGGCAGATGTTCCCAGCGAGCGCAGAGTGCAGCCGCCGCGTCCCTCAACCTCTTCTGCATCGGCGCATCGCGTTCCCCATTCGAGATTCCGGCCAGGAGCACCAGGTTCTGGCGCTCGCGCCATCAAGAAAGGACTGGCATTCGGTTCGAAAGAGAGCATGAATGCGCACGCCCGAGGGTGCCGAGGCGCCGCGGGAGACCCTGCCTCGTAGATCGTTCCGATCCGGGGCTCGCGTCTGCTCAAACGTTGAGTAGGAGTTCCGCGTGCCAACCGTTCGTCCCTACTGGAAGGGCTACCTGAAGTTGGCCCTCGTTTCGTGCCCGATTGCGCTCTACACGGCTTCGTCCTCGAGCGAGCGGGTCGCGTTCCGCCAGCTCAACAAGAAGACCGGCAATCGGCTCCGCCAACAGCTCGTAGACGACGTGACGCGGGAGCTCGTCGAGGCGGCGGACAAGGGCCGCGGATACGAATATGCGAAGAACTCGTATCTCTTGATTGAGGACGAGGAGCTCGAGGCGATCGAGGTCGAGAGCAACCACATGATAGAGATCAACTCGTTCGTTCCGCGCAGCCAGATTGACGAGCGCTTTCTAGACAGCCCCTATTACATTGGACCGAGTGATCCGGTCGGTCAGGAAGCGTTTGCGGTCATTCGCGAAGCAATGCGCGGCAAAGCCATGGTGGCGCTCGGACGCGTCGTGCTGGCGAAGCGGGAGCGCGTGATCATGCTCCAGCCCTGGGAGAAGGGGCTGATGGGCACGACGCTGCGATATCCGTATGAGGTCCGCGACTCCAAGGATTATTTCTACGACATTCCGGACGTGAAAGTCGCGCCAGACATGCTCAAGCTGGCCGAGCATATCCTCAGTAGCAAAGAGGCCACATTCGATCCGACCCTATTCGTCGATCGCTACGAGCAGGCGGTGCTTCAATTGCTGGAAAAGAAGCGGCAGGGCATGCCGGCTGCTCCTGTGCGTTCGTTCGTTGCCCCGACGACCGTGGTCAATCTGATGGACGCTCTGCGCCGAAGCATCGCCGAAGACGCAAAGGCGGTCGGGACGCCAAAGAAGGCTGCCACCCCAAAACCAAAGAAGGGGAAAGAACGCGTCCTAGGTCAAGGGGAACTGCTGTTGCCGATTGCGGGGCGAAAAGAGCAACCCGAGACGGAAACGAAGCCCGCTACGCAGCCGACGAGCCGACGCAAATCTGGATAGCGACGATCTCGGGTCGCCATGACCTCATCGTGCGCAGCTCCGGACGACAGGAAGGCTTCGCTCGCTGACCACAGACGGCCGGAATCGGTAGAGTAGGAGTGTGGCGCGGTGGCGTTAGGCCGAACATGTCTGTTTCCGCCCCTTTCGTCTGACGGTGCCTTAGTGATCAGCCGAGGGCATCTCTATAAGATCCTGTCGAACCCGATTTACGTCGGGCGGCTGACCCACAAGGGCCAAGTCCATGAAGGCCTTCATGACCCGATCGTCGATCAGGAGACCTGGGGCTTGGACCGCAGAATAGCCGATGGGGCAAGAGTCGTCGCAATCGGAGAATGAGCGCCCGCTGGTGTTGCCAGCGGCCTCGCGCGTTGATCTCAACTCCATCGCGACTTGTCCGTTTTCAAAGATCACGGCATGCGTAATGCGCTCCTGAGCCGTAAGGCGTTTCGGACTTCAGAGGCCGTTGCCCTCGAAGGTATCCGGCCAGAAGTTGGTGTCACTGATCCCGCGGTGCAGCGCGTCCTGCCGCCGCACGCAAGAACCCTGCCGCGTCGCCCAGAGCCTGCCGACCTTGGCCATAATCATTCTCAAGAAACGGTGGGGCATGTTGCGATAGACGCGCAGATCAACCGCGACGCCACGGAGTTCCTATTCGCGTCAAGTGGCCGCGCGGACGGCGCAGACCCGCGGGTCGGGCTTCACCCTGAAGGAAGCTAAAGCCGGCCGTTCGCGACGCACGCACCGCCGAGATGACGCCGGCTCAACTCGACAGCGGCGCTTGGCTCTATAGCCACCCGCGTTCGCCAAAGGCAGCAAGATCGACGCCCGCGGGGGCATACCAGCCGCCTGCTCGATAGCGGGCGCCAAGTCTCAGGGCGGCATCCTTGTTGCCGTAGGGAATCCGCAGTGGGGTATCGGTTCCCGAATTCCCCCGAGCCGGCGTTGACGGAGTAGCTGTGGCAACGACATTTGCCGCGCCTTTCCGAGATCTCTTTCTTTGAACCGCGGATTTAGGAGCGATTGATTGCGTTGGCGTGTTGACACGCTTGCGGCGCCTCTTGTCACGCTTTTTGACCTGATTGGAGTCGATCCACGCCGAGATGGCAGCCGAAGTGGCCTTGGCCTCGTCGGGAATAACGATGCCTTTCTCCTGTGCAAGCTTCTCGGCAAATAACATCTGTGCCGGACTTGCAGGCTTGGAGCCAGACGCTCCAGGTATTCCAGCGTCGGCTTTCTTGGGCGCGTGCTGATTGAGGAACGCGCGGCAGATCGACCCCGATGTCGCATAGCCTGGCGGAGGCTTGACGCCTTTCTCCCGAGCGATGCTGTCGGCAAAGCGTTTCATCGCCGGCGTTGGTGGGCGTGATCTCGCGTCGCCGGGCGATGGCGGCGCCGAGCAACGGCGGTCCCCCGGCGGCGGCGCCTTCCTGCAGCTTGTCGATAGTTCGTTGAGCGACGTCGCACACCGCATCAATCGCACCGATCATCTGCTGCTTGCCGATCACGACCTCGTCGAGCAGGCATTCGAGTTGCGCGGTTAACCCCGGGTCGACCAGCGAGGGATCCGCCTGTTTAAGAACCTCGAACAGCGCCAGCCCAGTCTCGGTGGGTACGATGTTCTTTCCCTGGGCAATGAGGAAGCCCTGTTTCTTAAGTCCGCCAATAATCTCGGCGCGGGTGGCCGGAGTGCCGATGCCTTTGGCGTCCTTCAGTCGCTCCCGCAGCACCTCGTCGTCAACGAAACGCCAGGCGTTTTGCATCGCCTCGATCAGGGTTCCTTCATTGTATCGCGGCGGGGGCCGGGTCTCCTTGTCCTCAATGGTAGGGTTTTCCAGCTTCGTGATCTCGCCGTTGCGCAGTGCTGGCAGCAATTGCGCTTCATCGCCCTTTTCGTCGGCGGGTTGCCACTCCGGGAATGCCGCGCCAGCCAAGATCGATGGGCTGGCGACCGGTGGCGCGAAAAGGGAATCCCCGGACGTCGAGCGTTGCGGTCGTCTGACGGTAACGGAAGTCGGGCATGACGGCGGCCAGATAAGCCCGCGCGATCACGTCGAACAGTTTCTTCTCGTCGATCGAAAGACGCGGCCAGACCTCCCGCAGGTTGTCGACCGTGTTGACGTTGGGAATGATCGCGTGATGGCTGGCGCCCTCAAGTCCCTTGTCATGGAAACTCCTGGATTGCCCCTGTTGAAGAAACCGACGATCGGGGTCGGAAGACGCGCACGACCGAGGCGCGGGACAAGCGGCGCGGCATTCCGCAGGGCTCGCCGATCTCACCCTTGCTGGCGAATATCTACATGCGCCGGTTTGTGCTGGGATGGAAGATGTTCGGGCTGGAGCAAACCCTCGGCACGCGGCTCGTGACCTACGCCGACGGCACGGGGATCGCGCTGAACGACTTGCCCGCCTGCAGGCCGGCGACGATCTTCGGAACATCCGATGTCAAGCTCTCCGGGAGATAACGCACCTCGGCGCGAGGATAGGTGATGATCTTCTTGCCCTGGCCATCATAGAGTTCCTGAGCGACTTCCAGCGTCTTGCTGGCCGGCCAACCGAAGCGCGAGCTGCACAGTTTCTGGAGCGAAGGCAGATCGTGGAGCTTTGGCGGCCCTTGCCGCTTGTCCTCAATATGCACGCCAAGCGCGCCCTCGAAGTCTTGGGCCGCTTCGACGACCGCCTGGGCGTCCTCCCGCCGGACAATTCGCTGCTGCGGCGCGTGCCGCATCTGGAATTGACCGCTGGCCACGGTCGCGGTGGCGACGACTTCAAAATACGCCTGCGGCACGAAATTCCGGATTTCGAGCTCGCGCTTGCACACGATCGCCAAAGTTGGCGTCTTGACCCGGCCAACTCCTATAACACCCCGCGCCCCTCGACCGAGAATGACGGTCGCTGTTCGCGTCAGCGACAGGTTGTAGATCTGGTCGGCTTGTCGTCGCGCGACGGCGGCGGCGTAAAGCGGAGCGTATTCGGCGTTTGGCTTCGCCCGCCCGAATGCGTCGCGGATCGTCTGAGAATCCTGCGCGGTAAATAGCACTCGCATGACCTGGCCGCGGTAGTTGTAATGCTCGAGAATTTCCTGACCGATGAGCTGCCCCTCGCGATCGCAATCGGTGGCGAGCCAGACCTGCTTTGCGGTGCGCAGCGCGTCACGGATGGCTTTGAGCTTGACGGCTTTGTTGCCGCCTTCAGCAGGGCGAGTGCCATAGAGGCCTTCGGGGCGAAGAAGGATCGGCGACCAGCGCTTCCAGGCCGGCACGACATCCTCCGGCTCGAGAAGGTCCAGCAGATGTCCCTCAGCTGGGAGGATGTCTCCGTAGCGAGAGCCCACGGCGGCGCGCACGTCTTTTGCCTGGCTGGTTTTCTCGGTGATGACGATCTGATCCGCCATGCAGGTCTCATTCAGGGGCTTTAGTTTGAGGTGTGGACTCGGAAGAACGTATAGAGAACAAGATCGAGTCGCAAGTGACCTGTGGAGCGGGCAACAGTCGAGGTGAGATCTCGCGTGAGCGCATCGTTGCCAGGCGCCGTTTAATCCAGTGCGACCCAGCAGTGACCGGTCAGGCTGAATCGCCGTCGCCCGCGGTTGCTAAAGGTTGGGCTCGCCAGGATGCCAGCGCGACAGGGCGGCCTGGATGGCACGCTGAAACGGTTCCCGGCCTGCCGCGCATTGCCGCTCCGCCAGCTTGCCGAGTTCTCGCAACGCCCACTCGACCGACCCAATCTGGCGCGAAGCAGAGAGAAGGTGCTTCACGGCGTCGTCGACTTCCGACACGCTTGGGTCATAGCCCCCGCCAGCGAGAAGGGTCGAGAGAGCAAGCAGCGCGACGGCGGCGGCGAATTTCGGCTCCTTGCCGCAGAAATCGCGGGCTGCTCGGACCAGCGTCGATGGGTCTGCGCCTTGCGCGGCGGCACACTCGATAGCGATGTCGAAAAACCGGGACTCTTTCGCGGCCGCAAACCATTTGCCCTTGTCGCCGCGGGTTTCGATCAGATCCAGGAGCATTCGGCGGTGGTCCCGGTCCGGGTATGTGCGAACCAGAGAGCGGAAGACCGATAGGTTCGTCGTGCCGCTGGCCGCACGCAGGCCATAACGCCGATAGGCCTCATCCGCGCGACCGTGGTCGATCAATAGCTTCTCACAAAACCGGTCGATGGACATTTCGGAGAAACCGGGATTTGTGCTGCTGCGTGCCGCTTCTGCAAACCCGATCGCGCCTTCCCATAATCCCTGACGAACCAACGCCTCGGCACCGAATCTGTGCGAGGACCAAGACTTCATCCGTCGTGTGGCCAGGAGTTCGTGAAGTTCGTCGTAACGGCCGCCCTCAAGCAGGCACGACAAGCAGACGGATGTTCCGATCACATGCTGGAAGGTTTGGTGATCGGCCCAGGCGCGCCGTACCATGCCGATCATTCGGTCTGCATATTCGTTGATCAGGTCCGGGTATTGGGCGATCTCGCCCCAGCGATATTCGAGCGGAGCCAGATATTCGACGCCGTCGCTTTGCACCGCCTCGAACAATCTCTCGAGCCACTTGCCTCTGGTTGCGTGGTCCGCCGACGCGACGGTCAGGATCGGGATTAGCTCATTCACGGTGCGAAGGACCGCAGCGCCAAGGGCGCCGGACGAGGTGTCAATTCCCTGGAACGCCGGCCAGATGCGCTCCATCAACGACACGACGCCGTCTCCCGCCGCGACCGGGTCGGATTTCGCCACGGACCTTATCTCGGCGGCAGCTTCCTTGAGACGGCCGATGGCAAAACTCGAGGCGCGCCAGCCGTAGGCATTGGTGCGAAACTTCCTCTTGAACTGCCACTCGCGAATAGACGCCATCGGCCCTGCACTTCAGTTGTGCGCCTGCTGCGCGCCGGCGGTCTCGAGGTTTTCGAGGGCGCTCCTTTTCGGGCCGTCCTTGGAACTCTTGCCTTCCGATCATCCTCCCGTCCAGCGGCTTTCGGCGACGGCATGTCTTCATTCCGCGGGCTACAGGACTGCGATGGGCTTCCTGCGGGTTTGCCTCGCTGTTACGACCGTGGCTCTGGCGCTCGCGGTAGTCCGCCTACCATAGGGCGGCCGGGGAAGAAGCACGACGATCGAAGTCACGAAAGCGGCAGCGCGGTCGTAGGAGGAATAGTGTGGACATGACAAACACACCATCGGGCGCTGGGCGCCAGACCGTCAGCATGAGCCGCGAGGCGGTCCCGAATTCGAATCACTGCATTCGGGTCGGGGCCGACCGCGATGGGGCGGAGTTTTGCTGTGCGAATGACGCTGTGGTGGACGGCCGGAATGCGCAAAGAGCGGCCGTTCACCGACGGCATAGTGAACTGGGCAAATCGACCCAGCTCGGACCTTCGGTCTTTCGGGCCGAGACGTTATTAGAAGCGGGGCCGCAAGCGGAACGGCGGCTCTTCGATTACCGATTGAACGAGCGGACCGTCGTCCCGGTGTGAGGCTAGCAGCCCGATGCCGTCTCAGTGATCAGCACATTCCCGGCGCGGACGGCAGCGGCTAGTTAGCCTCGACGAAGATGTGCACCAAGCGCGACGGGATCGGCTACAGCCAACAGCCCACTCGAAACCCGACGCCCGAACTCGGGCTCCATTTAACTTTCGCATCTCGGGTGGCCAGTTGCCGGCCTAGGACAGCGGATATAACTCTGTCTTGGTTCCGAGCATCACTCGGCGATCACGTCACCCCGAGCCCCACACGCGCACGAGGAGTTCCGCCGTGAATATAGTTCTACGCCTGGACAGATTCCGGACAATCTGATCACCGGCCTTGCGGACCGGGAGGCCTCGGTTTGGGTGCAAGGGGCGGCTGCCACTGCCTCGGAGCGTGACGACATCGAGCGCTTAGGCGATGCCCAAAAACTATTGCTTCATTTCGTGAAACCTCGGCGAGATGCTGTAGTTCCATTCTGGATGGAATAGTCTCGGGTCATGTTGAGGGTCGCCATTTCCGCGTCCGAGACCTTGATGCCCTTTGGATAGGTGTTGCTATCGAGTTCGCAGCGGATTTTGAGACCGGTTTTCGTCGTGGTGTTGGCGATCAGTTCGATGACGATGAGGAGGCTGAGGAGTGGCGTCGCGCGCCAGTTCTGCGTGATGTGGCAGAACATGCGATGCTCGATCTTGTTCCACTTCGAAGTCCCTGGCGGATAGTGGCAAACCTGAATGATCAGACCGGTTTCGTCCGCGAGTTGTTGGAGGGCCAACTTCCAGAGCCGCAGCCGTGAACCATTGGAGCCGCCGCCGTCGGCCGTGATCATCAGGCGCCTCATCCCGGGATAGAGCTTCCAACCCATCTGATCGAGCCAGCATCGGACGGCGTTGACGGCGAACTCCCCGGTGTCGTGGTCGATTCCGAGGCTGACATAGCCGAGGTTGGCGCCGATGTCGTAGACCCCGTAAGGGACGACCTTGCCCAACTCCTTGTCCTCGAAATCGTGAGCGTTGACCTCGATCGGTTCGCCCTGCGGCCCATAGTCGCTACCGCCGTTCTTGAATTCGCCCAGCAATTCCTTCTTCTTCGCGTCGATCGATATCACGGGTTCGCCGGCCGCCTGAAACGCCTCGACCTTCGCGTTGATATATTCGAACTGGGCGTCGCGATCAGGATGTTTGCCGGCTTCCTTGGTCTTGCGGTTGGAATGGCGACAATATTTCAGTTCCTCCAGCAGCTTGGGAATGGTCGAGGAACTCACTTTGTGACCCATGGCGCGAAGCGCCGTCGCCAGCTTGTCGTGGCTCTTGGAGACCCATCGCAACGGCCGCATCGGGTCGCCCATCGTCGCCGGCTCGAGCAATCGTTGCAAGTCCTCCAACAGCGTCGGGTCCTTGACCGTCAACCGAGGAGTGCCCCCGCCCTTGCGCCGCACCTCTCCCGTCAAGGAGCCGGGGTTCCGCAAGTCCTTCAGACCGCGCCCAATCGTGCTCCGGGCGACCTTCGTCGCGCGCGCGACCGCCGCAATCCCGCCGTAGCCCGCCGCCTTCGCCTCCGCCGCCGCGCTCAACCGCCGGCGTCGCTCGTCCAGCGAAGGCCGAAGCGCGTCAAACCGGACGCGCAGGGATGATTCGTCTATCATCATCACGATATAGACGCTCGCCTCGCACTCGGGAATCCGCTAAACAGCCGATGCCAGTAAACTCGCAAATTCCGAATTCGGCTATTTTTGGGCGTCGCCTTACTTCGCCTCCCCTGGAAACAGGTGTTCCTGGAGGAGACAGACCGGGGCCTTGTTGCCGCGTTGGAGGCGGCCGACGACGGCCCCCTGGTTCGCCAGCGAGGTTTCCTTCACGTCATTGACTCCGACCCGTCGCGCATCAACCTCCCGCCACGCTCGCTACCGGTCTACCTGCTCGCCGGACGCGACAATCGCGGCTCCACATTTGAACGGCAACTGCGCCGGATGACGATGCTCGAGGAACTGCGCCGATCTGGTATCCGCCAACTGGTCGTCATAGCTGCGAAGGGCGTCCCGCCCGCAGGTGTGGAAGAGCTCTGGACAACTGGTTTCCGCACGCGGCTCGTGGTCGTCGATGACGCCGAGGACGCCGCCTCGCGGCTCGATAGGTGGCTAAACTCATACGGCGAGGGACCGACCGCGGCTGTGGTCGCGCTGCCGCTCGCGGCGTTCGCCGCAAGGCTCGTCGAGGCCTTCCACGCGGCGCGCGGCGATGATCGGCTGACTGTGCGACAACGCGACCAGGCGGGCTCCATGCGCTTGGTGGACCTGTCCGACGCGGATGACCGGGATCGCCCGATCCTCGACAGCTACGACCTGATCCTTGATCGCGACCTATCGGTGAGCGAGCTCGGAGAGGAGGAGTTCAACGCGTTCTTCCGCGGCGACGCGCGTAACTGGCGGGCGTTCGCTGCCGACCTCCCTTGGTTCCGCAACGACGAGGCATGGCTTAGACTGCAAGATCAGCTCAGTCGCCTGGACGTCGTCGGCTCGCCGGAGAACCGAGTCTGCTATATTATGTCGGAGCCCGGGGCGGGAGGCACAACGCTCGCGCGCCACCTCGCCTTCAACGCCGCCCGAGCTGGTTACCCCGCCCTGGTCGCCAAGGGGCTGCCGTTTACGCCGGAGGCGCTCCCTCTGGTGAATTTTCTCACCCGCGCGAAGCAACGGAGCGAGAATACCCGCGCCGCAAACGGTTTGCCCGATGAGTTCACAGAAGACGATCCTAGGATATACGAGACCCCTTGGGTTATTGTCTTCGACCGAGTACACTGGGAATTCCGCAACGCGGAACTCCGCCGCTTTCTCCAGCAACTCGAGCGCGCTGGGCGCCCGGCATGCATCGTGGTCGTCACAGGGCCGCAGCGGGAGATGGGATACTACGACACTTCGCGGTTCAAATTACTCGGCGAACTTCACCACATGCTCGACGAGCGCGAGGCGCTCGAACTCGGGCGGCACCTCAATCGTTTCCTGCGGGAATACGGCAAGGAGCGTCCGGATTGGCAATGGCGCAATTTCCAGGAAGCGCATTCCGTCCGCCTTCTGGAGGGAATCGCCGCCTTTTGGATAACGCTCAGTTTCTGGCTGCAGGCCCAATACGACCTTTCCGAGTTCGATCCAAGAATGGATATACCGTGCCTTCAAGAAGTATGTGGAAACCCCTGAGCTACGAAGGGCCGTCCTGCAAATCGCGGCGCTCAGCTCGGAGCGCCTGCCGATGCCCGAGTCTCTGTTGGATCAGGGTGCAAGCGCCTGGCCGTTGCGGCTCCTACTGGACGACCGAAGGGCGAACCTCTCTCCGCTCGGCCTTGTTCGGCTCTCGAGCGGTCCGAGGAACTATTGGGCGCTTGCGCACGACATCCTCGGCCGCCTTCTGATCAATGCCGTATACTACGACCACAGCGCGCAGATCGCTCTCGGGCTTGGCGACGCCAAGGACGCGGAGCACCTCCGCTTCCTAATTTTGCGGGACGTATCGCGCAAGCACGCGGTTGGCGAGGCCGCAGAGGTCGGGTTCGGCGAGGAGTTCGCCACCACCATCTTCAAGGTCGATCCGGACCACGGCCGCGGCACCTGGGCACACATCTGGCGAGAGGTGCTTGGTGCGTTGGACGAGATGCCGCAGTCGCTGCGCGATGGCAGCCGCGTATTCCGCCATCACGCGGCGATCTCTCGACGTCGCATCGCATGGCTCGACGAGGCGGCATACGGCGTATCCGACGCCGGGCTTTGTCGCGACCGGGACCTCGCATGACGTGCTCCAGTTCCCGACGTCCATGTTCAGCAACGCCGCAGCAGTGCTGAACAACGCTTCGCTGGGGGCGAATGTCGCAATCACGGAGCCTCCACCAATCTCGCGCGCAAAAGCGGACGTTGCCGGCGCGGGCGCCGCTTGCAGGCGGCCATCCCGCACAGTCACTACAAAACGGTGACTTTGGTCGCCGGCCTTCGCCTTCGCGGCCTGACAGCGGCAAAGACTTTCGACGGACCGATCAACGCCGCCCGGTTCGAGGATTGGCTGGAGACATGCCTCGTCCCCACGCTCTCGCCCGGCGAGGTCGTCGTCATGGACAATCTCCCGGCTCACAAGGGGCCGCGGGTCGAGCAACTCATCAAGGCGGCGGGCGCGGAGTTGCGATATCTCCCAGCCTACAGTCCTGATATGAACCCCATCGAAAAAGCCTTCTCCAAGCTCAAAGCCTTCCTGCGCAAAATCGCCGAACGGACCGTCGCGGGCCTCATGCGCGCCCTCGAAACCTGCGCCGAAATCTTCAAGCCCTCGCAATGTACAAATTACTTCAAATCCTGTGGTTATGAGCACGATACAGGATGATCGGATTCCGCTCTAAAACCAGAAGCGATCTTACTTCAAAAGCGTACCCAATGAACTAAGGCGACGCCCAAAAATAGCCGATTCGGAATTTGCGAGTTTACTGGCATCGGCTGTTTAGCGGATTCCCGAGTGCGAGGCGAGCGTCTATATCGTGATGATGATAGACGAATCATCCCTGCGCGTCCGGTTTGACGCGCTTCGGCCTTCGCTGGACGAGCGACGCCGGCGGTTGAGCGCGGCGGCGGAGGCGAAGGCGGCGGGCTACGGCGGGATTGCGGCGGTCGCGCGCGCGACGAAGGTCGCCCGGAGCACGATTGGGCGCGGTCTGAAGGACTTGCGGAACCCCGGCTCCTTGACGGGAGAGGTGCGGCGCAAGGGCGGGGGCACTCCTCGGTTGACGGTCAAGGACCCGACGCTGTTGGAGGACTTGCAACGATTGCTCGAGCCGGCGACGATGGGCGACCCGATGCGGCCGTTGCGATGGGTCTCCAAGAGCCACGACAAGCTGGCGACGGCGCTTCGCGCCATGGGTCACAAAGTGAGTTCCTCGACCATTCCCAAGCTGCTGGAGGAACTGAAATATTGTCGCCATTCCAACCGCAAGACCAAGGAAGCCGGCAAACATCCTGATCGCGACGCCCAGTTCGAATATATCAACGCGAAGGTCGAGGCGTTTCAGGCGGCCGGCGAACCCGTGATATCGATCGACGCGAAGAAGAAGGAATTGCTGGGCGAATTCAAGAACGGCGGTAGCGACTATGGGCCGCAGGGCGAACCGATCGAGGTCAACGCTCACGATTTCGAGGACAAGGAGTTGGGCAAGGTCGTCCCTTACGGGGTCTACGACATCGGCGCCAACCTCGGCTATGTCAGCCTCGGAATCGACCACGACACCGGGGAGTTCGCCGTCAACGCCGTCCGATGCTGGCTCGATCAGATGGGTTGGAAGCTCTATCCCGGGATGAGGCGCCTGATGATCACGGCCGACGGCGGCGGCTCCAATGGTTCACGGCTGCGGCTCTGGAAGTTGGCCCTCCAACAACTCGCGGACGAAACCGGTCTGATCATTCAGGTTTGCCACTATCCGCCAGGGACTTCGAAGTGGAACAAGATCGAGCATCGCATGTTCTGCCACATCACGCAGAACTGGCGCGCGACGCCACTCCTCAGCCTCCTCATCGTCATCGAACTGATCGCCAACACCACGACGAAAACCGGTCTCAAAATCCGCTGCGAACTCGATAGCAACACCTATCCAAAGGGCATCAAGGTCTCGGACGCGGAAATGGCGACCCTCAACATGACCCGAGACTCATTCCATCCAGAATGGAACTACAGCATCTCGCCGAGGTTTCACGAAATGAAGCAATAGTTTTTGGGCATCGCCTAAAGGAAGGAAAGCTTGCTTCGGCCGACGCCGGCTACTGCTCCGACGCCAACCTCGCGGCGTTGGAGGGCCGCGGCATCGACGCTTACGTCGCGCCGGGACGGGCCAAGCACGCCAGCGCGGGAGAAGGCGGCGGCGCGCGCATCGCCGCCATGCGCGAGAAGATCAAGGCCGGCGGCCACGGCAGCCCTTATCGCTTGCGCAAGCAACTGCCCGAGCCGGTGTTCGGCCAGATCAAGCAAGCGCGCGGCTTTTGTCAGTTCCTGCTGCGCGGGGTCGAAAAGGTCGCCGCAGAATGGGGCGTTGTCCCGATCGACCGGGCCAATCAGGACAAGAAGCCATTCCTGGTGTGGTTCAATCCGAGCCGGATGCATATCTGGACCCGCCTCGAGCCCTCGGCGATCGGCAAGACGGGTTACGGCGTCTATCCCGACGGGATGGTCGAGCAGGACGGTCAGGTCGGCCAGCTCCTGAAGAAGCTCGACGACCTCGGCATCGCCAAGGATACGATCGTGATCGACACCTCCGATAACGGCGCCGAGGTCTTCTCCTGGCCCGACGGCGGCACCACGCCATTCCGGGGCGAGAAGAATTCCAACTGGGAGGGCGCCTATCGAGCGCCGGCGATGGTGCGCTGGTTTCGGTGTGAGCATCGCAAGCGCGGTGCGCTGGGTGACGCGTTACAACACGGGGCAGATTTCGCCTTCGCCTTCAGGGGGCGATCGGCGGTCCGGCCGTATCGAGGGCAGCGCGACTATTTGCTCGGCTTGATCCGCCGCACGCCGGACATCACGCGCCTGGCGGCCGCATTGCGCGACAGCCCGCCCAAAACGACCGCCTCCACCACCCGCTTGCGAAGATCATCGGAAAGCGCCACAGAAGCGCACGCGCTCGAGGTCAAGTCAGACGCTGAGGCCTGCTCCAAACAAAGCTGTGACTAAAACCGGCGCAGGCTGAGACTGCGCTTGACGCAATGGGCGTGCCTTTGCTGCTTGGAGCAGTTCCGCTCGCCTGCTGCTGAGTTGTGGTGCTGTGGTCGGCAAATCGAGGGCCTCTCGACGCGATTGCCATTCTTTGCTCCCCGCCGAAATGAGGTCGCAGCAACTGCGACAGACTTGATCACGCGATTTGGTCTTCGCGCGCACGACGAAGCCTCGTATTTGGCTGAACTTTCCGCGCAAATGCATTCTCGCAGGCACAGGGTGCTCTATGAGCTGGTGGTCCGCGAGATAGACGCGAGCTTTGTCGAGGCGCAAAAGCGACTGGGCCTTCGTCAAAGCGCATCGGATACGGCGCGCCCTGCCGTACCCCTACGCGAAGGACACGAAGTCGGCGACGGCGCCCGCGATTGTGATGAATGACCCGGAAAAGCGACCGATGGCTCGGTGCGATTCAGGGACGATCGCAAATGGGCTTTTGCTTGAACAGCATTCGACCTACGAACGCGCCGAACGCGATAAGGGCAGAGCCGCCGATGAGAGGATCGTGCGCGATCATTGCCACGGTCGTGGTCAAGTCCGATGTCATTGCCGTTTCCACCCGCGGCGTCTAGTACCTCGGCGCAGTGATTATGACTTTTTGAGTTGGGCGTCGCGGGTGGCCGCCGCTGGATCGGGATACGCGCGGCCCATTTTGGCGCGGGCTTTGTCGGTTGTGAACATCCATTTGATGCGGGCTCCCGAGGCATTTCGCTGTCGCTCCCAGGCAGCGATTTGGGAGACGAGGTGCTCGTGGGTGGCGATACGCCGGTCGAGGCACTGACCGCGCAGCACCCCGATTTCGATCTCGACCATATTCAGCCAGCTGGCATGCTTGGGAACGTAGTGGAACTCCAACCGCTGCAGCACCCGGCGCGCTTCGCAGGCTGGGAAGGCCTGGTAGAGGGCCCCGGCTGAATGGGTTGACAGATTATCCATAACGACGCGGACGCGCTCAGCCTCGGGAAAGTGAATGTCAGTGAGTTCGCGCATGCAGGCGGCGAAATCCACGGCGGCGCGCCTGTCGGTGACTTTGACTTTGCGCCAGGACCGATGCGCGTCGAGGAAGACGAACAGATTCGCCGTGCCATTGCGCTTGTACTCGCAGTCGTAGCGCTCGATCTGCCCCGGCTTAGCAGAGATCGGCTGGCGCACCTCGCCGATGAGCTGGGTCGGGCTCTCATCGAAGCAGACGACCGGGCGCTTCGGATCCGGCGGTTCGGCGTAGAGGTCGAGGACATCCTCCATGCGGGCGACATATTCAGCATCCACCTGCGGAATGCACCACATATCCTTGCGCCACGGCTTGAGCTCGTTTTCAGCCAGCCGCCGGCGCACGGTATCGCGCGAGATGCTGTCGTGTTCGGTGAGCCGGACCATTTCACCGGCCAGTAGATCGATGGTCCAACGCGCGCGGCCCTCGGGCGGGCTTGAACAGGCCGTGGCGACCAACAGGGCTTCCTCTTTGCCCGAGAGCTTGCGCTCCGCCCCCGGGCGCGGCTCCTCGCGAAGCGCCAGCTCCAGGTTGCCGAGCACAAAGCGGCGCTTGGTTCGGTAGACGGTCGAGCCGCCCACCCCAATGCGGATCGCGATCTCCTCGTCGCTTGCTCCCGCTTCGGCCGCCAGCAAAATCTGCGCGCGCTTGACCTTGCGGACCGCGTGTTTTCCTCCGCTCAAAAGCGCCTTGAGTTCATCACGCTCGGCTTGGCTGAGTTCAACCCGATAGCGTAGGTTCATTCGCGGTGCCTCCTGAATGGAGGCACGGTTTCAAATGAGTCGGATGTCCGAAGTGAGTCGCTCTGCCAAAACCTACACACCAAAGCAGGGTCAGTATCTGGCGTTCATCCACGCCTACACGCGCCTGCACCGTCGGCCTCCGGCCGAAGCCGACATCCAGCAATATTTTGGCGTCAGCCCGCCCTCGGTTCACCAGATGATGTTAACTCTTGAACGGGCAGGCTTCATTGCAAGACAGCCGGGCGTTCCCCGCAGCATCGAAATGCTCATTGCTCCACAACACCTGCCGGCCCTGCGCTGATACCGAGTTCAACCGTTCAAAATCACTGCGCCGAGGTACTAGTCGACGCCTCGAATTTCCATGGCGCATCAAGATCGAGCCTCAACCGACGCGTCAAGGTTCGAACCTTTCCGTTTTGAGACGCCCTCAATCGGTGCGAGGCTTCGGCTGGGCGCGTGACGGCCGTGTCTTTTTTCATCGCGGGCACGTCGCTCGTCTGGAGCCCGAGCATCCCCATTACGCTGGTCGTGCTGGCGATCGCGCACAGCTCAAGTCGGGCAAACATGTGATGTGCACGGTGCCGTTGGCCCTTCCCGCGTTGTCGCAATCCGCGCTTCGAAAGGACGCAAGTCCGATGATGTCAGCCTCCGACCCTTCGGCTGGCGCAGGACGCGCAACGTCTCCTTGTCGAGGCCGCCAAGCGCGGCGGCCTGAATGCGGTAGGTCAACACGTTCAGGAACAGCCACCGCGGCAAATGGGCGGGAGGGGTTCCTCCAGTGGAGTGCCCAGTTTCATCCTCCATGGTGGCTGTTTTGGCGCGCTCGACAGGATGAAACTGGGCACTGCTAGAGCGGAATCCGATCATCCTGTATCGTGCTCATAACCACAGGATTTGAAGTAATTTGTACATTGCGAGGGCTTGAAGATTTCGGCGCAGGTTTCGAGGGCGCGCATGAGGCCCGCGACGGTCCGTTCGGCGATTTTGCGCAGGAAGGCTTTGAGCTTGGAGAAGGCTTTTTCGATGGGGTTCATATCAGGACTGTAGGCTGGGAGATATCGCAACTCCGCGCCCGCCGCCTTGATGAGTTGCTCGACCCGCGGCCCCTTGTGAGCCGGGAGATTGTCCATGACGACGACCTCGCCGGGCGAGAGCGTGGGGACGAGGCATGTCTCCAGCCAATCCTCGAACCGGGCGGCGTTGATCGGTCCGTCGAAAGTCTTTGCCGCTGTCAGGCCGCGAAGGCGAAGGCCGGCGACCAAAGTCACCGTTTTGTAGTGACTGTGCGGGATGGCCGCCCGCAAGCGGCGCCCGCGCCGGCAACGTCCGCTTTTGCGCGCGAGATTGGTGGAGGCTCCGGTCTCGTCAATGAAAACGAGTTTCGTCGGATCGAGATCGAGTTGCCCCGCGAACCATTCCCGGCGTCGACTTTGCACGTCCGCGCGTTGTTGCTCCTCGGCATGCGCCGTTTTTTTTAAAGGTGATCGCGTGACGGTCGAAGAAGCGCCACAGCGCGGAGACCGCAAAGCGCTCGCCGCAATTGGCGATCAGCCGCTCCTGGATCTCGAGCAGCGTCTTGTCCGGGCTGCGCCGGATCAGGCCCAACAGATAGTCGTGATGCGCCTCGATCCGGCCGGAGCGGCGGTCGCCGCCAGAAGGCGCCGGTGAAATTTCGCCCGTGGTTTGGAACCGCTTCACCCAGCGCACCGCGCTCGCTACGCTCACTTTGAAACGCGCGGCCGCCTGATTGCGCGACAACCCGCCCAAGACCACCGCCTCAACCACGCGCTCGCGAAGATCGTCGGAAACAGCCATCCCCGCCGCCTCCCTCTCGCGGCGTGAATGATCAATCAGAAACTAACTGATTCGGGAATCCCCCAACCGATTCAGTCCGTTCGGATACCGCTCTATGTCATTGCGGGGCCTTCGCAGATCAGCGAATTGGTGGGAAGCTCCGCGCCGTGCACGTGCACGAGGCTGGCGCGTCTGGCGTCGCAAGGCTTTTGCGTCGGCCCGCGATGCAACGCGAGAAAGCGCTGGGACCTGACGCCAGCCGGGCGCGCCCATGCCGCAGCAGCCGCTCCGGTCATCCTCGACAATCTCGACAAGCGCATCCTTGTCGCGCTCGCCTTGGCGCCCCTGCGGCTGATGGCGCTGGCCCTGCGGATCGAGACGTGCCCTTTAACGGCCAAGCGGAGGGTCAACTTGCTGATCGCACGAAGTCTGGTCAGCGAAGCCGGCGGCCGGTTCGCGATCAGCGCTAAGGGGCGCGAGGTTCTCGGCGAAGGCGCGCCGAGGCCTCGGATCAACGTCGCCGCCGTATCCGCAGCGGCGTCGAAAGACGTAGCCGCGCGTCTGAGCACGAAACGCCTCGACGACACGAGCGCCGCCGAGAGCTCGAGGCGCGGCTCCATGGCGGCGGCGAAGGCGCTGGCGACCGCGCGGTTGAACCGGAGTCCGGCGTTCAACAGGATGCCGCTGACCGGGCAGACGCGCCTTCGCGCGTGGCCGTCGTGCTATGGTGGGCCAGTGGAGCGCGGACGGCTGGCCAGCCGCGCGTCGGGCAAAGGACACGCCCGGCCTTCGCGCTCCCGTCCGTCCAGTTTTCTTCGTCTTCCAAGCCGAAAAAAACGACATCCCACACGCGGTCGTCGTCCTCGATGTCGCGCAGGGGCTTCGCCTCGTCCTCGGCGCAAGTGACCGGGTCACTGAAGACGACGGCGCCGTCGATGTCGAGATAGTCGATGCGTAGGGTGATGCGCATCAAATTTCCTCTTCGTTTTGGTCGGCGGCCACCAGAGCACCCGGCGAAGCCGTTGCAGGGTCTCCATCAATGACCGCCGAGCGCTTCAGCCCATGCCCGCACGATCTCGTCGTGCCTGAGGAACGGGCTGCGGGGAAGCTGGCCAAGGGAACGCGCGGACAGTTGCGCGGCGCGAAGCCGGGGGCGGGCAAGGGCAAGGGAATGCCGTCGTCGGGCAGGTTTTCGACGCTCGGCTTCAGGCCTGAAAGAGAAGACGCGTAGTCGCGGACCAAAGCGGGCGATCCGGTTCGGGTGGTTTGCTGCGGTCGAGCATGGCGCTTGGACTCCGCGCCTTCGGGACAAGGCGGCAAGGGTCGTTCCACTGGCGGGCCGATCAAGACCCCGCCAGCCGAGGCGGACAGCGCGGCCGAAACAGCTTCGCCTGCGCGTCAATGTCCGTGTTGCGGCGGCCGGATGATCATTGTCGAAACCTTCGAAGGCGTGCGCCCCGCGCGCTCGCCATCACCGACCCCGATCAGGATCGCCCCGGACAATCTGGAGGGATAGGATTTCGCCTGTAAGGCCGCCAGCGGCGAAGCGCCGAGCGTTGGAACCCTGCAACGGCAGCCCGAGCTCGCCCAGACACTGGAGGCGATCGCTCGCGAGGGCCCCGACGCCTTCTATCGAGGCGCGATCGCAGGCGATCGAGATCGCGCGCAGCCAAGAAGCGCGGCTGCTCGAACTGCGCGCTGCGACCGACCTCGCCCGGCTGTGGCGCGATACGGGTTCGCCCAATGATCCCGGTGCGCTGCTGCAGTCGATCCTGGCGCAAATCGAAGGCGGTGAGACGACGCCTGATGTCCGAAACGCCCGCGCGCTGCTAGCGGAGATCGCGTGACGGGTGGTTGAGTTTTCATTCCGTACGAACGGCAGGACCCCACCAACTGCGAGGTCTGCGACCTCAATCCGCAATGACCGGTTTACGTGTGCGCCGTGACAAGGCGGCGCTTTCCAGTGGGTGCAAGCCCCACCCGGCAACCGCTCCAGCCGGAAGCAACCGGAGCAGTCATGGAGGTGACGAAATGGCTGAAGCCTTCGGTGTAGCGGGTCACATATAGGTGACGGCGCGAGTGTGCGGGCCGCAACGCGAGTGAACGCTGAGCAAGCCTCGAAAAGGACGATGTGCAGGCCGACCCGACAACGTTATCGGGGAAGGCTGTTACGGCTGGGTGAGATGAGCAAGGACTACGCCCAGCCGCTGCACCGGGGTAGTGGCGGCAGCACGCACACAAGGAAAGCGCGCGCAACACGGGAAGCCCCAAAGCGCGGTTAGGTCAGAGATGACAGGACCAACCGGACGCCCGTGAGGGACAGGCCGGGCGCTCTGGGGTGGCGGAGAGGTTCGTAGTACCGCGGAAACCGGGTAACTCCGGCGGAGGGAAGGGACCTCAGTTCAAGACAGACGCAGAACGTTGCGAAGGACATGGAGATTGGGCAACCTATCAACTCCAAATGATGTTCAGACGCTGCCGATGGCGTCGCACGCGAAGACGGCGTGAGGTCTTGTCCGAGAGCCGGATGCGGGAAATCCGCACGTCCGGTTCGATGAGCGGGGTGTGGAAACGGAGCTACGGCTGAGCCACTAAGGCACCGCCAGACGAAAGGGGCGGGAACAGACATGCTCAGCCTAACGTCACCGCGCCACACCTCGACTTTACCGACTCCGGCCGTCTGCGGCGCAATAATGTGCCGATGCCGATGCCAGCGCGCCGCTGCATGCAGGCCCAGGCTACTCGCCATCCCGCCGTTTTAAGAGTGAGCGAGCTCGTGTGATCGATGTCGGCCTTCAGCGGATGCAGCACTACGTCTGTCGAGGGGGCCTCGCTCAGGGGGACGCCAGTTTGACCCGACTGAGATGCCTGACAGAGTTTGGCTCTCGATATTGCGAACGTCATTGACGCTGGAGCTGATCGAATATTCGCTATGTCGTAACGCGCTGCTCCATCTCCTCGGGGGTGAGCCCTGTATATTGCCAGATAACGGTGACAACAGGGATGTTGATATTCGGGAAAATATCCTTGGGCGTCGTCAGAAATGGCGCTGCCGCCAAGGAACAGCATCATCAGCGCAAGCACATAGAACGTGTGCCGGAACTCACATCCCCTCATTTTGAAGGACTCGAAAACGCCTGAATTTTTGATTCTCGCGCATGACGATGTGGCAAATCGTGCGGGCAGGCGGGGATGGGGGGGGAATCGAAGGGCGAAGGTCTATTTCCAGCCGAACGTGAACATCGACCTCGCGATTGCGCAGATCGTCTCCGCCTCCAACCCGATCCGCTCGTTGATGCCGACGGGCATCCAGGCGCCGATCGTCATTCAATACTACGCATCGTCAGTACGCCGCCGTCTACAACACCTTCAACGTCCAACGCCATCTCATCTCAGCCCAAACCCACCGTGCGCTTCGCGCTGCGGCGATGACCACGTGGCGGAACGCGGTCGCAGAGGCCTGACAATTCCTGAGTCGCTGACGCTTCGCGCTCGCGGCATCGCAACGTGACAGTGCCAGTCGAGGAGGTCGAGGATCTCGAACGACTCGACTACGCCTCCGGCGCAGACGCTTTCCGCACGCCAGCCAGAGAGCGATGGTCGCTGCGAAATTGGAGACCCTCAAGCAGGGCAGGCCCGCCAAAAGGTACAAATTTGGACCCTTCTCGGGACGACGCCGCCGCCATCACTAATGCATCTCGATAGTCACTAGCGCCGCGAAAGTTCGGAAGCTCGGCGAGCCGGAAATCATCCTCGCCGTCGAGAGCGGGAAGCTGTCGGTCGAGCGCCTGAGGGGGAGGGGCGGTCAGAAGCCTCTGGGCGTCCGCGTGATCCACGGACAGGCTTTTTCCAGCTGCGCGCTGAGGCGGAACAGCGTCGCCTCGTCGCCCCAGCGGGCCGCAAAGTGCATGCCGACCGGCAGGCCCTCCTCGCTCCAGTGCAGCGGCAGCGAGACGGCCGGCTGCCCGGTCACGTTGAAGAGCGCCGTGTAAGGCATGAACTCGAAGGTCTTTTCGGCGAGCGTCCGAACCAGCCCGCTTGCGCGCATGAGCCAGCCGGCGCTGAGCCCGACGATCGGGGACAGTGCGACCTTCTCGGTCGCGGTCGGCTGCAGCGCGCCGATCGGAACGGGCGGCGCAGCGAGGGTCGGGGTCAGCAGGACGTCGTAGCGTTCGAAGAAGGCCCCGACGCCCCTTGCCCATTCTTGGAGGTAACGGACCGCAAGCGCATAGTCGGTCGCGCTCCATGAACGGCCCAGCAAGCCGATGACGGCGGTGAGGCGCTCGAAATCGCCCGCGCCGGCCTTCCTGCCTATCAGTCGGCCGGTCTCTTCGACGTCAGCGCCCGTCTCCGCGGCGACTACCGTCATGAACGCCATCCTCCAGGGCTCGCGATCGATTGGCGGGGCGGCTTCTTCGACCTCGTGCCCGAGTTCACGAAGCAAAGAGGCAGTCGATTCGACGCCCTTGACGCACTCGGGATGGACCGAGCTGGCGAGAAATTCCGCCCGCGGATCGCGGAAGCATGTGATGCACGTCTGCGTCAGCATCGCGGCACCAAATTCCGCACTCGACGCATCGGTGGTTGTCGCGGGAGCACGCTCTCCCGGACCTTGGTCCAGTTGGGAGATCGGACTTTTACAGATGATGCAATCACGGTCGCGCTCACATCACTAATCCGGGTCCAAACAGGACTTACCGGATGGCACGGGAGGCCGCTTTCCCTCTCGCCGATATTCAAGGGCACCCAGCAGTTCTACATGCCGCCCAGCGGGCGTCTATTCGCTAGCAAGGCTGCCAACTGGCCGCCTCACGGTCAGGCGATGCGACCAGACCGGTCCTGTGAAGCGCGATCTCCATGTCATGAGAAAACAACGCGTTTATCAAGCTCTTCAACCATTTTATCGCCGCGAAATTGTCCTGTTGCACGGCGCTCGATCTCGCGCAGGGCCGTTTTGGAGAGCGTCGGCCCAGTCCACAAGAGTTACGCCTTACCTGTGCGCTTAGAACCCATTGCAGTTTCGATCTCCGAACTTATCCAGCGATCGTTGTCTTCAATCAGGTACTCGATCGCTTCGAGCATTTCGTCATCAGCCCCGTGTTCCTCAACCAGCTTTTGGATGCGTTTCAACTGCTCAAGAAGCCAGAGGGAGGTCTCCGTCTCTTCGATTTCGTCGAGACTTACGTTCCGATCCCTTTTTGCGGTCGAGTTTTTTGGCTGGTCAGGGGCCTGCGATGCGGCGCGACGCGTCATTTTCAATCCTCTCAGGTTACGGGCTGGCGCTGGCTGAGCGGCTGGAGGACGACTCGCTGTCCGCTTCGCCTGGCAGTACGCATCGCGCTTTGGCGACAAATAAACCCTATCACATCCTTTCGCGTCTGTATTCGATGGCCCGGCGCGCGGAGCCACGCAATCTGAACAAGGAGATCTGCGGAGTATCGCGGATGCGCGAGCTCTCAGGCGCAACCGGAGAGCTCAGGAATAATCTCTGTGTCGTCCGCTCTCATGATCCACGGAGCGACCGGCTACGCCGGCGGCACTGCGGCAGCTGGCGTTCGGCCGCGCCATTGCGCCGATGACGAAATTCGGCCCGATCCGCAATCCTTTTCTCATGGCGGTGCGCCCGGGGCCGAGCGCAGAGCTTCGGGCGCGGACCAGAACGCACGTCTGGGGCGAACTCGCCGACGAACAGGGCCGTCGGGCCGTGTCGAGGCTGCATGGGCCTGAGGCAGGTCTAGTGTGGACGACGATCATGGCGCTCGGAGCCGCGCGGAAGGCGCTGAACGGCGTCGCGCCGCCCGGATATCAGACGCCCGCATCGGCCTTCGGCCAGGACTTCGTGCTCGAGGGCGAGGGCGTGACCCGCGAGGACGTGGCCTGACACCGATTTCTGGCTGAAGAGCCCGACAACCGGGCAGAGAACGCTCTCCAAGGCATTCGGCGAATAGAGGTCCCAAGGGCAACCGGCAGTTCTACATGCCGGCCAGCGGGCGACTATTCGCGAGTAGGCGGGGTTCTCGGGATAAGGCAACACCACACGCTTCGCCGCGCTCACTTCAACCCGGTTGCCTTGCGGGATTGACATCGCCGCGATGACCTTCGACGAGCGAAGAGCGGCCGCCAGAAATTTCGGGGCACGGCCAGATCCGAGACAAACGGCCTGCCGCACTTGCCGCCGAAATCCCGCCGCGTTCTTCGAGTTGGCAATCGGCTGCGCGCGTTCAGCATGAGCCTGAAGTCAATCCTCCGCGTGTTGAGGTTGGTCTGAGAACGAGACGCGCCAACCGGCACTGGTTAGGGTTCACTTCCTACGTGCGTCAAAGCAGGCGAGTGCGGCGCGCGCCCGTTCCGATCAGCGCCGCGTTTTCGCGACGGCAATGTTCCTGCCGGGCTTCAGCCGAATAGCGCCTTGACTCGGGCAAACTTGCGTTCAAGGTCGAAGCCTCACGGACGTCACGGGTCATGCCGACCGAGCCCTATAAGCCGATCATCTTCATCAGCTACGCCCATGCCGACGAGCCGGAAAAGCCCGCCGCGGACGAGGTCAAATGGCTGTCGTTCGTAACCGGCTATCTCAGGCCCGCCGTCAAGCACGGCGCGGTCGAGATCTGGATCGACCGGCTGATGCCCGGCGGCGCAGACTGGGAGCGGGAGATCGGGCAGAAGCTCCGCGCCTGCGACATCTTCATCCTACTCGCTTCGCACCATTCGCTGTCTTCCGACTATGTCATCGACAAGGAGATCGCGATCATCCGCGAGCGGCAGGCGAAGGGCGAGGACGTCCATTTCTATCCACTGGTCCTGACGCCGACACCCAAGATCGCGCTCAACCTCGTGCGTGACAAGAACTTGCGCCCGCGTGACGGCAAGCCGTTCTCGGACTACTCGATCAACGAGCGCTACCGACACATGAGCGAGGCGGCTGACGAGATCGCGGAGTTGGCTGGGAAGATCGCCGCGACAAGGCGCACGCCGACGGCCAGCAGCCTCATTGGGTCCAATACCGTCTATCAACAGTTAGGCGGGTTCACTGCCTCGCCAATTCTGCCGACGCAGTTATCGCCGCCGATCGAAGAGGTGCGCGGGATGGAACCGGAGATAAAGAATAGAGAGTCGCTTGAGATTTGGTTGAGAGGGCAAACTCGCGAGGTCGTCATCACAATGGCGAGTAGAACAGCGTTGCGTATAGCTCCTCTTGCGGCGCGCGAGGGGTCGAGCACACACGACAATGTTAATTTTGAATCCCTCGTCAGCACTATTTTTTTCGCCAACGCGTTCGCTTGGGTTGCCTCAAGATATCCGTCCCGCGCAAATGAGCGTGCCGCGGCCGCAAACCGTGTCGGGAACACAGCGCACGCCCTTGCCCGCTTGGACTTGGGCTCCGTCACTCTTACTGCCATCTCGGCAGCGGCCGTTGCCGCAAACGCTGTTGCCGACACCGGCCGGGTCGCCATCGCCCTGGCAGAAAAAAACGCCTCGGTCGCGGAATCCGTAATCGACGCGGTAGTCGGCAGCGTTGCCGCAGGCATAGCATTTGCTGCCTCCGCTCTAGAGTCCGGTTGGGAACAAGTTCGCGCCGACGTGGCCGCTCTTGAAAAGTTGGACCCACATGAGGTTGCCGATCTGCCACTGTGGGCGCACGACGTACCCGATTGGGCGACGGACGCTTGGTCCTCTCTTACGGCGTCATTGCCAGTTCCGCACAATTGGCAAGTGTGGATCGACTGGTACGAGGAGCGTCTGCGCGGCAGTTCGCGCAGGGAAGAATACGAACTCCTGTTCGCCAGCGTTCCGTTGGAGGTCTGGGACCAAGGCCCTGTGGCGGCGAACGCCTGGATACGCGCGCATTTGCCACCTCCAAGCGCCAAAATCAGAAGATCGAGATCAAGGATCGAGGATCGCTCGAAGATTGGCTCAAAAGGCAAAGCGCTGCGATCGCGGCGGCAATCGCCGTGCGTGCGGCGTTGCGTGTCGCGCCTCTCGTGACGGAGGCGCGCGAACGTCTGGGCGCGACACGGAATTCAGTCTTATCCACCTTAACAAGCGCCGTTTTTCGAGCGAGCGCAGTTGCGTGGGCCCCCACGAAATATTCGACCCATTCCAAGGAGTTTCGCGCCGCCGCGCACGCTGCCGCTGATGCAATTGGCAGCTTCGCCACCACGGATGCGGCCGCCCTCGCAGTTGAAGCGTCCGCCGTCGCCGTCGACGCTGCCTTTTTTGCCCCCGACGCCGAGGCCGCGCGGTTCGCCGCTGCTCGCGCCGCCGCCGTTGCAGCGGATGCAGCCGACGATACCGCGATCTGGGAATCGATTGGTGCCGACGCAGCGGCCGCTCCGAGCGCTGGCGCAAATGGGCTGATGGACCTCCCGCTTTGGTCCGATGGCGGCCCTGTCTGGGCCAGCGCCAAATGGATAAACCTCAAAGCGGCGCTTGTGAGCGATGAAGACTGGGAGGTCTGGGTTGGCTGGTACGAAGACCGCCTGCGCGGCGTCTCGCGAGGCGAGGCTTATGAACTAGTCTTTGCCAGCGTACCGCTCGACGTATGGGACAAGGGCCCGACTGCGGCAAACGCATGGATCAAAGAGCGTCTACCCGGAGAAAAATCACCGAAAATTGGCGACGCATTCTCGCTTGACGCATGGCTAAGCGCGCAAACCCGCGAAACCGCAATTGTAATGGCTGTGCGAGCTGCGTTGCGCGTTGCGCCCCTAGCCGCACGTATCACGCGAAAGGGACTTAGCCCCCAGCAACAGCGCGAATTGACACATCTAGCTGGAGCCATTTTTCGCGCGCTCGCGTCAGCCCGCGTGTCTGTACTGGACCCAGACCGAATCTTTGTTTCGGCGGCTCGCAATGCAGCCGGCGCCGCCTCCGATTCGTCCGTGGTTGCTATTGTCGCAGCCGAAGTGGCCAGAGCTGCAATGTTTGCGACGTCCGCGGCTGCCAACTCCGCTGCTGCGGCTGCCGCCGCAAATCCCCAAACCCCTGGTGCCGCAGCCGCGGCTGTGCGCGCGTTCGTCGAGGCGTTCAAGTCCGCAGACCTTAGTGCTTCGGACGCGGAGGTCGCAGCATGGAACCAAATTCGCGTGGATATTGAGGCGATCCAACGAGATGGTATCCGCGCGCATTTGGAAGCTCCGCTCTGGCGGCAGCACGAGCCAACATGGGTGCAATTCGCAGTGGAGAGTCTTCAAGCAGCATTACCGGGAGACGAAGATTGGGATGTCTGGTTCGGTTGGTACAATCAGCGTCTCCGCGGTGGCTCGCGCGGCGGCGACTACGAACTCGTCTTTGCCAGCGTGCCACAGGAGGAGTGGGATAAAGGGCCGGCGGCGGCGAACGCCTGGATCAAGGCGCATCTCCCTAAAGGCCCAGGCTCGGATTCCTCGATCCCGCCCGGTTTCGCGCCCCCGTCTCCGACGCTGCCTCCGCCGCTCCCTGATCTCGCCTCGCCTTTCACATACGACTGGAACGCCGCGTGGCGCATCACGATCGTCGCCGGCGCGCAAAACCTGCCCATCTATCGGTTCTTCAGCAGCGAAGAGGAGCACCGACACAGCCTAGAGCGGTGTCGCGTCAGTGCCGAGCGGCTCCTCGAATCCTTACGCGACGGTCGATACGGAAACGCCGTGCGCCGTGAATACGCCGAAAGGCTGAGATATTACCTTGATGATTTGCCGAAGATCGCCGGCGTCGGCAATATTATGCTTGCCGACGATGAAGTGCGCGTCTTGCATGCGATGTTTGCGCAGGATGCAGAGGCGCTGCCTGCCCCCTTTGCCGCAGCGCTTTCGCGGGTCATCGCCAATCAATTCGCTCTGAATGACTTCTATGATGTGCTGCGACGCCACGAACAGGCGGTCAACGCCGGCAACTGGACGCAACCGTTCCCATTCGAGGCGGCGAGGCGCTTCTTTGGAGCGGTGGACGAGAACACACCGCGCCTCTTTGAACCCGAAGTCGGTAATGGCTTGCATCGCGTCGAACAGTCCGCGCCGTTGGCATCCTCAGTGCCGAAGCCGCAGCCCGCGTCCTCGTCTGCCATTCAGCCGCCACCACTTCCTGCTGGCGCGCCAGACGCGGAACATTCGCGCCAGCGCCAAATGGCGACCGCCGCCAACGCGCTCTGGAGAGTTTTTCTCATGGGCAAGGACTTGCCGGTGGCGATCGAGGGCTGGACGCAGGCCGCGCACAAGCTCGGCGAGAACGTCGGCCCGATCCTCGACTTTCTGCGTGGTCTCGGGGCGCCGTTGTGAGCCTCTCTGAGCCCTGGAGCCCGGAATGGACGCGGGTCTTGCGTCCTCAGTTTCCAATCAATTGGAAATTCGCCATCGGGGGACGAGGCCGTAACAACAGGCGAGGGGACTCCTAGAGCATTAAAAGGCACTTAGGAGGTTGCGTCATGATCCATCTTGTTTTCGCCGCTGCGCTGGCCGTGGGCACCGTCTATCCGGTGGAGGATAGACTTCCGCATTACAATGATCCGCTGCATCCTGTGCCGAAAAGATCTACCAGCAGTTCAGGGATCGCGTGATCCTCGCCGGCAAGTGCCCGGCATACGAGGACGCCGAGACGCTGGAGGAAGAGAATAAGGCGCTCGATGCCTGCTGGCTGGACTTCATTGCCCCACACTTGTGATGCAGGGGAGCCCCAGCGCGGTTGCGCGCGCGGCCGCACCGGCAGGCACTCGATGTTGCAGTCGGTGCGGGAAGGTCGTAGCGCGCGAGTTTTCTCAATCGTCATTTACATTTTTTGACCAGGTAACGCGAGAGATACGCGAGTTGTCCCCGAAAGGTCGGAGACTCAATCCGAGTCACCAGCGGCACGGACCCCCTGAACCAGGTCAGCAAACGAGCCGATACCCCCCCGTTGATCCAGCAATTCCTGGGCCTTCGGGGCGAGCCGCAGCTAGCGAAAATCGCGCGCTTAGGCGAACTTCCTGTGCAGCTCGCTTGTTCCCTGGAGCACGGACCGAACAGAGACACCTCCCCAGAGACTGCACCGCCGCCTGACGACGGCTTCCGGCCGAGTTGGGGACAGGCTTCAGTCCCCGCGCGACACGTGAAGTGCCTGTTCAATCGAGCGACGCCCTCGCGATGCTCGGCTGACGATCCGAGCTCCCAAGACCGACATCAGCGATGCCCTCGGCAGTCCATGAACGGCCACCAGAAATTTCGCAGTCTTCTCGATCTCGGCACGAACCGGCGTCGCAATGCCGGTCGAATTTCGGCGAACCTTTCCCGAGATGCATCCGCTTTATGCTTTGCATGCGCCCGGCATGAGCTAACGTGAAAAATGGGAAGCCACGCTTCTGACCCCCCAGAAACCGGAGGGTCCAAATGGAGCGAATTCCCATAATATCGATTGCCCGAGAAGAACTGGCCGAAGCTGTCGGCTCAGGGCCGGTTTCCCCACGATCGCCGATCACCCCCTCAGATGGCCGACTTTTGCACGCCGCTCCACACCCAAAGATAGCGTGCGAGGCCTGGTGGCTGGCCAGCGCCGCCGCCAGGTCGCCTTGCGCCTGCTCCACCTCGCCGATCTTTTCGTGCGAGACCGCGAGATCGCGCTGCCCGCCGGCGTTGCCGTGGTGCGCTTTCGCCAGACGCTCGGCAATCGCGAGCGAGGCCTGGTGGCTGGCCAGCGCCGCCGCCAGGTCGTCCTGCTTCTGCTGCACGTCGCCGATGTTGACATGCGAGACCCAGAGGTCGCGCTGCCAGCCGGCGTTGCCGGGGTCCGTTTTCGCCAGATGCTCGGCAATCGCGAGCGAGGCTTGGTAGCTGGCCAGCGCCGCCGCCAGGTCGCCCTGCGCCTGCTGCACGTCGCCGATCTTGCCGTGCGAGACCGAGAACTCGCGCTGCCAGTAGGCGTTGCCGGGGTCCGTTTTCGCCAGACGCTCGGCAATCGCGAGCGAGGCCTGGTAGCTGGCTAGCGCCGCCGCCAGGTCGCCCTGCGTCTGCTGCACGTCGCCGATCCTACCCAGCGAGACCGCGAGGTCGCGCTGCCAGTAGGCGTTGCCGGGGGGCGGCGGCGGGGCGTGCCGGACGCGCGGGCGCTGTTGCGATTGGCCTTGGCGCGCGGTCCTGGCGGCTTGTCGCTGCGGGAGACGGCGGCTTGGGCGCAGCTGGCTCGGGTCGCGGATTTGACCGACGCCTCGCTCAACGATCGGCTGCATCAATCTTGCGAGTTTCTCTCGGAGATCGTGGCGTCGATGTTGCGGGCCAAGACGCCGGGTTCGGACTTTCGATGGCCGGGCCGCGTTCTCAGGATTTCGGATGGCAGTTGCGTCAGCAAACCCGGCAGCAAAGGCACGGATTGGCGCGTGCACGCGGTCTACGATCTGGGCGCGGGCGGTTTCAGCCATTTCGATCTGACGGACAAGCATGGCGCCGAAGCGCTCGACCGGGGCGCCGCCATCGCCGGCGAAATACGGCTCGGCGACCGCAATTATTCCTCCGCGAAGGCCTTGCGCCGCTTCGTCGCCAGCGTCGGGAAAGCCGAGAATGCCGACTACGTCGTCCGTCTGCGCTGGAGTTCCCTGCGTTTGCGCGGGGCCGACGGCAAAAAGTTCGATCTCATCGCGCATCTGCGCAAAATGCCGATGGAAATTCAGACCGACGACATCGTCGTCTCGGTCGAGGGCGCGGGCGCTCCGATGCCAGCGCGGGTCGTGATCCTCCGCAAATCGGAGCAATCCGCCCGCGCCGAGCGCGAGCGTTTGCAGCGCCTGGCGCGCAAGAAAGGCAAGGCCCTCGATCCGCGCAGCCTGATCGCCGCCGAGTTCGTCGTGCTGGCGACATCCCTGGACGCCCGGAGCTATCCCGCCGAGGAAATTCTCGCCATGTATCGCTTGCGCTGGCAAATCGAACTCGCCTTCAAGAGATTGAAGAGTCTGTTGAACCTCGACCGCCTGCCGGCCCGAACAGAAAAGGGCGCGCGAAGTTGGATCTACGCGCACCTGATCCTCGCCATCGCGACAGACGATTATCGCCAGGATGTCCTGGAATCTTCCCCCTGAGGACCTGCTCGAACTCAAATACGCTCCCTCGATCTGGCGCGTCCAGAAAACCGTCATCTGGATGCTGCGCATGGCGATACTGGGCCACATCGCCATCGAATGCCTGAAGAACCTCGCCGCCCGTTTCCATCGCCACCTCGCGGAGCCGCCAAGAAAGCGAAAAAAACAGGTGCAATACCCGCTGCCAACCTTATCCTAGCGCCTATGCCCCTGGCCCCTCTCCCGCAAGGGGAGAGGGGAAACGAGCGCCTGGGGGATGGAGCGGACCGGGTCACGACCACCTTGCGTCGCTAGGTTTTTGAAAACGAACCGCCGTCGGCCGCGAGCTTCTCGAGCAGCGCCGCGGGCTTGAAATCCTCGCCGAACCTGGCCTCGAGCTCCCTCAAGCGTTCGAGCACCGTCTTGAGCCCGACCGAGTTGCCGCAGAACATCGGGCCGCCGCGATAGACGGGCCAGCCGTAGCCGTAGATCCAGATGAAGTCGATGTCGGAGGCGCACTGCGCCTTGCCCTCTTCAAGAATCTTCGCGCCCTCGTTGATCATCGGATAGGTGCAGCGCTCCAGAATCTCCGTGCCGGATATCTCGCGCTGCTCGACGCCCTTCGAGGCGGCGAAATCGCGGACGATCTTTTCGACATGCGCAGAGGGTTTCGCGTTGCGCGCCTGGTCGTAGTCGTAAAACCCCGCGCCGGTCTTCTGGCCGCGCCGACCCTCCTCGCACAGAATCTCGCGGATGGTCGAGCGCTTCGACGTCTCGGCCGACCAGCCGACGTCGAGGCCGGCGAGATCGCTCATCGCGAACGGCCCCATCGGCATGCCGAAATCGACCAGCACGCGGTCGACGTCCCACGGCGTCGCGCCTTCGAGGATGAGCTTCATCGCCTCCCGCTGGCGCTGAGCCAGCATCCGGTTGCCGACGAAGCCGTAGCAGACGCCGACGACCACCCCGACCTTGCCGATCTTCGGCGCGAGCCCGGCGATCGTGGCGAGCACGGATTTCGACGTCCTCGCCCCGCGCACGATCTCGAGAAGCCGCATCACGTTGGCGGGCGAGAAGAAATGCATGCCGAGCACGTCCTCGGGCCGTTTCGTCTTCGCGGCGATTTCGTCGATGTCGAGATAGGAGGTGTTGGAGGCGAGAATGGCGCCGGGCTTGGCGACACCGTCGAGCCGCTCGAACACGCTCTTCTTCAGATCCATGTTCTCGTAGACCGTCTCGATCACGAGATCGGCCCCAGAGAGCGCATTGAAGTCGAGCGAGGGCGCGAGCCTGCCCATCCGCGCTTCGACCTCCGCCATCGTCAGGCGGCCCCTCTTGGCCGAGTTCTCGTAATTGCGGCGCATGATCGAGACGCCGCGGTCGAGCGCTTCCTTCGACGTCTCGACGATCGCGACCGGAATCCCGGCGGAGAGGAAATTCATTGCGATGCCGCCGCCCATCGTGCCGGCGCCGATCACGCCGACGCTGCGGATGGGGCGGATCGGCTCGTCGGGGCCGACGTCGGCGATCTTGGCCGCCTGGCGCTCGGCGAAGAACACATGCCGCTGCGCCTTCGATTGGGTAGTCGAGAGCAGCGCCATGAACATTTCGCGCTCCTTGACGACGCCAACGTCGAACGGCAGGTCGACGGCGTTCTTGACCGACTCGATCGCCTTCTCCCAGGCCTCGAAGCCGCGGAATTTTCGCGCGTTCGCCCTGCGGATCGCTTCGAAGATCTCCGGGTCGCCGCGGGCGGGCTCGAGGTTTTCCGAGCGGTCGCGCACTTTCTTGAGCGGCGCCTTCTCGGCGACGAGACGGCGGGCGAAGGCAAGCGCCGAGTTCCCGCAGCTTGCCCTCCTCCGCGAGTTCGTCGACGACCCCCCATTCCTTCGCCTCGCCTGCGCCGAAGGGGGTTCCGGAGAGGATGACGTCCAGCGCCCTCTCGACGCCGATGAGCCGCGGCAGCCGCTGGGTGCCGCCGGCGCCGGGAATGAGGCCGAGCTTGATTTCGGGCAGGCCGCATTTCGCCGACGGGACGGCGATGCGATAATGCGCGGTCAGCGCCACCTCGAAGCCGCCGCCGAGCGCGGTCCCGTGCAGCGCCGCGACAACCGGCTTCGAGGCGTTCTCGATCGCATCCAGCACGTCCGACAGATAGGGCGCGGCGGGCGGCTTGCCGAATTCGGAAATGTCGGCGCCGGCGATGAACGTGCGCCCCGCGCAAATGATGACGATCGCCTTGACGGCGCCGTTCGCCTCCGCCGCCTCGACGCCCCGCTTAAGACCGTCGCGGACGGTCTGCGACAGCGCGTTGACCGGCGGCGAATTGATCGTGACGGTCGCGACTTCGCCGTCGATGGTCAGTTCGGCGACGGAATTGATGGCGGTCATGGGGTTCCTCCGACGTCGGCGCGACCAAGGTCAAAGATCGTGGGGCGCTTTGACGCTTCGCGACGCTGAACATATGTTTGAAGCACGCGACGTCTCTCGGTCAACTCCGGGCGATCGGTCGCCGGGGCGCTCGGCTCCCGATACGGGCGCCGATGGGCGCCCCATAGGCGCTAACATAGCGGGACCATGCATTGGTAGGCGCGTTTTCGTCGTGGAGGCTCGCGCAGATGTCGGCGCAGCGCCACCAGGCAGCCCCGCAGGCAAGCGAGGGTCGGCTCGGGCATGATCGCTTGCAGCAGGGAAGCGACGAGTTGGCGCAACAGGCGCCATTCAGGCGCCCGATCGATGACGCAAAGTGTCGTGCCTGGAGCTGTTCGATGAACCCAATCGGCACCGGTTGACGCGATCTCGCGCACTTCTTCAAGCGCGCTGGTCTGATCGGGGCAACGGATCAGCGGACAACATCAGGGCCGGCGGATCCTATACTCCGCTACTCCGCGCAAAAAGGGCGAAGACATGACCGCACCCACGACAATGCCGCCGACGGTTGCCATATTCGACCGCCGCCTGTGGACCCTTGCCTTCGAGGAACGCGTACGCCAGACCGGAGGCGAAACCGTCGCCGCCGCCTACACGATCACTCGCCGATCCCCGAACAGGGACGATGGCTGCAACGCGTGGTCGCCGACTGGTATAATTACCACGCCGTACCCACCAACATCGCGGCCCTGAGCGCGTTCCAGCATCACGTCGGAAACCTATGGCGGCGCGCGCTCCGGCGCCGAAGCCAGAGGGACTGCACGACGTGGGCGAAGATGCGCGGGATCATCGACCGACGTGGGCGCGCACGCGGGGCGGATCACGTAGATGCCGTCGAGCCGGGCCTCGGCGGCGATCGTCTCGTCGGTGCATGGAAGCGATCATGAAGGGCAAGGGCGCCCGAGTGGTCCGTTAGCGGTTGCGGTCACCAACCGGCGGAGCGGGTCGTCACGACGGCCGCCGCTGAGGGCCGCGCCCTACGCCAGACCGAGGTGCCGTCCGAACGCCGGAAACGTGCTGCACGCCGGGGCAGACGCGTGCTACCATGCCCAGGCTAAGGAATTCGCCTCGGCGGCGGCGCTAAAACCAAGCCGCATCCGATAAGAACGGTGCGGTTCAGGCTTCGCCGCCGCCGCTTGGCTCGTATCCTGTTGGGGGCAAGAGTGTGACGGGCGATGAGCACCCAACAAGGCCGCTGGTGACGCCGCAGCGGCTGATGCAACTGGCCTGGGGCTATGCGCCGCCGCTGATCGTGCAGGCGGCCATCGATGTCGGAGTGTTCGCCGCGCTGGAGCACGGGCCACGAACCCTCGCTGAACTGACAGCCGAGACCGGGGCGTCGGCGCGTGGGTTGCGAGCCATTCTGGACGCGCTGGTCGGTCTGGACCTGCTTCGCAAGGCGGAGGGCGGGCGCTACTCCCTTGCCGCCGAGGCGGCCGCGTTTCTTGTCCCATCGAGCGCCCATTACCTTGGCGGCTCGTTCCGCCACGTCAGCCGTCAGCTGGTGCCTGGCTGGCTGCGCCTGACCGAGTTGGTACGCAGCGGCCGGCCCGTAGACGCCGTATTTTCTCATGAGATTTTCGTAAACCGGAATTCTTCGTCGTCGACGAGAGCGTCAAGCCGCTCATCGGTTCGCTCGACGGGTTCGCCGCGCAGCCTTCGAGCGCGGGCGCGAGGACGGCGTGAGCGTCTGCTGGGCGGCCGGTTGATTGGCAGAGTTTCGCGAGCGCGAGCGCCGCGCGCAGTTCGAAGCTACGCGTGCCTTGCATCTGCGCGACGGCGATGGCGGTCCGTAGCGCTTCCTCGGCGGGCGCAGGGTTGGCGGGGTCTCGCTTCAGCAGAATTTCGCCACGCGCCCGATGCAGCTCTGCTTCAAATGCGCGGTTGCCGGTGCGGTCGGCCGTCGCCAGCGCTTCGTCGAGGATCATGACGGCGCGATCGGGATCGCCCACACGGACCTCGGCCTCGGCCAGCCCAATCTTGAATAGCCCGTCGAAAATCAGAACGTTCTGTTCGCGCAGCAGCTCGACGCCGCGACGCAAGTCTTTGAGCCCATCGCCAGTCGCGCCGTCCGCATCGGTCGCCCAACCCTGCAGAAACACGCCCGCAGCGCGCCACATGATCAGATCGTGCTCGCGCGCGAGGCGGACGAGTTCGAAGGCGTTCGGCGCGGCGCGCGCGTGGTCGCCACGCATCAATTCGAACAGGGCCGCTAGCATTCTTCCAAGCGCGAGCGTGCCGATATGGGTGAGGTCCGCTATCCGCCTCTGCATGCGGTCGATGAGCGAAATCGCGCGATCGACCTCGCCGAGAGGCCACAACGCGAAGGCAAGATAGGCCATCGCGCCGACGCCAGGGTCCGGTCCGAAGCGAAAGGCCAGATCGTCGTCGCGGCTAGGCTGGAACAGGGCGAGCGCACGTTCCAAATGATCCCGCGCTTCGCGATACTCGCCGGCGAACCAGCAAGTGATCCCGGCGGCGCTCTGGGCGACGCCCGCCTCGGGGGAATTGGGTCTCGCTTCGACGTCGCTGAGGAAGGCCGCCGCGTGCGCCCGCATCGATGGCAGTTCGCCCCGAAGGTAGCTGCCGGCCCATAAGCCATGGTCGGCCGCCAACACACCGCCCCGATCTGCGCGACTTCGCGCGCCTCACCGAGCCGGTCGAGCCGCGCGGCGAGCGATTGCTGCAAGGTCGGCGGGATCGCCTGCGCGCCGCCCTGCGCGCCGCGCTCGAGCAGGAGTCGCGTCACCTCCTCGACGAACAGTGGGACGCCGCCCGTTCGCTCGCCCACTCCATCGATCATCTCGTCGGAGAGCGCATGCCGGCTTGCGATCTCCCCGACCATTTTTCGCACCTGCGCGCGGTCGAGCGGCGCGAGCGAAATAACGCTGTGGTGCGAGCGCATGGCCCAGGGTGCCCGGAATTCCGGCCGCGTGGTGGCGACGACCAGCAAAGGGGACTGCGCGCCGCGCTCGGCGAGCCGGGGGGGCGCGATTTTTCTTACCCGCTGCTGCGCGACGTGTCGTCATCCGCCGCCGGATTCGACGAGCTGCGCCTGCAAGCCGCGCTGGATCGGCTCACGGAAGGCGACCTCCTGTTCGTCGACGGCGCCCCTCCGACCGCCGCCTACCGTTTCAAGCACGCGCTGATCCAGGACGCGGCCTACGAGAGCCTGCTCAGGAGCCGCCGCCAGGCGCTTCACCGCCGCGCCGCGGAGGCGTTGCGCGACGCCAACGCCGAGCCCGAGGCGATCGCCCATCATTTCACCGAGGCCGGTCTCGACGATCTCGCCATCGAATGGTGGGGCAAGGCGGGCGACCAGGCGCTGCGCCGCTCGGCCTTCCAGGAGGCGATCGCCCATCTCGGCAAGGCGATCGCGATGGCTGACAAGGCGGGGGACGCGGCGTCGCAGCAGGCGCGGGGCGGCCCGGTTGCTCCGAACCGGCGACTGACGCTCTTGCACGTCGTCCACGGCAACGCGCTCTACGCCGCGCGCGGCCACGGGGCGCCGGAAACGACGCAAGCCTTCGCCAAAGCGCGCGCGTCGGCCTCAGGAGACAGAGATGCGCCCGAACGATAACAATACGATGACAAGCTGTCTGCGTTCTTGACGTGGCACAAACGCCCGTTGCGTGATGTTGATCTGCGGCAATGCCGGAAACGCGCATTGAGACACGTTGTCACGCGGCGCAAGAGAGGTCCCATGCCTGGATCAGCTAAACTCAAAGCCGAGATGACGCAGGAGGAACTACGCTTGGTCGAGGCGCGAGAGAAAGGAATACCCTGGCGGCTTTGGGGACCGTATCTCAGCGAGCGCCAATGGGGCACGGTCCGCGAAGATTACAGCGAGAATGGCGACGCCTGGAACTACTTTACCCACGATCAGGCACGGTCACGCGCCTATCACTGGGGCGAGGACGGCCTCGCTGGGTTCAGCGATGACCATCAGCGGCTGTGCTTTTCTATCGCTCTATGGAATGGCAACGATCCGATCCTAAAGGAGCGGCTGTTCGGCTTGACCAATAGCGAGGGCAACCATGGCGAGGATGTAAAGGAACATTATTTCTACCTCGATGGCACGCCCACACACTCATACATGAAGTATCTCTATAAATATCCGCAGAACACCTATCCCTATGGCAATCTCATTGATACCAATCGGCGGCGCGGCCGCAACGACCAAGAATATGAATTGCTTGATACCGGGGTATTCAACGAAAATCGATATTTTGATGTATTTGTCGAGTACGCCAAGAGCACACCGTCGGACATCTTAATCGAGGTCACCCTATGCAATCGCGGTCCGGAGACCGCGACGCTGCACGTGCTGCCGACTTTGTGGTTTCGCAACACCTGGACCTGGTGGCCCGACCAACCAAAACCATCCTTGCGCCGAATGTCGGGAAAGAACACCGTCGCAATCGAGGCGTTGCACGCCGAGCTTGGTGGCTTAATGCTGCATTGCGACGAGAATCCTCACTTGCTGTTTACTGAGAACGACACCAACAACGAGCGGATTTTCGGTACGTCGAACACGACGCCCTATGTCAAGGATGGGATCAACAACCATGTCGTCGGGGGCCGGCAGGACGCCGTCAACCCGAACCAGATCGGGACCAAGGTCGCCGCACACTACCCGGTAAATGTCGGCGCCGGGCAAACCTCCGTGATCCGGCTTCGGCTGAGCGATGCCGCATCCGATCACCCTTTTGACAGCGAATTCGCCCAAGGCATGGAACAGCGGCGGCGCGAAGCCGACGAGTTCTACCGGGCGATCAGGCCGCCCGGCGTTGGGGAAGACGCGGCTAATGTGATGCGGCAGGCGCTGGGCGGGATGCTGTGGAGCAAGCAGTATTTCTTTCTCGATACCGACAAATGGCTCGAAGAACACGGCGCCGATCCGATGCGGCCCTACACGCGCCAGGGGATCCGCAATCGCGAGTGGTTCCACCTGATCGGTGATCATGTGATTTCGATGCCGGACAAGTGGGAATACCCATGGTTCGCCGCCTGGGATCTTGCCTTTCACTCGATCGCCCTGGCGACGGTCGACATCGATTTCGCCAAGCAGCAGCTCGATCTGCTGTTGCAGCAGCTCTATCTGCATCCGACCGGCCAGATCCCGGCCTATGAGTGGAACTTCAGCGACGTCAACCCGCCCGTGCAGGCCTGGGCGGCGATCTTTCTCTACCGGACAGAGCAAGCACTGCGGGGCAAGGCCGACCTCGATTTCCTCAAACAGATCTTCGCCAGGCTGTCGGCGAATTTCGGTTGGTGGGTCAACCGGAAGGACCGCTTCGGCAGGAGCCTGTTCGAGGGCGGCTTCCTCGGCCTCGACAATATCGGCGTGTTCGACCGCAGCGCGCCATTGCCGACCGGCGGCCATCTTGAACAAGCGGATGGCACGGCCTGGGTCGCCTGGTTCTGCCAGAACATGCTTGAAATCGCCGTCGAGCTGGCGGCGCATGACCCGTTCTATCAAGAATTGGCAACCAGCTACGCTATCGAGCTCCTGTTGATCGCCCGGGCGATGAATACCGTCGGTCCTGCAGGCATGTGGGACGAGGAGGACGGGTTTTATTACGATGTCCTTCGCCTGCATGACGGCAGCGCAACGCGGCTCAAGGTCCGCTCGATGGTGGGTCTGCTGCCGCTCTGTGCCGTGACCGCCGTGGAGAAATGGCAACGCGAGCGCCTTCCGAAATTTTCCGCAGACATATTCGAACGAATGCGGCGCATGCCGGAGCTGCGCGAATCCATCCATGCGACTGGCCCGGGCCACTTTGGCGTTGCCGAGCGCGGCATTCTCGGCCTGGTCAACGAAGGCCGGCTGCGCCGCATCCTGACCCGCATGCTGGACGAAAACGAGTTCTTGAGCCCCTACGGGATCCGGGCGCTGTCGCGCTACCATGCCGAGCACCCCTATGTGTTCTCGGTAGGGGGGCAGGAATACCGGGTCAGCTACCTGCCGGCGGAGTCCGACACCGGCATGTTCGGTGGCAACTCGAACTGGCGGGGACCGATCTGGATGCCGATCAATGCGCTGATCATCCGCGCGCTGCTCCACTACCACGGCTACTACGGCGACAACTTCAAAATCGAGTGCCCGACCGGCTCCGGCAAGTTGATGAACCTGTTTGAGGTGGCGCGCGACATCGCCAATCGGCTGACCCGCATCTTCCTGCGCGACGAAACCGGCCGACGGCCGGTCCATGGCGGCGCCGAGAAATTCCAAAGCGATCCCCACTGGCGCGATTGCTTGCTGTTCTACGAATATTTCCACGGGGACAACGGCGCCGGCATCGGCGCGAGCCACCAGACCGGATGGACCGGCACGGTCGCCACCCTGATCGAGCTCTTCGGCAAGCTCGATGCTCAGGCCCTTCTGGCAGGTGGCCGCGAAGCCGCGTTCGGCCGAGAGAAGGAGACGGGGCAGGAGGTATGACGTCGCTGTCGCCGTTGAGGAGAGATGCTGGCGCAGTGGAATAGTGGAATAGCGGCTTTGGGTCGATTCCGGGCATTGGCGCACGAGAGAAATGCTTCCGAGACTTTCAACACTTTCGGAACGCTCAAGAGCCGTTGATTCCGCAGGGCTTTTCCGGTGCATAATTCAGGTGCAAAAGGCGGGCGCGAATTCACCGGCGCAGGACATTTGTTTGAAACCGCCTATCGACGAGCCAACAGACCGAGCGTAAGGGTGTGTGACGCAAGTCGATTGAGGGAGAATTCAAGCATGGAGAAATCGAATCCGGTCGAATTGGCTGCTGAGATAGTGGCGGCCTTCGTCTCGAATAATTCCGTACCAACGAGCGAACTGTCCACGTTAATTCAAGCGGTGCATTCGTGCGAGAGGCTCGAAAGGTCGGGACCCGCGGACATGGACCCAACAATTCAGATTCGTCGCAGCCGCGCCAGTCCCTTGACCTCCCCTAAGTCATTTCGCCGCACCCATCACGCTGAAATAGGGTGAGCAATTACCCTTTCTGAACTCCTCGTCGCTAGGCCAGCGAGACGCCGACCCATCCAAATCGCCGAGGGCAGTGCGCAAAGCTTCAGGCGTGAGTTGGGCCGCAGATAATTTCTTGAGTTGCTGCAAAAATACTTTGTTGTAATTTTTCGCGGTCAGATTACAGATCGCCCGCCGGACAAAATACGAGACAATAATATAGTCAAACATCTCGTTTTGAGCTTCCACGGGCAGCAGCAATTCTCAATTTGGTGTTCAGCCTTTTTTTACTCCGTTTGCGCTACCGAGCCCTGTTCATTGGGCGGTTGCGAGGCGATCAGCTTCCTTGTCTTTTTGGCACGCTTCTTGGCGAGAGCTGCCGCTGCTATCTCTTCGATGGTCTTGACGACAGCCGGGATCGGCTTGCCGAAGCGCTTGACATAAAGGGCTGCGATGAAGTCCGGCAGCGGCCGCTTCCACGGCTCCTGGTGGTGATTGGCGAGCTTGCCGAACTTTTTTGGGTTCAGCCCGAGCTCACGGGCCATCTGCACATGCGCATGCGACAGGCGAAATCGCTGTCGGGCCTCGATCCATGGCCTCAAGCTGATTGGAATCGGCGCCTGGTTCTTCGCCATCGCCCATCACCCGAGTGCCTCAAACGCCAAAGCATGCCCGTTGCCTACGGGGAGTCAAGACGTTCAGACGCGGCGGTTCTCATTTCGGCATTTTGACTACGGCGGCCTTGGCGGGGGTTGCTCGAAGGTGAGGGTGGCGAGGAGGTCGCGCCAGGAGGCGAAGACGAGAAAGACGGTGATCGACCGCAGGTGGTTGAAGAAGGCGATGCAGCAGTCTCCCTGAGCCCTTCGGGGCGTTCACACCTTTCTTCCTCAATCTGCAGACGACCGAACCGGACATGCGGATCGCCCGCATCCGGCTCTCGGACAAGACCTCACGCCTTCGTCCACGACACGTCGTGCCCAAGCCGGCCGAGACGTACGAGCCCGAAATGCCCGTAAAGGTGCGAGAGTGGATAGCTCTGCGCCAGAATGTCCTCGCGGCTGATCTTGTCGTAGAGGGCGTAGAAGCGGTAGCCGGGTTCTGCCTTCGCTTTCGCGGCTTTGGGGCGGCGGGCACGCGACCGCCGACGCAATCGGACAAGCCGCCGGAATCCGAGTGGGCTAAACAAGTCTGAAAAGCCGACGACGTAATTCGACTATCTCTGCAAATTTAAAGGAATGTGCACCGTGCGATTCCGGCCTAAAATCGGGGACTTTTGAGAGATCAGCGTTACAGCCAACAAGATCACGAGCGCCATAAAGGCCATGTCGCGAGTAACCGAAGCGGTGTCAGCATACATTCTTTTCGACGGAGGTCGGTCGGGAAGCCTGATGCCTGTCGCGTAGTACAATCCATTTGAGAAGCCGCAGGCCATGAGAACCAAACAGGCTTATGAAGTCGAAGGCATTCGATCCGATGAAACCACCTTCACCGTCGAGGTTTTCGATTGCCAGTCAGAAGATGAGGCCAAAGGACTGGCGCAGCACTACGCCGACCTTTGGCGTTGCACAGTCAAACTCTACCGCGTGCCGTTTGTGAATATCAGCAGCGATCCGTGGGCCGCCGAGCAGATGCACTTTGTCTGCCGCATCGAGCCGACAAGCCCGCCACCCGACCCCAGTGCATAATTCAACCAGACCGTGCGAAAACTCCGCGACACTTTCAGCGCTGCCAGAATTTCGCGGCCTGTGACCGCGCAGAGCGGAAAAAATCGCGAAAATCTGCTCTCCGCGCGACTATACGGAGCCTGGCAGCGAGTTTTCGCACGGTCTGCACCACATTTGAAACAACGATTTTTGCCCAAAAAGTCGGGGGTTTTGAGAGAACGTCCGCCGCACGCCCGCTTGCCCTAGGAGCTTATGCGACTGATGGTTCAGCCCAAGTCGCCTAACTCCAGCCTTCGGTGCTATTTGGGGACGTCGGTACTCTCTTGGAGCGCGATTTGAACCCAGCCTATATCTCCGCGCTCGCCGCCCTGGCGGGCGCGACCATCGGCGGGCTGACGTCGTTCGCCACATCGTGGTTGACGCAGCGGACGCAGCTTCTCAATGCGCATCGCGAAGCCGAAAAGGCCAAGCTGGAGGCGCTTTATAGCGACTTCATCGCCGAGGCCGCCCGCCTTTTCGGAGACGCACTGAGCCATCAGACGGACGATGCGGCCGCAATGGTGCGCCTCTACGCGATGGTAGGGCGTATGCGCCTGGTTTCCGACCGGACCGTGATCGATGCCGCCGTGCGGGTCGAGGACACGCTCGTCGAGACCTACCTCGGTCCAAACCGCACCCTTCGCGAGGCGTTGGAATACGCCCACAAGGGCGGCATGGACTTCCTGACCGAATTCGGCGAGGCCGCCAGAAAAGACCTCGCCGCCCGTCTGACTGCGGTCCGGTGACTCTGGTCGCGCTGGCGGCGGAGATCGACTGCCGTCATCCCAGCGTGCAGAAATCAAGACATTTGGAACAGCGTTTTTCGCCCGAAAATCCGTGACTTTTGAGAGAGTGCGGGCGACACGCTTACCCGCCATGGACCGCGTCGAACGTGTCGTCGATGTCGAGGGTGATCCGTTTGGGAACCTTGTGAAAGGACTCGCAATAGAGATCGACCATCGCGCGACCCATCCGCAACAGGGCACGAACCTCCGGCAGATTTTCCAACCGCGAGATCGTCGACTGCGAGCACAGTTCGCGATCCGACGGCGTCAGGTCGAGCGCCATCTTGAACATCGGATCGCTCCGCAGGCAATTGGCGTCGTTGCCGTCCTCATACCCGACTTGAACACCTGATTTTTGCAAGTGGTTGATTGTGTTGGCGTTCCGGCGAAATTCAAGTCGACGTGGCACTACGCCTTGGGCGGCCGCGGCGTTTTCGGGCGCGTTTGGGCGGGGGCGGCGGCGGACGGGCCTGACGGGCGCGCGGCGGCAGGGCGACGCGGGCGTATTTGAAGAGGGAGGTCACGCTAGGCGCAGCGTCGGCGCGCACCAGCCAATCGGCGCCGCGGTGGCGGATGCGCAGCTGTTGCAGGCGGTCGAGATCGCGCAGGAGGTCCTTCCATTCCTGGACGAGGCCGGCTTGGCGCGCGAGGTCGTCGAGATGCTTCTGCATCGACAGCGCCAGGAAGGAACAAAAGACATGCCCGCGGATGGCGGCGTCGGAGGAATGGAAGATCGGCCGCGTGCGCATGATCGCCTTGGTTCTGCGGAAGAGGTCCTCGACTTGGAGCAGATCGCGGTAGCGCAGGACCGCCTGCAACGGCGTGACCTTGGCGTTGGTGCGCAGGACGAAGATCCCGTCGAAGCGCGCCTCTTCGGCGAGCTTGCCGGCGTCGATCTCGAATGACCGCCCGCCCTTGGCCCCGACTTTGCGCAGATACCGCCGATAGGCGGAGTTGCCGATCAGCGCCTTGTCGCCCTTCTTCAATTGCGCATCGAGCGCGGCGACGATCGCTTCGCGATCCTTGCGGTCGTTCTCGGCCTCTTTTTCATTGCGGCAGACGACATAGCGAACGCCCTCGAGCTTCACTTGCTTGACGAAGAGCTGCGTCTCTCCCCTCTTGCGCTCGATCAGGAGGGGCACGAAGGGATCGTCGTCTTCGAGCACGATTTTGCGGACGACGGCGTCGGAGCGCTCGCGCGCGCCCAGGATGTATTCCAGCTTGCGCTCTTCGAGCCCGGCGATGGTCGCGGCCGAGATCATCCCGCGGTCGGCCACGACGCAGACCCGGCCGATCGAAAAGCGCTGGCGCAAGCGATCGACGACCGGCAGCAGCGTCGTCACGTCGGCGGTATTGCCCGGCCACATCTCGGTGCAGATCGGCCGGCCGTCGCCGTCGACGATGAGGCCGAGGATCATCTGCTTCAGGTCGGGCCGGTAGTCCTTGGAATAGCCGTGCTCGCCCAGCGTCTCGCCGCCCTCGCCGTAGAACGACAGGCTCGTCGTGTCCATGAACACGGCGGAAAGGTCAGTGAACAGATCGCGGCGGCGTTCGAACAGCTTCTCTTCGATCAGGTCCTTGACGCAGCGCGGCGCCAGCGCCCCGGCCGGCTTCTCCTCCAACTCCTCGCCGAGCCAGGCCATGGCTCGATAGAAGTGATGCAGCTCGAGCCCTTCGGCGCCGGGGATGTCGTAATCCGTCATCCACGAGGCGCAGTCGCGGTCCAAGCCCGAGACGAACAGCCGATGCAGGGCGGCGACGAACGCCGCCCGCTCGACCGCGAACTCGAACCCGCGCTCCTTCAGCAACTCGGCCAGCACGGCGTCGATCCCGAGCCGCTCCCAGATCCTGCCGAACAGCAACGGCCCGCCGATCCGCTTGGCCGCGACCGACAGCGCGCCCTCGGCGTCCTGGTCGAGCGAGGCAATGAGCAACACCTGATCGGTGAGCTGGCCAAGAGCTACAACGTGGCGCGGGCGACGATTTCGAGGCTTGGGGTCTGATCGTCGCGGGGCTCAAAACTCAAGCTTGCGCCGCTATTTTGAGGGTAGGAATTGAGAATGCGTTTCGAGAGACATTTGTCCTCCCTCTAACTAGAACAGTCCCGTCAACCCCGGTTCGTCCTTGCTGTGACAGCCGTCACTGCGACATGCCGCGGGTCATGCTTAACCTAGGCTCAACAAGTGAAGGTCCGCCATCTAAATTCCGGCGGACCAAATGGACAGATCGAAAAGCGCGATCGGAACGAAAGCCCGTTGACGATCGCTTTGGCCGCGATTTGGAGTTGGATGTCACTGTCGCAGACCATTTTGCACAAGGACAGTTTTTCGCGTTTGGGACCGGAGATAAGTCATGAATAAGCGCAGAGCAGTTGCAGTTGTGGGCACGGGCCCTGGTTTGGCAGGGGCAGCCTTTTGGGTCTTCGGCCTGGGTACAAACAACCAGATGTTCTATAAGTTCTGGGATGGGACGGCCTGGCGGCCGTCCCAGGACGGGTGGGAACCGCTGGGTGGCGGCTTCGTCTCGCCGCCGGCGGTTGCGTTGCGTGGCCCGTGGACTTTCGACATCGTTGGCCTGGGCACGGACAACCGGATGTACCACAAGTACTGGGACGGGAGCGCCTGGCACCCGTCACAAACAGCATGGGAGGCGCTGGGAGGGGAATTCGTGAGCACCCCTGCAATTTCCGGATTCGAGGCGCCCGCTCCGTTCAGCCCTATCGTGCTGGGAGTCGGAACAGACAATCAGATGTACTACAAGTATTTCGACGGTACGGTATGGCATCCTTCGCAAACCGGTTGGATTGCGCTTGGCGGCGTGTTTGTCTCCCCTCCCTCGGTTGCCGGCCTCGATATTACGAATCTGAAGTTCAACGTCTTCGGCGTGGGCGCAAACAATGGCATGTATCACAGGTACTGGGACGGTACTGCCTGGCAGCCGGCCAATTGGGAACTCCTGGGCGGCGTCTTTGCCAGCGAGCCGGCAGCTGCGGGCATGACCTCCAATATCCAGTTCGATGTCGTTGGTCTTGGCTCCAACAATCAGATGTTTCATAAGGGCTATGTCCTCAGTTCGGACTCATGGGTTCCTCCGGGCACCGTTTGGGAGCCGATCAGCGCGAACTTCGGGGTTTTCGTCAGCACCCCCGCGATTGTCGAAAGCGGCGTCACTCTTAATACATCGTGAGAGCGTACCGGCGAGCGCGACTACCAATCGTCTGCGCATCGTCGCGATGGAATTCGGTACGTGACGCGCGGTTCGCAGTGGCGGGGCATCGGGATCCGTCACCATGGGGAACGGCAGGTTCTTCGCGCCGCGCAGTGGAACGAGGTCCTGAGGGGGAATCGTCTCCCTCTCGGAGACCAGGAATCCGTAGGCCGCGATGCACAACGTGGCGTGATGATGGAAGCCGCGCCAACCTCGCCCTTCGAAGTGACCGAGCCCGACCTCTTGCTTCAGTTCCTGATAATCGCGCTCGATACGCCAGCGCAGTTTGGCGATGTCCACCATTTTGCGGAAGGCAATGGTCTTCGGAAGCGTCGAGAACCAGTATTTGGTGGGTTTCTCCTCGCCTTCGGGCCACTCGACCAACAGCCACTCTTCCGGCCGAGGCTCGGTGAGAGTGTAGTCTCGATGCGCGGCACGAACGCGCACGCGGGCGAAGCGAGACGACAGCCGCTCGCAGCTGCCCTCGCGCCACGTGATCTTGCGCCAAGCGCGCCTGGGCAAGCCGAGAGCGAGTTCTTCGACCGAGATCGGTTTATGCCCGTCGTCGCGACGGAGGCGCTTCGCTCGTCGGCCACGGCCAGACCATTTCTTCGGTGGCAGCGGCTCCGTGTCGGATGTCCACACCGCGGTGTTCGGTAAGATTCCGGCGACATAGGTCAACGCGAGGGCGCTGACGCCCGCACGCAGTTGCGTGTTGCAGCCGTAGCCCGCGTCCATCAGCACCACGCCGCGCGGGAGCCCCGCCTCGCAGGCCGCTTCGATCTGCTCGAGGGCGATCTGGGGTTTGGTTAGGAACTCGATCTTCTCGGGCACGCCGACCTTGCGCCGACGTTCCTCGTCGCTCGCCCACTCCTTCGGCAGATAGAGGCGCCAAGCAACCGGCAGGCTGGCATGGTGATTGGCGAGAGACAGCGATACGGCGACCTGGCAATTGTCCTGCTTGCCAAGCTGGCCGAATCGTGTGGACGTATTTGCGTTGGGGACGGACAACTCAATGTTTCATAACTCCAAGCCGTATATCGGGGGATCGGGCTGGGCCGGTTGGGAGTCGCTCGGCGGTGTGTTCAACTGCGCTCCGGCGGCGGCATTTGTTTCTACCACGGAGACCACGGGCGCGGTTCACGTGGCCGGTTTGGGTGCGGACAATCATATGTATCACAAATACTTCGATGGCACCGCGTGGTTCCCATCGAAGACCGGTTGGGAGTCCATCGGCGGCACGTTTACCGTGCCATAGGACTTATCAGTGGCAACTAGCCCCGCATGTCGAGCCCGAACGATCGCAGGCTGTATGCCTTCGAGGCAAAGAGCCGCTACGGCGCGTTGATGCCCTTCATGGGTGAGCGGCTCGACCGCAAGCTGATCGAGGCCAATTGGGATGATGTGCAGCGCGTGATCGCCGCGTTCCGTAATCGCGTCGCGACACCCTCGCTGATCTTGCGAAAACTCGGCGCGACGCCACGGCAAAGCGCGCTGTCTCTCGCCCTTCGCGAGATCGGACGCATCGAGCGCACGATCCACACGCTCGATTGGATAGAAGACAAAGGGCTGCGAGCCGATACGACCGATGAGCTGAACAAGGGTGAGGCTCGGCACACCCTGGCCCGCGCCGTCGCGTTCCATCGGCTCGGTCGGTTCCGTGACCGCAACCACGACCAACAATCGCATCGCGCGGCGGCGCTCAACCTCGTCACCGCCTGCATCGGATTGTTCAACTGCCGTTATCTCGGACGCGCCGTTGATGACCTTCGCCGGCGTGGCGTCGCTATCGACGATACCGATAATGCACTGAGGCCGGCTCGCCCGGCTCGCGCTCACGCCCGCCGGTCAGCTCGCGCCAGACCTCGCGCTCGCCATCGTCGAGAGCCTCGCCCATCGGCCGGAACTAACGAAATGACCTTTTACTACCCATAAGCGGACAGATGGGGAACGCGACGGACTGATTGTGGCGTTAGATCAGGCCTTTGGGGAGTTTCGGGTCTTTTCGACGGATTGGGGATGTTTCGCTCAGCCTGCCGGACCCGTCCATGCGATTTTTGGCGGAGTTTCGCGGCCTACACGTCTCGGCGTTCTCAATTCGTCCCCTTATGCGTATCAGAAGGCCGTTTCGTTAGTTCCGGCCGTAACTGCAAGGGCGGGCGCTACCCGCCGCCATTTGTCCACCTTATCCACCAAAATCGGCCCTTTAGCCGACCCGGCGCAACAGGTTCGCGACCGCCAGGGCTTTCGTTGTCGGCGAGATCGCCGAGCCCAACGAAGTCATGGCGCTCGCGCGGGTCGAGGACGATCCTGACCGCGACACCGCGCCGCTCGGCGGCGTCTCAGGCCCGGCGGTTGCAGCGCCGGCGGCGACGCGGTCAGAATGGCGTTTCATTCGACGTTTGAGAGCTTCAGGGATGCAACTGATCGGCATGCTCAATTCGCCTTATGTGCGCCGGGTTGCGGTCGCGCTGATCACCGCCGGGGTCCCTTTCGAGCACCGGCCGATCTCGCTCTTCCGCCACATCGACGCCTTCTCGAAGATCAGTCCCCTGCTCAAGGCGCCGACGCTGGTGACCGACGACGGAACGGTGCTGATGAATTCGACGCTGATCCTCGACTACCTCGCGGGCGTCTACCCGGCTGTCGCGGCGCTGACGCCTTCGGAGCCGGCGGACATGCTCGGCGCATTTCGCGTCACCGGTCTCGCGCTCGCCGTGATGGAGAAGGCGGTGCAGCGGTATCAAGAGCGGGCCCTGAGGCCGGCCGAAAAGCTCCATCAACCCTGGGTCGACCGGATCATGGGCCAGCTGCACGAGGGGCTCGGCGAGCTCGATCGCGAGGCGCCGAAGTCCGGCTGGATCGGCGGCGCGCTCGGCCTCGCCGACATCGCCGCCGCCTGCGCCTATGGCTTTACGGTCGGCATGGTCGGCGATGTGGTGGACGTCAACGCTTATGCGAACCTCGCCGCGTTCTCGGCGCGCGCGGAGGCGCTGCCCGCGTTCTGCGCCGCGCCGCCCCAGGACGGCGTCGTCGCCCCCGTCGCCGTCTGAAGGAGGCGCTCCTTCCGGCGAGTAGTGGACCTCCTGCGCGAGGACGGCGGAGGCGATCAGGATCAAAGCGCCAATGGCGCGGGCAATCGTCATTGCCGGGCCGGCGCTCCCGAATAGCGGTCGCCAAGCCGACCCGTCGCGAGCCTTCGCATGCATCGCCTCGACCCAAGACGGCCTGCGCATACGCGCCCGGCTCTGCATCTGCGCGATGTCGCTTTTCACCTTCCGAGGCGCGCTCGATCATTGCCGCCATCCGGTACGGTGAAGATCACGCACCGCCCTTTCCCACTCCGGGTCGAGCCTTTCGAGGGCGTCTAGCGGGTGCTTGTAGTTGCGCATGATACAGGACGTTATCATTCGCAAGAAACACACGACGAACGGCGGTGATCTGTAGGTGGCGCTACGAAGTGGACAACGGCGGCCTGTTCGCGGACATCGGCTTCAGTTCCAGCCGCACCATATCCTGTCCTGAAAGCCGCCCGCTCCCAGCCCAGCACTGGGCAAAGGAACTGCGGCCAGGTCTGCGCTCAACAGAAGGCTGGCGCCGCCACTGCCGCGCCTACCGTCGCGCCCGCTCCAGCAGCTCCAGCTCCGACCATCGGTCAAGCGCCGCCGGTCGGCGGCAAAACCACGAGTCAATGCGACGCCGAATATGCGGCGAACAAGGCCGCAATCAAATCATCCGGTCAGACGAAGCGCGCATTCGTCGCTGCTTGCCGCGCCGGCAATGAGACTATTCCGCAGGGAGCTGCCGCCGCTCCCGCTCCCGCGCCCGCCCCAGCGCCGGCACCGCCGACAGGCTCACTCGCTCCCGCACCGGCTCCAGCCCCAGCCCCGACGACGTACAGCACGGCGCCAGCGGCAACCGGCGCCGGCGAGTTCGCGTCCGACCAGCAAGCGCGCGCTCATTGCCCGTCGGATACGGTCGTTTGGGTCAATACGCGATCGGGCGTCTATCATTTCGCCGGAACGCACAATTACGGGCATACGAAGGAAGGCGCCTACATGTGCGAGGCGGACGCTAAGGCCGCCGGCGACAGGGCGGCGATGAACGAGCATCATCCCTGACGCCGTCACTTCCCAGAGAGAATGCGCCGCAATTCGTCCAGCGGGCGAGGCGGCAAGGATTTTGCCCTGCCGCTTCTTTTCCAGCAACGAGGACGAAGCCGTGTAGAGCGCAATCGGGCCCGAAACGAGGGCCAACTTCCTCGGGGGTGAAGTTCGGCTTCGCCCGCACGCTGCCGCATCTTGCCGGCGTCGTCCTCGGCTTTTCACTGATGGTGGCGCTGGTCGGCCTCGGCCTTGACGCGGTCTTTCAACGCGTCCCGCAATTGCTGCCGGTCATGCGCATCCTGGGATCGCTCTATATGCTTTGGCTGGCGATGAAGATCGCCTTCGCCGGGCCGATCGGCGAGGTCGAGGGCGGCGGAAGCCCGCTCGGCTTCCTCCCTGCTGCGGCGTCTCAGTGGGTCAATCCCAAGGCCTGGGTGGCGATCTTGGGCGCGCTCGCGGCCTACGCGCCGATGACCGACACGTACGCGCAAAGCGTGGCGCTGATGGTCGGCCTGTTCACAGCGATCACCATCCCGAGCGCCGGCGCCTGGGCGCTGTTCGGCGCCGCGCTCAAGCGCCTGCTTGCAGATCCGCGCGCAGTCCGCCCGTTCAACCTCGCGATGGCCGTGATCCTCGCCGCCTCGATCGCGCCGATGCTGTTCGAATAGCGTAAGCGTCCGCATTGTTGGAGGCCAACTTCCAGAGCCGCAGCCGTGAACCATTGGAGCCGCCGCCGTCGGCCGTGATCATCAGGCGCCTCATCCCGGGATAGAGCTTCCAACCCATCTGATCGAGCCAGCATCGGACGGCGTTGACGGCGAACTCCCCGGTGTCGTGGTCAATCCGAGGCTGACGTGCCGAGGTTGGCGCCGATGTCGTAGACCCCGTAAGGGACGACCTTGCCCAACTCCTTGTCCTCGAAATCGTGAGCGTTGACCTCGATCGGTTCGCCCTGCGGCCCATAGTCGCTACCGCCGTTCTTGAATTCGCCCAGCAATTCCTTCTTCTTCGCGTCGATCGATATCACGGGTTCGCCGGCCGCCTGAAACGCCTCGACCTTCGCGTTGATATATTCGAACTGGGCGTCGCGATCAGGATGTTTGCCGGCTTCCTTGGTCTTGCGGTTGGAATGGCGACAATATTTCAGTTCCTCCAGCAGCTTGGGAATGCACAGCGTTTTCAGGCCGCGTCTTTGAGCGGCTTGGCTTTCGGGTAGGCCCAAGGGAGGGGTTCGTCGATGGCGCTGTTGAGATGGCCGTTGACGATCATGGCGAGGACGTCGGCGAGGTAGGCGTAAGGGTCGACGCCGCAGAGCTTGCAGGTCTCGATCAGCGACGCGATGACCAATCCACGTCATCGTTCCCGGCGGCGGCCTGTCGCCGGACGGCGCGCGCTGGATCGCCTGCAAGAAGCCGGGCTTAAACACTTGAATGGGCACGACGTGCCGTGGACGAAGGCGTGAGGTCTTGTCCGAGAGCCGGATGCGGGTGATCCGCACGTCCGAAGGGGGGCAACAATGAACGCCTCGTCGCCCGGCCCGGTGCAGCCATTCGTGTTCGTGTTTTCCCGGGCGGCTCACCTCTTCCCGGACGCCCGGGGCGAAGGCGTCGAGCGCGGGGATGAATTGGCGAATCTCAGCATTCTGCCAACTTGCTTCCGGGATGTCAGGATGCAGGCGCGCGATGACGGAAGCTACGACGTCGGCGCCGCGCGTCGCGCCGTGCAGGCCGTACAGGCTCCGAACTCCATGGCGCTTGGGCGGTCCCTGTCTCGGAACATCGACCTTGGAGGCATGTGCTCAAGGGTTTCCGAGGGGCCCGCGCAATAAATGCACCGCGGCTCCGCCACCACGATTGCCGCGCCTTTTCGGCTCTTGCGCCTTGACTTACCCATGCCCTCAAATCGCATCCATTCAGAGGATTCGGCAACCCGCGTGTGATCCGGCTGTGCGGAGCAGTTCCTCAGAAGTAACGAACCAAGCCAGGAACCTGGCTCGGATCATCGAAGACGAACGCGACGCTATGGCGGGCGCGGGTGACCCCGACATACATCTTCGCCGCCAAATCCCTCACGTGGTCATACTTCCCCGACGCCAACCATTGGCGACCTTTGCCGTGCGGAAAGATCAGCACGCGATCAAAGGTCATGCCTTTGGACTCGCCGAAGTTCATGGCAGTGTAGCCATCGCACTGCGTCCGTCGATCTAGCCGCAAAACCTGGTATGCAGGGACGGACTGGGCTGACACCAAGAACGCGCCGTCGTGCCCTGTGACTACCTCATTATTGGAGATTGTCTTCGGCTCGGCTGGGTAGAATGAGTTCGCTAGGTCGGCGATGAGCTGATGACACCGATGTGTCTCCCGGGCGTAGGAGAGCGTCACGAGACCCGCCTTTTCCCACTCACGGAACTTTGCGATGATCTTGGCGCCCGCATAAGCGCCGTTCTTCGCTGCGTTGTTGGTGCTGTACGTCGCCTGCCGATGGTCGCCGACCATCACAAGGTCGATCTTGGAACGCAGGATGAGTTCCAGCAGGTCAAGGTCGTAGCCAGCCATGTCCTGAATCTCATCGATGAAGATCGTGTGAAATCGATCTTCGAGCCGAGCGATAACGGCCCCGGCGGTCTCCGTGTTACATTCGATGATAAAGCGGGCGATCTTGTCGGAATAAATCTGCGCGCCGTCTGATAGGAAAAACGGGATGGTCTTGGCCCGCGTTACGTAGGGTGCCGAGCGGCCCTCGCCTTCGGCGGTAAGCGCGCGAGCGCGTCAAAAGCGGCCTGGTGCTTGGGGTGCGCCTTAGCGATTTCGGCGCGCGTGAAAATGCCGGTCTGCGGGATCATGGCTTCCCGCATCTCCTGATGGATCAGCGGAGTTCGGCTCGAACCTGAGCCGGCGCCCGGCTCGAGGAGCGTGCGCATGAAACCGGAGCCCGACGCGGTTCGCCTCGGATTTGCCGCGGCAAAAGCCAATCGCCTGGAATATGTCGACGCGGTGCGGGTCATTCTGATCCTGCTTGTGGTCGCCCATCATTCGGCCGAGGCTTATGTAGGGCCGCATCCGGCGGAGATACCGCTGCCTGATCCGCCGATCCCGCGAGCATGGGTTTTTTTGTGGGTGAACGCGGCCTTTTTCATGGGACTTTTTTTCTTCCTTGCAGGCTATTTCACGCCCGGGGCCTTCGATCGCAAAGGAGCGGGAGCCTTTCTCGGAGACCGTTGGACTTGGTTGGGCCTGCCGCTGCTGTTTGGCTTTATCGCGATCGCGCCGATCGCGAGCTGGACTCGCATCGCGCGTGAGGACTTCGCGGGGTCTGGCAGAAGCCGAAGTAGCCGCGCCATCCCACGATGTATGGCTTCAGCTCTTTGACCAGCTGTTGCAGACCGAACCCCCGCGGCCCGTTCATGCACCTCAAGGCTTACGAGGTCGACGGCACTCTTCTGCGCACGGGCTCGGCGAATTTCAGCACGAGCGGCGAGAACGCACAGGACAACGACCTGATCGTCATCCGTGACCCTGGCGCTGCCGCGAAGTTCGAAGCGCACTTCGAGCGCATGTGGGACGCGGCGCAGCCGATGGACGAATTCGGCCCGGCGATAAATGCGCTGGAGCCAAAATGAGTTAGATTTTCATTCGTCGGGTGGGACCTCGGGCGGCGAGAGCGGCGCCATACCGTCAATGTGATCGCACAATGCGTGGGCGCTCCTGACTTCCTCCAGACTGCGGAAGGTACGGTCGGCAATGCCAGCGCAGAAATCGTCCACTGGCTTGCCAGACCCTCCCCGTCCTTTTGGACCCCCAAACGCGGTGGCCCGCGCCCGCGAGGTGTCGCCGAAGTTCGCCACCGCCGCGAGCGTGCGCCCTCCGTGCCGACGCTCGACACGGCAGCCTTCCTCGGCTCGCCGCGCGACCGCTCGGTGTCTTGGGAGGAGCTGCGCGGCCGCCAGCCCGACGTCACGCCGCCCTTGCCCACCGCTCCGCAGGAGGCCGTGCCCACGCCCTCCGTGGCGCCCGTAACGCACCCAAGTGTGCCGGAGACCCTTCCCGAGACGGCTCCTGCAGCCAACGTGGCACCCGTGTTGGCACGTCGCGAGCTGCCGGCATCAGATGAACCGCGGCCCGCTCCGAGCGTCGAGGCGCAGCTAACGCCTGCCGTGCCCTACGACATCATGCTCGGGGTCACCGGCAACTCGCCCCAGTACGGACTCCTCGGCGACGTCTCTGGCCGGCGCGTCGCAATCGACCTGAATCAAACGCACACCATCAGCCTCTTCGGTGTGCAGGGCGGCGGCAAGAGCTACACCCTCGGGACGATCGCCGAGATGGCCTCGCTACCCATCCCGAACATCAACGTCCTGCCGCGGCCGCTCGCGACAGTCATCTTCCACTATAGCCAGACGATGGACTATCCACCGGAGTTCACGTCGATGGTCGCGCCGAACAGCGAGGCCGCCCAAGTGAAGGCGTTGAAGGAGACCTTCGGCGCCGAGCCGTGCTCGCTCGCTGACGTCCTTCTCCTAGCTCCCGCCGACCAGCTCGAGGAGCGTAAGAAGAAATACCCGGGCATCGAGGTGCGCCCGCTGAAGTTCGCCGCCGCCGAACTGCAGACGAGCCACTGGTGCTTTCTCATGGGTGCCGTCGGCAACCAGGCGACCTACATCCGTCAGCTCAAGCGCATGATGAAGTCGCTGCGCGAGGAACTCACACTCGAGGGGCTGGACCGCGAGATCGAAGCCTCGTCGCTGCCAGACCACCTGAAGAACATGGCGAAGATGCGGCTTGAACTCGCGAGCGAGTACATCGACGACTCGGTTCGCCTGAAGGACGAGATCCGCCCAGGCCGCCTCATCATAGTCGACCTCCGCGACGAGTTCATCGAGAAGGACGAGGCACTCGGCCTCTTCGTTGTGCTCCTCCAGCTCTTCGCCGACGCAAAGTATCGCGACGAGAACGGGGTCGAGCGCTCGTTCAACAAACTCGTCGTGTTCGACGAGGCACACAAGTACATCGAGAGCCCCGACCTCGTCGCTGGCTTAATCGAAGTCGTTCGCGAGATGCGCCACAAGGGGACAAGCATCATGGTCGCCAGTCAGGATCCGCCTTCGGTACCTGTCTCTCTCATCGAGCTCTCGAGCCAGGTCATCCTTCACAAATTCAACTCGCCGGCGTGGCTCAAGCATATCCAGAAGGCCAACGCTGCCCTCGGCTCGCTGACGCCCGAGCAGTGCGATCGTCTTGCGACGCTCGAGATCGCAGATGATCGTCCCGTAGCGCTGGTTGCGCCGCCATGCCCAGTCATCGATCCCGACGACGAATGGCGGTTCGAAGCCCGGACTGCCGCGTCTGCGCACAACGCACAGCAGCGTGTCATTGCTGACCGGCATCATCAAGCGACGAGCAAAACTTGCCGCCGGTCGACCGCGAGGTGCTGCTTGACCGTCGGCTTCTCAAAATCCTTGCCGAGACACGTCGTCAAAACCGGCAAGACCACGGTGCTCACGGGCGAACAGGCCCGCGAGGCTGCTGCGTGACGCGTGGTCGGCAACGAACTTTTACAACTCCCAATGGGAAAATTTCCGCAGCTGAGCGTCGCCGTCAGAGGTCGGACGGATCGAGACCAAATTTCCGCATGCGCTCGATCACGCTGGCTCGAGGAGCTCCATTCGCGATGGCCTTGCGCGCCATGGCGAGCATTGTGTTCTTGGCCTCTGGGGTGACAGATCTCCAGCTTGACCACTGGGCCGGATCGCCGCCCTCGAACTGAAAGCCCTGGCTCATGGTCCCGATGGGCGGTGCTTGACGTGCGCCCAGCTCGCGTCGCTGACCCCGCGCCATACTTGGCATCAAACTGCGCCGCTGGCTTAGCTAAGCTAGCTCTGGATGCTGCTTGAGATATTGGATCGCAGCCGGGGGGATGTCCGGCGCCGCAGTAGGGCGGCGACTTGCGAGCGATCTGGGCGGGGGTCGCGGGGGCCCGGGGCCCCGGCGCCGGTTCTGGCGCTCAGCGGGGCCTCCTGCTAAGGTCGCGGCTGTCGCCCGGAGGCCGCCGCGGCCGTTGCGTCAGCGTTGAACCGAAAGATCATCCCTGCGGAGGAGAATTTCATGCGCCGGCTCGTCCTTTCGCTTGTCGTTCTGTTCGAGATGGGATTCTGCGGGCTACGCACAGGACCAGCTCGGCGGAGTGTACGGTCCCCCGCCGTCAACTCCGGGCAGTCTCGGCGGAGTTTACGGTTCCCCGGAGGCGGCTCCCGGCTTGCCAAGCAGCCTGCCGAGCACGGTCACCGCGCCAGACTATGAAGGCGCTGCGGGTGGCGGCCCGTCGGTCTCTGTCCCTGGCGTCCCTCGGCAAGGTGAGCCGCTGCCGGCTGGGCTCAAGCCGGCCCCGATTGCCGGTCGGCCCGGCTATGGCGCCGCGGTGGTCAATGGCCATCGTGCCATTGTTGATATGAGTTCCCATCGCATATTCCAAATCCTCGACTAGTTACTTTCCGGTGGCGTTTTCCTGATGGTTGCGCGCGCCGGGTGAGCAAAGCAAAGCCCGCCGGACGTGTCGGGCGGGCTTTGTGGCGAGGATCGAAGTCTGATGGCTACGAGTTGGATTTCTTTTCCATGGCGTTGCCGATGGCGATGAGGTTGTCGCCGATCACACCGAGCCCGACCCAGCGTCACATTCCGCTGTCGCCCTTGTATCGGCAGCGGTCGAGCCCGTGGCGCCGCTTGACCACGCTGATGCGGCCCTCCGATCCGGTCCGCCATTTCTGCCCCTTGCGCTTTTTCTGTTCGCGCTTTCGAGCACGAGGCGCAGGGGATGCACTCGTAGAGTTCCGTCGAGCTTGGCGCGGTCCTCCGGCGACTGCAGCCATTCCTTCTCCGGCGCCGGGCTCGTGGTCTTCAGCCACGGCTCGATCGAGGCGTGCTGGGCGTAGACCCATCTGACGATTTATCTCACCGCCGGCTTCAATGCTTCGCGCGGCAGCTTGAAGACGATGATCGAAGGGATCGCCGATGGCGTCCGCGCGCGCCGCAACGGGCGTCTCGTCACGCTGGCCCGGCCGGACACGGGCTCGTGCAACTTCGGAAAGGGCTTGAGGCCGACGATCCAGATCCCCTGGGGCGACCTCTCGACTGCCTTCCATTCGACCGGCATTCCGAACATCGAAGTCCATGTCGAGGCGCCGCCGGCGCTCCAGGCCCTCGCCTTGACCCCCCCGAACGGCGCCCGAACGCGTCAGGACAGGGAGAACTTCGGGGGGTTACCCGGCTTTCGCGGCAGCGGCCATGTCGCTAATTTACTAATTCCGCCGATAAATGACGGCTCCTGGACCCTTCATGCCGGGAAACTGCCAGCCCATCGTTGTGATCGAATTGATCACGTGACAAACCAATTCGACCGCAGCGCGCTGCGTCTGGCGCAGGAATTCGATGTCCACGGGCGTGCAAAAAACTTCCTTTTGGCGGTTCACGAAGAGCGGCAGCGATCTGCCTTCGGCGTCTGGCTTTCGCCATGAGCCGTGACACAGGACATTGCGAATTGCGGACGCGCGCCGCAGTTCGTCCAGCAGATCGTCGAGATTGTCGAACGTGGCGTCCGGATGACTGCGGTAGGCCTTCCCGTACGATTTCGATCAGTCCGCCCAACGGGTCGGTCAGCGCGCGCTCCAGCGTCGGGAGCCACCGCTCGAAAGCGCCTTGTATCTCGGCCTCGTCGTACCGGACCGTCGCCGTCAGGGCGAATATCGCCTTGCCCAAGACCTCTTCGAGGTGCCCGAACGTCGCGACCGTCCGTCCGAGTTGCTCCCAGAACTCCGCCGAATGCAGATGCGTCGGAAACAAAGGCGGCAGGGAGTTGAGATCGACGACAAAACTCTGTTTCTTGGGCGTATCTTCCATTTCGGAGCCCCCTTTTTGAACACGCCGCCTCTCATTTGGTTGTTGCCGGGCTCGGCATCAATTCAAGCCGGCAGTCCACGCAATGCCCTAAGCAGCCAACCAGCGCCCGGGGGGCGCGCCATTATGGATGAAAATGACGGGGGCGGGCCGCACGACGCCAATTCCTCAGAGCTATTTTCATGGCAGAGCTATTTTCATGGCAGCCAACCAGCGCCTGCGGCGCACCATTATGAATGAAAATGCTGGCGGCGCGGGCCGATTTGTCGGAGCCTCAGCGATGGGCGACCGTGCTGAGGCTGACGAAACTGCGGTGGCTTGCGACCCCGAATGGCAGTCCGGCCCGCGCTGCATAGAGGTACCATTCTTTGTCGCCCTCGGGAACGGGGAGCACGCGTAGCAGTGTCTTGAACGTACCTGCAGCGTCACGGTCGCCTTCTGACGGAAGGAGGCGATGATGCAAGCGATCATCGAGCGATGTTGTGGTCTGGACGTGCATCAGGAGACGGTCGTGGCGTGCGTTCTCGTCGGCGCGCCCGGGGCGCAACCGAAGAAGGAGGTGCGGACGTTTCGCACCATGATGCGGGACCTCGAAGCGCTGCGGGACTGGCTGCTGGAAGCGGGCGTGACGCACGTCGGGATGGAGAGCACGGGCGTCTACTGGCGCCCGGTCTATTCCGTCCTCGAGGGGTGTTTCGACCTCATCGTCGGGAACGCCCGGCACATCCGCAACGTGCCGGGGCGCAAGACCGATGTGAAGGATTCCGAGTGGATCGCCGATCTGGTTCGGCACGGCCTGATCGCCAAGAGCTTCGTGCCGCCCCGGCCGCTGCGGGAGCTGCGCGAATTGCTGCGCTACCGCCGCAAGCTCGTGGAGAGCCAAGCGGCTGAACGCAATCGGCTCCTGAAGCTCCTGGAGACCGCCAACATCAAGCTGGCGAGCGTCGCTTCCGACGTTTTCGGCGTCTCCGGCCGCGCGATGCTCAGGGAGCTGATTGCGGGCGAGGCCTCTCCCGAGGCGATGGCCGATCTCGCCAGGGGCCGGTTGCGCCGCAAGCGCGCCGATCTGATCCTGGCGCTCGACGGGCGGCTCGAGGAGCATCACCGCTTCCTCCTGACGATGCAACTGCGCCGGCTCGAAGCCATCGAGGCCGACATCGCAGCGCTCGACCTGCGCATCGACGAGCGGCTCGAGCCCTATCGCGCGCCGCACACGCTCCTGATGCAGATTCCGGGCGTCGACTGGGTGGTTGCCGCCGTGCTGATCGCCGAGATCGGCGTCGACATGAGCGTGTTCGTGAGCGTCTATCATTTGTCGGCCTGGGCGGGCGTCTGTCCCGGCAATCACGAGAGCGCCGGCAGGCAGAAGAGCGGCCGGGCGCGCAAGGGCAACATCCACCTCCGCGCCATCCTGGTCGGCGCCGCGATCTCCGCCTCGAAGACCAAGGGCAGTTACCTCAAGGACAAGTACCACCGCCTCAAGGCCCGCCGCGGCGCTCTCCGCGCCGCCCTCGCCATCGCCCACAAGATCCTCGTCTCCGCCTATCACATGCTCGCTAAGAACTTGCCCTACCGCGATCTCGGCGAAGCCTATCTCGACCAGATCGGCCAATCCCGAACCGTCGCCAACCTCAAACGCCGCCTCGAACGCCTCGGGTATCGCGTCACCCTCGAACCCAATGCGCAGGCCACGTGACGCCAACCCGCAGCGGAGTCATTTTCGTAGCAGCCTTGAGATGCGCCTGGGTGCCGAGCAGGTCGCGAAAATCCAGGCGGACGTACCCACGGCGAGGTCGAACACCCGGTAGAGCCGGAACTCGCTCGGTCGCTCCAGGGACCAATACGAAATCTGGAAGGTCAGGGGCGCGCGGGCCGCGGGCGGCGCGATCTTCTCCGAGAAGGCGGGCGATCGCCGTGATGCCCGAGCCGCCGACCTGCAGCTTCTCAGAGAGGCCTCATCGCTCCCGACCACGGCGTGCAGCAGCGCGTAAGAGAATTCGCGCGCGATCGCGGCGCCGATCTGAGCGGACCGCGTATTGAAGCGTCGCGTTGTGCCCGCAGCACGATGCTCTCCGACCCGGCGGTTCCGCTGTTTTGGGGCAAGAATGAGAAGGGAATGCATCGCGGCGGTCAAAGAGATTCTCCGAAGCGGCTTTGTCCCGCATGTTTTCGTCACGGAAGATGCATTGAGCGGCGTTTCGTTGGGACCGCCACCAGCGACATCCCGGCCGTTCCCGCGGCCTGATCCGTCACCACAATCGCCTTCATGATAATTGTCTCCTCGGTCATTTGCCCGTTTGGTGGAAATGTTGCAGGGATGGGCGCGTGTCGCTCACGGACGAACGCGGATGATCGTCTTCCCGCTGATCCGCTCGGTCGGATTGAAGGCGGCGACGGCATCGTCGAGGGTCGCGACGGTGCCGATGTTCGTCCGCAGTCGTCCGTCCCGCACCCGCTGGACGATCTCACTCAGTTGGGTTCGATCGGACTCGACAACGAAGTCGACCGCTAGGCCATCGGCGGGCCGTGTCTCGGCCGGCCCCATGATGGACACCAGCGTTCCTCCGGCTCGAACCAGGCCTGCGGACCGCTTCCCGATGTCGCCGCCGATGACATCGAACACCAGATCGACGCCGCCGACGTCTTCCAGCGCGTCGTTGTCGAGGTCGACGAACTCGTTCGCGCCGAAGTCGAGCGCCTTCTGACGGTCGGCAGCGCGGCCGGTGCCGATGACGTAGGCGCCAGCCAATCGTGCGAGTTGCGTCACCATCGACCCGACTGCGCCAGCCGCGCCGTGTGCGATTACGCTCTGCCCCGCCTGAAGGCGGCCGTGCTGGAACAGTCCCTGCCACGCGGTCAGGCCCGAGATCGGCAGGCTCGCGCCCACCGTGAAGTCGACGTCGCCCGGCAGCGGCGCGAGGTTGCGTGCCTCGATGGCTACATACTCCGCCAGGGTGCCGTCGCGATGCCAGTCGGCGAGGCCGAACACTCGCTGTCCTACCGACAATCCCGTCGTGCCGTAGCCGAGAGCGGTGACCACTCCAGCCAGCTCGTGCCCAGGGATCGACGGTGTTCGGTCACGGTCGAGGCGATCGGTCCAGGTCGGGGGCCACGTCAACTCATCCGAGGTGAATCCCGCCGCATGAACCTGAACGACGACGTCGTTTATCGCTGCCTGCGGCTCGGGCTGCTCCACCAGCTTCATCCCGGCCGTTCTCGCGGCCTGGTCCGTCACAACGATTGCCTTCATCGGAATTGTCTCCTCGGTCATTTGTCTCTTTGGTTGAAATCTTGCAGGGATGGAAAGCCCGTTCGGGTCGTCCGCCGTCTCGACCTCGATCCAGGAACTTCGGGCGGTCGCCATTTCGGCGCGCAGGGCCGCCGCGCCTTCGCGCATAAGCCGGGAAAAAGCGTCGAGACGGGCCGCCCGGGCGAGGTCGGGCAGGATCGTCAGGTCCAGGAGGCCGTCGTCAATCAGCGCGTTCGGGCAGAGCCGCACACCGCCGCCGGCCTGCCGGCCATTGCCGATCGCGAGCGCGATAAACGCGCCCTCCCAGGAAAAGCCCTCGGCGCGAAAGACGCCGCGGTTCGCCGAAAGCTCGGCGAAGCGGGAGATGCCGGTGATGGCGTAGGCCAGCCCGCCGAGGCGCCGCTTGAGCTCGGGGTCTGTCTCGACGGTGACGCGCGAGCCGAAGCCGCCCGAGACGAGATTGACGAACGGTCTGCCGTCGACGAGACCGAGATCGATCGCGCGCGGCGGCGCGCTCGCCGCGATTTGCAGCGCTGCGGTCAGGTCGTCGACAGGCACGCCGGCCGTATGCGCAAAGTCGTTGGCGGTGCCTAAGGGAAGAACGCCGAGCGCGCTACCTGCAGGCAATCCGGCCGCGTAGGCCGCCGCGAACACCTCGTTGATCGTCCCGTCGCCGCCGCCCGCGACGATGCAGTCAAGGCCCTCGTTCCGCGCCTCGGCGACGGCTTTGGCCGTCAATCGCGCCGCATCCCCCGGCTCCCATGTGACGCGGACCTCGATAAGATGGCCGTCTCGCCGGAGCGCCTGGACCGCCTTTCGGACGCGGGCGTCGCCGGCCGCCTTGCCGTGCAGAATGATCCTGACGGTCGCCAAGGACTGGACCTCCCTTCGAAGCGCCTGCCCGCGTCTGACATGGAATACTCGGCCTGTTCAAGTAGGACGCCGGTACGGCGTCTTTGCCTCAAAACGCAGCGCCGGTGACATTCTCGCAATCACGCCCGGGAGCGGCGGCCTGAGCGCGACGGGAATGGCTGTTCGTTCAGATCGCGGTCAGGGAGCGTCGGCGTCGTTTCGGGGCGATTTGGTGTGTCAGAAGTCTTGTGGGGGCGTGGCGGCGTTTGCGTCGGTGTGGTCCATCTTGAGCTGTCGGCGGAGCTCGTCCTGGATTTCGATCGCGTATCGTGACCAGATCTGATCGCGGATGTCGTTGATTAGTTCGAACACGGCGAGGGCGGTCTCGGGGGTCCAGTGGTCGGGGATCTCGAGCCGGACCGGCTTTAGGCCGGCGCGGGGTTTGGTTGTCACGAGCTTTGCGTCAATGGCGCACCCATTTGGGCGGCGAAGCGCCTGCTCATCTCCCTCGCCGGCTCTTTATGAGGGTGCTCGCCTATCGACTTCAGTCAGACGCTTTCGGCGATCTCGACAAATCGATCCGGCGGAACCTTCGCTCCGAGAAGGACGACGGCGCCGGCGTCCCCTTCGACAGTCGCGCCCCACAGACTCGGCAGGGCGTCGCACTGAAGGCCGGCGCGCTGCTCGTTCGTGAATGGAAGGGCCAGCTCGAGCGGGTCATGATCCTGGAGGAGGGCTTCGCCTGGAATGGCCAGACTTTTGGCAGCCTATCCCAGATCGCCAAGGCGATGACGGGGACCAACTGGAACGGCCATCGCTTTTTCGGGCTTCGGCAGGCAAAAGTTGACGCTGCGGGTCGCGGAAGGGATCGCCGAAAGGGCGAGGCGAGCGCCGGCGCGAGGAAAGCGCATGACGCCTCGCTAGGAAGCCCGCCCCGATGAAGAACCTGACAACCAAGCGGGGCTTGCGATGTGCGATCTACACGCGCGTCTCGACCGACCAAGGGCTCGAGCAGGACTTCAATTCCCTCGACGCTCAGCGTGAGGCGTCCGAGGCATACGTCAAGAGCCAGGCTCACGAGGGCTGGCGGTTGGTCCGGGACCGTTACGACGATGGCGGCTTTTCCGGCGGCTCGATGGATCGGCCAGCTTTGCAGAAACTGCTCATCGAAGTGCAGGCCAGACGGATCGACGTCATCGTCGTCTATAAGGTCGATCGGCTGACTCGATCGCTCGCCGACTTCGCCAAGCTGGTCGAGACGTTCGACGCCCATGGCGTCTCCTTCGTCTCGGTGACTCAGTCCTTCAACACCACCACTAGCATGGGGCGTCTGACTCTCAACGTGCTGCTGTCCTTCGCCCAGTTCGAGCGAGAGGTCACGGGCGAGCGGATTCGGGACAAGATCGCCGCTTCGAAGAAGAAGGGGATGTGGATGGGCGGCGTGGTTCCGCTGGGCTATCGGGTCGAGGACCGCGCTTTGCGCATCGTCGAAGATCATGCCGCGATCGTGCGCTCCCTGTTCCGGCGATATCTCGAAGCGGGAAGCGTCGTCTGCCTTAAGCAATCCCTCGACGCCGAGGGTTTGCGGATTCCGGTTCGCATCGATGGCGCGGGCCGCTCGACCGGCGGCGGCCTGTTCAGCCGGGGGGCACATCTACAAACTCTTGTCAAACCCGATCTATGTCGGCCGCATCGCCCATAAAGGCCAAGTCCACGAAGGCCAGCATCCGCCGATCGTCGATCAGGACCTTTGGGATCGGGTTCAACAAAGCCTGCACAATCATCTTGGCGCCGCTAGGACGAAGAGAACACGTCAATCGTCCGAAGCTCTGCTCGCGGGAAAGCTTTTCGACGATCGGGGCAACCGGATGAGCCCGACCTGGGCGAGGAAGGGGTCCAAGCGCTGGCGGTATTACGTCTCGCAGGCGGCTCTGCAAGGCGACAAGAGCAAAACGGGATCGATCGTCCGCGTTCCCGCCGCCGAGGTCGAAGCGCTCGTCACTGAAGCCGTCGGCAAGCTGTCCGCAGACCGTCCCGCCTCGCAAACCGACATTCGCGACCGGATTGATCGCGTCGCGATCGGCGGCACGGCGATCCAAATCCGCCTGTCGGAGCTTGCAGAGGGAGACGACAGCGCGAAGTCCCCTTGACACTGCCATGGACGCCGCCGTCGCCTTATCGCAGGCGCGAGATCATCCAAGGCGCGAGCGACGCAACGACTGGCGCCCGCCCGATGCGCGCTAACGCGCGCGCGATCCTGATCGAAGCCCTTGGCAACGCCCATCGCTGGCTGGACGAACTTCTGTCCAACCCCCGCCAGACTCTGGAGACGCTCGCATCGCGCGAAGGCAAGACCGAGCGATCGATCCGGATGACCGTGTCGCTCGCTTTCCGAACTGGCCAAAACTTCCTCAAGGCCGGTCACGGCCGCAAAGTCGATCTCGTCGACATTCCGGCCGAGCGACTTGGCGAGCTTCCCCGCCTCCGCGCGCGCCTTTTTCCGGACCCGCTCAATCGAAGCAACGGCCTCTTCCGCCAGGGGGTGGGAGAACGGCAGCGCTGCGCCCGAGATCTGCGTCTTGCCGAGAACGGTGACGACCCGGGCGGCAATCCTGTCCCATTGAGAAAGACTGCGGGTGGCGGAGCGCTCGAACACCCGCACCGGCTCTCCGCCGCGCACGAGGTCGCGCGCCAGGAAGCTCTCGCCGACCACGACGTCGCTGACTTCGTAGAGGCTCATTACGGAGGTCCGCAGCGCCCGGATGTAGGCCCGCGCCCCGGCGCTCTCCTTCCAGCCCCGTCGCTTGAGATACTCGTCCGCGACGTTCCGCTCGCCGGAGCCCGAAGACACAAAATCCTCAAAAGCGCATCCCCACAACACGGTCATCCCATGATCGCCGATGATATCCGCGAGCTCCTCGAGCTCGACGCCCGCGCCGCGACAGGCGGAGCCGACATGGCGGTCGAACACTGCTTCGAAGTCGCTCCGCCACTCGTCGCGCTTTATCCACTTGATCAACCCCTCGACGCCATGGATGGCAGACATGAATGCGCCTCGCGTTTTCTTTCAACGGTAAGAGCGGTCTTACATGATGATGCGAGCGGCCCGATAATCCCAAGATCGGGGATCCTCTTGAGAAGCTGCAACGCCGCAGTCCTGTTCCGCTTCGCCTGAGTTGCGGCCTTGCCCGTGCCCTTTCGGACGACCATGGAGGAGCCGACTTTCCAATCCTTAACTGAGAAGGATATGAACTGCGGAACGAACGAGTCGATCTCGATTATGTCGTTGCGGCTGCGGGAGCGCTGGCACGCCACCCTCGCCTTCAATGAGGTGGGGCGGCGTTGACGACGGTGCCCGACTACGGACGGTCGCTTTCTACCTGACCGCGGAGCGCTCGTTTGCCTCTTAATGTGTTCTCCCGTAGTGAATCGTAGAGCGGTGCGTCGCGGAGCAGGGTAGGCGCCAGCATCGCGACAAAGCATGCGCCCAGCATCGGCAAGAGCATCGTGACGCTTGCCGTCATCTCGGTGACAAGCACGATGCCGGTCAGAGGAGCCCGCACCACTCCGGTAAAGAAGGCCGCCATGCCGACGACGGCGAATCCCTCGGGCTGAATACCGAGATCGGGAAATGCCAGACGAAAAAGCAGTCCGATGAACAGGCCGAGTTGCGCGCCCAGCACAAGCAAGGGCGCAAACAGCCCACCCGGCGTCGCCGCAGCGTACGACACCGCGCCGAGCCCGAGCCTGAGCAGGAACACCAGTGGAAGTGTTGCAAGCGCCTCCGCCCCCAGCAGGGTGCGCTGAGTGATCGCGTCGCCGCCGCCGACGAGATCGGGCCTGAACCAAGCCAGCGTCCCGACGGCCGCCCCGATCAGTCCTGCGCGCAGTTCCACAGGCCACCGGGCGAGCCGCTCGGCGGCGGCGAGCGCCGCGAGCAGCGTGCGGTTATAGACGATCGCCAGGAGCCCGGCGGCCGCGCCGAGAACAAAGTAGAGCGGCCTCGTTTCCGCTCCAGGATAGTCCAATGCTTCGACATGGAAGTCCGTAACGTCCCCGAGCAGCATGCGGGATACTGAGATGGCGGTCGCCGAAGCGCCGAGGGCCACAATCGCAATGCGGGGCTCGAAACGGCGCACCAATTCTTCCAGGACAAAAACGGCGCCCGCGATCGGCGCGTTGAACGCAGTCGCGAGGCCAGCGCCAGCGCCGGCGGCGAGCAGCACCCTGCAGTCCGGCCAGCTGCGGAGGAACACCTTTCCGAAAAGGTGGGCCATGGTCGCGCCCATCTGCACGCTCGGCCCCTCACGACCGAGCGCCAGCCCCGACCCGATCGCCAGCACCCCGCCGACGAACTTCACTGGAATGATGCGAAACGGCGCTTCCGGCAGCTCCTCGTTCAACACCGCCTCGACGTGAGGGATGCCGCTCCCCGATGCATACGGCGAGAACCGCCGAACCAGCGATGCCGCGACGAGAATCGCGGCGGCGCAAGCGCCCGCAACGGTCAAGAACCCTAGAAGGTGTTCGCCGTGCGCCCAGCCTATCAAGGCGTCGCGCATGCGGTCTGCTTTTTCGAGCGCGAGCCGAAATAGCGCTCCGACGAGGCCGGCTGCCGCGCCTACGACCGGCGCTAACAGCGCCAGCGCGAGAAGATTTCCCGGGCGGTCGTCGGCCTCGACTGGAACGTTCTGGTTGCGAGACACGGGCGTTAACCCCTCTGCGGTCGAAGCGAAACATGCCGGCGTCGACTCGATCGAGATGATACATTCTTTGACACAAACGTGTGTGACCCCGGCCCACGTCGACAGACTGCGACATCGCTCCAAGGGGACTCGCGCTCACGATGCGATTGCGATGGCGCGTGACCATGCACGGAACTGCCGCTCCCGACGTATTGCGGACGCAGCAGTCCGCGGCCTTGGACGCCTCAATTGGGCGGGAAGCGCGCCCACATGGGTCGCCTTAGGAAGGACCGGGGTCCAGAGATCACAAGAGTGTCGTCATATGTAATTGACGTGCGGGCGCGTTCTGCCGACTGTTTGGGAGCGCCCGGAAAAGGTTCGCCCATTGAAGGTCATCGCGGCGATTTCGGTCCCACTGCAGCCGTGCGAAACTGCTTGCTGCGAGCGTGGCGGAGCGTGGGGAATTGCCCTGTAACCGCCGGGTGCCTTGAACACCGGCGAGAGGGAAGGCGGCCATGGCCGAGCTATGCAGATTTGGAGGCTATGTCCATAGAACTGGCCTGCTCCCCCGCCATACGGTAAATCCATGTTGGACCCGTATCAGTGTTGTGAGCGCGACCCTTGACTGCATCACCTGTAGATGTTCCCAACTGGGCCAAGGTCCGGGAGAGCGTATTCCTTCGCGACAACCACCGATGCGTCGAGTGCGGAATTTGGTGCCGCGACGCTGACGCAGACGTGCATCACCTGCTTCCGGTGCTTTCAGCTGCCCGCCGTCTTGCGACAGGGTGTGACCGTTGTCGTCAGCCCCCTGAAGGCGCTGATGGCTGAACAGATCTCCGCACTCCTCAGGCTCAAGATACCGTCCACCTTCGTCAACAGCGATCTAGACGGCGATGAAAAGCGGCTCCGCTATAGGCTCTTGGCGAAGACGAACTTTAAGCTGCTCTACACGGCGCCGGAACGGTTCTTTGTTCAAAACGAGAGCGAACTCCAGGTGCTGCGGTCAATCCGACCTGCCTTCCTCGTAGTCGACGAGGCCCACTGCATCGACCAGTGGGGCCGGGACTTTCGGCCCGAGTACGGTCGGCTGAGAGAGGTTCGGGAAGCCCTAGGCTCGCCCCCGGTTCTTGCATTCACGGCGACCGCCGGTGTGGAGATGCAGCAGCGGATTTTAGCGTCCCTCGGAGTGGGTGACGCCCGAGTTTTTGTCCGCGACGTAGATCGGCCCAACATCTCCCTTCTTCGATGGAAGGCGTCGCCGGCGGAGCGGCAACAGATCATCGCCCAGCTGTGCCAACTCCCCCTCTCAAACGGGGGAAAAGTGATGATCTTCGTGCCGACCCGCAAAATTGGGGAGGCGCTGCAGCGATACCTTCGTGATCAGAATTTGGAGACCCCGTTTTATCATTCCCGCCTCGCGTCGGCGTGGGAGCGGGAGCAACTCGTAAAGCGGTTTGTCGGAGAGAGCCGACCGTGTGTGGATCGGATCATCTGCACAAGCGCATTCGGGATGGGGCTCGACGTTTCAAACGTGCGAATGGTTATTCATTGGCAGCATCCGTCGTCGGTGGAGGACTACCTCCAGGAGTTCGGTCGAGCGGGCCGCGACGGGCGGCCATCCGTTGCCGTCCTTCTTCATTCTCCCCAGACACCTCGCGGCAGGAGCGACGATGTTAGTCTCCTGCAGTTCATGGCCAAAAAGACTGTCGAGAGTGCACGTCCTGATACGCAGGCAGCGGCGCTCGCTCACAAAGTTCGGCAAATCGAAGCTATAGCCCGATTGGTGGGTCAGGATGGCTGCTTCCGGCGAGGACTTGTCGGCTATTTTGCGGGTTCAAGCATTGCCCCTCGCCGCAGCATTTCGACGTGGTTGCTGGAGTGGGTCTTCGCCGATCGCGGGATCGATCGGAAAAGGGTAGCTTGTTGTGATGCGTGTTGCCGACGAGCCGTTAGACGGCGAGGACAAATTGGCTTTGTTCAAAGCGTTCTGGCCTCCGGCAGCTGATGAGGGGCGGCTGGCGCAGCCAAACGCCAACTTGAACAACGCGTCCGGATTTCGAGGGCAAGAGCGGCGGGCCGTTTCCGGCGGGTGCTGTCAGAGCCCGAAATTTCTAGCGGCCACACTTCGCCTGTCGAAGGTGCTCGCCGCAATCTCAGTCTCGCCCGCTCATGTTCTGAAAGGGCAGTACGGCAATTGACGGTTTGTTTGGCGGGGACGGCCGTTCCCCCGGCCTTTCCGCCGCAGTCGGCTCTGCCGGCGCGGCCAGCCTCGCTTCGGCGGAAAGCCCGACCTGGAGCGAAAAGGCTCGAATTCGGCTCGGCGATATTCTTGAGTTGGGTCGGGCCCAGATCGCTGACCGCGATGTCGAGGCGGGCCTTGACCTGCCAATAGGCTTGTTCAGAGAGGCAAATGGAGCCGGGCTTAGCGATGCCCTCGAGGCGCGCGGCGATATTGACGCCGTCGCCCATCAGATCGCCGTCGCTCTCCTCAACGACGTCGCCGGCATGAATGCCGATCCGGAATTCGATGCGGCGATCTTGCGCTACGCCTGCGTTGCGCTCGACCATGGCGTTTTGCACTTCGATGGCGCAGCGCACGGCCTCGACCACGCTGCGAAACTCGACGAGCGCCCCATCGCCAGTACGCTTGAACACACGTCCGTTGTGCACGGCGATGGTGGGGTCGATCAGATCGCTGCGTAGAGCCCGGAGCCGCGCCAAAGTGCGATCCTCGTCTGCGCCGGTGAGCCGACTAAAGCCGACGACGTCGGCGGCCAGGATCGCTGCAAGCTTCCGCTTTTCCGCCATTGGTCCCTCCCTCGTCGCGCGGCCCTCGTCAAGGCGGCGATCGACGGACGGCTGCCGCGGGGCTTCGGCATCAAGCGCCTGATGGACCTTCCGATGGCTTGGTCGGATCAGTGGTCCGCGCTCGGTCTCAAGGCGCCCGCACAGACTTGATCAAAACCCGATCCGCTCAACCTATCACCCGCGGCCCGCAAGTCTCATTCCGAGATCGGCGCCGCCTTCAGGATCTCCGACGCTCGTTGCCTCGCGAGGCCCAACCAGCGCGCATTTGGGAAACGGAATTTTGCGGCCAGAGACTCTGAGCGGCATTCCGCCGCAAAAGCCGGACAACCCCGCCAAATAGCCGCCGCAGACCCTACTTGGCCACGCTAACTCTTTATAATGTCGTACGATTTCGGAACCGCGGAAACCGCCGCCGCTCGTGCGGACTACCTGGTGGGGGATGCAGGAATCGAACTGATGGCCATCGCAGCTTGGCATCCCTTCAAAACGAGGCGGCGCGTCGCGGATTTAGTGCGAGAAACGATTTGACGCAGCGAATGTCAAAGTCGCTCGCGGGCAAACCGAAGGCGCTAACTATAAATCGCTATTTGCCCGTAAACCTCAGAGTTCACTCGCTTTCGTCCCGCTCAAGAGCAATGGTCGTGACGTGCTCAAGGGCGCTCAGGCGCCTGCAGGAGTGACCCGCCGATGAAATGATCGGCGAATTCTTCGGCCCCGCCGGGCTCGTCGCCGGTTCGGGGCTCGCGGTGGTGACGGCGACAGCGCCGCCAAAACCGAGAGGATGATCCCGATGAGTTCTCCTGCCAAACTTACTGACACACAACGTGCGATTTTGTTCGAGGCGTCGAAACGCAAGGATCGCTGCCTCATCGCGCCGAAGACCCTGAAAGGCGCCGCGGCGCAGAAGGTCGCGGCCAAGCTTCTGAAGGCCGGCCTCGTGAGCGAGATCAAAGCGAGGTCCGGAATGGAGATCTGGCGACGCGACGAGGAAACAGGCCAAGCGTATTCGTTGAAATTGACCGTCGCAGGGCTGAAGGCCATCCCGGCCGATGAGCGCGGCTCGCAATCCATACCAAGCACGGCCGTTTCGCCGAATACGAACGATGATTTGTCGAAAGCGAAGACCGCAGCAAATATGGCGGCGGCCCGGAGCGCAACGGCCGCGCCAACAGCGACGGCGCCCCGCCAAGGCACGAAGATCGCACGCGTGATCGAATTGCTCCAACGCGATCAGGGCGCCAGGTTGGAAGAGCTGATCGCCGCCACGGGGTGGTTGCCGCATACCGCGCGAGCCGCGCTGACCGGCCTTCGCCATCGCGGCTACCACGTCCGCCTGGAGCGTGGCGAAACCGGCCGCGCCTCGGTCTACCGCGCCGTCGCTACTCTCGCGGCCAGCGCGTGATCCCAATGCGACCGAGCCCGAAGAGCTTGACGCGGCGGCCGATCAATTCGGCCGCCGAGCCGCATGGACGGACCGCCGCCGGCAGCCTCGACCAGAACGACTCCGTGGGGCACTGTCACGTTGCGATGCCGCGAGCGCGAAGCGTCAGCGACTCAGGAATTGTCAGGTCTCTGCGACCGCGTTCCGCCACGTGGTCATCGCCGCGGCGCGAAGCGCACGGTGGGTTTGGGCTGAGATGAGATGGCGTTGGACGTTGAAGGTGTTGTAGACGGCGGCGTGGGTTGAAAGAAACTTCTGCGCGGAGCCGGCGCTCTTGAAGCGCTGCATCTTGCGCTCCCGCCGCCGGGTCGGCTGGTGAATTCTCCGCTCGATTGTTTTTCCATCTTTCCATTTCTTCTTGTAGTTCATCTTCAAGCGAAGGGATAAACTCATGGCCCGGCATAGCGAGCACCTTGTCCCAATCTGGCAGACCGATTCGCCCCCGGAACACGCGGCCGGCGGCCGCGCAATCTATCAAGAGGCCGTCGACCTTCTTTGTCCGGGCGGCAGTGGCCGCTTTCAGCTGAACCAGGCGCTCGCGCATAACAACGAGCTGGTCTCGCATTTTCAAAATCTCGGCGATCGCAGCGGCTTTCTTATTACTCACCAGGTCCGTCCTATCGACTCGGGCCAGGCCCGACACCAGGCTCTCCTCCGGCGGGCAAAATCAAAAAGACATCAACCTGTTAAAAATCGTTATTGCTTGTGGTTATTTTGATTGTCCTCTTGGAATCGCCTAAGTTTGCAGGCGATTCCGCTGGTTGTCATTGTCTCGGCCGTGTCCTGCGGAGCGCCAAACAGCACGATTTATACGAAGCTGCGGCGTACACCCATGTCACTATGGGATTCCGGGACAAATTAGGTTCGGACCGATTTGGGCCCTTGCCGCGGAAAGTCAGCGCCGTCCTCCGCGCCCTTTACCGTCCTCCGCGCCCTTTAGCAGAGTTTTCCTTTACGACAATAATCAAGTAGAGTCAAGCGCTTAAGCCGCAAATTGCCGCCAAATCAGGATGACCAGGAGGGCCAGGCCGATGGGTTCTTGGCACCATTCAGCCGCGACGGTGCGACCCCTTCTGCGGCTGACGAGAAACCTCGCCGTCAGCGATGTCCGAGGCCTCACCTTTTTGACGTAATTGGTAGACTAATCTGGGGACCGTCTCCCTAGCCCGCTCTCGCCTTCATAAATCCTCGCGTCTCCGTTCAGGTCCAGCCCTCAAGCGACTGGAACCCAAGCCTCTACATGAAGTTCGAGGACGAGCGGATGCTCGCGGCGCGCGACCTTCTGGCGCGCATTCCGTTGGCTTCGGCGCGGGTCGTTTACGATCTGGGTTGTGGACCCGGCAATAGCGCCGAACTCTTGTCGCGCCGCTTCCCCGACGCTGACATCACTGGCCTCGACACGTCCGAGGCGATGCTGGACCACGCGCGGACGCGCGCGCCACGAGCACGGTTCGTCAAGCAGAACATCGTCGACTGGGTGCCCACGGAACCGCCGAACCTAATTTTCGCCAACGCCGCCTTGGACTTCCTCTCCGACCACCATGCGCTCTTCCCCCGCCTCGCTGCGACGCTCGCGCCAGGCGGTGTTTTCGCCGCGCAGATGCCCTCGACGGCGCGCGAATCCTCGCATGCGCTCATGCGGATGGTCGCGGCCGAGGGCCCTTGGTCGTCGCGACTGGTGCCAGTCGCGAAGACCCAGCCCATGATCGCCGAGTTCGAGGACTTATGGCGCCGGATGAGTTCTCATTCGCTTTCGCGCACCTTGATGGATGAAAATGGCCGCATGAGCACCCCCTTTCAGGAGAGGGGCTCGCGCCATCAGGCGCCCTTCAGCAAGGGGCCGGCGCGCCCACCCTGGACGCTGCCCCCACTCGGCGCAAATTCATCGAAATATACCGGATAGATTGGACCGGCTCATTTTATCCGCTGGTGAAGGTTCAGCGCGATGCTTCCCCCACGCAAGGCGAAGCCGAGGAGACGCGTTCATGGTCGCGGTGACCGTTCAACTCTATATCGCAGCAAGCGCGGTCGCCACGATCGCCGTCCTCGCCGCGGGCTGGGCGCGCCGGGTCGCGCCATGATCGAACTCCCGCACGAATTCCTCAATGCGCTGTTCGCTGCGCTCATCATCGCCGCGAACGTCAGCCGATCGAGGAATCGGCCAAGCCGCTGATCGGCGCGAAAAAGCGGGCGCGAGATGCGGGCCTCGAGTCGTTTCCCTTCGAAGATCCCGCCCGTGGCCGCCGAATTTACGCCTCCGCAGGCATTCTGGCCTAAAGCAAAGGGGGAATCGCGCGAGCGGACGGACCCGGAGCGAGGACATCGGATCTTCAGCAGAGCTTCGGACGATTGACGTGTTCTCTTCGTCCTAGCGGAGCCCAGATGTTCGCGCAGGCTTTGTTGAACCCGATCCCAAAGGTCCTGATCGACGATCGACGGATGCTGGCCTTCGTGGACTTGGCCTTTATGGGCGATGCGGCCGACATAGATCGGGTTCGACAAGAGTTTGTAGATGTGCCCCCGGCTGAACGGGCCGCCGCCGGTCGAGCGGCCTGCGCCATCGATGCGAATCGGAATCCGCAAACTCTCGGCGTCGAGGGATTGCTTGAGGCAGACGACGCTTCCCGCTTCGAGATAGCGCCGGAACAGGGAGCGCACGATCGCTGCATGATCATCGACGATGTGCAGAGCGCGGTCCTCGACCCGATAGCCCAGTGGAACCACGCCGCCCATCCACATTCCCTTCTTTTTCGAAGCGGCGATCTTGTCCCGAATCCGCTCGCCCGTGACCTCCCGCTCGAACTGGGCGAAGGACAGCAGCACGTTGAGAAGTCAGACGTCCCATGCTGGTGGTGGTGTTGAAGGACTAAGTCACCGAGACGAAGGAGACGCCATGGGCGTCGAACGTCTCGACCAGCTTGGCGAAGTCAGCGAGCGATCGGGTCAGCCGATCGACCTTATAGACGACGATGACGTCGATCCGTCTGGCCTGCACGTCGATGAGCAGTTTCTGCAAGGCTGGCCGATCCATCGAGCCGCCGGAAAAGCCGCCATCGTCGTAACGGTCCCGGACCAACCGCCAGCCCTCGTGAGCCTGGCTCTTGACGTATGCCTCGGACGCCTCACGCTGAGCGTCGAGGGAATTGAAGTCCTGCTCGAGCCCTTGGTCGGTCGAGACGCGCGTGTAGATCGCACATCGCAAGCCCCGCTTGGTTGTCAGGTTCTTCATCGGGGCGGGCTTCCTAGCGAGGCGTCATGCGCTTTCCTCGCGCCGGCGCTCGCCTCGCCCTTTCGGCGATCCCTTCCGCGACCCGCAGCGTCAACTCTTGCCTGCCGAAGCCCGAAAAAGCGATGGCCGTTCCAGTTGGTCCCCGTCATCGCCTTGGCGATCTGGGATAGGCTGCCAAAAGTCTGGCCATTCCAGGCGAAGCCCTCCTCCAGGATCATGACTCGTTCGAGCCGGCCCTTCCATTCACGAACCAGCAGCGCGCCGGCCTTCAGTGCGACGCCCTGCCGAGTCTTCGGGGCGCGCCTGTCAAAGGGGACGCCGGCGCCATCGTCCTTCTCGGAGCGAAGGTTCCGCCGGATCGATTTGTCGAGACCGCCGAAAGCGTTCGACTGGAGTCGATAGGCGAGCACCCTCATCAAGAGCCAGCGCGGGAGATGGGCAGGCGCTTCGCCGCCTAAATGGGCGCGCCATTGACGGCGCAGTCCATCGAGATCGCGGCCCTCGAGATCCGCCACGATCGGCAGAACAGAGACATTGCGCGGCAGCGAAGCCCCAGACGTCGTCGCCATCGGACGCTTCGCTGCCTGCCCGGATTTGGCTTCCGCGCGGCCCATGCCGATCATGCCGCCCGTTTCGTCTTGGGCTTGGGGGCTCGGCGGCCGTCCACTGCCTCCGTCTGGACCACGCGATCTTCGCTACCGTCAGGGGCGCCCGAGATCCGGTAGACAAACTCCCCAGCGTCGCTCCGCTCGCGGGTCACGGCATATCCCCGCTTGCGCAGCCCGGTAATCGCTGCCCGCGTCGTGTGCGCAAGCCATCCCGTCGCCTGGGTCAGATCGATGATGGTTGCGCCGTCGGCTCGGCGCAGCAGCTCGATCATCAGCGCCAGCTTGCTGCCGTCTCGAGGAGCGGCCGTAGGGGCGTGTCGACCGACGTCATCCCGACTGACGCCATTCTTCGCCTCAGGAAGAAGCTGAGGCCGCGACGCCTCGCCGGGCTCGATCGCGTCTTGCGGTCCCTCGTCGACGGCGATCGCTTTCAACCCGGCCGCCGTCAACTTAAGCGCAACGCTCCGCCCGGTTTCGTCACGACGCCAGACCGGCGTTCCAGGCTTTGCATGGATCTCGCGGGCAAAGCCAAGCTTCACGAGCTTGGCGCCAGCTTTACTGACAACCGCGCCCTTCATCGTCTCGGGCGCTGCTTAGGCGACGCCCAAAAATAGCCGATTCGGAATTTGCGAGTTTACTGGCATCGGCTGTTTAGCGGATTCCCGAGTGCGAGGCGAGCGTCTATATCGTGATGATGATAGACGAATCATCCCTGCGCGTCCGGTTTGACGCGCTTCGGCCTTCGCTGGACGAGCGACGCCGGCGGTTGAGCGCGGCGGCGGAGGCGAAGGCGGCGGGCTACGGCGGGATTGCGGCGGTCGCGCGCGCGACGAAGGTCGCCCGGAGCACGATTGGGCGCGGTCTGAAGGACTTGCGGAACCCCGGCTCCTTGACGGGAGAGGTGCGGCGCAAGGGCGGGGGCACTCCTCGGTTGACGGTCAAGGACCCGACGCTGTTGGAGGACTTGCAACGATTGCTCGAGCCGGCGACGATGGGCGACCCGATGCGGCCGTTGCGATGGGTCTCCAAGAGCCACGACAAGCTGGCGACGGCGCTTCGCGCCATGGGTCACAAAGTGAGTTCCTCGACCATTCCCAAGCTGCTGGAGGAACTGAAATATTGTCGCCATTCCAACCGCAAGACCAAGGAAGCCGGCAAACATCCTGATCGCGACGCCCAGTTCGAATATATCAACGCGAAGGTCGAGGCGTTTCAGGCGGCCGGCGAACCCGTGATATCGATCGACGCGAAGAAGAAGGAATTGCTGGGCGAATTCAAGAACGGCGGTAGCGACTATGGGCCGCAGGGCGAACCGATCGAGGTCAACGCTCACGATTTCGAGGACAAGGAGTTGGGCAAGGTCGTCCCTTACGGGGTCTACGACATCGGCGCCAACCTCGGCTATGTCAGCCTCGGAATCGACCACGACACCGGGGAGTTCGCCGTCAACGCCGTCCGATGCTGGCTCGATCAGATGGGTTGGAAGCTCTATCCCGGGATGAGGCGCCTGATGATCACGGCCGACGGCGGCGGCTCCAATGGTTCACGGCTGCGGCTCTGGAAGTTGGCCCTCCAACAACTCGCGGACGAAACCGGTCTGATCATTCAGGTTTGCCACTATCCGCCAGGGACTTCGAAGTGGAACAAGATCGAGCATCGCATGTTCTGCCACATCACGCAGAACTGGCGCGCGACGCCACTCCTCAGCCTCCTCATCGTCATCGAACTGATCGCCAACACCACGACGAAAACCGGTCTCAAAATCCGCTGCGAACTCGATAGCAACACCTATCCAAAGGGCATCAAGGTCTCGGACGCGGAAATGGCGACCCTCAACATGACCCGAGACTCATTCCATCCAGAATGGAACTACAGCATCTCGCCGAGGTTTCACGAAATGAAGCAATAGTTTTTGGACATCGCCTAAGGCACCGCCAGACGAAAGGGGCGGGAACAGACATGCTCAGCCTAACGTCACCGCGCCACACCTCGACTCTACGTGCGCCGTGAGAAGGCGGCGCTTTCCAGTGGGTGCAAGCCCCACCCGGCGAACGCTCCAGCCGGAAGCAACCGGAGCAGTCATGGAGGTGACGAAATGGCTGAAGCCTTCGGTGTAGCAGGTCACATATAGGTGACGGCGCGAGTGTGCGGGCCGCAACGCGAGTGAACGCCGAGCAAGCCTCGAAAAGGTCGATGTGCAGGCCGACCCGACTGCAATTTCGGGGAAGGCTGATACGGCTGGGTGAGATGAGCGATGTCAATCAGCGTCGAAAAGGGACCCCCCCCATCGGCATGGAAAAAGGACCCCTCTTGATCATCGGGAGCGGTTCATCCCCGGAGTCCATAGGGGGGACCCGCGCGTAGCGACGCGCCCTCCGCGCGGCTGGCGGAGCGTAGCGCGGGGGGTACCTGTGGGCCCCCGGGGGTGAACCGCGGGCGGGGTAGCGCCGGTGGTGAGGCCAGGCGTCTGGGAACCGCTCGGAGCGACACGTTGGCTTGTCTTGAGCGTTCGTCGCTGGAAGGTCAGTCGCGTCCGAAGCCGCGTGGGGGCGCCACGCTCTCGAGTTCGGAGAGATCGAGTTCTCAGATAGCCTGGAGGGCCTCGGCCAGCGCGCTGTCGTGTTGGTTGGCCGGCAGCGCTTCGAGCCAATCGGCATACTGCGCTTGCAGCTCGCTGAGCTGGGCGACGGCGTCCTGCCAACGCCGGGCGCGACTGCGATGGTCGGCCGGGCGACGGGTGCGGATCACCGGCGCATCGGCCGCGCGCGCGACGCGGTAACGGGCCTGGCGCTCGGCGTCGGTCATGGCTTTCTCGCCGATCGGCTTGCGCGGCATGGGGTCCAGATGTGCTCGCACCATCTTGTCGAGCCCGTCGCCTGCACGCCGGCGTCGGGCTGGGAGAAAGGGGCGATTGTATTGCCGGTCCTTGCCGACGAAGATCGTCTCCACCGCCGTCTTCATGTTGTCGTAGATGCCGCGCGTGCAGGCGCCCCTGAAGAACGCGAAGGCCCGCTCGTGGGCGTCGAACACCATCTCCTGCGTCTCGCGTGGATAGGCGCGCGCGAGCATCATGCGGCTGTGGCAAAGGCGGACGTGCGCGACCTTCACGATCGTCGTCACCCCGTCCATCACAACGATCTCGTGGCTCCAGTCGAACTGATAGGCCTCGCCCGGCGCGAACGTCAGCGGCACATAGGCGTTCGCCGTCTCGCCCGCGTGTTGCTTGCTCCAGGTCCGGGCGTAACGGCGAACCGCGTCGTAACCGCCCTCATAGCCAAGCCCCCGCAACTCCTCGAAGACCCGAATGAGCGTCAACCGCTCGCGCGCCGGCTTGCCGTCATTCTCCAAAAGCAATGAATTAAGCCGATCGCGCCAAGGCCCGATCTTCGGCTGGGGTTGGACGTCCCGTTCATAGCGGAACTCTGTCGCCTGCGAACGGATGACCTTCCGAACCACTTTGCGCGAAACACGCAAATCGCGGCAGATTGCGGATTCCGACGAAGCCGGCCACGCATTCCAATAGGAAGCCGGCCACCAATTCCGATTTGAAGCCGGCCGGGGTTCCGATTTGATGTCGGCCACCTGGCGTTTGCTTCCGCGGATCGAAGTGATGATGTTTTGCCTGGCCGAATTGGTCAAGCGGGCATGGATTTGGGCCTCCGCAGCTGTTCGGCCTTGCCGGCGTCGTCGATCTCCCAGGCCTGGCGAAGGACGCGCCGCACTTGCGCGTGCATCGGCTTGGGCAAGCGGTCCATGATGTTGCGCGCCTTGTGAATCTTATGCCGACATCGGCATAAGATTCATTGGACTAACCCGCATCGCGGGAGTCGAATGACCTGAACATCAAGCCTCCAATCTGACCCGTTCCATTGCGAGTGAGGGTCGGCCGGCTCCCCCCTGGTCTGACAACGCAACTGCGAGACGATGCGCTGGCGCCATGTGGCGCTGCTCATCTCACAGAGGAGTTGTTCATGACCCCGCTTCGCCGTCGCATGATTGATGACATGCGGATACGCAATCTCGCACCGCTGACCCAGACCTCATACGTCCAACAGGTGTCGCTGTTCGCCCGCCATTTCGGCCAGCCGCCTGAGCGCCTGGGCCGAGAGGAGATCCGGGCCTATCAGATCTACCTGACGCGGGACAAGCAAATGGCTGCCAGTTCGATCGCGGTCGCGGTTGCCGCGCTGCGGTTCCTCTACAGCGTCACGCTCAAACGGGACTGGATCGTTCAGAAGGACATCCCAACCGGTCGGCGGCCACAGAAATTGCCCGACGTGCTGAGCCAAGAGGAAGTGGCCCAGTTCCTGAACTCGGTGAGAAGCCAGAAGCATCGGGTGATCCTGACCATCTGCTATTCGGCCGGCCTTCGGGTTTCCGAAGCAGTTCACCTCAAACCCGCCGCGATCGAGAGCCGGCGCATGGTCATCCGTGTGGAGGAGGGCAAGGGGCGGAAGGATCGCTACGTGATGCTCTCGCCCAGCCTGCTCCACATTCTACGCGACTATTGGAAGCGCACTCATCCCGGCGAGTGGTTGTTTCCAGGGGACCGGCCCGGGCAACCGATTTCGACGTGCGCCGTCGAACTCGCCTGCAGCCAGGCACGTGAGCGATCGGGCATCACCAAGCCGATCACGCCGCATTCGCTGCGACATGCGTTCGCGGTTCATCTGCTGGAGTCCGGCGCCGATCTGCGCACGATCCAGTTGCTGCTTGGCCATCGCAGCCTGAACACCACGTCACGATATCTGCGCATAGCCACCAGCAAGGTCTGCGCCACCGCTAGTCCACTCGACGCGATGTCGCCGGTCGTGCCGGACCTCGTTCCCGCCTGACGGCGGGGCCGTGTCCCGCGAGGGGCTGGAGGTGGCGGATGTGTTCCGCCACTTCGGCCCGGCTTTCCGTGATCAGCATGGCGCGTCGCTGTCCGCCACGCATTGGCGCGCCATGACCGCGATCGAGAGTTGCCGCACTGCCGCGCTCGGTGGTCACCTCGAGCAGTGCGGCGATTGCGGACATCAACGGGTCGCATACAACTCGTGTCGAAATCGCAACTGCCCGAAGTGCCAGGGTCTCGCGCGTGCCCAGTGGCTGGAGGACCGTCAGGCTGAACTGCTCGACGTGCCCTACTTCCATGTGGTGTTCACCGTGCCGGACCTGATCGCCACCATCGCGTTCCAGAACCAGACCGTGGTCTACGACATCCTGTTCCGGGCGGCATCGGAGACCTTGCGCACCATCGCCGCCGATCGGGAGCATCTCGGCGCGGAGATCGGTTTCCTCGGTGTGCTGCACACCTGGGGACAGAATTTGTTGCACCATCCGCATATTCACTTTCTCGTCCCTGGCGGCGGCATTGCGCCAGACGGGCAAAGCTGGATCGCCTGCCGGCCAGGGTTCTTCCTTCCGGTCAGGGTGCTGTCGCGGATGTTCCGCGGCTTGTTCCTGCATTACCTGGAAAAGGCATTCGCCGCGGGCAACCTGAACTTCTTCTCCGCGCACCGTCACCTGCATGAGCCCGCGGCATTCCACCATTACCTGGCGCCGGCCTGGAACGCCGATTGGGTGGTCTATGCGAAGCGGCCGTTCGCCGGGCCGGCTCAGGTCCTCGAGTATGTCGGGCGGTATACCCACCGCGTCGCCATCTCCAACAACCGCCTGATATCAATGGACGACGGCAAGGTCAGCTTCCGCTGGAAGGATTACCGGGACAGCAGCCGCCACAAGACGATGACCCTCAAGGCCGGCGAGTTCATCCGCCGCTTCCTGATCCATGTGCTGCCGGATGGATTTCACCGCATCCGGTACTACGGCTTCCTCGGCAACCGCCATCGTGCGGGCAAGCTTACGCGCTGCCGGGAACTGCTCGGCATGTCATCGCCCGGATCCGAGGACGATCCGCCTGCTGACTACCGCGACCGTTTCGAGGCGCTGACCGGGCGGTCGTTGCGAGAATGCCCGCACTGCCACACCGGCGCCATGGTGGTGATCGACTGCATCGCGCGGCAGCCCATGACGCGCCAGCCGGTTCCAGACACATCATGACCCGGCATCGACGGCCCAACCGCACAAAGCCGAACAGCCGGTCGGATCGGGGCCCCAACGCTCGGGCCGCGACGACGACCGGCGCGCTCAAACAGCGGATGACCGCTCAGATCACGCCTATCCCAGCCGTTCGAGAGGTTGATATCGGCGGTAAATGGCTCCCAGCCACCCTGTCCCTCGCGTGCTCGGTCGACCGGAATGCCCCGATACCGCATCGATCAAGGATCCGGGGGCATTCAACGCCCATAGCTCAACCGCCAGAGGGAGCGGCTTAGTCCAATCCGTTTTTAGCTTACCGGCGCGGCTTCCAACTTGGGTGCCCGCGCGGGGAGGCCTGTACGCCGCGCCGCCAAGCTAAAAA
>CAWDTW010000111.1:0-190296 GCA_963805295.1 uncultured Alphaproteobacteria bacterium | reverse complement strand
GTTTCCGACGATCTTCGCGAGCGCGTGGTTGAGGCGGTGGTCTTGGGCGGGTTGTCGCGCAATCAGGCGGCCGCGCGTTTCAAAGTGAGCGTAGCGAGCGCGGTGCGCTGGGTGAAGCGGTTCCAAACCACGGGCGAAATTTCACCGGCGCCTTCTGGCGGCGACCGCCGCTCCGGCCGGATCGAGGCGCATCACGACTATCTCTTGGGCCTGATCCGGCGCAGCCCGGACAAGACGCTGCTCGAGATCCAGGAGCGGCTGATCGCCAATTGCGGCGAGCGCTTTGCGGTCTCCGTGCTGTGGCGCTTCTTCGACCGTCACGCGATCACCTTTAAAAAAAACGGCGCATGCCGAGGAGCAACAACGCGCGGACGTGCAAAGTCGACGCCGGGAATGGTTCGCGGGGCAACTCGATCTCGATCCGACGAAACTCGTTTTCATTGACGAGACCGGAGCCTCCACCAATCTCGCGCGCAAAAGCGGACGTTGCCGGCGCGGGCGCCGCTTGCGGGCGGCCATCCCGCACAGTCACTACAAAACGGTGACTTTGGTCGCCGGCCTTCGCCTTCGCGGCCTGACAGCGGCAAAGACTTTCGACGGACCGATCAACGCCGCCCGGTTCGAGGATTGGCTGGAGACATGCCTCGTCCCCACGCTCTCGCCCGGCGAGGTCGTCGTCATGGACAATCTCCCGGCTCACAAGGGGCCGCGGGTCGAGCAACTCATCAAGGCGGCGGGCGCGGAGTTGCGATATCTCCCAGCCTACAGTCCTGATATGAACCCCATCGAAAAAGCCTTCTCCAAGCTCAAAGCCTTCCTGCGCAAAATCGCCGAACGGACCGTCGCGGGCCTCATGCGCGCCCTCGAAACCTGCGCCGAAATCTTCAAGCCCTCGCAATGTACAAATTACTTCAAATCCTGTGGTTATGAGCACGATACAGGATGATCGGATTCCGCTCTAGTTCAGGGGCATTTGAACTGGTCGCCAAGGTACATCAACAGGTTGCCGTTGTTAATCGCTTGCAGGAGGTCCGCCACGGCTTGAAGGTGCTTCTGCCGCAGGGCGGCCAGTTCGTTCAAGAGCTGAGGCGAAGGGTTTACCAGCTTCGAAAGATAGCCCTCGCCGCTGGGAGAGGAAATCCAGTCGTTGCCGGGAAAGGCCGCTCCCGCTGTGGCGGTTGTTGGCGTCCCATTCTCAAGTGGTGAATACGTCGTATCCGGAGTCGTAGCCACCGCCTCGTAGATGCCCCCGATGAACTCCTTCGTGGAGACGTTGCCGATCAAAAACAACATGGAGTTGCTGAGACCGAAATCTTTGAGGGCAGTCTGGGTGAAGCCAGCGTTTTTTCCGCTCCAGAGCTTCGGATTGATTGTGCCCAGGTAATTGAAGAATTTCTGAGCCTCTTCACCGGTCAGATATCCTCCAAATGTCACAACCGCATAGGCGAGAGGAGACGTATAGGGGTTGGTTGGGTCGTACGAGAGGCCGAACTGAGCGGTTCCTCCCTGGTTCAGTGCGTAGCCAAGGGCATTGTCGAGCACGAAGATATCCGCCGCGCTCGCTGCAAGGGGCCCCAAATCCTCGATCCTGTATACATAGGAGGGGTCGGTGACGCCTTCAAATCCTCCGGCAGCGACGCCGTAGCGCGTATTGCCGGGAAGGATCGTGCTGATTGCTTTGTTGTCCGAAAGCGTCAAGATCACGTTCTGAACGATGCCGCAGTCATTGAGAAGGCGCTGGCTCCACAGCGCCAGGTTCGAATAGCCGACGCCCTCACTCATCCCCTCATTTTTCGCCGTATGCTGAAAATCGCAATGAAATCAATATGTTAATGGTTATCAGTGGCATTTCTATAACTTATTGATTTCATTGGCGAAAATCGAAATGAGGGGATTCTTGAGGCCGACGCCCTCAATCTTGGCGAGATCCGCCTTCCCCACAATTTGCGCGCTTGGAATCGGTTCTGGCCGAGACATACGTTTGCGCAAAGACAGGGCAAGCCGCCAGCGTTGCGCCGACCAGGACGATCCAGGCAAAGACAGGGACCGTGCTTCTATTCTTGGCGCGGTTTTGATGGTCGTGGCAACTCATCGCAATATTTCCTTGCAGGTTCGTACGAAGTCTTTTCTGGCATCAACAACGAGCGCGCATTCCAATGCTGGAGGCGGCGTTCTTGCGTGCGCGGCGCCGATTTGCATCAACGACCGCATGCGGATTGAAGCAAGTTATATTAGCCGACATTTCCCGGATGACTTCCAGCCTGATCGGAAAATTAACGCCTTTCCGCAATTCTGGCAACCTCGAACCCGCTGGCGCGGGACGTCGATGGGGCTCGGGGAACACGCCGTGATATACTGAAAGCGGGAACGTGAAGGGCGACCGCATGGCCATCGCCGACCTGGTTTATGAACAGACCAAGAAGCTCCCCGAACACCTCGCCCGGGAGGTGCCGCCCCCGGGCTGTGACCCCGGGGTCGTCGGCTATCTGACGCAACGGCAAGAACGCGAGCGCGGCCGCGACCTGATCGGCGCTCAAGAATCCGCGTCGAAGACGGTTTGGGATAATTCCGAGGATCAGGCGTGGGATCGTGTTTGAACGGGGCGACCTCGTTCTGATTCCCTTTCCCTTCTCGGACCTGTCAGCGGCCAAGAAGCGGCCAGTGCTCATGTTGACCCGCCCCGACGCCTGAGCGATTTCATCGCCTTGGCGGTCACCTCCCATCCCCTGACCGACCGCGGCATCGCCCTCGATCCGGCCGATCTCGTGCAAGGCAGTCTCCCACTCGCGAGCTGGATTCGGACCGACAGGGTCGTTACTCTCAACACCAGTCTCATTGTCAAGGAATTCGGGCGTGTTTCGGAGGCTGTCATCACGGCGGCCGTGTCTCGGCTCTGCGCATTTGCTGGACACGGCCTCTCGTAACGGCGCGACGACGGGTCAAAGCACTCGCACATGCGCGAGTTGCGCGTGCAAAGCGGCGGGCGTTCAATTCGCGTATTCTATGCATTCGATCCGAGGCGAACGGCGATCCTGCTCCTTGGCGGCGAAAAGACGGGCGACGATCGCTTTTACGAGCGAGCGATCCCGATCGCCGACGCGCTTTACGACACCTATATCAACGAAATCAGAAAGGAGGGGTTGATCCCATGACTGGACATCGGCCTTTCACCGAACTCACAAGGACCTTCACTCCGGAGCGTCGAGCGCGCGTCGCGGCAAAGGCTGCCTGCCTGCGCGAAGCGATGACGCTCGAAGAGTTGAGAAAGGCGCTCGCGCTCTCACAGGAAGACATGGCCGAGACTCTCACCGTGGGCCAGCCCGCCGTGGCGAAGCTCGAAAAGCGCACCGACATGCATGTGAGCAATCTGCGCCGCTACGTCGAGGCCCTCGGCGGCACGCTCGAAATCACGGCGCGCTTTCCCGACGCCAGCGTCGTGCTGACCAATATCGGCGAAGGACCGTAAGACCGCGCGCCGAGGCGACCGCTCGCTCGGCGCCAGCGCGATGTTCTGGCTCAACCTTCAGACCGCTAATGAATTGGCGATGGCGGAGGAAGCGCTCGGCGAGCGCATCGCGGGAGGAGGTCAAGCCAGCGGCGGCGTGACACGGGCAAGCGTCGACATGTCACCGCGCCAACCGACGCTGAGCGAGCGCGGATGGGGTCATTGTTTGGTTGGCGACCCCCGCGGGGTCGTCCTCGAGTTCAAATTCGCCTCGCACATGGTCGCCTCCAAGCGATCGATGACCGATCGCCGCCGGACGCGGCGGGCGGAGGGCGACCCCGGATGAGGCAATGGGAAAGGGGAAATATGCATGTGAACTGCACCCCTCGGCTGAGACACTGGATTTGAGTGACAGAGCTTTGGTTGTGTCCTTTCAGACGATTTCGAGTTGGCGGAGTTCGGCTTCGAACTCGACCGGGGGTTTGTAGCCGAGCGCGGAATGCAGTCGGCCTCGATTATAGACGTTTTCGAGGAAGGCGCCGATATCGGTTCGGGCCTCGTCGATCGACGCGTAAGTTTTGCCGTTCACTTCCTCCTCCTTCAGAGTGCGCATGAAGCGCTCGGCCTTGGCGTTGTCATAGGGGTTGCCGGCGCGGCTCATGCTGATCAGGACGCCTCGCGCCGCGAGCTTTTCGCCATAGTCGGCGCAGGCGTATTGCACGCCCCGGTCGGAGTGATGGATGAGGCCGGGCTCGGGGTTTCGGGCGGACAGGGCCATGTCGAGCGCCTCGATGGCCAGGCTCGCTTCCAGATGGTCGGCGAGCGCCCAGCCGATCACTTTGCGCGAAAAGGCGTCGAGAACGACGGCCAGATAGACGAACTGCCCGGCCAGCCGGACATAGGTGATGTCGGCGACCCAGATCTGATCGAGCCCCGTCGGGACAAGACCGCGCGTCAGATTGGGAACGATGGGAAACTCATGCCGGCTGTTGGTCGTATAAGGAACGAACGGCTTTTGCCGCAAGCAGAGCAGATTGTCCTCGCGCATGAGGCGCAGAACGTGCTTGTGATTGACCTTGAGGCCATGGATGCGCCAGAGGTCTCGGCAGACCCGCCGATAGCCATAGAAGCGGTTGTCGAGCGCGATCGTCTGGATTTTGTCGCGCAGATCCGCTTCCGTCCGCTTGGGTTCTCGGACTTCGCCAAAGCGATAGAAGCCGGCGCGCGACACGCTGCCGAGCTGGCACAGATGCTCGATCGAGAGGGCGCCTTGCGTCTCCTGCGCGTTCATTTCTTCAATGACCGCGTAGATGGCGTCGCGCGAGACGACCGGTCCCGCGCGTCGATGAGCCGCAAGGCTTCGCGAAAAAAATCGAGGTCCATCTGCTGCTTGCCGATCTTGCGCTCGAGCTCGGCAATCCGCGCTTGCGCTCGCGCCAGTTCGGTCAGCGGAGCCGGCGTAGCCGGCGCAGCGTCCGGACTGGCGCGGGCGCCGCCCGGCTTACGACCGCGCTTGCGGTTCAGCCCGGCCGCGCCAAGCTTGCGATAGGCCGCCCGCCACTCGTAAAGGAGCTTGCGCCTAATCTTCAGCTCCTCCGAAACCGCCGCTATCCGCTCCCCAGCCTCGAGCCGAAGAACCACCGCTTTCTTGAACTCTGCCGAAAATGTGCGCATCCCTTGCTGTGACATGGAGCCTCCTAACAGGCTCTGTCACTCCAATTCGGCTGTCTCACTTTCGGGGGGCAGTACAGACGGCCTGCACCCATCGTTTGATCGGCGGGGAATTCCGGTGACAGCGCGCCCGGAGGCCGGCGAGGAGTAGGAGGCGCCAGTCCACCGCAGTGAAGGCGTAGCGAACCGCGCTGGCCCCGAGCCGTACGCCGTCGGCCGCGAGGCCGGGGGCGAAGCGTCGGCAGGGGTGCGTATAGGCCAGCCATTGAGCCGCGAAAGAGTCAATCGGGGCGCCGACGCCGTTGTCAGGAGCGGAAGGCGAATTACGGCTGCCGGCGAATTGACGCCCGCAAGGATTTTCCTTACCGGCGATCGACGCTCGGGGCGCCCGCATGATCACCAGCAAACTCAGCAGCAAGGCTCAGACAACCATTCCGCGGGCGGTCCGCACCGCGCTCGGGGTCAAACCAGGCGACGAAATCGCTTACGCCATAGCGGACGGACATGTCCTCTTGACCAAGGCGACCAAGCCTCGCCGCGGCGCGCCGTTCGAGGATCCGTTCGCCTTCTTCCGGGAATGGGACACGCCCGAAGACGACGAAGCCTTCGGCGATCTCTGATGAGCGCCGGGCCCAACAGCGCCATCGCTCCCTGGGATATCGTTCGCGTCGATTTTGCCTTCGCCGATCAGGCCGCCACGCGGCGGCGGCCTGCACTGGTCATCGCAGCGCCCGCGGCGACCGACGCGTTCGCCATTTTGTGGGTGCTGATGATCACCAGCGCCGCGCGCGAAAGATGGCCGCTGGACGTCCCGATTTCCAATCTCCGGCTCGGCGGCCTGTCGCACGCCTGCGTTGTCGGGGTCAGCAAGGTGACGACGCTCGACGAGCGACTGGCGACGCGGATCGGAGAACTCTCGACGCCAGATCGTGGTAAAGTCGCAACGGGTCTTCGCACGCTATTGAGCCCCGTGCTCCATGCAGGCCGATGACACCGCGATCGGGGCTTCGGTGATCAATATCTCGACGCGATAGCCCAATCTCTTAGAGCGGGATGAATTCAAGTCGGCTCAGACCCGTCATTGCGAGCGTCCCCCGGGTCGAAGAGCCCGGGGGGAAGCAATCCAGGTGAACGTCGGGCGCCCTACGGTCCTTGGATTGCTTCGTCGCCATAGCCCGTCGAAAGACGGGCGTCTTTCGACGCCCTATGGCTCCTCGCAATGACGAGGACAAAACTCAGTTCGGAACGATCAGCGGCAGTTTGGGAAAAACCGTGCGATAGCGCGTCACATCTCGTGTCATCAACAGATATCCGGCGACGGCTGCGTGCGCGCCGATGAAAAAATCCGGAAGCGGCGAGCGTCTTGCTTCGCCCCGCCGTCGATAGGCAAGGTACGACTTGCCCGCCAGAAAGGCGGCTTCGTACGGAATTGCCTCACGGTCGAACATGGTCTTTGGAAGCGCGGCGTCGAGATCCTCGATCCGCGAAAACCGTATCGAGACCTCGGCAAAAATGACCGGATTGATCACGAGGCGATAGCGGTCGGCGGCCCGCTCGATGGCTTCCGCCGATCCCGCAAGCCAACGCGCGTCTTCGGTCATGACGTCGAGAAGGACGTTGGCGTCAATCAATACGGAGCTCATTCAGTCATCGCGGGTCAGCGCCATGATCTCGTCGGTGCTCATCACGACATCGCCGCGGCCCCGCAGATGAGCGACGAGGCGAGCGCCGCGGCCGTCCCTTTTGCCGGCCTTGGCGCGAACGATGCGCACCGCTGCGCCGTCGAACTCGAATTCCACTTCGGTCTGCGGCAGCAAGCCCGCCCGCTCGCGGATTTCGGCCGGAATTGTCACCTGACCCTTGGATGTGATGCGCATGGGCCTTCTCCTTACTCTTACGCGTAAGAGTAAGGATCCCGGCGTCGGCTTGCAAGCCCGGTATTACGCGACGCCGGGAGATCCCGTGCCTTGGCCGCATGTGAGTTTGGCGGTCCGCATCGGGAAGGCGACGAGCCGAAGCCGAGCCCCGGCGCGCGCACCCTTCTCCCGAACGGGAGAAGGGGACGCGCGGAGGCCTATCACCGTCGTCGCGCCGGTTCGGGCGATTGCGAAAAGGATTTGCCTTCAGGCTTTCGCCAAATCACAATGCGGACGTGAAAGTCTTCTTCTTCGGCCTCGGCTACTGCGCGGAAGCGCTGATCCGCCGAACGCATTCGATCGCGCCGAGCGGCACCGCCCGCTCAAACGAGCGCGTCGCGGCGCTCCGCGCCTCCGGCGTCGACGCCTACGCCTTCGACGGCGCGCGCGCGGCGCCGGGCCTCGAGGCGGCGCTGACGCGCGCCGAGGCGATCGTCGTCTCGATCCCGCCGCGCGGCGGAAAGGAGCCGCTCGACACCTTCGGCCCGGCGATCTCCGCGGCGCCGGACCTCCGCCGGGTCCTCTATTATTCGACCATCGGCGTTTACGGAGAGCACGGCGGCGCCTGGGTCGACGAGACGAGCGCGACGCTGACGCGCTCGGAGCGGGGGCTCGCGCGGCTTGCCGACGAAATGCGCTGGACGGAGGGGGGCAGGGCGCGCGGCCTCGCGGCGGACGTCCTGCGCCTTCCGGGCATCTACGGCCCCGGCCGCAACGCGCTCGTCAAGCTCAAGGACGGCGTGGCGCGCCGGATCGTCAAGCCGGGCCATGTCGTCAACCGCGCGCATGTCGACGACATCGCCGAAGCGACGCGGCTCGTGCTGGAGCGCGGCCTCGACGGCCAGATTTTTAACGTCGCCGATGACGAGCCCGCCCCGCCGCAGGACGTGATCGCCTATGCGGCAAAACTCCTCGGCGTCGATCCACCGCCCGAGGAGCCGTTCGAGACCGCGAAGCTCTCGCCGATGTCCGCGAGCTTCTTTACCGAGGAGAAGCGCGTCTTGAACGCCAAGGCCAAGGCGCTGCTGGGATTCAAGCCGGCCTATCCGAGCTACCGCGAAGGGCTGAAGGCGCTCGCCGCGGCGGGCGAGGGGCGGTCGCCCGGGCCGACTCGGGCTTGACCGGGGCCACCTTCTCCCGCAAGGGGAGAAGGGGTGTCCGGCGCGTCCCCAGCGAGGCAATCACCGGGGAGAGAGGGCTTTCGTTATCCGGGGCTATTCGCCTTCCGCCCCGATCGCATAGGCGGTCTCGCCGTGAACCGCGTCGTCTCCCACCTTCAGGGTCGCATCATCCATCCGCAGCGGCACGATGAAGGAGATGACCTTGAGGATGATGTAAGTCGCGATCGCGTTGTAGACGATGATGAACGCCGCGCCATAGAGCTGAAGCAGCAGCTGGTAGGCGTTGCCGAAGAACAAGCCTGTGACGTTCACGCCGGGAGCGTCCTTTTCGGTGCCGATATATTGCAGCATGGCGGGATTGGCGAGGAGGCCCACCATGAGCCCGCCGGTCACGCCGGCGACGCCATGGGTGGAGAACACGCTCAGCGTATCGTCCGCCCGCTTCATGAAGCTGGTCTTTTGCAGCCAGTTCATGCTCATCCACGGAATGAGGCCGGCCGCGACGCCGATAATGATCGCGCCCCAACCATCCACATAGCCGGCGGCGGGGGTGATCGCCACCAGGCCGGCGATCATGCCGTTGACCGCGCCGAGCACTGACGGCTTGCCATAGGCCCACTTGTCCATGAGCGTCCACACCAGAAGGCCTACCGCGGTGGCCGTGTTGGTGTTGAGCACGGCCGCGCCCGCATCGGCGTTGGCGAAATAGGGGTCGCCGCCGTTGAACCCGTTCCAGCCCAGCCACAGGATCCCGGCGCCGGCCAGCGTGACCAAGAGGCTGTTTGGCGGAAAGTGATCGCGATCGGCCTGGAGCCGCGGACCGATGACCCATGCCGCGACGAACCCCGAGGTCCCCGCGGCGAGATGGATCACATAGCCGCCGGAGAAGTCCGCCACGCCCATGCTGGCGAGCCAACCGCCGCCCCACAGGCTGAACGCCCCGACCGTATAGACGAGGGTCATCCAGACGGGGCAGAAGATCATCCACGCCGTGAAGTTCATTCGACCGAGAACCGAGCCGGCGAGGATGATGACGGTGATGGCGGCGAACACGAACTGGAAGAAGATGAGCGTCGCCATCGGAAAGGCGAGCGGCGGCATGCCGGACGCCGCCGCCGGAATTGTCGCCTGGCCCGTGGTGAAGATTGCCGACGTCGCCAAGCCCGGCTTGCCCAGGAACGGAAACCATTGCGGCCCGAACGCCATGTTGTAGTCGAAGAGAACCCAGACGACGAGGACGGAAGCAAAAGCGTACATCGACATGAAGGCGGAATTGATCGCCCATTTCTTCTTGACGATGCCGCCGTAAAGGACCGTCAGCCCCGGAATGCTTTGCAGGCCGACGAACGTTGCAGCCGCGAGCTGCCAGGCGTTATCTCCGGTGTCCAGCCATTGCGGTGAAGGTACAAGCGCCATGGTCATTTCCCCAGTCTGTGATCGTTGATGACGTTCCTAAAAAAAGCGATAAATGAGCCTGCCCATGCTTCACGACTCGCATCTGGAAAAGCGGGCGAGAATTCCTCCGCAAAAACTATGCCGCAACTCGGCCTTGTTTGCTTGTTTACGCTCTCTATTACGCCGCTGCCCGTGCGTTAGGCTTCTCGCGATAAAATAGCGCCGCATTGAACAACAAGTAGGCAAAGAGGGAGAGGCTGCGCCTTCACGGCGCTGAACTGATTATTCGCTATGCCGACCCTCAGCTTGGCTTGCATGCCCGCCAGAGTCGGTTAGTGATCACGGCCATGGTCAAGCAGCCGACATTCGCGACCTCAGTTCGGGCGGCGGCGATCGCCCTTGCCGGCTTCGTCCCCGGAGCGCAGGCGGGCGAGATCGCGGTCACCTGCACCAATCCGTTTAGCGGCGCGAGCTGGCAGATTGCGATCGACTACGATCGGGGGACAGTGGACTCCAACCCGGCCCGCGTCAGCGACGCCGAAATTTCATGGCGCGACGCGAAGGACGGCTGGCGCTACACGCTCGATCGCAAATCGGGCAAACTCACCGTCGCTTTGGCGTCGGCGACCGGCGGAAATTTCCTCTACGACCAATGCAAGCTGGCGAACTGACGTCGCGATCCCGAGACCAACGCCGGCGGGGCCGCCGTCTGCCGCCGCCGGCGGGCTGAACCGGAGCGATTGCCATGGCGGAGGACGACGCCGGCGTGAGGGCGAGCGTCGGATTTGCCTCTGAAAGAGGGCCGCGCAAGCAGAACGAGGATTTCGCCGCCGCAGTGATCGGCGCGGAACTGTCCGAACCGCGCCGCGAGGTGGTGGCGGCGATCGCCGACGGAGTCGGCGGCGCCAGGGGCGGCCGCGTCGCCGCCGAAATCGCCGTGCGCGGCTTTCTCGACGGATTTTGGGACCTGCCCGAGACCATGGAGGTGCGCCGCGCGGCGGCCCGGGTCGTCAACGCGCTCAACGGGTGGATTTACGCTCTGGGGCGCCGGGACGACGAGCTCGCGGGGATGGCGTGCACTTTCACCGCCCTGGTGCTGCGCGGCCGCGTGGCCCATCTGCTTCACCTCGGGGACACCCGCTGCTACCGGTTGAGGCGCGACCATCTGACCTGTCTGACCGCCGACCATTCGCGGGAGCGCGGCCCCGGGGAGTCTCCGCGTGCTCACGCGCGCGCTCGGCGCCGAGGCGGAGGCGCGCCTCGACTACGCGGCCCAGCCGGTCGCCCTGCACGACCGCTTTCTCTTGTGCAGCGATGGCGTCCACGGATACTTGACCGACGAGAGCATCGCCGAGGCCTTGCGCGAGCGCTCCGCTCCCGACGACACCGCCCGCGCCCTGGTCGCGGCGGCCCTCGATTTCGGCAGCGCCGATAATTGCACCGCCTTGGTGCTGGACGTGGTCGGGTTGCCGACGGCCGTCTCGGCGGACGTCGGCGATGTGATCATGCAACTGCCGCTGATCCCGACGCCGCAAGGCGGCGAAACGGTCGACGGCTTTGCGCTGAAGGCGCTGCTCTCCGACGGCCGGTACAGCCGCCTTTTCGCCGCTGTCGACGAAGTCGAGGGCGGCGAGGTCGCGTTGAAGTTTCCCAAGCCCCAGATCGCCGCCGTGGCGACCCATCACGCCGCGTTCGTCCGCGAAGCCTGGGTCGGCCAGCGGGTGAACAGCCCGTGGATCGGGCATGTCCTCGAACTGCCGCCGGGCCGTCAAACCTGCCTCTACACGGTCATGCCGCTTTACCAGGGCGAACTTCTGGAAACGCGCCTCACGCGGCGTCCTGCGCTGGGTCTGGAGGAAGGGCGCAACATCGCCATCGGGCTCGCCAGAGGCGCAGCGGCGCTCCATCGCGCGGGCATCATCCATCGCGACATCAAGCCCGACAACGTCATCCTGGAAAGCGGGGGATCGCTCAAGCTGCTCGATCTCGGCGTAGCGCGCGTCCCCGGATGGGAGGAGTTCCCGCCAGCGGACATTCCGGGCGCCCCCGGCTACGCGGCGCCGGAAATGTTCGAAGGCGAAGCCGGCAACCAAGCGACCGACATCTATGCGCTGGGCGTCACGATGTTCCGCGCCTTTACCGGCGAATTCCCTTACGGGAACGCGGACGCCGTCGGCCCGCCGCGCCGCGACCGACCGAAGAAGCTCTCCGCGCTGCGCCCCGATCTGCCGGCGTGGCTGGAGGCGGTTCTCGGCCGGGCGATCGCGCTCGATCCTCGCGAACGGTTTCATGACGTCATGGAATTCGCACAGGAAATCGAGGCCGGACCGCCGAGGGCGCCGGCGGCGGCCCGCCGTCCGCAGACGCTCTACGAACGCGCGCCCGTGCGATTCTGGCAAGGGGTCGCCGCGCTGCTGGGGCTCGCGCTTCTATGGTCGCTAATGCGGCGTTGAGATGGCTCTGGGGCGGGATTCAGGAGGGACCGCCGGCCGCGCCGTTGCCCGGGCGCGCGCCTCGTCCCGCCTTCGGCTCACGCGCCGCCGCACATATGTTCGGAGTTCGGGCAGCGTCCAGGAGCCGCGCGTGCGCAAATTCGTAACCCGGTAGGTCCGCCCGCGATCGTCGCCGGGCGGGCAGTCTTTCGGGATCGACGCGAGGCAGATTTGCACGGGGTCGCCGGGCCGAGACCGATCGACGGCCGCCACCTGGTCGTAGGAGACCTGATAGCCTCCGTTGGCGAATTCGATCGCGCTGCCCGATCCGGGCGTCGGTTGACCCGTGGCGGCGTCCACGAGCCGCGTCTCGACCTTCTTCACCGTCGTCATCGTACATTGGCCGACATGCGCCGGCATGCCCGCCGCCAGCGCAGCCGAGCTCAGGCTCAGCGCCGCCGCCACCACCGGGAAACGCGCCATGATGTCCTCCCGCAAACTTTTCAACGCGGGTCAGCGTCCGGCCGAGCGACCCGCCCGAACCGTTATTCCCGCGGCCATCGGCGCCGTCAATTCCGTTCGGCGCGAGAGGGCAAGCGTCGGGGGCGGCGGGTTTCCGGGCCATCGGCGTCCTCGCGGCCTCCGGCGCAAGGTCGCGTCATTGGTTCACGGCTCCGGCAGGCAGCGGACACAATCATTGCGAGCAGATGCTTCAGATACAATTAATGCGTGTTGGCTAGCGTGCCCGGACTGTCGGCGTCGAGGCCGCCAATTGGGCCTCGCTCCAATCGTCAGGGCTGTGGAGCTGGGCTTTGCGCGCAAATCGAAATCGGGGGATCGCCGGGCGCCCGATGCGTTGGTCACACCCGCATGCGAGCGAGCGGCGCCCGCCTCGTTTGAAGTCCATCAGCACGACCTTCGGCAACGAATCGCAACGCTCGAAGCGCAGGCCGCGCGCTGCGAGACGGCGATCGACAATATCCCGCAGGGCGTTTGCTTTTTCGACGCCGATGAGCGGCTCATTCTGCGCAATCGCCGCTATTGCGAGATCTACCGCATAGCGCCCGAGCGGGTGCGTCCGGGCGCGACGCTTTCCGAAATCATGGACCTGCGCATCGCCGCCGGGACCGCCCCGTCCGCCGTCGACGTCTTTTTCGCGCATGCCCGTGCGACCCGCGCGAAAGCTGCGCCGGGAACCTGGACCGGCAGGATCGCGGATGGGCGGACCATTCAAATCTGCCAGCGGCCGACGCCCGACGGCGGGTGGCTGGCCACTCACGACGACATAACCGAACTTAAGGCCGCTTGCCCAATGGCGGACGAGCGGACCACTCAAGTCTGCCGCGGGCCGACGCCAGACGGCGGGTGGGGGCCCATTCACGACGAGATTGCCGGACTCGAGGCCGCTTGTCCAATTGAGAGCAAGCACCTCTCGCTGCAAGCCCTGATCGACTGGGTGCCCGATTATCTGTGGGTGAAGGATACCGAGAGCCGTTTCGTCATCGTCAACAAGGCCCTGGCGTCCGATTGCGGTCGGGCAAGAACATGCGACATGATCGGCTTGACCGACTTTGACCTCCATGCTCCAGAAGCCGCGCGTGAGTTTCGTGCGATCGAGCAGGATATCTTGCGCAGCGGACAACCGATGATCGACAGGGAAGAGTTGATCGTCAAATCGTCCGGCGCCAAGAAGTGGATCTTGTCGACGAAAGTGCCGTTGCGCAATGACCGGAATGAAATCTTCGGTCTGGTCGGCATCGCCCGAGACATCACCGAACTGAAGGCCGGGCGCGCGGCGGCGGACGAGCGCCTTTCGCTGCAGGCCCTGATCGACTTGCTGCCCCACAACCTCTGGGTCAAAGACGCCGAAAGCCGCTTCGTCATTTGCAACAAGGTGACGGCGTCCCGGATGGGCTTTGCGGGGCCCGCCGACCTGATCGGCAAAACCGACCTCGAGCTCCTTTCCCCGGACATCGCCAACAAATTCTTCGCCGACGAACAGGAGATCGTTCGCTCCGGGCGACCCATGATCGACATGGAGGAATGCGTCTTCGGCGCCTCGGGCGAGAAGACGTGGATCCTCACGACCAAGGTTCCCTTGCGCAACGATCGGAACGAGATCGTCGGCGTGGTCGGCATTTCCCGCGACATTACCCAGCGCCGGCTGGCGGACGCTCCTCCGCGACGGGCAAACGCAAATCCTCGAGATGATCGCGAGGAGCGCCCCGCTGGGGGACGTGCTCGACCGTCTCATGCGCCTCGTCGAGTCCCAGCTGACCGGGATATCCGGCGCCGTCCTGCTGCTGGACAAAATCGGGCTCCATTTGCGGCACGGAGCTGCGCCGAGTCTGGCGGAAACCTTCAGGAAAGCCATCGACGGCGTCCCCATCGGCCCCGGCGTCGGGCCTTGCGGCGCGCCCGTCCTGCAGCGAGTGTCCGTAGTCGTCGCAGATGTCCTCGGACGATCCGCTCTGGGCGGATTTTCGGCCGCTTGCCGCCGCCCATGGAATTCGCTCGTGCTGGTCGAACCCGATCCTGTCGCATGAAGGCGTCGTCCTCGGCGTGGTCGCGCTCTATTCGGCGACGGCGCGCGCGCCGACCGAGGCCGAGACGAGTCTCGTCGACGTCGCGACCCAAATCGCCGGCATCGCGATCGAGCGCAAGCAGGCCGAAGACCGCATTCATTTCATGGCCAATCACGATGCGCTGACGGGGCTTCCGAATCGCGCCCTGCTCAAGGACCGCCTTTCGCAAGCCCTGTTGTACGCGCAGCGATACTGTCGGTGGGCGACGGTGGCGTTCATCGATCTCGACAATTTCAAAGTGATCAATGACAGTCTCGGCCATAACGCCGGAGACGAACTCTTGAAAACGGTCGCCAGCCGGATGGTCGAATGCGTGCGGGCGACCGATACGGTCGTGCGCCTCGGCGGCGATGAATTCGTCGTTCTTCTTGTCGACCAGCCCAATAACGTCGACTTGATCACGGGCACGATTCGAAAACTGGCGGCGGCGATCGCCCGGCCGATTCATCTCTATGGACATGATCTAACGGTAACCTGCAGCATGGGGATCGCGAACTATCCCGCCGACGGGGCGGACGCCGACACCCTGCTCGCCAACGCCGATGCGGCGATGTACCGCGCCAAGGAAATCGGCCGCGACAATTTTCAGTTCTGTAAGCCGGAACTGAACACCAAGGTGCGCGAGAAATTGCTTCTGCAGGAGGAATTGAGAAGCGCCCTCGCCCGTTCCGAGTTCGTCCTCCTCTATCAACCGCAGGTCGACCTGCGCTCGGGACGGGTCTTCGGGGTCGAAGCGTTGCTACGCTGGAAGCATCCGACCGAGGGCATGGCGCCGCCGGCGAAGTTCATCGCGACAGCCGAAGAGATGGGACTGATCGTCCCGATCGGCGACTGGGTGCTGCACGAAGCCTGCCGGCAGAACAAGGCCTGGCAGGACTCAGGTCTGCCGTTCATGAGCGTTTCCGTGAACGTATCGGCCCGACAATTCAGGGAAAAGACCTTGGTCGATCGCGTCGTCGACGCGTTGCGGGAAAGCGGCTTGGAGGCCCGGTATCTCGAACTCGAATTGACCGAGGGCCTCATCATGCAGGATGTCGAACAGGCGGTCGCGACGATGCAAAGTCTGCAACGCCTCGGCGTTCAGCTCTCGATTGACGATTTCGGCACCGGCTATTCGAGCCTCAGCGCGCTGAAGACTTTTCCGGTCGCCCGGCTGAAGATCGACCGGTCGTTCATCAAGGATCTCTCGAGCAACGAGAACGACCGGGCCGTGGCCAGCGCCGTGATATCGCTGGGTCAAAAGCTCAATCTGAGGGTCATCGCCGAAGGCGTCGAGACGGAGGATCAAATCGCATTCCTTCGCCAGAGCGATTGCGATGAAATCCAGGGCTTTCATTTCAGCAAACCGATCAGCGCCCAGGGCATCGAGGACTTGCTCAGCGCGGCGTCGCCCGGCAAAATCGGCAAAGCGGTTTAAGAAGTCGAGGAGGCGAGCCGTCACCGCTCGGCCGGGTTCTCGCCTTCCTGTTCTTCTTCCTCCGAGGGGAGGTAGAACCCCGAGTTCGGCTCGACCCAGCACATATGGTCGTGGACGTCCTTCACGCCCGGGGTGTTCTCGGCGATGACCTCGAGGCCGGAACGGAGCCGCTCGTCGGTGATCACGCCCTCGAAGGTCACGACGCCGTTCATCACCTCGACGCGGACGCTCGCGCGCGGCGCCCAGCCGCAGGTGTCGAGTTCGGCCTGGATGGCCGCCTTGATTTCGGCGTCCGGATGCGGGGCGTCCGGCTTCGAGAGCGAAGTCAAGAGACCTTTGAGCAGGTCGGAGCGGGAGATGACGCCGACTACCGCCTCTCCCCGCAGCACCGGCAGCCGCTTGATATTGCGATGCAGCATCAGATCGACCGCCTGGCTGAGGTCGGCGTCCTCGGAAATGGTCGCCACCTTGGCGGTCATGATCTCGCCGACCCTGCGTCCGTGCGCATGGGCGTAGGACTCGGCGAGGCGCCCGCCGCTCAACAGGAACTCGAGCCAGCGGGCGCGCTTCTTGTCGGCGCCGAGCTCGGCCCGGCGCAGAAGGTCGCCTTCGCTCAGCACGCCGACGAGCGCGTGGCCGGCGTCGAAGACGAAAAGGGCGCTGACGCGCGAACGCAGCATGGTCTCGACCGCCTCAGCCAGCGTCGCCGTCTCCGGCACGCCGATCGCGCCATAGGTCATCACGTCTCGAACGCGCATGAGCGCTCCTTCGGCGGTAGGCAGTAGGCGGAGTAGGCAGTAGGCAATTGGCGATTAGGGCGCAATGGGCGGGTGCGTCGAGCATCGCGCGAACGCCCTTGATGACGATCCCGCCGGTCACGCCGAGCGCGGGGCCCCTGTCGCCTCTTGCCTATTGCCTACTGCCTACTGCCTACTGCCTATTGCCTACTGCCTGCCGGCAGGAGTTTAAGGATGACGAACCCGGTAGTCGTCGAGGTCTTGCGGGGCGAGCGGGTCGAATCCGTCCATCGCGGCGCCGGCGCGGTCGTCGACGCGGATGGGCGGATCGTGCTGGCCTTCGGCGACGTCGACCGGCCCGTCTACCCGCGCTCGGCGGTCAAGGCGCTGCAGGCCCTGCCGCTGATCGAGAGCGGCGCCGCCGACCGTCTGGGCTTGAGCGCAAAGGCGATCGCGCTCGCCTGCGCCTCGCACTCGGGCGAGGACGAGCACGTCGCGTTGGCGAGCGCGATGCTCGCGAGGGTCGGGCGCGACGAAAGCGTCCTCGAATGCGGCGCGCACTGGCCGCTGGGCGAGGCGGCGGGCCGCGCGCTCGCCCGCGCCGGCCGAAGCGCCGGCGCGCTGCACAACAACTGCTCGGGCAAGCACGCAGGCTTCGTCTGCCTCGCCTGCGCGTCGGGAATCGATCCGAAGGGCTACGTCGCGCCGGATCATCCGGTCCAGCGCGAAGTCACGGCGGCGATCGCGGACGTGACGCGGGCGCGGCTCGGCGAGGAGACCCGCGGGATCGACGGCTGCTCGATCCCGACTTACGCCATTCCGCTTCGCGCGCTGGCGCGCGGCTTCGCGCGCTTCGCGACGGGGAGGGGGCTCTCGCCGCAGCGCGCGAGGGCGGCGGCGCGGATTTCGAGCCGCGGTGGCCGCGCATCCGGCCATCGTCGCGGGGGCGGGGCGGTTCGACACCGAGGTGATGACGATGCTCGGCGCGCGCGCCTTCACCAAGACGGGCGCGGAAGGCGTGTTCTGCGCCGCCCTGCCCGAGGCCGGGCTCGGGCTTGCGGTCAAGGCGGACGACGGCGGGACGCGGGCGGCGCAAGTGATGACCGCCGGGCTTCTGCGGCGTTTCGGCGCCTTCGGCGAGACGTTGAACGCGAGGCTCGCGCCCTTCGTAGCGCCGCGGCTCGTCAACTGGAACGGCGTCGAAACCGGCGTCCTGCGGCCGGGGGGCCCGCTGGCGTGAGGCGCATGCTCATGATTGACGGTGGCGCCAAAGGACAGACCATGCGTTTGAGGGCTTTCGCGATCCTTGCTGCTTTCTTTGCCGCTTTCCTGGCCGCTGGTCCGGCCCGCGCCGCCGACCCCTGCGCCGACATCGCGCAATCGGTCGCCACCCTCGAGGCCGGCGACCCCTTCCAGATGACCGCGCAGCTCTTCGTCGCCGCGCGGCTCGGCTGCGAGCGCGAGGCGCGCGCGCTCATCGATCGCGGCGCTTCGATCGACGCGAGGGACCGCGAGGGGATGACCGCGCTCTCCGAGGCGGCTCGGGCGGGCAAGGTCAAACTGGTGAGCCTCTTGATCGACAAGGGCGCCGACGTCAACGCGCGGTCGATCAACGGTTCGACGCCGCTCTTCTATGCGGCGGAAGCGGATCGGGTCGAAGCGACGCGCGTGCTCATCGACCATGGCGCGATTGGCGCCAGCGAAGCAAAAGACCGCGACGACGTGCGCAAGAGCGCGCGCTTTACCCTCGCGTCCGGCGATCTCGTTCTCGTCGAGGCGAGCGGAGCGACCGAACCGTCGATCAAAGTGGCCTTCGAGGAAGCGCCTTGACGTCGTCGGCGTGCACCGAGGTCATTGGCAAAAACGATCGCGGGACCGGCACTCGAGTTCGTCTGGGGATTGACAGCCCCGCCAGATAATTCGCGATCGCCGCGAGCTGCTCGGGCGTGATGGTGTTCATCAGGTCGGACATGCCGGGGTTGTTGGCGCGCGTGCGATTGCGGAAGTCCAACATCGTCTTGAGGAGGTAGTCGCGCTCCTGCCCGGCGAGGCGGGGAACGGACGAGTCGCCCTGGAACTGTTCGAGATGGCAGCTCGTGCAGACGACCGACTTGATGGCCACCCCCGCAACTTCGACGTTCGCCTTCGAGGCCGCCGGCGCGGCGATGTTCGGCCACGGTTTGGCGGCGAACAATTCCGCGAGCGCCAGGGCGTCCTGCTTGACGACGTTCTGGGCGACCTCGGTCATGCGCTGGTCTTTGCGCGCGCCCTTCTGGAAGTCGCGGAATTGGAGATAAAGGTAGCCCGCGTTCTGGCCCCAGATGATCGGGATCGACTTGTCCTCGGGCACGCCTTTGAGGCCGTGGCATGTGCCGCAGGTCGCCGCTTTCTCCTCGATCGTTTCGGCGGAAGCGGCGGCTGAGCCGACGAACAGCGCGGCTGCAAGCGCAATACGCAGCATTCAAAGAGTTCCCTCACAGGCGGCCCATGCGTCGACACTGTGGGCGCCGCGCCGATGTTCGGTCAAATGAAAAAGGCCGCTTCGCCTTTCGGACGAAGCGGCCTTGGGCGAAGCGTGACGATCAGTCGATCGTGAAGGCGATGATGTCGTCGCCGCGCTTAAAGTCGATCTGGGTGTTTCCGCCCGCGCCGACGACGATGTACTGCTTGCCGCCGACGGCGTAGGAGGACGGCGGCGCGTTGACGCCCGCTCCCGCCTGGAACTGCCACAGCGCTTTGCCGTTGGCCGAGTTGTAGGCCTTGAACCAGCCGTTGGCCTCGCCGGCGAAGACGAGCCCGCCGGCCGTGGCGAGAATGCCGCCGATCATCGGCTGCGGCGTCTTGACCTGCCAGGCGATCTTGCCGGTGTTGTAGTCGACCGCGGCGATGTTGCCGGTCTGGATGCCGCCGGGGACGTTGGTGAAGGCGCCGCCGAGCCACAGCTTGCCGTCCGGATAGGGCGTGCTCGCGACCGTATAGGTCATCTCTTGCTCGAGGTTGATCGCGTAGGCCATGTTGTGAGCCGGGTCGGTCGCCATCGGCGACCATTCGACGCCGCCGTTGGCGCCTGGGAACATGCGCGCCGACTTGGGGTCGAGCGGCTGGGTCGGCGTCGGCAGCGTCCACCGGTCCTTCTGCGACACCATCGGCTCGGAGAAACGGATCAGGCTGCAGTCCTTGCGATCGTTCACATAGACGTAGCCGGTCTTGCCTGCGTGCAGGACGGTCGGGATCATCTAGCCCGACTTGTCCGCCGCGTTCACCAGCACGGTCGGGCTCACCGCGTCGAGGTCCCAAACGTCATGGGCGATATACTGGAAGTGGCAGACGTACTTGCCGGTGTCCAGATCGACCGAGACGAGCGAGTTGGTGTAGAGGTTGTCGCCGGGGCGAATCGACCCGTCGAGATCCGGCGAGGGGTTGCCGACGACGAAATAAATGCGTTTCGCCGCAAGGTCGACGGAAGGGTTCTGCCACACGCCGCCGCCGAGCGTCTTGTAGGGGTCGCCGTTCTTGGCCAGCGCCGCCTTCTCGGCGTCGATGTCGCGGTGATAGTCGCGCCCAGTCGGGTCCTTGGTCGCCCAAACGCCGACGGAGTTCTCGGGGATCGTGTTGAAGGTCCAGAGGAGCTTGCCGTCCTTGGCGTCGTAGGCCTTCACGAATCCGCGGATGCCGAACTCGCCGCCGTTGGTGCCGATCAGGATCTTGCCGTCGACGGCGGTCGGGGCCATCGTTTCGCTATAGCCCTTTTCCGGATCGCCGAGCTGCTGCTGCCAGACGATGGACCCGGACTTGGCGTCGAGCGCGACGAGCTTCGCGTCGAGCGTGCCGACATAGACCTTGTCGTCATAGACCGCGACGCCGCGATTGTTCGGGCCGCAGCAGAACGTCGTCACCGGGCCGAGCTTCGGCTTGAAGTGCCAGATTTGCACGCCGGTCTTGGCGTCGAGCGCGTAGACGTGGCTGAACGACGTGGTGACATACATCACGCCGTTGACGACGATCGGCGACGTCTCCAACGACTCCTGCACCTCCGTCTGGAAAATCCAGGCCGGATGGAGACGCGAGACGTTGCCGCGGTTGATCTGCGCGTTGGGATAGAAGCGGGTCTGTTCGTAATTGCCGTTGGTTTGAAGGAAATTCGATCCGTCACGCGAGGCGTTGTCGAGCTGTTTCTGCGAGACCGGCGTCACGGCCGCCGTTTGCGACATCGAAGCCGACGCCGGGTTGACCTCCTGCGCGCCGGCTGTCCCGGCCAAGGCGAGAGCGGCGGCGCAAATCGTTCCAAGCTACAGTGATTTGTTGACGACTTTAGTCATCTGCGTTTCCTCCCTGACCTTTCGAGATTGCCCGCAAGCGCCTGGTTTGTCACCATGCGTGATGAAAAAATTGAGAAGTCAATTGGACTTTGTTGGGTACCCGACAATCGCGCGATAGACGTTCCCTATTACGAACGCTCGGCGCCTGACCCTGCGCGGGCAGGCCTCATGCGAACCCCGGACGCTATGCGGATGTGAACCTTTGATCTTTTCGCAGGACAAATGTTCCAAGTTGAGTTACGCCCTCATCCTTGAACGCGCGAGTCTTGAACGCCCGCGCCGGAGGTCGCTCTGTGACGTCTCATTCCAAGGTCGCGCCCGATAGCGCCAACCGTCCTAAAGTCTACGGTCGTCTGTCGATGGACGACGTGCTTGGCGCCTTAAGGCGCATGCATCGCATTCGCCGCTTCGAAGAGGCTGCGGAGGATTCTGTACATCCGCGGCCTCAGCTACGGCACGATGCATCTGTCGATCGGACAGGAAGCGACGGCGGTCGGCGTGTGCATGCCGCTCTCCGACGCCGACTGGATCACCTCGACCCATCGCGGCCACGGCCATTGCATCGCCAAGGGCGCTGGGCTGACGCCGATGTTCGCCGAGTTTCTCGGCCGCGAAGGCGGATATTGCAGGGGCCGCGGCGGATCGATGCATATCGCGGATCCGGCGAGAGGCAACCTCGGCGCCAACGGCATCGTCGGCGGCGGTCTGCCGATCGCCGTCGGCGCCGCGCTCTCGGCGAAGAAGCAGCGCACGGGCGCGGTCGCGGTCGCTTTCTTCGGCGACGGCGCGAACAACGGGGGCGCGTTTCACGAGGCCTTGAACCTCGCCTCGATCTGGAAGCTCCCGGTCGTGTTCGTCTGCGAGAACAATCAATATGCGATGTCGATGGCGATTGCGCGCGCGACGGCGGTCGCCAACGTCGCCGACCGCGCGAGCGCCTATGCGATGCCCGGCGTCATCGTCGACGGCAATGATTTCGCCGCGGTGGCGGAGGCGTCGTTCGCGGCGACCGAACGGGCGCGCGCGGGCGAAGGTCCGACGCTGATCGAGGCCAAGACCTACCGCACGCGCGGCCATTCGCGCTCCGACCGCAATCGCTACCGTTCGCGCGAGGAGATCGAGGGGTGGAAGGCTCGCGACCCGATCGCGCGGTTCGAGGCGGAGATCGTCGCGCTCGGCTTCGCCTCAGACGCGCGCCTCGCCGAGATCGACGCCGAGGTCGAGAAGGAAATGGCGGAGGCGGTCGCCGCCGCGAGCGCGAGTCCCTGGCCCGCGGTCGCGGACATCGCCCGCGACGTCACCTCGCCGGAAGGGGCGCGCGTCTGATGGGCGCGCGCGAACTCTCCTACGCCGAGGCCATTCGCGAGGCGCTCGCCATCGCGCTCGAAAGCGACGAGCGCGTGTTCCTGATGGGCGAGGACATCGGCGTCTACGGCGGCGCCTTTCAGGTGACGGGCGATCTCATCGACCGCTTCGGCGAGGAGCGCGTGATGGATACGCCGATCTCCGAGCTCGGCGGCGCGGGCGTCGCCCTCGGGGCGGCGCTGACCGGCCTGCTGCCGGTCTACGAATTCCAGTTCTCCGACTTCTCGATGCTGGCGATGGAGCAGATCGTCAATCAGGCCGCCAAGCTGCGATACATGCTGGGCGGCGCGGTCAGCGTGCCGGTCGTCTTTCGCATGCCGACGGGATCGGGCCTCGGCGGCGCCGCCCAGCACAGCCAGAGCATCGAGGCGTGGTATGCGCATGTGCCGGGCCTCAAGGTCGTCGAGCCGTCGACGCCCGCAGACGTGAAAGGCATGCTGATCGCGGCGATCCGCGATCCCGATCCGGTGATCGTGTTCGAGCACAAGCTTCTCTACAAAATGAAAGGCCCCGTGCCGGAAGGGCCGTACGAAACGCCGCTCGACAAGGCGATCGTGCGGCGCGAGGGCCGCGACCTCACCGTCGTCGCGACGGCGATCATGGTTCTTCGCGCGCTCGAAGCGGCTGAAAATCTGGCCGGGGAGGGGATCGACGCCGAAGTGGTCGATCTGCGCTCGCTGAGGCCGATCGACAAACCGGCGATCATCGCCAGCGTCAAGAAGACGGGGAAGCTCCTCACGGTCTACGAGGGCGTAAAGACGCTTGGCGTCGGGGCGGAAGTCTCGGCCATCGTCGCCGAAAGCGATGCCTTCGACTACCTCGACGCGCCGATCCTGCGGCTCGGCGGCGCCGAGGCGCCCATTCCCTATAGCCCGGTGCTGGAGAAGGCGGCGGTTCCCCAGGTCGAGGACATCGTCGCGGCGGCGCGGCGCCTGGCCCGGGGCGAGGTCTGAGGATGGCGCATGAGATCGTCATGCCGCGGGTCGACATGGATATGGCGACCGGCCGGATGGGCAGGTGGCAGGCGGCCGAGGGCGCGCATGTCGTCAAGGGGAAGGCCCTGTTCGAGATCGAGACCGACAAGGCGGCGATGGAGGTGGACGCGCCGGCCTCGGGCATGCTGCGCTTCGTCGCGGCTTCCGAAGGCGACGTCTTGCCCGTCGGCGCCTGCATCGGCTGGATCGTCGCCGAGGGGGAGGATTTCGTTCCGCCCAGCCCTGCGCCCGCATTGGTCGCGCCCGCGCCGGGCGCGGCTCAGCGCGCCGAATCCGAAACGAAGGACGCCGCCTGTGCCGAAGCGGCTCTCCGCTTGCGCGCCACGCCCGCCGCGCGGCGGATCGCCCGCGATCGGGGCTTGCGTCTCGCGGGCGTGAAGGGCTCGGGACCGAACGGGCGGATCCAGAAGCGCGACCTCGAAGGGCGCGCCGCCTTTTCGCCCGTCGTCGGCGTCAATCGCGAATGGCTCCGGCGCGGGCAGGGCGCACCGATCGTCTTCATCCACGGCTTCTGCGCCGATCTGAGCGCCTGGCGGCCCCTTTGCCGGCTCCTGCCCGGGACGCGGCCCGCGCTCGCGATCGACTTGCCGGGACACGGCCTCACCCCGCTCGGCGAGGAGGCGAGTTTCGAGGCGCTGGTCGAAGCCGCGCGCTCCGCCATGATCGAGGAGGGCGCGACCGTGGCTCATCTCGTCGGCCATTCGCTCGGCGGCGCGGTGGCGGCGGCGCTCTCTGAGGCGCCGGGCGTGAAGGCGCTGTCGCTGATGCTGATCGCACCGGCCGGGCTCGGCGAGGAGATGAACCCGGCGTTCTTCGAGGGCTTTCTGCAGGCCGACACCGAGGCCACATTGGCCCCGTGGATGAACCTGCTGGTGACCGACCCGGCGTCGCTGGGCGCGGCGATGGTCGCAGCGACCCTCCGCCAGCGGGCGGAGCATGAGCTTGTCTCCGCGCAACGGCGGCTGGCGAGGACGCTGCTCGCCAACGGCCGGCAGGCGATCGACATCCGCGACTTTTTGGCCGCGCCGCAGATCCCGGTGAAGGTGGTCATCGGGGGCGAGGACTGGATCACGCCCGCCCGCCACGCGGAGAATCTCAGCGGCCTCGTCGCCGTGCACCGCTTCCCGAAGATCGGCCACATGCCCCATTTCGAGGCACGGCGCGAGGTGGCGAGGCTGATCGAGGAGCTGGCGCGCGCGGGCGCGCCGGGTTAGGACTTCAAAGCCTCAAGCCGCGCGCGGCGCGGGGCGCCCGGCATTGTCCCGCGTCTTGATAGAGACTTCCACCTCGACGTCCCCGTCGAGCTTGCCGAAAATCGCGATCAGGCGATCGAGCGTAAAGCGCCGCAGTTGCGCATTGCGGATGCGCGAAAATTCGGAATGCGAGACGCCGGTCAGCTTCTCGGCTTCGCGCGTCGAGAGTTTCCGGGCGTCGAGAGTGCGGACGATCGCTGCGGCGACGAGCGCCCGGGCCTGCTCGAGGCCTGCGTTCGGACGGCCGAAGTCGCGGTAGACGTTGCCGCTGCCGCGCACGAACTCGAAATCGTCGGTCATTTCAGCGCCTCCTGCAACCGTTTGAGTCTTTCGCGCCCGACAACGACCCGCACTGGGAGGATGATTTCGGGAGCTTCACGTACCAAGGCCACAAGCTGTTTTGGAAGATCGACACTTACGAGGCCGCTTGCGAATTCGGCTCCGAAGACCCCGCCGACCCGGCCAGGACGACGCGAGTCCTCACCATCATGTTGGCCCAGGAATATTGACCGAGGCGGAGGCCGCGCCCCTCTGTATCATGGGTGCGGATTGTAGTCGTAGGTTAAGATAATTTCTCAGTTGGGGAATCTTTCGCGGCAACCCCTGAGTTTGGCTGCAACGTCGTCTGGGACACTCGGTCCGTTTTCCGATGCGAATACGCTCTCGTTGTGACATGGCGGCGTTATAGCACCGAGCGGTGATCCCCAGAGCCAGTTGCAAATTTATTTGGAACGCCTCTCATAACCCCTCTCAAATCGAGGCAATATATTTAGACTCCATCCAACGGTTGTCAAGGCAATATTCTAAAATATTCCGCTTTACTGTGAGAAAGATTTCAATATAGTGTCGCTTCTATCGTCCTGAACCCTAGCAACAGCAATGACCGACGATCCTCTCGACGCTATGAAAGCGCGCTGGAACCACATCCAGGGCTATCTGTTTCCTTGGCTTCGCGAGGAAGTCGACCCGATGACCGAAGCGCTCGGGCGGCTCGTCACGACCCTCGACGTGATCGGCCTCGAGGCCTTCGTTCCCGAACCGCCCCGAGGTGCCGGCCGCCCGCCTGACGATCGCCGCGCCCTCGCCAGGGCTTTCGTCGCCAAGGCGGTGCTGGGCGTTCCTACCACCACCGCTCTGATCGAGCGCCTCGATGTCGACAGGTCGCTGCGTCGCATTCTCGGTTGGGAACGACGCTCGCAAGTGCCATCGGAAGCTACCTTTTCCCGCGCCTTCGCGGAGTTTGCGCAGGGCGATCTGCCCGCCAAGATGCACGCGGCGCTGATCGAGCGCTCGCTCGGCGGGCGCATCGTCGGCGTGATCGCGCGCGACGCCACCGAGATCGAGGCGCGCGAGAAGCCGGTCAAGACGGAGCCGAACGACAATAAGGGGGATCCGCCGCCGCCCGATGGCGCTCAGCCGACGCGCAAGCGCGGACGCCCGCGCAAGGACGAGGAACGGCCAAAACCCGAGCCGACGCGCCTCGAACGGCAGACCACGCAGAACCTCGATCAGATGCTCGCCGATCTGCCCACCGCGTGCGATGTCGGCTCCAAGAAGAACAGCAAGGGCTACAAGGAAACCTGGATCGGCTACAAACTGCATCTGGATGTCGCCTGCGGCCAAATCCCGGTCTCCTGCGTACTGACCTCGGCTTCCGTCCACGACAGTCAGGTCGCCATTCCCTTGATGACCATGACCGGCGCCCGCGTCTCCTATCTCTACGATCTAATGGATGCGGCCTACGACGCCGCCGCCATCCATGACCACAGCAAGGCGCTCGGCCATGCGCCGATCATCGATCGCAACTTTCGCGCCCAGCACGAAGCCAAGGCCGAATGGGCCAAAGAAGTCGAGCGCATGAAACTCATCCATATGCCCGATCCGGACGACGTGATTTTTGATTTTCGCACCCTGGCCGAACCCGTCAACGCCCGACTGAAGGATGAATTCGGCGCACGGTCCGTGCGCGTGCGCGGCGCGATCAAGGTCAAATGCCACCTCATGTTCGGCGTGGTGGCACTCGCGGTCGATCAAATACTCCGCGTCACGCAGCTCAGGCCCGCGCCGGCCTGAGCGCCGGCCCCTCCGCCCCGCGAACACAGGGAAAATTCGCCGCGTCGATGAATTTTGCAAGAGGCTCCCCAGCCTATGATTGAGAAAACGACGATCGAATATGCTGTCATTATTCAGACCTCATCGAAAAAAACCCTTCGTCTAAGCGCCATTACGTTAAATCTTGGTCATGGATTCGGCTTGGTCTTTTTTCCGTCTTTCTAGCGGCCTTGAAGGGGAACGTCACCGCGGTCCAATCGCTCCGTCCCTCGCCGTACGGATAGATGTAGACCTCGGAAAGCGGCCAGACGGGGACGGCTGAAAAGTGGAAGAAGTCCTGCACTTCCGAGCGCTGACCCAATCCCGCTGACACGCCGAACTGCGCGGCCATCATGATGGCGCAGGCGGTGACCGCATCGAAAGCATGACTAAGGGTTGCTCGCTTGAATTCAGCCTCGCGATTGTGCTTCACCGCGTTGTAGGCATCGTACCATTCCAGCACGCAAGTCCCGCCGCCTGTTCTGCCCCATCCCGCAAAGGGCCGGATAGGTGCAAGCCACGGGTAATTCGGAAAATCTACCATATATTCGTGCAGCCGCATCGCGTCATTTAGCACCACATAATCGCCCGTAGTGAAACGATCGCACTTGTCGCCGCCGCCCTTGACGCCATTGGCGACCAGCACGCCGCGCCAGTGGCTTTCAACCTCCGTGCAGGCAAGGATCAAAAGATTTCGGATATCATGACCGAATGTGCGGAAGGTTTCCTGCTCTGGCTGAACGGTTTGGCAAATTCGATCAAGCTGCCGCGTCAGCGCGGTTAGCTGACCGCGCGCGATGGCGATGACGCTGGCTTCATTTTGTGCTCCGGGACTCCAGCCCGGCGCTTCGTCCGGGCGCTGGTCGGTCGGGCGCGCCATCCGCGAATAAAATTCGCCAGGGTTCAACACCGCTTTATGGAATGGGCATTGCCCATCAGGTTCAAACCACGGCGTCATCCGGCGAATTGCATCCCAGATTGTCTCGCCGGGTTCCGCCTTGAAATGAGTTCCCGGTCCGGCCTCGGGGTTGGTGACCCCGACGCGAACCGCAATGTCGTTCTCGATTTTCCATACTTGGGGTCGTATTTCCGCGAACGGTGCGTCCAAGGTCGAGACAACACGAAGATAATAGCCCATCGCTGATTGAAACCCCGCCCGTCTGGAAGTTTTGCATTCTGCAACGCTGTGAATTGATACTATCCTTTATCAAATATGTGATATGGGTCGAACATGTCGAAAGAAATTGTCTGGATCGAATTGGTAAAGGTAATCCCCAGCGTTGTAACAGCGTTTACTGCCGTTTTCGGGGTGTGGATTGCGAAGACTAGCTTCGATAAATGGCGCATCGAGACGATCGGCAAGCGTAAGATCGAATTGGCTGAGCACGTACTGATCGATGCCCGAATGGTTCGCGAAGTTCTTCGGTTTGCACGCATCGGCTCCCAATTCATAGGTGAAGGCAAGGGTGAAGCTCGCATCGAAGGCGCGAACGAGTTTGAGAGCGTCAGAAAGCGGCGCAACAGATATTTCGTCCCTATAGAACGTCTTCTGCGTGAGAAAGAATTATTTGCCAGGTTCCAAAGCGAACGGTACGCGTTTGCGGTGTATTGTGGAGACGATGCAGCAAAACCCTTTGACACATTCGATGAAGTGCGTCGAGAAATCATGATGGCGGCAAGCCAGCTGATAGAGAGTTCGGAGCAGGAAGATTCTATCCCTGCTGACGAAAGTTCGTTAGCGGTTTTGGGTTGGAGGCCAGGGCGGCCCGATGAGATCGACAAAAAAATTGATACGGCAATGGCCAGCATCGAAAAAACATGCCGCCCAATTCTTTCCGCGATCGCACTGCAGTGAACCAGCTCGTCCCCATCACCGCCTCTCACGCCCCGACCCTAGCCGCAGCCGCCGAATTCTTCACCGCACAGATCAGGAATCCCAATACGCGCCGCGCCTATGCGCGCGCGGCGACGGAATTCTTCGACTGGCTTGAGACGCGCGGCGTCACGCAGCTCGCGGCGATCGAGAGCGTGCATGTCGCCACTTACATCGAGCAGTTGCAGCGCATGCGATCCGCGCCGACCGCGAAGCTGCGCCTGGCCTGTTCGATTGGATGGTCATCGGCCAGATCATGCCGACCAATACGGCCGCCGCCGTGCGCGGGACACCGCCGCGGCGCTCCGTCGATTGATTTTGGTCTTTTCGCTGCAAAGTCAGTCGCAAACCTTACTGCCACGGATTGACGACCGGCGCGCGGGCGCGCTCGTAATCGCTCGTGTCGCGGGAGAGAACGGTCAGCCCGTGGCACAGCGCCGTCGCCGCGATGATGAGATCGGGTTGCGAAAACGTGTGCCCCGCCTTGCGGCCTTCCTCGACCATGAGACGCCATTTGAATATCACATCCTCGCTCACGGGCAGCACGCGTTCCTCGAACATCGGGCGCACTTTATGCGCCAGCCAGTCGTTGAGCTCGGCGCGACGGCCGGCGTCGGTGATGAGTTCGATGCCGAAGCGAATTTCCGCGAAGGTCACGGCGCTGACATAAAGATGGTCGAGCGGATGGGCAGCGATGAAGGCGAGCACTTTAGGCTCCGGCCTCGGGCGGCGCAGCTCGGAAAGAATATTCGTGTCGAGCAGCCAACCCGTCACAGATCGACCCCGCGCACGGGCATGGGTTCGCGCCTCGGTTCGATGTCGATGTCGCGGTGGAGCGAAGCCTGCATCGCGGCGATAAGCGCTTCGCCGCTTCGCTCCCCCTTGAGGCGGCGGAACTCCTCAGCGGCGACGACGACGACTTCATCGCGGCCATGAACGGTCACATGCTGCGGCCCCTCGCCGCGCGCGCGCCGCACCAGCTCGCTGAATTTCGCCTTGGCGTCCTGAAGCCGCCAATGGCCACGCGTCAACATGCCGCGCGCGCGTCGGCTGGCCTTGGCGGGTTCGGGCGGGAGGGGCTTTTTCTTTCTAGTCATCCTGACTAGAATACCATAGGGAAGCGCTCGAGAGTAAGGCGCTTGCGCCGGGGCTAGGTTCCGCGCTCGAGCGCGTCGGCGGCGACGGCGAGCGGCAGGACGAGCGACAGCGGCGCATCGCCCATGCGGAGAGCGCCATAGCTTTCGTACCAGCGCGCGGCGCGAGCGGACTTGGCGTCGATGAGCAAGGCGACGCCGCCGACATCATGGGCGACGCGGATGCAGCGGTCGGCGGCGCGCAGCAGGAGAGCGCCGCCGAGTTCGCGGCGTGGCGCCGTTTTGTCGACGGCGAGGCGGCCGAGGCGGAACACGGGCGCGTCATAACGGGCGAGCCCTTTCTTCGCCAGAGCCGGCGTCCGGCTGTATTCGATCGACGCGGGCGATAGCGTGCAAAAGCCGAGGATGCGCGTGGGCGCGTCGGAAGGCTCGGCGTCGACACAGAGACGGCCCGCGCGCTCTCCCTTCTCCCGTACGGGAGAAGGGCCGGGGATGAGGGCGAAGGCGGACGAAGTTCGGCCATGACCGCGCGAACGGAGCGGGAGGCGCCTTGCGGCGCCGCTTGAGCCGAACCGCTTCGGTTCAGGACCCTCTCCTGAAAAGATCCTATGCGGGTGGACGGCGGCCTGACTTGGTAGGCTGAGCTTCCACACCAGCATGGAGGCAACCAATGAAGTCTGTCACCTCTGCGACCGCTGTCGCGACCACCGTCCGCGCGAATGATATCACGTTGTTCGCCTCGCTCGAATTGAGCAAATCGAAATGGGTTGTGACGATCAACAGTCCGGGCAGCGAGAAGTTTTCCAAGCACGTGGTCGAGGGCGGGGACGGCGCCTGCCTGCTCGACCTTCTTTCGCGATCGAGGGCGAAGGCCGAGCAGCGCTATGGGGCGCCGGTCAAAACGGTCGTCATTCAGGAAGCGGGATTGGACGGGTTTTGGATTTATCGCTTGCTGCTCGCCAACGGGATCGAGAGCCACGTCGTCGATGCGGCTTCGATCGCGGTCGCCCGGCGGCATCGGCGGGCCAAGACCGATGCGATCGACGGCGAGACGCTGTTGCGGACGCTGATGGCCTGGGCGCGCGGCGAGCGGCGGGTCTGTTCGATGGTTCGGGCGCCGAGCCCGGAAGACCAGGATCGCCGGCGCCTGACGCGCGAGCGCGGCACGCTGCTGAAGGAACGCATTCAGCATACCAATCGGGTCCGGGGCCTGCTCAGCGGCCAAGGCGTCCGGGATTACAATCCGCTTCGGCGCGATCGTGTCGAACGACTGGAGGCGCTGCGAACCGGCGACGGTCGCGAGCTGCCGCCGATGCTGAAGGCGGAAATCCGCCGGGAACTCGATCGGATCGCGCTAGCGACGACGCAACTGGCTGCGGTCGAACGGGCCCGCGACGCGCTCATCCGCACAGAAGCCGAGGAGCCGAACAACCCCGCCGCCCTGCTCCTCAGGTTCAAGGGCTTGGGCCCTGAGTTCGCCTCGCTCCTCTGGCTGGAATTGTTGTTCCGCAGCTTCGGCAACCGACGCCAGGTGGCGGCTTACGGCGGATTGGCGCCCAGCCCCTGGCAGAGCGGCGGCGTCGAACGGGATCAGGGCATCTCGAAGTCGGGCAACCGCCGCCTGCGCAAGACGATGATCGAGCTTGCCTGGTTCTGGCTGCGTCACCAGCCGGACTCGGCGTTGAGCCGCTGGTTTCAGGCGCGGGTCGGCGCCGGGAAGGGACGAATCCGCCGGATCGCCATCGTCGCGCTGGCCCGCAAACTCCTCGTCGCCCTGTGGCGCTATGTCACCCAAGGCGTCGTTCCCGAGGGCGCCGTGTTCAAGACGGCATGACCCGATGGCTCAATCCCACTCCTGCACTCCAACGATGACTTAACGACTTAACCCCATTCCAGCGAAGCTGAACGCGACGGCTTCGCCGGATCCGGGCGGGCGGCGACCGCGGATCAACCCCCGGGCTGAAACACGCCGTGAAAAAGGATGGTCCCGCCAACCCGAGCCCGATGCCCTCGAGCACGAGGGATTATGGTCCGAGCCCACAAGCTCGACCGGATGTGAGGTGATGCGGTCATCAGGGCTGCATGGCAAAGACGGGCTCACGCTTCGGATCCAAACGCCCAGGAGAAAGTGAAATGACGAAATGAATGAGCTTGACTGGAAGCACCCCATGTGAGGGGGTGGTCAAGCCGCCTTCTCATCCATCAAGGTGCGCGCAAGCGAATGAGAACTCATCCCTGTCCCTGTCATGAAAATACCCCCTTCAAAAGCGAATGATAACAGCTATGTAGGTTGGCCCGCGCCGCCGCCCCCATTTTCATCCACGGTGGGGCGCGGCCCCGCGCGGGGCATCTCTCCCGAACGGGAGAAGGGGACGCGCGCGGTCTGCTGCGCGTCAAGGATTGCCGATTGCCCGCGTTCCACAGAAGCAGGGCGGGAACTCGGCGCGAGCGGCCGCTCGAGGATCTCGCTGAAAAGATCTTTTCGAACATTTGCTTCCGTAAAATCGAAGTCGGCGTTATCATGGTTCTCATGGATGCGATCGACATCGACAATGCGCGGACGGCGGCCGTCGCCATCGGTGAGGCTCGACCGGGAGCCTATGCCGGGTACGGAGACGGTGCTCGCCGGGCAACGGCGCCGCGAACGCTTTTTCGGCCGGAATTTGGTATAACCCATTGAAAAAACTAGAATTCGCGGAAAGAAATCCATTTGGATTTCGTTCCGAAAAATTTGGAATTCGTTCCGTGGGGCTTGCATTTCGTTCCGCCGGATTTGGAATTCGTTCCGACCCGCTTGGATTTCGTTCCGCCCGGCTTGGAAGCTCTTCCTTGCGGCCTAAAGGGGCGGCCGCGCCCCGGCCGCCTTTCGGTTCCGGCTGTCGCGCGCGCGGCGGATCACGGAGCTTGCGGTTCGGCCAGGCGGCCGCGGGCCGCCCGGAAATGGCGCCGAAGTGTTTGAAATCTCGCAAAACGCGCCCGGAAATGGCGGCCCGCTCCAGCCCCGCCGCTGGATCGGGGGCGCTTATGCGGCCGCGCCCGTCAGCTTGCGCGCGGTCGCCTCGTCCGTCACCAGCGCGGTCGGCTTCAAAAGCTTGATCGCCCCTTCGATGGCGGCGAGCTTTTGCGCGCCGCCGGCGGCGAGCACCCGGATCGGCGCGGCGCAGACGGCCTCCATCGGGACCGACATGACGCGCTGGTTGAGCGGATGGTCGATGACGCGGCCTTCGCGGTCGAAGACGTTGCACAGGAGTTCGCCGACGCCGCCATATTCGCGCATCAGATTGCGGTCGGCCTCGCCGATGAGCTCGAACCGTGCGATCGTCGCCTCGGGCCCGAGCGAGCCGACGCTGACGACCACGGCGTCGAGCGCGTCGGCGAAGCCGTAGACCGCGCCGAGCCCGCAGCGCTCGATCAGCGCGGCCTTGGTCGCCGGACTGTCGACCAGCGCGGGGGCGGGAATGAGATAGCAGTCGGCGTTGAAGGCGCGGGCGAAGGCGGAGGGAAACTCGGCCGGATTGTCGTGGGCGAAATGGGTTACGCCGCCGACCAGCGACACGACGCTAAGGCCCCGCAGCGACCGTTCACGCAGGTACTCGAGCGAGCGGTTCAGCGTACGGCCCCAGCCGAGGCCGATCTTCATGTCGTTGCGCAGGATGGACGAGACATGGTCGCCGAGCGCCGCGCCGATCGGCCCCGTCGGGTCCGCGGAAGGCGAGGACAGCGGCGCGACCAGGGCTTCGCCAAACCCGTGCGCCTTGCACAGCGCCGCCTCGAGCCCGCCGAGTTCCACATGTCCGCGCGCCAGCGCAATGCGCACCTCGCCCAGAGCCTTCGCTTCGGCGAGCATCCGCACGACCGTGACCCGTCCGACGCCGAGCGCCTCGGCGATCGCGCTCTGCGTCATTTCCTCGACGAAATACATCCAGGCCGCGCGCTGGCGCAGCCGTTCGCTGCGCCTGGGCGCACGGGGGGATTCCCCAGCGTGGCGATCATTCGTCATGCGGCGCTCTCGGTCGCCGTGCGGAGCGCGCAAGTCAACGTCGTTCGTCATGGATAGCGCTCACGGGAGGGCTCACGTCAGGCTGTCGAAAAACGAGGCGATGAAGATGATCAGTCCCGCCAGAACCGCAAGCAGCACGAATCCCGCAACGACGACGCGCTCCTCCGTCCAGCCTCGGCCTGGCGAGGTCGCCGGCTCGTCAGGCGCAAAGGCCGGCGGACGATCTTGCAGCGATGCGGCCGGCTGCGGGGCGGGCGCGGGAACGGGTTCGAGGACAGGCGCCGCCAGGAAAGGCGCAGCGCGCGCAGCGATCGCCGGCTCGGGTGGAGGCGGGGGCGCGCGCTTCGTCGCGCGTCGGGCGCGAATCGCGGGGAGGGGCGCCGCCTCGGTCTCCCTCCGCCTCGCGCCCTGGCCTGCAATCAGGACGAAAAGGGCGGCGAGCGCCGGCGCGAAGACCGCGAGCGCTGGCGCATTCGTTTGAACCCAGCCCGCGACGAGCGGGTCGGACGCCGCCATTCCGCCGGCGATCCAGCCGAGAAACGCCGCGCCGACGGTCAGAATCTCGGGCGCGCGGCGAATGATGTGAGTGAGGATCATGGCGCCGTAAATAAGGATCGGAATGCTCAGGAGAACGCCGATCGCCATGAGCCAGAAGTCGCCGTTCGCGATGGCCGCGAGGGCGACGACATTGTCGAGGCTCATCGCCGCGTCGGCGAACATGATGATCGCCGCGGCGGAAAGAAGATCGCTCGCCGACCCGGCGCCTTTCAAGGACTCGATATCGTCGCCTCGCCTCTGGGCCATGACGTTGAGCGCGATGACGACGAGCGTCCAGGCGCCGACGAGTTTGACCAGGGGAACGCCGAGCAGCGCGCTGGCGAACACGATCATGACGAGCCTGAGCACGATCGCGCCGACGGCGCCGAGCAGAACGGCGCGTCGCGTGTCCTCGGGCGGCAGCCGCCGGCAGGCGAGCGCGATGACGATGGCGTTGTCCGCGCCCAAGAGCAGGTCGACAAAGAAGATCTGCAGCAGGAGGAAGAGCCAAGCGGCGGCGTCGGTCATGTCCGCCCGCCCCGCGGCTGAAGTCCGCTCGATCCGAGCCCGTCGATCGGCGCGGCGCCGGATGCGGCTCCCATCGCCGTCGACCTCAAGGCTTTGGGCCTTCAGGCGTCGGCGCCGATGCCTGCGGACCCGATTTCAGCAGCCGCATGAAGTCCGCGTCCGGGCTCACGACCATTGTCGGGCCGGAATTGGCGAGCGCGCCCTTGTAGGTCTGCAGCGAGCGATACATCGAATAAAACTGAGGGTCTCGCGAAAAGGCGGCGGCGAGCGTCTTGTTGGCTTCCGCGTCGCCTTCGCCGCGCGCGATCGCCGCCGCGCGCTGGGCCTCGGAGAGGATGACGGTGCGGTCGCGATCGGCGCGCGCCTGGATCTGCTGGGCCCATTCGAAGCCCTGGGCGCGCAGCTCTTTCGCCTCGCGCTGCCGTTCGGACTTCATGCGGTCGTAGATCGCCTGGCTCGTCTCGAACGGCAGGTCGGCGCGATGAAAGCGCACTTCGTCGACCGAGATGCCGAGCGGCTCGGCCTTCGTGGCGACCTCGCCCTTGATGAGGTCGAGGATATGGCCGCGCTCGTCGGTCAGAAGGGCGCGCAGCGGCTCCTGGCCGAGCGCGCGTCGCGCCGAGGAGCTGACCAGCTGGGCAAGTTGCGCATTGGCCGCTTCCGGAGTGCGCAGGGCCTGATAGAAGCGCAGCGGATCGACGATGCGATAGCGGGCGTAGGGCTGCACCTCGAGCCGCTTCTGGTCGCCCATGATCGCCTGCTCGACCGGCGGCTCGAGCAGGAGCGAGCGCGTCGACGTCACATAAACCGTGTCGATGAACGGCGCCTTCAGTTTGAGGCCTGGCTTGTCGATCACGCCGATCGGCGCGCCGAGCCGCACGATGAGCGCTTGTTCGCCTTCGTTGATGACGTAGATCGAGGAGATGAGCAGATCGGCCGCAAGGGCGACGATCGCGATTGCGGCCAGCCAACGGCTTGTCATTTCGCCGGCCCCTGCGCTGGAGCGACCGTCGCCGCATGAGGCGGAGCGGCCGCCGCGGGCGGCTTGAACTCGGTCACCGGCATATAGGGCATGACGCTCGACACGCCCTTGCCGGACGTGTCGACGATGACCTTCGAGGCCTTCTTCAGCACCTCGTCGACGCTTTCGAGATAGAGACGCCAGGCGGTCACGTCCTTCGCCGCCTCGTAACTCTCCAGGATCGACAGGAAGGCGTCGGCTTCGCCTTGGGCCAGATTGACGATCTGCACCTTGTAGGCTTCCGCCTCTTGGCGAATGCGCTCCGCGTCGCCGCGGGCGCGCGGCAAGATATCGTTGGCGTAAGCCTCGGCTTCGTTGCGGGCGCGCTCCTGATCGGCGCGCGCGCGCTGCACGTCGTTGAAGGCGTCGATGACCGCGAGCGGCGGCTCGACGCGCTGCAGCTGCACCTGGGTGATCTCGACGCCCGCATGCTCGTCGTCCAGCAGCTTCTGCAACAAGGCGTGCGTCTCGTCGGCGATCTGCTGGCGCTTATCCGACATCGCGGCCTGGATCGGCGTGCGGCTGATGACGTCGCGCAGCGCGCCCTCGGCCGCGATCCTGACCGCCAGCTCCGGATTGTCGACCTTGAACAGGAACTGGCCCGGGTCGCTGATCTTCCAGAACACGGTGCAGTCGGCCTCGACGATGTTTTCGTCTCCCGTCAGCATCTGCCTGCCGCGGCTGGATTGGCTGTCGGCGCTTGCGGCTGACGGTCCGACGCCAAGCTGCATCTGGTTGACCTGCGTCACTTTGGGCAGCAGCACCGTATCGATCGGGTAGGGCAGGTGGACATGCAGCCCGGGGTCGGTCGTCTCGACCCATTTGCCGAAGCGCAGGACGACGCCCTTTTCGTCGGGCTGGACTCGATAGAGCGAAGTGGACAGCCATGCGAGGATGACCAGGCCGACGAGCGCCGCAATCCCGCGCCGGCCGAGGCGAGGCATGCGGAAGATGTCGCCGAGGCTGGTCTTGACGACGCCCCACACGTCGAGCGGCGCCGACGCCGCATCGTCTTCTATTGTTTCCTGGGTCAACCGCGCGTCAATCTTGTCCAACGACCAGACTTTCCTCGAGCATCATCCGCGCCCGCGCCCGCAACTTCTCACTTTCGCTCTTCAGCTGACCGCAGGCGGCGAGGATGTCCCGGCCACGCGGCGTGCGCACCGGGCTCGCGTAGCCGGCGTTGAAGACGATTTCGGAGAAGCATTCGATCGTCTCCCAGTCCGAGCATTCATAGGGACTGCCGGGCCAGGGATTGAACGGAATGAGGTTGATCTTGGCGGGGAGGCCCTTAAGCATGCGGACGAGCGCCTTCGCCTCGGCCGGAGTATCGTTGACGCCCTTCAGCATCACGTATTCGAAGGTGATGCGCCGCGCGTTCGACGCGCCGGGATAGTCGCGGCAGGCCCGAAGAAGCTGCTCGATCGGGTACTTGCGGTTCAGCGGCACGAGCTTGTCGCGCAGCGGATTGTTGGTCGCGTGCAGCGAGACCGCGAGCATCGTCCCGCATTCGGCGCCGAGCCGCCCCATTTCTGGCGCGACGCCCGAGGTCGAGACCGTGATGCGGCGCTTGGAGAGCGACAGGCCGTCGCCGTCGGTCAGCACCGCGATCGCGTCGCGCACCGCGTCGAAATTGTAAAGCGGCTCGCCCATGCCCATGAACACGACGTTCGACACCGCGCGCACCCGCTCGCCCGACGGCACGAGCCCGTCGGTCGGCGCGGCGCCGCCGGGAAAATCGCCGAGCCGGTCGCGCGCGACCAGCACCTGCCCGACGATCTCCGCCGCGGTCAGATTGCGCACGAGCGGCATCGTGCCTGTGTGACAGAACGTGCAATTGAGAGTGCAGCCGACCTGGCTCGAGACGCAGAGCGTGCCGCGGTGCGCCTCTGGGATGTAGACGCACTCGATTTCGGCGCCCTTGTCGAGCGAATGCGCCGGCGGCATCCTGAGCAGCCATTTGCGCGTGCCGTCGGCCGAAACCTGTTCAGCGACGACGTCGGGCCGCGCGAGATTGTGGCGTTCCGCGAGCTTGTCGAGGAGCGGGCGGGCAATGTTGCGCATCGCGGAAAACTCGCACACGCCGCGATGATAGATCCAATGCCAAAGCTGCGAGACGCGCATGTTGCGCTCGCGCTCGGCGACGCCGAGGTCGGCCAGGGCGCGGGCGATTTCGGCGCGCGTCGCGCCCGCGAGGCGCACAGGCGCGCCCTCCTCGACGGCCGAGACGACGGGGGTCATGGCGCGGGCTTTTAGCATGCGGCGCGCTGGGCCACCAACGCCGAAGTGTCGCACCGGAACTGAGCGTTGGACGAAAGACAGCTCAAGCGCTACGGTTCCGCTTCAGCCAATGTTCGGCCCATTTCTGCGGTTAGCCTTTCTGCGAATCGAACTCGATAAAGCTTGGAGATCCGCCGATGCGTGCAAGAGTTTCGAGGGCCTTGGCCGTCGCCGTCTTTGCGGCCGCCGCGCTGGGCGCAGTGTCCGCGCGGGGGGCACAGTGCGGCGACAGCGCCGAGGGCTTCAAGGCTTGGCTGGAAGATTTCAAGCAGGTGGCGATCAACGACGGCGTTTCGCCCGATGTGGTGGACAGCGCCCTGGCGACGGCTTCGTTTGCTCCATCAGTGCTGGCGCACGACCATGGGCAAGGGGCTCTGCAGGGAAATTACGCCGGTTTTGCCGCTCGGCACATCACCCCTGGCCGGATCAAGAGGGGCAGGACGATGCTTGTGGCCTATGCCGAGCCCTTCGAAAAAATCGAACAGCGGTATGGCGTTCCTGCGCCGGTGCTAGTCGCAATCTGGGGGCTCGAAACGGATTTCGGCGCGGGCCTCGGCAATTATCCGACCTTCAGCGCGCTGGCGACGCTGGCGTACGATTGCCGCCGGGGGACGCTCTATCGGGCCGAACTCGTCGACGCGCTGATGATCGTCCAGCGCGGTCTCCTGGCGCCGGGGCAGATGCGCGGCGCATGGGCCGGCGAACTCGGCCAGACCCAGTTCATGCCGTCGGCCTATCTGAAATACGGCGTCTCCGCGAACGGGGGCCGCGGTGGCGACTTGATCGGCAATTCCGCCGACGCGCTCGCCTCAACTGCGAATTTCCTGCACGCCCACGGCTGGCAGCGCGGGGCGAAATGGGACGAAGGCCAGCCGAACTACGCCGCCCTCCTCGAATGGAACAACTCGCCGGTCTACGCCAAGACGATCGCCGAATTCGCCGACAGGCTCGCGGAGCCGTAGCCGACCGCCAAGGCGTCCTTTAGCTTCCAAACACGTCGTTCGTCTGCGCGGTTACGCGGACGAAGGTCGTGCGCTTGGAGACTTCCTTGAGGTGGGCCGCGCCGATATAGGTCATCATCGAACGCACGCCGCCCATAATCTCGGCCATCGTGCCCTCGACCGGGCCGCGGTAGGGGGTTTCGACCGACTTGCCCTCGGCCGCCCGGTAATGGGCGATGCCACCGGAATGCTTCTTCATCGCCGTCTCCGACGACATGCCGTAGAACGTCATGCCGACCGGCACTTTCTCGCCGTTCCGCTCCTCGTAGCGGATGTCGCCGTCGCATTCGTCGTGGCCGGCGAGCATGCCCCCCAGCATGACGAAGTCTGCGCCGGCGCCGAAGGCTTTGGCGACGTCGCCGGGCGCGGTGCAGCCGCCGTCGGCGCAAACCTGGCCTTTGAGCCCGTGCGCGGCGTCGGCGCATTCGATGATCGCCGAGAGCTGCGGATAACCCACGCCCGTGACCCGTCGCGTCGTGCAGACGGAGCCGGGACCGATGCCGATCTTGACGATGTCGGCGCCGGCGATGATCAGCGCCTCCGTCATGTCTCCGGTGACAACGTTACCGGCCATGACCACGGCCTCGGGATGGTCGTCGCGCACCCGCTTGACGATTTCCAGGAACTTCTCGGCGTAACCATTGGCGACGTCAAGGCAAATGAGCCGGATCGGCGCGGCCCTGGCGACGGCCGCGAGTTTCTTGACGTCGGCCGTGGTCGTCCCGAGCGAATAGAAAGCGTGCGCGCCGTCCGGTCCGGCGAAAAACTTGGCCAGCTCGGCCTCGGGATAATGCTTGTGCAAGGCGGTCAGGGCGCCATGTTTGCCGAGCGCTCGCGCCATCGCCATGGTCCCCGTCACGTCCATATTGGCGGCGATCAGCGGAAAACCCTTCCACTCCGAGCCTGTGTGCAGAAAGCGGAACGCCCGGTTGACGTCTACGGCGCTGCGTGTGTTGAGGGTCGAGCGCTTCGGTCGAATGAGAACGTCCTTGAAATCGAGCTTGACGTCGGTTTCGATGCGCATATCGGTTCCGGTGTCGATGGGGAAGGCGGGCATCGCCTATTCGTCATCGATCTATCACAGCCGTGGTCCGAAGCGAATCGGGCGGGAAGCGGAGATCGAGGCATGAGCGACGAGCTTGTTTTCTACACCCATCCGATGTCGCGCGCCCGCATCGTGCGCTGGATGCTGGAGGAGGTCGGGGAGCCCTACGAATCGAAAATCCTGGAATTCGGCCACTCGATGAAGGGCGCGGACTATCTCGCGATCAATCCGATGGGCAAGGTGCCGGCGCTCCGCCATGGCGAGACCGTCGTCACCGAGGCGGCGGCGATCTGCGCCTATCTCGCCGACGCCTTCCCGGCTGCAGGCCTCGCTCCGCCGCCGGGCTCCCGCGAGCGCGGCCCCTATTATCGCTGGTTCTTCTTTGCCGCCGGCCCGCTCGATGCGGCGGTCACCGACAAGGCGCTCGGGTTCGAAATTCCCGTTGAGCGCGAGGGCATGGTCGGCTATGGCAACCTCGAGCGCGCGCTGGCGGCTCTCGAGGGCGCGCTCTACCGCACCGAGTATATCGCAGGCGACCGTTTCACCGCCGCCGACGTCTATGCCGGCTCGCTGATCGGCTGGGGCATGCTTTTCCGCGGCATCGACAGGCGTCCGGCCTTCGAGCGCTACTGGAGCTTCCTCAGCGCCAGACCCGCCTTGATCCGGGCGAAGGCGATCGACGACGAACTTGTCGAGCAGCGGCGGGCGGCGAGCTGAAGGGATCGGACGATGCGATTGACGGGCAAGACCGCGCTGGTGACGGGCGCGGGGCAGGGGTTCGGTTTCGGCATCGCCGAGACATTCGCCCGCGAGGGCGCGCGCGTCGCCTTCCTCGATCTGAAGGCCGACGTGGCGGAGGCGGCCGCCAAGCGGTTCGGCGACGCCGGGGCGATCGCGCTCCACGCCGACGTGTCGAACCGCGACGACGTCGAGCGCGCGGCCAAAGCGGCGATCGAGGCCTTCGGGCGCGTCGACATCGTCGTCAACAACGCCGGCACGACCCACCGCAACAAGCCGCTGATGGAGGTTGAGGAGAGGGAGTTCGACCGTGTCTTCGCGGTCAACGTGAAGTCGATCTTTCTGACCGCCCAGGCCTTCGTCCCGCACATGCGCGAACATGGCGGCGGCGTCATCATCAATGTCGGCTCGAGCGCTGCGCTTCGCCCGCGCCCGGGCCTCGCCGTCTACAACGCCTCCAAGGGCGCCGTGCATGTGATGACGAAGTCGATGGCGGTGGAGTTCGCGCCGGACCAGATCCGCGTCTGCGCGCTCGCTCCGGTCGCCGGAGAGACGCCGCTGCTGGCGATGTTCCTGGGCGAGGACACGCCGGAGAAGCGCGCCGCCTTCCGCGCCACCGTGCCGCTCGGCCGCTTCTCGACGCCCCACGACATCGGCGCCGCCGCGCTCTATCTCGCCAGCGACGAGGCCTCGTTCCTGACCGGCGTCGTGCTGGAGGTGGACGGAGGGCGGTGCATCTGAGGGAATAGCCGCCCTGGTCAAAGGATAGTCGCGCTTGACGTCCAAGGGATGGCGTTCGGCCTGTTTCTCCCTGCCAACAGGGCGAAAACAGGCTGAAGCGCGGCCCCCTTCCCCATTTCTCGACGCGTGAAAGCTATGTGCCGCGAGAGGCTTGTGTGGAGGCTTTGAGGTAATGGGCGAGGGACGATAACAGGACAAAAACAGGACCATAACAGGGAGAGAATTCGGGCATAACAGGGGGGTGACAGGCGCGCCTCGCCGAGGGAATGATGCAGCGCACAGTAAAGAAAAACTAACCCATCAACGCCTCCGGCGCTTGCCCACGAGGCCGCTTCAAGGATTGATTGAAGCCGTCACCGCAACGATGCGATAATTCAGATAAAATCGGCGTAAAAGGCGCTTCAGAACGCGCGCCTACTCGGCAACGAAGAACGCCGCGACCTCGGCCTCGAGCCCCGGCGGCTCGAGCCGAAGGGCGCCCTCGCGAAGGATGCGGGTTTCGATCGCATCCGTCGTTCGTCTGTGGTGGATCATCACCCGCCGGTCCGGGTCGACGATCAGATAGTGCTCGACGCTCTTGATCGAGAAATAGCCGTCGAGCTTCAGCCCATGATCGTCCGCCGCCGTGCTCGGCGACAGGACCTCGACCACGACGACGGATTTGGGATTTCCATCGTGTTGAGATCGAGCGGGGAGGGACAGACGACGAGCGCGTCCGGCTCGAAAGCGGTGCGGGCGCTAATTCGGACCGTCATTCCATCCGGGAACATGCGGCACGGAAGACCCGCGGCGATGATCGCCGACTCCAGCGCTTTTTGGGCGGCGTATTTCGTCAGCGCATGAGCGGCGCGCTCCGGCGCCATCAGGACCGGCCGCCCGTCGCGCAGCTCCCACCGTCCTTCCCGCCCCTCCGCCCACGACAGGAAGGCGTCGACATCCAGATCGATTTTCGCTGCGTCCGCCATGGGAACACCCTAGCATCGGGAGCGCCAACCGCGAAGTTGACGTTTATGGACGTACAGCCCGAAGTGCGTGCGGCGGCATTGTACCCGGCTCGGCCGATGCGCAAGAGCGTCCCGCTATCCATCAGAGGGCCGCTGGCAAGTCCACCAGCGGCTCTCTTGCATTTAACCAGCGAATTGCCAGAACTGGGCGCTCCCAAATAGAAGACCGCAATGGAACTGACGCCCATCGACAATCCGCCCGCGCGGCCCGCCCCCCACCCGATCTGCCTTTTGGTCCCGTCGGCCGACGAAGACGAATTGCAGGACCTGACCGATGACATTCGCGCGCACGGTTTAATCGATCCCATTGTGCTGTTCGAGGGGATGATCCTGGACGGGCGAAACCGGGCGGCCGCTTGCGAGCGCGTCGGCGTCGCGCCGCGCTATGTGCAATTCGGAGGCGGCCGAGAAGACGCTTTAATCTTGGTGATTTCGCACAACCTCAAGCGGCGTCACCTGACCAAGCAGGCGATCGCCGACGCGCTGGTCGCCGCCGAAGACTTCAACCTGCATTACACGTTGGCAGAGCCGGCGGCTGAAAAAGAAGCCGCAGAAGAAGCGGCCGACGGCCCTGAGGCCCAATCTGTAATTAAAATTACAGAACCAAAAACAGCATCGAGTTGCAAATTGGCCCAGGCGGCGGGCGGCGTGGTCAGCCATGCCATGATCGCCGCGACGCGCAAGGTCAAAGAGAAAGGCGAACCGGAATTGCAGGAGGCGGTGAAGAGGGGGCGCATTGGCGTGCAAGACGCCGCCAAGGCGGCCGATCTGCCGCCCCAGCAGCAAAAGGCCATTGCCGTGTCGCCAAAACCAAGGAGAGCGGCGGCCGAGGCGGCGAAGAACGCTGCCTCGCGCGCTGGCGGCGCTGAGCCAAGAAGACAGGGGGACCGGCACGCGGCGCTGCGTAAGGCGTGGGAGGGGGCGGAGGCGCTGCGCGGCCTGTGGGTGACGGCGGACGACAGAACCAAGGAATGGTTTGTCGGCGCGGTTTTGTTCGAGTCCGACGAGGCTGGCGAGGCCGGCCGGGCCAGGTTGGAGCGCCATTGAGGCGGGCGAGGAATCCGACCGGCCGCCGGAGCGCCGCCGGCGGCCACGCGCCACCCCGCCCTATGGGTCATTGGGTCATTGAGCACCGCCACGCCGTGCTTGCGGCATTGGCTCGCCAGGAGATCGCGATAAAGCGCGTCGTCGTCCTCGCCGAAGAACACGCGCTGGCCGCCGGGCGCCGCGCTCACGTGACGTGATGGGAAAGGCCGGGGACGACGAATCGGGCGATTCGGGCCATATTGATGCTCGGGCGATATGCTGTGAAGATCGCCGCTTTAATTGGGGTTGAGTAAACCGTCACCGTAATACTTAGTAATACTTATGTATGAAATCCGGCGCGACGGCTGGATGTGCGACGCCGCAGGCGGGTAGATTGATGGAAACGGCGCACAAACTTCTGGCCGCTGGCACGTGGGAACGAACTGATTTTCTTGACATCAGCGCGTCGTCCAAGTGTCTTGAATTTTGCACTAGCTAGAGACCGTACTTGTATTTGGCCTTACGCTTTGTTTTTCGAACGTTTACTAGCGTTTTCGCTATGATCTCACTGCCGGTCCTGTCCTTCCTTTTTGTCAGGTCAAGCAGGGCTCTCTCCAACACCTCCTGATTGAGGATCTCGGGTTCTTGTTGGGAGATACCAAATAGCTGAGTTGCAGCGTGTTCACGCTCGTCGCGCTTGTCACTACCTAGGCGATCCAAAAAGATACGTAAAACCCCAGGAACTGCATGGGCACTTGTCTTGAGCGCTGCATTTGCTGGCGCTTGAACATACCAATCCTCGTCATAGCGTGACAGACGGACCAGAATATCGACGGGGACGCGACCCGGCGCGACTATGGCGATTTCCATACAAATCGACGCTGCGGAAGACCGAACACTGAAATCTGGGTGATTCGCTAACTCAAAGATGTTGGCGCGGTCTATTATCCAAGGAGCGATGCTAGCGCAGGTCTCCACAATAGCGAGCGCATTCATCACAGTCTCTTGCTCCTCAGCATCTTTGTAGGTCAGAAGGGCCTGGAAGAGGAGGCTTATTGCGTTGTCCCAGGTTCGTCCATATTTAGTGGCGGCTCGGTCGTCGCATGGTGATTTTGGCCCTCGGTTTGTGCACCGCCCGCGCCATCTCGACGCATGCCGACCGCTGTCTTTCTGTGGCGTGGCGCGCGCCTAGTCGTCGCCTCCCCCTTTCGGGGATTGGCCCGGCCAACGATATCCCAATAGCTCGACGGCGCGTGGCGCGCCGTCAGGCCGAGCAGTTTTTCGAACGACGCATGCCGGTAAAAGCGGCGATTGTAGCGAAAGACGAATTCGTCGAGATATGTATCGACATGCTTGCGGCGCAGGCCGTGATACGTGCCCAATCCCCACCGCTCCATCAGCGAGAAGACCCGGTGAATCCAGGGCAACACTGCGTGTCCGGCCATTTTGCCGACCACGCGCGGATCATGCCGATAATCGGTCAAGCCCGGATAGGATGAATGGCCGTCGGTCAACAGCGTGGCGCCGGGCTTTACGTTGGCCCGCACGAAAGCTTCGAGCGAGGCCGCGGAATTGTCCGCTATCATGGCGAGGCGGATGCGACCGGAACGCGTATCGAGATATTTCGCGTGCTTGCGTCGCGGCCTGGGCTGATTGGTGTCGCGATCGATCACCTCGACGGCCCCGATGACGAGGATTTTGCCAGCATTGCCGGGCTCGAAGAATGTGTCGCCCTCGCGGAAGGGGATTTCCGCTTGATCGACTTCATCGACCCCTTCGAAAGGTTCTCGGTCTGGGTCGACCATCGATCGCCGCAGCTTTTGCGCCAGCAGCCAAGCCGTCCGGTAAGTGAGGCCGAGTTGATCCTCAAGTTTCCGCGCCGACATGCCGTTTGAATGTGTCGACATCAAATGCGCGGCCCAGAACCACGCCGTCAACGGAAGCCTTGTGCGGTGCATCGCTGTGCCCGCCGTGATCGAAGTCTGGCGGCCGCAACCGTAGCATTCGTAAGTGTATGCCCGGCTCCTCAGCGCGGCCGCGCGGGCGTTGCCGCAAGCGGGACAAACGAATCCATCCGGCCAGCGACGTTCGAACAAGAAGGCCGCGCAGCTCGCCTCGTCGGGAAACGCCGACTGAAATTCGGTGAGCGATCGCGCCCTCGCCATAGGGTCCTCCCTCGGAGTCCCATCGCGGGCCTCAACTAGGGCTGGATACCACATTTAGGCGGAGCTGGGACAACGCAATAAGCCGCTGGAAGAGTGCGTTTCGTCCGTAGGCGTCGGTCTTCGCGAGAACTTGCAACGCGGTTTCCTCGGCTGCGTCCCAGTCTCCAATCTCTCGCCCTTTGATCAGAGCTTCCACCTCGGGAACTGGTTTGAAACGGGGCCCTCCTGTTCGGTCTTTTGGCGCCTCGCGTTGTTCGAGGCTGCGACGAACCGCGTCAAAAATCGCTTCGACGCCTGAATGATCAGGCGTAATAGTCGCAACATTTCTATTCTGTATGTACCACGGAAGGTCTGTTACCTTGGTCTGATCGATGATGAAGGGCATCACAAGCACCTTCTTTTCCATGATTTCACGATATGCTGCAAAAGCAACTTCCTTTTTCACCCAACCTGATTCAACTGCTGCGTTAGATAAAATCAGGACGAAGAGATCCATTGCTGTTAAACCTTTACCTAATTCGTCAAGTATATCTGCGCCGACATGAATCCGCTCTTTGTCAATCCATGGGGCAAGGTCGGGTACTCGAAGTCTCGCCACGACATCAATCGCGAACTCTTTGTCATTGCTGGAATGGCTGATGAATACAGACGCCTTTGCCATGGGACGGTCCCCCCTCTGGGCGTGTTGATGATCTCGACCGACCTCCGCCGGATGCCGCCTCCGACGACGGCTAAAGTGTCCGGTATTGGCGATTTTCTCAAGCGGGTTGCCGGTTCCATAGCGCCCCGACGCGCTCGATGCGTCAGGAACGGCCGTCGCGCGGTGAACTCCGTCCAGTCCGGCGCGGCAATAGCGCACGCCTCCCGTCAGTTTGAGTCGGACGCGTCACGCTTGCCGCCTTCCACCCGGTCGATGCCACCCGCGGAGGCCGCAACTTAAGCGATCATTCGGTGAATCTCGGCGAACAGGGTCTTCGAAATCGCAAATGGGGCGACGCCGAATGGAAGGCCGCGCGCGCCGCGATCGAGGCGCAGAACGCGCGCGATAAGGCTCAGAAGGGGGGGTGACCTTTTGTGCCCTTGGTGCGAACCCTCGAGTCCTTCGTGTTTAATTTTTCAACACAAAGGACACGACGGTGGCACGAAGGTCACGAGATCATTCCAGCCTGCGCTTAAAAATTGCCGAGGTTGTCGGCGAGCGCGTGAAGCTCAAGGCGAACGGCGTTGGCGGCGAAGGAGCGGCGCGACAGCCGCGTCCATTTGATCGCGCCCTTGCCCTCCTTGATCCATAACTCTCAAGCTCGCGCAGGGCGTTCCGTGTACGAGGAGCCGGCGCCACCGCAGCGACCTCGTCCTGAGGCGCCGCGAAGCGGCCTCGAAGGACGATTCCAGAAAGCGCCATACGGACGCGTTGCCTCGGAGAGGCGGCGCGCGATATGATTTGAACCGGTGGGAGCAATCAGTTGGGCGGGGCGTCGATCTATATCCTCCTGTGCTCCGACGGCAGCTATTACACCGGCATCACGCGACGCTCCGTTGAAGAGCTCGTGAGCGAGCACGCGCAAGGCCTGATGCCCGGCTATACGTTCACGCGCAGGCCAGTGAAACTCGTCTTTTCCAAACACTACGAACGGATCGTCGACTCGATCGCGGCGGAGAGGCGGATCAAGGGCTGGTCGAGGGCGAAGAAGGAGGTCACCATGCGCAGGGATTTCTCAGCGCTCGTGGCGCTTGCGAAGAGGGGTCCAAAGGAGGGTGTGTGAGCTGGGCTGCCCAACCGGCGGCACGCCCTGGAGCGTCCTTCGAGGCTCTTGCTTCGCAAGAGCGCCTCAGGACGAGGCGCGTGGGATTGAGGCCGGTTTTCGAGGGGCGGCTTGGGAGTTACATTGATCCATTGTTCGCAGGTTCCGCGCTTGTTTTAAGAAAGCGACGAACGTTCTCGGCGGGGCGGCTCATGTAGGTCAGGATGAAGCCGACGCGCGGATAGAGTTCGCTCGCGCGCCATTCGACCCCCGCCTTCGCGGGGGCAGGGTCTTGGCGACGGCCCGACCGGGGTCGTGCTGGACGTGGACGGGGACGCTGCATCTGAGGCGGCGACTCCCGGCAGCGTATTCGCCGATTGTCAGAAGGCAGACGAAAGGAACTTCCTACGGATGGTCTCGCATGGTTGAGCGTTTTTGGAAACGCAGCCAGCGTATTCTTCCCTCTCGGCGGCTGCGTTTATCGAGGCGAGCCACGATTTAACTCTTCAATTTAGATCAAACCTGCAATGGCGATTCCTGCAAACATCGGCTCGCGCCATCCTCTGGGCCAAGTTTTGCTCTAAGGGCGCTCCCGGGGGTGACGAGAGGAGTTTGAAATGACGCAGCATGCTCTATACGTCGAACTCGAGGCCAAGCCCGGCAAGGAGCAGGAGGTCGCGACCTTCCTGTCGTCCGCGCGTTCGATGGTCGATCAGGAGCCCGACACCACGGCCTGGTTCGCGATCCGCATGGGGCCGACGACTTTGCATCTTCGACGCGTTTCCCAACGAGCGCGGCCGGGAGGCCCATCTTCAGGGCAAGCTCGCGACCGAGCTCATGTCGAAGGCCCCGCAACTGTTCACCAAGGCGCCGGAAATCCATCGGCTGGACGTGCTCGCCGACAAGCTGCCCCACTAGGGCGAACCTGTGGCGCGCGCCGAGCGCGCGCCGCCGATGAGAAGCGCGGCGGAGCCCTTCCGCCGCGCTTTCGTTTGGGAGGGACCTTCTGCGTCCTAGGAACTTCCTAGGAAGTTCGCCCGGGCCATGTTAGGCAGCCGCGCCATATGGGCGGTCTCCGGGCCGCGAGTTGGACGAAGGATGACGGCGATGGCGAACGTGGAGACCGGCTTTCCCGAGGGGCTCGCGTTCGACGATGTGCTGTTGCGGCCGGGCCTGAGCGCGGTCATGCCGAGCGGCGTCAGCATCGCCTCGCGCCTCACCCGCACGATCCGGCTGAACCTTCCGATCGTCTCGTCGGCGATGGACACGGTCACCGAGGCGCGGCTCGCCATCGCGATGGCGCAGGCGGGCGGCATCGGCGTCATCCACCGCAATCTCGACCCCGCCGATCAGGCGGAGGAGGTGCGCAAGGTCAAGCGCTTCGAGAGCGGCATGGTGGTCGATCCGATCACCATCTTCCCCGACGCGACGCTGGCCGACGCGCTCGCCCTCATGCGGCGCGCCTCGATCTCCGGCATTCCGGTGGTCGAGCGCGGGGCGGACGGCAAGCCGCGAAAACTCGTCGGCATCCTCACCAATCGCGACGTGCGCTTCGCCGACGATCCGCGCCAGCCGGTGACGGAGCTGATGACCCGCAAGGTGGTGACGGTCGGCGAGGGGGTCAGCCAGGACGAGGCGCGCCGCCTCCTGCACCAGCACAGGATCGAGAAGCTGGTGGTCGTCGACGAAGCGGGCCGCTGCGTCGGCCTCATCACGGTCAAGGACATCGAGAAGGCGACCGCCCGTCCGAACGCCGCCAAGGACGCCGACGGGCGCCTCCGCGTCGCCGCCGCCACCACCGTCGGCGACAAGGGCTTCGAGCGCGCCGAGATGCTGATGGCGGCCGGGGTCGACTGCCTCGTCGTCGACACCGCCCACGGCCATTCCGAGCCGGTCATCGAGCAGGTGCGCCGCATCCAGCGCGCGACCAACAAGGTCTCGGTCATCGCCGGCAACGTGGCGACCCGCGAGGGCGCGCAGGCGCTGATCGACGCCGGGGCGGACGCGATCAAGGTCGGCATCGGGCCGGGCTCGATCTGCACCACCCGGATCGTGGCCGGCGTCGGCGTGCCGCAGCTCAGCGCCATTCTGGAGGCGGCCGCGGCGGGCCGCGCGGCGAACGTGCCGGTCATCGCCGACGGCGGCATCAAATATTCGGGCGACCTCGCCAAGGCGATCGCCGGGGGCGCGGATTGCGTCATGATCGGCTCGCTCTTCGCCGGCACCGACGAGAGCCCCGGAGAAGTGTTCCTCTACCAGGGCCGCTCGTACAAGAGCTATCGGGGCATGGGCTCGCTCGGCGCGATGGCTCAAGGCTCGGCCGACCGCTATTTCCAGCAGGACGTCAAGGACCAAGTGAAGCTCGTGCCCGAGGGCGTCGAGGGCCAGGTGCCCTATCGCGGCCCGGTGGGGGCGATCGTGCATCAGCTCGCAGGCGGGCTTCGCGCCGCGATGGGCTATGTCGGGGCGGAGACGATCCAGGAGTTCCAGCGGAAGGCGCAGTTCATGCGCATCACCAACGCGGGCTTGCGCGAAAGCCACGTGCACGACGTCGCCATCACCCGCGAGAGCCCGAACTATCATCCCTCGGGGGTGTAGGGGTCGGAGCGTCGTCCTCGCGGACGTCGCTGTCCAGGCCGAACCTGTTCTTTCGACCGCCTCCGCCGCGGCGCCGCCGGCCGGGAAACGAGGGCGGGGCGCGGCCGGCGGGCGCGATTGTCGGCCGCTCAATCGCCTACTGTGAACGTCGTTTCCTAGCGTGGAGCCAGGTAGACCTGGCGATAGTGGAAGACCTCGGACGGCTTGTTGGTTCCCGTGACCGGCACGAGCGTCACGGAGAGATTGTCTTTGCCGGATAGCGCGGCGGCCTGCTCGGGAGACAAGGGGAAGCCGTAATTGCGCGTGATCGTCGGGCGCGGACCCAGAGTGCGCGGCGAAGTGGACGGCACGATGACGATGCTGCCGACATAACCGGGTTCAGGCCCCTGCGCGGGCGCTGTCACGTCGGGACTGTTCACGAAGACTTGGACCACGGCGCCGCGATCCGCAGGAATTTCGACGCCGTCGATGCGCAGCACCAGAGTTCGACGGAGCGGCCGCCGCGGCCAGCGCGCTCAAACGTTGCTTCGCCGGCTCGGGCAGCACGATTTGCAGGGTTGTCGGTCTCGCCGGAAGAGCTTTCGCCTCGGCGCCCGCGCTGGCCGCGGCCAGCGGAGCGCTGAGCGGCGCGATCTCGGCGACGCGGACCGCCGTCGGCGCGTTGGCCGGCATCGCCTCAGCCACTGCGGCGCCGGGCGGCCAGTGCGGCGCCTGATAGCGGTAGGAGAGCGAGGTTTCGGCATCGATCACCTGACTGATGAGAATCTGTATCCATGTCTGGGCCTGATCGTAAAAGTAGAACGGTTGCTGGTTGAGCCAGCGGTCGTTCGACGGATCGGCATGGCCGGCCATGCCGGCCCACACGGTCCACAGCCGGTCGATGTTTGCATGATGGGCGAAAAACACAGGATCGAAAGCCGCCGCGGCGAGCATGCCCATGTTGGCAAGGCCGGAGAAGTTCTTCGGATCCGTAGTCCAAAGATGGACGAGCCCGTGTGGACCCGCCTCGAGTTGGCCCGCCTGTTCGGGGCCCTTCTGGGCGAAGACAGGGAGCTCTTCGTTGCCGCTGCCGCCGAAATCCGCGAAGGACTTCGACCCGAGGATCGCCTTCATGCGTTTCGGACCGACGTAAATCGTCGGAATCCTGTCGTTCGGCCCCACGGCGCGGGTCGTATCGAACAGAGGGTTTGGAGACTGGTCCGTGGGGAAGCCGTAGACCTCGCCCGGAAAGCGGTTCCGGCCGGTCATGTCCTTCGGGTCGTCGCTGCAGGAGTCCCAGTCCCAGTAGGGCAGCACAAAAGTCGGATCGCCGATCAGAGAGCCGAGAATGCGCTCGTGGAAATACAGGTAGCAGCGATGCCACGCCAAAAACCACCAGGCGCCGTGAATTTCCATGCCGTTCAGACTGTCCGCCGCTCCGCTGCAATACCAGCAATGCACGGCGCCCTGCTGGTACCAGCCTCGCGGGTCGTTGTCCTTGGTGACCGTGAGCAGCGCGGCGTAAGCGGCTTTCAGCCGGGCGATCTCGGTCGCGTCGAGTTCGAACACGCTCTTGCGGACCCGCACCGGTCCCCCTTGAGGGGAAAAACTGTTCGCCTGGCCGAACGGGACCGGCGGCACGCATTCAATCGGAATGGTCGGCGTGGGAGTGGGTGGGGTGGCTTGCGACCAGGCCTTCCAGGCTGTCGCGCCCGCGGCCACCGCGGCGCTCGCCGCCAGCGACCCAGTCACAAACTCGCGTCGCCGAAGGTCTTTCAATATTCCGATGGCGGATTTCGGGTTGTTCCAACGCTTAAGCATGATCATGGCCCTCGCAAAAAGCTGAAAACGAAAGTGCGACGTTTACGGCTGCTTGACGGCTATGAACGAGGCCACGAAGCCCGCGGCCCCGCCGTCGTGCGCCTTCGCGCGGATAACGTCGCCGACCAGCGCAGCCGCCTGATTGACCCCGTTTGGCCAGTGATAGGCGAGATTTGCGTGGTAATTGTATTCCCAGCCTGCGGTCGGGGTGTTCGCTCGGCCGACGCCGGAGATTTCAACGGTGAGCGGCGCGCGTTCGCTTGCAGGCTGCACCGTCCCCTTCAGTTCGAGGACATAGCCGCCACCCATGTCCAAGGCGCCAGTGAGCTTATCTCCCGACAGCTTGAAGGTGAAAACGCCTTCGCCGAAAATCAGGTTCAACGCCTTTTGTGGATCTTCGCCCACAAGGTCGGCGGTGTTGATGAAGCTGCGGTACGTCCACTTCCCGGCAAGGTCTTGAGTCCCTTGCGCGTACGAACGCAGCCTTCGGCGCGGCCGAAAGCGCCGCCGGACGGTTCTGCGCAACGGCGGAAGTCGTCAGCAGCAATGCGGAAAGTCCAACGCCCGGCAGGGATCGAGGACCGATGAAAAGCCAAGCGCCCTTCAGAAATTGGGTCATGAAATCCTCCCAATGGATTGACCACAAGCGCTAATGAGACAAGCGGCGCTGGAATTCTGAAGCCTGATCCGTGACGGCTGCTTGTCGTTTCGAACCGGAAGTTAAACTTGCATCTCAGTGAAACTCATCTGCGAGGCGATCCGGCGGCGGTTATGGAGCCGACACGCAGATACGTGGGCCCGAAACTCCCGGTCCCGCCACCATGCAAGCCTTCTGAGCCGGAAGCCAGGAGAAATCCCCGCTCAGCTGCCCCCATTTGACCCCGGATTTCGTGTTGAGGTCGAACGACTTGTAAAAGCCGGCCGACGAGTGACATCCCACGCAGCTCTCCGAGGCGAGCACATGCGTCATGTCTCCGGAGGGCTTCGGGGAGGCGGACGCCGTCGCGTTCCCCGGGGGACAGTCAATATCGCCGGGAAGTTCTTCCTGGCCGCAGGCGGGCTGTACGCCCTTCTGGAAGTAGGTTTCCATTGTGATGTTCGTCAAGAAGACCGGCGTCGGCTTTCCGCCGGCCTTGTTGTTGATCGCGTCGGGAAGACCGTCGTACCACGGCGTGGGTTTCGCGCTCGGGTCAGTCGGCCATTGGGTGTCGATCAACTGGTAATATTGCCAGACCGAGCCAAGGCTCTTTAGAACGGCTTGCGCCTGCGCGTCGAGCTCTTGTTTCTCACCCGGGACCGGGATCGCACGCGCCGCCTGGACCGGCGTCTTGAAGTCGTTGGTCACGCTGGGATCGAGGTTCGGCACACAAATTTGGCAATTGGGGTCGTAGAACGACGGCTTGACCCGAGGATGCGCCATCGTGTCGCCGACCAGATTGTCGACCTGCTCGAAAGTCGCCCAGATCCATTGCGGAGATGACTGAGACTTGTGCGCGATATGCATGCCCACGAGTCCGACGGTCACCGTTTGCGTTCCGCCGTTCTCGTTCGGAATGATCGCCTTGGAGGTAAAGAACCGGTTCGGCTGATCGCCCTTATCCGTATCGATGATCTTCCAGGCGAATTTCAGTTCCGTCGCCCCGCTCCAGTCGACGGAGTCGGTCCCGACCGGAAACTGCAGCGTGTCGTGCTTGGCGCTGAAGGCCACCTGCCCGTTGATGTTGTAGACGCCCGCGCCGCATACGTAGCCGACTTCGTGAGGATCCATCGCGATCAGGTAGTGGACGAAATTTCCGTTCTGGTCGATCAGGGGACCTGAGAAGGCCTGACTGGTTTCGCCTTTGCCGAGATCTAAAACCGAAATGTTCCCGACCGCGGAAAGGTTTCCCAGCAGAAGCACGGAGCGGGGACTGACGTTCGGGGGCTTTTCCATGAGCGGCAAACCGCGCAGAAGCGGCGCCGGCCGTTGCGCCTGCGCTTCCAGCAGATTCGCGCCGGCGGGAGACGGACCGCACGCGATTGGGCGCTTGCCGTCCGTGCGGAAGATCTGAGAACTCGTCTGCCAGAGCGTCCAGTGCGGCGGACCGAAATTGGCATCGGCGATCAACGGGGCCGGCTGGCCGCCGTCGTTGGTCGGCCAGTTCACCGCAACGAACATTTGCCAGGCGTCAAGGTCGAAAAGCCTTTGCACGGCGTCAAATTGCTTTGCCCGTTCCAACTTCATTTTCAGAGCGGCGTCGACATCGCCGGGGAACGCAGGCGTCAGCGTTTGGGCGAAGTTCGGAAAACTGCCGAGGTAGGGCGGCGTCGCCGCACTCTGCGCCTTGGCGACTGATGCAACGCAATAAAAAGCGGTCGCCGCGCCAATGATTGTCGTGAGGTTTCGAAAGAAAGCGGAAGCCCGCTTGCCGCGTGAAGTCGTCATCGCCCGTCCCCAAAAGCGCGCCGGCGTGGATTCACAGTTCAGCAGGCGGTCAGCAGACACGATCGCGAAGTGCTTGTCAAGGTTATTTTTAGAAATGGCTGCAGTTGTGGTAAGTTGTGTGACTGTTTTGGCGAGTTGCGCGCCGCAAACAACTGAGTTTGATATCAATGCAACTCAAAATTGTCATTGTGGTTGTCTTCCTCGCACCATCGTACCGGCGTGGTAAGTTTCAATTCGTCGCGTCTTTCCGGGACATCGTTCGCTTGTGGGCGTTCGTGATGGCCCGCATCGCCCGCTTTGTCCCCGGCAGTGGACTGAACAAGAGGATGCCGTTGGCTTTCGTGTCGCCGCGTGGCCCGCCCGGTCTTAGAAAACTTGAACATGATGTTCTCGGAATTGTCGAAACGGCCGAGAATCACGCGGGGGACATCGATCGACCGGTCCCTCGGTCGGGCTTCGGCGCCGGCGATCTGGCGTGTGACAGTCGTTTGGGGTAGCTTGACGCCGCCGCCATGAGCCGCCGTCCAAAACGGGCGAGCGCCGCCATGCTCTCCATATTCGGCATGTCCTGCGCGACGCCGCTCGCCGCGCGAAGCCTCTCCCGCAGCGCGGGGCTGTCGATCGCCAGGACATCGCCGGCGGGCGTTTCGACGTCGACAAGAAGCTCATCCGGGCCGGGATAGACCGGCGTGACGCCGGGCGCGACGTGTTCGGCTTCCGCCAGATTGGGCGGGCGAGCCGCCTTGTCGAGATGACGGAACTTCGGTTGATAGCGCAGCATCTCCTCCAGCTCGTGGCGGACACAAAGTCTCGCTCTCTCATCGCGTCACGAACGTCTATCGCAAGGAAGCCGGAGGGTGGAAGATTGTGCATCACCACACGGACACTTCTCCCGCGATGATCGATCTCGTCAGCAAATTGACGCCCAAAACCTGAGGTTTTCACACGGCCTGCTTGTCTTTTGCGCAACCGCAGGGGCGCCGCGCGAAATGTCGCGCGACGCCCCCACGCTCCGCCTCGAGGCGAGCGAATTTTGCTATTTTGCGGGACCGCCGCTGATCCAGCTCCATTCCGACCTCGCTGCCGAGCGCTTTAAGCGTCTGCGCCGAGATGAGCGAGACCGGGCGGCAATCGGTCAACGCCCGGTCCGACCGCAGCAGCGTCAGCTCCGGCGGCTCAGCACCCGAAACCCGCCATGTAGTGGAGACCTTCGACCGCCCAGCCTTGATTCCACGGCCCTTTCCACCCGCTCGCCCCCCCCAGTTGAGAAAGTCGAGCTAAAGCCGGCCGGCTCCTACTTCGCCAGCTCGACGGATCGTCTGGCCTTTCGCGCTCGGGGGCTAGTTCAGCAGCGTGATCTCGTCACCCGGGCGAACGGTTCCCTCCACCACGCCGGCGCCGTAAACTCCAACCCTGCCCTGATGCGCATTCGCGACTGTCTGCAGGACTTCGGGGCTCGCCTGCCCCGTATCCGGGTCGAGGGTGATCATCTTGCAGCGCGGATCCCGCTCCAGAACCGATATAACCGCCTTGGCGCCGATTTTGAGCGAACGGCCGACGAATGCGTCCTCTGCGGAACCGGAGGCGGCGCCGAGATCGGCATAGATGTTGGCGCCGATCTGCAGCTACGGCCGATCTATCACCAGCTGGAGCAGCGCATCGAGGCGCACATCTTCGTGGCTTTCCTCGCCTATTGTCTGCACGTCACGCTGCGCGCCCGGCTCCGGCCGCTGGCTGCCGGCCTCACCCCGCGGGCCGTGCTCGACAAGCTCGCCGCTATCCAGATGCTCGACGTCCACTTCCCAACCACCGACGGCCGAACGCTGATCCTGAGCCGCTACACCGAGCCGAACGTCGACCAGAAACTCCTCCTGCGGCAACTCGGCCTCACTCTGCCGCCGCAGCCGCCGCCGCGAATCGCCGCTCCCGGAAAAAGAGGGAGGACGAACATGTCGCTCTATATGTACCAATTCGCGTATACTCCCGAATCCTGGGCGGCCCAGGTCAAGAACCCGCAAAATCGAATCGAATCCGTCGGTCACACGGTGTGCGAGGCCGCGGGAGGCAAGTTCATCGGCGGATGGCTGTGCTTTGGCGAGTACGACGCCGTTCTGATCGCCGACGATGACGAATATGGCGACCGCGTCCGCTTTCTTCAGAGCCTCCACGCCCTGAGCCCCGGTCATCAACACGGTCGTCTTGCTCTCTTTGAGAGCAGCCGCCCGTGGCGATGGCCGCCTCGACTTCGACGAGTTGAATGTAGAACCGCCACAGCTCGGCGGGATCGCGCCCGCGCATGTTGGTGCGCAACAGGGAGCGGCCTTCGCGCCGGCGCGCTTGGCGCAGCTTTTTGCGGTTGAGCGCGTAAGCGAAGGTGGCTTTGCGTGGGTCGACCGTTATATCGAGGAGACGCCATGCCGCAGGCGCCTTGGCGCGGGCGGCGCCGAGCTTCATCAGCAGGCTCTCGCGGGTGAGGTGCATGTGCGCCAGCTTCGCCAGTCGCGCCCACAGCCACTTCAGCTGCCGCTTTCGGATGGCGCGCTCCTTGTCGACGCGCGCCCGGCTCTGGGCGAGCACGTAAAGGTCGTCGTCCTCGGCCAATAGCTTCACCTCGACGCCCGGCCGCACCTCGTGCCAGGGCGGCCGACGAGAGACTTTTCCAGCTTGCTGAGCGTCCCTGGGGTTGCCACCAGATAAGCGACGGGCGGATCGGATTGCCGCATTTCGGCGAAAATCTCTTAGGTGTTGATGCCGCGGTCCATCACCCAGATGCGCTGGGCCTTGCCGTACTGCGCCTCGATCATCGCGGGAAGGCCGCAGTGTCGTCTTGTCCGGGTGATGCCGGGGAGAATCTTCGTAGGCGAGCGGAAAGCCCTCCGGCTTCCCGATAGAGCGCAATGACCACCTGCACGCAGTCGAGCGCTTGTCGCGGCTGTAGCCGTGGCGGCGCTGTCGCTATCGTCGCTCGGCGGATCGGATTCGAAGTACGTGCTGGTCAAGTCGTAGAGAAGCACTTGAAGCGGGCGCCGAACAGATCCTGCCAGCGCCGACGCAGATGCGTGAACAGCGCTTCCTCGACAAGCTTGTCGAGGCAACGATAGAGCGCGTTCTTTCTCGACCAGCGCAAAATCTTCGCCGAGCAGATCGCCCATGGCGCTTTGCTCGAACCACAGCCGGTGCAGACGCCATTCGCTGCCTGGATCGATGAGCCGGTAGCAGACCAGCGTCTCAAGGATGTGGCTCCAGCAGGTCCCTTTGCGGGAATTGGGCAGACGAGCCGCCCAGAAGCGGTCGAGTTCCAGTTGCTCATAAAGCTGGCAGGCAAGCCAGCACGCGCCCCATTGCCGCGGCCGATGCAGCTGCATGGCCCCGAGCCGGATTTGCACGCCATGGCCCTCGGCGTAATCGGGCGCCGGCCAATCGGCGGGGAACAAGGCCAATTGAGTGGTTTGCTGCGCCCTCTCGTCGAAGGCCTCGATCACCCGGCACCAGGCTTCCTGCTGGCTGTCGTTGATTTCGCCGAGATAGAGCACTTGGCGCTGCACCACTTTGCCGCCGGCGCAGCGCTTGCTCTCGACGATGCTCCAGTAGCGGTGCTCCTTGCCGTCCTTTTGCCTCCTTGAAGCGTCGATTCGGGCGCAAATACATAGCGATCCAAATCTACGCCAAACAATTCTTCTGAAAAGATACTTGGTCTCCACTACACGCGAATTTCAAAACCCCGTCATTGAACCAACTCGCTTTTTCCTCCCTCCCAGTCCCAAAATTCGCCGCCTACCTGCTCCAGTTGAGAAAGTCGGGTTAGCTACGGTTCTCGAGCTGGGTCTTGGCGTCGAGCGGCTTCGGCGCCGGGGCGACGACTTGCGCCTGCGGGGGCGGCGCCGCGCAGGCGGCAAGGCCGGCGAGAGCGGCCGAGGCGACGACCGCGCGAAGGGTCTTGGACATCGAGGGTCTCCCGTCATCGGCGAAGGTGCGGCTCTGCTTCGCGGCTGGCGCCCGGTAAACTCGCGGGCGAGTCCGATTGCAACCTCTTTTTTCGCGTCCTGTGGAAATCCGACGGCATGATTGCCGCCGCCCGCGTCGCCGCCGCGATCGAAGTTCTCGCCGACGTCATGCTGATCCTCGGCGGAACGCGCGAACGTCTCCTAAAGATGTTCCGATCCGTGGAGCCGGTCGGCCGGATCGACATTCCCTTAGGGCTGCCGGAGGAATCCGGTCAGACGTTGTGGCTCTGCCGCGACGCTCTCGAACCGGTGCAGCAGGCATGGCCGCGACTGCGCACTTCGGGTGACGGGTTTTCCGTCCGAAACAGCCGCCCACATACGCCATATATATGCAGTGGTATAATATATATTGTCGTTGACTTATGTTATTTCTCATGTATAACTCTCGTATGGTGACGAAATGGCGCGCTCGGGCCGCCGTCGGGAGACCAACGATGTCGTCAGATTTCGCATTTGAGATTCCGCTCGGGTCGGTTGCGCCCGATTTTTCCCTGCCTGCGCCCGATGGCGTTCATTTGGGCCTGCCCTTGAACGGCAAGCTGAAGGGGATCCTCGTCATTTTCGCCTCGACCCGCTGCCCGTTCATGCGCCACATCGGCCACGGGGTCGTCGCATACGCCCGCGAATATGCGCAAAAGGGCGTCGCGACCATCGCCATCAACGTCAACGCCGGCGAAACGTTCGCAGACATGGCCGCCGAAAGCGCCAAATACGGCTATCCGTTCCCCTACGTGAAAGACGCCGACCAGAAGGTCGCCGCCGCCTATATGGCGTCCTGCACCCCGGACTTCTTCCTCTTCGGCGCCGATCGCCGGCTCTTCTATCATGGGCAATTCGACGACAGTTCGCCCGCGAACCCGCTGCCGGTCACCGGATCGGATCTGCGTGAGGCGACCGAAGCCCTCCTTGCCGGTCAGGAGGCCCCGGAGGATCAGAAGTACGCCCTCGGCGCCTGCGTCGCCTGGAGCTACGACAGCCCGGTCGGCGCCCGCGCCGCCGAGTGAGGCGACGAGCCGCGCTCGGCGAACGCGGCCGCAAACCGCCGCCTCACAACCGCGTCAAGGTAGCGATATAGAACCCGTCGGTGCCGGTCGTGCGCGGGCTCAGGCGGAAGCCGGGGCCGAAAGGCGAGGCGTGATCGGCGAGCGGGGACAAGCCCGCGGCGCGCGCCTGGGCCGCGGCGTCGACGGGCAGCATGTCGTCGTGGCGGGCGAGAAACGCGGCGACCCGGTCCTCGTTCTCAGGCCTCAGCACCGAGCAGGTGACATAGACGATCCGGCCGCCTTTCTTGACGAATTCGCATCGCTTTTTCAAGCGTTTCGTCCTGATCCTTCATCCGTTGTTCGAGCGCGCCGGGGCGGATTCGCCATTTCGCGTCGGGATTGCGCCGCCAGGCGCCGGAGCCGGTGCAGGGCGCGTCGATCATGACGAGGTCGCAGCGCCCCTCGAGGTCGGCGATGACGCCGGCCTCGCCGCGGGGGCTCCGCACCTGCACGTTGCGCGCGCCCGAGCGCGCGAGCCGGTCGAAAATCGGCGCCAGGCGCCGGCCGTCCGCGTCGGTCGCATAAATCTGACCGTGGTTGTCCATGGCGCCTGCGAGCGCGAGCGTCTTGCCCCCGGCGCCGGCGCAGAGATCGAGGACCTGCATGCCGGGCTTGGCGTCGGCGAGGAGCGCGGCGAGCTGCGAGCCCTCGTCCTGCACTTCGACCAGCCCCTTCACGTAAGCCGGCTCGGCGGCGAGCGCCGGCCCCCGGCCATCGGGCCGGATGGCGATGCGCAACCCCACCGGCGAGAGCGGCGTCGGTTGAGGCGCGAGGTGATGAAGCGCAGCTAATGCTTTGTCGCGCGTGGCTTTCAGGAGATTGGCGCGCAGATCGACGGCCGCGCGGTCGGCGAGCGCGCGGCCCTCGTCGGCGGCGGCGGCGCCGAAGCTCGCCTCGAAATGGGGCGTCAGCCACTCGGGAAAATCGCCCGCCACATGCGCCGGCGCGCCGGCAAGGTCCGCCGTGGCAAGGCGAGCACGCTCGGCTCCGGTAAGCTTTGGCGGCGCATGACCTTCGCCGGTAAACAGCGCTGCGATAGCGTCGGCGTCGAGGCCGCGCGTCTGCTTCAGCGCGCCCAACACTTCGGCGCGCGCCGTCGCTTCGCCCATCAGCCAGGCGGAAGAGCTTTTTCGGCGCAACGCATCATAGACGAGGCTCGAAATGGCCGCCCGGTCGCCGGAGCCCGCGAACCGGTGCGACAGGCCCCAATCCTTCATCGCGTCGGCGGCGGGACGGCGGCGCGCCTCGATGTCGCCGAGGACTTCGATCGCGGCGGCGGCGCGGGCGGCGGGGGTCATGGGCGGAGCCTTCGGGCGGAGGCGCCGTTCGGCGCGCCGGAACTTCCGGCGGCCGACGCGACGAGGTCCGGCCCGATAGCAGGCGGTCGAGTCGATGTCCAAGGGACGGACGGCGCTGCGGACTCCGGCTGGCTGCGCCCGGCCCGCAGGCTCACGCGCCGAAGGCGCGCGCGGCCAGTCCGATCATCGTCACGAACGCGCCGAGCGCAACGAGTTCGGCGACGTCGAGCAGGGTGAGAATGGCGGCTTCACGCATCAGGGCCTCCTTGATCATGATAGAGGCACCATATGTTCTTTATTTGTTCTTGTCAAATTGACCTGCCGCATGACGAGCGTCAAGCGAGGCGCCGCTCGGTCGGCGTGCGGCCGCCTCTCGGACGCGCCGCCTCCGGCATTGCCGGATAGCCGAAAGCCGGCGCGCTCGACCGTAACCGCCGAAAGGCGCTCGTCAGGTCTTCTTGCCGGGCGGAATCAGGGATTGTCCTCCCTTGCCCTGCGATTGTTTGTAGGCCGAGCCGCCGCCTTTCGGCTTGTCCGACTTCGGCTTCTTGGCTTCCTTGTTGCCTTTCTGCTCGCCTTTCGCCATCGCGTCCTCCCTTTGCCCGCGTGATCGGGCCGTCGGCGCCAATCGTCGGCGCAGACAACGGGAAGGTCAAGGTCCTTCGCGTCCGAAGCGCGGCGAACGTCGGCGAGCCGGTTTAGGACCGTCTGCGTCCGGCTTTCCCCGGCTCCTGATCGAGTTCCGGATAATGCCGGAAGACGCCGGATTCGTTGAACGGCAGGCGCCGCTCGGAGGCAAGGTAGCGCGCGACGTTCGGGCGGGCGGGGACATGGGCGGCGAGCGCCGCGAGCGCGGGATAAAGCTTCTCGGCGCCGGCGAAGGCGCGCGGGAACGCGTAGCCCATGCCGGCCCAGATCTGGAAGAGGGACAGATCGACGATGGTCAGCGCGCTTCCGACCGCGTGCGCCGGTCCGGCGGGATTGTCGTTCAGCACGCGCTCGAAATAGCCGAAGTATTTTGGGACGCGGTGGGCCAGGAAGGCGGAAGCGCGCGCTTCGGCTTCGCTTTTCTGGTCCAAATAATAGAGATCGGTCGAGATCGGGTGGTGGGTGTCGTGCGCCTCGGCGACGAAGTCCGTGATCGTCAACTGCAGGCCATCGGCGAAGAACCGCTGCGCCTCGTCCGTGGGCGCTAGACCGAGCTTCGGCCCGAGATAGCGCAAAATGTTCGCCACATGGGAGACGACGACGTCGCCGTCGCGTAAGAAGGGCGGGGCGAAGGGCGTGAACGGCGCGGCCTCGCCGTCCATCATCGCCATCAGCGCCTTGACGCCGCGTCGCGCCCCGCGCTCGCGGGCGAGGTCGACGTAAGCCGCCCCCGCCTCCTCGAGCGCGAGGCGCACGAACTCGCCGCGGCCCTGAATGCCCGGCCAGTAGTAGAGTTGATAGGGCATGAGATGGCTCCGTTGTTTCCTTCTCCCGCCTGCGGGAGAAGGTGGCGCGAAGCGCCGGATGAGGGCCCGGCGCCCTTACCCTCATCCGGCCGCGCTATCGCGCGTCCACCTTCTCCCGCAAGGGGAGAAGGGAAGTCACGTCTGCGGCCGCATGCGGTCGGCGGCTTTGACGAACCGGCGGGCGTAGTCAAGCAACTCGCCGTCGGTCGGATGGTCCGCCTTCTCCACCCCCTCGACGCGGGTCCTGATCGCCGGATGTTTCTCGGCGAGGAATTTCGCGAACGCGTCTTTCTCCTGCGCCGGCCCGAGGATCAGGATCGCGCCGGCGTCGGCGATCGCCCTCGCGACCGCCTCGAAGAAATCCCGGTCCTCGGCGACCCTGTGGCCGGTGCGCCTCTCCCCGTGATGGATGTCGCGGACCGCGTGGTCCGGGCGGATGACCGTCTTGTCCGCCTCCTCGACATTGAAGTGGAAGATGCGCGCCCGGCTGTGATCGATCCAGACGACCGCATGGAAATGACCGGACACGGCGGCCTCCTTTGTCCAATTTGGCGGCATGATCCGCCCGCGCGGCGCTCCGATCCTCGATCCCGATCATGGCCTATCGCGTCGGGCGCCGCTGCGCTATGAGGCGCTCCATGCGCAAAAATGGCAAGGCGGACGGCGCCGCGGGCGCCGCGAGCGCGCCCGAAAAAGCCGCCGTCTACGACATCGCCGGGGACGAGGCCGGCATGCGCCTCGACCGCTGGCTCCATCGCCGGTTCCCGGCCCTTCCGAACACGCATCTCATGAAGATCGTCCGCAAGGGCGAGGTGCGCGTGTCGGGCAAGCGCGCCGACGTCTCGACCCGCCTCGAGCATGGCCAAGCCGTGCGCGTGCCGCCTCTGAGGCTTTCCGCGTCGTCCGCGCCTGCGATCAAGCGGGCCAGTTCCGAAGACGCCGAGGCGATCCGGGCGATGACCCTCTACGAGGACCGCGACGTCATCGTGCTCAACAAGCCCTACGGCCTCGCCGTCCAAGGCGGCTCCGGCACGAAGCGTCATATCGACGGCATGCTGGAGGCGCTTTCGGCCAAGGACGTGACGCGGCCGGTTCTCGTCCATCGGCTCGATCGCGACACCTCCGGCGTGCTGCTCATCGCAAAATCCCGCAAGATGGCCGCCGAGATCGGCGAGATTTTCCGCTCGCGGGGCGCGAAGAAGATTTATTGGGCGCTGGTCGAGGGCGTGCCAAAGCCCGGGCAGGGGCGCATCTCGATGTTCCTCGCCAAGGGCGAGGGAATGGGCGAGGAGCGCGGCCCGCGCTCACCCGGCAGGGCGTGCCTCGAGCGAATGCGCGTGGCGAAACACGGCGATCCGGACGCGCAGCATTCGCTGACCCTCTACGCCGTCGTCGACAAGGTCGCGCCCCGCCTCGCCTGGCTGTCGATGCGCCCGATCACCGGCCGCACTCATCAGCTGCGCGCCCATTGCGAGGCGATCGGCCATCCGATCGTCGGCGATCCGAAATACAACCGCAAAGCCGCCAACGACCCGGCCCGCACGGACCCCTTGCGTGCGGTTCCGCCGGGGATCGAGCCAAAACTGCATCTGCTGGCGCGGCGGCTCATCCTTCCGCATCCGCGCGGCGGCCTCATCGACGTGACCGCGCCGCTGCCCGAGCACATGAAGAAAAGTTTTGACATGTTCGGCTTCGAGCCGCCGGCGCGCGACCCGATCGAGGACGCGCCCGATGAGTGACGAGGCGCCGAAGGATCCGATGCGCGCCGCCCAGGCGAACATGCGCTCCGAGCCGGTCAGGCGCTTCTACAAGTCTGTTGACGTGCGCGAGGAGGACGGCCGGCATGCGCTGACGCTCGATGGGCGCGGCGCGCGGTCCCCGGGGCGCAACCCGCTCGCCTCCGCGAGCCGCGCGCTGATGGCCCGGGTGGCGGAAGAGTGGAAGCGGCAGGGCGAGACGATCGATCCCGCCGAGATGCCGATCACGCGGCTCCTCAATTCGGCGATCGACGGCGTTTCGCGCACGATGGACGAGACGCGGGCCGACATCGCCCGCTACGCCGGCTCGGACCTCGTCTGCTACCGCGCCGAGGCCCCGGAGACGCTCGCCGAGCGACAGCGCCTCGCCTTCGATCCGGTCCTCGACTGGGCGGCCGAGGCGCTCGGCGCGCGCTTCGCGCTGGCGGCCGGCGTGACTCATGTCGAACAGCCGCCGGAGGCGCTGGCCGCGGTGCGTGCCGTGCTGGAGGAATTCGACGATCCGGCGGCGCTCGCCGCGCTCAGCGTCGTCACCAGCCTGACCGGCTCCGCGCTCATCGCGCTGGCCATGGCGCGCGGCTTTCTTGCGCCCGCCGAGGCCTGGCGCGCCGCGCATGTCGACGAGGACTTCCAGGCCGAACGCTGGGGCGTCGACGAGGAGGCGATGGCGCGGCGCGCAGCGCGCTGGCGCGAGATGGAGGCGGCGGCTATCGTGCTGGCGGCGACGCGCTGTTTGTAGCCGCGCCCCATAGCCCGTCGAAGGACCGGCGTTCTTCGTCATTCAATTGTTGCAGGCGGTCGCCCGTTTCGGCGCCGCGCGCGGCGTGCTATGCCCGCACGACCGTAAGTTCCGGAGCGCCGCAAACCTCCATGAAACACATCCTCGCCCGCCTCGACAGCCGCCGCGCCCGCGCCCGCCTGGGCGGCGGCGAGCAGCGCATCTCGGCCCAGCACGCCAAGGGCAAGCTGACGGCCCGCGAGCGCATCGAACTCCTGATGGACCACGATTCCTTCGAGGAGTTCGACATGTTCGTCCAGCACCGCTGCGACGACTTCGGCATGGAGGCGACCAGGATCCCCGGCGACGGGGTGGTCACCGGCTGGGGCACCGTCAACGGCCGCACGGTCTATGTTTTCGCCAAGGATTTCACGGTCTTCGGCGGATCTCTTGAGCGAGACGCACGCGCAGAAGATCACGAAGATCCAGGACATGGCGGTCAAGAACCGCGCCCCGATCGTCGGCCTCTTCGACGCGGGCGGAGCGCGCATCCAGGAGGGCGTGGCGGCGCTCGGCGGATACGGCGAGGTATTTCAGCGCAACGTGCTCGCCTCCGGCGTCATCCCCCAGATTTCGTTGATCATGGGGCCGTGCGCGGGCGGCGACGTCTATTCGCCGGCGATGACCGATTTCATCTTCATGGTGCGCGACACGAGCTACATGTTCGTCACCGGCCCGGACGTGGTGAAGACGGTGACTAACGAGACCGTGACGGCGGAGGAGCTCGGCGGCGCGCAGGTCCACACCACCCGCTCCTCCATCGCCGACCGGGCCTACGACAATGACGTCGAGGCGCTATTGCAGATGCGCCGGCTCATCGATTTCCTGCCGGCCTCCAACCTCGAGCAGCCGCCGAAGCTGCCGAGCTTCGACGATCCCGACCGGATCGACATGTCGCTCGACACGCTGATCCCCGACAACCCCAACAAGCCCTACGACATCAAGGAATTGATCGTCAAAATCGCCGACGAGGGCGATTTCTTCGAGATCCAGGAGGCGCACGCCAAGAACATCGTCACCGGCTTCGTGCGCATCGAGGGGACAACGGTCGGCGTCGTCGCCAACCAGCCGCTGGCGCTGGCCGGCGTGCTCGATAGCGATGCATCGCGAAAAGGCGCGCGCTTCGTGCGCTTCTGCGACTGCTTCAACATCCCGATCGTCACCTTCGTCGACGTGCCGGGATTCCTGCCGGGCACGGCCCAGGAATACGGCGGCCTCATCAAGCACGGCGCGAAGCTCCTCTTCGCCTATGCCGAAGCGACGGTTCCGAAGGTCACCGTCATCACCCGCAAGGCCTTCGGCGGCGCTTACGACGTCATGGCCTCAAAACACTTGCGCGGCGACATCAACCTCGCCTGGCCGACCGCGCAAATCGCGGTGATGGGCGCCAAGGGCGCGGTCGAGATCATCTTCAGGTCCGACATGAACGATCCGGCCAAGATCGCTGAAATGACGAGGGAATATGAAGAAACATTCCTTTCGCCATTCATCGCCGCCGAGCGCGGCTACATCGACGAGGTCATCATGCCCCACTCGACCCGCCGGCGCCTGTCGCGCGTGCTCGCCATGCTGCGCAACAAGAAGCTCGAGAATCCCTGGAAGAAGCACGAGAACATTCCGCTGTGAGGGGATCGCGCAACGAGCGCAGGTTCCTACGTGCCGCCAAATGACGAAGCGAACGACCATCCGCCTTCCTGATGATCTCGTCTTGATGAGCGCGCGCCGGCCGGCCAGTCGGCCCGCATCCTTCCTCCGGTCAGGACCGCGACGGGCGGACTGACGCGCGGCATTGTCCTCAACGACTCGGCCGCCCTGCTCGAAATCGACGGCAACGGATGGCCGAAGCCGGCGCACTGAGAGTCGGCCTCAAATCCACCGCCTGACCCGCCTGGCGTAATCCCGATAGGCCGCACCGAACTTACGGGTGAGATAGGCCTCTTCGCGCGCCACGACGCCCCAGCGGATGACGAGATAGAGGACCGCCAGCGCGGCGAACTGCCACAGACTGTCGAGCGCCATCGCCGCGCCGACGACGATGACGAACATGGCGACATAGATCGGATTGCGCGAATAGCGATAGGGGCCGGCCTCGATGATCGCGCTCGTCGGCCGGATCGGGAGGATCGACGTCCGGGCGCGGCGGAAGAGGATGAACGCCCATAACTCCGTCATGAGCCCGAGCGCAATGAGCGCGCCGCCGATCGGCCAGCGCGGCGAGGCGGAGGGCAGGAAGGGCGCAGGCCAGAGGCGGTCGGCGAGAAACGCCGCGCCGACACAGAGCGCGAGTGCGACCGGCGGCAGGATGACGACGTTGGCGTGGTCTTTATGAGCGGCCATGCGACGGTTTTCCAATGCGCCGCGCATCGTAATCCGTTCGTTTGGGGCCGCCAGAGCGGCGGGCGGCCTCGTCGCGTTGGGCCGGCCGAGGGTGGAGCCGCCGAACGTGACGCTTTGCGAGGCTGGCTGAAGCCAGCCGCGGGCCTCTCGGCTCAGCGGCCGAATTCAGCGATGAGCGGCCGCTTCATCTTCGCGAAACTATGCGGCTTTGCTGAGCCTTAACTGTGCCCGAACGCTTTCGCTTCCGCTGCGTTGGGATTCACTTGTCGGAAAATATTGGCGCGCAGGCTTCCACCAACAAAGGAGCCGGCCGATCGAGAGCCGGCGGGTCGGACGTCAACAAGAGTGCGCGACATGTGTTTTGCGATCGACAGGAGCCGAACGATCATCAGCGCGATGATCCTCGGCCGCAGAGTGACGGGGCAGGACGTCGCCTGGCTGAGACGCGAAGTCTTCGCCGACGGCGAGGTCACCCGGGAGGCCGCGGACGAACTGTTCGCCGTCGCCCGGGCGCGGATGAACAATGCGCCGGAGTGGACGGAGCTGTTCGTCGAGCTGATCACCGACCATGTGGTCTGGCAGGCGCGGCCGACGGGCGTCGTCAGCGACGGGCAGGCCGAATGGCTCCTGGAACGGGCGGACGGATGCAAGTCGCTCGAGGCGCTGGCGGCGCTGGTCAACGTGCTGGCCGAAGCGCACCGCGCGCCGCAATGGTTCGTCGCCGCCGTGCGGGCGCGAGCGGCCGGATGGCCCGGCGTCAACGAGGCGCTGCGGGCCGCCGCGGGATAAGCCCGGTCGAATAGCCGGAGCCTCGCTCGGGCGCAGGGGGCGGATGGCCCAATAATGCGCTATAACAAAGGAAAAATAGCCAACTTTTTCGGGAACCTACGCCGGCCTTAGGCGTTCGTTGGCCCTGTAGCCCCTCGCCTGCAGGGGCGCCGCCCTCCGCGTTACCCAGTCGTGGGTCCGCGAGCAGGTCTGCACCACGGCAGTGCCATAAAAGCAGGGGCGCGGCGCGAGCCGCGCCCAGCTTCCCTGAATTGATCCTTTTGCTAGCTGAGGCGCGGGCGGCGGCTGTTTACGCGCCCGCGAGCTTCCAATAGAACGGCCCCAGCCGAAGCGCGCGCGTTTTCCTCGGATGGGGAGCCGATGTTCAAAAAAATTCTCATCGCCAATCGCGGCGAAATCGCCTGCCGGGTCATCAAGACCGCGCGCCGCATGGGCATCAAGACCGTCGCCGTCTATTCCGAGGCCGACAAGGACGCCTTGCATGTCGAAATGGCCGACGAGGCGGTCGCCATCGGCCCGCCCGCGGCGGCGCAGTCCTATCTCGTCATCGACAAGATCGTCGCGGCGTCCAAGGCGACGGGCGCCGAGGCGGTCCATCCGGGTTACGGTTTCCTGTCCGAACGCGCGGCTTTCGCGCAAGCGCTCGCCGAAGCCGGCGTCGTCTTCATCGGCCCTAACCGCAAAGCCATCGAAGCGATGGGCGACAAGATCGAATTCGAAGAAGTTCGCCAACGCGGCGAAAATCTCGACGGTGCCCGGCTATCTGGGCGTGATCGAGTTGCCCGAGCGCGCGGCCGAGATCGCCGACGAGATCGGCTATCCGGTGATGATCAAGGCGTCCGCGGGCGGCGGCGGCAAGGGCATGCGCATCGCGCTGACGCGCCAGGACGTGTTCGAGGGCTTCGCCCGCGCCAAGTCCGAGGCGAAATCGTCGTTCGGCGACGACCGGGTGTTCGTCGAGAAATTCATCGTCAATCCGCGCCACGTCGAGATTCAGGTGCTCGGCGACAAGCACGGGAACGTGATCCATCTCGGCGAGCGCGAATGCTCGATCCAGCGCCGCAACCAGAAGGTGATCGAGGAGGCGCCCTCGCCGTTGCTCGACGAGGAGACGCGCCGCAGGATGGGCGAGCAGGCGGTCGCTCTCGCGAAGGCGGTGCACTACGACTCGGCCGGCACGGTCGAGTTCGTCGCGGGGCAGGACCGCAGCTTCTATTTCCTCGAGATGAACACGCGCCTGCAGGTCGAGCACCCGGTGACGGAGCTCGTCGCCGGCGTCGATCTGGTCGAGGAGATGATCCGCAGCGCCGCCGGCGAAAAGCTGCGCATGACCCAGGCCGACCTGACGCTGAACGGCTGGGCGGTCGAGAGCCGCGTCTATGCGGAGGACCCGACCCGCAACTTCCTGCCCTCGACCGGACGCCTCGTCAGATATCGCCCGCCGGCGGAAGGAACGAGGCGCGGCGTCACCGTGCGCAACGACACCGGCGTGTTCGAGGGCGGCGAAATCTCGATCCACTACGATCCGATGATCGCCAAGCTCGTCACCCACGCGCCCGACCGGGCGGGGGCGATCGACGCCCAGGCGACCGCGCTCGACGCCTTCGTCATCGACGGCATCCGCCACAACATCCCGTTCCTGTCGGCGCTGATGCAGCACCCGCGCTGGCGCGAGGGACGGCTCTCGACCGGCTTCATCGCCGAGGAATTCCCCGACGGGTTCCAGCCGCTCGCCGCCAAGGGCGAGACGGAGCGGCGCCTGGCGGCGGTCGCAGCCTCGATCGACCACGTCCTGAACGAACGCAAGCGCCGCATTTCCGGGCAGCTGCGCGAGCCCGAGCAGTTTCGCTTCGAGCTCGCGCGCATCGTCGTCATGGGCCGGAGCCGGGTCGAACTCGAGATCGACCCGAAGAAGAGCGGCGCCTCGATGGTGTTCGCCGACGGCCGCAAGGTGGACGTCCATTCGGACTGGAAGCCGGGCGACCTGCTGTGGCGCGGAACCATCGAGGGCGCGGAGATCGCCGTGCAGACGCGCCCGATCCTCAACGGCTATGCGCTCTCGCACGCCGGCGTCGGGGTCGACGTGCGCGTCTACACGAGGCGCGAGGCCCAGCTCGCCGCGCTGATGATCGAGCGCAAGGGGGCGGACGGAGCGAAGTCGCTCCTCTGTCCGATGCCGGGCCTCGTCAAGTCGATCCTGGTCAAGGTCGGCCAGGAGGTGAAGGCGGGCGAGCGGCTCTGCATCGTCGAGGCGATGAAGATGGAGAACGTGCTGAGCGCCGAGCGCGACGCCACCGTCAAGGCGATCCTGTGCAAGGAAGGCGATTCTCTGGCGGTCGACGCGGTGATCATGGAGTTCGCGTGAGCGAGAGCTGCGAACGCCGCCTCTTGTCGTCGGGCTCGCCCTTCGAGAGCGCTTACGGCTATTCGCGCGCGGTCGTCTTCGGCGACGAAGTCCTGATCTCGGGCACGACCGGCTACGACACCGCGGGCATGGCGATGCCCGACGATCCGGGCGAGCAGACGCGCAACATCTATGCGACCTTCGCGGCGGTTCTGACGGAGGCGGGGGGAACGCTCGCCGACATCGTGCGGCTCAGGACCTTCGTCACCGACGCGTCCTATTGCGAGGCCGTGCTCGGCGCGCAGGGCGAGGTTTTCGGGGACATCCGCCCGGCCGCGACGATCGTCGTGGTCGCCGGGCTCCTGAAGCCGGAAATGAAGGTCGAGATCGAAGCCGACGTGCGGCTCGGCCGGCGCGGCGGAAAGCCAACCGTCGTTTGAGGACGGGCGGCGGCCGGGACTCGGCCGCCGCTCTCTCGTCACGCGGCCTTCTTCACCCAGAGCGCGCACCAGGCGGTCGGGGAGATGTCGCCGTCGACCATCTTGCAGCTGTTGGGGGCGACGAAGAAGTTGCAGCCGTCGCACTGATGGCCGTCCTTCGGATCGGGCTGATATTTCACCGCGGCCTGCGCCATCTTGGCTTCGGCCGCGCTCGTCATCAGCGCCAGCGCCGGCGCGGCGGCCGCCGCGCCCAAGAGAACCGTCCGGCGGCTGACGCCTTTTTGAAACGCTTTCATCGATCGCCTCATAGAGTTGAAAAGACGGCGAAATTCGTCGCGCGCGTAATGGCTCGATACGCGGCCGGGATCAAGCGCCGCGACGCGCGACTAATCCGCGCAGGGGGCGCAGGTTCCCTCCTACGACGAATTTAGGCGCTTTGCATGACGACCTTCGTATGCGGCGAAATGCGCCGGCCGGTTCAGCGAAACGCGCCGCGCCGGCCAAAAAGCCGAGACGCCGACGCCGAGCGGATGCGGCGCCAACGACGCCGTCATGCCAACTCATGACAAGGCCTAGCCATTGCCGTTTTGAGCGATTTCAAGTGGTTAGAGCGGAAAGGACAGACGCTTTGCGAACCCTTGGAGAATCCCGGCCGAGGCCGTCGCTCATGCGCGGACCGGCATCCCGCCAACCGTTCCTGGCGCATCCGGCCTGGCGGGCGGCGGGCGAGATCATACCGACGAGATCATCCCGAATGGAGTCATTGGGCGCCTTTGTGAAGGAGAATAAAAGTAGCACAAAGCTCGACTTTGGCCAAGAATTTTCAAGGCCGCCTGCGGACGTAACCGACGCGGCGCCGACGAGGCGCGGCCAGGGCGCCGGCAAGCCGCGGGCATCGGCCGAGGCGGTCGCCGACCGCCGCTCCCGGTCCGGAAAACAGGGAGTTTGGTTTCTTGGGGAGAGACACCCATGCGCGAGGCGAGTCGTCTTTCGGGTTGGACGGAACCGGATGGCCCACTGTATACCTAGTGCTAGATGCGGTACCGTTCGGGAATCGACCGCTTCGGCACTCCAGGTAGGAGGGCAGTTATGAGGACAGCCTTTCGGAATGGGTTGGCGGTCGCGGCCGTCGCTGTGGGGCTTGGCGCGGCGAGCGGCGCTGCCAGGAACAGAAGTGAGCCAATTCAGCATGAGACTTTCCATCAAGTGATCGCAAGTCGGTCATCCCGTTTCGCGTCTCTTGCAAACTCAATGGCGCGTCTCGGGGCGCCGCTCTACCGGGCAAGCTCACCCCATGGCAGGCGGTCGGTATCGCAAGCTGAATTCGCCCCCACGGCTATAACGGGTCTGATGTCTCGTATCAATCCCAGCTCGCGAAGAAACCTGGACCAGAGATAATCGATCGAAGCCGATATAATTGGTTGTTGCGAGTAGAGGTCACCGCGAAAGACGACGAATTGGCGATCCGTATCGCCAGCAAGCCATCGAATGAGCTCCCGATTCGCTCACTCATCCCCTCATTTTTCGCCGTATGGTCGCTCATGACAACCGCGGCGCTGGCGCTGTTCGCGGCGGGCGCCCAACGGGCCGATGCGGCCACCGTCATCATTCCATCGACGCCCGGCGCGTTGGACAGCGCCAACGGGGCCGACGGCGTCGGCGGGCCGGGAGCGGACGGCGCGCCCGCCGCCGGGCCGCGTCCGCCCGCGCGCGCCGCTCGCTTTCCGCAGGCCCTTATGTTAGGGCGAGCGCGAATGGCCGAGAGCCGCGCCCGAGCGGCGATGCGGCTGCGAATCGAGCCCGGAAATGACCGATATCTTTCATGAAGTCGACGAGGAGGTCCGGCGCGACAAGGCGGCGGAGTTCTGGAAGAAATACCAGAATTTTATCCTCGGCGCGGCCCTCCTGATCGTGCTCGCCGCGGCGGGCTTCCGCTACTGGCAGTACGAGAAGGAAAAGGCCGAGCAGGCGGCCGGCGACCAGTTCCAGGCGGCGATCGCTTCTTACGAGGCCGGAAAGCTCGGCGAGGCGAACGGGGCGCTCGCCAAGCTCTCGGCCGAGGCGCCCGGCGGCTATCCGGTTCTCGCGGAGATGACCGAAGCCGGCGCCAAGGCGGCGTCCAACCCGGCCGCCGCGATCTCCGCCTTCGACGCCATCGCCGGCGACGCGTCGGTCGACCCGCTCTTCCGCGACGCGGCAAAACTGCGCGCGGCGTTCCTCAGGCTCGATCAGCCGAAGGAGGAGCAGGCGGGCGCGGCGGCGCTGACCTCGCTCGCCGGCGGAGACGGGCCCTACCGGCTGACCGCCCGGCTCGCGCTCGGCGCGCTCGCGATTTCGCGCGGCGAATACGACGAGGCGGGCAAGGAGCTCGAGCTCGTGCTCGGCCATCCGGGAGTTTCGCCGACCGAGCGCCAACTCGCCGAGCGCTGGCTCGGCCTCGTCGCCGCGAACCGCGCGGCGAAGTGACCGCGGCGCAGGATTTTCGGCAAGGACCCTATGAGCAAGGTCGCGATCATCGGCCGGCCGAACGTCGGCAAGTCGACCCTGTTCAACCGGCTGGTCGGAAAGAAGCTCGCCCTCGTCGACGACGAACCCGGCGTCACCCGCGACCGGCGCGAAGGCGAGGCGAGGCTCGCCGATCTGGCCTTCACCGTCGTCGACACGGCGGGGCTCGAAGAGGGCGATCGGGAGACGCTCGCCGGCCGCATGCGCGCGCAGACGGAGGCCGCGCTCATCGACTGCGACGCGATCCTCTTCGTCATCGACGCGCGCGCCGGGATCACCGCGGCCGACCGGCATTTCGCGGCCGCCGTCCGCCGCGCCGGCAAGCCGGTCATCGTCGTCGCCAACAAGGCCGAGGGCCTCGCGGGGCGCGACGGCGCCTACGAAGCCTTCGGCCTCGGCCTCGGCGACCCGATCGTCTTTTCCGCCGAGCACGGCGAGGGCCTGGGCGAACTCTACGACGCGCTCGCCGACGTCCTGCCGGCCGCCGCGCGCATCGATCCGGACGAAGAGGACGAGGCGGAGCCGCTCGTCCTTGGCGAGGAGGAAGACGGCAGCGAACTCGACGCCGCCAAGCCCTTGCGCATCGCCGTGCTCGGCCGCCCGAACGCCGGCAAGTCGACGCTGCTCAACCGCATCCTCGGCGAGGACCGGCTCTTGACTGGCCCCGAGCCCGGCATCACCCGCGACAGCATCGGGCTCGAGACGGAATGGCGCGGGCGGAAGCTGAAACTCTTCGACACCGCGGGCCTGAGGCGCCGCTCCCGCGTGATCGAGAAGGTCGAAAAGCTCGCCGTCGCCGACGCCCTGCGGGCGGTGCGCTTCGCCGAGGTCGTCGTCCTCTTGCTCGACGCGACGGTCCCGTTCGAAAAGCAGGATCTGACCCTCGCCGATCTCGTCGAGCAAGAGGGCAGGGCGATCGTCATCGGCCTCAACAAATGGGACCTCGTCGACAACAAGTCCGACAGGGCGCGCGAACTGCGCGCCGAGGCCGACCGGCTGTTGCCGCAGCTGCGCGGAGCGCGGGTGATCCCGGTCTCGGGCCTCACCGGCGCGCATGTCGACAACTTGCTCGAGGCGGTGATCGCGACCCACGAGATCTGGAACATGCGCGTCTCGACCGGGCGGCTCAACCGGTGGCTTGCGCCCGTCGTCGACGCGACGCCCCCGCCCGCCGTCTCGGGGCGACGGGTCAAGATCCGCTACATCACCCAGCCGAAGGCGAGGCCGCCGTTCTTCGTGCTGTTCGGCAATTCGGTCGAGACCATCCCCGAGAGCTACAAGCGCTATCTCGTCAACGGCCTGCGCGAGACGTTCGGCCTCTATGGCGTGCCGATCCGGCTCTCGATGCGGTCGGGGGGCGAGAACCCCTATGCCCCGAAGAAGCGGCGGGGGTGAACGCCGCTCGCCCCGCGCCAGGCAGGGGGAAAAGGAACCCAGCCGGCCGCCTCCGCATCATCCGCGCCATAATTTTGTGCTAAAGTCGACGACATCCTCGAAAGCCTGATTCGCCCATGTCCTCCGCCCTCTCCCCATCCGCCGTCATCCCGGAACCGCCGACCTTCCGTCAGGCGCGCGCTCTTCTGCTCGAGCTCGACGACCGATACGTCGCCGCCAAGACCACCTTCGTCTGGCCGCGGCCCGAGCGGTTCAACTGGGCGCTCGACTGGTTCGACGCGGAACTCGCGGCGGGCGATCATGGGGCGAAGATCGCGCTGAAGGTGGTCGGCGAGACGGTCGAGACGCGGACCTTCGCCGAGCTTTCGCTAGAACTCCGCCCGCCTCGCCAACGGCCTGCGCTCGATCGGCGCGAAGCGCTTCGACCGCCTTTTGATGATGCTCGGCGCAACGCCCGGAACTCTGGGTCACGATGCTGGCCGCGATGAAGCTCGGCCTGGTGCTCATTCCGGCGATGCCGCAACTCGGCGAGGCCGACATCGCTGACCGGCTCGAGCGGGGCAAGGCGAAGTTCCTGGTCGCGCATGGGCAGGACGCGGAGAAATTCGCGGCCGTCGACAAGTGCGTCGAGAAGATCGCTGTCGGCGGGGCGCCGGACGGCTGGCGCGCCTTCGGCTCGCTGATCAGCCCGAATGCGCGCTTCCAGCCCGACGGGCCGACGGCGGCCGACGATCCGATGCTGCTCTATTTCACCTCCGGCACCACGGCGCGCGCGAAGCTCGTCCAGCACAGCCATGCGAGCTATCCGATCGGACATCTGTCGACCATGTACGGGCTCGGCCTCAAGCCCGGCGACGTGCATCTCAACATCTCCTCGCCCGGCTGGGCGAAGCACGCCTGGTCGAGCGTGTTCGCGCCGTGGAACGCGGGGGCGACGGTCGTCGCCCTCGCCGGCCGCTTCGAGCCGCGCGCCGCGCTCGACGCGCTCATCGAACACCGGGTCACCACGTTCTGCGCGCCCCCGACCGTCTGGCGCATGCTGATCCAAGAGGACCTCGGCCGGTGGGAAGTCGGACTTCGCGAGATCAACTCGGCCGGCGAGCCGTTGAACTCGGAAGTGATCGACCAAGTGCGGCGGGGCTGGGGCCTCGTCTTGCGCGATTCCTACGGCCAGACCGAGACGACGATGATGGTCGGCAATTCGCCGGGGCAGAAGGTGATCGCCGGCTCGATGGGCCGCCCGTTGCCCGGCTACCGCATCGTGCTGCTCGACGCCGACGGGCTCGAGGGCGACCACGGCGAAATCGCGCTTCCCTTACGGCCGCGCCCCGGGGGCCTCATGCGGGGCTATCAGAACGAGGCGGGCGAGCCGGAGCCGATCGAGGGCGCCTATTACCGAACCGGCGACGTCGCCTCGCGTGACGCGGAAGGCTACATCACCTTCATCGGCCGCGCCGACGACCTGTTCAAATCGAGCGACTTCAGGCTCAGCCCCTTCGAACTCGAAAGCGCGCTGATCGAGCACGAGGCGGTGGTCGAGGTCGCCGTCGTTCCGGCACCCGACCCGCTGCGCTTCACCACGCCCAAAGCCTATATCGTGCTGGCTGCCGGCTTCGAGCCGAATGCGGCGACCGCGGCCTCGATCTTCGTCCATGTGCAGAGGCGCCTCTCGCCCTATCAGCGCGTGCGTCGGATCGAGTTCGCCGAGCTGCCCAAGACCGCGTCGGGCAAGATCCGCCGCGTCGAGCTGCGCGCCCGCGAGAGCGCGCTCGCCGAAAGGGGCGAGCGGGCGGAGCGGGAATTCCGGATGGAGGATTTCAAGGAGGAGTGATCCCGGTTGCGTTTGATTCCCTCGCCTGGGCGCGCCGGACCTCCTTCTCCCGTGCGGGCCGGATGGTTCATTCGCTTGCGCGCACCTTGATGGATGAGAAGGCGGCTTGACCACCCCCTTTTCAGGATGAGGGAGCAGGCGGGCGAGGTTGGGCGGCGGCCGTTCGAATTGAATCAAAAAGGGAATTGAGTGCATGTCACTGTATTAGCAAGATATAGCAAAGGAGGCCTTCGCTGCGCTGGGGACCGGCCCCCCAGGTTGCACCCTTCTCGACCCGATACCCGGAGTTCGGGGCCGACACGCGAGGCGTCGGCAACACCCCGGCAATACCAAGGGGTGCTCATTCTCCGATTGCGACAACTCTTGCCCATGAGGCTATTCTGCCGCCCAAGCTCCGGGAACGCGTGAGGAAGATGAGCGACCCCCGCCAATATGCCTCTGCGACACGGCGCAATCGCGATTTCATTCTCGGGATCCTTCGTGATGTCCTGCCGACGAAGGGCGTCATCCTCGAAATCGCAAGCGGCTCGGGCGAGCACGTCGTTCATTTTGCGAGAAATTTCCCGAGTCTTGTTTTCCAGCCTTCCGATCGAGAGCCGGACGCTTTGCAGAGTGTCGCGGCATGGGTGAAGGCCACACGCGTCACGAACGTGCGCGCGCCGGTGGTGCTGGACGCCTCGCAATCATCTTGGCCGATAGCTTCGGCTGACGGGATCATCTGCATCAACATGGTCCACATTTCACCTTGGGACGCGACGCTCGGATTGATCAGGGGCGCGGCCGCGATTCTTCCTCCGACGGCGCCGTTCTATCTCTATGGCCCATACAAACGCGAAGGATTCGCAACGACCCCGAGCAACCAAGCGTTCGACCGAAGCCTTCACGATCGCAACTCGAACTGGGGTCTGCGAGACCTCGAAGCGGTCGCAGCGATCGCGCAATCTGTTGGATTCTCGCGTCCGACTATCACCGAGATGCCCGCAAACAATCTGAGCGTGGTGTTCCACCGGATCTGATCGAGACGGTGCGATGGCCCCATTCGTCACTCGAACAGATTTCTCAAGTGATCGTTCAGGAACCGGCCGGAAGGGTCCAGCCTGCGGCGGATCGCCTGGAAATCAAGAAAACGCGGATAGAGCGAGGGCATGTCTTCCGCCTTGTTGAAATGCAGCTTGCCCCAATGCGGTCGCGCTCCGTATTGCCCGAGGATCGCGTCGACGTCGAGGAGATAGCTCCAGTAGTCGATCCCCGGACCGCCGGAGACGGAGACCGTCACGCTGGCGCGCTGGTAATAAGGGCTCAGCATGCCCGAATCGCCAGCGACGAAACGATATTCCACCGGATAAATGCAATTCGTGTGCTTGGTCAGCATCAGCTCGCGAATTTGCCGCAAGGCCTCCTTACCGTTTTCGAACGGGACGGCGTATTCGAGTTCGTGAAAGTTCGGGATGTACTCGATGGGATAAATTTCCGAACTGTAGGCGACCCGCTCGAAAGTCTTCTCGTTGGAGGAGGGCGGCTCGTCGGTGAGGTTCATCACCTTCATCTCGCAGACGTCGTGTTCGCGCTTGACCGCCGAGACGGCGGCGACGTCCGGCAAGCAGTAGAGATGCCGCGACCCGGCGACCGGACACCAGAAGAAGCTAAAATGGCGATTGTTCGCCGCCAATTCGTCGTGCCTTTCCATGCAGGACTCGAAATCGTCGCGCCAGAGCGTTTCCTTGAGGTTGTACGCGGAGACCGCCTGCAGCGTGACGGTCGAGATCACGCCGAGCATGCCGATGGAAACCTGCGCAGCGGCCATCGTCTCGGGATCCCGGTCGGCGTCGACGTCGAACACCGACCCGTCCGGCTGAACCAGCCGCATGCCGACCGCCTGGGACGACAGGCAGCCTAGACCGATTTCGGTGCCATGCGTGCCGGTCGACAGGGCGCCGGCGATCGCCTGAGTGTCGATATCGCCCTGATTGGCGAGCGACAGCCCGATCTGTTTGAGATCGCGTCCGATATCGCCGATCCTCGCGCCTGCCCGCACGACGACGCGCTTGAGATCCAGGTCGGCGCTGAGGAGCCCCTGCATGTTCTTCAGGCTGAGCAGCAGACCGCTGGTCGCCACGATCGGTGTGAAGGAATGGCCGGAGCCGGCCACGCGGATGGAAAGATTTTGACGCGAGGCCTCGCGCACGAGCGCAGCCAATTCGTCTTCCGAACCGGGCTCCGCCTTGTGCCGGGCGATGAAGGACTGGTTGCCGACCCAGTTGCGCCAATGCCCGCCTCGCCCCATTTGCGCCGACGATGGTTGCGTTACGTCATTCATGACGACATTCCCTTGCCTGCCGAGTTGGGCGCCCGAGGCGCGCCCGCGTCAACGAAACCGGCCGCCCTGGAGCAGCGTCAAACGACACCGGTGGTATCAAAGCAGCGCCGCCCTGAAAAGGAGTTGATCGTCCAAGCCGGAAGAGATCGCCGCAATCTCCATCGCGCGCTCTGCCTGACACGTGCTCGGCGTCAACGCCGAGCCCGCTTCGCGGGTCGCCCGTCTTTCGACAGGAACGCCCACCGGAACGCCCAGGCGTTCGATGCGTCATGCTCTTTCGCCTAAGGCGGCGTCGGCCGTTTTTCCGGACTCGCGGCGGGGCCCCTCTGACGGATCGGAAGCTCAGCGATTTCGCGCCCCGCCCGCTCTTCGGCGACGCGGATGTCATAGGCGCTTTGCAGGGTTGAGCCAGACCTTCACGCTCGTGCCGAACCAGTGCCCGAGACGAACGGCGGAGTTGCCGGTGACGCTGCGGCGCCCATGGATGATCTGCGTTGCGCGATTGGGCGGGACATTGATTTGGCGCGAAAGCTCGGTCGGCGCGACGCCAAGCTCGTTCAGCTCCTCCATTAATGACACGATCAACATCGAACATTGTCATTGAGGCGCGGCGATCAACCCGCAGCCAAGAGATCGACGACGCGTTGGATGGCGGTGTCGGCGCGGTGATAGGCAGCTTCGAGCCGGCTGTCTGGACGGTGTTGCGGGTCCGGCCGGTGATGGAAGCGGCTGTTGGCGAGGGGGCCGCACAGGCGCTTGTGGAAGAAGAGGAAGAGGAGGGCGACTTGGACGCCCTTGGGTGAGAGCCGGTAGGCGTAGCGCGAGCCGTCGCGCTCGATCAGGCCGTGTCCCTTGAGCTTGCGCAAGTCGTAGCGGAGCTAGTTCAGGCGGTAGGTCTTCTCAGAGAGTCGAAGGTGTCGAGGACGGCTTGATGGATCTGCCGGGCCGTCCAGCCGCCGATCTGAGGACCGCCATGCAGGAGAACCTCGAACAGGCGGATGATGCGCGGCTCGTGGATCTTGAGGCCGGGATAACGCACCGCGCCGATGGTGATCGGATGGGCGAGGCGCTGCAGCAGCGGGAAATCGACATGCACGTTGAGCCACTCGGCCTGGAAGCCGGCGAAGCGATCCGTGATCAGCTGGAAGGTGGTCCGCACGGCATCGAGATGGTCGAGCCCCTTAAGCAGGCCGAAGTCGGTGAGATTGTTGGAGACCAATTCGTTGCGCAGAAAGGTCAGGAACTTCTCATACTGTTTGAGGAAGCCGCTCTTGAAGTAGCGCGGAAGACATGATGGCCGTGCTCGATCTGGTCGATGACCGTGGCCAGCTTGCCATGCATCCGGCGACTGACCCGCTTGCCGAAGATCGTGGCGATCTTGTCAGCGCTGAGCCGCCACAGGCCGAGTTCGCAGCTGCGCTCGAATAGCTTGTGGATGGGAAAGTGACGCCTGAAGATGAAGTTGCGGCAGTACTCGATCTGGGAGATGGCGTAGAAGCGTGACAGGTTGAGCTTGGCGCGCTCCTTCTTGAGAATTTCGGTCCGATGATCAGGGTCCAGTAGTCGAGGCGCCAGCAGATGTCTCTGGTTCAGCCGGTCGGCCGACGCCTGCAGCGCCGCTACGTCGTCGACGGCGAGGAAAGCGTTGTCATGCTTGCGGAAGCCGATCCTGGCTCGCTTCAGCTCCTGCTCGATGAAGCTGTGGCCGTTGAGATAGTAGGCGGTCTGGAAAGGGAAGAAGGAAGCCACCCGCACAACCATCGGTCCGAGCACCTCGTCGCGGACATAGAAATAGTAATGCGTGAAGCGGCTGCGCTGGTGCGCGACGATGCGGTAGTGCGGGTCCTTGGCCGGGTACTTCGGCAGGCTGATGCGGAAGGTCGGCCCTTGCTCCATGCTCTTGAAGATGAAGTAGACACCGTAGGCATTGCGCTTCTCCACGCGGCGCAGCCACCGCAGCACGTGGTCCTCCTTGCGTACCCCCTTCTCGGCCCATTCGATCGGGATCGTGTGATTGCGCGCGTAGGCTTCCACCCAATTCTGGTAATCGGCCGTCCGCTGGCTCAGCGCCTCCTTGCTGACCTCCGCCACCCCGACGATCTCACGGAAGAAGTGGACGACCAGCTCGGGCCGCGACAGCGCCGTCAGATAGCCGCGAATGACAATCCGGTCGAAGCAGTGATAGACGAAGACCAAGAAGTCGCCGAACAGCTTGGTGAACAAATCCATGGCAATCCCCTCGATACCCGGCAGAGATCGAAAGGCGATCCGGCGTCGACCGGGCAAACAGATGGTGGAGGGGAAGAGCTTTCGCCTCGCCGAGGAGGTCCGCTACATCCAGCGTCGGGCGGCTGACCGGCATGGGCGCGTCGTCACTGTTGGTCAGCTGGTCCTGTTCTCTACCGAAACCGGCGACGCCTGGCTGCTCGACCCGTCCGACCAACTCGCCGCAAGGCTGGCCCGCGACGGCGACCCGGAACCCGTCCACATCGAAGAAAATGATACCTCCTTCGTCATCGATTGGAAGGGCAACTATCGCATCGAGGGACCCGCCTTCATCTATTCCGATCGCCAGACCCGGCGCGTCTCAACCATCCTCGGATACCCCACGCACCTGCTCGCGCCACCGTCCTGAAATTTCAAATATCTTTGGCTAGGATTTCTCCGGGGTCGACGGCGGGGCGAGGTATCGCTGAAACTCCTTTCAATGATAGTCGACAATCTCGACGTTCGCCGGGCCGGTTGCGTCCTGGGGCCATTCGAGCCCCGTCTCGCGACGGGCTACGCGGGAGTGTGGAGCGCGGGCCTATGGGCGTCGGCGCCGCAGTGGCAGGCGGCGAGAAAAAAGGCGACCGAGCGCGCGGCGTGCGGGCCGATCTCGGCGCGCAGGGCGGCCAAATCCTCCCCGAACAACGCGCGCAACAGCATCGGCGGCCCCACCAGTTCGAGGAACCGGCGCGCCGTCGCAGGCAGGTGATCCGGGGCGAAGGCAGGCAGCGCCCTCGTTTGGTCGAAATCGGCGAACTCGGCCAGAATCCGGCGGACCGCCTCGGCCTTGCGTTCGCGGGCCATGCGGCTGACGCTGGTCGCGAGCTCGGGGAACCGGCACGCTTCGGCGACGGCGACCCGAATGAGCCCGATCGTCTCGGGCGCTAGGACTGTGTTCAAGATGGCGACGGCGAGGGCTGTGAGCCGGTCCTCGATCGAGGCGCCCGCGCACGAAATGCCCTCGAGACTGGTGTCCCGCCGCACGAGGCGCACAATGACGGCCGAGAACAACGCCTCCTTGCTGGGGAACCTGGCGTAGATGGTCGGCTTCCCGGCGCAGGCGACCTCGGCGATTTCATCGACGCTGGCCCCGCTGAAGCCGCGCTCGAGAAAGACTTTCGCGGCCGCGTCGAGGATTCTCTCTTCGACCTTGCCCGCGAGTTCGCGGGGCGGGCGGCCGCAGCGAATTGCGCCGCGCCCCGCTGGGCCCCGTCCTACCGCCGCTTCCGCGTCCATCGCTGGTCCTTTCACAAACTCGTGACCGCCAGAAAAACGCCTTCCGGCACCCTTGATTTAGGCGGACCCCTCGGCGAAGTAAAGACGAAACGGAACGGTTTCGTTTAGTTGGGTCATTATGCCGCACGCTTCAGCTTTGGGAGTTCCGGCTATGCCGCGCAAGGATCGAGACGGAGTCGATCACATGTTCAAGGACGCGCCCGCGACCGAGTCCCTTTGGGACGATGGACTCCAGGGCGGCGGCCGGTCCTCTGGGCCCGTGACCGTCGCGCTGCGCGCACCGGCGCCTGAGGCCCCGGCCGCGGACGGGCGCCCGGCAAGCCCGCTCGAGGCGGAAGTCGAACGGCGCCCGCAGCCCATCCGGCAAGACGACAAACATGCCGACAAGCCCCGCAAGGGCAGGCTCCGCCGGCATCCGTTCGTGGCCGCGCTCGGCCTGATCGCGCTCGTCTTCGCCGCGGCGGCCGCGTACCTTTACTGGGACTACGCCGCGCATTTCGAATTGACCGACGACGCGTTCATTGCGGCGCGCCAGTTCGCCATCGCGCCCAAGGTCGCGGGCTACGTCACGGCGGTTCCGGTTACCGACAACCAGCATGTCAACAAGGGCGACGCGATCGCCCAGATCGACCAACGCGATTACCGCGTGGCGCTCGCGCAGGCCGAGGCTCAAGTGGCCGGGGCGGAAGCCGGCATCCACAACATCGACGCGCAGATCGTCACGCAAGACGCGCAGATCGCCGCGAACCAGGCGCAGGTGGCCCAGGCGCAGGCGAACCTGGAACTCACCAAGGTCACCTGGGGACGCGACAAGCCGCTCGTCAATCAGGGTTGGGCGACGGCTCAGCAGGGCACGATTGACGTCCAGAATCTCAAGGCCCAGCAGGCCGCTGTCGAGAGCGCGCAAGCGACGCTCAAAGTGGCGCGGCGGCAAATCGACACGCTGAGGGCGCAGCGTGCCTCGGCGGAGGCGAACCTCGCGCAAGCGCAGGCCCAACGCGACCAGGCCGAGCTCAACCTCTCCTATACGACCGTCATAGCCGACCAGCCGGGCCGCGTCGTCAACCTCACCGGGGCCGTGGGGCAATTCGCGCAAGCCGGCACGAACCTCACTATGTTCGTGCCCGACGAGATTTGGGTCACGGCGAACTACAAGGAGACCCAGCTCGACCGCATGCAGCCGGGACAGCCCGTCGACATCGAGATCGACGCCTACCCGGAACGCGACTTCCACGGCCATGTCGCCAGCGTCCAGCCGGGATCGGGGACCGCCTTCTCGCTCCTGCCGGCGGAAAACGCGACGGGCAACTACGTCAAGATCGTCCAGCGCGTGCCGGTCAAGATCATCTTGGACAATCCGCCGACCGACGTCTCCCTCGGTCCGGGCATGTCGGTCGTGCCCGACTGTGCGGGTGGATCCGTCGCCCTCGCTCTATGACCGGCTGAAGGCCGAGCCTACAGCAATGGTGGGGCGGGTGTGAGCGACGCGACCGCGCAGTTCGGCGCTCCGGTGGCTCGCAGCCGGCGTCGACCAATCCCTGGCTGATCGCCGTCCTGGTCGCGCTCGCGACCTTCATGGAGGTGCTCAACACCACCATCGCCAATGTCGTGCTGCCCTATATCGCGGGCGGCCTGGGGGTCAGCGAGGACGAGGCCTCCTGGGTGGTGACCACCTATCTGGTCGCCAACGCCGTCGCCCTGACGGCCAGCGCCTTCCTCGCGCGGTTCTTCGGCCGGAAGGCGTTTTTCCTGATCTGCCTCGCGCTGTTCACCGCGAGTTCGGTGCTGTGCGCCTATTCGTGGAATCTGGATTCTCTGCTGTTCTTCCGCATCCTGCAGGGCCTCGGCGGCGGCGGCATGGTGCCAGTCGCGCAGTCGATCCTGGCGGATTCCTTCCCGCCGGAGAAGCGCGGCCAGGGCTTCGCGCTGTTCGGCGTGGCGGTGGTGGTGGCGCCGGTGGTCGGGCCGACGCTCGGCGGCTGGCTGGCCGACAACCTCTCTTGGAGCTGGTGCTTTCTGATCAACGGCCCAGTCGGGGTGATCGCGATGGCGCTGATCGCCGCGATTCTGCGCGAGTCTCGGGCCTCTATCGAGGAGAGCAAGCGGGCCCGGCGGGAGGGCCGGTTCGATCAGGTCGGCTTCGTGCTGGTCGCCACCTTCCTCGGCACGCTCGAGGTCGTGCTCGACCGCGGGCTCGACGACGACTGGTTCGGATCGACCTTCATCATCGAGGTCGCCGCCGTCTGCGCGCTCGCCTTCGTGCTCATGATCCCGTGGGAGACGAGCCGCCGCAAACCGATGATCGACGTCCGGATGGTGGCGACGCGCCAGTTCGGCGCCTGCTTCGTGGTGATGCTGGCGACGGGCGCCATCCTCTACGCGACGACCCAGTTTCTGCCTCAGCTCGTGCAGGAGGATTTCGGCTACACGGCCTTCTGGGCCGGGCTCGTGCTCTCGCCGGGCGGCCTCGTCACCATGGCCATGATGTTCGTCGTCGGCCGGCTGTCGGGCCGGGTCCAGCCCAAGTATCTCATGATCGCGGGGGCGTTGATCATCGCGCTCTCCATGTACGACCTGACCAACGTCTATGGGGATCTCGGCTTCTGGTTCTTCGCCCGTTCGCGCATGCTGCTCGGCGTCGGTCTGCCGCTGGTCTTCCTGCCGATCATCACCGCGTCCTACGACGGCATTCCGCCCGCCAAGACCGACCAGGCCTCGGCGCTCATCAACGCCGCCCGCAACACCGGCGGCTCGATCGGGGTCTCGCTCGCCTCCAACGTGCTCGCGCATCGCGAACAGTTCCATCAGAGCCGCCTGGTCGAAAACGCGATTCCGTCGAGCGTCCAGTACCAGACCACGCTGCAGCAGGTGACGAACTACTTCGTCGCCCATGGCAGCTCGCTGGCCCAGGCGCACCAGCAGGCGATTCAGTGGATCGGCCAGCAGGTGCAGGCGCAGGCCTCGTACCTCGCCTACATGGACGCCTTCTGGGTCCTGATGCTGATTGCACTCATGGCCGTGCCGCTCGCGCTTAGCCTGCACAGGGTCAAGCTGGGGGCCGCGGCGCCGGCGGCGCATTGAGCGCCTGGCTCGCGTTTTCCGTTCTCCCGCCATAGGGCGTTCGGAAGAACGCCCGTCCTTCGACGGGCTATAGGGCGTTCGGAAGAACGCCCGTTCTTCGACGGCAGGACGTCGGTGATGAGGATGACCGGCACGCCGCGCGCGCTCTCCCTTCTCCCGAACGGGAGAAGGGAACCCGCGCCTTTGGACGGCGCCCTGAAGTTGAGACGACGCTCACGCGGTGAGCGCGTCGTCCCGCGCGCCGACCATGTACTGGACCAGCTCCTCCGCGGTCGCCTCAGAGGTGACCTTCTCGGCGACTTTTCGACCGCGGTGCATGACGATGACGCGGTCGGTGACGGCGAAGGCGTCGGGCAGGATGTGGGTGATGAGGATGACCGGCACGCCGCGCTGGCGCAGCGTGCGGATGAGCTCGAGCACCTTGTGCTGTTCGGGAACGCCGAGGTTGTTGGTCGGCTCGTCCATGACCATGAGCTTGGCGTCCCAATAGACGGCGCGGGCGATCGCGACCGCCTGGCGCTGGCCGCCGGACAGGTTCTCGATCGGGTCGGTCAGCGTCGGAAAGCGGATCTGCAGGGAATCCAGCGTCTGCCGGGACTCCGCCAGCATGTGCCGGTCGTCGAGCGTCTGGACGAGGCCGCCGAGGCGGCGCTTCTTGACCTCGCGGCCGAGAAAGATGTTGGCGCCGACGTCGAGATTGTTGGCCAGCGCGAGGTCCTGGTAGATCGTCTCGATGCCGACCCGGCGCGCGTCCATCGGGGTGGCGAACGCGACCGGCCGCCCGTCGAAAAAAATTTCGCCTTCCTCGGGCTGATGGACGCCGGACACGCATTTGATGAGCGTCGACTTGCCCGCGCCGTTGTCGCCCAAGAGACCCACGACCTCGCCGCGGCGGACGCTCAGGCTCACGTTGTCGACCGCGACGAGGCCGCCGAACACTTTGGTCACGTTGCGGATGGAGAGCAGCGGCTCGCTCATCGCCTGACCCCTCCCTTCGGCCGGCCCATGATGAGATCGCGCGACTGGTCGATCAGCACCGCGACGATGACGACCGCTCCGACCACGATGAACTGCCAGAAGGCGTCGACGTCGAGCATGACGAGCCCGGTCGTCAGCACCGCGATGATGAGCGCGCCGATCACCGTGCCGATCACCGTGCCCGCGCCGCCGAACATGCTGACGCCGCCGATGATGACCGCCGCGATGGACGAGAGCAGCAGCGAATCGCCGATGACCGCCGAGCCCGCGGTGAAGCGCAAGGTCGAAAGAACGCCGGCGACGCCGGAGGTCGCCGCCGACAGCATGTAAAGCAGGATGATCTGGCGGTCCACCGGAATGCCGCTGCGCACCGCCGCGTCCATGTTGCCCCCGATGGCGTAGGTGTGCCGGCCGAACTGCGTCCTGTGTAAAAGGAACATCGCCCAGGCGACGACGAACGCCGTCACGACGACCGGATAGGGCAGGATGATGTCCATGCGGCGCAAAAGCTCGCCGCCGACCTCCGGCCGATGGAGGACATAGAGCCCGCCGCCCTCCCCCCAGATGTAGTAGAGGAGCGCGTCGTTGCCGTAAGCGCGGATGCCGGACGGCAGGCCGATCACGGTGGTGTTCTCGGACATGAGATAGGCGACGCCGCGGGTGATGAACGACGTGCCGAGCGTCACAATGAAGGCGGGGACCTTCAGCTTGGCGATGATGGCGCCGTTGACGAGGCCGACGACCGCCGCGCCGCCGATGCCCGCGGCGAAGCCGGCGATGACCGAGGGAAACAGCGGCGCGCCCGCATTGAACGTCCCGCGAATCGCCAGCGCCGAAAGGACGGACGCGAGGCTCATCACCCATCCGACCGAAAGGTCGATGCCGGCGGCAATGATGACGAAGGTCTGGCCGAGGCCCAGGAGAAGCACCGGGACGATGGCGACCAGAATGTTCTGGGAATTGCGGACGGTGACGAAGTTGACCGCCCCGCCGGTCGACAAGGGCACGGCGACGACGAAAAACAGCACCATCAGGCCGAGGAACGCCCACGCCCAGATGCGGCTCAGGAACACCGCCGCGCGCTGCGCAGGCGTCAGAACGCCCGAAGCCGCTTCCCGGCTGAGCGCAACCTTCGAGGCGCGTTCGGTCACGGACTTCCTCGGAATTGGCGGGGCGCCGCGTCAGGCGGGAGGACGAGGGCGCACGGGCGCCCTCGTCGCGTTTCGGGCTTACTTGCCCGGGACCTGATAGATGAAGCGGGCGACCGCGGGATCCTTGACGTTCTCCTTGTCGATGATGGCGAAGCCGGTCTGGACGCGGCGCGGCAGGCTGGTGACGCCGGCCGCGTCGGCGGCTGCGAACATCACCGCCATGTAGCCCATGTCGAACGGCTTCTGCGCCAGCACCAGCGTGACGACGCCCTTGTCCATCAGTTCGATCGCCTGCTTGGTCGCGTCGTAGGCGACGACCTGCACGTGGCCGCCGAGGCCCGCGTTGACGACCGCGGTGCCCGCGCCCTGGGCGCTGAACACATTGGTGCCGAAGACGCCGGCGAGGTCGGGATCGCGCGCCAGGACCGCCGCGGTCTGCTGCGCCGCCTTGTTGGCGTCGTCGAGGTTGAAGTCGGGCCCCAAAACCTTGATGTTGGGGAAGTCCTTCGTCATTTCCTCCTTGAAGCCCTGCGCGCGTCCCTCGACCGAGCTGACGTTGGGGTTGGTCGAGTTGATGTAGACCGTTCCCTTGCCGCCGATCGCCTTGGCGAGGCCGCGCGCCGCGATCCGGCCGCCCTCGACGTTGTCCGAACCGATGTAGCTGATCGGGAACTTGACGGGCCCGTCGACGTAATCGCCGTTGCCCAAAAACGTGTCGACGGTGATGATCTTGATGCCGTGGTCGACGGCGGCCTTCAACGGGCCGATCATCTGGTCCTTATCGACCGGGGCGGTGATGAGGTAGTTGAGGTCGCCGCGCGCGACCATCGCATCGAGGATCGGCGTCTGCGCCTCGACCCCCCAGGTCGGCGGAACCTGGGTTACGACGTCGATTCCGAGGTCCTTGGCCGCCTTCTCCACGCCGACCTGCATCACCTGATAGAAGGGATCGACCACGCCCGGCAGGAAGCCGATCTTGATCTTCTCCGCGGCGTGAGCGCCCTGGACGACGAGCGCCAAAGCGAGCCCCGCCGCCATTGCGAAAAGCGATTGCTTGCGCATGTTGTTTTCCTCCCTTGACCGTGTTCGTTCGATGCGCCCGGACCCGCCCCGAGAGATCGTCAGGGACATCGCCCGTCGCGTTGGCGACGGGGGCCGGCGCCGGATTGCGTTTACGGCTTTCTGATCCGGGCGCATCGACAGGGGGTCGACGCGGCCGGACGCAAGTCAATCGAGGCTGCGATCCGCTTGATTGTCAAGCGCCGCGTGGAAGGGCGCGGCGCGCGCCGCTCGCGACAAGTCGACCCGTCGAAGCGCCATGGCACGACGAGTCCAGGGGGAGGCGCGTGGCCGGCGACCGCGCCGACAAGGGGGGTGTTGCAATGATCAGCCGAACGCTCTTGTATTGCGGGTCCGGCGGACCCACCATGGGGCGCGGGGGGCGGAGCGAGCATCGACATGGAGCGTGACAAGACGACCTTGAACGTCCGCCACGTGACGACCTACCGCTACGTCCGGCCCGTCGAATTCGGCGAGCACCGCATCATGATGCGCCCCCGCGACGGACACGATCAGCGGCTCGTGTCGTCGGAACTCCTGATCGACCCTCCGCCGACGCGCCTGCGCTGGCTCTACGACGCCTTCGACAATTGCGTGGCGATGGCCTCGTTCTCGGGCGCCTCGACATCGCTTCGGGTCGAGAGCCGTTTCACCGTGGAGCGGACCGCAAACGACCAGCCCGGCGTCGAAATCGATCCGCGGGCGCGGCTCTATCCGTTCGCCTATGCGGCCGAGGAACTGCCCGACATCGCCCGATCGATGGAGCGCCTCTACCCCAATTCCGCCGGCGATTTCGATCGCTGGGCGCATCAGTTCGTGGGCCCAGGCGAAACGACGCAGACGAGCCACCTCTTGATGACCATGACCTACGCGATCAAGGAGGGGTTTGCCTACGAACGGCGTGAGGAGGCGGGCGTGCAGCCGCCCCGCCACACCCTCGACCGCCGCCGCGGCAGCTGCCGCGATTTCGCGTTGCTGATGATGGAGGCCTTGCGCGCGCTCGGCATCGCGGCGCAATTCGTCTCCGGCTACGTTTACGTTCCCCTGGACGAGAGCGAAGAGCCGCGGCTCGGCGGCGGGGCGACCCACGCCTGGTGTCAAGTCTATCTGCCGGGGGCCGGCTGGGTCGAATTCGACCCGACCAACGGGCTGATCGGCGGCAAAGACCTCATCCGCGTCGCGGTCGCGCGCGATCCGGCGCATGCGGCGCCGCTGACGGGAACGTACTTCGGCAATCTGGACGACGATTTGGGCATGAAGGTCTCGGTCGAAGTGAAGCAACCAAAGAGCGCCTGAGCGCGTTTCAAATTCGCGATGCTTTGCAATTGGCCGAGAGGGCTCATGAATCCCCTCATTTAGACCGACTCGAAATTGCCTGAATTGGCGGGTCACCGCGTTGCGCTGTCGCGAATCAGCGGGGGAAGGTGGCTCATGCGGAAGCCGGTCGAGCGCGTGGAATTCATTCATCATTTTGTGGAGCGGGCGTTTGCAGGGAGCCTGCACGCCAAACGGATTGTTTCGCTGGCCAACGGGGTGGTCGGCGTTGTGACGGGGGCGTCCTTGGCCGTTTCCGTCATCGGGCATGCGCTGGCGCGGGCGCGCGGTCTCGTCGACAGGCACGCAATCAAACAGGTCGATCGTCTGCTGAGCAACGCCGGCGTCGTCGTGTGGGAGCTGTTTGCGCCGTGGGTGCGCGAGATGGTGGGCCAGCGCGAGGCGATCGTCGTGGCGATGGACTGGACCGATTTCGACGCCGACAACCAAGCCACGCTCGCGCTGAACCTCGTCACCCGCCACGGCCGCGCGACGCCGCTCCTGTGGCTCACGGTCGACAAGGATGAATTGAAGGACCAGCGCAACGACTTCGAGGACCTCTGCCTTTGCCGTCTGAAGGCGCTTCTTCCCGAAGATGTGGCGGTGACGATCCTGGCCGATCGGGGCTTCGGCGACGTCAAGCTGTTCGAGTTCCTCGACAGGCTCGGCTTCGGCTACGTCATCCGCTTTCGCGGCAATGTTCAAGTGGCCGCGGCGGACGGCGAGACGCGCCTGGCCGCCGACTGGGTCGGCAAGGGCGGACGGGCGCGCCTGCTGCGCGGCGCCAAGGTCACGGCCGCCCGCCACAAGGTCGGCGCGGTGGTCTGCGTCCACGCCACGGGCATGAAAGAGGCGTGGCATCTGGCCGCCAGCGACGCAAGTTCGAGCGCGGGCCAGATCGTCAAACTCTACGCCAAGCGGTGGACGATCGAGCCTGGGTTCCGGGATTCCAAAGACTTGCGCTTCGGCATGGGGCTGAGCGCGCTACGCATCGGCGATCCGCAGCGGCGCGACCGCTTGCTAATGCTCAACGCCTTGGCGATCCTGCTGCTGACGCTGCTCGGCGCCGCCGGCGAAAGCCTCGGCATGGACCGATTGCTCAGAACCAGCACGGTCAAACGCCGCGTCCATTCGTTGTTCCGCCAGGGTTGCCTGCTCTACGGCCTCATCCCCAACATGCCCGAGCAAAGACTGCGGCCGCTCGTCGCCAAATACGAGGAATTGCTACGCCAAAACAGAGTCTTCACCGAAACCTTCGGGCTCGCGTAAATGAGGGGATGGGTGAGCCGAGAGGGTTGCTCATGAACATTCGCGCAGGCTATACGATCGCCTTCGAATGCCCGGCCGCGACGCCGATGCTGTTGCATCTCAATGTTCATCCGTCGCGAGAGTCCGATCTCTTGTCTCCGGACGCCGTGCGCTCGGCGCCGAATCAGGCGATGGACGCGTACACCGATCTCTTCGGCAATCGAGTGACGCGGGTCGAGGCGCCGGCCGGTCCGGTGACCTTCAGCAACGCGTTCCTCATCCGCGACAGCGGCCTGCCCGAGGAGGCGCCGCCCGACGCGCCGCTCGCGCCGGTCGGCGCGCTGCCCAGCGACGTCCTCGTCTTCCTGTTGGCCAGCCGTTACTGCGACAGCGACAATCTCGCCGATTTCGCCTGGTCGCGGTTCGGCGGCAACGGCGGCGGGACGAAGCTCGTGCAGGCGATCTGCGATTTCGTCCACGATTTGGTTCGCTTCGATTACCTGGCGGCGAACCCGCGGCGCGCCGCCTCCGACGCCCTGCGCGAAGGCGTCGGCGTCTGCCGCGACTTCGCCCATCTGGCGGTCGCGCTCTGCCGCTGCATGAACGTTCCCGCGCGCTGCTGCACCGGCTATCTCGGCGACATCGGGGTTCCGCCGGACCCGGCGCCGATGGATTTTTCGGCCTGGTTCGAAGCGTCCTGAACGGACGGTGGCATTCGTTCGACGCGCGGCACAATGCGCCCCGAATTGGACGCATCGTCATGGCCAGAGGGCGCGACGGGGCCGACGTCGCCATCACGACCGCATTCGGGCATGCGCCGCTGCAGCGCTTCGAAGTCACCACCTATGAGCAGGCCAGGGCGGCGTAAAGCGGAGGGGTTACTTCCGCCGCTTGGCCGGGTGGAGCGCGGTCTCGAGGATGTTCTCCGCCGCGCCGATGACCAGCGAGGACGAGCCGACGATCAGCGGGTCGGGGCCGACGACGACGCGCCGGTCCTTGTTGTCGTAGGGCACAGCGGAGAGGAAGTGCTGCATGCAGTTGATGCGGGCGCGCTTCTTGTCGTCGGATTTCACAATCGTCCACGGCGCGTCGGCGGTGTCGGTGTTGAAGAACATCGCCTCCTTGGCGTCGGTGTACTCGTCCCACTTGTCGAGCGACGCCCTGTCGATCGGCGACAGCTTCCACTGCTTCAACGGATCGGTCTCGCGGGCGGCGAAGCGGCGGCGCTGCTCCTGGCGCGTCACCGAGAACCAGTACTTGAACAGGCGGATGCCCGAGCGCACCAGCATGCGCTCGACTTCCGGGCACTGGCGCATGAATTCCAGATATTCGTTGGGCCGGCAGAAGCCCATGACGCGTTCGACACCCGCGCGGTTGTACCAGGAGCGGTCAAAAAACACCATCTCGCCCGCGGCCGGCAGGTGATGGATGTAGCGCTGGAAGTACCATTGCGTGCGCTCCCGCTCGTTCGGCTTTTCCAGCGCCACGATGCGGGCGCCGCGCGGATTGAGGTGCTCCATGAAGCGCTTGATCGTGCCGCCCTTGCCGGCGGCGTCACGCCCCTCGAACAGCACGACGATCATTTCGCCGCTTTCCTTGACCCAGTTTTGCGCCTTCAGGAGCTCCGCCTGCAGCGGCAGCACGCGCTCCATGTAGTGGGCTTCGCTGACCTTGGACTTGTAAGGGTAATCCCCGGTTTCGAAGGCGCGGCGGATCGCGTCGGGATCGTGGCGCAGCGTCTGGACTTCGACCCGATGGAGCGGCGGCTCCTCCGGCTCCTCCACGCTCTTTGCGGCCTTGCGAGGCGGCAGGGGCGTCGACACGATGATCGAAGCGCGCGAGGCCGCTTGCGCCGCGCCGGGGCGGGCGACGTCCGCCGGCGCGACCTTCGCGCCCTCGGCTTTCGCCGTCGCTTTGATCTGGCTTTCGACGCCCATGCCGCCGGCTCCCGCTTCGCTCGCACACCGAGCCTCGCCGGGGGAACGCGCGAGGTTCGACCATCCGTCTTTTCGCGATGAAGCCCGGCGCGAGTCAAGGTGACGCGCTGTCGCGGGTAGAGGACGATCCGCCGAGCCGCTTCTGCGAATGGCGGCGGACCCCGCGCGGCCCCGCGGGCGTCCGCTTGGCGCCGTCAGGCGCTCTTGACGTGCGGGGACACGCGCGCCTGGCACAAGGCGCACAGCATCGCGACGGCGAAATGGATCGCCTGCTGGGTTTGGGGCTGCTTCATCAGTCCGTAGATTCCCATGAGGCCGGATATGCCGCCCTTCGGCCGCGGCGCGGCCGCCACTTCCTTGCTCGCGCGGTCGATCGCGTTGAGCAGATCCGGCGCAAGGCCGGTGCTCTCGAAATCGGCCGCCAGTTTCAAGAGCTGGTCGGCAAGACCGGTGCGAATCATGCTGTCGGCCAGCGCCATGCCCCGACTGGCGACGCCCGCCAGCCGGACAATCATGTCGTCGGTCATCCCGGCCTGGGCGCTGCCGACGAACACCGCCAGTTCGACTATGCGATCGAGATCGCCGCTGTCGACAAGCGCGGCGAGCGCGGCGTCGACCTTCGCGCGCCGCGCCTCGTCGAGGCCGGCAGGGAGTTTATGTTCTGTCATCGCGTCCTCCGTCACATGACTCCGCGGGCCGACGCCCAGTAGAGCTGGTTGTACGCCAGTTTGAACTGGTGAAGCATGTTGCTCGCTGCGGGGGGCTGGGGCGGATTGATGTAGTTGAAGCTGGCGTAGGTGGCGCGATTGCCGCCCGCCTCGAGGAAACAGTACACCTTGCCGTCGTGGGGGCGCACCGACCGGCCGATCTTGATGACCGCCGCGACGTTCTCGGCCGCCGTCTCGGCCTGGAAATGCGCGGTCGAGCCCGCCTTGGAGATCGGGATGTTGGTGGTGTCGCCGAGGACGATCACGTTCTTGCCGACGTCGCCCTCCATGTGCAGCGTCTCCTTGTTGGTCGGGATCCAGCCGTTCTGCCCGAGGCCGTTCTTCTCGATGACCTCCATGCCCTTGTGCGGCGGCACCGCAATGAGCAGGTCGTAGGAGACTTCCGAGCCTTCCTCGGAAATGATCTTGGCGTTCTTGCCGTCGATCTCCTTCATGTTGAACAGGGTCTCGGTCTTGATGCCGAGGCTGGCGAATTCGCCGACGGCCCATTTACCGACGTTCTCGAGGCTGTGCAGCCGCCCGATCGGGTAGGTGTAGTAGAACTCGGTCTTGTCGAGCAGGCCCCTCTCGGCCACGAAATCGTGCATCAAAAACGTCACTTCGAGCGGGACCATCGGGCACTTGTGCGGCAGCCCGACGGTGACGACGATTCGGCCGCCCTTGAAGGCGTTGATCTTGTCGAAGAAGTCGAGCGCCGCGGGTTCGGTGTAGACGTTGATCGAATTCTCGGCGAGGCCGGGGACCAATTCCGGCATCGAGCGCGAGCCGGTGGCGATGACGATGATGTCATACGGGTGGGTCTTGCCGCCCTTGGTGACGACGTTGTTGTCCTTGAGATTGAACTTCTCGACCGGATCGACGATGAAGTTGATCGACGGATCCAAGAGGCTCGCCTGCTCGCGGTAGATTTCTTCCGGCATCATCTTGCCGAGCGCCACGTAGAGCAGGGCTGGAAGATACGCATGCTTGTCGGACGCCGACAGCATGGTGATCGACGCCTTGCCCGACTTCAATTCGCTGGAAATGCGGCGAGCGAGATTGTTGGCGAAGATGGTGCCGCCCGTGCCGCCGCCCACGACCAAAACTCTCATTTTGCTCCCTCCCGATGTCGTCGGCCGCGCCCTTTTGGCTTCGCGCCGCTGTGCTCGCCTATTTCTTCTTGCGCACCAGAAGGTGCCAGACGTTGCCGTGCTTCGTCGTGCCGACCAATTCGTGGCCGACTTTGTTGATCCATTCCGGCACGTCGGTGGCCGTGCCCTTGTCGGTCGACAAGAGTTCGATTGCGTCGCCGACCTGCGACATTTTCATCGCCCCAATCAGCTCCATCAACGGACCCGGGCAGAAGCTGTTGCGCGCATCAACCACTCTGTTCGCAGTCATCTTGCGCACCTGGATGTGCCAGACGTCGCCTTGCTGTGTCGTGCCGACCATTTCGTGGCCGACTTTGTTGACCCATTCCGGCACGTCGGTGGCCGTGCCCTTGTCGGTCGACAAGAGTTCGAGCACGTCGCCGACCTGCGACATTTTCATCGCCGCAATCAGCTCCATCATCGGACCCGGGCAGAAGCTGTTGCGCGCGTCAACCACTCTGTTCGCAGTCATCGGGATTCCCTTTGCAGCATTCAGAAGACGACGATCTGTCCGCTTTCGGCGTCGTCGAGGAACTTGGTCAGTCCGCGCGGGCTGCTGACGAAGCTGGCGAGCCGGTCCTCTGTCACGCCCATGACGTCCATCGCCATGGAGCAGGCATAGATCTTCGCGTCGCCGAGATCGGTCGCCTGTTCGAAGAGTTGCTGGAATGGCGGGGCTTTTTTCGCCTCCATTACCTCGCCAGCTTTGCCCTCGCTGGGGGCGGTCTGCGGCGCGTCCTTCAGAAAGAACGGCAGCGCGTTCATCGACAGAAAGACGGAGACCGGGCGCCCGCACGCCGCCGCGACCGAGGCACTCATGGCGGCGAATTGCAGCTTCTCGCGCGTGCCGTCCAGACAGATGACGAACAGGCCTTGCATGATTCCTCCCGGCTTTTTTGCGCCCGCATTGGCATCTTGATTGAAGTCCGACGTTCGAACGAAATTCGCCGCGCGTCAATCAAAAAATTGATACTGCGACATTTTGGACACAAAGCCCGGGCTCCTTGGTTCAAAACGACATGCGCGGCGGGCGGCCATACTCGGAAAGAACCGGGCTAAATCCGATTTGACGGTGTTGTCGCCTCTATTAAGACATGGGTCTGTCCATTTTAGCGTCAAAAAACGATGGGCAGCGGTATAATTTCGGGCGCGCGACCCGCCGTCCCTCAGAACCGAGGGAATGCCCGAGAGCGGCCATGCCACGACCGGGGGACGCAAGCGAAGAACGCTTTGTCTGCGCTTGCGCGGCAAGTCCACCACGGGTAACAGCGTTACAGTGCGGGATCCATGCAACGGAGTCTTATCGGTGGACTTACGAATTCGTCGGCATAGGACTCGCTCTCGCCTGCACGGCGCTCGGCGCCGGCGCCGCCTTTGCGGACGATCTCGCTCCCGCAGCGACGACCGTGGTGCAGCCTGCTCCTTACGTCTCCTTCTTCCAGGAGGTGCGCGTCGGCGCCTACGCGCACAACGTGATCCACGACGAGGACGCGCCGGTCGACGTCTCGGTCGAGACTTTGTCGTCGCCCATCGTCTTCGCCAATGTCAGCAATCCCTGGGTGTCGTGGTTTTTCGACCCGCGCATCAATCTCGGGGCGATGATCAATACCGGGGGAAAAACGAGCTACGCCTTCACTGGCCTTACCTGGCGCATCCCTCTTTGGGGGCCGGTGTTCTTCGAGGGCGAGTTCGGCGGCTCCGTCAACAACGCCCCGACCCACCCGGAGCCGAATCGGATCGACATGGGCTGCGTGCCCAACTTTCGCGAGTCCGGCGGCTTCGGCGTTCAGCTGTCCAAGAACGTCGACTTCATCGTTAACGTCGAGCACACATCGCACGCGACCTTCTGCACCCACATCGATCCCGGCATCACCGATTTCGGCTTCCGGGTCGGCTACAAGTTCTGAGCGGCGCGAAGCGAGCCTCGGGCCGGCTCTTTCCCGAAGCGGGATTTTCGGTTAGGGGAGCCTCATGGGGAACCCGCGTCGAGCGGCTTGACGCCGAGACGGGCGGGGCTTCGACGCGGCGCCCGCGAATCCCTTAAGGACGCCTCGCGGTCCCGTCGCGGCTGCGGCGCGGCCTTTTTTTGTGTGTTTGGAGCCCGCGTCGCCGTGTCGCGGGGGGCGCGAGCCCAGAGGACCCATGCCGAAGCGCACCGATATCTCGACCATTCTCATCATCGGCGCCGGGCCGATCATCATTGGCCAGGCCTGCGAGTTCGACTATTCGGGGACGCAGGCCTGCAAGGCCCTGCGCGCGGAAGGCTATCGGATCGTCCTCATCAACTCCAATCCGGCCACCATCATGACCGATCCGGAGATGGCCGATCGGACCTACATCGAGCCGATCACCCCCGAGATCGTCGCCAAGATCATCGCCAAGGAGCGCTACGCCATCCCCGGCGGAATTCGCGCTGCTGCCGACGATGGGCGGGCAGACGGCGCTCAACTGCGCCCTGAGCCTGAGGAAGATGGGCGTCCTCGACCGCTACGAGGTCGAGATGATCGGCGCCACCGCGCAGGCGATCGACAAGGCCGAGGACCGCGAACTCTTCCGCGAGGCGATGACCAGGATCGGCCTCGCCACGCCCCGCTCGCACCACGTCAAGACGTTGCCGCAGGCGCTCAACGCCCTCGACGACATCGGCCTGCCGACGATCATCCGCCCGAGCTTCACAATGGGCGGCACCGGCGGGGGCATCGCCTACAACAAGAGCGAATTCATCGAAATCGTCGAACGCGGCATCGACGCCTCTCCCACCAACGAGGTGCTGATCGAGGAGAGCGTGCTCGGCTGGAAGGAATTCGAGATGGAGGTCGTCCGCGACAAGGCGGACAACTGCATCATCGTCTGCTCGATCGAGAACGTCGATCCGATGGGCGTCCACACCGGCAACTCGATCACCATCGCGCCGGCGCTGACGCTGACCGACAAGGAATTCCAGATCATGCGCGACGCCTCGATCGCGGTGTTGCGCGAGATCGGGGTCGAGACCGGCGGCTCGAACGTGCAGTTCGCCGTCAATCCGGCCGACGGGCGCATGATCGTCATCGAGATGAACCCGCGGGTGTCGCGCTCCTCCGCGCTCGCCTCGAAGGCGACCGGCTTTCCGATCGCCAAGGTCGCGGCCAAGCTCGCCGTCGGCTACACCCTCGACGAGATCGCCAACGACATCACCGGCGGGGCGACGCCGGCCTCGTTCGAGCCGACGATCGACTATGTCGTCACCAAGATCCCGCGCTTCGCCTTCGAGAAGTTCCCGGGCGCCGAGCCGGTGCTGACGACGGCGATGAAATCGGTCGGCGAGGCGATGGCGATCGGCCGCACCTTCGCCGAATCGCTGCAGAAGGCGCTGCGATCGCTCGAGACCGGCCTCGACGGGCTCGACGAGATCGAGATCGACGGACTCGGCAAGGGCGACGACCGCAACGTGCTGCGCGCCGCGATCGGCACGCCGACGCCCGACCGGCTCCTCAAAGTCGCTCAGGCGATGCGGATGGGCATGAGCGTCGAGGAGATCCACGAGGTTTCGAAGATCGACCCGTGGTTCCTGCAGCGCGTCGCCGACATCGTGGCGCTCGAGGCCAAGGTGCGCGCCTACGGACTGCCGGCCGATGCGGGCAACCTGCGCGCCGTGAAGGCCGCCGGCTTCTCCGACGTGCGCCTCGCGGGCCTCACAGGCCTCGACGAGGCCGACGTCGCCGACGCCCGCGAGAGGCTCGGCGTCCGGCCGGTCTATAAGCGCATCGACACTTGCGCGGCCGAGTTCGCCTCGCCCACCGCCTACATGTATTCGACCTACGAGGCGCCGTTCGCCGGCAAGGCGAGCTGCGAAGCGGCGCCGACGGACCGCGAGAAGGTGGTCATCCTCGGCGGCGGACCGAACCGCATCGGGCAGGGCATCGAATTCGACTATTGCTGCTGCCACGCATCCTTCGCGCTGAGGGACGCCGGCTACGAAACGATCATGATCAACTGCAACCCGGAGACGGTCTCGACCGACTACGACACGTCGGACAGGCTCTATTTCGAGCCGCTGACCAAAGAGGACGTGCTCGCGATCATCGACAAGGAGCGCGAAAAGGGGACGCTGAAGGGCGTCATCGTGCAGTTCGGCGGGCAGACGCCGTTGAAGCTCGCCCACGCGATCGAGCAATCGGGCGCGCCGATCCTCGGGACCTCGGTCGATTCGATCGATCTGGCCGAGGACCGCGACCGATTCAAGCGCCTGCTCGACAAGCTCGGCCTTAAGCAGCCGAAGAACGGCATCGCCTATTCGGTCGAGCAGGCGCGGCTCGTTTCGGCCGATCTCGGCCTGCCGCTGGTGGTGCGTCCGTCCTACGTGCTCGGCGGCCGGGCGATGGCGATCATCCACGACCCGACGGCGCTCGACGACTATCTGCTCGGCGTGCTGCCGAGCCTGGTGCCGTCCGACGTCAAGGCGCGCTATCCCAACGACAAGACCGGCCAGATCAACACGGTGCTCGGCAAGAACCCGCTTCTGTTCGACCGCTATCTGTCGGACGCGATCGAGATCGACGTCGACGCGCTTTGCGACGGCAAGAGCGTGGTCGTCGCCGGCGTCATGGAGCACATCGAGGAGGCCGGCATCCATTCGGGAGACAGCGCCTGCTCGCTGCCGCCCCGCTCGCTCAGCCCCAAGACGATCGCTCGGCTCGAGGAGCAGACGAAGAAGCTCGCGCTCGCGCTCGACGTCGGCGGGCTGATGAACGTGCAATATGCGCTCAAGAACGGCGTGATCTATGTGCTCGAGGTCAATCCGCGCGCCTCGCGCACCGTACCCTTCGTGGCCAAGGTGATCGGCAAGCCGATCGCCCGGATCGCGAGCCGGGTGATGGCCGGCGAAAAGCTCGCGTCGTTCGATCTGGACCTCGACAGGCTCGACCACGTCGGGGTCAAGGAGGCGGTTTTCCCGTTCGCCCGTTTCCCCGGGGTGGACACGGTGCTCGGCCCGGAAATGCGTTCGACCGGCGAAGTGATGGGCATCGACCGTTCGTTCGAGGTCGCCTTCGCCAAGAGCCAGTTGGGCGCCGGCTTGCGCCCGCCGAAGTCCGGGACCGTGTTCGTGTCGGTGCGCGACGCCGACAAGGAGGGGATCGTCGAGCCGCTCAAGACGCTGCAGGCGCTCGGTTTCAAGATCATCGCCACCGGCGGGACCCAGCGCTATCTGACGTCGCACGGATTGAAGGCGGACAAGGTCAACAAGGTGTCGGAGGGCCGCCCGCACGCCGCCGACATCGTGCGCAACGGCGGCGTGCAGCTCATGTTCAACACGACCGAAGGCGTGACTTCGCTCGCCGATTCCAAACCGTTGCGCCGGGCCGCCCTCTTGCAAAAAACGCCCTATTACACCACACTTTCAGGCGCGATCGCGGCGGCCGAAGGCATTCGGGCCGTCGCGGCAGGCGAACTCGAAGTCAGGGCTTTGCAGGACTATTTGGCGTGACGGCGCGAAAAGACGCCGCCGCGGGAACCTCTTTTTGACGGATGTCTCATGGGCAAACTGCCGATTACCGCCGCGGGCCACGCTGCGCTGGAGGCCGAGTTCCTTCATCGCCAACAGGTCGAGCGGCCGAGAATCATCGCGGCGATCGCCGAGGCGCGGTCGCACGGCGACCTGTCGGAGAACGCCGAATATCATTCGGCCAAAGAGGCGCAGTCGCACAACGAGGGCCGCATCGTCGAGCTCGAGGACATGCTGCAGCGCGCCGAAGTGATCGACGTGTCGAAGCTGACGGGAACGACCGTCAAATTCGGCGCGACGGTCACGCTCATCGACGAAGACACCGAGAAGGAGAAGGTGTTCCAGATCGTCGGCGCGACGGAAGCGGACGTGAAATCAGGCAAGGTTTCGATTTCGTCGCCGACCGCGCGCGCGCTGATCGGCAAGAAGGCCGGCGAGAGCGTCGAAGTGAACACGCCGGGCGGCGGCAAGAGCTATGAAATCGTAAAGGTCGTCTATATATAGCGGGTCAACGTCGTTGCGCTCGAACTGGAGCGCCAGAGTGGAGATTTCGCCATGTCGACCCGCGCCTTGACTCGCCGCGCCGCGCTTTCGGCTCTCGGCGCGGTGGCTTTCACTCCGGTGGCGCTGGCGCAGTCCGCTGTCCGGTTCCGCGACATTCAGGTCGACGTCTCGCCGTTGCGCGCCGGCGTTGGCGACCCGACCGCCGACTGGGTGCAGCAGGAGCTTCCGGGAGACTTGGCCCAAGCCCTGGCGGGCCACCTTGCGCCGGGCGATCGCAACGGCGCGACCCTGGTGGCGCGGATCGACTATCTTTATCTCGGTCCGAGCTCCGGCGGGCCCGGCCCGGGCGGCGCTTCCCAAGATACGATCAAGGGCGTCCTGTTCGTCAGGGGATCCCGTGGCGGGGTCGCCGCCGAGACTCCGCTGAGAGCGATCACCTCCTATTACCCGATGGCGGTCGATCAGGCTCTGGTCGAGCGAGCCTATTATTACCGTGTGTCGGCCCTCGCGCAGGCTTTCGCAGGCTGGGTCCCCAGGGAGTTGGGCCTTTAGGACAGCGCCGCAGTCGCTGCGAGGGCGCTGCGCGGTCTTCTAGGGAACGCGCGTTTGCCTTCGTCGCAGCGGTGGTATAGCCCGCCGCTATGGTTGGCGCGGGCACCGACAAGACGAAGCCGTTGCTGCGCGGCGGCCCGGCGGTCATCCTCGTCAGGCCCCAACTGGCGGTCAACATCGGCATGTGCGCGCGGGCGATGGCCAACTTCGGCCTCGAGGACCTCCGCCTCGTCAACCCGCGCGAAGGCTGGCCGCGCAACGACGAATATCGCGAGGTCGCTTATTCGGCGGCGGCCGGAGCGACCGACCTGCTCGATGCGGCGCGCGTATTTTCGAGCGTCGAGGCCGCGGTCGCCGATCTCAACTTCGTCTACGCCGCGACCGCGCGCGAGCGCGGCCAGATGAAACCGGTCGTGACCCCGAGCGTCGCGATGGGCGCGACCGTCGCGGCGGAGGGCGAGAAGCGCGGCGTCCTGTTCGGGCCCGAGCGCACCGGCCTCGACAATGACGAGGTGGCGATCGCCGACGCGATCGTCACCTTTCCCTCGAACCCCGCCTACGCCTCGCTCAATCTCGCCCAGGCGGTGCTCATCTGCGCCTACGAGCGGTTCAAGGCGGCGCACGGCGACGCGCCGCCGCCCTCGACGATCCCGCGCGCCGTCTCGCCGCCCGCGCAGCGCGAGATGCTGCTCGTCTTCTTCGATTATCTCGAGGCGAGGCTCGACGAGAGCGGCTTCTTCCGCCCGGCAGCCAAGAAGCCCGGAATGCGCCGCAACCTGCGCAACATCTTTCACCGCATGGAGCTCACGCAGCAGGACGTGCGCACCCTGTGGGGCGCGGTGGTCCGCCTCGTCGAGGGGCCGCGGATCGATGTTCAGACGCGCAAACGCGTCCGGGCGAAGAAGCCGCCGGGTTGAGCTCGGGCTCGGGCTACTTCAGCCGCGTCCAGGTTTCCGAGTCGCACATCGATTGGCCGACGGCGCAGCCCTTGATCGTCAGGCCGGCGGGGCTGACCGTCGCCGTGCCGTTGAAGGTCATGATGCCTTACAAACATCAATGCCGCGTTCGCTCGGCAGAAAAGCTCCCCGGACATGTCTGTCCGGAGAGCCGATCAGGTCGATGAACGAACGGCGCGAAGCGCGCCGCCTTACTACTTGGGCGCCTCCGCGGGCGCCTCCGCCGGCGCAGCCATCTTGTGATGCATGTGGTGGCGATGATGATAGTGATGGTAGTGATGATGGTGGTGGTGGTGGTGGTGATGCATCGGTTGGGTCATCGGAGCGGCGGGGGCGGCGGCCGGCGCCGCTTCCTGGGCGACGGCGTAACCGGCGAGGCCGATGGTGAGAGCGGCGGCGGCGACAAGGCTCTTGATCATGGGAAAGCTGTCCTCTCGATGAAGACCCCAGCGGTCTTCGGGCGGCAATCTGCGGCGCCCTGCCTGAACTCAACATGAACCAAGCCGCAGAGCCTGACCTTCGGGCGGAATTTTACGCCTCAACGCCAAAGCGGCGGGCTTGGTGAAAGGTTCGTAAACGATGGCGGTGAACAGCATGACCGGGTTCGCCCGCGCGGCGGGGTCGAGCGGCGCGTGGCGCTGGGCATTCGAGGTCAAGAGCGTCAACGCCAAGGGTCTCGACCTTCGCTTGCGGATGCCCCCGCCGTTCGACCGGGTCGAGGCGGAGGCCCGCGGCCGGCTCGCCAAGGCGCTTGCGCGTGGAACCTGCTTCGCCACGCTGACCGCCCTGCGCGAAGGGGCGGCGACGGCGGCCCATATTGATCGGGCGGCGCTCGAATCGATCGCGGCCGGCGCCCGCGCCGCCGCCGAGGCGGCCGGGCTCGCGCCCCCGACCATGGACGGGCTCTTGAGCCTGCGCGGCGTCGTCGAAATCGCCGAGGCGGAGGACGACGAGGCGGCGATCGCCGCGGCCTGCGCGGGCGCGCTTCAGTCCCTCGACGAGGCTTTGGCCGCGCTAGGGGAGGCGCGGCGCGCCGAGGGGGAGGCGCTCGCCGCGGTCTTACGCGAGCGGCTCGACGCGATCGAGGCGCTGACGCAGGCCGCCGACGCCAATCCGGCCCGCCGTCCGGAAGCGGTGCGGGCGCGCCTCGCCGAAAGCGTGGCGGCGCTGATGAACTCCTCGCGCGGCTTCGACGAGAACCGGCTGCACCAGGAGGCGATCCTCCTCGCCGCCAAGGCCGACATCCGCGAGGAGCTCGACCGGCTGAAGACCCATGTCGCCGCCGCGCGCGCTCTCATCGACCAGGGCGGGGCGATCGGCCGGCGGCTCGATTTCCTCGCCCAGGAGTTCGGCCGCGAGGCGAACACCCTCTGCGCCAAGGCCAACGACGTCACGCTGACGGCGCAGGGGCTTGAACTACGGGTCCAAATCGAGCAATTCCGCGAGCAGGCCCAGAACGTCGAGTGAGAATTCGAGCGAGTGAGATCCGAGATGACGAAGGCGAGCCGGCGCGGCATGATCCTGATTCTGTCCTCGCCCTCGGGCGCGGGCAAGACGACGCTGACCCGCATGCTGATGCAGGACAAGGCGCTCGATCTCACCCTCTCCATTTCGGTCACCACCCGCCCGCGCCGCTCCTCGGAAGTCGACGGCATCCACTACCGCTTCGTCGACCGGCGCGAATTCGAGCGGATGAAGAAGGGCGGCGACCTGCTCGAATGGGCGGAAGTGCACGGCAACGGCTACGGCACGCCGCGCGCTCCGGTCGAGAAGGTGCTGGCCGAGGGACGCGACATGCTGTTCGACGTCGACTGGCAGGGCGCGCAGCAGGTGCGCGAGCGGCTCGGCGACGACGTCGTCTCGATCTTCGTCCTGCCGCCCTCGATGCGGGAGCTGCGCGCCCGGCTCGAGCGGCGGGCCGAGGATTCGGCCGCCACCATCGAACAGCGGCTCGACGCCGCAAGGCACGAGATCGAGCGCTGGCGCAATTACCATTACGTCATCGTCAACGACGACCTGCAGCGCGCCTATGGCGACGTGGTGGCGATCGTCACCACCGAGCGGCTGAAGGCGAAGCGGGTCGAGGCGGGGATCGAGGCGCTCGTCGAGAGGCTCATGCACGGATGACGCGGGGCCGAGAAAGGCCGGACAATGGAGTTTGGCGCACGTTTCGCGGAGCGGCCCAATGATTTCCGGGATTTGGATCCCCGTTTAGCGTCGACCTTGAAAAACACTGCGAGTCAAGTCAGTTGAATTGGCGCGGCGGCTTCTTCGCCGACGCGACGTGCGTTGATTGCGGACCCCGCGCCGCTCGCCGACGCCGCGCCGAGGATAGCGTGCTGGTCTGGGGCGTAGCGGATGCCCTCGAGCGGCGAGCAATGGATGAATTGGCCGGCGTCCGAGGCCCTCTTCGATGACCGCAAAGCCATCCCCGAGGGCGCGCGCCATCACGCCCGGACAGCGCGCACGCCGCACGCCATCCGCGCCCCTGCGCCGGGCTCGAAGCCCCAAATGTTGGACAAGTGTTGGACAAGCGTTGGAATCGTCGAAGGCGACGATGACGGGCATGGATGTCCCGGGATGCTCAGGGCGGGGGCTCAGCGGGCGGCCGGCGCGATCCGGCTGTGGACTTCCGCCGTCATCGTCTCGATCCGCTCGACCAGGGCTCTGACCGTCTGGGTCAGCTCGGTGTTCTGCCGCAAGAGCGTTTCGACGCTCTCGGTCAGGGCGGTGTTCTGTCCGAGCATTTCGATCAGCAGCGAGGTCTGTTTCTGCATCTGATGCTGGCGCTCCTCGTTGACGAGGTGCAGCTCCTCGCGGTGCTGGGCGTCGGCGATGCTGTGGGCCTTGTCGCGGTCGGCCTGGCGGGTCTGGGCGAGCAGGATCAGCGGCGCGGCGTAGGCGGCCTGCAGCGAGAACGCGAGATTGAGCAGGATGAAGGGATAGACGTCGAACTGGGTCCAGCCGACAACGTTGACCCAGATCCAGATGCCGACGATGATCGTCTGGGCGATCAGGAAGGTCGGCGTTCCGAAGAACCGCGCGAAACCCTCCGCCCTCACGCCGAACCAGTCGCCACCGAACACCGATTCGAGATGGGCGTGCGGAAGGTGGAACCTGCGCGCATGCTCGTGCGAAGTGCGTCCGGGTTGCGTGCTCATTCGTCTCTCCCTGGCGCTCGGAGCCGCATGGCCGTCATGGCCGGATTGCGCGTTCCGATCCTATCCCGCCGACAATACAACAGTCGGAATCAAATTCGACAGGGCGCCCGGCGCCTTGCGCGAGGCGAAAGCCGAACGGCGAGCGGCCGGTCACTCGAACGCGAAGATGCGCTTCCAGTCGTCCTTCATGCTGATGACGGTCCAGCCGTCCTTCTTCGCTTCGTCATAGAGCGCCTGGGTGAAGGTCCCGACCTTGGTGTCGGGCAACCCCTGCGCAGGGCCATAGGCGTATTCGCGTTGACCGTCGTCATGCAGCACGATCATGGAAAGCCGCGCGCCGTCGCCCGCCTTCGTGTATTCCAGCATCTCGCGGTCGCCGGTCGAGTTGCCGAAGGCGGCGCGGGGACGGCGGCCGATCATGAGGTGGATGCTCTCCGGCTTGCCGTCGTTGTTGTCGTTCAAGAGCAGCTTCGGCTCCTTGGTCAGGAACGGCCTGCCGTTCTTGTCGTGGCCGAATTTGACGCCGAGCGCCGAGCCGACCACCTGCTCGGGCGGGATGCCGTACACCTCTTGCGAATAGACCCGCACGAAATCCTGCCCGCCGCCGGTGACGACGTATGTCTTGTAGCCGTTGGCGCGGAAATAGCTCAAAACTTCCTGCATCGGCTGGTAGGTGAGCTCCGTGTAGGGCCGCTTCCAGCGGTGATCCCTGGCGGCGGCGATCCAGGCTTTCACTTCGGCTGCGAAATCGTCGGTCGACATGCCGGTCAGCGTCGCAACCGCGATTGCCTCGAAGTCGTGAAGCGAGAACTTGGCGATCTTCTCGAAGTCGCCCGAGAGCACCGTCTTGAACGGCTCGACTTGCGCCAGTTCGGGCTTCGCCTTGACCACGACCGGCACGCGGTCGAGACAATAGATCACCTGCGTGTAGATCGGCTGTTCGGCCCACAGCGTGCCGTCCTGGTCGAAGGTCGCGACGCGCTTCTCCGGCGGCACGAAATCCTTGGTCGACGGGTCGGTTGTCGCGCGAATGAAATCGAGGATCGCCTGTTTCGCCGGCCCGTCGTTCCACGACGCGAGTGGCGTTGCGGTCTCAGCCTGCGCCGTTGTCACGTCGAGAAGCTCGGAAAGGGCAGGCAGGGCCGCAAGCTCGCCGAGCACAAGGCGCCGGCTTGGACCCTCGGAACCGGATGAAGACACCATTGCTCTCCTGTTGGACTAACGGCATGAGCGGGCGCGGCGCAGCGCCCTCGTTGATTTCATAGGCTCGTCACGGCGCCAGGCTAAGGGCCTTGAGTTCCTTCCGCGCCGCGCCGAAGCTGCCAAGCTGGTAGACCGACGCTCCGGCCGGCGAGAACGTGAAGGATTCGAACGGCTCGGCCAGCATCGCGTTGAGAGTGGTCTCCGTCCCGACGCCGATCGTCACATGCGGATTGAAGCGCTTGCCTGCCGCGACGGTCACGAAATGGGCGACGTAGCTGATCAGGAATGGCTGGATGTCGCGGCCGCCCTCGTCGCTGAAGAACGCCGCGGGCGTCCCGGTCTTCACGGTGTAGGGGGTCACGGCCGCGATCAGCTCATCTTGCAGCCTGTGTAGATCTTCGGTCGGCTCGACCACGATGCCGGCGAGGCCGATCGGGGGAGACGGGATGTAGTAGTACTTGATCGCCTTCAGCGTCCATGCCGTCGGCTTCTCCTTCGCAAACACCGCGTCCGCCGCCGCAAAAACCTTGTCGAGGTCGGCCGTGCGGACGAACTGCTGCAACATCGAAACGTGCGGGTGGTGCGTTTCATCGAGCGCAAAGCCCTTCGGGAAGACCTTGAGCAGGCGGGCGTTGGCGGCCTTCGCGTGCTCGATCATCGTCGCGTCGGGCTCGAGCGCAATGTCGATCGCCGTCACCGGATTCTGCTGCGCCCGGGACGCGCCGGGAAAGCCGATGAGCGACGCCAAGGCGGCGCCGAATGCGGTGAGGACTGTCAGATGTTGGCGCATTCTACTTCACTCCTTGCCCATGACCGCCAGCACTTGTTCGAGCGGCGCGGACGAAGCGCGAAAGATGCCGGAGTACGGGCTGCTCAACTCGAGGATCAGTAAAACGGCGCTCGCCGCCGCGATGGCGCCAAGGGCCGTGGCGAGGAAAGCCCCGGCGCTGCCTCCTCCTGATGTCAGACCGTAGCCGAAAAACAGAAGCGTCGCCCATCCGGACACGATCAGCACAAGTGGAATGGAAATCGGATTGGTCATCGCGAAGGACATCTGCAATCGCGATTGTTCGATCGATTCGACGGCCGACTTCGCGGCGATGAGCGCCTGATTCTGTGCGTCCGTCGAGGGATGGAGACTTGCCAGGGAGGCTTCCCAGCTGCGCTTACCCCGAATGGCGGCGGCGAAGTTGTTAGCGGCGAAGCTCCTGTCGCTTTCGCTGGCCCCCCAGACCTGGTCTATGGCCTCCGCCAGACCCTGTCGCAATTGCGCGCGCGCGGCATTCGCCTCCGGCCCGTAATCCGTAAGAGCGAGGTCGAGGTCCAAGGCCTTCGCAGCGAGGGTCTGAATCGCAGCATTCTGGGCCGAATACACCCCGTGCGCGGTCCAGATGAGGAGGCCGAGGACTAGAGCCGACAGCAGCGTGACGAGGCCGACGACCGCCCCGATCATGTCCTTCGCGCCGCCGGTGACGTGCTTCTCGGGCAGAATGCCCCGTAGTAAGAGACCAAATGCTCCGGCGGCGAAGACCGCGACACCGACAGCAAAAGCGAACTTATCCGGATTCATTCATTTTCCTAGCAGCCTGTCGGACTTAAACTCTAAGTCATTGATTTAATTGCAGTTTGCTTTTTCGTGCCTAACGGACAACTGCAATGATATCAATATGTTAGCGATCAGAGGCACCCCGAGTTCGACAGGCTGCTAGTGTTGTGTCTTTAACGCTTCGACCCCACGCGGCGACCGGGAAGTCGTAGGTTTCAGAGTCCCGACAGGGCGCTTTGCGTTAGATTCACTACACTAGCAAGGCGACCCAGAAGGCTAGGCAATTGCCAGGATCGACAACAAGGCCAAAACGAAACGCTTCATGCGGATATTTCCCCAATGTACACTTTCCCGCGGCACGAGCGGAGCAAGCCGTACATTCGACCAATCGCCCCTCATCTCCATGGCGCCGGCGAGGGATAGGGACCGGCCTCGAACAAACGCAGGAACTCGCTGCCAGGGGAGAGCACGATCGTCGAACTCGTCTGCGCCAGAGACTGACGATAGGCTTGCAGCATGCGGTAGAGCTTGAAGAAGTCGGGGTCGCGGTCGTAGGCCTCTGACACCAACCTGTCCCCCTCGGCTTCGCCCTCGCCGCGGGTGATCGTGCTGCGCTGCTCGGCGTCGGCCAGCATGGTCGTGCGTTCGCGATCGGCCGCCGCTTGAATTTTCTGGGCCCATTCGAAGCCTTGCGCACGCAGTTCCTTGGCCTCGCGCTGGCGCTCCGACAACATGCGGTCGTAGATGGCGTGGCTGGTTTCGCTCGGCAGGTCCGCGCGCCGGACGCGCACCGAGACGACTTCGATGCCCAAGGGCTTCGCCTTTTCCGAGACTTCCGTCTCGACCCGCTCAGTGACCGCGTCGCGTTCGGCGGACAGGAGGGCGCCGAGTTTCACCTTGCCCAGTTCGCGCCGCAACGACGAACTGACGATCTGGGAGAGCCACGGACGCGCCTGATCGGCGCTGCGCACCGACTGATAGAAGCCCAGCGGGTCAGCGATGCGAAACTCGGTAAACGTCGTGACCTCGATGCGCTTCTCATCGCCGAGGATGACCTGCTCGCTGCCTGGCGCGAGTTGCATGATGCGATTGTCGTAAAAGACGACGTTGTCGATCAGCGGCGCCTGCGCATAGAGGCCGGGTTTGACGATCGTCGCGACCGGCTTGCCGAAGCGCAGCACCAGGGCCTGCTGGGTCTCATCCACCGTAAAAAAAACCGATAGGATGAACCAGCCGGCGACGGCGACCAGCGCGATCGCGGCGATCCATAGCCGGCCGCTCATCTCCAGGTCCCCCCGAGCGAATGCATAAGGATGTCCTCGCGGCTGGCCTTGTCGTAGAGGGAGTTGAGGAAGACCTTGGTCGATTTCTTCATGACCTCCTCCATGGTCTCGATATAGAGCCGCTCGGCCAGCACAGTCTTGTGCTGCTTGTAGATATCATCGACCGCCAGAAAACGGCTGGCTTCCCCTTGGGCGCGGCTGATCTCCTGGCTTTTGAACGCCTCCGCATCCTGTCTGATGCGCTCGACCTCGCCGCGCGCCCGCGGAAGAATGTCGTTGCGGTAGGCTTCCGCTTCGTTGCGGGCGCGTTCCTGGTCGGCGCGGGCGCGCTGGACGTCGTTGAAGGCGTCGATTACCAGCTGCGGCGGGTCGACGCGCTGCAGCTGCACCTGGGTCACGAGAATTCCGGTGTGGTAGGAATCGAGCAGGGACTGCAGCAGCGCCTGGGCTTGATCCGCGATCTCTTGGCGTCGGTCCGAGAGCGCCGCCTGGATGGGATTGCGTCCGATCACATCGCGGATGGCGCTGTCCGCCGCGACTTTGACGGTCTCCTGCGGATCGACCACCTTGAAGACATAGTCCGCCGGGTCCCGGATCCTCCAAAAGACGGTGGCGTCGGCCTCGACGATGTTCTCGTCGCCGGTAAGCATCTGGCTGGCGGCGCCGCTTCCGACCTCGACCTGATGGATCTGGGTGACTTTGGGCAAGAGCAGCGTCTCGATCGGATATGGCAGGTGATAGTTGAGGCCCGGGTCGGCCGTGCGCACAAATCGGCCGAATTGCAGCACGAGGCCGCGCTCGTCCGGCTGCACCTTGTAGATGCCGGTCGCCAGCCAGCCGACGAAGGCCAACACCGCGACGACCGAAAGCATCTCCAGGCCAACGCCCGGAACGCGCGTGAACAGAGGCAAGCGGGAGCGAGCCCAGCCGATGATATCGTCGAGCGACACTGAGGGGCGCATTGGTCCGACGGGACGATCCTCGAGATTGTCGGTCATTCGCTCCTCCCGGCCGCGACTGTCGGGTTCGGCATCGCGGTGGCTTGCGCCTGGCTCGGCGCGACGGCGACAACCGGCTTCAAGACCCGAAAGGCTTTACCACGCCGACGCGCCCGAAGGAGGATTCGGCTCTCCCAAAAGACCAGGACCGCGCCGAGCGCGGGCAAGACGATCGACAACGCCGGCGCCTCCCTCTGCGCCCAGTCCGCAAGCGCCGGATCGGAGAGAGCGATCTGACCGGCGATCCATCCCAGGGCGACGCCCCCCAACTCGACAACGGCCGGATGGCTCCTCAGGAGCCCCACAATGAGAAGGCCCCCGAAGACGAGCAGCGGAATGCTCAGCAGAAGGCCAAAAATCAGCAACCAGAGATTGCCCTGCGCAACGGCCGCCAGCGCCACGATGTTGTCCAGACTCATGAGAAAGTCCGCGGCGACGAAGGTCGCGACAGCGCTCCAGGCCGCCCTATTCATGCCTCCCACGGTCTCGCCCGCGACGTCGTCCTCTCGCAACGGTCTTGCGGCTTCTTCGACCAAGGGGACATTGCGATTGTGCGCCACGATCAGCCGGATGGCGATCGCCGCCAGCAACGCCGCCGCAACGATCTTCAGGTAGGGAATCTGGAAGAGGAGGCCCGCAATCGTTGTCAAAAGGCAGCGCAGGACGATCGCCCCTGCGGTGCCCAGAATGACGGCTTTGCGGACATGCGCGGGAGGCAGCGAAGCGCAGCACATCGCGATCAGGAGCGCATTGTCCGCGCTCAGCATCAGGTCGATGACACCGATCTCGGCCACTGCCCCGGCGAAATGCAGGCCTGTTGTGGTTTCCAAACGATCCGTACCTTACTTCATCGTTCGACTTCAGAAAGCGGCCCCACCGCGGGCGCTACACCAGTCCCGCGACGCCACCATAGAGACCCACGGCGATGACGACAGCCGAGACGCCGATCAAGGCCCAAAGGTAGAGCCCCCGCGGACGAAGCGGCTCCGGCAGCGCCTTCACCGCCAACGCCACCAGGAAGCCGATCACCAGCGGCAGCAGGAAAGCGTTCAGAACCTGCGCCGCGATGTGAGCCAAACAAGGTCCGGCGCGAGCCAAACAACCGCGGCGGAGCCGACGACTGCAGGCCGCATAGACGCCGTAGAACCATTTCGCCTCGAAGGGATGATTTTCCAGCGAACGGCGGTAGCCGGCGACCTCGCCGACCCCCCAGGCGAGCGCCAGCGAGCACACGATCGCGGCCACCAGAGAGGCGCCGAGGACGCCCGCGCTGAAGACGACGCGCCCGACGCTCTCCCCAAGAAGCGGCGTCAGCGCGTTGCTGATCTCGCCGACGCTGGAAAGGCCCGCTGAACCGCTGCCGGCGTAAAGCGTCGCCGCCGCCGCGACCAGCACCGCGCCCGTCAGGCATTGGGTCAGCACGGCGCCGAACGCCGTATCCCAGCGCGCGGCCGCAAGGTCGTCGGGCCGCAGCTTTTTGTCGGCGATGGCCGACTGCTGGTAGAAGATCATCCAGGGATTGAAGGTCGCGCCGATGACGGCCGCAACGAGAAACATGAAGTCGCGATTGCCGAGCGGCAGATCGAGCGCGTCCCTGGCCATGGCCGCGAGGTTCGGATGCGCTGCCCAGGCGACGGCGAAGAAGGCGAGTTCAAAGAGGCCGATGACGATCGCCGTCCGTTCCACCCGCCGGTAGGAGCCGGTGGCGACGACCGCGAGCATGGTCGTCGCGGCGAGCGGGCAAAGTCAGCGCGCGCGACAGGCCATAGAGCTCTCCAATTCCCGCCACGCCGGTGAATTCGGTGATCAGCGATCCGATCACCGCCGCCGCCAGGCCCGCCGTCGACAGCCACGCCCAGCCGACGCCGAAGCGCTCGCGGATCAGTTCGCCATGGCCGCGTCCGGTGGCAAGGCCGAGCCGCACCGTCAATTCCTGCACCATGTAGAGCATCGGAGCCAGCAGCAGGAGCAGAGGCAGCAGCCGATAGCCCCATTGGGCGCCGGCCTGCGCGCCGTCACCACATTGCCGGCGTCGGTGTCGGCCAGCATCACCAGCAGGCCCGGTCCCCAGACGGCACGTCTCAGCATCCGTCGACGGATGGAGCGCCGCCAGGGACGCGTCCCTGCTGCGCAAGTTGTGGATCGCCGCGGCGAAGTTGTTGGCGACGAAATTGGCGTCGCTTTCATTCGAGCCCCAGACCTCGTCGATGGTCTTGCCTAGACTCTTTCGCAGTTGCGCCCGGGCGTCATTCGCCTCGGGCCCGTAGTCGGACAGGGCGAGATCGAGTTGCAAGACCTTGGCGGCAAGGGTCTGGATGGCGACGTTCTGGCCCGCATACACGCCGTAGGCGGTCCAGATCAGAAGGCCGAGGACGAGAGCGGACAGCAAGGTGAAGAGGCCCACGACCGCGCCGACCATGTCCTTCCCGCTGCCGGTCACGTGTTTCTCGGGCAGAACGCGGTGCAACATCAGACCGAGCGACCCTCCGGCGAACACGGCGACGCCGACTGCGATCGCGAACTTCTCCGGACTCATTCATGTTCCCTAGTAGGGCTACCCAGCAGGATCGCCCCAGTTAGCCCTCGCCTGTGACGATGTAGGTCTTGTAGCCGTTGGCGCGGAAGTTAGGTCAGCACCTCCTGCATCGGCCGGTAGGTCAGCTCGGTGTAGAGCCTGCTCCAGCGGTGATCCTTGGCGGAGTCGATCCAGGCCTTCGCTTCGGCGTTGAACGCATCCACGTCCATTCCGGTGAGCGTCGCGCCAGATCTCTTCCAGGTCGTGCAGCGACAGCTTCGCGATCTTCTCGAAGTCGCCCGTGAGCACGGTCTTGAACGGCTCGGCTTTCGCCAGTTCGGGTTTCGCCTTGACCACGGCGCGCACGCGGCCGAGGCAATAACCACTTGCGTATAGATCGGGTGCTCCACCCACAGGTGCCGTCCTGCTCGAAGTCGCGACACGCTCCTCCGGCGGCACGAACTTGCGCTCGACGTCGCTGGTGGTCGCCCGCATGAATTCCACGATCCCTTGCTTCGCCGCCCTCTCGTTCCATACGCAGCGGATCGGCCGCCGTCGTTTGCGCGTCAGCTATCGTTGCCCAAAGCGCTCAGCCCCAACCCGCAGCGCCCAGCATCTTGCGCCGTTCAGACCGTCAAGCGTTGATGACATGATCCACTCCAAATGCGGTGCATTGCTCTAGGAACGGGCGGCCCCTTCGGGCCGCCCGCGATGTCGCTTAACTTGCTAGCGCAAGTCGATAGTCGCTCAGTCGTCTCCCTTATGCGCTCCATTTGCACTAAAATCTGGCTCAGGTTGTAGGTCTCCGGCGCCTGCAGGGGCGGGAACTTCTGATATGAGAGCAACTCGTCCTCCCACAGCTGCTGGCCGATCGGCAGCATGTTCCAGTCATAGAGATAGGCGGTGGTTGGCGAAGCCAGCGAGCCGCCTAACTCCATGCCTGACTTCGTTTGCCCGAAGCCGACGGCCTGCTCGAAGGGATCGCGCTTGACGTTCGCGACCAGGGTCCAGTGGTAGCTGATAAGCGGCATGAACCAGCCGGCCGCCCCGCCCTCCGCCATCGTAGTAGTACATCTTCCAGTTCTTGTAGCGCACAGCGGATGGCGTCGCGCCGGAATAGTAGAAGAAGACATCCCGCGCGGATTTGTCCGACTTGCCTTCCAGATACTCGCGCTGGTCGAAGCCGTCGAGCGTGGTCTTGACGATGCCAGGGTACCCTCCGGCCTCGATTTGCTTCTTGAGGTCGTCGCCCTTGGGCCCGCCGGCGATGTCGACCAGCGTGGGCAGCCAGTCGAGGGCCGCGAACATCTGGTTCTTGACCGTTTCCGGCTTGATGTGCCCCGGCCAGCGGACGACCATCGGAGAGCGGTAGCCGCCTTCCCAGGCCTCGCCCTTCTGACCCTTGAACGGCGTGATGCCGCCGTCCGGGAAGCTGACTGTCTCGGCGCCGTTGTCGGTCGTGAAGACGAGGATGGTGTTGTCGAGCTGGCCCATGTCCTCGAGCTTCTTGATGACATAGCCGATGTTGTCGTCGAGCTGCTTCATCCCGGCTTCGTTGATGCCCCAGTCTTTGCCCCCCTTCTCGCCGATCATGTCCACGTATTTATCAGGCAGGACGGTCGTGACATGCATGCGCGCCGGGTTGTACTAGACGAAGAACGGCTTGTTGGTCTTCTTGGGGTCATTGCGGTCGAGGAAGTCGATGACCTTAGCCGAGGTTTCCTCGTCCACCGACTTCGAACGTTCCAAGGTCAGCGGACCCTCGTCCTTGCAGGTCTGGTTGGCCTCCGTGCCGTCGGAGGAGTGGCACCATAGGATATTACGCGGCGGCGTCAGGCAGGTCGTCGTTTCCGGGTCAACCGCGCCGGGAACCTCGGCAATGCCGGGGATCGGCGTGTTCTTGCATGGCGGCGCGATGCCCTGCACCGTCGTGCTCTTGTTGATGTCGGGGAAGCTCACCTGCTGCATCGCGTCCAGATGGTACAGCCAGCCCCAATATTCCTCGAAGCCGTGCGCCGTCGGCAGCGCCGCCGTCTTGTCGCCCAGATGGTTCTTGCCGAACTCGCCTGTTGAATAGCCGAGATCGTGCAGGAACTTGGAGACCGCCGGGGTCCCGGGCTGCAGAAACGTTGGACTGCCGGGCAGTTGCGGCGGGATCATGCCGGTGCGCAGTGGATACATGCCGGTGAAGAACGCATTGCGCCCGGAGGTGCAGCTCTGCATGGCGAGATAGTCCATGAAGATCGCGCCTTCATGCCCGATCCGGTCGATGTTAGGCGTTTCCCCGACCATCAGGCCGCGGTGGTAGATGCTCGGCTGCATCCAGCCGATGTCATCGCCCATGATGAACATGATGTTGGGCTTCGACGTCGTTTGCGCCATCGCGCTCGACGCCGGCAGCCCCGACGCCGTCGCCAGCGCGGCAAGCGCCGCCCCGGCCGATAGAAGTGTTCGCCGCAAACTCATTGAAACCTCCAGTTTGGTTTGGCTGCCTACCGTTGAGGATGCGCGCACCGATTCATGAAGTGTTGATGACACGCTCCGCACAGGCGTCAGCCCAACATGGGGCGCGCCGCATGCATCCTCTTCTTCGCGCGCACTCCACGACGACCTGACCCGACTGCGCGTGGGCGAAGAATATCGCCCGAACCAGCGGGCGGCTATGCAAATCCGGCAAATGCGAGAATTACTTAGGGCGGACCTTGGCGCTATGCGAACGCCGGCAACTCGTAAGAATTCCGCGTTACGGGCGCGTCATCGGCCGGACGGCGGAGCGACGCCAATGGCGTTTCGCCGAACAGGCCACGGTAAGCGACGGAAAAGCGACCGAGTTCCCAAAAGCCATGCGCCATGGCGATCGACGTCACCGTGGCGCTTCCCTCGCTGGCCATCAAAAGAGCGCGGCGCGCCAGATGCATGCGCCGCAACCACAGATAGCGCACCGGACCCATGCCGAGATGCTCCTGACAGCAAACCCGGATTGTACGTTCGGACGCGTGTGTGGCTGCGCAGATCTCCGAGAGATAGACTGGGCGGCCCGGATGCATCGCCAGAAAATCTTCCAGCCTCGCCATGACCGCCAAGTGGCTGCGAAAACGGCGATCCGTTTCGAGACGCTCGCCATCGGTCAGGCAGCGGATCATCGTCTGGGTCAGCGCTTCCTCGAGCGACCGGGCCGCTTCGGGATGCGTGAGGACTTTGGGCGCGGCCGAGGCGAGGTTTCCGGCGGCCGCATGCAACCGCCGCAGGTTAGCAAGGAGGGAGGGATCCGGCCGTATGCGATAGGTGTCCGCGGGCGCGGCAAGTTCGCGACCAACCAAGGCATAAGAGATTTTCGCCAGATCATCCGGCGAAAGGGACATCGCCCCCCAGCGACATCCCGCCGTCGTTCTGTGATGAATCGATACGCCTGAGCCGTAAACGACAATGTCGCCTGACGAGACGTCCATGCCGCCATGATGGATCGCCGGCTGGTTCGGTTTGGTCAGAAAGAGAATCGGGGCCCGTTGCCGATGGACCGCGGAAAATTTGATGAGGGGCGCGCTTTCAGTGACGCGCTGCATCCACAATCGGTGAAAGTCGACCCGGGTAATCTCGGCTTGGAAATCGCCCCGAGCCGTGGGCACCGCCCTCACGTCCGCGGCTCGGATCGCCGACGCGTACTCGCCGGCGTCGGCGAAGGCAGCAACTCTGCTCGACGGCATTCGGCGGGCCCTTCGGGGAAACGCTGAACAGACGATCGTCGGCTTCCTATATCGATCCGGTGACGCGAACAAAACGTTTTCGTCCGTCGAAGGGTTGGGCGACCGCGACCGGCAGAAGCCCCCCCCACAGCGGTTATGCGCCGCGCGGGCGCCAAGCGCGGGATTTTCAGCACGTGCGGCTCCTGCATCGACGAGCGGTCGAATTCGGGCGTGAGCGGCCGTTGCGTCATTCATCCGCCGGCGCAACGGCGAGCCGACGAGAATCTGTTCGAACATTTGCTTTGGGAAAATCGAAGTCCGCATTATCGTGGCCCCCATGGACGCGATCGACATCGGCAATGCGCGGACAGCGGCCGGCGCCGTCGGACAGGCTCGGCCGGGGGCCTCTCCCGTGGCCGGGCTTGACCCGGCCATCCACGCGGTCTTCGCCCGGGGGGAATGGCGCGGTGAAGGCCACTTCCGCGGAAAATTGGGCACAAGCCATTGAAAAGCCTCGATTCGCGGAAGGAAATCCATTTGGATTTCGTTCCGGGGGGAATGGGGGGGCGTACCTGCCCCAATTCCCCCCTGGATTTCGTTCCGAAAAATTTGGATTTCGTTCCATCCGGCTTGGATTTCGTTCCGGCTTGGCTTGGATTTCGTTCCGCCTGGCTTGGAAATCCTTCCCTGCGGCCTGGAGGACCGGCCGAGCCCCAGCCTTTCGGCCCCGGTGGGAGAGAGCCGGCAGCTTCCCAGGCGGAGACCGCCCCCAAGGGGACGCGACCCCGGGGGTCGAGGGCGGGCGGCCCGGAAATGGCGCCGCAAATCTTTGAAACCGTGGAATCGGCGCCCGGAAATGGCGCCGACGCAGTTTCTCTCCTTGCTTTGACAGGACGAAGTCAGTATTCTTAATCTACAGACTGAAAATAGCCAAAAGTTTTATAAACTGTCATCTACGGTAATACATCGCCCGCGTGCGTCCGCGTCGACACGGGGGGTCAGCGAGAGGGACGCGATCGAGTGGGAAGAATCATGACTCACAAGCCTGAAACCCTGGCGCTTCACGCGGGCTGGCGCGCCGACCCGGCGACCCGCGCGGTCGCGGTGCCGATCTATCAGACGACCTCGTACCAGTTCCAGAGCGCCGAGCACGCGGCGAACCTCTTCGCGCTGAAAGAGCTCGGCAACATCTACACCCGCATCATGAACCCGACCAACGACGTCTTGGAGAAGCGCGTCGCCGCGCTCGACGGCGGCGTCGCGGCGCTGGCGCTGGCGAGCGGGCAGGCGGCCTCGGCCTTCGCGCTCCAGAATCTCGCGAAAGTCGGCGACAACGTCGTCTCCTCGACCGACCTTTACGGGGGCACCTGGAACCTGTTCGCCAACACGCTGAAGGACCAGGGGATCGAGGTGCGCTTCGTCGATCCGGCGGACCCGGAGAATTTTCGCAGGGCGACCGACGCGCGCACGCGGGCCTATTACGCCGAGACGCTCCCCAATCCGAAGCTGATCGTCTTCCCGATCGCGGAAGTGGCGGCGATCGGCCGCTCGTTCGGCGTTCCGCTCGTCATGGACAACACCGCCGCGCCGATTCTCACCCGGCCCTTCGATCACGGCGCGGCGATCATCGTCTATTCGTCGACCAAGTATCTCGGCGGCCACGGCACCTCGATCGGCGGCGTTCTGGTCGACGGCGGCAATTTCCCCTGGGACGAGCACAAGGAGCGCCAGCCGGCCCTCAACACGCCCGACCCGAGCTATCACGGGGCGGTGTGGAGCGAGGCGGTGAAGCCGCTGGGGCCGATCGCCTACATCATCAAGGCGCGGGTGACGCTGCTGCGCGATATCGGCTCTTGCATGTCGCCGTTCAACGCCTTCCTGACCCTTCAGGGCATCGAGACGCTGCCGTTGCGCATGGAGCGTCATTGCGCGAATACGTCGGCCGTCGCGGCGTGGCTCGGCAAGCGCCCCGAGGTCACGACCGTCATCCATCCCTCGTATCAGACCGGCGAGGCTCGGCGGCGCGCCGAGAAATACCTGCGCGGGCAGGAGGGCGGCCTGGTCGGCTTCGAGCTCAGGGGCGGCAAGGAGGCGGGGCGCAAGTTCATCGACGCGCTCAAGCTCCTCTATCACGTCGCCAACATCGGCGACGCGCGCTCCCTCGCCATCCATCCGGCGACCACCACCCACTCGCAGCTCGGGCCGGAAGAGCAGCTCGCGACCGGCGTGTCGGAGAACTACGTGCGCCTGTCGATCGGCCTCGAGCACATCGACGACATCCTCGCCGATCTCGATCAGGCCTTGAAGGCGGCGGGCTGAGGCTCCCCTCTCCCCTTGCGGGCCTTGCGGGAGAGGAGTTCGGGGGTGAGGGGTCCGGCGCCGGTAAGGCTCGCTTCGCTAAGGCGCGTGTCGGCGCCGGACTCCTCTCCTGAAAAGGGGGTGGTCAAGCCGCCTTCTCATCCATCAAGGTGCGCGCAAGCGAATGAGCCTAAATTCGGCAGTTGGCTCTGATCGTCGTTCGTGAAGCGGGGGGGTTCAATCTGCGGTTGCGTCAAGATGGACATAAGCGCGGCGGCGCGCGCAGGGCGCGGCCTTTGAGGAAGGCTTGAAAGGCGCGGGAGAGGATTTCGCGCCAACGCTGCCAGGGCGTCAACTGCTCCGCATTTGTGACCAACCGCCTCAGGAATAGGGCTACCGCTCGAAGCGCCTTTGCAGCGGGAACGGACTTGGCGTGCGTGCTGGTGATCTTGATCGTCGTTTGTCGCGCATGGCGCACCCGTTCGGCGATGGCGTGCAACAACAATGGCCGGCTCGTGATCGCTTCTCGGTGACGATCCGGCTCGGCCAAGCGCGTGAAGATGTTCCACCAATCATAAAACAACGCCACGAGGCGGGCCGCCAGACGACAGCGCGCCAGGTCATGCGTGACGAAGCCGCCCCAGCCCCATTGGTTCTTCAACTCGTCGAAGACATTCTCTCCATCGCCGCGGTCGCGATAGAGCTGGCCAAAGCTTTCCAGGGCCTCGGCGAGCGTGGTCGCGAGAACCTGATATTCCCACATCTCCTCGCTCGCACCGATGTCGAGGAAGGCGAGCCGAGGCGGTCCATCCTCGTCCATCGCGGGCGTCGCCAGCGCGCCTCTCACGCGCCGCCGCAATACGACGACGCGCCGTTGTCGGCTCCAGCCTTGCAATCGAATCTCGGTCCCCTTGGCTTGCCAACCTTGGCCCGAATTGACCCAATCACTCTGCCCCGAAAGACGCTCGATCGCGCGTTTGACGTTGGCGGTCAGCCGTAGCTTGAACAAATACGGCAAAGCGCGCCGCTCGGCTTCGCCCATGATCCCCTCATTGCCGAAGCCCTTGTCGCCGCGCAAAAGAGAAGGCCAACAATCGCGCGGCGTTCGGTCCAAGAGCGCCCAAAGGCCAGGCGCGCTGTGATTGGAAGTGTGCTCGTCGCCCGCGCTCACATCCACCTCGAGAACCAATCGCGTCCCCGCCATCGAATAGGTGTGATAGCAGTGGCTGGGCCGCCCAGGCTTCTTGGGATTGTAGCCGACCACCGCTCCTTCCTGATGGCCGTAGAGCGGCTTCACCGTCGTATCGACGTCGAGTATCCACGGCTCGCTCAAAAGCGGCTCCACGCAATGGTCGAGATGACCTCGTAGCCAGTTCGCGCCCGCTTCTTCCTCGATCGCCGCGAACGCCCGCCGAACCGCGTCCTCGCTGACGATCTTGCTCATGTCGAGAAGCTCGGGCAACACGCGGTCGCTCCGCAGCGCCGCGATATGCGCGTAGCGCTTGTGCCCGGCCAACATCGACAACATCGCCGTCCCCAGCACGTCGCGCTTCTTGGGCGCGTTCGGACTGGTGTAACGCAGCGGGCAATCCGCCACCAACGCCTCGAACAACCCCGCGGTCTTCAGAAAATCGATGAAGAACGGCAATTGCCCGAGCGGCGTAAACGCCGCTTCATGATCAAACTCGACCCGAATCGAACCGGCGAAACTGTCGACCACGACGCCCACGCCCGACGCGTCGGGTTCAACCGGAGATTGTTCACCCGACGGGTGAGCCCCAAAGCGCGCGAAATCCTGTCCCCATGCATATGAAAATGAATGATTCTCAGCCCCCGGAAAACGCCTCAACCGCCGAATTTAGGATGAGAACTCATCCGGCGGGCTGCGCCCGCCACCTTCTCCCGCCATAGGGCGTTCGCAAGAACGCCCGTCAAACGTCGGGCTATGGGGAGAAGGGCGCTTCGTGTCCCCGGTTCGCCGCTCGCCGAGCCAAGATCAAGGCCGTCGTGCGCGGCGACCCTCGCCTCAACCCCGCTCCCGCATGAGGCGCGACTTGTCCCTGCTCCAGTCGCGCGCCTTCTCGGCCTCGCGCTTGTCGTGCAGCTTCTTGCCGCGCCCGAGCGCGATGGCGATCTTGGCGCGCCCCTTGGCGTTGAAGTAGATTTTGAGCGGCACGATGGTCATGCCCTCGCGCTCGACGCCCTTGGCCAGTCTGGCGATTTCCTTAGAGTGCAGAAGGAGTTTGCGCGGTCTCTTCGGCTCGTGGTTGAAGCGGTTCGCCTGCAGATATTCGGGGATGTTGGCGTTGTAGAGGATCACTTCGCCGTTGCGGTCGACGGCGGCGTAGCTCTCGGCGACCGTCGCCTTGCCGGCGCGGAGCGATTTGACCTCCGGGCCGGTCAGCATCAGGCCCGCCTCGAACGTCTCGCCGATCTCGTAGTCGAAGCGCGCGCGCCGGTTGTCGGCGACGACCTTGAAGTTGGGCTTCTCTTTGTCGGCCATGGGTCAGCGCCTCCACGGCGAGGCCGGCGCCGCAATGCCGCCGTAATAGGGCGGCGGCGGACCTTGGAGCGGCTTGGTTTGTCCGCAGCCAAGTGCGGCGAATGAGCGCACGGGCATGGCCGGGTCAGGCGTTCAGCAAAGCCGCGTGGACCATGGCGCGGCGGATCAGCGCCTCGGTCGCCTGGCTGACCGGAATGAGCGGCAGGCGGGTCTCGTTGCGCACATGCCCGAGCAGGCTCAGCGCATATTTCGTGCCGTTCACGCCGGGTTCGGCGAAAATCGCCGCGTGCAGCGGCGTCAGCCGGTCCTGGATTTTCAGCGCGTGGTCCCAGTCGCCCTTGAAGACGGATTCCATCAATTCGGCGCAGAGTTCGGGGGCGACGTTGGCGGTCACGGAGATGCAACCGTGGCCGCCGGCCGCCATGGCGGCGAGCGCCGTCATATCTTCGCCAGAAAGTTGAATGAAGTCTGCCCCCATAGCGTGTCGTTGGCGCGAGACGCGGCCGATGTCGCCGGTGGCGTCCTTGACGCCGACGATGTTGGAGAGGTCGCTCAGCCGTTTCATCGTGTCGATCGACATGTCGACGACGCTGCGGGGTGGGATGTTGTAAATGATGATGGGGATGCCGATCGCGTCGTTGACGGTCTTGAAGTGCTGGTAGAGCCCTTCCTGCGTCGGCTTGTTGTAATAGGGGGTGACCACGAGGACGGCGTCGGCGCCGGCCCGCTCGGCGTGGATCGCCAGCGCGACCGCCTCGATCGTGTTGTTCGAGCCCGCTCCCGCGATCACCGGCACGCGTCCGCGCGCCTCGTCGATGCAGATGTCGACGACGCGCGCATGCTCGTCGTGAGAGAGCGTCGGGCTTTCGCCGGTGGTGCCGACCGGCACCAGCCCGTGCGAGCCCGAGGTGATCTGCCAGTCGATCAGCGCGCGGAACGCCTGTTCGTCGATCTCGCCGTCCTTGAAGGGCGTCACCAGCGCCGGCATCGATCCGTGAAACTTGGCCCGCTCTTTCATCTCGCGCATTCCGTTGATCAGGCGCCCCGAAGGCGTTCGCCGTCTTTCCGCCGGTGGACACATAGCCCCGGCGGCGCGGGGGCGAAAGGGGGAACCCGCGCTGAGAGCAGGGTTAACTCTTCCTCAGCAAAGTCCCTCCATTGTCCCGGGCAAGGATCGAAGCCATGACCTCTTGGCGCACACGCGCGCTTTTCGGCGCCTCCGCCGCCGCCATTCTGATCGCGATCGTTCCGTTCAAGACCGGGGCGATCCCGGATCGCGAGATTTTCGGTCGGACCGCGGCCGCGCTCTCCCGCGCGGTTTCGCCGCCCGAGGCGGGCAGCGCCGACGAAACGCTCGCCCAAGACGTCGCGTCGCTCGTTCGCCGCGGAACCGACGCCGCCTCGACCGGAAGCCTGGGCGCCGGCGCGGCCGCGGGCGCGCCGGAGGCGGAGGCGCCGGCGCCCAACCCGCCGTTCCGGCGCCTGAGGCGAGCGACGCCGGCGAGACCTTCATTCATGGGATGGCGTCGCTCGGCGGTCGAGATGTCGACGCTGTCCCGCCGTCGCTCACGGCGGCCCCGGGCGCGCCGGTCGGTGCCGCTCCGAGCGTTCAGCTCCCGCCGGAGTTGCAGCCAGCCCGGATCCCGCCCGCGGCGCTGGCCTATCGCAAGGGCGACGCCGCCGCTCTCGCCGCGCTCGCGCGGGCCGAGAGCGATCCCGATCGGCGCCTCGCGCTGGAGTGGGCCGCCTTGCGCGTCGACCCGCATCCATCGTTTTCGGCGCTCGCAGACTTCGCCAAGGCCCACCCGTCATGGCCGGGCGACGGCTACGTCCGCTACCGGCAGGAGGCCGAACTCCTCGTCCATCCCCTGTCCCCGGCGGCGGCGGCGAAGTTCTTTGCCGACGAGCCGCCGCAGACGAGCGCCGGCAAGCTCGCCCTCGTCCGCGCGGCCGCGGCGGCGGGCCGCGTGGACGAAGCGGTAAGGACCGTTCGCGAATTGTGGCGCGACGGCAATTTCGACGCCTGGACGGAAAGCGCGATCCTGCGCGAATTCGGCGGCGTGCTCCTGAAAGCCGACGACAAATACCGCGCCGACCGGCTGCTCTACGCCGAAAGCTACGCCCCCGCCTTCCGCGCCGCGGCGCTCGCCGGCCCCGATGAAATGGCGCTCGCCCAGGCGCGCGCCGCCGCCGCGCGCGGGCCGCTGAGCCCGGCGCTGATCAAGGCCGTGCCTCCATCGCTCAAGAGCGATCCGGGGTTGCTGTTCGCGCGCATCCAGGACGCGCGGCGATCGAACCGCGTCTACGAGGCGGCGACGCTGCTCTCGCTCGCGCCGACCGATCGCAAGAGCCTCATCAATCCGGACAAGTGGTGGTCCGAGCGGCGGATGGTGGCCCGCGAGCTTCTCGATCTCAACGAGCCGAAGCTCGCCTTCGAGCTCTGCGCCAAGGCGGCGTCGCCGGACGAGTCCGCCGACCAGGTCGACCTCGATTTTCACGCCGGCTGGATTGCGCTGCGCTTTCTCGGCGACGCGCCCGAGGCCGCCAAGCGTTTCGCCCTCGCCGCCGAGGCGGCCGAGACGCCGCTGTCGATCGCCCGCGCCGCCTACTGGCGCGGCCGCGCCGCCGAGGCGATGGGCGAGGCGGACGAGGCGAAGCTCGATTACCAGAGCGCGGCGACCGAGCCGATCGCCTATTACGGCCAGCTCGCCGCCGAGCGTCTCGGCGCGAAGCGGCTCGAGCTTCGCGCGCCGAAGGTCGTCGCGGAGGGCGCCGAGCGCGACGAGGCGGTGCGGGCGGCCGAAGCGCTCTACGCCGAAGGGCTCGACGATCTCGCAACCGCGCTCGCCTACGTGGCGGCGCGCACATGGCGCGACGAAGCGCAGATGGCGGCGATGGCCGAGGCGGTGAAGCGCCACGGCGACGCGGCGAGGCAGGTGCAATTCGGCAAGATCGCGACGCTGCGCGGATACGCCTTCGACGCGATGGCCTTCCCCGCCTCGGGCGTGCCGATCTTCCTGCCGCTGTCTCATTCGGCCGACCTCGCCAGCGTCTACGCGGTCGCCCGGCAGGAGAGCGAATTCGTGTGGCAGGCCGCGTCGGGCGCCGGGGCCAAGGGCATCATGCAGATCCTGCCCTCGACGGCGGCGTCGACCGCCCGCCGCGCCGGGGTGATATACGATCCCGTCCGGCTCCTCGTCGATCCGGCCTTCAACACCCAACTCGGCGCCGCCTTCCTCGGCCAGGTCATGGAGGACGAGGGCGGCTCGCGCGAAATGGCTTTCGCCGCCTACAACGCCGGTCCGGGACGGGTGGCGCAGTGGGTCGCAGCCTACGGCGACCCGCGCAACGGCGCCGATCCCGTCGACTGGGTCGAGCGCATCCCGTTCGACGAAACGCGCGACTACGTGCAGCGGGTCAGCGAAAACCTCGGCGTCTACCGTCAGCGCTTCGCCGAGGAGCCCCCCGCGCGGGCCCCGGTCCCAGCCTTCGCGGCGCGGGAGTAGGACGGCGGCGGACCGCTCGCGGCGACCGACCCGTTCCTGCCCCAGAGCCGTTTACGCTTCGATGGGATCGGCCCGGCGGCAGGCCGCGGCTCAGCCGAATTCCCTGCCGACAGGGAAAACAACGGGGTATTTCTCGCCTTTCGGCGGTTTCGCGCCGAAAGCGTCGCGAGAAGCTGCCCGATGACAGCAACTTGCGCAACAATTCCCTATGCGAACCGAGTAGCGAATAAATGCGGCCGAACCGGGAATGCATCCGGCGAAAATCGCGCGAACGGGGAATTCGCCGGACCCGGGGGCGAGGGGGATTCTGCTCGGCCGTCCCATCGAAGCGCATGATGCCCTAAAGCGATGCGGCCCCGTGCGCGTTCAGTCGCCATAGGCCCTGATGCCCTCGGCGACCAAATTGCCGATGTGCTCCCTCGAAATGACGCCGACGACGTCGCTCGCGTGTGGCCAGCGGGCGGCCGCCGTAATGACAATCGCCACGGCGGCGTTGTGGCGGGCCATGCGGGTCAGGACATCGAACACGACATCGCTTTCGTGCGCCAAAATAAAGTTGCGCTGGGCGACGTCGCCGAGGTTGACCCCCGTGTAAGCGCCTTCGACGCCAGTACGCAACGCCATGTTCACGCGCACGAATCCGACGATGCGGTCGCCCGTCGTCACCACGACGTGCTTCATCTGGCCGGCATACTCCGGATGGCGCAGGAACGCGGCGAAATCAGTCGTCGCCGGCATGAAAAGGAGGTCGCGCTGCATGACTTGGCTGGCGGGCCGGACCAGAAACATGTTGGCGTGCAGCGCCTTCGGGACAAAGTGACGGCGGCCTGCGAGCTTGGCCGTGTAGATGCTTTCCTGACTGAGGAGGCGTCGCACGCCGACCGCCACCGCGACCGCAATGATGCTGGGCATCACCAGCGCGTAATCGCGAGTCATTTCAAAAATCATCGTGACCGCGGTCATGGCGGCGCCGGTCCCGCCGCCCACCACCGCCGCCATCCCGACAATGGCGGCGCTGGGCACGTCGATGCCTGCGTGCGGGGCGATCTCCAGTATGAGCGCGCCGAAGCTCCCGCCGAGCGTCGCGCCCATGAACAGCGACGGCGAGAAGATGCCGCCCGATGCGCCGGAGCCTAGACAGACCGACGTCGCGAACAGTTTGGCGGCGAACAGAACGCCAAACAGCAATGGGGCCGCCAAGCCGTTCTGGAGGATCGCCTGGATTGTCGCATAGCCGACGCCTTCGACGTAGTAGTGGCCGGTCGAACGCAGAAACGCGTAGATCAGCAGGCCGATTGACAGCATGCCGACCGAATGGCGCAGGTAGGGGTTGCGAAGACGGTCGAACACGACCTCCGCAGTTTCAATGCCGAAGATGAACGCGGTCGAGGCCAGTCCGGCGAGCGCTCCGAGAACGCCGTACAGGAACAGCGCCGCGAGGGAAGCGGACTGGTCGGAGAGCAGGTACGACGGCACGTCGAAGGCCGGATGCAGGCCGAAGAATATCCGCCCGACGTACGTCGCCACGCCGGTTGCCAGCGCGACAGGCAGGAAGGTCCGCGCGCTGACCTCCGGCAGCATCAGTTCGATCGCGAACAGCACGCCGCCGATCGGCGTGTTGAAGGTCGCCGAGATCCCCGCGCCGGCGCCGGCGGCGACGAGCGTGATGCGCTGCCAAGGCGCCATCGGAATGATCCGGCCGAGCGTGGAGGCGAGCGAGGAGCCGATCTGGACGATCGGGCCTTCGCGCCCGACGGCGGCGCCGGTGGCGATCGAGATCGACGACGCAATCGATTTGATCACAGCGACGACTGGCCGGATGACCCCCTGATGATAATGGATTGCATCCATCACTTCCGGCACGCCGTGGCCGCGGGCCTCGGGCGCGAAATTGACGATCAGAAACGTGACGACCAACCCGCCGAGCACCGGAACAAGGATGATGAATGCGCCCCATGGGCTCGGCGGCGTGAAAAGGTTCGCATCATACCCAATTTCGAACCGCCCGAGGAATGCGATATTGTGCAGAAGTCCGATCAGTGAGCGAAACAGGACCGCGCCGACCCCGGTGATTAGGCCTACGACCACCCCGAGCAACGACAGTCGGGCGAGTCCGATGCGCTGTGGCAGCTTGAGTCTCATCGCCCGCCCACCTACCGCGCAAGGGCGCCGTAATCATGAACGGCGCTCGGCGCCGGTTGCCTTTGGGGACCGTTCGATGACGCCATGGCGAAGATGTCGCGGGAATTGGGCGGCGTCGGACGTCCCGGCGCCGCCTTATCTTTTACGCGCCGAGCAGCGCCTCGACCGTCTGGACCAGCCTCGGCAGGTCGACCGCGTAGGAAAATGGCGAATCCTTCATGTGCCGGGGCGCGCCCGCGAGGACTTCCTCGGACTGGCGCTGGAACAGGACGACGTGTTCGAGCTCCAGCATCGCGCAAAGATGGGACGACCAGGGATCGTGCTGGCCCTCGGCGATGATCTCGACGACTTTGGTTCCCGGCCGGCAGAACATTCCGTTCGCCAGCGCCGCCCCGAATTCGCAGACGATGATGTCGGCCCCGGCGAAGGTGAGAACCTGTTCGTCGAACGACAGGGTGTCCGGCTGGATCGCGGTGAAGCCGAGCCCCTTGAGCGCCTCGATCATCGCCGCGCGGTTGGTGACGTTGCGGCTGTTCTTCAGGCTGCGGCAGATGAGGACCCGTTTCGGCGCGCCCGTCGCCGGCCCCTGCTTTCTGACGTTCGCCAGGATGGCGGCGAAGGCTTCCTTGTGCTGCGGATGGGCGTTCTGGCTGCTGATCCCGCTGTGCCGGTTGCTGACGATCGCGTGTTCGAGAAAGACGGGCCGCGGCGGCAATTTCCCGGATGAGCCCGGGCTGAACGTCGAGCCGCGCGATCAGCGCGCGCTGCCAGGGCCTCAGCGTCCAGGTCAGCATGGGGACGCCCATGTTCGCCCCGAGATGAATGAGCGGGACGATGTCGAGCAGGTAGTGGCCGTAATTCGGCTTGTCCGAGTTGGCGATGAGAAGATGCTCGCCGGAGATCGTCGGCGCCCGCTCGAGCCGCTCCGGGAAGAGGAGGTGCTCGCGCGCTCCGTCGGGCCGCGGCCGGTCGACGATCGCCTTGATGGAGGAGAGAAAGCCCTCCTGGAACGGGCCGAGGAACGAATGGCGCCAGACGAGACCCTGTTTCGAGATCAGGAGCCCGAGCGCGGGATGCCAGTATTGATCGACGAGATGCTCCAGCGTCATCGCCGGCGCGCGGACGGTATGGTCGACATAATGCACGCGCTCGGTCGTCGTCGAATTGACGCTGAGCGGATGCGGCTTCGTCCGGTACTCGCAGGCCTCGACGACCGTGCATTGAGCCATCGGCGGGGGGAACCGGCCTTCGAAGGGAACGCTCGGCAATTGCGTCGTCTCGTCGACCGAGACCGCGACGCCGACGCCGGATTTGGCCAGCATTTTTGTTCGCAGGCGACGGCGCAAATTCTTCCACGGCGTGCGGACGGCTTTGCGCCAGAACCCGTGCAGTGATCGGCTGACGCGAACGAGCCTTGCGTTTTCGACGCTGTCGGACGTCGCAGGAGTCTGCCGGCCGTTCCGCAAGAAAGGGTCCTGTGTCGGGGCCGGGAAAGCGCGCGGCCTGCCTGCGCATGCGGCGCGTCCTATGCCCCAACGCACTCCGGCCGACAAGGCCGGTCCGGCGAGCGGGAGAACGAAGCTTGGCCCGTCGCGTCGGTTTCCTGGGGATTTCCAGGTCGCTGCTCGTCGCCCTTCTCGCGGCGAGCTTCGGTCCCGTCTAGAGTGCAGGCAATGAACTTCCGCTTCCTGCACTGCGCCGATCTGCACCTCGGGAGCCCGCTGCTGGGTCTCGCGCAGAAGGACGATGACGTCGCGGCGCGTTTCGCCAGAGCGAGCCGCGAGGCTTTCGAGGACCTCGTCGCCAAGGCACTGGACGAGGACGTGGCGTTCGTCGTGATCGCCGGCGACATTTTCGACGGCGATTGGAAGGACGCCTCGATTGGCCTCTTTTTCAATCGGCAGTTGGCGCGACTGTGCCAACCGCGGCGTCCCGACCTACTTCCTGCGCGGCAATCACGACGCGGACAGCGTCGTGACCAAGTCGCTGACCTGGCCCGACAAGCGTCGTCGAGTTCTCCACCAGGCGGCCGGAGACTCACCGGATCGAAGACCTGCGCGTCGCCCTGCACGGGCGAGGATTCCCACGCCGCGACGTCGCCGAGAATTATGCCGTCGACTATCCCGACCCCGTGCCGGGCTGGTTCAATATCGGCGTGCTGCACACGGCCTGCGGCCACGCAAGTCACGAAAACTATGCGCCTTGCACGATCGCTGACCTCAGCGCGCGCAGCTACGATTATTGGGCGCTCGGTCATGTCCACGCCTTCGAGATCGTTTCACGCGATCCCTGGATCGTCTATCCAGGCAATCTTCAGGGGCGCAGCATCAGGGAATGCGGCGAGAAGGGCGCGGTCTTCGTCGAGGTCGCCGATGGGCGGGTGGAAGCGGTCATGCGCGTGTCGACGGACCGCGCGCGCTGGGCGGAGGTCGTGATCGACGCCGCGCCGCATGAGGATGAAGCGAGTCTGCTGAGCGCCATCGAGGCCGAAGTGCGCCCTCACGCCGAGGCGGCGGAGGGACGGCTCCTCGCCGTGCGGGTCACGCTGGCGGGGGCGACGCCGCTGCACGCGCGCTTCCTGGCCGACGCGGACATGCGTGACAAGGTCGAGGCGGCGGCGCAGCGATGCTCGGACGACGTCTGGCTCGAACGGTTGCGCGTGGCCACGTCAGAGCCGCGCGAACGCGAGCCTGACAACGGGCTCACGGAACTCGATCTGGCGGCGCTGCTCGAGGAATGCCAGGCTGACCTCGATCTGCGCGAGCGTCTCGCACGCGACATCGGCGCGATGACGGCCAAATTGCCGCGGGGTATGGCGGGCGACGGCGCGGAGGGGCTCGGTGTCGATTCCGTGCTTACTGAGGCGAGGGCGTTTGCGCTCGCCCGCGCGACCGAGGCCTGAGCGTATGCGGTTTCTTTCGCTCGATCTGGAGAAATTCGGCGCCTTCGAGGGGCTACGCTTCGCCTTTCGCCCCGACGCAAAACTGCACGTCGTCTACGGCCCGAATGGGGCAGGGAAGTCAACGGCCCTCGCTGCTGTCGGCGCGCTGCTCTTCGGGGTGCCCAACGGGACGCTTTACGCTTTCCGCTTCGACAGGAAAGATTTGCGAATCGGCGCCGAGATCACCGCGCGCGGCGGCAGCTCCTTGGTGTTCCGCCGCCGCCATTCGCTCCAGAACAGAAACACGCTGCTTGACCCTGCAGACAAGCCACTGCCCGAGGATTCGCTTGCGCCCTTTCTAGGGGCGATCGGCGTGGAGGTCTTTCATCGCTCATTTGGCCTAAACGCGACGAGTTTGCGCGAGGGCGGCGAAGCCATGCTGCGGGCGGACGGCAATCTCGGCGTGAGCATGATGGCCGCGGCCTCGGGCCTGCGCGCATTGACCGATCTACGCCAAAAGTTCGACGCCGACGCCGAGAAGATTTTCGGGGAGCGCAGGGCGGAGCATCGCCGCTTCTATCAAGCGCTGGATCGTTTCGAAGCGGCGCGCAAGACGATCCGCGAGAAGGAGTTGGGCGTCGATGCATGGAGAAAGCTCAACAAGGAGATGAAATCGTTGGGCGAAGCGCTCGAACGTCTTCGCGCCGACCGCCGCACAAACGCCGCCGAGCATTCGCGGCTGAACCGCCTCAAGCGGGTCGCGCCGGTCCTGCGCGACATCGCCGCGTACGACGCCAAGCTCGAGGGGTATTCCGATTGCCCGCCTTCGCGCCGGGCGCGGCCGAGCAGTTGCGGGCGGCGCTTGAACAGCTCAAAATGCGGCCAAAGACGCCGATCGCGCGCGCGAAGACGAAACCAACGCGGCCGAAGAGCTGGCCGGCATCGCGGTCGACGACACGCTGATTTCCGAAGCGGCGGCGATCGAGGAGTTGTTTCAAGAGCGGGGAGGCTATGTCGCCGAGAAGCGCGATTTGCCGCGCATTCAAGCCGAGGCGGACAAGTTTTCAGCTGCGCTCGAAAGTCATACTCGCGCCCTCGGCCTCCCGGACGCCGGTTCGCTGGAGGCAGCCCAGCCGAGCGCCGCCGCCATCGCGGACTTGCGCAAGCTGCTTTCCGACGGTCGGCAGCTGGGGGCTGCGCAATTCGAACTGGTCAACAGGTCGCACAGGAGCGTAAGGACTTCGAAGCGGCGCGTCTGGAGCGCGAACAGCAGAGAGGCGCGATTGATCCAGGGCCTTTGCACGAGAAATTCGCCGCACTTGGCAAAGTCGGCGAACAGGCGAGACGGCTTTCGGAGGAGCGCGTCAGGCTCGCGATCGACATCGAGAATTGGGCGAGGCTGTCGCCAGGGCGGATCCGCCACTGACCGATCTCGACGCCCTCGCCGGGGCCCGATTGCCGCGAGGCGATGATCTCGCCGGTTTCGTCGAGGCGTTCAAGAAAGCCGACGACGACCTGCGCGACGCGGCGAAGGCGCGCGACTTGGTCGAGAACGAAATAGCCGGGACGACGGCCCGGCTCGCGGAGCTTGTCGCGAGCGGGTCGCTTGCAACCGCGATATTATCAAGAGGCCCGCGCGGCGCGAGACGCGACGTGGGGTGCCTTGCGCTCATCGCTTCTAAACGCGGCCGACGCCCCGCCTTCTGGGGAGCTTCCGACACTCATCGTCGAGTTTGAAAGGCGGAGCGACCGCGCCGATCGCGTGTCGGATGAGGCTGCCCTGAACGCGGAGACGCTGGCCAAGCATGCGCTTGAAACCCGCCGTCTCGATGAGCAGACGCGCTCGTACGCTCTCGCGCTCGCCGAGGTCGATAAGGCTTCTGCGCGCCGCGCCGCCGTCGAGCAGGATTGGGCCAGGCTTTGGAACGGCGTGTGCCCGCAACCGCGGGCGACGCAAATGCGCGAATGGTCGGCCGCCGTCGAACGGCTTCTGAAGACCCGCGACAAACTTCTCGAGCGGCGGGACGCACAGCAGGCAGGAGACGCCGACCTCGCTTGCATCGAGCCAGCCTTGCGCGCGCTCGGGGCGGAAACGGGGTCTCGATCATCGAGGAACTGGACTGCGCCCGCCTCGCCGATCGGGTCGAACGTCGGCTCCGCGAGCTTGCAAGCGCATGGACAGCTTTGCATGATCTGGACACCCGCTCGGACGAAGCACGCCGCCGCCTCGACCGCGCCGCCGCCGACTGTGAAAAAGCGGCTTGTCAGCTTGGGGATTGGCGTGCGCGTTGGGCCTCGGCGGTCGCGGCCTTTGGGCTCGACGCGAGCGCCTCGATCGAAGCCGCCGCAGCGAACCTCGAGGTCTGGCAGAGCGCACTGAATGACGCTCAAAATCATCGGGACCGCGCCCGCCGGGTCGACGGCATGAAACGCGATATGCAGCAATTCGAGGCGAAAACCGCGACCTCCTCTGTCGGTGCGCCTCTGATCTCGGCGGTCTGCCGTCCGAAGCGTCGATCCGCGTCCTCAACGAGCGCTTGGGCGCGGCGCGCAAGGCCGACGCGCTCCGCCAGGGAGCCGAGAGGCGCCTACAGACTGCGCGCGCCCGATTAGCCGAAGCGCAATCGCGCGCGGTGAATGCGGCGCAGGCTCTGGCATCGGTCGCTGCGTCGTTGCCGCCGGGGTCCGATCCGTCGGAAGTCCTCGCGCGCGAGGAGGCGCGCGCCGAACTTGTTGAGAAGCTCGGACAGGCTCGCCGGCATCTGTCTGATATCGCCGAGGGTGTCGAGGAGGCGAATCTTGTCGATCAATTGAAGGAATTCGATCCCGATGCGGCCGAGGCGCGCCTGCGCGACCTGGAGCAGCAGGACAGCGCGCTGGAAGGTCGGATCAACGACGTTACGCTGAACGGGAGCAGCGGTTGGCGAGCGTGACGCGCTTGCAGGCGGCGTCGGCGCCGAGGTCGCTTGGCAACAGCGGTGCAATGCAGAGGCCGAGCTTGTTGAGGCAGCGCGGCGCTGGGCCGTGCTGAAGGCCGCGTCCTTGCTGCTGGGCAAAGCCTTGGAGCGTCACAGCGCAATACGGCGCGATCCGTTGATGACCCGCGCTGGGGCGATATTCGCGACGCTGGCCGGCGGCGCGTTTTCCGGGCTCGACCAGAGCTTCGACGAAAAGGACCAGCTCCGGCTGGTCGCGCGCCGCTCCAACAACGAGTTGGTTGCAATCAAGGTCTAAGCGACGGCGAGCGCGACCAAGTGTATTTCGCTCTGCGCCTCGCGTACATCGAAGACTATGCTGCCCGCGCCGAGGCGCAGCCCTTCATCGGGGATGACATATTTCCGAGCTTCGACGACCCGCGCACCGCCCACGGCCTTGAGGCGCTAGCAGCGATCTCAGCGATCGCGTGTAGCCGATCCTGTTTACTCACCACGAGCATGTCGTCGAGGCGGCCCGCGCGCGGCTGGGAGACGCCGCAGACATTATTCGCATTGATTGACGCGGTGCGCCTGACCGTGTGACGCGCTATGCCCTCGGCGCCGACGGCGGATCGAAAGAGGCCGATCAATTGTCGAGAGGCGCGCGGTCCGAGCTTTTTCTTGCGCTGCGGGTCGCGGGCTACCACGAGCTCGCCAAGGCGCGCCCGCCGGCGCCTTTTGTCGCCGACGACATCATGGAGACCTTCGACCATTTTCGCGCCGAGGAGGCGCTGAAACTTTTCGCCGACATGGGCCGGGTTGGGCAGGTGATCTATTTCACCCACCATCTGCATCTCGCCGAGATCGCCCAGAAGGTGTGCCCGGAGGCGAGGGTACACGAGTTGACGGCGTAGGGCGGCCGGCGGGTTCACCATCGCGGTTCTCTCGCCGGCCAAGCCGCTCGCGGTTCGCCTCCCATGCGAACATAACGAGAACAATTTCTTGGCCAAAATGGAGGGCCGTGCTATGATCGCAGTTTCGTCGGCCGCCCGGCCGCTGGCCGGAATCGCGGGCCTGCGCGACGAGGCGATGGAGCTGGGGCAAATTGCAGAGCGTGGCGCTGAAGGCATTGACAGCATTCGGTCGCGGGTCAATCCGCGCAGTCTTGGCGGGCGGGCCAGGACGGAAACCGCGACGGCGGCGAATTTTCAGGGACAGCCGACCCGGCGCCGTGCCGGCGCCCGGCCAGTCGTGGACGCTCGCGCTCGATCGCCCACGCGATCTGGAAGCGATCAGCGGGGGGACGCCCGAACGCGAGTCGCCCGGAAATGGCGCCGCAAGTCTTTGGAAAGGCTCGATTCGCGCCCGAAAATGGCGCCCCGCCTTGCACGTCGATCCGCAAGCCCGCGACCTGTCTTCGATCCGCAGCGGACAGGCCAAAGCGAGTCGCCCGTAACTCCCGAGGCGGCCCATGCGGGAGCCGTGCGTCGCCCACGGACTTCGTTCCGGGGCGCCTTTGCCTCAGGCAATGCCCCGGAAGACCTGCAAAGGGCCGTCACCTCGCCGCGGCGTCAGCATCGCCGGCCTCGGGAAGACGGAAAACCCAGCAACGCAATGTGGAAGTCTCTGCAGTGCGGACTAGCTCTGCACGCCCTTGACGTACCAGTCCATCACCAGCATGTCGGCGTCCTTCATGCGCTCGCCTGCGGGGACGCGTTCCTTGCCCGACTGGTCGGCGATGGGGCCGGTGAAGACCTCATAGCTTCCGTCCTTCGTGCCGGCGATGATCTTGTCGGCGGCGGCGCGCACGTTGTCCGGCACGGCTTTGCTGTAGGGCGCCATGGCCAGGATTCCCTCCTTCATGCCCCACCAGGTGTCGTCCGGCTTCCAGCTTGCCGTCGAGCACCGCCTTGGCGCGCGAGATGTAATAGGGGCCCCAGAGGTCGAGGCTCGCCGTCAGATGCGCTTTCGGCGCAAAACGCGACATGTCGGCGCCGTAGCCGAAGCCATAGATCTTGCGCTTCTCGCAGACCTGCAACACCGCCGGACTGTCGACGTGCTGGGCGATGACGTCGCAGCCGAGATTGGCGAGCGTCTCGGCCGCCGCGGCCTCCTTGGCCGGGTCGAACCAGGTGTCGATCATCACGAGCTTGGTGGTGATCTTCGGATTGACGGCTTGCGCCGCCAACGTGAAGGCGTTCACGCCCATCACCACTTCGGGGATCTTGAACGACCCGACAAACCCGATCGTGTTGGTCTTGCTCATCATGCCGGCGATTGTGCCGGTCACCGCTCTGCCCTGATAGAAGCGCGAGTTGTAGGTGCCGACGTTGTCGGCGCGCTTGTAGCCGGTGCAGTGCTCCCACTTGACGTCGGGGAACTGCTTGGCGACCTCGATCGTCTGGTCCATGTAGCCGTAGGAGGTGGTGAAGATCAGCTTGTTGCCCTGCTGGGCGAGGTCCTTCATGATCGGGATCGCGCTCGCGTCCTCCTTGACGTTCTCGACATAGTCGGCGACGACCTGGCCCTTCAGCGCGTCGACCATCTCCTTGCGGCCCTTGTTCGTGCGACCAGGTCCAGCCCCAGTCGCCGATCGCGCCGAGATAGACGAAGCCGACCTTGAGCGGCTCGGCGGCGAAGGCGGCGCGGCCGAGCGCCGGCAAGCGCGAGCCCCGCGGCCGCGGTCTTGATGAAATTGCGGCGGGTGATCAGACTCATCTCGTTCTCCTTGTTCGTGACATGCGTTCTCAACTGTTCGGCATGAAGGGCCGGCCGAGGCAGGCCGGCGCCTCGCTGCCCGCGACGCCGCGGGCCGATATGACGGCGAGCACGACGACCGCCATGATGTAGGGCATCGCGGCCCAGAATTGCGACGGCAGGAACGAGAAGCCCGACGCCTTGGCGTAGAGCTCGAGCGTCATCAGAATGCCGAAGAAATACGCGCCGAGCGAGCAGCCGCCCGGCGCGCCAGCCGGAGAACACGACCAGCGCCAGCGCGATCCAGCCGCGCCCCGCCGTCATCTGCTCGGCCCACATCGGCGTGATCACCATCGAGAAATAGGAGCCGGCGATCCCTGCGAGCGCGCCGCCGAAGGCGATCGCCGCGTAGCGGATCGCGATCACCGGATAGCCGATCGAATGGGCGGAAATGTCGTTCTCGCCGACGGCGCGCAGCACCAGCCCGGCGCGCGTGCGGTTGAGGAACCAGCCGACCGCGAACACCATGACGAGCGCGAAATAGACGAGCGGGCTGTAGCCGAAGAAGACCCGCCAGAAGGGATCGCCGGCGAGCCAGTCGGGAAAGAACGTGTCGAACGACGGCACGGTCATGCCGACATAGCCGGCGCCGATCAGCGAGGAGAGGCCGATGCCGAAGATCGTCAGCGCGAGGCCGGTCGCCACCTGATTGGAGCCGAGCGTCAGCGCCAGCACGGCGAACAGCATCGAGGAGGCCGGCGCCGGCGAGCGCGGCGGCGACCACGCGACCCACGGCGCCCAGTCGCCGAGGTCCGGGCCGAAATTGAAGGCGACGGCGAAGCCGGTGACGGCGCCGATCAGCATCATGCCTTCGACGCCGAGATTGAGGACGCCGCTCTTTTCGACGACGAGCTCGCCGGTCGCGGCGAGCAGGATCGGCGTGGTGACGCCGACCACGGTGACGAGCGCGTCGATGATGAACGCGAGGCTCACGCCGACGCTCCCGCAGTCGCCGGCTTCGCGCGCGGCGCATCGCGGATGACCCGCACGCGGTAGCGGACCAGAATGTCGCTCGCCAGGATGAAGAACAGCATCGTCGCCTGAAAGATGCCGGCCGTCGCTTTCGGCACGTGCACCACCGTCTGCGCCACCTGCCCGCCGACATAGGTGACCGCGAGGATGAGGCCGGCGAGGAAGACGCCGATCGGATGAAGCGGCCGAGGAACGAGACGATGATCGCGGTGAAGCCGTAGCCCGACGGGAAGCCGAGATTGATCTGGCCGAGCTGGCTCATCGCTTCGAGGATGCCGGCGAGGCCCGCCATGCCGCCGCTGATCATCAGCGTCGACCACACGGTGCGCGAGGCGTCGAAACCGCCGTACCGGGCCGCGCTCGGCGCGGCGCCGACGGTGCGCACCGAAAAGCCGTAGACCGAGCGCGACGTCAGGAGCCAGAAGACGAGCGTCAGAACGATGGCGACGACGAAGCCCGGCGGAATGACCGTTCCCGGAATGACGTTCGGCAGCAGCTGGGCCGGGGTGAACGGCGGCGTCTGCGGGAAATTGTGGCCGTTCGGGTCCTTCCACGGGCCGCCGATCAGATAGTTCAGCACCTGCAGCGCGACATAGACGAGCATCAGGCTCGAAAGCACCTCCGAGACGCGGAAGCGCGTCTTGAGCAACGCCGGGATCGCCGCCCAGACCATGCCGCCGAAAATGCCGGCCGCGATCATCAGCGGGATGATCCAGAAGCCTTGCGCGTTCGGCAGGACGAAGGCGACGCCCGCGCCGGTCAGCGCGCCGATGATGTACTGGCCCTCGGCGCCGATGTTCCAGATCTTGGCCTGATTGCCGAGCGAAAGCCCGAGCGCGATGATGATCAGCGGCGCGGCCTTGGTCAGGACGTCCTGCCATTTGTAGGAGGCGACGATCGGGGTGATGAAGGTCTCGTAGATCGCGTGCGGCCCGTCGAAGCCGATCAGCTCGAAGATGACCGCGCCGAGCAGCATCGTCAGCAGCACCGAGGCGATCGGCGTCGCCACCAGCATGAAGCGGCTCGGCGTCAGGCGCTTCTCAAATCGGATGCGCATGCAGATGCTCCGTCATTTCGACCGTCGCCGACGGATCGCCGTGCACGCCGCCCATCAGCAGCCCGATCTCCTCGATCGACGCCTCGCCGACCTTCATCGGCTTCGACAGCCTGCCCAGATTGATGACCGCGAGCGTGTCGCAGAGGGTCAGGAGCTCGTCGAGGTCCTGCGAGATGACGAGCACCGCCGAGCCGCGCGCCGCGAGATCGACGATCGCCTGATGGATGGCGGCCGCCGCGCCCGCGTCGACCCCCCAGGTCGGCTGGCAGACGACCAGCGCCTCCGGGCCGCTGCAGGATCTCGCGCCCCATGATGAATTTCTGCAGGTTGCCGCCCGAGAGCGAGCCTGCGAGCGCTCCCGGCCCCGTCGCCTTGACGGTGAAGGCGCCGATCACCTCGGCGGCGTAGTTGGTCGCCTTGCCCGGGTCGATGAGGCCGAAGCGGACGAGCTCCATCCGGTCGCGCCCGGTCAGCGAGGCGTTGTCGGTGAGCGAGAACTCGCTGACCGCGGCGTGGCCGTTGCGCTCCTCGGGCACGGCGCAGAGGCCGAGGTTGCGCCGCTCGGTGACGCCGAGCCGCGCCGACCGCCTCGCCCGCGAGGATGATCGCCTCGGCGCTCGGCGCGAGCGTTTCGCCGCTCAACGCGGAAAGAAGCTCGTTCTGGCCGTTGCCGGCGACGCCCGCGACGCCGAAGATCTCGCCCGCGCGCACCGAAGAGCGCGACATCCTTGAGCGCGACGCCGAATTCGGTCGGCTTCGGCAGGCTGAGGCCCTGCGCCTCGAGCTTGGGCGGGCCGAAGACGCGGTCCGCCGGCTTGGCGATCTCCTTCAGATTGGCGCCGATCATCATTTCGGCCATCGAGCGCGACGTCTCGCGCCTCGGATCGCAGGTCGCCACCACCTTGCCGCCGCGCAGGATCGTCGCCGTGTCGCAGAGCGCCACGATCTCGTGCAGCTTGTGGGAGATGTAGAGGATCGAGCAGCCGCTCGAGGCCAGGTGCTTCAGCGTCTCGAACAATTGCTCGACCTCCTGCGGCGTCAGCACCGAGGTCGGCTCGTCCATGATGAGCAGGCGCGGATTGAGCAGGAGCGCGCGCACGATCTCGATTCGCTGGCGCTCGCCGACGCTGAGCGTCGAGACGATCCGGCGCGGATCGAGCTTGAGGTGATAGGCCTCGAGCACCTTGTTGAACTCGGCGAGCAGCTCGCGCTGGGAGAGGCGCGAGTCGAGGCCGAGCGCGATGTTCTCCAGCACCGTCATCGCCTCGAACAGCGAGAAATGCTGGAACACCATGCCGATGCCGAGGCGGCGCGCGGCGCGCGGATTGGAGATGCGGACCGGCGACCCGTCGAACATGATCTGCCCCTCGTCCGGCGCGAGGATGCCGTAGATCATCTTGACGAGGGTCGACTTGCCGGCGCCGTTCTCGCCGAGGAGCGCGTGGATCTCGCCGGGCTTGACGTTGAGGTTGGACGTTGTCGTTGGCGCGCACGCCGGGGAACGACTTGCTGACGCCGACCAGCTCCAGTCGCGGGGGAGCCTCAGCCTTCACCTCGCTTACCCTCGCTCCCCTGCCGTCAGCCGTCGCGACCTGCCCGAACGGGCGTTACGCAAAAACCGCGCCGATCCGCCTCGCCCTTCTCCGGAGCGCCGGAGGCGAGCCTTCTCGCCCGCAACTGTCGTTCGGACCCTTGCGGACCGTAACGCGGCGGGGCCCGCTGTCAAATGAATTGGCGCGATGCGGCGGGTCCGCCCACGAACGGCGCCGGCGGTCGGACCAGTCCGAGCCGCTCGCGCATCGCGCAAGCGGCGCCGCGCCAAATTCGACGGTCGTTTCGTGCTATCGATCGTCGCCCTCGACGGAGACCCGCATGAGCTCTTCCCTTCGCCCTTACGACGAGGCGCTGCTGCGCCGGGCCTTCGACGTCGCCAGACGCTCGCGCGAGGGCGGGCGACCACCCGTTCGGCTCGGTGCTCGCGGACGCCGACGGAAATCTCTTGATGGAGCAGGGCAACGGCTATTCCAGCGAGGGGCGCGACCGCACCGCCCACGCCGAGCGCCTGCTCGCCTCGCGCGCCGCGCGCGCCTATGATCTTGAGTTCCTGGCCCGCTGCACCCTCTACACCTCGGCCGAGCCCTGCGCGATGTGCGCCGGCGCGATCTACTGGGCGGGAATCGGCCGGGTCGTCTACGGCCAGACCGAGAAGGCGCTGAAAGCCCAGACCGGCGCGCACGAGGAGAACCCGACCCTCGACCTGCCGTGCAAGATCGTCTTCAGCGCCGGCCAGCGCCCGACCGAGGTCGTCGGCCCGCTGCTCGAGGACGAGGCGGCGGCGCTGCAGGCCGATTTCTGGACGGCGAGAGGGTAGCGGCCCGGCGCCGATCCCGGCGCTATCGCCGCTTTAGCGCCGATTTAGCGGCGGCCTCCAATGATTTCATGGGCTTGCGACCCGGTTTAGCGTCGCCGCGAAAATGCGGCTTTGACGGGCGGGTTCAACGATAAAAACAAAAACTACGCGTAAATAGGCAGCCCGCACTCGCTACAATGCGAGCGGGTTCGGACGCGTCGATGGATCACGCTTGGGCTCTCGCAAAGTCGCGGACGGGGATTCACCGAATATATCCCGGTACCTGACCGCGAAGCGCCCGAGCTCCCAGAAGCCGTGCGCGAGCGCGACCTCGGCGACCGTCGCTTCGGAGGAATTGGTCTCGACAAGCGCGCGGCGGGCAAGATGCATGCGTCGCAGCCAGAGATAGCGCTTCGGACCCATGCCCAAGAATTCACCGCATGCCCTTTCAAACGACAGCGTCGACTTGTCGGTATTGAAGTGCGCCTTCACCAGGTTGTACGCCTTCATCGCCCCGAATTCGGCTGCGACGCCGCGTGTGTCGGGGGGGGGGACAGGAGACGTAGCCCCCGACTTATGCAGGGCCCGCATTCTCCGGGTTGGATCGCTAAACGCTATCGCGCCGTCCAGTCGTTCGCATTTCTCGCCACTGCTTGGGCGATTGGCCCGCGCGTTTTTTGAAAGCTCTGGTGAAGGAGCTCACGTCGGCGAAGCCGAGGTCGGACGATATCTCGCGGATCCGTTTACCTTTGAGCAGCATGCTTTGCGCGCGCTCGATCTTCAGCTGCTCCGCAAGATCGGTGAACGTGACCCCGGCCGACTTCAGGCGCCGGCTGAGGATGTGGACGCTGACCCCCAAAGCCCCGCTGACCTCGCCGCGGGTCAGGGGCGTTTCGCCAGCATGGGATTTCAGAACCGATTTCACCGCGAATATGAAATCGCCTCTTGCCGACTCGATCGCCTTTTCCAGGATTGGGGTTAGAATCTCCCGATAAGCAGGGTCGTGAACCTTGACCGGCCAGTCCAGCACAGCGCTATTGAATGTCATCTTCGACGCCGGCGCCCGGTACTCGATCGGCGCTCCAAAAAACTGTGCGAACCGTTCAGGATCCTGCGGCGGCTTGTTCATCAGATAGACGCGATCCGGTCGCCAATCCGCGCCGCAGAATTGGCGCATCGCGTTGACGAGGATCGCCACGGAGGCGTCGCAGAATTGTTCCACATTCTTGACGCCGTCGATGACCACTGAATAGCCCAAGTTCGCTATGTCATGGCGAACGTCGAGCCCGACCGCGCCGCCGCTGTCGGTCGTCTTCAGGCCCGCGATAATGGCGCCCAGCGCCTCGCGCACGGTCGCGGAGTTCATCGACACCAGCCCGACCAGTCCGGCCGCATCGATGCCTTGCAGGACGCCGACGTGAAGCCCCAGGTCGCGGCAACCGGTCGCGCGCATCGCCACGGACACCAGCCGGTCCAGATCGGTGTAGAGGATTGTTCTTTCGAGGCTGTCAAACAGATCGGGGGCGAGACCGGCGCTTTCGAGAACTTCGGCCGGGTCCGCGCCGAACGTTCGCATCACTTCGGCCAGCGCGCGGAAATTTCGCACGTTTATGGTCGCAACCTTCGGCATGCTGTGGACCGATTTGGCGCCTATTGCCGCGTCCCCCTTTAACGCTTACGACCTTATGACACAGGTCAGCGCTAACTTCGGACAAATTTTGCGCTCGCGCGCTAATGACCCGGCGGCGTGACTGACCATAGTCTTTCGCTGACGTTTCGGCAGACGTCGTCGCCGCGGCAGAGGAATGCGCGCGAAGACGAGGATGCATCGGCGCCCTCGAGCGGGCTGACGCCGGAGGCGATGCGTCGGGAAAGGTTCGAGGGCATCCTTATCAACGGGCAATGACACTGGAGGGATCAATGAGTTTGTGGCGAACAACCCTAACGGCCGGAGCGGCGCTCGCCGCGCTGGCGACGGCGTCGGCGCTGCCGGCGACGAGCGCGATGGCGCAGGCATCGAAACCGAACATCATGTTCATCATGGGCGACGACATCGGCTACATGCAGCCGAGCATCTATCACGAAGGCCTGATGGTCGGAGAGACGCCAACATCGATCGCATCGGCCGCGAAGGGGCGAAGTTCACCGACTATTACGCCATGCAGAGCTGCACCTCCGGGCGCACGGCGTTCGCGACCGGCATGTATCCGCTTCGCGTCGGGCTGATCCCGCCGCAACTCCCCGGCAGCCCGACGGCGCTGCTTCCGGGAACGCCGGGCGCTCGCTGTATTCCTGCACGACCTCGGCTACACGACCGGCGAGTTCGGCAAGAACCATCTGGGCGACAAGGACTTCTCCCTGCCGACCGCGCACGGTTTCCAGGAATACTGGGGCTATCTCTACCACCTCGACGCGATGGAGGGCGTGAGCTTCCCCGACATCTACTCCAACCCGGACCATATGGACGTGGGCGCCGTCGTGGCGCCGTGCGCCAACACGCCGGTCAAAGGGTTGGCCCCGGTCCCCGGCGCAGTTGATCTCAAAGGCAATGTGGTGTGCCTCACGCCACCCCGCCCCGTGATCTGGTGTCATTCTTCCGACGGCACGATGGCGAACCAGGAGTGCAAGGACGAGGGACCGCTGACCCTGAAGCGGTCGGAAACGGTCGATGAGGAAATTTCAACTCACGTGATCGACTTCCTCGACCGCAACGACCCCAAGAAGACCGGCAAGCCGTTCTACGTCTGGTACAACCCGGCGCGCATGCATGTGACGACCATGCTGCCGCAGAAGTATCTCGACATGATCGGCGTCAAGGGCGGCAAGGACTGGGGGGCCAACGAAGCCGGCATGAAGCAGATGGACGACAACATCGGCTACGTCCTGAAGAAACTGGAAGACATGGGCCAGCTCGACAACACGATCGTCGTCTTCACCACCGACAACGGCGCCGAGACGATGACCTTCCCCGATGGCGGCATTACGCCGTTCAAGGGCCAGAAGGGCGAGTTGTGGGAAGGCGGCTACCGCGCGCCGATGGTGATCCGCTGGCCGGGCCACATCAAGCCGGGCACGGTGGCCAACCAGATATTCGCCGCGCTCGACTGGTTGCCGAGCTTTGCCGAGCTCGCCGGCGGCCCGAAGGGTGACGCCCTGAAGAAGCAGATCGAGGCGGGGACGTACCCGGGCATCGTCAAGACCACGCTGGACGGCGTCAACCAGGCCGATTTCATATCGGGCAAGACCGACAAGTCCGCGCGCGACTTCTTCTTCTACTATTCGGGCGCGCAGCTCGCTGCCGTCCGCTGGAAGAATTGGAAGTTTATGTACTACGGGTCCAAGGCCGGCGCCAAAGGTTGGCTGGAGCCGCTGATCCCGTATCACTTCACCTTGCTGACCAATATCAAGCGCGATCCGTTCGAGCAGACCGACAGCGCCAAGAGCTTCAGCGGGTTCGGCGGCGCCTTGACTTCGCCGTCCACGGCCTACCTCTACGACTGGAACCTGCTGCCGATCGGCCAGAAGCTGGCGCTCGATCACCTGGAGACCTACGAAAAGTTCCCGCCTCTCCAGGCGCCGGCCTCCTACAACCTGTCTCAGGTCATGGAGGAGATCCACGCGCAGGAGCGGCTGCATAATAATCCGCCAGCTGCGGGCGTCGGCGACTGACCTCGCGAGGCGAGCCCGACCAGACGAAACGGGCGGCCCGCAGGGGTCGCCCGCTTTGGAAGACAAGGCCTTTTCCCAATAGCTTGAGAACTCAATAGGAGCGTCATCGGGGGATGTCCCGCTGTCTGTTGAAATTCTCGAAGCGGTCGTTGCGCATTGAGATTTAGGCAGCCTTGGCGATTTGAACAAGCGCCCCGTCGGAAGACGGCTGTTGGCCTTGCTTTGCAAGAGCAGCGCGAAGAGCCGGCAGATGCTTGTATGCCTTCAATCGACGGAAGCCCTTGACAGCTTCCTGCATGGCGGCGGCGCCCCATCGCAGGGCCATCGAGGGCGAGCGCCAATATTTGACGTTGCGGCAGACCCTGCGCACCGTGCCCATGACATTCTCGATGATGTTGGTGCAGGCGAGCGAGCGGCGCAGTTCGCGAGGGAGGCCGAGCCTCGTGACAGTGAGCATCTCGTCGATCCCTTCCAGGATCGAAGCGGAAACGCCGTTCCAGTCCGGTTCGAGACGGCGGGCGAGATTGCGAATGAGCGTTTCGGCCTTTTCGGCGTCATCCATTTCCCAGGCTTGCCTCAGGACCCGCCGCACCGAAGCATGCATCGATTTGGGCAGCCGCTCCAGAATGTTGCGCGCCTTGTGAATTTGGCAACGCTGGATCGCCGTATCGCGTCCAAAGGTGCGGCGGATCGCCTTGGACAGCGCCTTCGCGCCATCGATGATGAACAGCCGTCGCACGGTTGGATCGAGTCCACGCTCGACGAGATTGTCGATGAGCGCCTGCACCGTCGTCGCGTTTTCGGTCGCGCCCTCGACGAGGCCGAGCGGATGTTTGTCGCCGTTCGCGTCGACGCCAATCGCCGCGACGAGGAGCATATCCTCGTCCATGTGAATGCCGTCGATCTGGATCGCCAGCAGATCGAGGTCGTCAAGCCTGGTTTCCATCCACGCCTTCATGCGCGCCGCCGACAACGCCACGAAGCGGCGGGAGGTCGCCGACTTCGACAGCCCCGCTCCGTCGGACGCCGGAACGTCTCCCTCGGGCAACCGGACCGAACGCTTGAAACGCCGCGTCGAGACGTTGATCAGCATCTGGTTCATCGCCCATTTGCCGAGCCAGTCTTCGCTGACGGCGTTCTCCCAACTCGGCAGTACGCGCTCGGCCCCGTCGAGCCCGCGAACCCGTGGGCGCTCGATCTCGACCTTGCCACCGTGAAAGCCGATCTTGCCTTTGGTCCGCCCCCAGCGGTGCGCCTGGCGCCGCTCACCCCGCTCGTGGCGCTCGCCACAGGCCGCTGTCGCATCCTGCTCCAGCATCTCGCTCAACGTCTCGAGCCCGGCGGCAAGGCAAAAGCGTTCAAAGCTCGCCGACATGCTCGCCAGCGCCTCGGCCTTCAACGCATAGGTGGGAATTGCGGTCGACGTGGTATGCTTCTTCATGGCGTTGCTTTCCTTTCGTGGAATCAGCACCCCGAGCCTAAAGGCTCAAGGCGAGCAACGCCGCTCCTCCCTTTTCAACATTCCTCGGGACAACCCCCGTCATCGTGTCATCCTCCGGTTCCGATGGCCGAGCCGCCGTCTTGTGCTCGGCGCGCTCGCGGCCTTGCCAGCCCTGCCCGGACTTCTCGACGCCGCCGCCGCGCAGGCCGAGGCCGCAACGCCGCTCGCGTCGTGGAACGACGGCCCGGCCAAGGAGGCGATCCTCAAGTTCGTCCACGCGACGACCGATCCGGCGAGCCCGGATTTCCTGCCGCCGGAAGAGCGGATCGCGGAATTCGACCAAGACGGCACGCTGTGGGTCGAGCACCCGCTCTATACGCAGGTCGTTTTTTGTCTCGATCGCGTGCCCGCGCTCGTCAAAACGAAGCCGGAGCTGAAGGGCCGCGAACCGTTCAAGGCCGTGCTCACCGGCGATCGCGAGGCCATCGCCAAATTGTCGATGCGGGAGCTATTCGAGATCGTGCTCGAAACGCAGAGCGGCATGACGGTCGAGGACTTCCGCGCCGACGTCCGGCAGTGGCTCACAACGGCGAAACATCCGCGCTGGGACCGGCCCTACACCGACCTCGTCTATCAGCCGATGATCGAACTCCTGGCGCTTCTGCGCGCGAACGGATTTGCGAACTTCATCGCCACCGGCGGCAGCGAGAGCTTCGTGCGCGAATATTCGGGCAGGGTCTACGACATTCCGCCCGAGCGCGTCTGCGGAACGGCGCAGGCGGCCAAGTTCGGCTACGCCAAGGACGGCAAGCCCATCTTGACCCAGGAGCCCAGGCTCGTCCTCGACAATCTCGAAGCCGGCAAGATCGAGAACTTCTGGCTGCTCTACGGGCGCCGGCCCTCATCTCGCCTTCGGCAATTCGTCGTCCGACGATCAGCAGATGCTCGAATACGTGAAGGCGGGCTCCGGCCTGCGGCTTTCCGCCGCCGTGCTGCACGACGACGCCGAGCGCGAATACGCTTACGGTCCGGCGCAAGGCCTGCCGAACACGGGGGTCGGGACGTTCAGCCAGGCGATGTACGACATGGCCGTCAAACAGGGCTGGATCGTCGTCAGCATGAAGAGGGACTGGAAGAAGATTTTCGCGTTTGAGGCTTGAGGGTTGGTGTCCTCATGGATCGGACACGCCGATGCGGACCATGGCCGACCTCGTCCGCAAGGGGCGCTATGCCGATGAGATCATGGCGCTGCCGCATCCCGCCGCCATGCGTGAACGCTTAAGAGGCGTGGCTGGCCGATTCCAGCCACCGATTTGAATGCGATTGAGGAGGAGGACGTGATGAGCAAGATTAAATCGACGGCAATTGTTCCTGTCATCGGCCAAGGGCGCGCTGGCGGCGGCGCTCGGCGCGGTCGGCTTCCGCACGGCGGCCCGCGCGCAGTCGCCGACGGCGGTCCAGTTCCCCGACAGCAAAGTGCTGCCGACCCCGACGCCGCCGTTCAAAGGCTTCATCGAACCGAACTTCGTCCAGAGCATGCCGGGCTGGCCGCCGACCGTCATGCCGCCCGAAGGCGCGCCGAACGTGCTGCTGGTCCTGATCGACGATGCGGGCTTCGGCTCCAACACGGCGTTTGGCGGCCTCGTGCCGACGCCGACGGTGGATAAGTTGGCTGAGCGCGGCCTGCGCTACACCGAGATGCACAACACGGCGCTCTGCTCGCCGACCCGGGCGGCGCTGCTCACCGGCCGAAACCATCACGCGGTCGGCTTCGGCATGGTGACCGAAGGATCGACCGGCTATCCCGGCTACGACTTCATCACGCGGCCTGAGACGGCGCATGGAGCGATGGCCCTAAAGGAGAACGGATACTCCACCGCCTGGTTCGGCAAGAACCACAACGTGCCGGTCTGGGAGGCGAGCCCGCAGGGACCGTTCACCCACTGGCCGATCGGGCAGGGCTACGGCTATTTTTACGGCTTCGTCGGCGGCGACACCAGCCAGTGGGAGCCGGGCTGCCTGTTCCGCAACACGACAGCGATCCACCCCTACAACGGCAAGCAAGGCGAGTGGAACCTGATCACCGCGATGGCGGATGACTGCATCGAGTACATCACCACGCAGACCTCGACCGACCCGAACGCCCTGGTTCATCCACTACGCGCCGGGCGCGACGCACGCGCCACACCATCCGACCGAGGAGTGGGTGGACAAGATCAGCGCGATGCATCTGTTCGACGACGGCTGGAACGCGGTCAGCGAGCGCATCTTCGCAAACCAGAAGAAGCTGGGCGTGGTGCCGGCGAACGCCAAGCTTCCGCCCTGGCCGGACTTCCTCCCCAAGTGGGAGACGCTGTCGGCCGACCAGAAGAAGCTCTACCTTCGCCAGATCGACGTCTGGGCCGCCTACATGGCCTACAGCGACCACGAGATCGGCCGCATCGTCGAAACCGTCGAGAAGCTGGGCCTGTTCGACAACACGCTGATCATCTACGTCCTCGGCGACAACGGCATGAGCGCCGAAGGCTCGATGCACGGCACGCCGAACGAGGTCGCCTATTTCAACGGCTACGCTTTCACGGTGGAGCAGATGCTGCCCATGATTTCGGCGTGGGGCACCGATGAAACCTATCCCCACTTCGCCGTGCCCTGGGCGTTTGCGATGGACACCCCCTATCGCTGGGTCAAGCAGATCGCCTCGCATCTCGGCGGCACGCGCACCGGCATGGTGGTGACCTGGCCCAAACGCATCACGGACGCCGGCGGCATCCGCAACCAGTTCCATCACGTCATCGACGTCATCCCGACGGTCTTCGATGCGATCGGCGTCCCCCAGCCGACGATGGTGAACGGCATCGCCCAGCGCCCGTGGGACGGGGTCAGCATGGTCTATACCTGGGACAAGGCCAACGCCGACGCTTCGTCGCCGCGCACCACCCAGTATTTCGAGATCTTTGGCAATCGCGCGATCTACCACGACGGCTGGATGGCCAACACCATTCCGGCGGTGACCCCGTGGGAAGGCGTCAAAGGGCATCCGCCGGTCGACGTGCTGAACGGATTTAAGTGGGAGCTCTTCAACCTCAAGGAGGATCCGACCCAGACGAACGATCTCGCCGCCCGGGAGCCCGAGCGACTGCGCAGCATGCAGGAACTCTGGATGATCGAGGCGGTGCGCAACCAGGTGCTGCCGCTGAACGCGTCGCAGGTCGCGATCCTGACCGTCGAGCGCCCCGGACCGGCGTCGGGCCGAACGCAGTTCGTCTATACCACGCCGAATACGTCGAACGAGTTCGGCGTCGCGCCCTCGATCCTCAACCGCTCGTACAAGATCACCGCCGAGATCGAGGTGCCGCAGGGCGGGGCGAACGGCGTGCTGGTCACCCAGGGCGGGCGGTTCTCGGGCTACGGGCTCTACCTCAAGGACGGCAAGCCGACCTTCACGATGGACTTGCTCGATCTCGAGCGGCCGAAATGGCAGGGCCCCGACGCGCTGCCGCCCGGCGAGCACACCATCGTCTTCGACTGGAAGATGGACCCGACCGGGATGGCGGTCGGGCGCGGGGGCTCCGGCACGCTTTCGGTGGACGGGAAAGAGGTGGCGAAGAAGTCGTTGCCCCATACCCAGCCGTTCATCTGGGCCTGGGACGAGACGTTCGACGTCGGCCTCGACACCGGCACGTCGGTGGACGACTCCGACTATCACGTGCCCTTCCCGTTCACCGGCACGCTGGAGAAGATCACCTTCGACCTCGGCGAAACCAGTATGACGCCGGAGGCCATCAAGGCCATGATGGAGGAACTGGCGAAGAAGCGGGATCGGTGAAGGAACACGGACGAGGCGACGGCCCCGCTCGCGCCGCGGCGCGGGGCCGACCGGAAGAAGCGAGCGGAAGCCTATCGCGCGGCGCAGGACGCGAACTAGCCGTCGAACGAAGAAGCGGATCGGTCATCCAATTGGACGGCCGATCTGTCTCGCTGGGCGCGAGGGGTCGAGGTCGGAAGGGCGCGGCGATTGGTCCCGTTGTCGTGGCCCGAAATATTCGCCTGTAGGATCACAAGGAGGGCATAATGCGAAGTCACGTTAACATCACGATCTGCGCGGCGCTCGTCGCGTTCGGTGCGGGCTCGAGCGTCGCCCAGCCGCTGACCGGCGCGCCGGCGTCTCCGGAGTTCAAGTTCTCGACTCCCCTGCCGCCCGGCGTCGCTTCGCCCGACACGGTCGACACGCGCTTTCGCGCGCTCAAATTCTTCGACGGCGTTCCGGATCAGGCCAGCACCGAAAAAATCTACGACAATCTGGACTTCCAGCGCGCGGTTCAGGCCTATCTGCTCGCGCTGCTGGCGGTGAACCAGGCGGCTGACCGCAACGGCATCCTTGCGATGGGCCCCGCCAATACGACCGTGCCGATTTGGGAGCAGCTCGTGGATTCGCGGACGGTCGGGCTCACGTTCAACGACAACACCATCTACAACTTGTTCTGGATCGATCTGCACAAGGGTCCGCTGGTCGTGGAAGTGCCGCCGATGGTCTTGGGATTGTCAGATGATTTCTGGTATCGTTGGGTGGCTGACGTCGGCATCACCGGCGGACCACGGCAAAGGCGGCAAATATCTGGTGCTGCCGCCCGATTACAAAGGTGAGATTCCCGAGGGTTACTTCGTTGTGAAGCCGAGCACCTATGGCAATTGGCTCGTGTTCCGCGCTTTCGTCGTGGACGGTTCCACCAAGCCGGGCGTGGAATCGGTGAAGTCGCATTTCAAGGTCTATTCCCTGGCGGATGCCGCGACCACCCGCCCGCGATGAATTTCGTCAACGGCTCGGGTGTGCCGGCCAACTATGTCGCCCCGGGTGATTATCAGTTCTGGGATATGTTGAACAAGGTCATCCAGGAAGAACCGTCCAAAGGCAGCGACCCGACCACGCTTGGCCTCTTCGCCTCCATCGGGATTGAGAAGGGCAAGCCGTTCAATCCTGATGCGCGCATGAAGGCCATTCTGACCGACGCCGCCAACATTGGCGCCGTGACCGCGCGCACCATCGCCTTCAAGATCCGCGGCAAGGATGCCTATTACTTCCCCAACAGCACCTGGCGGCTGCCGTTCTTCGGCGGCTATAAGTTCGAGACTTCACCCGGCGTGATGAACATGGACGGCTACATCTTCTATTATTACTTCGCCACCGGCGTGACGCCGGCGATGGAGATGAAGATGGTCGGCAAAGGTTCGCAATATCCGTGGTCCGTGCAGGACTCCAATGGCAATCCCTTTGACGGCGGGAAAACCTACAAGATGCATCTGCCGCCCAACGTGCCGGTGAAGGATTTCTGGTCCGTGATCGTGTACGACAACCAGACCCGTTCCATGGTGCAGACCGATCAAAATTCGCCGAGCGTGAGCAGTCAGAACAAAGCCCTCAAGGTCAATGCCGACGGCTCGGTGGATGTCTACTTTGGCCCCAAGCCCCGGCCGGAAGGGAAAACAACTGGGTGCAGACGATTCCCGGCAAAGGCTGGTTCATGATTCTGCGCCTCTACGGCCCGCTCGACCCGTGGTTCGACCAGACCTGGCGGCCGGGCGAGATCGAGCTGACGCCGTGAAGCTTCTGATCGGCGTTGTCCACGAGAGGCGCCGCGCGGCCGACGACGAGCAAACGCTGAAAGGACTCTGGAGGGGGCTTTGTTGGGATTCGAGCTCGATTTCTGGGACTACGTCACCTTCGCGGCGTTGTTCGTCATCGGCGTCGCGTTCCTCGGCGTCCTGATCTTTATACTCGGGCTGCCGGGGCGCATCGCCATCGCCCGCAACCATCCCGAGGCCGACGCGGTCTACTGGATGGGCTGGCTGGGTTTTCTCGCGGTGGTGCCGTGGATCGAGGCGCTGATCTGGGCTTTCAAGCCGACCGACGTGGTCGACTTGCGCTATCTGCCCAAGGACGTGCAGCGCGAGACCGAGGCGATGGTGGCGCGGCTCAGGGGCAAGCCGCCGCCTGAGGAGCCGGCCGCGCCGCACGGGGGAGTCCCGCGCCATGATGGTCGGATTCCTTGTCCTCGCCATCGCCGGCTTCGTTTTCTGGCTTGTGTTCCTGAAGCTCAAGCTTCTGCGGATGACGCCGGGATGGGTGTTCGAATTCAGCGTCGTCGTCCTCCATCTCATGCTCATCTTCGTCATCGGCCTGCGCTTCGTGACGCCGCAGTCCGCCAACGCCACGGTCGTCCAGCACACCATTCAGCTGATTCCACGGCTTTCTGGGCCGACGCTGGTCACCGAGGTGCTGGTCGAAGACAACACGGAAGTGAAGAAGGGCCAACCGCTGTTCCAGTTCGATCGCACCGTCTACGAATTGAAGGTCGAGCAGATCGAAGCGCAACTGGCGGCCGCCAGGCAGAACGTCAAAGTCCTGAAGGCCGACATCGAAGTCGCAATGCAAAAGACCGCGCGGACACTGTCGCAGCTGACCTTCTATCGATATGAGAAGGAAATCTATGACAAGCTGGTGAAGCAGAATTCGGCGGCCGCCGAGGACGTCGAGCTATGGCGGAATCGCGTCGACATCGCGGATGCGTCGCACCTCGAGGCGGTGGCCGAGCTCGATCGCGCCAATCTGAGTTACGCCTCGCAAATCAATGGCGTGAATACGTCGGTGGCCAACTACGAGGCGCAGCTCAAGGAGGCGCAATACTACCTCGACAACACGACGCTGAGGGCGCCGGAGGACGGCCGCATCGTCAATCTGCAGGTGCGCCCGGGCATGGTGTCCGGCATCCTGCGCGTCGGCGGCATCGCGGCCCTGATCGCGGAGGCGGACCGTTACGTGCTTGCGACCTATTATCAGGAGAACCTCAAGTTCGTGCGCCCGGGTCAGTTCGTGGAACTGGAGTTCAACCTCTACCCGGGCCAGATTTTCAAAGGCCACGTCGATAGCATTTGGAAGGCCAACGGCGTCGGGCAGTATCTTCCCAGCGACGAAATCCCCAAGTTCGAGCCGCCGCCGCCGAACATTCCGCAAGGCCAGTACGCCGCGAAATCCTCGTCGACGACCCGGACCCGTCGAAATTTCCGCTCGGCGCGCAAGGCGCCGCCGCAATCTACACAGCGGGAGATCAGGGCGCCTGGGCGGCGCTGCGCAAGGTTTCCATCCGCACGACCACGTGGCTGAACTGGCTCTATCCGCTGTGAAGGTCAGGCGGCGGGATGTTGGGAACGAAATGGACCGTGCCGATCGGCGGCGGGGCAGGGCGCGTATTCAAGGTCGGCAAGCTGCCGATCAATCTGTCGCTCGCCGCCTACTACAATGTCGTGAAGCCGACATATGGAGCTGATTGGCAGTTGCGCACCCAGCTCACGCTGAGTTTCTGAATGCTGTTTCTGGCAATGAACGGAGAGAAAGATCAATGTCGAACAACCTAGCGATCGGATTTGGCGGCGCGCTGCTCGCGCTCGTGGCGGCGCCGCTCGCGGTGGCGCAGAACGCGCCGGCGCCGGCCCTGGACGCGATCAGCGCGCCCGCTCAGAAGACCATCGGCGCGTCGCCGCAAAACGAGATGATCCCCTCGCTCGCCGTCATCAATTCCCATGGGGCTACGCTCCAGGGCAACGCCCTGACCATGACTGGCGTTTCGGCCAATTCCATCGTCTTCGCCGATCGTCCGGTCAGAGCGGCTGGGCACGTGTTGACCAAGGATTTCCTCAAAGAATGGGATGAGGGCAGCGACAGCTTCGCTCACGATCCGCCGAATGCCACGATTTCGGTGCTCGGCGCGGACGGCGCTTCCGTCGAGGACGCCGTCGTTGTCTTGAAAGCGCCGAAGCTCGAAGGCGACAAATTGACTTTCGAGGTGTCAGTCCTCGAAGGAGGCCTGTCGAAGGCGACCGGACCGGCTTCGCTCTTCATCGACTGGTTCGCGGCGCGCGGCGGCTTTGGCCGTGTGGGCGGCGTCGGCTTCGGCCATGTGGGTCATGTCGGCGGCGTCGGCTACCATGGCGCCGCGTGGCATGGCGCGTGGTACGCCCATCCCGGCGCCGCACTGGCCACCGGCGCTGCGATCGGCGCCGTCGGCGCAGCGGCGGCTGGCGCCGCCTCAGCCTGCGGCTACTATCCCTATCCGCCTTGCTATTGATCGTCGGCGGCGCATGCGGACGGCTCTCGGGCGCCGTCCGCGATGCGACGGCGGCCATGATGGGGGAAGCAATGAATCAGCTGAAACGGCTCCGGCCCGACAACCCGGGATCGGCATTCATAAAAAATGGGCGCCTTTTCCCCGTGGCAGAAGGCTTTGGTACGCGCTTCTCGCTCCGTCTTTAGAACGGCAAAGCGAGCGGCGTCCCTGAGCGGGACGCGAGCCATTGAAAGCGCTGCAAATGTCCCCGAACCTTGGGCGTGGGCGCGCTCCGGCGTGGCGTGGTCGGCCTGCGGCGCGAGCGCGACGGCGAGCAGGGCCAGGGCTCTGCGGCCGCCGCGCCCCCGCTGGAGCCCAAGGCCTTGTATCAATGCCCCGCGGGCCGGCTGAGGCCGGCCTATGGCGCGAACGGCCTCTATTACACGGTCGTGCCGGCGCCGATGTGAGGCTTCAACTTGCGGCGGAAGGCGCATTGTCGTGCGTCATGCGTATGCGTAAGGAAGCGTCGTCGTGAGGTCGAATTGTCGCCCGCGGTTTTCAAATTTGTGCAACTTCAAGGAGTCCAGAATGAACAAGTTCCTGCTCGCCTCATGCGTGGCGGCGCTCGGAATGGTCGGCGCGGCGAAAGCCGATCCGGTCGATCTCTCGACCTATGCCGACGCAAACGGCTTCATCAACGTGCAAGCGCTGACCTGCGGTCAGCTCGCCAACACCTATCAGGAAGACGCCAACGCTCTCGCGACCTGGTACAGCGGCTGGTACAACGGCCTCGCCCATAAGCACTATGCCGACTTCAAGAAGGGCCGCATCGTCGAGCACCAGGTGATCGAATACTGCAAGCAGCACCAGGATCAGAAGATCATTCACGCCATCGGCTTGATCCTCAAAGAGGACCGCGCCGAAGGGTTGATGATGGAGAAGTGAGGGGGTCATGAAAAATCTGCTTCTATCGACGGCGCTTTGCGTCGCGACGCCGATCTGTTTGGCGAGCGCGGCGAGCGCCCAGCAAACCGTGACCTTTCTATGCGCGGCGCCGGCCGGACACGTGTGCCAGTTCGCGGTGAAAATCGCGGGCTCCCAGATGGATTTCGCGCTGCCTTCGGGCGAGCGAAAGGAAGTGGCCGGGGTCACGCCGCATGCTGACAAATACTGCGTCTGCGACCCCGGTCCGGTGACGCCCGACTGCAAGGCGCCGCGCCTCGACCATCGGTGCATGGGCTCCTGGCTCGACGTCGACCCCGGACTTAATTCCGAGAACGACAACGACCGCTTCGCCGAAGGGCGACGGGAGCAAGCCGACTGAAGCTTCGCGTCATTCCTTCTCCCCGCGTCTGCAGGGAGAAGGGGTCGCGCGGCCATTCAGACCCGGTTCATTCGCAATGATGTAGGTGAGCCGCCGACTGGCGCGTATGGCGCGGCGACGAGTGCGAGGCGTGCTTCATGCGCTTCGGAAGCGAGGGGTCCATCATGAAAGCTTTGACGATTGCCGCCGCGCTCGGCGCGGCGCTCTTACTGTCGGCTTCCGCCGCGATCGCGGCGCCGTCGGCGCTGGCGAAGGCCTGCGCCAAGGACGTCAAGTCGGTCTGCGGCGACGTGAAGCCCGGCGGCGGCAAGCTCGCGACCTGCATGAAGGAGCACTTCTCCGACCTGTCGACCGACTGCCAAATCGCGTACATCAAGGTGGCAGCGGTCGGGCGGGCCTGCAAGGCGGACATGAAGCAGTTCTGCGCCGACGTGAAGCCCGGCCAGAACGCCAAGGCGGCATGCCTGAAGTCTCACGCGGCCGACCTCAGCGAGGGTTGCAAAGACGCCATGACGAAGGTGGGAGCGGGCGGCAAATAGGATTCGTGCTCCGGGTCCGCTCCCGGAGCTCGGAACCGCGGCCGTCGTCGACGGGCGCGAAAGCGAACGCGGGCGCGGAAATGCGGCCGCGATCAACCGAAGGAGACCATCATGAAGACTCTTGTTTCAGCGCTGCTTGCGCTCGGCCTGCTCGCCGGGACGGTGGCGGAAGCCAACGCCGTGGTTTGCGCGCGCGGCGTCTATCGCGCCGGCTGCGCCGGTCCGCACGGAGCGGTCGCCACGCGCGGGGGAGGATACGGCTACCACGGCGCGGCGGTCGTGCGGCCCGCCTATGGCGCGCATTGCTACTATCGCGCCGGCGTCCGCGTCTGCCGCTGACGGCCAGAGGACCTGCAAGAAACGGCGCCGGCGAACGGGGCTCGCCTCGTTCGCCGGCGCTTCGCGCTCGCGTCTCGTCAAACGGTCAGAAGCCGAACTTGATCGCGGAGTAGGGCCCGTAGGTCCACTGCTGGAAGCGTTGAATGCGACGTCCGATGCCGGTTCGAAAGCGCGCGCCTCAGGGCGCTCAGAAGGTGTACGTGACGTTGAATTCTGGCCCGAACTCAGTCTCCTGAAAACGGAAGCTGCCGTTGCCGCTGTTGGCGGCGGTCTGATAGTAGGCATAGAGTACGCGATAGCCCAGGCTGGTCGTAAGGGACTGGTTCCACTTGTACCCGACCGCCCCATAGCCCTGCGCCGTCGAGCTCCCGCTGTAACCGCCGGCATCCGTCTCGAAATCGATGAACCATTTGTCGTCGATACGATGGCGTGCTTTCAGTCCGACGATCTCGTCAACCCAATCCTTGCCTTGCGACGTGGAACGGGAAAAACCGACAACGGGCGCCTGTAAGTTGAGCGAGCCGTTCACGTTGAAATAGCGGGCGCCGACGGTTCCGTAGACGCTCCAATCGGGATTTGCAGTCGGGATTCTCACTCCGCCGTACGCCGTGGCGAACGTCTCGTTAAGTTTCAGGCCGGCGTTCACGCCGCCGAAAGCTCCCTCTCCCGGCGTAAAGGTCCCATTGACGCCCAGGCGGACCCAGAAGAGGCTCAGGCCGACTATGGCGACGCCCAAAAATAGCCGATTCGGAATTTGCGATTTTACTGGCATCGGCTGTTTAGCGGATTCCCGAGTGCGAGGCGAGCGTCTATATCGTGATGATGATAGACGAATCATCCCTGCGCGTCCGGTTTGACGCGCTTCGGCCTTCGCTGGACGAGCGACGCCGGCGGTTGAGCGCGGCGGCGGAGGCGAAGGCGGCGGGCTACGGCGGGATTGCGGCGGTCGCGCGCGCGACGAAGGTCGCCCGGAGCACGATTGGGCGCGGTCTGAAGGACTTGCGGAACCCCGGCTCCTTGACGGGAGAGGTGCGGCGCAAGGGCGGGGGCACTCCTCGGTTGACGGTCAAGGACCCGACGCTGTTGGAGGACTTGCAACGATTGCTCGAGCCGGCGACGATGGGCGACCCGATGCGGCCGTTGCGATGGGTCTCCAAGAGCCACGACAAGCTGGCGACGGCGCTTCGCGCCATGGGTCACAAAGTGAGTTCCTCGACCATTCCCAAGCTGCTGGAGGAACTGAAATATTGTCGCCATTCCAACCGCAAGACCAAGGAAGCCGGCAAACATCCTGATCGCGACGCCCAGTTCGAATATATCAACGCGAAGGTCGAGGCGTTTCAGGCGGCCGGCGAACCCGTGATATCGATCGACGCGAAGAAGAAGGAATTGCTGGGCGAATTCAAGAACGGCGGTAGCGACTATGGGCCGCAGGGCGAACCGATCGAGGTCAACGCTCACGATTTCGAGGACAAGGAGTTGGGCAAGGTCGTCCCTTACGGGGTCTACGACATCGGCGCCAACCTCGGCTATGTCAGCCTCGGAATCGACCACGACACCGGGGAGTTCGCCGTCAACGCCGTCCGATGCTGGCTCGATCAGATGGGTTGGAAGCTCTATCCCGGGATGAGGCGCCTGATGATCACGGCCGACGGCGGCGGCTCCAATGGTTCACGGCTGCGGCTCTGGAAGTTGGCCCTCCAACAACTCGCGGACGAAACCGGTCTGATCATTCAGGTTTGCCACTATCCGCCAGGGACTTCGAAGTGGAACAAGATCGAGCATCGCATGTTCTGCCACATCACGCAGAACTGGCGCGCGACGCCACTCCTCAGCCTCCTCATCGTCATCGAACTGATCGCCAACACCACGACGAAAACCGGTCTCAAAATCCGCTGCGAACTCGATAGCAACACCTATCCAAAGGGCATCAAGGTCTCGGACGCGGAAATGGCGACCCTCAACATGACCCGAGACTCATTCCATCCAGAATGGAACTACAGCATCTCGCCGAGGTTTCACGAAATGAAGCAATAGTTTTTGGGCATCGCCTATGAAATTGTCATTGTAGGCGACGAAGCTCACAGGGACAATGCCCTCGAGATGCGGGAGAAGCTGGAAGATGTTGGCGTAGACGGGGAGGGCCGGAAGGTTGCGTAAGCCGACGTTGGCGCTCAGGCTCGGCGCCCAGCCATCGATCGTCGCTTCGAAATGCCAGGTCGAGGGAAGGATGGGATCGGAATGGGCGCCGGTGCGCGCCGACGGCGGAGCCAGGTCCGCCGCGAAGGCCGGCGCGGCCGCCAGCGCGCCGACCGCAGCCACAATCGCTTTCGCCGCGCCCCTCATCGAATGCCCCCAGGTTCCGCCGCCGTCGCGCTCCGAGCGGACGCGACCGGGAATCGTTAGATAAGCCCCCCGGCGCCGGCAAGGGCAGCGCCGTCCGCAACTCGCGGAACCTCCGCCCTTTTCCTGCCGAAAAGCGCCGGCCGTGACCGAAAGGCCACGGTCGCAGGGGGGCGGGGCGTCGCGCGCGGCCGCGAGTTGCAATTCCCTCAGCCGCTCTTCATTCTCCGCCGACGGACGTCGGCGCGCCGCCAGTCGGGCGCGGGGCCGATTCGTCCGCACTCCGGGCAGGCGCAAGGAACAATGGCGGTCGTCGCCGATATCGATCAGCTCAGCGCGGCGATCTCGCACGCCACGGCGCCCGCGTTCATGCTCGGCGCCGTGGCGGGATTTCTGTCGATCCTGATCGGGCGGATGGAGCGGATCGTCGATCGAAACCGCGCCCTTCAGTCCGGCGGCGCCGAGGCCCTCGATCCCTCGGTGAGGGACGCGATCGCGAAGTCGTTCGCCCGCCGGATGGCGCTTCTGGGCCGCGCCATCTATTTCGCCGTGCTCAGCGCGCTCGTCACCGCGGCGCTGCTGATCTCCGCATTCGCCACTGCGCTCCTCGGCCTTGGGCATAGCGGCATTGTCGCGCTGATGTTCGTGGTGGCGCTGGCGTTGCTCATCGCGTCGCTGATCGAACTGACGCTCGAAATCCGCGTCCACCTCGCGACGATGGGCCTCGACTGAACGCGCCGGTCCGCCAATTCGCGCCCGCCTATCGACAAACCGGCGTTTCGGCGCTTGAATGGCGGAGACGGGGATAAGGTCCCCTGAACTCGGCCGCCAGGGGGAAGCCGATGATGAAGGCAAAGGTCTTTGGCGCTGCCGCCGGCCTCGCTCTCGCCGTCGCGGCGAGCGCTCCGGCTCAGGCTCAGTTCATGTCGAGCCCGTACCCGTACCCGGTGATCATCGTCCCGCCGCCGCCGGCGCAGAACTTCGTCTTGCCGAAGCCCGCGCCGAGGTCGGCGACGCCCGACATAGCCAAGCCGCCATCCGACGCGCGGGAGCCGGATCTGAGCCAGTGCCACCACGGCAGAACGAACGTCTGCCCTTGAGGCCGGCGCGATCGCGGATTCCGCCTCAGCGGATCGGCGGGGCGTACTGGATGCCGCCCTTGTCCCACAGGTCGTTCAGTCCGCGCGGAATGGCGAGCTTCGAATGGGCGCCGACGTTGCGGTCGAACACTTCGCCGTAGTTGCCGACGGCGCGGATCGCGTTGGCGGCCCAGGCGTTGGAGAGGCCGAGCGGCTTGCCGAATTCGCCCTCCGTGCCGACGAGCCGCTTCACCGCCGGCTTCTGCGACTTCATCGCGTCGTCGATCGTCTTCGAGCCGACGCCCAACTCTTCGGCGTCGATGAGGGCGAAGTTGACCCATTTGACGATATTGAACCACCGCATGTCGTCCTGACGCACGACCGGGCCGAGCGGCTCTTTGGAGATGACGTCGGGCAGGATCACGTGGTCGCCGGGCTTGGGAAACTGCGAGCGCAGGGCGAAGAGCTGCAATTCGTCGGTCGTCAGCACGTTGCACTTGCCGGCGAGATAGTCCGACACGACGTCGGCGACAGTCTCGCCGTGGACGATCTCATTATTGATGTGGTTCGTTTCGAAGAAATCGACGGCGTTGGGTTCGGACGTCGTGCCGTTCTGGATGCAGACTTTGCTGCCGTCGAGCTCGAGCGCGGAGGTGAGATTGCGGCTCTTGGGAACGAGGAACGCCTGGCCGTCGTAATAGGTGACGCCGGCGAAAAGGATGCCGTAATCGTCCTCGCGACCCATGGTCCAGGTCGAGTTGCGCGACAGGACGTCGATCTGCTTGTTCTTGAGGGCGTCGAACCGCTCCGAGGCCGTGAGCGGCACGTACTGCGACCTTCGAGGGATCGTTGAAGATCGCCGCGGCGAGCGCGCGGCAGAAATCGACGTCTAAGCCCGACCATTCGCCCTTGTCGTCCTTGATCGAGAAGCCCGCGATCCCCTGGCTGACGCCGCAGACGAGGGTCCCGCGATCCTGCACTGTTTTCAGCGTCTGGGCTTCCGCCCCCATGGCGCCGGCGGCCGCGCCGAACGCGAGGGCCGCCGCGGCGGCGAGAAGCGGTTTGATCGTGCGCATGACCAGCCTCGAAGGGATTGCGACCGCCGGGATCAGAGAGCGACGGCCTGCTTGATGATGACCTTGGTTCCGACCGGCACGCGATCGTAGAGATCGATGACGTCCTCGTTGACGAGACGGAAACAGCCGGACGAGATGGCGTGGCCGATCGTCTGCGGCTGGTTGGTGCCGTGGATCCGGTAGACGGTCTGGCCGAGATACATCGCCCGCGCGCCCAGCGGATTACCCGGCCCGCCGGCCATGAAGCGCGGCAGATAGGGCTGTCGCTCGATCATCTCCGGCGGCGGACGCCAGTCCGGCCACTCCTGCTTGCGGGAAATCTTCTGCAGGCCCGACCATTGGAATCCGTCGCGGCCGACGCCGATGCCGTAGCGCAAGGCGCGATTGTTCGGCTGCACGAGGTATAGGAAGCGCTGGCTGGTGTCGATGACGATCGTCCCCGGCGCTTCGTTGGTGCGGAAGAACACTTCCTGCTTCTCGTAGGCGCCGCTGAGCTGCTCTTCTTCCGGCGTCGGCTGGTAGCCCGGCTGGTCGACGACGTTCATGTCGATCTGCTGCGCCGCCGCGAACACGCCGGGAAAGAGAAGAGCCGCGGCGATCGCTGCGCCCTTCGCCGCCCGCGCAAAAAAACCCGCTCGAACCATCATGCCTGCTCCGTGGTAGGTTGGAACGTCAATCGCCTCAGGCGCGCTTGCCGCAGCGCTCGTACACCGATGTCCCATAACGACTGGCGTTGTCGGGATCGACCCAGACCGTGGTGAACGAGTTCGGGTCGACGTCGAGAACTTCGCGGTCGTCCGCCGTGCCCGCGGCGCCCGGCGGGCCGAGATAGGTCTTGCCGTCCGGTCCCGCCTTGAGAACCAGCTCCGAAAGCTCCGCCTGGTCGGCCAGGTTCATCATCACGCCGCCATTGGGGCCCTTGTCGATGACGTAGGGCCTGTTGCACTGGGCCCGCGCTTCCTTGATCGTGCGCGTCCGGTCGGTGTCCCGGTGGTAGGCGGCGAAGCCCCACTTGCCGACCAGCGCGTCCGGGCTGACGCTCGGCGCGGCGACCCCGGGGATGGGCGGGGGTTGGGTCGCGCAACCGGCGACGAACACGGTCACCAGTCCCGCGAGCGCCAGCGCGCCGCCGCGAAGTGTCATTCCCACGAACGCCCCCCTCACTCTCAGGCCGCTCATACCCTTCGCGCCGCGAACCGCCGCAAATGCCTGAGGCTTACTCTGCGGCGCCTCTGCTACCAAACCGCAGGAAGGCGGTCAACCGAGTCTTTCGGACGCGCGTGAGATCGCTTCCGCGGTCGACGGGCGGCGGCTTGTCGCCTCCCCTCGCTGCGCCTAATGAAGGATCGCAAGGACGGGCCCGACGGCGGACTCCGCCGTCGCGAACTGATGGAAAGACCGATGCCGTCAAAGGCCGCGCGAGAAAAACGCCGGAGCATCATCGACGCCTGCCGCTCGATGAACGCGCTCGGCGTCAATCAGGGAACCTCGGGCAACATCAGCCTGCGCGAAGGCGACGGGCTTCTGATCACGCCGACCAGCATGCCCTACGACGTCATGCAGCCGGAGGACATCATCGAGATGCGCTTCGACCACAGCGTCGTCGGCAATGGGCGGCCCTCGACCGAATGGCGCTTCCATCTCGACATTTTGCGCGCGCGGCCAGAGGTGAACGCCGTCGTCCACGCGCACCCGGTCTACTGCACGACGCTCGCGATCATGGAGCGCAGCATCCCGCCGATCCACTACATGGTGTGCGCGGCGGGCGGCGACACGATCCGCTGCGCGCCTTATGCGACCTTCGGCACCCAGGAACTGTCCGACAACGCGGTCGCCGCGCTGAAGGACCGGAAAGCCTGCCTCTTGGCGCATCACGGCATGATCGCGGTCGGCGACAGCCTCCGCAGCGCGATGTGGCTGGCGGTCGAGGTCGAAAACCTGGCGCACCAATACTTCAACTGCCTCCAGCTCGGCGAGCCGCCGTTGCTTACGCCGGAAGAAGTCCGGAACGTCGCGGCGCGGATCGCGAACTACGGCGTCTACTCGGCGCCGAAATAGGCGCCGGGTCTGCGCGGCCTTAGGCTTGGTTGCGCGGCGGCTCGTGCTTGGGAGTGATGGCCCGGATGCTGACGACCTACCTCTATCCGAAATTTCCCTATCGTCCGTCCGCCGAGCAGAAAGAGGGGCGTGCCGCCCGCCATCGCGTCGTCGTGATCGGCGCCGGGCCGGTCGGCCTCACCGCCGCGCTCGATCTGGCGCGCAGCGGCGTCGCGACCGTCCTTCTCGACGACAACGACACCGTCTCGGTCGGCTCGCGCGCGATCTGCTTCGCCAAGCGCCCCCTCGAGATCTGGGACCGGCTCGGCTGCGCCGGACGGATGGTCGCCAGGGGAGTGAGGTGGGGAGTCGGCAAGACTTTTTTCGAGAACGATCTCTGCTACGCTTTCGATCTCCTGCCGGAAACGGACCACAAGATGCCGGCGATGATCAACCTCCAGCAATATTATCTGGAGGAATATCTCGTCGACGCATGCGCCAACGAACCGCTCATCGACCTGCGCTGGAAGCACAAGGTCGTGGGCCTCATGCAGGACGCCGATCGCATCACGTTGAGGGTCGAGACCCCCGACGGTCAATTTACGACCGAAGCCGACTGGGTCGTCGCCTGCGACGGGGCCAACTCGGACGCCCGCAGGATGGTCGGCGCCGATTTCGCGGGCCGGGTCTTTCACGATCGCTTCCTCATCGCCGACGTGGTGATGAGAGCGGACTTCCCCACCGAGCGCTGGTTCTGGTTCGATCCGCCCTTCCACCGCAATCAGTCGGCGCTTCTGCACCGCCAGGCCGATGACGTCTGGCGCATCGATTTCCAGCTCGGTCGGGACGCCGATCCGGACGAGGAGAAGAAGCCGGAGAATGTCATTCCCCGCCTGCGCGCCATGCTTGGCGACGAGCGCGAATTCGAGCTCGAGTGGGTCTCGATCTATCAGTTCGCCTGCCGGCGGATCGACAACTTCCGCCACGGCCGGGTGCTGTTCGCGGGCGACGCGGCGCATCAGGTCTCGCCGTTCGGCGCGCGCGGCGCGAACACCGGGGTGCAGGACGTGGACAATCTCGCCTGGAAGCTGAAGCTCGTGATGGACGGCGACGCGCCGGCCAAGCTCCTCGACAGCTACCACGAGGAGCGCGCCTTCGCCGCGGACGACAACCTCCGGCATTCGACGCGCTCGACCGACTTCATCACGCCGAAGAGCGAGATGAGCCGCCGCTACCGCAACGCGGTGCTCGAGCTCGCGGGCGAGCACGCCTTCGCCCGGCCGCTGGTCAATTCCGGGCGCCTGTCGACGCCGACGCCCTATGTCGAACTCGTCGCTCAACACGCCCGACGAGGAGCCGTTCGCCGGCCGGATGGCGCCGGGAACGAATTGCGCCGACGCGCCGGTCCTCTTCGACGGCAGGGAGGGCTGGCTCCTGAACCTGCTGGGCGATAGCTTCGTCGTGCTCGTCCTCAGCGCGCCGCCGACGGCTTCCGAAGTCGCCTGGGGCCGCGTGCAGGCGCGCGTAATGGCGGAGGGCCGCGACTTCGTCGATGTGAAGGGCCTCGTCAGGGAGCGATACGACGGGGCGACCCGGCGCCGTCTATCTCATCCGCCCCGACCAGCATGTCGCGGCGCGCTGGCGCGCCTTCGACGCCGCAAAGATCGAGCGCGCCATCGCCCGCGCCTGCGCCGCCTGAAGGAGAGCGCCTTTGCCCCTCAACCTCGACCCCAACATTCCCGACCCCGACGGCTTCTACCAAGAGCTCATCGACAGTCAGCGGGACCTGAGCGAAGCCGAAGCCGAAATGATGAACTGCAAGCTCGTTCTCATCCTCGCCAACCATATCGGCGACCGCGAGGTCTTGCGCGAGGCGCTGAAGATCGCCGGCGGCCGCGTCCAGGCCGGAGAAAGCACGCGACGTTGAGGCGGGCGGGTTCGACGGACCGCGGGAGATCGGGCCGGCGCGCTATCTGGCGCCCGCCGTCCCGTGCGCACGTTCAGGCCGCGTTCGCCGGGCGCTGGGCGGGAGCAAAGATCGGGGCGGCGCCGTCCAGTTCGAGGCCGCCCGGCAGCATGATGACGGATTGGGGGCGGCGTTGGCATTCGTACATCGCGAAGCGGATCGCCTCGGTCCGGTTCGCGAACAGCCCGCCGCACAGGCTCTCAGCGTCTCGGACGACCCAGCGCCCGCAATGATCCTGCCCGATGAACAGGCGCGAGCCGCCGGCGGACGCGGCTTTGACGCTCTTTCGCTCAATCATGGAATTCTCCTCGTTTCGACGCGGAGGCCGGACGCGCCCGCTTGGGGGAGTCGCCTGTCGCCGTCGCCAAGGACTCTTCGAGCCTGGCGGGAGAGCCCATCAATGGGGCATGCCGACCAAGAGCTGCGCGGCCAGTCCGAAGCCGAGCGCAACTGCCAGCAGCACAGCGAGACGGGTGAATATTTCCACAGGCGCGGGCGGTTCGTGGTCGCTCGAAGCGGCAAAGTCCGAAAAATCGTGTGGGCGTCTCCGGAGCTGGCCTCGGCTCATCGCGTCGGGGGGGAAACATGCATGGATCAACCTCCAAATCGTCCCTGCCGGGCGACATTTGGCCTCGAACGCATAAGCGTTCCATACCGATTGCGTGAGATCGGCGTAAGGAACCCATAAATCCGGAGGCGGCTCCCGAAAAGAGAGGATCTCATCGCCGCGCAGGGAGGGCCCCGGGCTCGACCCGCCGGCGGCGGGATGGCGGGCGAACACTGTCAATTCGTTGAGAAATTTTAATGGACCGGCCAAAGCGCCGACAGGCGGACTGGCGCATTGTTAGTGCGATCGGCCGCGCCATTGCGCGGCCACACGTAGACACCAACAGGACTGGAATCGTCATGTCCCATCTTCATTCCGTTCAGCTCTCGCGGCTCCGAAACCGCATTCTCGCCTCAGCCGCCGTTCTTTCGCTCGCTGTCGCGGGCGCGATCGGCGAAGGCGCGCTGACGGCGCCTCACCCCGCTCGGGCGGCGGCCGTCGTGACCTCCGACCTGCAGGGGCAGTCCATGCCCTCGTTCGCGCCGCTGATCGCGCGCGTCAAACCGGCGGTCGTCTCGGTCAGGGTCAAGATCGTCCATCACAACAGCAACTGGACCGGCCAGCTTGAAAATCTGCCGCCGGAAATCCAGCAATTCTTCAGGCAATTCGGCCAACAGAACGGCGTCCCGGCGAATCCGCAGTCCGTGATATTGGGCGAAGGCTCCGGATTCTTCATTTCGTCCGACGGCTACATCGTGACCAACTATCACGTTGCGCAGGATTCGAAGTCCGTCACCGTCACGATGGACAACGGCAAGGTTCTCGACGCCAAGGTGGTCGGAACCGACCCGAAGACCGATCTCGCGCTGCTGAAGGTCGACGAGCCGGGCGATTATCCCTATGTGACGTTCGCCAAGGACCCGCCGAAGATCGGCGACTGGGTCGTCGCGATCGGCAACCCCTTCGGGCTCGGCGGCACGGTGACGGCCGGGATCGTTTCGGCCAAAGGCCGCGACATCGGCGACGGTCCGTATGACCGGTTCCTGCAGATCGACGCGCCGATCAACAAGGGCAATTCCGGCGGACCCGCTTTCAACGAGGAAGGCCAGGTCGTCGGCGTGAACACGGCGATCTACTCGCCCTCCGGCGGCAGCATCGGCATCGGCTTCGCTATCCCTTCAGACACGGTCGAACGGGTCGTCACCGCCCTCGAGCACGGCGGCGTCGTCGAGCGCGGCTATCTCGGGGTTGAGGTTCAGCCGGTCAGCGCGGACATCGCCGAGAGCCTGGGCCTGAAGAGCGCGACCGGCGCGATCATCGACAAGACGGTGCCGGGAACCCCCGCCGCGGACGCAGGCCTGAAGGAGGGCGACGTCATCACCAAGGTGAACGGCCAAGAGATCAAGGACGCCGGCGACCTGACCCGGCAAATCGGACTGATGAAGCCCGGCGACAAGATCCAGCTTTCCTACTTGCGCGACGGCGCGGAGAAGACGGTCGATGTGACGCTCGCCCAGCAGAAATCCGAAAAGACGGCGAACGCGGAGACGAACCCGGCCAAGCCGACGCCCGCGCTCGGCCTGCAACTCGCTCCCGCAAGCCAGGTCGAAGGCGCCGGCCAGCGGGGCGTCGCGATCGTCGGGATCGATCCCGCCGGCGAAGGCGCGCAGAAGGGACTTCAGACCGGCGACATCATCCTCGACGTCGGCGGCAAGCCCGTCTCGACGCCTGAAGAGGTGAAGTCCGACGTCGCCAACGCCCAGCAGGAGGGCAAGAAGGCTGTCCTGATGCGGGTTCGGACCGCCAAGGGCGACCTCTTCGTCGCCTTCGCGTTCGCGCATTCGTGAACGCGACGGCGCTGCCGAGACGACGGGACGTGGGGCCCGCGCGAAACCTGCGCGGGCCTCGCTGCGTTATGCAACAGCGCGCCGCGCAGTAGGGCGCGGCGTTCGCGGCGCTCCGCCGGTCGCCATCGGGCCCTGAAAAGCGAGGAGGGAGATGCGCGTTCGACTACGGTCGGCGCTTGTTTTAGCCATTGTCGCTCTCGCCGCCGTCGTGGCGGCGGACTACGCATGGCATCGGTCGGCTGGCGTCGCCGAAGCGCCGCGGGTCGCCGCCGCCGTCCCGGTCGACGTGGCCGAAGTCGTCCGCAAGGACGTTCCCATCCTCGTCCAGGCGCTCGGCACGGTTCAGCCGATCGAGACCGTTTCCGTCCAGTCGCGGGTGAACGGTCAGATCATGCAGGCCTTTTTCACCCAGGGACAGAGCGTGAAAAAGGGCGATCCGTTGTTTCTCATCGATCCTCGCCCGTATCAGGCGGCGCTGGACCAGGCTCAGGCGCAGCTCGCGCACGACCAGGCGCTGCTCGCCGAGGCCAAGACCGATCTCGCCCGATATCAAAAGCTGGAGACGGAAAACTCGATCGCGCAACAGCAGGCGGCCGACCAGGCCTACGTGGTCCAGCAGGATGATCTGGGCGCCGACCCGCGAGCCGTCGTCGTCATGAGAAGTGAGGCGGGAGAATAGGATGAACGTGGCCGCCCCCAACGCGACAAGCGAATTGGAGCGCAATCCCGCGCGAGGTTGACGCCATTGCCGCTCGAGGCCGATCGCGGTCCCCAGGCCGACGGCGGAAAGAAGGTTCAGCCCGGCATCCAGGACAGACATCGCCATGGCGGCCGCCCCGATAGATCAAATGCTGCATCGTTACGAACGACAGCCCGTTGTGGCCAATAAAGCCGTATCAAAAAAAACCAAATTCGGAATTTGGAGCGGCGCGCTCGCCCGCGTGGGAACCTTGGCGCGCAACGCCGTGCTTGCCCCCCAATCGCTGGCGCGCCTGTCGGTCCGGCCATGCCGGTCGAGCCCACGCCTTTCCCCCTCGAGGGACCATGTGGCGATGCCGCGATGGGGGCGCAGGAAGGTTTTGAGGCTCTCGTGGCGACTGTTGACGGTCTGGATGTGTAATTCGCCGCGGACACGTTCGCCTTTCGACTGGTTGAGCGCTTCATGGCTGACGCCGAGAGCGGCGGCGCAAGGCGGGTAGACGTTATTGCCGTCGGTGACGAGCAAGGCGTCCTTACCCAGAGCGGTCGCCAGCACCGGCTTGATGGTCTGGGCGGTCACGGCCGAGAGGACGCGCCACGGTGGCGCCGCTCCGGTCGGCGCCACCAGGATCGGCGTCTGTTCGTCCGAAAGGCCGCGCTTGGCTGCCTTTCCGCCCCGCCTGCGAGCCTTGCGCCGAGGCGACGCTCGCCCTTACGCTTGATAATATATAGGTTTCATCGACTTCGACGATGCCGCTCAACAGGCGCGTGGGGTTCTTGGCGGCGCGCAGAAAGCGATGTCGCCAGCGAACGCCGTGCTCACAGCCACCCCGCACCGCTCACAGGGCGGCCACCGTCTCGCCCTCGCTCAACGACTGACCAAAATCAAGCCAGCGTTCCTTCTTGCGCAATCGGGCCAGCGGCTTCCGTCAGCGCGTTGAGCTTCTGCGGCAATCCTTGCAGCGAAACGGCGCAGGCCGTCGGCTTGGCCCCGCCCACCGACGCACCGCCGCAGTGCGGACAGCGCCGCGCCTCGCCCAGCGCTCCTCGATCGCCGCCGCCACCGCCGCTCTGGCTGCCGCCGCAGCACCGCCTCGAGCTCCTGGCGCTGCTTCGCCGTCAGACCGTCGATCTCCGCCAGCCACGCTCGAAACATCCCCTGATCCATCGCAACCCCGTCAATCCTAAAATCGTAGCATAAATAGCGTGCCGATCTAACGCTAATTGAGCCAAAAAAAACCAAATTCGGAATTTGGAGCGGCGCGCTCGCCCGCGTGGGAACCTTGGCGCGCAACGCCGTGCTTGCCCCCCAATCGCTGGCGCGCCTGTCGGTCCGGCCATGCCGGTCGAGCCCACGCCTTTCCCCCTCGAGGGGCCATGGCCGATTCTCGCCCCCGCGCGACCCGGTGCGCTCGGCGGATTTGGCCGCCTCCGCGCTCGCCGCGTCTCATCCGCCGAGCGCCCGTCAAAACATCTCTCTCGGCAACGCCATCAATGTGTCCGCGCCGCTGGTCAGATTGGCCAAGTGTGCGCCCGCTTGAGGGAGCATTCGTTCGTTGAAGAACTTCGCGAGTGTGAGCTTCGCGTCGAGCTCCCGGGTGCTGGCGCCCGCCGCCTGTCGCGCGAGCACGGCCTTCGCCATGCGCGACCACATGAACCCGAGCGCAGTCAGGCCGAAAAGGTGCATATAGTCGGTCGACGCGGCGCCGACATTGTCGGGGTTCAGCTTCGCGTTCTCAGCCAGCCACATGGTCGCCTGCCGCAATTGATCGAGCGCCGTCATCAACGGAGCGAGATACGGAGCCAGCCCGGAATCGCCCTCATTCTGGGCGAGGAAGTCGGAGATTTCGGCAAGGAAAGCCGTCACCGCGCGTCCCCCGTCCCTGGGGAGCTTGCGGCCGACGAGATCCAGCGCCTGAATGCCGTTGGCGCCTTCGTAAATCATGGTGATGCGCGCATCGCGCACGAATTGCTCCATTCCCCATTCCGAGACGTAACCGTAGCCGCCGAGGACCTGCTGGGCTTTGACGGCGTTGGCGAAGCCCACATCGGTGAACACGCCCTTCAAGACGGGAGTGAGAAGGCCAAGACGATCGTCCGCGGCCTCACGGGCGCCGGCGTCCGGAGATTCGTGCGCCTCGTCGAGCGAGAGCGCAGCCCAGATCGTCAAAGCGCGCGCGGCCTCGTTGAAGGCGCGGATTTCCAGCAGCATGCGCCGGACGTCGGGATGCACCAGGATGGGATCGGCCGGCTTGCCGGGTTCCTTGACGCCGCTCAATGAGCGGCCTTGCAGGCGCTCCTTGGCGTAGGCGGCCGCGTTCTGATAGGCGACCTCGGATTGCGCGAGGCCTTGCACGGCGACTTCGAGGCGTGCGCTGTTCATCATCACGAACATCGCATTGAGTTCCGCGATTTTCCTCGCCGACGAGCCAGCCCTTCGCGCCGTCGTAGTTCATCACGCACGTCGAATTGGCGTGGATGCCCATCTTGTGTTCGATCGACCCGCACGACACTTTATTTCGCTCGGCGAGCGATCCGTCGTCGTTGACCAGCACCTTCGGCACGAGGAAGAGCGAAATGCCCTTCACGCCGGCTGGAGCGCCCTCGATGCGCGCGAGCGCGAGATGAATGATGTTCTCGGCCAGATCGTGCTCTCCCGCGGAGATGAAGATTTTCTGGCCCGAGATCGCGAACGAGCCGTCGTCCTGTCGCAAAGCGCGCGTCTTGATGAGCCCGAGATCGCTGCCGCAATGCGGCTCCGTCAGGTCCATCGTGGCGGTCCATTCGCCCGTCGTCATTTTCGGGAGAAAGCGGCTCTTCAACGCCTCGTCGCCGTGGGCGAGCAACGCGTCCGTCGCGCCTTTGGTCAAGCCGGGATACATGGTGAACGCGAGGTTCGCCGCAAGCGCATATTCGTCGAGCGCCACGCTGAGAAAGTGCGGAAGCCCTTGCCCGCCGTAGGCCGGCGAGCCGGCGATCCCAACCCAACCGCCTTCGACGTAGGACGCGTAGGCCTCCTTGAAGCCCTTGGGGGTGACGATCGAGCCATCGGGCAGCCGCTTGCAGCCCTCGAGGTCGCCTGACAGGTTGAGCGGTTGCAGCACTTCCTCGGCGAGCTTGCCGCCCTCGCTCAGGACCGCCTCGACGACGTCGATCTGGGCGTCGGCGAAGCGCGGCAGGTTTTCATAGCGCTGGTAGGCGAAAACATCGGTGAGAAGGAACATCGTGTCGGCGACGGGCGCTTTGTAGCTGGGCATGAAATTATCCTCCAGTGAGCATAAAACAGAAGCGTTCGCGGAGCGCGCATTCAGAAAGCGAAGCATCGTTCTTCATTGCGCTTGCTCCGCGGCCGGGGCGCGCTACCGTCCGATCTTGGCGAGCTCCGCCGTCAGCTCCGGCAGAGCCTGATAGAGGTCCGCCACCAGGCCGTAGTCGGCGACCTGGAAGATCGGGGCCTCCTCGTCCTTGTTGATGGCGATGATGACCTTCGAATCCTTCATGCCGGCCAGATGCTGGATCGCGCCGGAAATGCCGACCGCGATATAGAGCTCCGGCGCCACCACCTTGCCGCTCTGGCCGACCATCCAGTCGTTCGGGGCGTACCCGGCGTCGACCGCGGCGCGCGAGGCGCCCATCGCCGCGCCGAGCTTGTCGGCCACCGGCTCGATGTAGGTCTTGAAGTTTTCCGCCTTCTGCATCGCCCGGCCGCCCGAGATGATGATCTTGGCCGAGGTCAGCTCCGGCCGGTCGGACTTGGCGAGCGCCTCGACGACGAAGGAGGAGACGCCCGGGTCGGCGGCGGCGGCGACCGGCTCGATCGGCGCCGAGCCGCCTCGGCCGGTCGCGGCGAAGGACGCGGTGCGCACGGTGACCACGATCTTCGCATCGGTCGATTCGACCGTCTGGATGGCGTTGCCGGCGTAGATCGGCCGTTCGAAGGTCTTGGGGCCCAGAACCTTGGTGATGTCGGAGACCTGCATCACGTCGAGGAGGGCCGCGACCCGCGGGGCGACGTTCTTGGCCGCCGCGGTCGAGGGCGCGACGATCGCGTCGTAGCCGGGAGCGAGCGAGACGATCAGCGCCGCCAGCGGCTCGGCGAGCCCATGGGCGTAGATCGCGTCGTCGGCGATGCGCACTCTTGCGACGCCGGCGAGCTCGGCGGCGCTCGCGGCGGCCGCGCCGACGTCATGCCCCGCCACCAGAATGTCGACGGGCGCGCCCAGTTCGAGCGCGGCGGTCAACGCGCGCGCCGTCATGTCGCTGAGATGGCCGCCCACGACTTCGGCCAGAAGAAGGGTCGCCATGGTCAGATCACTCCCGCTTCGTCATGCAGCTTGGCGACGAGCTCCGCCACCGTCTTGACTTTCACCCCCGACTTGCGGCCGCTCGGCTCCGCGGTCTTGATGACCTTGAGACGGGGCGCGACGTCGACGCCGTAATCGGCGGGCGTCTTCTCATCGATCGGCTTCTTCTTCGCCTTCATGATGTTGGGCAGCGAAGCGTAGCGCGGCTCGTTGAGGCGCAGATCGGCAGTGACGATCGCCGGCAGCTTCAGCGCGACCGTCTGCATGCCGCCGTCGACCTCGCGGGTGACTTCGACGCCGCCGTCGCCGCTGACGACCTTCGAGGCGAACGTGCCTTGGCCCCAGCCGGTCAGCGCCGCCAGCATCTGCCCGGTCTGGTTGCAGTCGTCGTCGATCGCCTGCTTGCCCATGATGACGAGGCCCGGTTGCTCGGCGGCGACCACGCCCTTCAAGAGCTTGGCGACCGCGAGCGGCTCCATGAGCGCGTCGGTCTTGACCAGGACGCCGCGATCCGCGCCCATCGCGAGCGCGTTGCGGATGGTCTCGCTCGCCTGCGCCGGGCCGATCGAGACGATGACGACCTCGGTCGCCTTGCCCGCCTCCTTCTGGCGCAGCGCCTCCTCGACCGCGATTTCGTCGAACGGATTCATCGACATCTTGACGTTGGCGAGCTCGACGCCCGACCCGTCCGCCTTGATCCGGATCTTGATGTTGTAATCGACCACCCGTTTCACGGGCACGAGAATTCTTCATGAGCGGGATCACTCCGTCTTGTCGCCTTCGGTCCGCGGCGCCGCGCGCGCGATGAAATTGGCCAAAAGGTCTTGAATCGAATTCTTCGGATTGAACATGAACCAGTTTTGCAGCACCGAGTCGGGAGAGAGCTTGTCGAGACTCGCCGTCATTTGCTCTTCGAGCTTCTTCGCCACGGCCGTCTGGGTCGGACGAAGATCAGGAAGACCAATAAACTCTCTCGCCTCCGCCGGCGTGCAGTCGACCTCGACCGTCACCTTCATCTCTACAGGCCTCCCCTGCCGGTTTCGACGTGCGGCGCGGACTGTCCGCGCCGCTTGCCGCCTATGCGGTCTGGCCTCAGGCTTACCGTCGAACCGAAGTTCAGGTCTTCGGCTTGCCTCGGCCTCCGGCTTGCTCGAAACTCGCGCGAATCTCCGCGATGCTCTCCACAATTTTGTCGCTGGCGATCTTGAGCGCATCGGCGTTCGCCTTGCTGACCTGGTCGGCGATTTGCCTTGTATGGTCGATCGCCGCATCGAACGCCTTGCGCGCCATTTCGCTCTGCTTGGCGAGGATCTGTTGCGGATCGCCGCTCGGCTTGAAATTACGGGCCATATCGAGCGCTTCGCGAAACGCGGATTCGATCATTTCTTTCTGCTTCGCCGCCAACGATTTCATCCCATCCGAGGCGACCAGCGCCGTCTGCGTGAACGCTTCGAAATTCTTGCGGTGCGTCTCGACGAGCTTGTCGACATCGACCTTCGGAAGTCCGAGGTCGGATCCGAATTGCCTGACGATATCGACGAACGATTGCGATTGCTTTGTCATGTCTTCCTCCCGTGTTCGAGCCAACGGTTCGACGCCGTGTCGGCCGTTCGCCATGCTGCGCTAGCGCAACCCCAGAGCATGCTCGCCTGCATAGAGGCCAAGACCGGCCAAACCGCCGATGAAGGTTCCATTGAGGCGGATGTATTGTAAGTCCCGGCCAATGTTCAGTTCAATGATATCGACCATCTGCGCGAGGTCCCACGATCGGATTTGATCGGTGATGAATCGCGCAATTTCCCGCTTTTGATTTTGAACGAATGTTTGCAGGACCTTGACCATGCCGGCGTTGATTTCGGCCCGCATCCGCGGCTCGAGCGCGAGCTTGCGGCCGAGGTCGGCGAGAAAACGGCCGAGATGGAATTCCAGAATTGAATCGCCGCTCCGCGCGTCCTTTTCGAGGAACGTCTTTAGGCTTTGCCAGAAATCCTCCGCGAGATCCCTGATTTCGGGGCGAGCCAGCAATTCGCGCTTCAGCGTCTCCGCCCTGTCGGCGTATTCCGGCGAAGAGCCGAGCTTTTCGACGAAATCCCTGACGAACCGGTCGAAGTCTTGACGCAAGGGGTGGTCGGGATCGCTCTGCGCTTCGTGGATGAAATTGGAAATCAAAGTGACCAGTCGCCGCAACACATAAGCGTCCGCCCGAAAGAGGCTGAACAGCGACGGCATTTCGCCGCGTATTTTCTCGCGAACCGCATCGAGCGTCTGCTCGTCTTGCAGGAGCCGATCGAGTCCGACCAGAATTTCGTCAAAAATGCGCTGGTGGCGTTGGTCCTCGACGAAGGCCGACATCAGCTTGGCGGCGAGGGGCGCCACGTCCATCGCCTCGATCTGTTCGACGACATGTCGCGCCATGAACGACCGCAATCCGGTTTCGTCGAGGGCGGACAGGGCTTGCGGCATGAGCCGCAGCGCAAATCGCGACAACGCCATGCTGCGATCCTCGCCCGCCAGCCAATCCGAGGCCAGCGCGGCGAAGTCCACCGACTCCAGCTTTTGCTCGATCGGCGCCGGCGCAAGGAACTGCTCTTCCACGAAATCGCCAAAACTTTCGGCGATGCGTTCGCGGTTGGTCGAAATGATTGCGGTGTGTGGGATCGGAATGCCGCAGGGATGCCGGAACAAAGCAACCACAGCATACCAGTCGGCAAGGCCGCCGACCGCCGCCGCCTCCGCCCAGGCCGCCACATAGCCGAGGCTCCCATGACGGCTCTCCAGCATCCTGGCCGCGAAGGCGACGACGACGCTGAAAGCGAGCAGAGTTGTCGCGATGATCTTGATGCGCGCCAAGTCCTTCGACCGCTCCCGGTCCGAGGGAGACCGCGGGAGCTCTGCCGAAAGGCTCGACGACGGACTGAGGATCGGCGCGCGGGGATTCATCTCACGCCTCGCTGACGAACCGCTGGAAGAGCTTCGCTGTTTCCCGCGGCATGGTGACGATGAACAAGTGGCCGCACGCCATCACTTCCAGCCGGGAATTGGGGATGAGCCTGGCCAGGATGCGACCATTCACGAGGGGAACGATCGGATCGTCATGGCCCATGACCACGAGGGTCCGCTGCTTCAGGGAATGCAGCCACAGGAGACTCGTCCAACCCGCCAAGGCCAGGAGCTGGTAGAGATAGCCGAGGTTGGAGGCCCCCTTCATGTTTTCCGCGTGCCCGTGGATGAGGCTCGGATCCTCGCGCAGATTCCCTCCGTAAATTTCCCCAGCGATGGAGTGCAGGTAATCCGGGTCGACGAAGCGGCGCGGGCTCGCCATCTTCCAGAGCACCGACAATTTGCCGGGCGCCATGATCACCCCGGGAGAAGTCGCCGCCAGGATGAGCCTCCGGCAGACTTGCGGATATTGATGCGCGAATTGCTGGGCGACGCCGCCGCCCCAGGAGACGCCAGCGACGTCGATCTTGTCATAGCCGAGTTGGCGCATGAGCCCGGCGGCCCAATGCGCGACAGTCGACGGACGATAAGGCAGTTTCGGCAGAGGCGAGCCGCCCACGCCGGGAATGTCGAAGACTACGGTTTCGACATCGCCCATCTCGCGCATGAACGGCTCGGCCAGTTCGAGATTGGCGCCGATGCCGTTGAACAGCAGAAGCGGCGGTCGGTCCCTGGCGCCGGCCTTGACGGAGACCCACAAATCCTGGCCGAGGACGCGCACCATTCGAGCGTTCATCGCGCGGCCGTCGCTTCGGGCCAATTCATTGCTTCCATGAAGACACCCTGCTTCGCATTGTTCGTCCTCACGCGTTGAACACATAGGTTCCAGGCGCCGCCTGGCCCGGCGGAAACTCGGCGTCGCCCAAAGCGCTCGGCGCCTCAACTCTGGCGCCCGAGCGCGTCGACAGCCATTGGCTCCAATGGATCCACCAGCTTCCCGATTGCCTGGTCGCGCTCGCCGCGAAAGCCTCCGGCTCGGCTGAGTTCGCCGGTCCCGTCACGAACGTCGCCTTGGGATTTCCGGGCGGATTGATGAGGCTCTGCAAGTGGCCCGCGTTCGACAGGACGAACGTCGTCTCTGGGCCGAGGATTCTGGCAGACTGATAGACCGACTTCCATGGCGTGATATGATCGGTCGAACCCGCGGCGACATAGGCGTCGAGCTTGACCTTCCCCATGTCGATCGGCGTTCCCGAGATTTTCAGGGCGCCGGGTTTGCGGAACGGATTGACATTGATCATGTCGAGATAATCCGAGTGGAGGCGCGCCGGCAGCGAGGTCGTGTCGCCGTTCCAGAACAGGATGTCGAAGGCCGGCGGCGCGTTGCCCAGGAGATAGTTGTTGACCCAATAGTTCCAGATCAGATCGTTCGGCCTCATCCAGGCGAACACTTTCGCGAGATCGCGGCCATCGAGCACGCCGCGAAGTTGGGAGGCCTTCCTGGCGGCTTCGACAGTCAGCGGCGTGATCAACGCGCTGAGCGCCGTATCCTCGACCGTCGATGGATCGAGCGTGCAGACCGCCAGGATCAAGTTCTTCACCTTGGACTCGCCGCGACCGGCCTGCCACGCCGCATAGGCCGTCGACGTAATCCCGCCCGAGCACGCCCCAAACAGCGAGACATCCTCGCTGCGCGCAATATCCCTCACCGCGTCAACGGCCTCATCGACGGCCTCGACATAGGTGTCGAGCCCCCAATCACGCTGTTTGGCGGTCGGGTTTCTCCAACTGACGCAAAAGACCTGAACGCCTTCGCGCAGCAGGAACTGGATCATGCTCTTGTCGGGAGACAGGTCCAGCGAATAGAATTTATTGATCTGCGGCGGAATGATGAGGAGCGGGCGCGCCCAAACCTCCGCAGTCACCGGTTTATACTGAATGAGTTCAAAGATTTCAGTGCGAAACACCACCGCGCCGGGCGTCGTTGCGATATTCTTGCCAACCTGGAACGGCTTGGCGTCCACTTGCGACGGCATGCCGCCGTTCCTGACCAGGTCTTCAAGGTAATTTTTCAGCCCCGACCAAAGGCTCTCTCCCCCGGTGTCGATCAATTTCTTCAAGGCTGCGGGATTGAAAACGAGACCGTTCGTCGGCGCCAGCGCATCGACGAGGATGTCCGAGATCAGGACCGCGCGCGCGCGGTCCTGATCGTCGAGGTCGACCTTGTCGACGAAGGCATGGATCGCCTCGCCCCAGGCCAGGTAACTCTGAAGCAGCCTTTGGTGGAGAGGGCTGGATTTCCAGGCAGGATCGTTGAAACGCTTGTCGCCCGGCTCTGTGGCGCGCGCGCTTTCTCCGGCGACGACTTTGCCGAGGTCGCCCATGAACGAGAACCATTGCTTGATCGCGATCTCGGGCTGGCCGATCGCCGCTTTGAAGACGGTTTGCGCCGCATCGACAAAGTCGCGGCCACGCAAGCCGACCATCGGATTGAGCGTGAGCGTGTGCTTGGCCGCCTCGTCCGCGACCGAATCAGCGGCGACCGGACTCTCTTCGGGAGCTCTTGCGGTCATGAACCTCCCCTTTACTCGGCTTTTTTCCCGGGAATCAGCAACCCCAAGGCTTCCGCGATCAAGGCGGGCTTGTCGCTGTTCTCGATCTCAACGACATTCTTCGTCTTTATGAGAAGCTGTCCGTCGTTTCTTTCCTCGACGTTCTCCAGGACGACGCGCAATCGGATGCGCCCGCCGGCGGGCACCGGCGCCAGAAAGCGCACCTTGTCCAGGCCATAGTTAAAACCGGCCGCCGCGTCCGAGGGGACGACGACCCCGAGGGACAGCGGCCCGATCAACGACAGCGTGAGATAGCCATGCGCGACGGGGCCTCCATAGGGACTTTCCCGCTTGGCGCGCTCGACATCGACATGGATCCATTGCCGATCCCCGGTGCATTCGGCGAACTCGTTGATCCGCTCCTGGTCCACGACCATCCAATCGGACACGCCGAGTTCGCTGCCCAGGCGGTCCTTCAGGTTCGACATCGTCAATTCGCTCATCGCCATCCTCTTTAAAAATCCCCGCCCGGCGCGTTCGCCTCGAATGGGAATGAAGGGGAACTATTCGTCCTGGGTGTAACGCGTTCGAAGCAGCTTCTTGTCGATTTTGCCGACGCTCGTGCGCTCGAGGTGATCGACGAACAGAATCGTCTGAGGGACGCCGTACTTCGAAATGACGCCAGCGTCCGCAAACCCGCCGACATGGGCCTTGATCGTGTTTTCGGTCGGCGCTTCCTCGGCCTGGTAGTCGCGAACCACGAGCGCCACCGGACGTTCGCCCCATTTCTCGTCCTTGACGCCGATGACGGCGGCCTCTTTGACTCCGGGGGCTCTCATGATGATGTCCTCGAGCTCCAGGGACGAAATCCATTCGCCGCCGCTCTTGATCACGTCCTTGATGCGGTCCGTTATCTGCAGGTAGCCGTGCGGCGACATGTTGGCGATGTCATTGGTATGCATATAGCCGCCATGCCAGAGGTCCTCTGACGCCGAGGGGTTATGGTAATACCCTTGTGTGAGCCATGGCGCGCGCACCACGATTTCGCCGGACGCTTTGCCGTCATGGGCGACATCCTTTATGTCGGAGTCGACGACGCGGATGTCCACCAGGGGAATGGGGCGTCCGGTCTTGGTCCTGAAGTTCACTTCCTCCTCGGCGACGCCGTTGAGCATGGACGCCTTGAGATGCGCCAGGGTGAGAACCGGGCCCGTCTCGGACATTCCGTAGCCCGTGAAAATATCAATCCCACGCGCCATCGCGCGCAAGGCGAGCATCTTAGGCAGAGCGCCGCCTCCGATCACCATCGTGAGACCGCTGAGATCGGTATCGGCGCTCGCCGGCGCGTCCAGCAACATGAGCAGGATCGTCGCCACGCAATGGGTAAAGGTCACGCCCTCGCTCTTGATCAGCTTCAAGAGCAGGTCGGGAACATAACGTCCGGGATAGACTTGCTTGGCGCCTGCGGCGGTCGCGGCGTAAGGGAACCCCCAGGCATGGACATGAAACATTGGGGTGATAGGCATGTAGACGCTTTCGCTGTGAAAGCGGCCCTGCTTGGGCGCCATTCCGAACGCCGCGAGTTCGCTGATCGTGTGCAACACCATCTGCCGATGGCTGAAACAGACGCCCTTCGGCGCTCCTGTCGTTCCGCTGGTGTAAAAGGTCGTGGCCTGAGTGTTCTCGTCAAAGTCGGGAAAGTCGAATTCGGCCGAACCCGCCGCCAGCATATCCTCATAGTGGCCCGCGACGCCCTCCTCGCGCAGCACGAACGAGTTGTTGTCCGACATGACGACGATCGTCCTGACCTTTGTCAGGCGAGGCCGGATCGTCGCGAGGAGGGGAAGGAATTCGTCATTGACCAGGAGGGTGGTCGCGCCGGCGTGTTCGATCGTGTAGATGATCTGCTCAGGCGACAGACGCACGTTCACCGTCTGCAAGACGGCGCCCATCATCGGGATCGCGAAAAACAACTCCAGGAACCGGTGACTGTCCCAATCCATCACGCCGACGGTGTCGCCGGGGCGCACGCCCAGTTCCTTCAGCCCGCTCGCCAAACGACCGATGCGGTCGCGCAGCATGCGATAGGTGAAGCGCTTCTGATCGCGGTAGACGATCTCCTGGTCCGCCGCGTGCAGCATGGAAGAGTGAAGAAGGTGCTTGATCAGCAGCGGATACTGATACGCGGACGCGGTTACGTCGATGAGTCTGCCTGACACTCTTTCCTCCCGCTCCTGGCCGTCTTGCAGCAGCGCCGGCGCGCACCCGATACGCGGCGCAAGGCTGTGGTTCCGCTGCGCCGGCAGCGCTTGACGGCTTGAATCTCGACAGTAGCGCAATTTGAACTTCCGGAGTAGCGCGATCACCTCTGCCGCTTTGCGGACTGCAACAAAAGGTTGCCATCGGCCAATCAGGGGGTTCTTTCGGCCAATGCGGGCGACAATAAGCGCGGCGTCACTGTTCGCCGGCCCGCAACTGATCGACGAGATCACGGAACGAGGTCTCTTCGTCGCGTCGTTTCCGGCGAAGCGTCCGCACGGGCGTCCCGAGATGCGCTGCGACGCTGTCCAAGCTGGTGTGGCGTCCCAATGTCGCGAGCAAAAAGGCGCGTACTTTTCCCGCGACGCCGATTCGGTTCTGCAACCGATCGCGCAGGTCGTCGCAAAGAGCGAGAACCGATGCATAGGTGATTTCATTGCCGAATTGCGGTGCGCCGTTCAGCCAGGCCGCGTCATAGAGGAAGCGATTTCGCGGCTGCCCAAAAGCGACCGGGCATCCAAGCGCTTTTCTGTATTGGTCTTCCGGTTCGGGCGCAGCAAACGTCACCTGAAGCGCCGAAGGATAGAACGCCGCTCCCATGATGTCGCGGTGGAGCGAGACGTGAACGCCAAATTGCATTTCGACGATGAATCGATAGAGGCGAGCGTCGATCGCCGGATGCGGCAGCGGATCGATGGTCCATTCCGCACGGGCCGCCTCCTCGCGGAACTGAAGTTTGACAACCGGCGTCGCGAGTTGATGATACTTGACCGCGAATTGCATGGTCTCGCGAAAGTTCATGCTGCTGAGGATCGCGAACCCGTACATTCCGTATGACGAGACGTGGGCTTTCAGACCCGTTTCGAAGCCGAAGTGCGGATCACGGGAAAACCGAATGGCGTTTCGATAGGATTCGATGACCTGGTTCACCGAGACCTGGGTCGTGGGCGAACGCAATTCGTCGGGCGAAATTGAAGTTCTTCGCAGCGCGTCGCCGACCGGCACGCCCTCAGCGGCGAGGGCGTCGACGACGATTGCAATTTTCGCGGCCGGATAGATCGTTTGTTCCCAACCAATCTCGATCATTGCGTCGCCATCCCGCGTCGGCATCCCGGCACGATTGGGGACAGCGATCTTGTCCGCCGTCCGTCGACGCTCGGAGCCTTTTCGTTCGGGATCGCCGCGCCCACGCTTGACGGCTGCGCGCACTGACTGGCGTCAAAATCGGCAATCGACCGAGAGCGGTCCCAATCCCGCGCCGAACCGCTGTCGAGCATGGGCGTCCCGGCCTGGGCCGGCGTGTGGGCCATTTCCTGTCCCTCGCGCCGCCGTTGAATGGGTGGCGCCCTTGACTTGGGTTTCTCGGCGAACAATCGGGCCGAACAATACGATTGGTCTCGCCAAAACAGAGCTTAGCAGCACCTGCCGATGATGCCGATCCCTTTGACCGCGCCAAGGGGCATCGAGGTCAAATAGGGGTGCAGACCGGCCATGGGGACCCGAAGGGCCACGCTCGAAACACGCCGAAAGGCTCAGGGCAGCGTCCGGCCAGGGCCTCGCCCGATCCGCTGCCGGTTGAAAGCCTCGCGCGCATCTCCATGGGCGGTATTTCCTCTCGAGGGTGTCGTCCTTGGCCTCCTTCCGCCGGAATGGCCGAAAAATCGCCTCTCCTGTCCGAATCGAACCTTTGACTCTGGCGCCGGACGCGGCATTTGACTACGTTCGTACCTGGGCCGCCACGTCGAGGGCGCAAGGGGCGAATTGGCCGTCGCCCCCTCCGCCTCGTCATCGTCCGTCGAAAACGGAATTCCGGCGTCTGCGTACCCGGCCTGGGTCGCCGCAGTCTGGTTTTCAAGAGGAAAGAAAAACGAAATGGAGTCTCCCGAGGAGCCGCCCGCACGCGAATCGATGGAATTCGACGTCGTCATCGTGGGCGCGGGACCGGCCGGTCTCGCCGCGGCGATTCGGTTGAAACAACTCGACTCGAACCTGTCGGTCGTCGTCCTTGAAAAGGGCTCGGAAGTCGGCGCCCATATTTTGTCAGGGGCGGTCATCGATCCGATCGGTCTCGATCGACTGACGCCGGACTGGCGCACGGACCCGGAAACGCCCCTCAAGACTTAAGTGTCCAAGGATCGCTATCTCATCTTGACGCCTTCGCGGGGCATGGGCCTGCCCAAGTGGCCGATGCCGCGCCTCCTCAACAATCACGGCAATTTCGTCGGCTCCTTGGGGGCGGTCGTCCGCTGGCTCGCCAGGCGCGCGGAGTTGCTGGGCGTCGAGATTTATCCGGGATTTGCGGCGAGCGAGGCGCTCTTTGGCGCCAATGGGGAAATGGTCGGCGTGGCGACCGGCGACATGGGCGTCGGGCGCGATGGAAAGCCCAAGTCCAGCTTCACCCGCGGAATGGAATTGCGCGGCAAGTACACGCTTCTCGCCGAGGGCCCGCGCGGGTCGTTGACGAAAGGAATCATCGAGCGCTTCAAACTGGACGAGGGGCGCGATCCGCAAAAATTCGGACTTGGCCTCAAGGAGTTGTGGCAAATCGATCCTCAGAGGTTTCAACCCGGCCTGGTGCAGCACACCCTCGGCTGGCCGCTAGGGGCAGGCACGACCGGAGGCTCCTTTCTCTATCACTATGACAACAACCTCGTCGCGGTGGGGTTTGTCGTTCACCTCAACTACGTCAATCCGACGCTGTCCCCTTTCGACGAATTCCAGCGCTTCAAGACGCACCCGCTCATCGTCGATACGTTCGCTGGCGGCAAGCGGCTCGCCTATGGCGCGCGCGCCATCAGTTCCGGGGGATGGCAATCGGTGCCGCGGGTGTGTTTTCCCGGCGGCGCCCTGATCGGCTGCGCCGCCGGCTTCCTCAACTTCGCGAGGATCAAGGGCACGCACAACGCGGTTCTCTCCGGCATGCTCGCGGCCGAGAACGTCCATGAAGCGCTGGCGCAAGGTCGAGCCAACGACGAGCTCGTCGCCTACGAAGACGGGTGGCGCGTTTCGGACATCGGCCGCGACCTCCATAAAGTGCGAAACGTAAAGCCGCTGGTGTCGCGGCTTGGGCTGCCTGTCGGGATGGCGCTGGGCTCCCTGGACATGTGGACCAACGAACTCGCCGGGGTCTCGTTTTTCGGCACGCTCAAGCACGGCAAGCGGGACTGCGACACCCTGAGGCCGATCTCGCAGTGCGAGGCCATCGTCTATCCCAAACCCGACGGCAGGGTTTCCTTCGACAAGGCGTCATCGGTCTTCCTGTCCAACACCAATCACGAAGAGGACCAGCCGGTTCATCTGCGGCTGAAGGATCCCGACGTTCCGATCCGCGACAACCTGCCCATGTACGGCGAGCCGGCTCGCCTCTACTGCCCTGCCGGGGTCTATGAGGTCGTCTACTCCGACGAGACCGCCAAATCGGATCCGCGATTTGTCATCAACGCGCAAAATTGCGTCCATTGCAAAACCTGCGATATCAAGGATCCAGCCCAGAATATCGACTGGACGACGCCCGAGGGCGGGGGAGGACCAAACTACACGGCGATGTAATTTTACGGGACCATGACGAGGGTATGTGACGCTTCGAACGCGATGACCTGAGCCACTAGGCCTAAAGTCGCTAGCCATGTCCAAAGGCCTGCGAGTTGCTTCGCATGCGGGCGCGCGTTCTCACTAGAACTGGGCGGTTCGAGACCTCCGAGCATCAGAAGAACTGTTGTTTAGGAGAAAACGCCGACGTATGCTGTTGCCCACTCGCTGAGCGACAACGCACATTGCTTGTATCAGTCGAGGATCCAAGCCACGAGGCCACGACATAACAGTCAACGTACTGCCAGAGGCTGGGACGGAGTGCATGCCGCTGTCCGGGTTCGGAGAGAAGGGAGAGGGGCGGCGCAAGGGGGTGGGCGTCGCGCGTTCGCCACTCTACCGCTGGGAAAACGCGCCCGAGCCTGCCGCCCCGAGCGCCCGCGCTACCCGACGCTCATTGAACAGAGAAGCTCGCAGCGTCACTGTCCACAGTCTACGCTTCCACAGGGCTCGCCATTTGCGGCGCGCTCGACATATCTCGAGCTTTGATTGAGCAAGGTGAGATTGTTGATAGCCGTCGGGTTTTTTGGGTCGAGGTTCAACGCTGCCATGAAAATAGTCCTGAGGAATTGGCGTCGTGCGGCCCGCCCCCGTCATTTTCATCCATAATGGCGCGCCCCCCGGGCGCTGGTTGGCTGCTTCGAATTTCTCGCGCGCCCTCCCGTGATCGCCGTGCAACATATACGAATAGCCCTCGTTATTCAAAATGCTCGCTGTCTGACCGGCAAGTTTTACGGCGGCGGCATAGCTGCGATCAGCGAGATCGAACCTCCCCAATCGATCGTAACTCGCGGCCAATCCGAGCCAGGCGGTTACGTCTCTCGGCGTTCTTTCGACGGCGTCTTGGAATTACTGCTGAGCCAAGCCGAAATTCCCCTCGTAAAACCGCTGAATGCCAAGCCTCACCGGTTCGTCCGAACGATAATACTTTATGTCGCCGGGGTCCTGTCCGATCACCGCATTAGGAATTGGCGTGGGCGTTACCGTCTGCTGACAGCCAGGTTCTTGCGGGTCGTGGTAAGACGGACGTCGGTCCAAACAATTGCATGCCAATGGAGTGGCCCGGAAACATATACCTTCCCGCCTTTCTGGCTCCCAGTCTCCGATGGTCGAAGCAACATTGGGCTCTGGGTGAGTAGACTTCGATCGTGCTCAACCCGACACTACGTGTGATTCGGCTCCGAATGTTGACCCCTATCGGCGCCAGCGGCTGATCCGCGGGCGGGGAACGGCTGCGATAGATTGTGTGCGTCAAGCTCTGCAAATGGCGGCCATTTCGCGCTGGTTCAGGCATGGCCGTCGATTGCGCGCAGCAATCCCCCGAGTCCGTCAGGTTCGATGATCGCCGCACGATGACGGATGGTCTGGGCGATCAAGGCGCCGCGCAATGCTGCCGTCGGATCGATTGAGGCTCGCCCGGCGGCGACCGCGAAGCGGAAAGCAAAACTGCCGGCCGTCAACAGATCACACCGGACCACTTTGGACATGGCAGTGGCTAAAACCGTTGATTTTCAACGGTATTTTGGACATATTGGGATTATTGCGGATGCTGAAATGGTGCCCAGGGGCGGCACTAAACTATCGTCCAAGACTGTCTTTCGTCGTACATATAATAACAGATAGTACAGCTACTTAATCGTTACCGTGTCTTCCCTTGTCCGCAATTGTGTGTCACAATCCGCGATGGAGTGTGGGGTTCACTGTGGGGCGGTATATCTCACAATTGGGGAGCGGGCTATGGGCCAGCTGACAGAACTTGGGGTCAAACGCGCAAGGGAAGGGCGGCACGTAGACGGCGACGGCCTGATGCTCGTGGTCCGCGCGAGCGGGAAGAAGTCGTGGCTTCTGCGCTACCAGATGAAGGGCGTTCGACGGGATATGGGGCTAGGCTCGTACCCCGAGATCGGCCTCAAGGAAGCCCGCCAGAAGGCGAGCGACGCCCGGCGGCTGATTGAGGCAGGCTCCGATCCCATTAGTGCTCGACAGGCAGGCCAGAAGGCTGCCAAGCCCGTCCCGACCTTTGGGGATATCGCTGCGCTCGTTATCGCTGACGCTCAGGCGAAGACGACCAATGAGAAGGTCAAATACCAGTGGGAGCGGCACCTCGGCACCGCCTATTCAGGTCCGCTGCTCAACCGGCCGGTGAACGAGATCACAACGCTTGAGATCGCTGCCGTTCTCGCGCCGATATGGCGGAAGAAACCAGAAGTCGCCAGGAAGACTTATCCAGCGATCCGCCGAGTATTCGACCGCGCACGCGTGATCCTCCGCGACGAGCACGGCGTCGCGATGAACCGCAACCCGGCAGTTTGGACCGACTTGAAGGCGCTCGGATTTGAGGCGCCGCGACAACTCAGCCGAGGTCGTCATCCGTCTCTGCCACATGACCAGATGGCAGATTTCATGACAGACCTTCGCGGCCGAGACGCCGTCACCGCGAGGGCATTGGAATTCCTCATCTTGACGAATGTGCGCACGGACGCGGTCTTGAAGGCGACATGGGACCAGTTTGACGTCGACGGTACCGTTTGGACTGTTCCATTGGCGAGCCTGAAGGACCGCGAGCATCGGACGGAACCGCTCCGGGTTCCGCTGTCGCTGCGCGCCGTCGAGATTGTCCGCGGTATGGAGAAGGCGCGCCATTCGGATTTCGTCTTTCCCAGCTCGGGCGCCGAAAAATCGCTGTCGAATATGGCGATGCTGACGCTCCTGAAGCGGATGAACTCGGGCGCCCGGAAATGGTTGGATAAGGACAGTCGGGCAATCACGGCCCACGGGTTCCGGGCCACATTCAGGACCTGGGCCGAGGAGGTCGCGACCGTGCCGCACGCCGTCGTCGAGCAGGCGATGGGGCATCAGGTGGGAGGCAAGGTTGAGCGCGCCTACCGGCGCACTGACCTGCTCGAAAAGCGCCGGGAACTCATGGAAGCGTGGGCAAACTTCTGCGAGCCGCGCGAGGTCGGCGCGAATGTGATCCCGTTGGGTGCGAGGACCGCATAACGTGGTGGATTGGGAAGAAGTACTGAAGCTCTTCGAAAAGTGGGCTGGTAGATTTGCTTCGAGTACGGCGAGGGACGCCAAAAAGTTGCGCAAGGCGTTCGCGCTCGAACTCGAAACGGACCATCCAAACGCGACTGAATTTATCCGGGTTCTAGCAGCCTGTCGGACTTAGGCGACGCCCAAAAATAGCCGATTCGGAATTTGCGAGTTTACTGGCATCGGCTGTTTAGCGGATTCCCGAGTGCGAGGCGAGCGTCTATATCGTGATGATGATAGACGAATCATCCCTGCGCGTCCGGTTTGACGCGCTTCGGCCTTCGCTGGACGAGCGACGCCGGCGGTTGAGCGCGGCGGCGGAGGCGAAGGCGGCGGGCTACGGCGGGATTGCGGCGGTCGCGCGCGCGACGAAGGTCGCCCGGAGCACGATTGGGCGCGGTCTGAAGGACTTGCGGAGAATTCGCCCAGCAATTCCTTCTTCTTCGCGTCGATCGATATCACGGGTTCGCCGGCCGCCTGAAACGCCTCGACCTTCGCGTTGATATATTCGAACTGGGCGTCGCGATCAGGATGTTTGCCGGCTTCCTTGGTCTTGCGGTTGGAATGGCGACAATATTTCAGTTCCTCCAGCAGCTTGGGAATGGTCGAGGAACTCACTTTGTGACCCATGGCGCGAAGCGCCGTCGCCAGCTTGTCGTGGCTCTTGGAGACCCATCGCAACGGCCGCATCGGGTCGCCCATCGTCGCCGGCTCGAGCAATCGTTGCAAGTCCTCCAACAGCGTCGGGTCCTTGACCGTCAACCGAGGAGTGCCCCCGCCCTTGCGCCGCACCTCTCCCGTCAAGGAGCCGCATCGCGCCCGCGCCGAGGTGGCGTTCGCCTGCAAGCGCTGGTCGCGCGAGCGCGTGATTTCTTGGGTGAAAAATAAAACTCAATGATATCAATATGTTATCGGTCAAGCGGACTTCGAGTCCGACAGGCTGCTGGTGTACCAACTTTAACGCTTGTCGCCCACGGGCGACTTTCTCAAGGATGTCGGCGGCTGGCGCCGTCCAGACGAAGGGCTTGGGTGCGGCATTGTGTTGCTCAAGGTAGGCTTCGATGGCGGCGTTGAGTTCGGCGACGCTGTGGAAGACGCCGCGTCGAATGGCGTCGTCGGTGATCAGGCCGAAGAACCGTTCGACGAGATTGATCCAGGAGGCCGATGTCGGGGTGAAGTGAAGGTGAAAGCGGGGGTGGCGCTTGAGCCAGGCCCTGACCTTGGGGTGCTTGTGGGTCGCGTAGTTGTCGACGACCAGATGCACTAGAAGACGGCCGCTCACATTCGGGGGTCGCGCTCGTCGATACGCTCTCACGATGTCCCTGTTGCGCCGCGCCGATCGCCAGGCGCTCGCGGCGTGAGAACTTGTGACGCAGTAAAATTAGTCGAGGGCCGGTTGTCTCTTCCTGACAAAACTGAAGACGACTTCTGCGGCTGGAGCTGGGAGAGGCTTGGAGACATTGCGGTTTCGATTTTGGCTGAGATCGAGAGGAACCGCGATGCGTGATTCCTCCACGATCAATTTCGCAGAATATCGAGCCCGCGATGGCGTTGCTCCGCGTGTGCTCCCCCAAAATATCGAGGCTGAGCAACAGCTTCTCGGCACCCTGCTCATCAACAATGATCTCCTCGCTGGGGTGTCCGGGTTCCTTAAGGCTGAGCATTTCTGCGAGGAAATTCATCGACGCATCTTCGCTATTGCGTCATCTATGATTGTCGATGGCCGCCTTGCCTCGCCGGTGACGCTAAAGACGTTTCTCGGTGACCACGACGTCGGCGGCATGACTGTGCCGCAGTACTTGGCGCAGCTGGTCACTAATGCTGCGCCTACTATTTGCGCCGCTGACTACGCGAGGGCTGTGACCGATCTTGCAAGTCGGCGAGAGATCATTGGGGTCGCGCGCGCTGTGATCGACCAGGCGACCGACCCTCCTGTTGACATGAAGCCCACACAGGTTGCGTCCGAGGCCATCGCAGCCTTTCAGGCCATCGCTGACGCCGGTGACCCTGCCAAGGTGGCGGACGGGCTCCTGGAGAGCGCCAGAGCGATCCGCGCGGGCGAAAAGACCAATGCAGGCGTTCCGACCGGCCTGCCCGACCTCGACATGCGGACCGGCGGTTTCAGACCCGGCGAGCTGTGGGTCCTCGGCGGACGCCCCGGCCAGGGCAAGACAATTCTTGCGACTGGGTTTCGCGCGCAAAGTCTCTGAGTATGGAGGCGCGCGAGCGGTTGACGCTCATTCGAGTCTTCGAGGATCGAAGACCTCCCAGATCGTCCTGTCGGGCTGTTCGGGATGGGGATGCGCCTTGGCCCAGGCGATGCATTTGTCCATGAGCCAGGCGTTCAGCTCGTCATAGCTCTTGACGCGCAAGCGCGGCGTGAAGAAGCGCTCGCGCACGAGGCCGACCTGGTTCTCGACTTGGCCCTTCTCCCAGCCCGACGCCGGCGTGCAGGCGACAGGCTCGACAAGATGGTGCGAGCACATCTGGAGGAAGCGGCGATTGTATTGCCGATCCTTGCCGATGAAGATCGTCTCCACCGCCGTCTTTAGGAAGAGCGTCCCAAGCTCGTTCCCTATCGCGGCCGCTTCGACGGGTTCCATGCCTCGCCGGCCTCGGTGTCGAAGACCTGCCTGGTTGCGGTTCGACAATAACAAATACTCGGTGAGCGCCAGCCGCCCGGTCGAAATCCACGCCTACGCCGATCGCGTCGTGATCCGCCAGGACGGGCGCATCGTGGCGGAGCATCCACGCTGTTACGGGCGCGGCGAGACGATCTACGATCCGTGGCATTATGTGCCGGTTCTGGCGCGCAAGCCTGGCGCTCTGCGCAACGGCGCGCCATTCAAGGACTGGGTGCTGCCGACGGCGCTCGATTGCGTGCGGCGCAAGCTTGCCGGCTCCGACGACGGCGACCGGCAGATGGTCAAAATCCTCGCCGCCGTGCTCACCGATGGATTGCTTGCGGTGGAGGCCGCCTGCCTTCAGGCGCTGTCCGAGGGCGTCCATTCGGCCGACGTCGTCATCAACATCCTCGCGCGTCAGCGCGATCCCGGACCGGCGGCGACGATCATGACGCCCGACGCTTTGCAGCTCCGCCACGCGCCGGTCGCCGACTGCGCCCGATACGATCAACTCAGGAGCGCCTGACAATGGAAAGAACCGAAGTCCTCGACATGATGGGCAGCCTCAAGCTCTACGGGATGAGGAGCGCCTACGACGAGACGCTGGCCACGGCGATCAAGCGCAAGCATGAGCCGCAGCGCTTGGTCGGCGATCTCCTGAAAGCCGAGATCTCAGAGAAGCAGGCGCGCTCAATCAAATACCAGCTCACCGTCGCCAAGCTGCCGCTGGCCAAGGACGTCGACGACTTCGCCTTCAAGAACACGCCGATCAACGAAGCTCTCGTGCGCGACCTCGCCGCCGGCGGCTTCATCGCCCAGCAGCGCAACCTCGTCCTGGTCGGCGGAACCGGCACGGGCAAGACGCATCTGGCCATCGCCATCGCGCGAAGCTGCATCCGCGCCGGATCGCGCGGTCGCTTCTTCACCACCGTCGATCTCGTCAATCAGCTCGAGGCTCAAGCGCGCGCCGGCCGCCAGGGACGGCTCGCCGATTACCTCACGCGCCTCGACTTCGTGATCCTCGACGAGCTCGGCTATCTCCCCTTCGCCCAGGCCGGCGGGCAATTGCTGTTCCACTTGATCAGCCGGCTCTATGAGCGCACCTCGACCATCGTCACGACCAACCTCGCCTTCGGCGAATGGCCGAGCGTCTTCGGCGATCCGAAAATGACGACCGCGCTGCTCGACCGCCTCACCCATCATTGCGATATCGTCGAGACCGGCAACGAAAGCTGGCGCTTCAAAAACCGCGCCTGAGCTGCCCCGCACCAACCGGGTTTCGTGACGTAACGATTGGGAGTGGCCCCATGCCGCGCAAGCCGATCGGCGAGAAAGCCATGACCGACGCCGAGCGCCAGGCCCGTTACCGCGTCGCGCGCGCGGCCGATGCGCCGGTGATCCGCACCCGTCGCCCGGCCGACCATCGCAGCCGCGCCCGGCGTTGGCAGGACGCCGTCGCCCAGCTCAGCGAGCTGCAAGCGCAGTATGCCGATTGGCTCGAAGCGCTGCCGGCCAACCAACACGACAGCGCGCTGGCCGAGGCCCTCCAGGCTATCTGCGAACTCGATCTCTCCGAACTCGAGAGCGTGGCACCCCCACGCGGCTTCGGACGCGACTGACCTTCCAGCGACGAACGCTCAAGACAAGCCAACGTGTCGCTCCGAGCGGTTCCCAGACGCCTGGCCTCACCACCGGCGCTACCCCCGCCCGCGGTTCACCCCCGGGGGCCCACAGGTACCCCCCGCGCTACGCTCCGCCAGCCGCGCGGAGGGCGCGTCGCTACGCGCGGGTCCCCCCTATGGACTCCGGGGATGAACCGCTCCCGATGATCAAGAGGGGTCCTTTTTCCATGCCGATGGGGGGTCCCTTTTCGACGCCGATTGACACTCATGCGCAGGATGCGGCAGAGCGTCGCGCAGGAGATGGCGGCGGAACTGGC
>CAWDTW010000110.1:0-17930 GCA_963805295.1 uncultured Alphaproteobacteria bacterium | reverse complement strand
ATGAGGCCGATCCAATCGACGTTCTGCTGCTCGGCAATTCGCTTCGCGAAGGGATCGAGCAGAAGGTTGGTGATATTGTTGGTTAGCGAGCGCCCGATCAGAAATTCCATAGACATGTAGTATATCCGCTTCGGGTCCTCGCGGTCGTAGGTGCTTTCTGTCCGCACCCAGCGTTGTGAGAGGACATCCCGCGCCGAGCGGGCGGCCCCTCAAACTGTTCGCGCGGTCCGGCGGCGTTCGGAGCGACGATGTCGTCGAAAAGCAGATGCCGCTCATACAAGGCGTCGTCAGTTCCGGAGAACCGGATCGGACCGCAGCCATATTGCGCAAGAAGGACCTGCCCGAGGTCCGATAGAGAAGGTCCTGCTTGGTTTCCGATCGCTTTGAACGCTTTGAAGCCATTTCATTCAGTTCGCTCATGGCGACTTATTCTCCTCGCCGAAGGTCAGATCGGGTCACGTCTCGATATGCCCCGTTTCGCAATTTGATGATTTGGAATGCGGCGATCTATTGTGCGCTGGTCGTTCAGGATACCGCTGTTGTCGGGGTGCGCTGGACTCTAGTTTACAAGCCGCGGCGAAACGCCTTCGTATTTGAGCCCTGCCTGTCAGGGAAGCGGTTTGCCTGTCGTCTCGCCAGTTCGCATCGGCCGCTGATTCGTCGTCAGACCTCAGCCGCAACCACCGCCACGGCGGATCGAGCGATCGACGTCGCCATCTGGCCGGCTCCCGCGAGCAGCAAGCTGATCGAGCCCAAAAGGAGCGCGACGACGCGAACCTCGTCTATTCGGCAGCTTTGCGCAACTCGGGATAGACGCATTCCGGCTTGGGTTTGCGCCGGCTCAGCAGGAGGACCTGCTGCGTGGCAACGGGAAGCTCGAGTGTCTTCCACACGTCCACAAGCGCCTCGACCAGAAAGGAGACATGCGCTTCATTGCGGCGGAGCATCGGCGTGACGAGAAGTGGCCCCGGATTTTAGGACCACGGGCTTGGTTGGAGGAAGTCTGCTCCGAATGGCTTTGAACGGAGCGGAGCATGACGAAGACACGACGGAAGATTGACGCGGGGCTGAAGGCGAAGATCGCGCTTGAGGCGTTGCGCGAACAAGCGACAGTGAACGACCTGGCGCAGCGCCACCAAGTTCATCCGAACCAGATCTACGCCTGGAAGAAGCAGCTGCTGGACCATGCGGCGCGGGCGTTTGATCCGAAGGTCGGGCTGGACGCCGAGGCGGCGTCGGCGCGTGAGATCGAGAAGCTTCACGCCAAGATCGGCCAGCTGACGATCGAGAACGATTTTTTCGCCAAGAGGTTCGGCAAATGAGCGCGCCGGACCGCCGAGCCAAGCTCGATCGCGCGCATGGCGATCTGTCGATCCGCCGGCAATGTGCGATGTTGGGCCTGGCGCGCTCGGGCGTCTATCGCAAGCCGCGACCGGCCAATGACAATGATTTGGAGGCGATGCGGCGGATCGACGCGCTGTTCACCGCGCGGCCGTTCTTCGGCGCGCGGCGGATCGCGCGGACGCTGAGCGAGGAGGGCTTTCCGATCGACCGCAAGCGCGTGCGACGGCTGATGCGGCGGATGGGCATCGAGGCGCTTGGACCGAAGCCGCGCACCAGCAATCCCGCGCCGGGGCACAAGATTTATCCCTACCTCTTGCGCGATCTGACGATCGATCGGCCGAACCAGGTTTGGGCGGCCGATATCACCTACATCCCGATCGGCCGCGGCTTTCTCTATCTGGTCGCTGTCATCGACTGGGCGAGCCGGGCGGTTCTTTCCTGGCGGCTGTCGAACACGATGGACGCGTCGTTCTGCGTGGCGGCGCTGGAGGACGCGCTGGCCCGATACGGCAAACCGGAGATTTTCAACACCGACCAGGGCAGCCAATTCACCGGCGCGGCCTTCACCGGCGCGCTGATCGAGGCTGGAGTGCGCATTTCGATGGACGGACGCGGACGCTGGATGGACAACGTGTTCATCGAACGCGTCTGGCGCTCGCTGAAATACGAGGACGTCTATCTGAGAGGCTATGCCGACGGCCGCGAGGCGAAAGCGGGCATCGGCGAATACTTCGCCTTCTACAACGAGCGCCGCCTTCATCAGGCGCTCGGCTATCGCACGCCGATGGCCGTCTGGCGCGAAGGCGCGGCGCCGACAGCCTATGGACATGTGGACAACGCAAGCGCGTTGACCACATGCCCACAGGCGGATCAGAATCAGCAGCAGACAGAACACCTTGGCGGCGTGATAAAGGACAATCAGCAGACGGCCTTCCAACTTAACCGCCGCCAAAAACGGTCCCGCTTCGCGGGGCCACTTCAGACGCTCCGTTCCGATCGCGACGGTCGGATAGTTGATCGGTTGGGAATGGATGTTGTGCCGGATCAGAAGGAGATCGCTTGCTGCCTTGCAGCGGTCCGCGTCACCCACCATGATTGGGACGATGTGCGACGGGTTGTCGAGAATGGGCAGGCCTGCCGCACGGAGCGCGTGCTTGGTAGCGGCGGCCATAAACTGATGGCTCTCTCTTTCTTTGTTCGGAGCCTTGAGGTGGCGGATCGCCGCGCACGCGCCGAGCGGTGACCATGGGCGGCAATGTGGGGGTGAAAATGAATTGCGGCGGATAGCCACGCACTGCGTCGACTATTAGAGCGTCGGCGGCAATATATCCCCCGAGCGAGCCGAATCCTTTGGCGAGCATGGCTTCGATAACGTCGATACAATTCATGACACCTTCGCGCTCGGCGATGCCTCCTCCTCGCGGGCCGTACAGACCAACCGCGTGAACTTCGTCGATATCGCTGAGCGCATTGTGTCGCTCCGCCAGCTCCACGACCTCGCGGACCTGCGCGATGTCACCATCCATCGAATAAAGGCTTTCGAAAACGATCAGCTTCGCGCGATCGCGACCCGCCTCGATCAGCAACCGCTCGAGATGCGCGACGTCGTTATGCCGCCAGATTTTCTTTTCGCAGCCTGAGAGCCGCACGCCCTCGATCATTGAATTGTGATTAAGAGCGTCGGAAAGGATCAGGCAGTCGGGCAACAAAGACGCATTCGTCGAAATGCTGGCAAGGTTCGAAACCGACCCTGAGGTGAAGACAAGCGCGGCCTCCTATCCGATGAAGGTCGGCGAGTTTCGCCTCAAGCTCGACGACACCATGATACGTGCCTGAAATATTGCGGGTGCCACCGGCGCCTGTCCCGTGGCGCTGCACTGCCGCGAATGCAGCCTTGGATGATCCCCATCCCGAGGTGGTCGTTTGAGGACCAGATGGTTACCTCGCGCTGCTCTTCGGATCCATCTGGTCGCCAGAGGGCCGTCGGGAAGCGACCGGGATCGCGGTCGAGATCGATGAAGATCCGATAGCGTCGTTCGTCCTTCAGGCGTTAAATCGCATTGGCGAAATGCGCTGTCGGGACTGATTCGACGCAGACCCAGGACCCTGCGCGTTTCGGCGTATTCCGACGTCCTCATGCATGACCGAGCGCTTCCGAAAAGGCAGGGTGGCGGATTGGCAGATCGCCGCGCGGAATCGCGACCGCAGCGAAGGTCGCGGGGCTAATTGCCGGGCGTGAGGCTCGCTGACTGCTGGAAGCATCTCGACCTCACGCGGCGCCGTGCCACATCAAGCTCGATTACGTCGAGCATCGCTTTTGTGCCCGTGGACGCGACATCTCCGGACATCGAGAGCACTTCGCGGAACTTAATGATTCTGAAGAGCGCGGCGCGCCATTCAGCAAGCAACGCAAAGTTGTCGACGAACCAGCGCAGCGATTGGTTAACCTGATAGAACGCGCCAACCACGACCATTAGTTCGCCGAAGGACAGCTTGGTATTGAAATATGCGGGCAACGCAATGACGATCGGGGCGACAATTGAAACCCAACCATAACCGGCGGTGACCCACGTGAGCTTGGCGGTGGCGTCAATAATTTCACGCACAATTGCGAGGACGTTCTCGAGACCGAGACCGAGTCTGCGCTTCTCTGGTTCCTCGCCACGGAGGCTGGCGAGGCTCTGCAACTGCTGATTGACCTGAAAGAGCGCGAATCGGAATTCAAATTCTCGCTGATACCGCCGCGAATTCATGCTTACAAGCGGACGACCAACGCGCCACGTGAGCCACGTACCGCTTGCAGCATAGAGAAGGGCACACCACACCATGTAGCCCGGAATTGCGAGACTAATGCCGCAGATTGAAAACTCTAACGCGCCGGAGACCGTCCATAAGACGCCGAGGAAGCTCAGCAGAAGCAACGAAGCCTGAAGCAATCCGACGCCAAGGTCAGCGGAAAGCTCGGTTAGGCGACGGGCGTCTTCGTGAATGCGCTGGTCCGGATTGACACCGATTTCGCCTGCCCCGGCAAGTCGGGTATGCGCAGCGGGCTTCAGCCACTCGGCGAACAGATCGCGCGTCAGCCACTCTCGTGATCTGAGCTTGATCATTTCACGAAGCCAGGCTTGCGTCACATTGAGGACGAGAAGGCCGCCGGCAATGGCTGCGAAGACTAAGAGCTGGTACAAGAACGCGAGGAAATTTCTCGCCGAAATCGCTTCGTAAAACGGCCGGTTCCAGGCATTGAGGCCGACCTGCGCCGCGGCGGTCGCGCAGACGATTTCATCCAGGCGATGCTCATTCAGGTTGGTCAACGAGTAACCGTGGGGCTGGGCACGCCGCTCTGACCCGCACGAACTCTTGCTCGAGGATGAGAAGGCGCAACAGTACGACGCGGCATGCGTGGGTTCATGAGTTGCGCTGTCGCGCCGAAGCATGGAGGCTCGTCTGATGCACGAGGTCGTCTATCCTTTGATCTACTGGCCCGTCGGCATCCGTCGTACGCTCGCTCGCAGCATGCGCGGCCGTTTGAACTTTCCTGAAGGCGCGCGTTTCGATCTGCCGGACCCGCTCGCGGGAGAGGCGCTTTATGTCGCAATCCCGCCGGTTTCGCGAACGCAGCGCCGTCCTTCGGGCCTCGTACTCCTCGCTTTCGGCCAGAAGCGATTCCTGGTCGGAACCCCTGACGGTCCTCGACGACCGCGAACGCCACATCTTCGAGGCGCGCCGGCTGCTCGATCCGCCAATCACGAACATCGCGGTTTGGGGCGCCGCAAGCTATTGTGCGGGGGTAGTGTGAGATTCGCGTTTAGTTGGCGACGCTAAGCGAATGCTTAGAAGCGATCCAGAGCCTGTACATCGCAGCTTCTGCATCCCTCAGGCGGAGTGAGTAGGTCTGGGGGGACGACCAGCTTGGGCTTGTGCAACATCACATCTGTCTCCTCTGCCCTTTCGTGGAGGCGCTTTCTTGACGTGATCCCGTACGCGGCCGACAATATCTTTTGCTCGGTCGGCATCCCTTACGATACAGCTTAATGCTTCCCTGACTTCGCCGAGATTTGGCGGGCTCATGTCCAAAAAACGTGTGCCGGCACGAGCATTGTTGCGCGCAGTGGCGATCGGATGCAGAATTTCATGAGCTAGGGATGCGGTCAACTCTCCCATCATGCTCAGGCAATTCATGTGCGCGAGATCTCAACTCCAGCTGGCGCAGTCTCTCGGCTTGCTCTTGGGCGCTTACGCGTTCCGTCACATCGACGTCCGTGGCGATAATCTCGATAAGCTCTCCCTGCGACGAGAGCGAGGGGTGGCCTATGGATTCGAGATGTTTAACCGTCCCGTCGGGAAGGACAATTCTGAACTCGACCGCGTACTCTCTCTTTTGGAACAACGCCTCCCGGACCTCGCTGTGCACCCTGTCGCGATCGTCTGGATGGATCCGTTGCCAGACAGTTTCGCGGTCGGGGAGACCCTGCAGCGGGTCAAGCCCCCATTCGGTGCTTCCTCCACCAATGAAAGTCCCTCCCGCGTTATAGACCGAGGTGCCCGTGTGGCTCAGTCTCTGGGCTTCAGCCAGATAAGCTTCGCTGCGTCGGAGCGCCTCCTCCGCGCGCTGCCGCTGCGTTAGGTCGAGCACGAAAGCAACGCCTTCGTCGCCGCCCTCTTCGAAAGCGGCCTCGCCAATGAGCACGAGCACGCGACTGCCGTCCTTTCGGAAATACTCCTTCTCATAAGGCCGCACGGTTCCGGTGCGCCTGAGCTCTGGGAGCCATTGTTTGTCACGAGGCCAACCCATTCCACGGGTGTCATTTCTCTCCAAGAGAGGCGGCCAGAGAGGAGATCCTCTCGCTCGTATCCCACGATCCGGAGAAATGCGTCGTTGGCCTCAAGTATCCGTCCGTCGAAATTCCAAACGAAGATTCCGATGATGTCGGCGTCGATCATGCGACGAATTCTGGCTTCGCGTTCGGCCAGCTTTCGATAGAGATCGGTATTTTCCAGCGAGATCGCGGCCTGCGAGGCGAGCAACTTCAGCACCGGGGTACGGGCCGGCACGAAGACCCGTGGCGCCAAGCTGTTCTCCAGATACAGAACGCCGATGAGCTTGGCCTGATTGATGAGCGGCAGGCAGAGAATGGACCGCGCATTACGGTGGCGGACGTGCGGGTCTTCGGCAAAAGGGGACCCGGCCGCGGCGTCGTCGAGTATGACATTGTTGCGGGTGCGTTGAACATAGTTCAGCACCGACTCCGGCAACGCGACTGCGGACATAGACTGGTCGCCCACATGCACGATCACTTTGTCGCCGCTCGTCGTCGCCTCCGCCGCGATCCGCAGCTCGGCTCCGCGCGCCAGAGCCAATAGCCCCCGCTCGGCGCCCGCCTGCTCGATCGCCGTGCGCATGAGCGTGTCGATCAGTTTTTCGAAGTCAATCTCGCTCGAGGCGGCTTGTAATACCTTGATGACCGTCGCGAGGTCGAGCTGTTCGACCGGCGCCTCGATGGCGCTCGTTGGCCGGAGCGAGGGTTTTTCCGTCTGGAGGCGTGGATAACTCTGGTCGAGCTGTCGCACCTTGCCCTCGGCGCCCCAGTGGAGATAGCAGGCGCGGGCGTTGCCCATGTAAATACGAGCGAAATCTTCGAAGCCGCGCGTCACATAGAAGCGGGCCGCCAATTCGTACGCCAAGGCCTCATTGTGAACAAAGCCGCTCGTGCGGGCCGAGCGGATCGCCTCTTCGTACAAGCGTTCAGCGTCGAGCTCGCGCCACTCGATCCGGGCGATCTCCGCGCCGACCAGAGCGGCGCGGCTCACAAAGTTTTCCGGGCAGTGTTCCGCCCACGCCTGGAGCTGGCGGTGGTGGACGGCCAGGCCCTCTCGGTATTGGGCGCTCTCGGCGTCAGACGCCGCCTCGCAGAGCGCGATCAGCGCCAGCGCAGCGTAAAAGTGGTAGTCGGCCCGCTCGAAGATGGCTGGCGACATCCAGAGGAGGCGTTCGGCTCTCGCGGCCGCAGCGAGGGCGGTCGCGTAGTCGTTAGCAAGGATGCGCGCCTGCAGCTTGCGTATCCAGTACATCCAGGCGGCTATCCCAAAACTCGGCTCGCCCTCCAGCCGCCGTTCGAACTGCTGCTCGGCGAACCCGTCGTCGTTGAAGCACCCGAAAATGGGCGTCAGACCGCGGAGAGTCCGGATCAACCCGAGCTGTGCGGTGATGAGGCCGCTGACGAGATCGAAATGGGCGCGGCGCGCGAAGTCGAGCCCAGCCTCGGCCTCGCGCTGCACCTCGGCGAGCGGAGCGCCACTGGCGAGGAGCTGCGTGAGGAGGTTGTTGCGGCTAATCGCTGCGTAGGTGAGGTCGCCGGCCTGCTGGGCGATTTCGAAGGCGTGCCACGCGAGCGGGCGTCCCATCCGAACATGCCGCGCCGATGGTTTGGCGAGATTCCCGAAGGCCAGGTAGACACGGGCTCGTAAGCGCTCCATTCCCGATTGATCCGCTAGGTCAAGCCCAAGCTGGCCGAAGCGGAACCCGGCTTGGTAGTCGCCGAAGGTGAGGCCCAGCACATTGCCCACCGCGGTATAGGCGTAGCACGACGCGTCGCTATTGCCGTGCTCCAGGCTGAGGTTCCCCATTCGGCCAATCACGAGACAGCGCAAGTTCTCGTCGGTGAACAAGGCCGGCGTCACGAGGGAGGTGAGAACATCAATCGTCGCGCGCGCGACCGGATCGGCCATCAGGGGTAGGTCGATCAGCGCTTCGAGCGAGCGATCGCCGAGCCGCCGCCAAAGCCGGCCGTATTCGTCCCTCACCTCGTCCTTCGTCGGATGCGCCGACCAGGCGATGCCGAAGCGGCCCAGGCACTCGAGGCCGACCGCGACGGCGCGGTCGGCTCGACCGAGTGTCATGAAGAGGTCCACCCGCAGGCGAGTGAGGGTCGCCAGGGAGGGGCTGGCGGCGCGGTCCGCCAGTTCGGCGAGGCGCGCTTCCGCTTCCGCGAGTGCGCCGGTGAGGAACTCGCATTCGGCCCGATTGAGCTCGAGCGCGAAGGCGAGATCATGACGGCGCTTCCACGCGTCTCCTGGCAACAGCGAGGCGCCGGCGGTGAGGTAGGTCAGCGCCGAGGCGTAGGCGGTCGAGAACTTGGCGCGCCGGCCCGCAATCAGGTTCAGCTCGGCGAGCCGCTCGCGCTCCTTGCCCGAGCGGATGAGCGCGGCCCCGCGGTTGAGTTGGCCGACGATCTCGAAGACGCTTTCCTCAACCGCGTCCGGCGGGGCGTGCGCGGTTAGCCGCCGACCGATGGCGAGGTGCGCCGCCGCTCGCTCGCCCTCTGGGATCAGCGCATAGGCCGCCTCCCGCACGCGGTCGTGCAGAAAGCGATAAGCCCCCTCCTGGCGTAACAGGAGCCTGGCCCGCACCGCCGCCCCAAGGGTTGCATGCAAAGAATCCTCACTCCCACTTTGGATCAGGGCCAGGGTGGCGATCGGCGCGCTGCTCCCGAGGCAGGCCAGGCGCTTCAGGACGGCCCGGGTCGCGGCGGGCAAGCGGCGCAGCTTGCCCAACATGAGGTCGGCGACGTTGTCGGTGTAGCCCTTGGCGCGTATCCGCTTGAGGTCCCAAGTCCAGCGAGCCGCATCATGCTCGAAAGCGAGCAGCCCTTCGTCTGCCAGTGCGGTCAGAAACTGGATGACGAAGAACGGATTGCCGGCGGTCTTCTGATGCACAAGCCGCGCAAGGGGCCGGGCGCGGTCGGAGTGCAGGGAGTCGGCGACGATTCGGCTCACATCCTCGAGCCCAAGCGGCCTCAGGACAATCTCTTGCACCCGTCCGCCCGCCTGGCGGATCGACGCCACCCGCCGCATCAGAGGATGCGTGGGCGTGACCTCGTCATCCCGATAGGCGCCGATTAGAAGCAGGTTTTGCAAATCCGCTTGTGTCAGCAGGTACTCGAGGAGATCGAGCGTGGCTCCATCGAGCCATTGCAGGTCGTCGAGGAACAGAGCCAGCGGATGCTCCGGCCGAGCGAAGACCCCGAGGAGAAGTCGTAACACCAGCTGGAACCGGCGCTGCGCGTCTCGCGGCGGCAGCTCCGGCGCCGGCGGCTGAGGTCCGATGAGGAGTTCGAGGTTGGGGAGCAGCGTCACCATGAGCGCGCCGTTCGGGCTAAGCGCTGTAGTGAGCGCGGCGCGCCAGGGAACCAGTTCGGCCTCGCTCTTACCCAAAAGAGGCCGGATCAGGTCCTGCAGGGCTTGCGCCAGGCTGGCGTAGGGGATGTCACGCTTGTATTCGTCGAACTTGCCGGATGCGAACAGGCCGCGCAGCGGCGCCAGCGCGCGGTGCAACTCATGCACCACCGCGGACTTGCCGACTCCGGCCTGGCCCACCACCAGGACCAGTTCCGGCCCTCCACCCGCGACAATGCGATCGAAAGCGGCGTGCAAGGCCTCGACCTCGCGCTCTCGCCCGTACAGCCACTCGGGGATCATCAGGCGATCGGGCAGGTCCCGCTCGCCCAACAGAAACGGGTCGATGCGCTGCTCTGCTTCCCACTGGGCGCGGCAGCGCAGCAGATCGTGCTCGACGCCGGCAGCTGTCTGGTAACGCGCCTCCGAGGTCTTGGCCATGAGCTTCATAACGACATCGGAGAGAACTGCCGGAACAGTTTTCAGCCTCTCCGCAGGCGGTGTCGGGCTCCTCGCGATGTGGCAGTGCACCCATTCCAACGGATCGGCGGCGCTGAACGGCAGAACCCCCGTGAGCATCCGATAATATGTGACGCCGAGCGCGTAGAGGTCGCTGCGGGAATCGATGGAGCGATTCATCCGTCCTGTTTGTTCGGGCGCCATATAGGCGAGCGTGCCGGCAATCGTTTCCGGAGGATCGGGCGCCTGGTGCTCGCGCGACAGGCGCGAGGCGATGCCGAACCCGGTGAGCTTCACCTCTCCGATCGTGCGGTTCAGCAGAACGTTGAACGGCTTGATGTCCTTATGGACAAGGCCGGACTCGTGAAGCTTGCCCACAACCACGGCGATGCGGATCGCTAGGCTCAAGAAGCTCTCGACCTCCATCGGCGCGGCGAGCAGGCGGTCGAGCGGCTCGAAGCCGCCGACATCCTCGAGCACCAACATGGTGCGACCAGCATCTCGCACGATCTCCAGCGGCCGGATCGCCCACGCTCTGTCCAGCTCTTCCTTCAGTCCGTGTTCGTGGGCGAGGCGATCGAGGCTTGCGGGCGACGGGTGCGCAGCCACGGGCAGAACGACCAGTACGGGACTCTGGCTGCCGTCCTCGCCCAGACGCCACCCTCGGCGGAAGACGCGTTCGCCGTCCTCCCACAAAACCTGACAGCCGCTATCCTGACCGCCTTCGCCAGCAACCGGGGACAGAGAAACGTGGCTGGCGGCGAGAGAACCGCCATTGCGCACTTCCGGGGACGAGCGGACTGTTTGGGGCGGAACCGACATTTCGCCGATGCTGCGGTAGGAGGCCGTCGGAGCTTGGCAGTTTTGAGGTACAGGGGTTCTGTACAAGAGTCCATTGCCGATCTTTCTACCCCGTCTCACTCGACGCCGCCACCTGTGGAAGCCGGCGGTCGCGAGGACCAGGGGCCCGCGCTCAAGATGGCTGCATCGATGTGCGAGGAAGGCCAGCGGCCTTGGGACCAGGAGGTCCGCCGGGACGAGCGAGACCAGCGGGCTCGCCGACGCCGGGAGGACGAGGAAGGTCAGCGGCCCCAGGACCCGGAGGACCGCCCGGACCAGAGAGACCAGCAAGACCGCCGCCGGGCGTACCGGGAGGAGGTCCGCCAACGGGACCAGGAGGAGGGCCGCCAACGGGGCCAGGAGGAGGGCCGCCAACGGGGCCAGGAGGAGGGCCAGGCAATGGCTGGGCCAGCGCGACGTCTGGCGCGATTACTGCCGCGCTGAGCATCGCGCTCGCGGACAGGATCAACAAGGTCTTCTGCAACTTCATCGTTGGTCTCCTTAGAGATGCGCCGTCGTTTCCAATTCGGGGATGGTGGATTTTGCGCGGCCGCCCCTACGTTCCCCGAGGCGGCTCTCGGGAAGCGGCTCGATATTCATGTTTTGGCTGTCGTCCGGGCGAGGTCTCTGGATCCGGAAGCAGGTCACATAGAGCGCCGGAACGAAGACAAGGGTCAGAAGCGTCGCGACCGCGAGGCCCCCCATGATCGCGTAGGCCATCGGACCCCAGAAGACGGTCGGCGCGATCGGAACCATGCCGAGGATTGCCGCAGCAGCGGTCAGCATGATGGGGCGGACGCGGTGCAGGGTGGCGTCGACGACCGCATCCCACGGGTGGAGCCCCTTCGCCTTATCCTTCTCGATCTGATCGATGAGGATCACCGAGTTGCGGGCGATCATGCCGGTGAGCGCAAGCACGCCGAGGATCGCCACGAAACCGAGGGGCTTGTTCGCGAAGAGCAGGGCTGCGACGACGCCAATGATACCCATGGGCGCGACGCTCAGCACCAGGAACAGGCGGCTGAACCTCTGAAGCTGGATCATCAGCACGGTGAGCGTCAGGATGAGCATCAACGGCAGGACGGCGGCGACCGAGGTCTGCGCCTTGGCGCTCTCCTCCACGGTTCCGCCGACGTCGACATGATATCCGCTCGGCAGGCCTGCGTTCAGCGCCGCGATCTGCGGCGCCAGCGCCTGCACGACCGTCGCGGCCTGCGTGCCCGGCGCGAGGTCGGCTTGCACCGTCACCGTTGGCAGTCGGTCCCGACGCCAGACGATGGGATATTCCTGCCCGTACTCGACCGAGGCGATCTGGCTTAAGGGAACAGTCCGCCCGTTCGGCAGCGGCACCTGAAGCGTCCGGATTGTCGACAGCGACATGCGCTGTTCGGCGGAGGCCCGGACCAGCACGTCGACGAGATAGATCCCGCTGCGCATCTGCGTCGCCGTGACGCCGGACATGGCCGTGTTGAGCCACTGGGCCAGATCCTGCGAGCTCACGCCCAAAAGGCGGGCCTGGTCCTGGTCGACCCGGATTCTGACCGTGCGGCCCGGATCCATCCAGTTGTAGTTGACGTTGGCGGCGCCGGGGGCGGAGCCTATTATCTCGGCCACTCGGGAGGCGATTGTTCGCACCTCATCCGGCTCCCGTCCCCTCACCCGATATTGGAGCGGCCATCCGACAGGCGGGCCGAGCTCGAGCGGGTAGACCCGCCCGACAACGTTCGGGAACTCGGTCGCCAGCGCTTGTTCCAGCTTCGCCTTCACGCGGTCGCGCTGCTCGAGTCCCTTCGTAACGACCACGGCCTGCGCAAAAAAGTCGTTCGGGAGCTGCACGTTCAGGGGCAGATAGAACCGCACTGCCCCCTCCCCGACATACGTGCTCCAATGATCAACGTCCTGATCGTCCTTCAGGAGCTTGTCCAGTCGGGCCGAGACGTCCTTGGTTGCGTAAATGGACGCGTTTTCGGGCAGCTGCAGGTCCACCAGCAGCTCCGGGCGATCGGACGACGGAAAGAATTGCTGCGGAACGAAGCGCATTCCATAGAGCCCCACCGCGAACAGGCTCAGCGTAACGGCGATCGTGACCCAGCGGGCTCGCATCGCCAGCAAGAGGAAGCCGCGGAATGCGAGCATGATCCGGCCGGGCTGGTCCGGGTGCGCGGTCCTCGGCTTCTTGAGGATCCAAATGCCGAGCAGCGGCGCAAACACGACCGCGACGGCCCAGGATGCGATCAGCGCAATGGCGACGACGGCGAAGATCGAGAACGTGTACTCGCCAGCGGCGCTGCGCGCGAACCCGATAGGGACGAACCCGGCGACAGTGACCAGTGTGCCGGTGAGCATCGGAAAGGCGGTCGAAGTGTAGGCGAAGGTGGCCGCGTGCTCCTTGTCGTCGCCCTGCTCCAGCCGCGTGACCATCATTTCGACCGTGATCATGGCGTCGTCGACCAAGAGACCGAGGGCGATGATGAGGGCGCCCAGCGAGATTCGCTGAAGGTCGATTCCGGTGATCTCCATCGCCACGAACACTGCGGCGAGAACGAGCGGGATCGAGACGGCCACCACGGTGCCCGCGCGCAGGCCGAGGCTGACCAGGCTGACCCCAAGTACGATGGCGACGGCCTCCCACAGCGCCTCCATGAAGTCGGCCACCGCGTGCTCGACTGTGACGGGCTGGTCGGCGACGAGCGTCGGCTCGATCCCGACAGGCAGGTTCGCCTTGATCTCGGTCATGGCGTGCGCGATGTTGTGCCCGAGAGCGAGGACGTCGCCGCCGGTGCGCATAGCGATGGCGAGCCCGATGCCCTCTTTCCCGTTGACACGGAACATCGGCTGCGCCGGGTCGGCAGGGCCGCGCGTGACGCGCGCGATGTCACCCAGACGAATGATCCGGCCGTTCGCGACGAAATTGACGGCGAGGATGTCCTGCTCGGTCCGGAACGCGCCCGAGACGCGGATCAGGATTTTTTCGTCCCCGGTTTGCACCACCCCCTGAGGGGTGACGGCGTTCTGGGCCTTGAGGGCGGCGATCAGCGCGGCGCGGTCGATCCCGAGCCCCGCGAGCTGCTTGGTCGAGAACTCCACGTAGACGCGCTCGTCCTGGGCCCCGAGGACGTCGATCTTCGAGATGTCCGGCAGCTCGAGGAGCTTCTTTCGGACGTCCTCGACATAGTCCCTCAGCTCGCGATGGCTGAACCCGTCCGCAATGAAGCCGTAGACGATGCCGTAGGTGTCGCCGAACTCATCGTTGAAGCCGGGGCCGACGATGCCTTGCGGCATGTCGTTGCGGATGTCGTAGACTTTCTTTCGCACCTGATACCAGATGTCCGGCACCTGAGCCGGGGGCGTCGAAATCTTTGAGGTAAACGAAGATCGTGGCCTTGCCCGGGGTCGTGTAGCTCTTCAGGTAGTCGAGGTTCGGCGTCTCCTGCAGCTTGCGCTCGAGGCGGTCCGTGATCTGCTCGAGCGTGTCGCCGACCGTCGCGCCCGGCCATCCGACTTGCACAACCATGGTCTTGACGGTGAAGTCCGGATCCTCGCTCCGGCCGAGCCGGAGGTAGGACCCGACGCCCGCAACCACGATGACGAGCATGAAATAGGTGACCAGCGAACGATGGCGGATCGCCCACTCGGAGAGGTTGAAGCGGTTCATCAGGCGGCTCCCAGGAGGCGGACCTTCTGGCCGGGGCGCAGCGTCTGCACTCCGGCGGTGACCACGAGCTCGCCTGTTTCCAGGCCCTTGGAGATCACGACGGCGGCCGGATCGTACCGCAGGACCTGCACGTCGCGGAGCGACACGGTGTGGTTCTGTGGATCGACCACCCACACGGCCGGGCGTCCACCTGTCTGAGTTAGTGCGCTCGCCGGCACCTCGACGCCGGGCGGCGCGGTCAGTCGGATGCGACCGACCACAGTGGCTCCAAGCCGCATGGCCTCTGGCGGATCGGTGATGCCAACCTTTACTTGAAACGTCCGGGTGGTGGAATCCGCCTGGGGCGCAACCTCCCGCACCCGGCCGGTCGCCTTCACCTGCGGGTCGTTGGTGAGGGCGATCTCGACGAGCGGGTCCTGCGGGCCATTCCGGATGAGTTGCTCGGGGACGTCGAAGACGGCGTCTCGTCCGCCCTCACGCGCGAGCTGTACAACCATCTGGCCGGCGCGCACCACCTCGCCCGGCTCGGCGCCGGTCGCGGTAACGGCGCCACCGGCGTCCGCGTACAAGACCGTGTAGCTCTGCTGTTCCCGCGCGATCCGCAGCTGCGCCTGAGCGGAGTCGACCTGGGCCTGGGCGGTCAGGAGCTTCTGCTGGGCCTCATCGAAATTGGCCCGGGGGGTCCAGCCGTTCTTCAGGAGTTCCTGCTGCCGCGAGAAGGTGAGGCGCGCCTGGGTCAGCACCGCCTCGAGCGACGCGAGATTGGCTTCCGCCGAGCGCAGCGCATTGTCCTGAATCTGGGGGTCGAGGCGGGCGACCACCTGGCCTGCCTTGAGCACATCGCCCACATGGACCGGCCGCTCGATCATCCGTCCGTCGAGGCGAAAAGCGAAGCTGACCTCGTCCTTGGCGCGAACTTGGCCCGTCAGCGAGACGATCTCACCTTCCACGCCGTGCTCGACGGTGACCGTCCGGACGAGCCGGGCCTCCGGGGCAGGTGGGGCCGCTTTGTTGCAGCCTGCGACGGTCGCGGCGATCATGGCGGCTATTGCGATCTGAGACTTGAACATTGGCGCTGCCTCCAGAACAAACTCACGACTATGTTGCTGTCGATGATAGTTCCGGCGTGCGTTGAGCCAAGTGAGCCAACGTACTAGCGGATACTCCTTCCGCTAAATACCCTAAGCCTAGGTATGAGTCCGCAAGACGAGCGACCAATCGCAATGGGACCGACGTTCTTCATATCAATTGAAGTAGCGCACCTGGGGCGCAAAAAAGCCGGTGCGGAGGCAAAGCAGAATTTGGTTGATTGACCAACGGTTGACTGTCTGATTGAGGCGGGCGGCGAGGCGCGGCGCTGTAGACCTCGACGGCGCGAAGATCGAGGCGAACGGCTCCAGGCGCAAGGCGAAGAGCGACGGGCGAGCGACACCCGCTTTCGGCCTCCGGGCGCTGGCCAAGGCATGAGCAAAACGCGCATCGATCACCGCCGACGGGCGGGGCCAACCCTCCTGAGCGCCTCTCGTTATCAGTGAACCGAAGGAGCCGCAGCTTTGCGCCGCGCTGCCGCGACCATGACAGCGACCGCGCAGGACGCCAGGCGGCCTCGAGCTCCGGAACGACGAGCACGTTCAGGCTCGCCAGGAAGTGCGAGCTTCGGCAGCGCCCTGATCGCGCGCTCTTCGTCGAACAGGACGAGCTGGAATTGCTCCTTCACCATGTCCTTGAACTGGGAAAGCGTCAGCTGTCTGTTCGCCTTTCTCGCGTCGCGTATGATCTTCAGCATGCGGAAGTCGCGCTCGTCAGCGGCGCCGTCGGGCCTGCGGACGTAGATCAATGCGCGTAGCGCGCCCTCATCCGCGCCGCCGGCCTCGAAGCGATGCTCGAGATCGAGGCGACGATCTCGCCCCAGATCACGCGGTTCGTCGCGCGGCGCAGGGCGTGAACGATCGGGATCGTCGCCTGTCCGCCGCAGGTGACCATGTTCACGTTCGGCTCGTCGAGATTGGCGTCGCCGTTTATGACGGGGATCGTGAACGGTCCGATCGCCGCCGGCGTCAGGTCGATCACCTTCTTGCCGTCGCGCTGCAGAATCTCGTTGTTGCGGATATGCGCGCCCGCCGAGGTCGCGTCGAACACGACGCCGACGTCGGCGTAGTTCGGCAGCCTGCGCAGCCCCTCGATGCCTTCATGCGTCGTAGGCACGCTGAGCCGCGCGGCGCGCGCGAGCCCGTGATCGCGCAGGGGATCTTCGCCATCTAAGCGTGCTCCTTCGCAAACGCCGCGCGGACAGAGCCGAGGCCGGAAACGCGCGCCTCGTAGACTTCGCCCCTTTTTACTGTGACCATCGGCCCGAGCGCGCCCGACAGCACCGTGTCGCCCGCGCGCAGCGGCCGCCCCGCCTTCGCCATCGTGTTGGCGAGCCAGAGCGTCGCCGAGAGCGGATCGCCGAGGCAGGCCGCGCCGACGCCGACGGAGACCGGCTCACCCGCGCGCTCCATCACCATGCCGGCTAGGCGCAGATCGAGCCCGTCGAGCTTCTTCGGGCTGGCGCCGAGCACATAGAGCCCGGAGGACGCGTTGTCGGCGATCGTGTCGAGGATGCCGATTTTCCAATCCGCAATGCGCGAGTTGACGATCTCGATCGCCGGCAGCGCGAATTCGACCGCGCGCAAAATATCCGCGATCGTCAGCTTGTCGCCGTCGAGATCGCGGCCGATCACGAGGGCGATTTCCGCCTCGACCTTGGGCTGAATCAGGCGACCGTACGAAACGTCCCAGCCGTCGGGAACCGCCATGTCGTGGAACAGCATGCCGTAGTCGGGCTGATCGACGCCGAGCTGGCGCTGCACGGCGAGCGAAGTCAGACCGATCTTGCGTCCGACCAGCCGTCGCCCCTCCTTCAGCCGCCGCTCCGTGTTGATCTCCTGCGCCGCATAGGCGAGGTCGATCGCGTCAGCGGGCAGCATCTCACGCACCGGCGGAATCGGCGTTCTCGTGTTTTCGGCGGCGAAAAGTTTGTCCGCGACCGCTCGCGAGGCTTCAAGAGTCAAGACGCTTCCCTTCTTCTGATCTGCGCGCCAGCGCGCCCTCGACATCGGGCAGGGTGGACGTTGCAAAGAAGCTTCAAGCGGGAATCCGCAGCCGTTTTTCAGGAGCGTTCACGGTCGGGGCGCGGTCAACCTTCATCGCGCGCAGCGCGTGCATGACGATGTCCGCGGCTCCGTTCGCCGGCGCCAAAGCGTAGACGAACTTGTCGGGCCGGATCAGGGCCGCATAACCCTTCCTCGCGCCCGCGCGGCGGAACCAGGCGATCCCTTCGCCGGTCAGGTCCTCGACCTCGACGACCCCGCCCGCCGCGGGATCTCTCTTGACGGCGTCGCCCTGCGGACGCTCGCCGAAGGGGTAGAGCGTCACGAAGCGCGCGCCGAGCGCGGCGAGACGCTCGAGCGTCTTC
>CAWDTW010000109.1:0-109743 GCA_963805295.1 uncultured Alphaproteobacteria bacterium | reverse complement strand
TGGGCGGCCTCAGCGCGCGTGACCGACCGCGTTAAATGCCCCGTGCCTTAACCTTATTTGTTCAATAGAATGTAGTCGAGGGCGGTCTGGGCGTTTGGATTGCCTTGTTCGCCGAGAGGAGGGTGGTTACAGATGAAGACCACGGTGGCGGCCCTGGCGCTCAGTCTGATCGGACTCAGCCCGGCCCAGGGTCCTGGGTCCACCTCCAGCCCGTCATCGAGCAGATGCCGAACTCGCGCCATACGACCGGGTCCGGCACGAGGACGTCGGAGGTGTTTTCGGTGTTATTCATTGAGGGCTCTCTTTGTGATGAGTTCTCAAGGTCAATCATGACTTATGGTGATGAACCGGAAAAATCCTCATCCCGGTTTGGCACCGATCTGGCCAGCGAGGCGCTGTAGTTGGGGCTAACCACTCGTTGGCAGTGCTTTTGTAGATCGGCCTTCGGATCGCCGTAGAGGATTGCAGCCAATTTGCAATAGGGTCCGGTCCCGTTGCGGTCGGCCTTATTCCAAATTCGTCGCATAAGTGTACGGCAGCTTCCGCCGCAAATTTCTTGTCATATGCGCGCCGCTTGGGAACGCGCGTCGGTCGGCGCTCTTGCCCACTTTCGTACGCGTTCGCCCAGCGTTCGACCTCGGAGCGGAAGTTCTCAAATCCCTTCGGCCACATTTCAAGGCCGCGAAGCAAAGCGACGCCTCTTCGAAGCCACGCCAAAACTCGCGCATCCGCTAGCCTATCCTTCTTGGAGCCGACATACCTAAGCGCCCGATCCCCCTTGGACATGAACTCGGTCCAGTCGAGCATGCTCTCAGTTCTTTCTACGACGCTAGCGCCCGTTCGCGCCTCCGCCTCTCCGTGTTTTTCAATGATTGCCTTCGCCTGACGAACGCGCTGGTCTCGCGCTAGCAGACGAGAAGTTTTGGTCAAATGGCGCGCACTTCTAACCAATATACTTCCACTATCAGGCAGAGTAAATTGGGCCACGTTCGTCGCTGACCGGCCCTCGACCAGCGCCTCGACATGCGCGCCCCATCGATCCAAGGCCACCCGGCGCTCATCCACATAGTCGAAGCGGTTATAAACCCGCGCCACGCCCCGGATCGTCCCCGAAGTGTGGTTGAGGATACGGTCAACGACATGCGGCGCGATCCCGAGCCTCGCCATGTGAGTTACGGCGGAACGCCGCACGTCGTGCAAAATGAACGGCGCATTTTCGCCTCCGGCGTGCCGCGCCATCGCCGCGTCGAGCCGATTTTTCGCACGGCTGAACCCTGGCTCTCCGATAAAGGCGCTAAACGTGCTGTCAGCTTCCTCGAAGAGCCATCTTAGGTGGAAGCACGCGAAACAGGCCGGAATTTTTGTGTTCCCCCGTTGCATGGAACAGGCGGCGCGATGGGCGGGCCTGGCGGGCCTGATGGGCCTGATCCCCTATCCCCCCTCCCCAGCCCTTTTCTAACCAACCCTCACCAACGAAAATGCCGCTCAAGGCGCGTACACGCGAGAGAGAGAAGAGGGATATCAGGCCCGTCAGGCCCGGCAGACAATTTACACGCATCTTTCGGCGCTACCTGTCGAGGGCCTTAACTGCCTCAAGACCCTCGCGATCAGTGAGGTTTTGCCGCACATAGACGCCGGTCCGCTGGCCGCCGACTGGCCATCGCCCAGCCTGCTCGTCCGGGTTTGCCAGCCGCCGGTAGCCGCACTTTTCGAGCCGGAGAAGCGACGAGGCGGGCGTTCTTGCGCTCTTGCAGGAAAGCGACGAAGGCGTCGTAGCGGAGTCCGAGGGTGTGGGCTCTGGCTATGAGGTCGGCGATGACGAGCGCCTTGGGCGTTCCGAGGCTCTCGATGATGTCGGCCATCTCGCTCTCCTCCTCGGAGCGCATGGCGTTGACCATCTCCCAGAACGCCTGTGTGTGCGGCGGCGGGGCCTTGGGGTTGAAGCCGTTGAGGTCGAGCCGCCGCAGATGATCGGCGACCGCTTCCGCGCCGCCCGCATTGAGCCTCGCCCAGTATTTCACCCAATCGTCGGGGGTGAAGGCGGTCGGCTCGATGGTGGACCAAGCGACAAAGTGACGGCGGTCGTCAGGCGGAAGGAAGAGCCCGCCGACCTTGTGGTTGGTGGTGATGATGACCCCGGTGACATTCAGCGCGTAATAGGGCGACACGTATTTTGGGTTGACCCTGAGCGTGTCGGGCGGCGCGGCGATCAGCGTCTTGGTCGCCTCGTAGAAGGCGAAGCGGTCGATGTCGCCGAGGTCTTTGCCTTCGGAGATGCGAAGGACGACCGACCGGACAAATTCGTTGAAGTTCCCCAGCACCGCCTGCGGCGAAATCTCGGCGAAGTTCCAAGGGCCGACGGCGCGCTTCTCCGGGTCAACGACAGCGTCCTTGCCGATGCCCGGTTTGCCGCCGAGAACCAGCGCGTGGTTAATCTTCTCGCCGGGCCGCTGCGCGCGATGGGCGAGCCAGCGTTCGATATGATCGGCCTGCTCGGGCCACAGCTCATGCAGACGGTCGCGCCAGAACCGGACCTCGCCGGTTCTCGCGGCGACGATATAGGGCGGCTTGTACACGTTGAAGACGCGAGCGCCCTGCTTGGGGAAGAACCCGCCCTCGGCCACCAGCCTGTCCTCGATGATTGGCGGTTCGCCGGGAGCCCAGACACGTTGCTCCACCGCGTCGTTGCGGTCGAGCCAGACAGAGCCGCTAAGCGCTTTCTTGCCGCCGCCAATCTCGACCGGCATCACCCGTGCGTTGACCGCCGTCGAGGTCCATGGCTCGCCTGTCGCGCGATGGATGTAGGTGTGGTCGGGCGAAAAGGCGATGAAGTCGGAGACCGGCAGCGGCTTCGCCTTCGCAATCATGGGCGGCGGCGGGGCCTTCGCCATCCGATCCGCGATGGCGGCTTCAACTTCCTCCATTGTGAGCAGCGGCTTATCCATCGCCGCCTCCCGCGTGCGCGGTGGCTTTGTCGATGGCGACGCGCCCTCTATTGAAGCCGCGGAACCATGCGTTGCGGCGGTCGAGCGCCCAAGCGTGGAAGCCGCGCGGGTATCCGGCTTCGTCGCAACGTGGATCGGCATTCCCACGGAAGCCAAAACGATACCCCAGGCGAAATTCGTCCGGCCAGTTGTCGGCAAACCGCTTGACCTGCTCCGGGAACGGCGCGTTCATCGGCTCCGCTCCCGCACGAGTCCGGCGACAGCGATTAACGCGGCCTCGGCCCTGCCATCGTCCTTGACGCGCGCGAACAGACTGGCCTGCGCCGGCCATCTTCTGATCGCCTCCGAACGCGCCGCGTCCTTCGCGCCATCCTTGCCCGGAGGAATGCCGACTAACCGCTTCCAGCTTGGCGGCGTCAGGAACGCCACCGGAACGCCGGCAGCGGCCAAGACGCCTTCGATGACGCCACGTGCCCGGCCGAACGCGAATGCGCCTGTAGGGCCCTCTCCGGGCCTTGCGCCGACGTATTCGACGAAGGCTTGGGTTGCCTGCGACTTGGCGATGATCTCGGCGAGTAGCGGCGCATTAACCGTGGGCCTGCCGGCGGGGCCGTCCCCCAGTACCGGCATGTCGTGGACCGCGAGCAGGTGGCCGCCCTGCGTCAACAGGGCGATGGCTCCAGTCGCGCCGATATCGACGCCGAGCACGAGTTGCTCGCGAGCAGGATCAGCGCTATCTTTGAGATCGAGCTTGCCTGCAAAGCGCTCGTATCCGGGGCCGTCAGCCGCTTGCGCGGTCGGCGGCCCTTCCCATTTTGTGGCGGCCATTGCTCACGCGGCCCCCGAATCGGAGGTCGAGCACCGCGTCTGCGACTTGGCCCACTCGCGCAAAGAGTTCGCGTTATACCGCACAGCGTGACCCAGCCGCACAAAACGCGGGCCGCCGCCGTAAACGCGCAACTTATTGAGAAAACTTGCGCTCACGCCAAGAATGCGCGCGGCCTTCTCTACGTCAACGTATTCAGCTTGATCGTGTTTGAGGTTCGGAGCCATTGCCGTCCGCCTATGAGCGACGCTCGGTCTTGCCGAGCACGGCTAAGCAAGTGAAGGCAAAAGCTAGAGAGGATCAAAGACCGTTTTTTTTCATTTCCTCTCTGTTGCCGAGCACATCTTTGATCTGCCCGTGGAAGCTGCCAGCACTTTTGTCATTGTGAAGGAGCGCCGCCAGCTTCTCAAGCCGACCACCCTGCGTGGTCGTCGCCCGCAACTCGAATTTGTCGAATAGGCGGAGTGCGCACTCGGCGGCCAGCCTCTTGTCTTCGGCGTTTCGCTTTTGAAGGCGCGGCGCAAAATTTACGCGAAGGTTGCCGTCCTCCTCGATCCAGACAGCCTTCTTGTCGAGAATTTCCTCATACAATTTTAATTGGCGGATCATGTCATCCGCGCAAAACAATAGGCGAAAATCCTCGGGCACGCGGTTCAGTGCGTCCTTGAGCCGCTGGAGGGCTTGGCGGAGATTTGCTAACGCTTTCTTTGTTCCGGCGGATCGACGCTCCCTAAGGCGCGCCAGAGCCTCGCGCGTGGTTTTAAGGCGAAACACCTCCGCTTGAACTTCAGCGTGAAGCTGTTCGGGGCTGACGCCCAGCAGCACGCCGAGAAATTTTGAGACTTTCGCGACGAGCGGATCATCGCGTCCATCCTCTGTCAGAGGGCTCGACACCGCGTCACGCTTTCGCCTTGCCGAAATCGACAATATTCGATGTCGCCGGGCTTCCGAGCGCTTGAATTTGGGAGCCTATGCGCTCGGCCAGTTCGCGCACCGGATCGTTTTGGCGGGCGATATAGCGGCTCGTCATTGCCAGCGTCTTATGGCCGAGCGCGTCACGCAGAGTGACGGCGCTCGCCCCCAGCCCGGCCCCGCGCGTCGCAAATGCGTGTCGCAAATCGTGAACACGCAAATCCTCGACCCCGGCCGCCTTGCGAACGGTTTCCCATGCATGGCTGACGGTCGAGGGAGCCAGCGGCGCTGTGCCTTCGTCGTTGGGGATTACAAAGCGGCTCGTGCGCGGCGCGTCCGCCAACAGCACTTGCACGATGCTTGACAGCGCCACCGGCCGGGCTCCGGCCTTGGCGTCGGGCAACCGCAGCGTCCTCCCGTCGGCGTCGATCCACAACCATTCGGCGGCGCGCCACTCGCTCGTTCGACAGCCGGTGAACAGCAAGAGCTTGAACAACAGGGCGGCCTGGGGCCGGATGGGGCGGCGTCGAGCGCATCGAGCACCGCGGCCAATTCTTGATCGGTCGGAACGCGGTCGCGCCGACGCTCGGGGTGCGGCTGAATCCCTGTCGCAGGGTTTTCCTTGATTAGCCCGTCGCCTACCGCGAGGTTGAGCGCCTTGCGCAGAATCGCCAAGTCGAGATTGGCTTGGCGCGTCCGGTGGGTTTGTTTCGCGTGCCAACCTCGGATTTGCGAGCGGGTGAGCGCAGAAAGCCTCTTGCCGCCAAATTCGGGGATTAGCGCGTGCTCAATCGTCGATGCGAAATTCTTGATTGTGCTCGGCTTCGCCTTCACCCGCCAATGGGTCGCGAGCGCATGACGCAAAAGCTCGGCGACAGTCCATTCCTTCCTGCGGTTCGCTCGTTCGAGCGCCGGATCGTCCCCGGCGAGAACGCGCGCGAGCATGTTCTTTGCAAGGCTTCTCGCCTGATCGGGCGTCAGTTGGCCGTGCTTGCCTAGAACGGGGCGGCGCACCGGAAAGCCGCGCCCGCGCCCTGCCCTGTACTCGACGAGATATGAAACCGAGCCGTTGGCGTTCAGCCGGGCGATGAAGCCGCGCGGATCGTCATCACGGATCACCTCGCCGGGGAGGCCAGACGCTATCAGCGCATCGATAATCCGCTTGGTGATTTTGCCCATTCGACTGCGCTCCGTGTCGTCACCGTGTCGTCACCGAAACGGAAACGACAGGAAACACAGTCATATTACAGGAAATTCAACCGTTTGAAAGTCCTAATAAATCCAATTGTGGAGAACTACGTCTAACGCGGTAAAACGCTTAAAGGCCAACTCAAAATCGGATTCCGCAAGGAGTGCTGGTTCGATTCCGGCTAGGGCACCATGAAGACTTGGAGGCGCGCCGATGCCGCGTTCCAATCGTCAAGGGGGGGGTCAATTCCTCGATCCGGTGTCTCGCGCGCGGGCCGCCCTCCCGCGGACCTCGGCCGCGCGCCGCTCATCCTACGCGTCTTGACAACCGGGGTTGCGGGCGAGCAGGCGGAGCAGCAGCGGCGCCGCATCGTCGACCGCCCCCCTGCCGGCAGCGACGGTCGTGAAACCGAATTGCGCCAAATCCGCCATTCCGAAGACGGCGCCGAAGATCAGGTCGGCAATCTGCGACGCTTCGCCGTCCTCGAGCTCGCCGGCCCGCTGCGCCGCCTGCACGAGACCGGTCAAGGCCTCGAACGTGCGGCCGGTCTCGGACCTCAAGGCGCGGTCCTCGCGGCTGACCTCGAAAAGGAACCGATAGCGAACGGGAAAGCGCCGCGCGAAATCAAAATATTGGCGCACGGCGAGCGACAGGACGCCGAACGGCGACGTCGCATCGCGCCTGGCCTTTTCGAGCGTCGCGTTCAATTGGTCGAGGTTCGCCCGCACCATGGCTTCGAGCAGGGCGCGCTTGTCTTCAAAGTGGCGGTAAGGGGCCGACTGGGAGATGCCGGCGGCGCTTCCGACGGCGCGAAGCGTGATCGCGCTGGGCCCGCCAGTGTCGAGCAGGTCCATCGCGGCAGCAAGAATCCGCTCTTTCGTCGATGGCATCATGACAACGTGGAACACACGCGGCGGGTTGCGTCAACCCCCCCCGCTCGCTTTTTCAGCACACGCTTGTGGATTTGAGCGTGACCCGAGAAGGAAGGCGATGCTGTCTTTGGGAGCGCGGCGATCGTTGCGGCGGCGACCGCGGCGCTGTCGCGCGGCGCAGCGACCGACGCCGGGCGGAACGCTCGTCGCCCTCACTCGTCGTTGCTGGCGTTGAGGTCTTCGAGCGCGATGGTCTCCGGCTCGCGGCCCTTTCGCAGCCTGACCCCGAGGCCCCCGCCGTTCCGGGCGATGAACTCGATGCCGGCCAATTCCAGCGCAGCGACGATTCGAGCGGCAGTTTCCGCGCGTCCTCCCAGATCGCCCGTCTGCGACTCCAGCCGCTTGATCGTCGGGACGGACACGCCTGACGCGGCTGCGAGTTGCCCCTGCGACCACTCGAGCAAGGCTCTCGCGGCCTTCACCTGTCGCGTCGATACTTTCGGGATTGGCAATTGACTCTCCGGAGAATGATACTCAAAGTATCGCATGGCGCGATCTTGCGAACAAGTCCATTTCGCAATCTTCATCCGGGAGACGCGCCGTCCGTCGGCCTTCGCGGTCGTTGGGAAGGCCGACCCCTTGAGCGCCTCTCTCGCATGCGTGTCCCCGCCCGCCGCCCGACGCGACCGGCTGCCTCGAAGTGTTCACCGCGCCCTATCCCGAGACGTCGTGGCAGATCCCGTGGATGCATTCGCTGTTCGGCAACGCGGCGGCGGTGGCGACCGGGGTCGCGGCGGCGATGCGGGTGCTCGGCCGCGAAGAGACGCGCGTGGTGGCGCAGGGCGGCGACGGCGGCACCACCGACATCGGCTTCGGCTGCCTTTCCGGCATGTTCGAGCGCAACGACGACGTGCTCTACATTTGCTACGACAACGAAGGCTACAGGAACACCGGCGTGCAGCGCTCCTCGGCGACGCCGCCTCGCACCTCGGCGCTTGCGCGCCGACCCCTCATCCGGCCCTATAGCCCGTCGCAAGTCGGGCGTTCTTTCGAACGCCCTATCAGGCCACCTTCTCCCGCAAGGGGAGAAGGACGTCACTCGCAGGGGGGAAGGCCGAGGGCGATCAGGTCGCGGCCCGTGGCGTCGATCGGATCGGCGGTGAGACCGCCGCGCTCATAGAGCCATTTGCGTAAAGACGGTGGATAGGCGGCCAGCATGACCAGCACGCCCCGTTCGTTGCGCGAGCCGTCGAAGTTGTGCGCGGCGTGGAACATGAAGCGCGCGTTCGGCGAAACGCAGACCTCGCGCGCCCCGAGATATTCGGTGCAGGCCGATTCGCAGCGGCCCAGGATGCGGATCGGCTCGGCCGTCTGCGCGGCCGCCATGGCGTAGAGACCGACCGAGCCGCCCGGATCGTTCCGCACGGTGTAGGCTTCAGCAGGGACCGCGGCGGCGAACGTCACAACAGCGAGAGCGGCGACAAGGGGATCCTTGGCGGGCGCTTTTCGGCGGCCTCCGCTCTGTGGAGGCCGGGCTTGAGCCGTTCGGATCGTCTCTCGTGCCTTCATGCCGCCTCGCCATGCGAATCACGTGCCAGACCCCATTTCTCCAAACAATTTAGAAAAGTCTTTACGGCTGAAAAGCGGCGCACGGGCGAGGTCGCTCTTTGTCCACAAGCTTCGTGCGGCCTCCGGCTCTTCATGCTCAACGCGTGTGCAGGTCGCCTTGTTCCAAAGCCAGCGGGCGCTCAATCGCTGGGCGCGGGCAACGCCGGGGCGGGCGCGCGAGTCCTGGCGCTCGGCACGAGCTTCTTCACCGCGCCCGAGGCGACGACGACGCCCTGGTTGGCGTAGGCCTCGTGATTGCGCTCGATCTCGGCGAGATCGTAGAGATAGTTGACCATGACGCCGTAGGACTCGGCGAGGCCCTTCGCCGAGAGATCGCCCATCCAGTTGATCCGTTCGAGCTTCGCGCCGTTGCCAAGATGGAAGCGCGCGACCGGATCGATGATCCGCCCGTCCGCGCGCCGCGCCTTGAGAAGGTAATAGGCCGCCAGCGGCTCCAGCGCCTTGCGCAGCCGCAGGGCGCTCTCGGTCTTTTCCGCCCAGCGCTCGTCGAGCGCGGTTTCGCGCGCGGACGCCGCCAACGCTTCGACCGCCGGGTCGTCGCAGGTCTCGACCCAGGCGCGAAGGCCGGGGACGGGCGACAGCGTGACGAAGCTCTCGATGCGCGGCAGCTCGCGGCGGATCTCCGCGACCACCTGCTTGATGAGGAAATTGCCGAAGGTGACGCCCGACAGGCCCTGCTGGCAGTTGGAGATCGAATAGAAGGCCGCCGCCCGCGCCTTGTCCTGCGCGACATGCGCCCGCCGCTCGGCGAGCAGCGGCGCGATCGCCTCGGGCGGCGCAAGGGTCAGCGCCACCTCGACGAAGATCAGCGGCTCGTCGACCAGCGCCGGATGAAAGAAGGCGTAGCAGCGCCGATCCGCCGGATCGATGCGCCGGCGCAGATCGTCCCAGTCGCGGATCTCGTGCACCGCCTCGTAGCGGATGATCTTCTCCAGGATTGCGGCGGGCGAGGACCAGTCGATCCGGCGCAGCACCAGAAAGCCGCGGTTGAACCACGAGCCGAACAGATGCTGGAAATCGCGGTCAACCCCGGCGAGCCCGCGGTCGCCGCGCATCATGACGTCGAGAAGGTCGGCGCGCATCGCCACCAGCGCCGCCGTGCCGCCCGGCGCGCGGTTGAGTCGGCGAAAGAGCTCCTGCCGGCGCGGCTCGGAGGCGTAGTGGATCTCGCTCGCAGCCAACTCGCCCCGGGTCGCGCTCCACCGCGCCACGGCGTCCTCGACCCGCTGCCGGTCGGGTCCGAAGTCGTCCTCCAGCGCGCGGAAGAACGCTCCCTTGTCGTCCTCGGAAAGGCCGCGGTAGCGGGCGAGAATCTCGCTTGCGAGCGCGACCCCCGAGGCTTCGCCCCGCCCGGTCAGCAGCGCGGCGCACATGTCGGCGAGCGAGCCCGCGCGATTGTCGGCGTCGCGCGGCCAGGCGGTCAGCTTGAGCACCGAGCGCCCGCGCTCGGCGATCGAGGCCAGGAGATCGGAAAAGAAGGCGTTATCCATGCTTCCCTGCCCGCTTCAAGACTTGCCCGCGTTCCGGCGTCAGCATGACGCAGCGTCGAATTGTCACGTGCGATGACGGACAAATCAAGGCCGTGCGCCTCGGCGCAAGTCCTCATCCAGCCGCGCCAAAGGGCGTTCGTCAGAACGCCCTGATGCGGGAGAAGGGAAAGCGCCGCGTCAAAACGGCGGGGCGCCGAACCAATGCGCCCAGAGATCGCGCAGCCGCAGCGTCCAGGCGAGATATCCGCCCAAGGCCATGAGGCAAATGAGCGTGACCGCGCCGAGCGTCATCAAGAAAAAGCTCAGCGCGTCGCCGAGCCGCTGACTGAAGGCGCGGCGCGGCGCGGCCGGCGGCGCCGCGGCTTTGGGCGGCGACGCTTCGGCTTTGGGCGCCGGCGGCGCCGGCTCGCCTTCGGCCCCGCCCGCGGCCGGCGCGGCAGGCCGCCGCGTCTCCACGCCTTCGCTATCGGCGGCGAGCGCCCTCTCCCGCTCGACGAGGCGCCTCGCGACATAGTTGGTGACGGCGGCGACGATCTTGTCGATCTGCTGGCTCTCGGCGATGAGCACCCGGCCGTGCAGCGTGTCCTGAAAGAAGCGGTAAGTGCGCCGGTCCCGCCCCATCTCGACGAAGGCGACCATATCAAGAAAGACCCGCGGCCGCTCGCCCTGGGAGAGCGTCAGGTCGAAGAGATCCACGCCCGGCGGCGCCTGCCGCACGACGGACTTGAGCGCGCTTTCGAGCAGCGCCAGGCGCCCCATCTCGATCTCGCGCAGTTCCGCGATCGCGTCGGCGCGTTCGGCGTTCTCGAGCCGGGCGCGCCGGAGGGCGGCGGCGAGATCGGGCTTGGGCGCCTGGGGCGCCTCGGGCTTCTCGTCCATCGCGTCGGTTCAAACTCCTTGGCCCCGCCGCTGCTCCAGACGAGCCGGCGGATGGGCGGGCCAAGCTAGCCCAATCGTCTCACCGACTCCAAACCGCGGCGGGCCTCGGCGCCCAACTGGACGCCGGAGCGGTTAACGGCGCGACGCTCCCGCGTTCGAACACTGGGCGCGGCGCCATTGATCCTTCGCCGCCGATTCCCGATAATCGCTTACCCGTGCCGATCGCGGCCAAAAAGGGAGGATCGCGTATGAGCGCCGCCGATCTGATGGATTTCTCGCCCGAGGTCGCCGAGGCGCGGGCGCGCGGAAAACCCCTCGTCGCACTCGAATCGACCATCATCACCCATGGCATGCCCTATCCGCGCAATGTCGAGACGGCGCGCATGGTCGAGGACGGGGTGCGCTCCTTCGGCGCCGCGCCGGCGACGATCGCGGTCATCAACGGGCGCTTCCGGGTCGGCCTCAAGGCGAACGAAATCGAAAGCCTCGCCCAGCTCACCGGCGGCGTGGTGAAGGCCTCGCGGCGCGACCTCGCCCTGGTCGCCGCCCGCCGCGGCTCGGCCGGCACCACCGTCGCAGCGACGATGTTCGTCGCCCAGCTCGCCGGCATCGAGATCTTCGCCACCGGCGGCATCGGCGGCGTCCATCGCGGCGCCGAGGAGACGTTCGACATTTCCGCCGATCTGGTCGAGCTTTCCCGCACCCGGGTCGCCGTCGTCTGCGCCGGGGCGAAGTCGGTCCTCGACATCGAGAAGACGCTGGAGTTTTTGGAGACGCAGGGGGTGGCGATCGTCGGCTACCGCTGCGACGAATTCCCCGCCTTCTACGCCCGCTCGTCGGGTTTCAAATTGGAGCACCGCTGCGACGGCTTACGCGACCTCGCCCGCATGATCCGCCTGCAGCGCGACGTCGGCCCCGGCGGGCTGCTGATCGCGAACCCCGTCCCCGAGGATCACGCGCTCGAGGAGGCGGTGATCGAGGAGCGCATCGCCGAAGCGGTGGCGGAGGCGAAAGAGCAAGGGGTCGGCAAGAAGGAGGCGACGCCGTTCCTGCTCCAGCGCGTCGTGGAGCTCACCGGCGGCCGGAGCCTCGAGGCCAATGTCGCGCTTATCAAGAACAACGCGATTCTGGCCGCGCAGACGGCGGTGGAGCTCGCGAGGGTGTAGCGGCGCGAGGAAGCGCCGCGCCGCACGAGCGACAAATTAAAGCCGCTGTCGCGTGGAAAAACTGCAGCGCACGTGCGGCAAACTCGGGGTGCGGCATGCGGAAGGGGATGCTTATCGCGCCCATGGCGCTTGGCCTGGCAGCGTGCCAGCCGGCGGTTCTCGACCCGCAAGGGCCCATCGGCGAAGCCGATAAGACGATCCTCATCGATTTGCTGGCGATCATGCTGGCGATCGTTCTTCCCACCATGATCGCGACCATCGCATTCGCATGGTGGTTTCGTGCCTCGAACGCAAGAGCGCGCTATTTGCCGGACTGGGGGTTCTCCGGCCGCATCGAGCTCGTCGTCTGGTCGATCCCCACGATGGTGATCATCCTCCTCGGCGGCGTGGTCTGGATCGGGTCCCACGATCTCGATCCTGCAAAACCTCTCGTTTCGAAATTGGCGCCGCTCGAGGTTCAGGCCGTCTCATTGGACTGGAAGTGGCTCTTCATCTATCCGGATGAGCGGGTAGCGAGCGTCAATCTGCTGGTCGTTCCCGTGGGTCGGCCCCTTCACTTTTCGCTGACGTCCGCGAGCGTGATGAATGCCTTTTTCATCCCCCGGCTCGGCAGCATGATCTACACGATGCACGGCATGAGGACGCAGCTCAATCTGCTTGCGAGCGATCCCGGCGAATTCCCCGGCATCTCCAGTATGTATAGCGGCGACGGGTTCTCCAACATGCATTTTGTCGTGCGCGCGGTCCCCACCGAAAAGTTCGGAGCCTGGGTCGCGGCCGCCAAAGCCACGGGTCCGACGTTGGACGCGCAAAGCTACGCTTTGTTGGAGAAGCCGACCCTGAGCGCCGCCCCCTTCACCTACGCGTCTGCCGATCCGGAGCTGTTCGACGACATTGTCAGCGACAAAATCCCGCCTGCGCCGGGCCCGCAAGCGGATCAACCCGGTTCTAGTTTTGCGAATTCTAACGCAAGGCGCCCCTACAGGAGGCTGGTGTTCTGCGACTCCTAGTGTAGTGAATTTAACGCAAAGCACCGCGCTCGGACTCCGGAACCTACGACTTTCCGGGCGCTGCGTGGGGTCGAAGCGTTAAAGACACAACACTAGGACTTCGAGTAGGGTCGAAGCGTTTTCGAGTAGGGTCGAAGCGTTAGAGGCACAACACTAGCGCCTCCCCTGGGAACGGAGACTTATTGGCATGAACTTGCTGGGCGAGCTGAGCTGGTCGGCCATCCCGTGGGACCAGCCCATTCCGTTGGTCGCGTCCAGCATCGTGGCGCTGGTGATCGTCGGCGTCCTCGCCCTGGTCGTATGGAAAGGCTGGTTTCCCTATCTTTGGCGCGAGTGGATCACCAGCGTCGACCACAAGCGGATCGGCGTCATGTACACGGTCCTGGCGCTGGTGATGCTGCTGCGCGGCTTCATCGTATGCGCTGATGATGCGGTCGCAACAGGCCCTAGCGTTCCGTTCACAGGGCTACCTGCCGCCCGAACATTACAACCAGATCTTTTCCGCCCACGGCACGATCATGATCTTCTTCGTGGCGATGCCGTTCGTCATCGGGCTGATGAACTTCGTCATGCCTTTGCAGCTCGGCATTCGTGACGTCGCGTTCCCCACGCTGAACTCGGTCAGCCTCTGGCTCACCGCCACCGGCGCTCTCCTGGTCAATATTTCGCTGATGGTCGGGGAGTTCTCGCGGGCGACATGGCTGCCGTTTCCGCCACTCTCCGAACTCGCCTATTCGCCCACCGTCGGCGTCGACTACTACTTGTGGGCGATTTAGATTTCCGGGGTGGGGACGCTATTGACAGGCGTCAACATGGTGACGACGGTGCTGAAAATTCACGCCCCCGGCATGACCTACATGCGCATGCCGATCTTCTGCTGGACCACGCTCGCTACCAACCTGCTCATCGTCGCCGCCTTCCCCATCCTCACGGCGACGTTGGCGATGCTGCTGCTGGACCGGTACCTCGGCTTTCATTTCTTCACCAACGAGGCCGGCGGCAACATGATGATGTTCATGAACCTAATCTGGGCGTGGGGACATCCGGAGGTCTACATCCTCGTACTGCCTGCCTTCGGCGTATTTTCGGAAGTCGTCTCGACGTTCTCAGGCAAGCCGCTATTCGGCTATCGGTCGATGGTCATGGCGACGATGGCCATCTGCATCATCTCGTTCCTGGTGTGGTTGCACCACTTCTTCACGATGGGGGCCGGCGCCGACGTCAACGCGGTCTTCGGCATCGCTTCGACGATCATCGCCGTGCCGACGGGGGTCAAAGTCTTCAACTGGCTGTTTACGATGTATGGCGGCCGGATTGTCTATTCGACGCCGATGCTGTGGTCGATCGGCTTCATGGTCACGTTCGTGATCGGCGGCTTGACCGGTGTTCTGTTGGCCGTACCTCCAGCGGACTTCGTCCTGCACAACAGCCTCTTCCTCGTGGCCCACTTCCACAACGTCATCATCGGCGCGGTCCTGTTCGGCGCGTTCGCGGGCTACACCTTCTGGTTCCCGAAAGCGTTCGGCTTCCGGCTGCACGAAGGACTGGGGAAAGCCGCCTTCTGGTGCTGGTTCGTCGGCTTCTATGTCGCTTTTGTGCCGCTCTATGTGGTGGGGCTCATGGGCATGACCCGTCGCTTGCAGCATTACGACGTCGCCGCCTGGCGTCCGTGGCTGCTGATCGCGGCCCTCGGCGCTCTGATCATCCTCGCGGGGATTCTCATGCAGATCGCGCAACTCGTCGTCAGCATCCGCCATCGCGAGGAACTGCGCGACGTCACCGGCGATCCGTGGAATGGGCGCTCGCTCGAATGGGCGACCGCTTCGCCGCCGCCGGCGTTCAACTTCGCCGTCCTGCCGCGCGTCCATGGCGAGGAGGCCTATTGGGGCATGAAGCAGCGCGCCATTCAGCAATATGCGCTGAGCCCGGAACCGCAATATCACGATCTCGAGATGCCGCGGAACAGCCCGACCGGCTTCGTTTCCGCCTTCTTCGCCACGTTTCTGGGGTTCGCGCTGATCTGGCACATTTGGTGGCTGGCGGCGCTGTCGGCCGCCGGCGCTTTCGCCACCTTCGTCGTCTTCGCTTGGCGCGATCAGGTCGAGTACGTCATCCCGGCTGCGGAGGTCGCGCGCATCAACCGCGCCAACCGAGAAGCGCGAGCCGCAGCGCTCGAACACCTGCGAGCGGCGTCATGACCAGCATCGCCGCCGAAAGAGACCCGCATCGTCTCGGGCACGGACCGTCGGGGTGGGCCGGCGAAGCCGCGGTTGCGCACGCCGCAGGCGAGGCGACGTCGAAACGGATCATCGTCGGCTACGGGTTCTGGATATTTCTGCTCAGCGACATCATCATGTTCTCGGCCTTCTTCGCCACCTACGCGGTGCTGGTCAATGAGACCGCGGGAGGGCCGAGCGGACGCGAGCTCTTCAATCAAACCAGCGTGGCGATCGAGACCGCAGCCCTGCTGCTCTCGACCTTCACCTGCGGTCTGGCGAGCATCGGCGCCGAGTTGCACAATGACAGGTGGTTCTACGGCGCGATGACCGCGACGTTCCTGTTCGGCGCCACCTTCCTCGGCCTCGAACTCCGCGAGTTCGCCCACATGGTCGCCGAAGGGGCGGGCCCGTCGCGAAGCGCCTTCCTGTCGGCCTTTTTCACGCTGGTCGGCTGCCACGGCCTGCATGTGACCGCAGGCTCGCTGTGGAATTTGACGATGATGGCGCAGGTGTTCGCAAAGGGGTATCGGCCGGACATCCTGCGGCGCATGCTCTGCTTCAGCCTGTTCTGGCATACGCTCGACATCATCTGGATCGCGATTTTCACCGTTGTCTATCTCATGGGAACCTGGCGATGAGCGATTCCAACACGGTCGACGACGTGGGTCCCGAAGACACGGCGCCGGGCGACGAAGGCTTCGACATCTCCCCGAACCTGCGAGGCGCGGGGATCTATCTGATCGGCCTCGGCCTCGCGGTTCTCTTAACCTTCACATCGTTCTTCATTGCCGACACCACGCTCGTCTGGAAGCCGAGCATCCCCGTGGCGCTCGCGGTTTTGGCGATCGCCCAGATGGGCGTGCATCTGGTGTTTTTCATCCACATCACGACCGGACCCGACAACACCAACAATGTCATGGCGCTCGCGTTCGGCGTGTTGATCGTTCTGCTGCTCATCGCCGGGTCGCTCTGGGTCATGGCGAACCTCAATCACAACATGGCGCCGATTGACGAGACGATGAGGATGCAGGGGTGAGATCGGCGGGCGGCGCAGGATCGGCTGGACTACGTGCGCGGGGTCCCTTTCCCTGCGTCATTGGCATCGCAAGGCGCCGGTGGCGGCGGCAGTCCCAATCCGCCGCGCGCCCCGCATCCCCCTCGTCGGCGACGCGATGACGGACGTGATCGTCCGCCCCGAGGGGCCGCTTCCGAAGGGATCGAACCGGCGGGCGGGCGAAGCCCTTGCCGGCCGATTGCCGCGGCCGCATCGGCGCCCTAAGATGACGGATCCGTGAGCTGACGCAGCCGCACGCGTCCAGGCGGCCCGCGAGGACCATCCTCGCTGACCGGCATCGGGCGCGCGCCGGTTGGACCGAGTCGGAGGGTTCGCGATGCCGATCGCCGCGTCTCTTCAAAAACATCTCTCCCGCAAGCGCGTCGCCTACGACGTCGTTCCCCATCCGCCGACCATGGCGTCGGTCGCGACCGCGCAGGCCTGCCGCGTCCCGCCGGAACGCCTGGCCAAGGGCGTCGTCGTGCGCACGACGGACGGGTATGTGCTCGCCGTGCTGCCGGCGTCGCGCCGGATCAGCCGGGCGGACCTCAGGGCGGAACTCGGCGAGACCTTCGCCTTCGCCAGCGAGAACGAACTCGCGCAATTGTTCGAGGATTGCGTTCCGGGAGCGATCCCTCCGATCGGCGAATGCTATGGGCTCGACGCCGTCGTCGAGCGGAGCATCTGCGATCAGCCGGACGTCTATTTCGAGGGCGGCGACCACGCCACGCTCATCCACGTGAGCCAAACCCAGTTTGCCGAGCTGACGGGAAACGCGCGACACGCGCGCTTTGCAGCCGGCGGTTGACGGAGACGAGTCCGGGAGTGCGCGCGGCCCGGGCGAGGCGGAGCGCAAGCGTCCGACGCAGGGAGGCCAGGCGTCAAAAAGGCGCAAGGAGCGGCTCTCCATCAGTGAGCGCGCGGAGGGAACGGACGATGCCTTACGACTGCAGGACTCCCGACGACGTCCTCAAGATCGTCAGGGACGAAGCGATCGAAATGATCGATCTTCGCTTCACCGACATTCCGGGCCTCTGGCAGCACTTTTCCGTGCCGCCGCGCGCGCTCGACACCGACAGCTTCGTCGACGGGGTCGGCTTCGACGGCTCGTCGATCCGAGGATTCCAGGAGATCCAGGAGAGCGACATGCTGGTTAATCCCGATCCGGCCACGGCGTTTCGGGACCCGTTCGCGGAAGCGCCGACCCTTGTCCTGATTTGCAACATTTCCGATCCGGTCACCGGCCAGCCCTACAGCCGGGATCCGCGCTATGTCGCCAGGAAAGCGGAGACCTATCTCACCAGCGCCCGCATCGGCGACAAGGCCTATTTCGGCCCGGAGCTGGAACACTTCGTCTTCAACGAAGTGCATTACGATCAGGGCGTGAACTACGGCTATTACGAGATCGACGCGGTCGAGGCCAACTGGAAGGCGAGAGGGGGAACCGGCCTCGGCCACAAGCTCCGCCCCAAGGAGGGCTATTTCCCCGTCCCGCCGGCCGACGCTCTGCAGGACGTGCGCACGTCCATGGTCACCTTGCTCGAGCGCATCGGCGTCGCCGTCGAGGCGCATCATCACGAGGTCGCCACCGGCGGCCAGGGCGAGATCGACATGCGCTTTGCGCCGCTCACCCGAATGGCCGACAACGTCATGATCTACAAATACGTCGTCAAGAACGTCGCCCGCCAGCGCGGCATGACCGCGACGTTCATGCCCAAGCCCCTCTTCGGCGACAACGGCTCGGGCATGCATGTCCACCAGAGCGTCTGGCGGGGAGACACGCCCCTCTTCGCCGGCGACGGCTACGCCGGCTCGAGCGAAATGATGCGCCATTACATCGGCGGGCTCTTGCGGCACGCGCCGGCTCTCTTGGCGATCTGCGCCCCGACCGTGAACTCGTATCGGCGGCTCGTGCCCGGGTTCGAGGCGCCCGTCAACCTCGGCTACTCGCAACGCAACCGTTCGGCCGCCTGCCGCATTCCGATGTACTCGGTCGACCCGAAGACGAAGCGGGTCGAGTTCCGTTGCCCGGACCCGGCCTGCAATCCCTACCTTGCGTTCGCGGCGATGCTGATGGCCGGCCTCGACGGCGTCCAGAACCGCATCGACCCCGGAGCGCCGATCGACAAGAACCTTTACGACCTGCCGCCGCAGGAGCGCGCCAACATTCCCTCGACGCCCGCAACGCTCGACAAGGCGCTCGACGCGCTCGAGCACGACCACCAGTTCCTTCTCAAAGGCGAAGTCTTCACCAAGGACCTGGTGGAGACCTACCTCGATTACAAGCGCTCGCGCGAGATCGACGAAATGCGCTTGCGGCCGCACCCTTACGAGTTCCTGCTCTACTACGACTGCTGACGGGACGCTTGACCCTTGACGGTGGTACGGCTAAGCCGCACAGCGATGGACGACGGAAGATTCCAATGGGACGACGCCAAGACGAGAACGTGGCGCGCCACGGCGTCACGTTCGAGGCGGCGCGTGAAGCGTTCAAGGATCCCTTCGCGCTCGATTGGCTCGACGATAGCGAGGATTACAGCGAGGACCGCTTCGCCGCCGTTCGCATGACCGAAGGCCGACTTGTGTTTATCGCTTACACGATGAGAGGCGAGTCCATTCGAATTATCTCGGTGCGACTGCCGGAGCCATTCGAGCGAAGGCGATATCATGAGGAAAACAAAAATTGACTGGCGGCGCGCGGACGCGATGTCGGAGGAGGATATCCATGCCGCGGCGCTTGCCGATCCCGACGCGCAGCCCTGACGCCAGAGCGGCTCGCGCATATGAAACGGACGCCTCAGGTCAAGATCATCCGCCGGGCGCTCGGCTTGTCGCAGGAAGAATTCGCGGCGCGGTTTCGGATTCCGCTCGGCACGTTACGGGACTGGGAACAGGGTCGCAAAGAGCCTGACGCCGCCGCCCGGGCCTACCTTGTCGTGATCGGACGCAACCCGTCCGCGGTGAGCGAAGCTCTGCAACTGATAGAGTGATCATGCGCCATGCGCCCACGGGTGACAGGCGTCCGCTCCGAACGGCGGCCGCGGGAACAGCCTCGTGATGCCGACGTCGGAGGGCAAGGCGCGGAACAGCCCACCGCCCCGCATGCTCCTCATCGGCGACCTGATGACCGACGTCATCGTCCGCGCCGAGGGGCCGCTCGCGAAGGGGTCGGACCGGCGGGCGGCGATCCGCTTCGAGCCGGGCGGGTCGGCGGCCAATCAGGCGGTGTGGCTCGCGGCCTTCGGCGCGGCGGTCGATCTGGTCGCCCGCGTGGGCTCGAGCGACGTCGAGGCCGAGTCGGCGCGGCTCGCGAGCGCGGGCGTGACGCCCCATCTTGTCGGCGATCCGGATCGCCCGACCGGCCGCCTCGTCGCGCTGATCGATCGAAACGGCGAGCGCAGCTTCTTCACCGACCGCGGAGCGAACGAGTCGCTCGCCGCCGCTGACATTCCCGACGCGCTCATCGAAGGCGCGTCGCTCGTCCATCTCTCGGGCTATTCCTTCTTCGCCGACACGCCGCGCGCGGCGGTCCTCGACGTGATGCGCCGCGCCGCCGCGGCGCCGGTCAGCGTCGATCCCGCCTCGGCGGAGTTTTTGCGCGAGGTGGGCCCGCAAAAATTTCTCGAATGGACGCGGGGCGCTTCGATCCTCTTTCCCAACGAGGAGGAGGCCGAGGTCCTGACCGGCGCCGACGATCCGGAGGCCCAGTGCGCCGGCCTCGCCGCGCTCTACCCGCTCGTTGTCGTCAAGCGCGGCGCGGCGGGATCAATCGGGGCGGCGGGCGCTACGCGCTGGCGGGTCGCCGCGCCCAGGGTCGAGGCGGTCGATGCGACCGGCGCCGGCGACGCCTTCGCCGCCGCCTTTCTCGCCGCGCGGCTTCAGGGCGCCGAGGTCGAGGCCGCGCTCGGGCGCGCCGTCGCGGCGGGGTCGGAGGCGGTGACGAAGGTCGGCGGACGGCCTCTGCGGGCAACCGCCACACGGACTGATGGAAGCGTTCACCCGGACTGATATACTTGCGGAGGCGACGACTTATTCCTATCTGTTCGGTCGAGAGGGTTTCCGATCGAAAGTTCTCGCCGGAATTCGTCATCCCCTGCGAGCCAATAGGCGAGTATTTCGGAAGCCGAAAACGTTGTTTCTTCGACCTGGAGGTCTCATGTCCATTCGACCCATCAAGCGCGTCAATCAATCCCGGCCGACCATGGAGGGCGCGGGCGTAAAACTGCGCCGCGCCTTCGGCTTCGGCGACACGTCCGATTTCGATCCGTTCCTGATGATGGACGATTTCCGCAGCGACCGTCCCGAGGATTATCAGGCCGGCTTCCCCTGGCATCCCCATCGCGGCATCGAAACGATCACCTATGTGCTGGCGGGCGCCGTCGACCACGGCGACAGCCTCGGCAATCGCGGCAAACTCAGCGCGGGCGACGTCCAGTGGATGACTGCCGGCAGCGGCATCATGCATCAGGAAATGCCCACAGGCGACGCCAAGGGCCGGATGCACGGCTTCCAGCTCTGGGCGAACCTGCCCGCCCGCCTCAAGATGACGAAGCCGCGCTATCAGGACGTGCCGTCCTCGGCGATCCCCGAGGTCACCGACGACGACGGCACGACGGTGCGCGTCATCTGCGGCGAGTTCTGGGGCAAGACCGGACCCGTCGACGGCGTCGCGGCCGAGCCGCGCTATCTCGACGTCTCGGTGCCCGCGGGCAAGAGGAAGCGGCTCGAGGTCGAGGATTACCGGCAGGCCTTCGCCTATATTTTCGAGGGCTCGGGCGACTTCTCCGACGCTTCCGAGCCGTTCGGCGTTCTGCGCGAAGCGCTGGTCGACGGCGAGGACATGCTCATCCGCGACGCCGTCGGCAACCGCTCGCTGGTTGTCTTCGGCGCGGGCGACGAGATCAGCGTGCAGGCGGGCGACGAGGGCGTGCGCTTCCTGCTGGTCTCCGGCCGGCCCTTGCGCGAGCCGGTCGCCTGGCACGGGCCGATCGTGATGAACACCGAGGCCGAGATCCGTCAGGCGATCATGGACCTGCGCGACGGATCGTTCATCAGGCGAGGCTGAGCCAAGGCGCTTCGCCGCTGCCGATGGCGCGAGCTGTGGATTGGCGGCGCGGGACGGGGCGCCCGGGGTAGCCGGGCGCCTCGCCGGCGCGGTAAACTCGATCAATCGATTCACTCGACGCCGAGGGACGTATGAAAAAGGTTGCGGCCAAGCGACGAAATCCGCCGCGGCGGAAACGCGGCCCGAGCCCGCGCGACAGGCTTTTCAAAGGCGTGGACATGGACCTTCTTCGACGGCTTCTGGCCGACGAGCGGCCGCTCGAAGACGAAAGCCTCGAGGACATGATCGACCGGTTCCTGTCGACGCAGCCGGAAAGCGTCGAGGACATGCCGGACGAAGAGGCGATGTCCGAACTCATCGAAGAGCTGGACCGCTTGCGGGTCGACGTCAACGGCGGCGACCGCGAGGCGCGCGAAACGCTGAAGGCCGTCGGCGAAAAGATCGACAAGGCGGCGAGGCGCGACGAAATTCACCCGGGCGTCCTGATTCTCCTCGGCCGGCTGTTCGCCGGCTCGCAGGTCGACATCGGCGACGCGGCGCGCGCGTCGATGGGACGGATGGTCGCGGCGGGGCTTTTCTACGAGCCCGGAGTGGAGGCGTACCGTGTGCTCGTGCAGCCGCAGCTGCTGAACCTCGCGGGCGACCCGTTCGCCTTGCACGAGGAGATTCGATCGGTCATCGCGATCCTCCCGTCCGATTACAAGATCGCTCTCATCGAGACCCTCGCCGCCGACCCGAACGCCCTCGCTCACCATGCCGCCGTCGGATTCCTGCTCGATCCGGACGAGCCTCTGGCGCGGGCGGCCCTCCGGGGGCTGGCCGCCTCCGCTGCCAGAAAGGCGCTCGACGCCGCCTGCCGCGGACGCATCGACATGATCCGTCCGTGGCTGGCGCCCGCCCGGCGCGAGGCTCTCGACGCGACGATTCCGCCGGCGGAGCGCGCGGCGCCGCGCCTCGCCGCGCAAGTCGTGAAGACGAGGGTTTCGGCGTGCGATGGGTCGGGCGGCGCCGCATTGTTCGCGACGGTCGAGCAGGAAGCCCGCTTTTCGGTGGTCTCGGTATTGACCAAACCCTCGGGCGTTGCGGAGTCGCTCCTCTTCGAAGATCTGCCGAAGAGCGAAGCGGCGGCGATCGAACGCGGCGCCAGGTCCTCGACGCCCTCGGCCGAGGCCTCGCTCGCGGCGTGGACGCGAATGGTTCGGCTCGCGCTCGGCCGCAATCTGGCCCGCGGCGCGCCGCCGCCCTTCGAACTCGTGCGCGCCCTGGAGGCGGTCGGCGTCGCCTCGCTCGTTCCGGATTTCGCGACGTCGGGCGAAATCATCGACTCGGCCCTCGCCGGAGACCCGGACTTCGAAGACGCCGCGGTGATCGGACATGCGCACGAGTCCATCGTGGACAGCGATATCGCCGACGGCTGGTTCGAAGCCGGCGAGGCCGTCGACGCCGTCCTGAAGGCGACCGATTCGATCGAGGAGGGCGCTCAAGCGCTGCTCGAGAGTTATCTGCCGGGTCGTCGCGCATTCTGGGCGAGCCAATGCGCGCTGTCCGCGCTGGCGCTCAAGGAAGGAGACGCGGCGTACGGTCGAACATGGACACAACTCGCGCTGGTCGGCCGCGACATCCTGCGCGACGTCCCGCTCGTCGACATCCCGTTGATGGGGCTGATCGCCGAGAAGAGCGCTGTCGCCTTCTACCTGCAGCGTTGAGAACGGATTGCGGGAGCGCCGCCGCGCCCCGTGTCCGGCGGATCACCGCCCAACGCCTCGGCATAGAGGCTCAAGGTGTCGCGCCTCATGCGCTCGAGCGAGTAGAACTCGGCGATTCGTGCGCGCGAGCGCTGCCTTATCGTCTCGCGCGCCGACGCGCCGAGGGTGAGCGCCGCCTCGATCGTCTCGGCCAGCGCCGCCGCGTCGCCGGGAGGGACCAGCCAGCCCGAGCGCTGCTCGGCCGGCGCGTGCGGCGGCGCGGCGACGATCTCACGCGCCGGCCCGACATCCGAGACGATGGTCAGCGCGCCGATCGCTGCGGCTTCGATGGCCGTGCGCGTGACGCCCTCGGCCTCGTTCGCCGCAAAGACGACCACGCTCGCGCTGATGAAGGCGGCGGGCCGGTCGGTCGGGGCGCCGACGCGCGCCACGATCGGCTTGACGCCGCGCGCGGCGGCGAGAGCGTCGAGTTCGCGCGCAAAGGTCGGCTTCGCCGCGTCGCCCGCGAGCACGAATTGGACCTCCGAGAGGCCGCGGGCCTCGAGGAGCGCCGCGGCTTCGATGACGAGCCTTTGGCCGCGCCCGGGCGCAAGGCGCGCCGGCGCGAGCACGACGCGTTCGTGCGGCGCGACCGCCCAGCCTTCGCGAACCCTGGCCACGCGCTGGCGGCTGACCGCGTCCGGCGCGAGGCGCGCGAGGACGAGGCCGGGTCGCACGATTCTGAGCCGGGTCAGCGCGGCGGGGAGGATTTCGGCCGTGCGCTCCGCCGCATATTGCGAAGAGACGATGACGAAGTCGCCGTCCGCGGCCGCCGAACTCGAAACTCGTGCGCGGCTTCGAGCCGCGGCCCCTCGCCGAGAATGGTGGTCACTAGCGGACTCTTCAATTTGCGGCAGGCGCCGAGCGCGACCCAGGCGGCGGCGCGCGAGCGCGCATGGACGAGGTCGACGCGCTCGGAAACGAGGATGCGCGCGAGCCGCCACGCGTTGAGAGCCATGGCGAGTGGATTCTTGCTCGAGGCGGGAAATGGAACATGCCGGCCGCCGACCGCCTGCACTTCGCTCGCGAGTTCGCCGGAATCGCAGGCGACCAGCGCCCGGGCGCCCGATTCGACCAGCGCCGCGGCGACCGCGAGCGTCGACCGCTCGTCGCCGCCCGCGGCGAGCGGCGGGACGATCTGCAGGATGGTGCGGCCCGCGAGCGGCGCGCATGCGGCTCGTCCGAACGGGGAGAGCGCGTCGACGCTCACGCCGGACGCCGCCGGGCGGGCCACGCGCGCCGCACCCCCTCCACCACCCCCCGGAGTTGATCCGGGGGTCGCGTGGTCCCCCTCCCCCGCGCTTTGCAAGCGCAGGGGAGGATAAGGCCGCGGCCGACTTCCTCACCCGCAAAGCGGGGGAGGGGGACCGCCCGAAGGGCGGTGGTGGTGGGGGCGGGGGCCGGACTCGCTAACCTTAAACGTTCGGCCCACAGGGCGCGCCAAGCGCGGTTGACAGGGGTCGTCGCCTCGGCCAAGCCGGCGCGGTCGAGGTCGCATGAGATCGAGGCGCGTCGCATCATGAGGCTGAGTTGAACGTTTCGAACGACGGGCCGCGATTCTTCACAGTCGCGAATCCCCCGAATCAACGACGTATCGCCTTTTGCCGCCGCGCGCCAGTGCGAAGCGGGGCGCCCGGCCTCGTCTGGCTCTGCGGCTACCGTTCCGACATGGAGTTCGATGAAGGCGAGCGCGCTCGACGCGGAGGCCGAACGGCTCGGCCTCGGCCTCCTGCGCTTCGACTATTCCGGCCACGGCCGCTCGGAAGGGCGGCTCGAGGAGGGCACGATCTCGCGCTGGCTGGAAGAGACGCTCGCGATCGTCCGGGCCGAAACCGAGGGTCCGCAGATTCTCCTCGGCTCGTCGATGGGCGGCTATCTGGCGCTGCTCGCGGCGCGCGCGCTCTCCCAATCGGGCGAGGCCGGACGGCTCGCCGGCCTCATCCTCGTCGCCCCCGCCGTCGACTTCACCGAGGCGCTGATCTGGACCCATGCCCCGGAAGAGGCGCGCCGCGCGATCATGGATGAGGGCACATGGCGGCGCCCTTCCGCTTACTCGGACGAGCCGGACGTCTTGACCCGGGCGCTGATCGAGGACGGGCGCAAGCATTTGCTGCTGAGCGGCATGATCCGCGCCTTCTGCCCGACCGTCGTATTGCAGGGCATGCGCGACGAGGACGTGCCCTATGCCCACGCGCTTAAGCTGATGGAGCGCCTCGGCGGCGACCCGGCGACGCTGACCCTGATCAAGGACGGCGAACACAGGCTTTCGCGCCCGCAGGATCTGCGGCTCCTGTTCGACGCGCTGGGCAGGATGATCTCGCCGTAGACGGATCGCTAGGCGGAGCTTCCCTCTTTCGACCTGCGCAACCCATTGTTCCAGCTTGATAAGATCAAGCTGGATGGGTGTGTTACTGGGTACAGGTGATGCCCAGGAGGTCGAAGGCTTTTTTCTGGATGTGTGTCGGCCGTGTGGTGATTGTGAAGGGGAAGTCGGGCGCGAGGGCGGTCGCGACGGTGTTTTTGGTGATGGTGGCGAGGTCGTGAAGCAGGGTGTGGAAGCTGTGGACGGGGAGACCATCGTCGGTTCGGCCTGTGGTCTGCTTGGCGAGGGCGGCGGGCGATCGCTCAGCCTTTGCGACCGGGCTCTTGCGGAGCGCCTCGGCGGCCTCCTTGTCGGTGTCGTCGTAGAGCATGGGGGCCAGGCGCTGGCGCATGTGCCATTCGAGATAATAGGCGAGCATGCAGAGGAAGACGTGGGCGCGCACGCGGTCTTCGAGCCAGTGGTAGACCGGCCGGACATGGAGGTCGACGGTCTTGATCGACCGGATGGCGTGCTCGACCAGGCTCAGGGATTTGTAGCTTTTGACGGTTTTGCTGTCGTCGAGCGCGGTTTCGGGCAGGCTGGTGCGCACGGCGTAGAGGCCGTCGAGGGCGGCCTCCTCAGCGATCGCGGCGGTCTTGCGGGCGAAGGCGAAGGACGTGTCGGTGATATCGAGCGCGAAGTGCTTGGCCATTTTATGCTTGCCGATGACGGCGCCGACGGCGAGGCCGATGTCGGCTTTTCCCCTGAGCGGCTCGCGCTTGCGCCGCACCGCGGCGGCAATGGGGGCGAGATCGCGTTCCGTGGCGCGCAGCAGGTCCTCGCGCTTGCGGGCGCGCTCGGCGGCGAGCGCGGCGTTGCGGCACAGGATGAGGCGCTCGCCCGGGAAGTCGGGCGAGGTGATGGTCGCCATATCGCGGTCATCGAACAACGACATCTGGAAGGCGCCGCCGTCGAGCAGCCCGCGGATCGCAGGCGCCCGAGCGCGGTGATCCAGTCGAGCCCGGCCGGCTGGATGTCCTCGGCGATCCGGGCGTCGGTGATCATGCCTCTGTCACCCACCAGGACCACGTGGTCGAGGCCGAAGCGCTGCTTCAGCTTGGCGACCTGTGAGCCGAGCGTCGCCGGGTCGCCGGTCGAGCCCTCGAAGACCTCGACGGCGACGGGGCAGCCGTCGGGGGCGCAGAGCAAGCCGTAGACGATCTGGAGCTTGCCCTTCTTGCCGTCGCGGTTGTAGCCGAACCGGGCGAGCGGGCAGCAGCGGCCCTCCATGTAGCTCGAGGTCACGTCGTAGAGCACCAGCGTCCCGCCAGAGAGGTGGCGCTTGGCGAGCATGGCCTCGATCGCCGGCTGGCGGACCGCGAGCCAGTCGAGCGCCGCGTAGAGCTCCTCTTCGTCGACGATCCCGAGGCCGAGCTCGTCCCCCAGGCTGGAGGCGGCGGTTTCGGGCGACAGCGCGCGGGCCGCGGCAAGCTTGGAGGACGGATCGAGGATGCGGCTGACGGCGAGCGCCAGGACGAGGTCGCGGCGGCGGTTGCCGTCCGGCCCGATCAGCCGGTCGAGACCGATCCTGCGCGCCGTGCCCAGCGCCGCGGCCACGTGCCCGTGCGGCAGGGAGCGAATGATGCTGATCGCCTCCTTCTCGCTCGGGATGACCGTGCCGCCCTTGAGCAGCGCCTTGAAGCCGGCGATCCGCTCGCTGGGCCAGTCCGACAGGTTGAGCAACGTGCGCTTCCTGACCTTCCCGCCTTCGCGATAGCTCTCGCGCAGGAGGATGGCGGGGGGTGAATCGCGGTTGGGGACCGATTCGATGTACATGGGGCAACAATAAGCCTGACCGCACCACAACACAACATAAAATCAGCCAATTACATGGGTACACATCAAGACCAATATCTCGAAATCTCGCCGAAAAATCAATCGCCTACGTAATCGGAAAGAGGGAAGCTCCGGCTAGGCCACCTTTTTAGCATGGCTCACCGGCGCGTCCGAACGCCCTGAGACAGCAAAACTCCCTGTTACAGGCGAAAAACAGGCAGTTTTCTCGTTTTTTGGCCCCAATCGGCGAAAAACGCGCCGAAAAAGATCAAGAATTCGAGGACGTTGAGTGCAAGTTCGCTGTTTTGCGTCGGAACAGAAGCTTATCAGGGGGATAACAGGGGCATAACAGGAGGATAACAGGGGGATAACAGGCGGTTCCCCAAGCGTCCGCAGATGAGGTTGTTGGCTGCGAATTTCGCATGCAGGCTATGCGCCATGCAGATCCTCCGCCCCATTGCGGTACAGGCTCCCGACGTGCCCCTTAGCGGGGCCCCCGCCCCGCTCACGTTGGGTAAGGCGCGGCGGACCGGAATTTCGGCGAGCGGTTGGTGTGGACCATATGAGCGGTCTTGTGCGCGGCAAGGCCCGATCACGAAGGGCGCGACGATGACGCGCCTTATGCCCACGCGCTCGCGCCGATAAAACGCCTCGGCGGCGATCCGGCGACGCTGACGCTCGTCAAGGACGGCGACCACCGGCTTTCGCGCCCGCAGGATGTGCATCTTCTGTTCGACGCGCTGGGACGGATGATCCGAGCAGGCGTAAGTTACCTGTTCTTCAAATGCGCAGCTTGTTAATTAAATAAAAGCATTTTTGTTATTTAGGTAAACGCATTTTTGGGATTGACGGGCCCGTGGCGAATATATATGGTCAACTTTCCCCGTATTAAATGGAGGGTTACCATGGCCGTCAGCACGACGAGTACCCCCCGCCAGCGCGACTGATGTTCAGCGTGCCTATGAAAGCGCAGGGGACTGGACCAAGTACGATGGTGAACGGGTAAAAGGTAGCAACAGTGCACCCATCTATCTTATCGTACTTGGCCAATTACGCTGGATTCCTGATCCAACAACCTATAATAATCTTTTCAAAGATTGGAACGGCGTAATGGTCAACGATTATCTTGTTGATAACGTACCACTAGGCCTTGCGTTGACTTCTGGCGCCGTATTGGCAAAAGGCAGCGGAGCACCAGAATACTTGGTTACGAACGGTCAGAAATTATGGATCCCATCTCCGGCTGTGTTCGGTCAATTCTACTTTAACTCGGGCAAAGTCGTGACTGTTCCTGATGTGATTATTAACAGCATCCCACAGGGGCTGAATATCGGCTGAAATTCCGGTCACGCCAAGAGCATGTCTCGACACAACGACAACAACAAGCTGCGGTGGCGTCTGCGTGAACTAGGAACTCCGGGGCCGCTTCCGAGCGGCTCCATTTATCACATGGCTCTCTCGCCGTAAAAGGCGAGATCAAGCGCTTTCGCCGTGGCGCTCGCCTCTAAAGATGGTAGGTGATATGTAGGTCAGATCGCCTGACAAAGCCGCATAAGCCCCATTACGTTAAATCGCGCCGTCCCTTTGTCTTTGCTGGCCTTAAGTTACGGTGACGGGATCTCTATTCCCTTTTTGCGGGGCCCGTCCCCGCTGTGATGTTTCCTTGCGTTCCCGGCCAACCCGGCCGAAATTTCACTTTCGGTTGAACCGCGCGGCGAGCTTGCTGTCGGCGATGGAGGCGTCGAACTCCTCCGGGTCGAAGTCATCGCCGACCCATTCGAGCCGCTCCTCGCGCTCGGGGTGATCAGGATCGGCCACGATCTCCAAAAGCTCCGCGTAGCCCCAGACGCCGCCGCAATCTTCCGGCGGGCAGTTGCGCGCGCCGGCGACGCAGGCGGGGTAAGCCCGCCCCGCAACGGGGGCCTCGGTCTTCTCGATCGCGACCGTATGTTCCCAGTCGTCGCCGAAGTCATAGGTGTAGAGGAAGCGCGTGACGCCGGACTTCCGCACGCCGTTCAAGGTGAGGCGGTTCTCGTCGGCGACGTCGTCGGTCGTGGCGCGGTCGCCGTATTGGCGGCCATCGATGTCGAAGGCGTGGAGATGGCCGCCGATCCAGCCCATCGCGGCCAGGATCGCCTCGCTGAGATCGCCGAGCGTCATCGATCCGGGGACGAGCAGCCGGCGCCAGACCGGCGGCTTCGTTCCCTTGAGCGTGACCTTCAGACTGACGACGCCGTCGGCGGCGCCGATCTTCGGCGCGACGGTCCTGGGCACGGTCGTGGGCCTCCCGCCGCGACATTTCGCGCGGCCGCCGTTTTCTTTGCACGAGGGCGCGCCCGCCGGCAAGCTGGGCGAACGACGCTCGAGCCTTTCAGTCGAACAGGCTGGCGCTATATAATATAAATATGCATGATCTGACTCTGCACCTTTTGGCGGCGCGATCAAACCCGGCTTTGCTCCAGGCTTGTAGAGGCTCTCGCGGCAGCCGTATGTCGTCAAGCGGAGGAAGCGGGCAAGCCGGCTCACTTTGGGAAATTGCCAGCGTATCCGTAATTTACAGTAATAATGCGTTGAATCAATCTGCATTGTGCAGATGCCTTTGGTAAGCCAAGGCAATTGTGACGACGGGACGGGACATCAATCGCCAACGAACCAAGGATGGCAGGGATTTTTCATGAATGGGGTGGACGGTTCGCAGTTCGCTCGTATTGATTGATAGTAGCCCGTATTTCATTCGGGTTGGAAATTCCCGAATGAATTCCAATATTGACGTGGGACACTTAATCAACGGGTCGTAGGTTCAAGCCCTTATTGCGCCTAACGCCGAACAACGAAAACATTAACATCATTTAACTTTCTTCTGCCCCGAATTCGTCTCAAAGTTGAGGGGTCTTAGGCCGGGTTGGAGCTTTTTGGCGGCATGAACTTGCGAGCTACGGTTGGTCTTGAACTTCACCTCTGCTGCTGTCCTGTCGGCCAAGGTGACTCGATCATTCAGGCGACAAGAGGACAGTTGCGACCACCGGAGGAGCGGGTGTGAGGGCTACGCGAGCGCGGTGCTTCGGGAGGATCGCTCGGATGGCGCTGGGGCCGGAGGAACGATGGAAGTCGTGCCCCTGGCCCGTGCTCGTATCACGGTCGAGTTGCATTCATCGGTAAGGCTTTGGCTCTGACTTAGGAACAAATCAGACGCTCAGGTGGGAGGGATCTTGATGAAAACCGGAATCGTAAAATGGTTCAACTCGCGGAAAGGCTACGGTTACATCAGTCCAGTTGACGGAGGATTTCACGTATACGTCCACATCAGCGCGGTCAAAGGCTCCGGACTAGCGGAGCTGAAGGAAGGACAGGAGATCAATTTCGACATTGTTGTGGATGATCGCACGGGCGAGGTTTTTGCCGAGAATTTGAGCGTTCCGCTGAACCGGCGAGAGGACATGCATGGCCACACCAGTGGGCCGCCTCGTGCACTGACCACCACGCGAATTGTCGGGCAATTGACGAGGCAGACAGCTAAGCTCGCGAACTGGAATGACCCAGTCGGGGAACTGTGAGCACCTAACCCGGATTATGCATTGCGGGTTGGCGGGTGTGGCGTAAATAGCTGATTTCGTGTATAATTTGGTTGTCTAAGCCGATTTGCGCGATTTCAGCGAGGCCGCACCTGCCATGAACGATCCTATGTTGCCGTTGCCTGGGTTGTCACCTGTTTCGGGCAAGCGCGTCGAGGTCAAGTTTGACGGCGGCTTGCTGTCGTCGGATGGCGGCGTTCTGGCGTTGCGCGAGGTCGACCAGCGCCTTCGCGTCGCCGATCGGCTCGCCGCCTGCATGGTGGACCGGCGCGCGCCCGATCAGATCACCCACAGCCTTGCCGACATCATCCGCTTTCGGCTGCTGATGATCGCGGCGGGCTATGAGGACGGCAACGACGCCAATTGCCTGCGGAGCGATCCGATGTTCAAGATGGCGCTCGATCTGACGCCGTCGGATCGCGAACTGTGCTCGCAGTCGACGATCTCGCGGTTGGAAAATCTGCCGGAGGTTCGCGCCCTGTTGCGGATGGGTCGCGCGATGGTCGATCTCTATTGCGAGTCCTTTCACAAGGTTCCCAAACGGATCACCCTCGACATCGACGACACGTTCGACGCGGTCCATGGCGGGCAGCAGTTGCGGTTGTTCAACGCGCATTACGACGAATACGGCTTTCAGCCCATCGTCGTGTTCGACGGCGAGGGCCGCTTCGTCACTGCCGTGCTTCGTCCCGCCAAGCGGCCGAGCGGCAAGGAGATCAAACCCTTCCTCCGCCGGCTGTTGCGCGCGATCCGAGCCCATTGGCCCAACACTGAGATCCTGCTGCGCGCCGACAGCCACTACTGCGGCCCCGAGGTTCTCGACTGGTGTCGGGCGAGCGGCCTCGTTTACATCTTCGGCGTCGCGCCGACTACGACGTTGCGCCGGCATGTCGAAAGTCTCGAAGCCAGTGTAAAGGCACGGTTCGAAGCCGCGCCCAGAGACGGCAAGCTTCGTCGTTTCAAAGAGTTCTTCGACGGCGCGCAAAGCTGGAGCCGGGTCGAGCGGATCATCGCCCGGGTCGAAGCGGGCGCGGAAGGATCAGACACGCGCTTCGTCGTCACCAATCTGAACAAGCGCAACGCTCGCGTGCTCTACGAAGACGTCTATTGCCGGCGCGGCCAGGCCGAAAACCACATCAAATCCTGGAAGACGCATCTGGCGTCGGATCGCACCTCATGCACCAAGGCGACCGCCAATCAGTTTCGGCTTTTCCTGCACGCCGGCGCCTACTGGCTGATGTGGGGGCTGCGCGCATCGATGCCCAGGCGTTCGATGTGGCGCGTTGCCCAATTCGACACGTTGCGCCTGCGCCTCGTCAAGATCGCCGCCCGCGTCGTCGAGATGAAAACCATGATCCGCGTCCATCTGCCGACGTCATGCCCCGGCCAGGAAATCCTGCGTTTCGCCCTCCAGCGCATCCCGCGCCTCGTCACTTGAAACACGGGGCGTGAATGTCCCCGAACGTCAAACCCATCCCTTCAACCCGCAAACCCCTCCACCCGTTTCAGGCCCAAAGCCGGAGACGATGCCGCGCGTCCGCGAGCAAGCGCGGTTCCGAAAAATCACCAGAACGCGCCGCCGAAAACGTCACGGCGCTGCATAATGCGGGCTAATTCCCGTACCCACGATCAGAACCCCGCAAGGGGGGCTATTGCGCCCCATACCGGTGCAGCTCCGCGCCATGCGCCTTAAGCCAGGCCTCGGCCCGGGCGGTGTCGGGGAAGGCCCGGCGCACCAGGCTCCAGAATTTCGGCGAGTGGTTCATGTGGACCATATGCGCCACCTCGTGCGCGGCGAGATAGTCGAGCACGAAGGGGGGCGCGAGGATGAGGCGCCAGGAGAAGCTGAGCCGGCCGCTCGACGAGCAGGAGCCCCAGCGGCTCACCGTGTCGCGGACCGCGATGCGCTTGGGGCTAACCCCGATCGCGCTCGCGTGGCGCGCGACCGCCGCTTCGATGTCCCGAAGCGCCTCGCGCTTCAAAAAATCGGCGACGCGGCGCGGCACATGCGGCCGCTCCCCGGCGACGCAGATGAGGGGCGCGAGCTCGTCCGCCTCGAGCCAGACGACGCCGCGCGCGCCCGGGCGGTGGACGATGGTGTGATCGGTCCCGCGCAGCGGCGTCTTCGCCCAGGGCTCGAAGGCGACGGGCCGCGGCAGCCGCGCGAGCTTCACCCCGATCCAGGCGGAATGGCGCTCGGCGAATTCGCGCGCCGCCCTGAACGAGGCGCGCGCCGGCATCGTCAGCAGCACGTCGCGGCTCGCCGCGCGGACTTCAGCGTGAACCGGCGCGACCGCGGCGAGCGATTGAGCGCGATGCGATAGACCTCGCCGTCATGGGCGACGTCGAGATGGGCCGGCTCCGCCGGGCGCTCGAAGAGACGCAGCATTCCGCCCCTGGTCATGGGATGCGCAGTTGATCCTTCCGCCGCCGCCGGCAATCCGCTCGGCATCGAATCCTAGCCCAGCCCGCCGCTGAGTCGCCAGCCGTTTTAGCGCCAACGCACCTCCGGCCGGGGCTGAGGCTTGAGAAGCCTCGGGAGGCCCGCCGCGACGAGCACGACCGCGTCGCAGGCCCGGGCCGCCTCCGCGTTCGCCCGGCCCTGCCAGTCGCGGAACGCCCGGCCGAGCTTCGTCTCCGGCACGAGCCCGAGCCCGACCTCGTTAGACACGATGACCGCCGGGCCGGCGAGCGCGCCGACCGCTTGCGTCAGGCGCGCGATTTCGGCCTCGACATCGCGGCCGGCGAACATGAGGTTCGTGAGCCACAAGGTGAGACAGTCGACGAGAACCGCCCGGCCGGGGCGCGCGCTCGCGTGGAGCGCCTCGGCGAGTTCGAGCGGCGCCTCGAGCGTCGACCAGCCCGCGCCGCGCTCGGCCCTGTGCCGCGCGATCCGCGCCGCCATCTCCGCGTCGCCCGGCTCGGCGGTCGCGAGATAGAGCCGTTCGGGCGCAGCGCCATCCGCGAGGCTCTGCGCGTAGGCGCTCTTGCCCGAGCGCGCGCCGCCGAGCACCAGCACGCTGCGGGCGTCGAATACTGGCGGCGACGGCGCGGGCTTGCCAGATCGGCCTAACGCAGGCAAATTAGAACTCTTTCCGTCATTTGTCAGTGGAATATAGGTTTAGGGGCTCAAGGTGCGATTATCCGAGTACGCCGTCGGCCGCGACAACAATTTCAACCTCATCCGCCTCGTGGCGGCTCTCTCCGTCATTGTCACCCACAGCGTCTCGGTTCTGGGACTTCCGCCGGACCGGGGGTTCTCTTTCGACAGTCTTGGCCTGTCGCTTGGAGACGTCGCGATCGACGTTTTTTTCGTCACCAGCGGTTTTCTCGTCACCGGCAGCCTCTGCAAGCGGGGAAACCTTGTCGCCTTCCTCTGGGCGCGCGCCCTGCGCATCTATCCCGCCCTGTGGGTCATGCTGGTTCTGACGGTCTTTGTCCTGGCCCCGGCGCTGACCACGTTGACCCTCCCCGGCTATTTCTCCGCGCCGAAGACTCTTGAATATTTCGCCAAATGCGCGACGCTGATCGGTGGCGTGCGCTGGTCGTTGCCCGGCGTGTTCGAGGCCAATCCGCTCAAGGGCGAATTCAACGGATCGTTATGGACGCTGCCAGTCGAACTGAGACTGTACCTCACCCTCGCCGCCGGATGGCTCGTCTTCGCCGCGGCGCCCAAAATTCGCGTCAGGGCGTTGACATTCCTTGCGCCGCTGGTCTCTTCCATGTTTCTGGTTATCATTGTGCGCGGCCGCATCTTTGGAGGGCCGTTCAACCCCGCCAACGTCCGGGTGTTCATGCTCCTCTATGGCACGACGCTCTTTCTGTGGCGCGACAAGATCCCGCTCAGCCCCGGCGTTCTCGTCGCCCTGCTCGCCTGCCTCGTCCTCGCGGCCTTCGACCGGTCCGTCTTTTTCGTGGCCTACGCGCTTTGTCTCGCTCCGCTCGTCCTGCATCTCGCCTACTTGCCCAAAGGACCCATCCTCTCCTTCAACAATTGGGGGGATTTTTCGTACGGGGTCTATATTTACGCGTTCCCGATCCAGCAAACCCTGGCGTACCTGTCTCCCAGGATGCCGCTCATCGCGATGGTCGGGCTGTCGTCCTTCATTTCCTTGATCGCGGCGGCGTTGTCCTGGTTCCTGATCGAGAAACGCGCGCTTGCGCTGAAAGAAAACGCCGCCGCCGCGACATCGCGGGCGGTCAGCCTCGGGCTCGCGAAGATCGCCGTCTAGGCGACGAAGTGAAGCGCGCCCCTACCCGGCGAAGTCGAGCGGGCGAACGCCCGGATCGCAAATCAGGAACCGTTCGTTCGGCATCCACCACACCTCGTCGGGGCGGAACCTTTTGACCGCCTTCCAGTCGAAGCCGCAGTGCTGGTGGCTCAGCCACACGACCCGTCCGACATGCTGCAGCAGCATCGGCTCGAGATGGGCGCCGGCGAACGAATTGCCGATGATCATGATGGTGGGGCCCGGCCTGCCGGAGGTTTGCAGGTAATCGCCGTAAGGGTCCGAGGTCAGCAGCTGCTTGTCGCCCGCAGGCAAGGCGAGCTCCTCGGCTGCCTCCGTCACATTGTCCTCAACCCCGAGCAGCCGCGCCAGATCGCCGCCTCTGCGCGCCGATGGAGGCGCCAGGGCCGTCCCGGGATCGAGCCTCCAGTCGGGATGGCGGTCCGCCTCGACGACGGCGTTATAGGCCACCAGCGCCCCGCGCGGCGTCCAGTGCGTGTCGTGCCGGAAATAGACCGGTCCACTGGCGCGGGCCTTCTCCATCACCGGCCTGAGGTCGACCGACTTGACGCCCTTGGCGGCGAGCCCCTCCAGAAACTGATCGTATTCCGTCGGCCGGCCGCGATTCTGCGCCCAATCCGGCAGATCGTCCTGATAGACGGTCGCCGCGTTCGGGGGCGAGGCGACCAGAAAGCGGATTCCGCGCGGGGCGAGATCGTCGTTCATCGCCGCGATAAGGTCGAGCGTGTCGGCCACCCTCTGGTCGCGCAGCACGAGACCGGCGCTCTGCCGCACCGCCTCCTCGCCGAGATAGAACATGCGCCCGTCGCGGCCGACGAGGACCGAGGCGTCGCCCATGCGGAGCATCGGCTTGGTCAGTTCCTTGTGCGCCCGGATGAGCGCCTGCCGCAGCCCGAAATGATCTCTGAAATAGGCGTCGAGTTCCGCCGGCAGTGCGAGCCAGTCCGCGCCCGAGCCGGGCGGCCGCGGCGGCGGCGCGAGCCGTCGTCCCTCTTTGCGCACGGCGGCCGGGCTGTCCGGCGAGACGAGCCCCGCGACCAGCGGCGTCGCCAGCAGCACGAACGCCAGGACGGCGAAATATCGGCGGTAGCGGCTCAGCATGTCCCCTCAGGACCCGGCGACGGCGCGGACGGGATCGATCATCGCCACTCAGCCGGCGAAGCCCACGGGGCGAGCGCCCGGATCGCATACCAGAAATCGCTCGGTCGGCGCCCACCAGACCTCGTCCGGCCGAAGCTTGTCGATCAGCCTCCAGTCGAAGCCGCACTGATGGTGATGCACCCAGATCGCGCGCCCGACATGCTGAGACAGCATGATCGGGAAATAGCCGGCCGTGAACGAGTCGCCGATCACCATGATCGTCGGTCCTGGCTTCCCGGTGGTGATGACATGGTCCGGCATCCCGCCCTCCGACAGGGCCTCGTTCGTTCCGTTCTGAGCGATCGCGAAGGTCTCGGCTTCCTCGCTGACGTCGTCCTGGACGCCGAGAATGCGCGCGACGTCGCCGCCCTTGCGCACCTCGGGCGGTCCGAGCGCCGTCGCAGGATCGAGGCGCCATTCGGGCGCCCGTCCGCCTCGACCACCGCGTTGAATCCGGCCAGCGCGCCGCGCGCGGTCCAGTGCGCGTCGTACATGAGATAGGCTTCCCCTTCCGACCGCACGGCTTTCATCGCCGGCCTGAGGTCGACCGTCTTGACGCCGCGCGCGGCCAGATCCTCGAGAAAGAGGTCGTATTCCGTCTTCCTTCCCTTGTTCTGCGCCCAGACCGGAAGATCGTCCTCATAGATGGTGGACGAATTCGGCGGGACCGTCACCAGAAAGCCGACGCCGCGCTTCGCCAACGCATCGCGCATGGCGGAAATCAGCGCCACTGCGTCGGACACTCTCTGGTCGCGAAGCACGAGCCCCGCGCTCTGACGCACCATCTCGTTGCCCAGGTAGAACAGGCGACCGTCCCGACCGGTGAGGATATACGGGTTGACCTTCTGGAACACCGGATGGGTCAGATCCTTGTGCAGGCTGATCATCGCGTGCCGCAGGCCAAAGCGATCCTTAAGAAACGCGTCGACCTGTCCGGGCAGCGCGAGCCAATCGGTCAGGGTCGCCGGCGCCGACGGCGTCGGCGCCAGCCTGCGCCCCTCCTTGAAAATCAGTTCCGGACTGTCCGGGCGGACCATTCCCCAGATGAGCGGCGTCGCGAGCAGGAGAAAGCTCAGCGCGGCGAACCAGCGGCGATAACGAGGCAGCATGCCGGTTCGGACCACGATCGGGGCGACGCGGTCGACGCCGCCCGGCTCGAGCGCCGGCGCGAGAGGCCAAGACTCTTGTTGCACGCTAAGGCAACTCCGCGTTCTGGGCGACGAAGTCGAGCGGCCTCGCTCCGGGTTCGCAGTAGAGCCCCCGTTCGGTCGGCGTCCACCACACTTCATCCGGACGAAACCTGTTGATCCACTTCCAGTCGAAAGCGCAATGCCCATAATGCAGCCAGACCACCCGTGCGGCGTGCTGCGACAGCATCGGCGGAAAATAACTCTCGGTGAACGAGTCTCCCAACACCAGGACCGTCGGACCCGGCTCATCGGCCGCCAGGACATAATCGGGCGACGCTCCCCTCGACAGGGCTTCCGGTTTCCCTTTCGAAGGCAGCCGCAACTCCTCGACCGTCTCCGTCGCCCCGTCCTCGACGCCGAGCATGCGGGCGAGATCGCCGCCTCTGCGCGTGGTCGGCGGCCCCAGCGCGGACTCCGGGTCGAGCCGCCAATCCGGGTGGCCGTCGGCCTCGACGATGGCGTTGAAGGCCGCCAGCGCGCCCCGCTGGGTCCAATGGGTGTCGTGCATCAGGAACACATCGCCCCCGGATCGCGCGGCGGTCATCGCCGGCCTCAGATCGATCGCCTCGACGCCGCGCTCGGCGAGATCCTGGAGGAGCAGGTCGTATTCGGTCGTCTTGCCCCGGTTCTGCGCCCAGATCGGAAGGTCGTCCTGGTAGATGGTGGATGAATTCGGCGGTAGCGCCACAAGAAACTTGACGCCCCTCTGTTTGAGTTCGGCCCCCATTTGCTCGATCAGATCGGCGACGTCGGTCACTTTCTGGTCGCGGAGAATGAGGCCGGCGCTCTGACGGACCATCTCGTCGCCGAGATAGAACATCCGACCGTCGCGACCGATGAGCACCGGTCCGGCGCTCGAACCGAGCACCGGCCTGGTCAGGTTTTTGTGGGCGCGAATCAGCACGCGCCGCAGGCCGAAACGGTCTTTGAGATACGCGTCGACCTCGCCAGGCGCCGCAAGCGCGCTCGCCCAGCTCGTGAGCGCCCGTGGGGGCGGAGCGGGTCGCCGGCCCTCCTTGAGGACCGAAGCCTCGCCGTCGGGCAGAATGAGGCCGACCAGCAGCGGCGTCGCGAGCAGCGCGAAGGCGACCAAAGCGAAGAATCGGCGATAGCGAAGCAGCATCGCGGGATCAGAACTTGAAATAGAGAAACGGGCTGTAGGCGCCCGAGGCGACAGTAATCATCGAAAAAATGAGCAAGGCGAAGGTCCAGCCCGTGTCGGCGGCCGCGCGCACGAGGAGCGATGCCGGGACACGCGTCGGCCAGCGCGGCAGGACCGCGAGCGCGCATCCGACGATCAAGGTCGCGATCGCCCGCTCGCTCAGCGCGTCGTGCATGTCGAAGCTCACGTCACCCGCTCCGTTCAGGCCAATCAGGCTGCGGCCATAGTCGAGCGCGGTCGGGAGGTCCGCCGAGCGGAACAGCACCCACCCGCCCATCACGGCGAGAAGCGCATAGAGCCAGCGCGTCCAGACCGGAACTCGCGCGAGCAGCCGATTCAGCCCCAGACGCTCGATGACGAGGAACGCCCCGTGCCACACGCCCCAGAGGACGAACGTCCAGTTCGCGCCGTGCCACACGCCGCAGAGCACGAATACGGTGACGAGATTGCGGTAGGTCTGGAGATTGCCGCCGCGATTGCCGCCGAGCGGGATGTAGAGATAGTCGCGCAGCCACGACGACAGCGACATGTGCCAGCGCCGCCAGAACTCGGTGATCGAGAGCGACGTGTAGGGCATGCGGAAATTGCGCGGGAAGGTGAAGCCGAGCACGATACCGAGTTCGATCGCCATGTTCGAATACCCGGCGAAATCGAAATAGATCTGGATCGTATAGGCCAGAAGCCCGATCCACGCCTCGGGCATGACCCGATGGGGGACGTGGTCGAAGGCGACCTTCGCCAGCGGCGCGATGACGTCGGCGATCAGGACCTTCTGCGCGAGGCCGACGATGAAAATGCGCGCGCCGACAGAGGCGCGCCCCAGCGTCTGCCGGCGCTTGTCGAGCTGACGGGCGACGGTCTTGTAGCGGACGATCGGGCCGGCGACGAGCTGCGGAAAAAGCGAGATGTAGAGCGCCACGTCGACCGGATCGCGGTTGGCGCGGAACCGCCGCCGGTACACGTCAATGATGTAGGACAGGCAGTGGAAGGTGAAGAACGAGATGCCGAGCGGCAGCTCGATGTTGGTATGGCCGAAATCCCAGCCCAGCGGCTTCAGGAGGGCGGCGAAATTGGCGGTGACGAAATTCGCGTATTTGAAGACGCCGAGCACGAGAAGGTTGCCGGCCACCGCGAGCGCAAGCGCCCATTTTCGGCGTGAGCCGACGTTGCGGTCGATGACGATCGCGGCGGCGTAGTTGAAGGCGATGGCGAACAGCAGGATGAGCAGGAAACGCGGCTCGCCCCACGCATAAAAGACGAGGGAGAAAAGCAGAGTCACGACATTCTTGCCGACGACGGTCGGGGTCAGGACATAACAGGCGATGAAAATCGGCAGGAAATAGAAAAGGAACGTGACCGAGGAAAACACCATTACCGGATCGCCTTCGCCTCGCCTGCCAGACCTGCGGATCGAGAACCGCCCCCCGGCCAGACGATGGCGCCGGCCCGGCCTATGCGCGTTTGGCCGACGCCTATAGCCTCCCCGAGCGCCGGCCGCAAAGAGTCCATTTGCATGGCGAAATTGGGACCGCCGTTCGGGTTTACCCCCAGGCGACCTTCAGCGCCTCCAGGCCACGGAAATGGTAGGCGTCGCGGTATCGCGGGCGTTCGGCGAGTTCTGAGGCCGGGGAGGCGCTGAAACAGGATCGGCAGCGCGACCGCCATTTCGAGCCGCGCGAGCGGCGCCCCGACGCAGAAGTGGATGCCGGCCCCGAAAGCCACGTGCGGATTGGGGTCTCTCCCCGCGTCGAAGGCGTCCGGGTCGGGAAAGCGCCCGGGATCGCGGTTGGCGGCGCCGAGCAGAAGCCCGATCCTCTCGCCCTTCCTCAGGCTCACGCCGGCGAACGCGACGTCGTCGAGCGCATAACGGGTGAAGAGATGAAGCGGCGCGTCGAGCCGCAACAGTTCCTCGACCGCCGCGGCGCGGGCCTCCTCGTCCGCCAACGCTTCGCGCGAGTTGACGCCGAGAACCAGCATCGCCTTCACGCCGTTGCCGATGGCGTGCACGGTCGCTTCATGGCCGGCGTTGAGCAGCAGGATGCAGGTCGCAACGAGCTCGTCCTCGCTCAGTCTCCGGCCGTCGCTTTCGGCGACGAGGAGCCGGCTGATGAGATCGTCGCGCAAGTCGGAGCGGCGCGCGCGAGCGTAGCCCTGCATGAGTTCGGCGAATTCGCGCGACGCGTTCGCGGCGCTCTCCTCGACCGCGCGGGTCACGCCGAACTGGTACATCGCGACCATCCGGTGCGACCAGTCGAGCATCTGCGGCCCCAGTTCGCGCGGCACGCCGTGGAGGGCGGCGATGACCGCGACGGGAATGGGGGTGGCGAAGTCCTCGATGAGTTCGGCCGAGCCCTGGCCCTCGAAGGCGTCGATCCGCTCGTGCGCGAGCGCGGCGACGCGCGGGCCGAGCTTCTCCACCTGGCGGGAGACGAAGGCGCGGCTGACGAGGTTCCTCAGCCGCGTGTGCTCGGGCGGCTCCATCTCGAGGATCGAATGCCGCTCGAGCGCGTCGAACGGGGCGAGATGGGCCTTGGGCGCCGGCCAGCCCAACGCCTCCCGGCTCATCACGTGCAGGATCTGCCGGCCGAAACGCTTGTCGCGCAGGAGCGACCAAACGTCGGCATAGGCCGAAAAGCACCAGAAGCCGTAATCCTCCCAGAAAAAGGCGGGCGCCGCGGCTCGGATCGCGGCATAGGCCGGATAAGGGTCGTTGAAGAAGGCGGGATCGCGCGGATCGAGACGGACGCGGCGGCGCGCGGCGTCGATGATCGGGGTCATGGGCGGGAAGCTAGCCGAGCGGATAGGCCGCCTCAACCACGTAAGGCCCCCCGCCCGTGCCCTCGCGCGCCGAGTAAAGAACAAAGCGCTCGGCGGTGAAGGCTTCGACCGCGAGCGCCCCGCGCGAGGCGAGATAATCGGCGAGCGCCGCGGGACCGACGCCGCGCAGGCGCGCCAGCGTCACATGCGGCAGGAACTTGCGCGTCTCGGGCGGAACGCCGACGCGCCTCAGCCGACGCTCCTGCTCGGCCTGCAGCTCCATCAGCGCCCGGTCCGCCTTGATCCGGGCGACGATCATGCGCGGCCTGTCGCCGCCGAACCAGCCGAGCCGGTCGAAGCGCACCGGCGCGGCCGGCCGGCGGATCTCGTCGAGCGTCTCGGCGATGTCGTGCGCGGTTCGCGCATCGACGTCGCCGACGAAGCGCAGGGTGATGTGGTAGTCCCCAGGCTCGAGCCAGCGCGCGCCGAAGACGCCGCCGCGCGCGAGCGCGATCTGGCCGACGACGCTCTCCGGCAGCTCCAGTCCCGTGAACAGACGAGGCATCGCGGCGCTCCGCGTCCGTTTCCGGCAAGATAATCGCCGAATCGGGCGAGGTCACATTTTGCGCGGCTTGATGGCGGCGCGACGAAGGACCGTCGCGTTCAAATCGACCGAACGTGTCCTGAAGGGCCCTCGAACTGCCGGGATCGGGCCGAGGCTCCCTACCCCCGCTCCTTGGAGATGAACTGCCGGAACCGCTCCGACGTCGCTCCGGAAAAAAGCGAGTCCGGCTCGCCCTCGGCCTCGACGAGTCCCTGATGCAGGAACATCACCCGCGTCGAGACGTCGCGGGCGAAGCCCATCTCGTGGGTGACGACGAGCATGGTGCGGCCCTCCTCGGCGAGCGCGCGCATGACGCGCAGCACCTCGCCCACGAGTTCGGGATCGAGCGCCGAGGTCGGCTCGTCGAACAGCATCACCTTCGGCCGCATGGCGAGCGCGCGCGCGATCGCGGCGCGCTGCTGCTGGCCGCCCGAGAGATGGGCGGGGTAGGCGGTCCACTTGTCGCCGATGCCGACCTTGGCGAGTAGCGCGCGCGCCTCCTCGACGCATTCGGCGCGCGGGCGCTTCTGCACGTGCACCGGCGCCTCGATGAGGTTCTCCAGCACCGTCAGATGCGACCACAGATTGAAGCTCTGGAACACCATGCCGAGCTCGGAGCGGATGCGGTCGACCTGGCGCCGGTCGGCGGGCTCGGCCCGGCCGTCGCCGCGCCGACGCATTTTGATGACTTCGCCGGCGACGGTCACGACGCCCTCGTCCGGCGTCTCGAGCAGATTGATGCAGCGCAAAAACGTGCTCTTGCCCGAGCCCGAGGAGCCGAGGATCGAGATCACGTCGCCGTCGTTGGCCGTCAGCGATATGCCTTTGAGCACTTCGAGCGAGCCGAAGCGCTTGCGCATTCCGACGACTTCGAGCGCGGGCGTCTCGGCGGCCATGCTTGTTTCCCTTTCAACTCGGACGCGCGCGCAAGTGCGGCGAGAGGCGCCGCTCGAGCCGCAGGAAGGCGGCGCCGATGACGTAATTGACGGTGAAGTAGATCGCTCCCGCCAGAAGCAGTGGCGGGTAGGTGACCAGCGTATCGTTGCGGATTTTCAGCGCCACGCTCAGCACGTCCCACAGCGTGACGAGCGAGACGAGCGCGGTCGCCTTCACCATCGAGATCATCTCGGTCGAATAGGCGGGCAGCGCGTGGCGGAGCGCGATCGGAAAAATGATCCGCCGGAACAGGAGCAGCCTCGACATGCCGCAGGCGCGCGCCGCCTCGACCTGCGCGTGCGGCACGGCGAGCAGCGCGCCGCGGAAGATCTCGGACTGATAGCCGGCGGTGCAGAGCGCGAGCGACAGCACCGCGCAGTCGAAGGCGTCGCGCAGGAACGGCCAGAAGATGCTGGCCCGCACGAGAGGCAGCGAGGCGAGGCCGTAGTAGACGATGAAAAGCTGGATGAGCAGCGGCGTGCCGCGGAAGAGCGCGACGTAGGCGCGCGCGATGACCTCGAGCGGCTTCGAGCCGCTGACCCGCATCCACGTCACGCCCGCGGCGACGATCCCGCCGAGGATCACCGAGAGCGCCCAGACTTCGAGCGTCAGCGGCAGGGCGCCGATGAGGCGCGTGAAGGTCGCGGCGAGGAATCCCCAGTCCATCGCCCTACCCCGCAACACGGCGCATGCCGCGGGTGGCGCGCGCCTCGGCCGCGTCGAACGCCCGGTTCGAGACGAGCGTCATGGCGAGATAGAGCGCCATGCCGCCGAGATAGAAGGCGAACGGCTGGTGGGTCGAGCCGGCCCCGATCTGGCTCACGCGCATGAGCTCCGTCAGGCCGGTGACGGAAATGAGCGAAGAGTCCTTCAGCGCCACCTGCCACAAATTGCCGAGGCCCGGCAGCGCGAAGCGCAGCACCTGGGGCGCGATGATGCGCCGGAACATGAGAAGCCGGCCCATGCCGACGCTGACCGCCGCCTCGAGTTCGCCTTTCGCGATGGCGAGGTAGGCGGCGCGAAACACCTCCGCCTGATAGGCGCCGGAAATCACCCCGACCGCGAGCGACCCGGCGAGGAACGAGGGCACGCCGACGAAGCCCTGGTAGCCCGCGAGGTTCGCGGCGCCCGTCAGCAGCGTCGACGTGCCGAAATAGACGAAATAGACGACCAGAAGTTCGGGCAGGCCGCGGAACAGCGCCGCATAGGCCTCTCCGGCCGCGCCGGCGAGCCGCACCCCCGAGAGCCGGGCCCAGGCGACCAGCGCGCCGAGAGCCGCGCCGATCATGAGGCCGCAGGCGGAGACGAGCAAGGTCATCGCCGCGCCCTCGAGGAGGGCGAGGCCCCAGCCGCCGGGGCCGAAGCCGAATATGCCGAAGACGCCCATCGCCGCTCCGCGCAGACGCGCCGCCCCGCCGTCAGACGGAGCGGCCCGTCTTCCGGCTTATGGCGTCGTGTCGATCTTGAACCACTTCATGCTGTATTTCTTCACTGAACCGTCGGCGAAGGCCGCGTCGAGCGCCGTGTTGAACTTCGCGGTCAGATCGGCGTCGGTCTTGCGGATTCCCATCCCCTCGCCCACGCCGAATGGGCCGCCGGTGAATTCGGGGCCGACGATGGCGAAGTCCTTGGCGTCGGGCTTCTGGACCGCCGCCGCGACCGTCGGATAGTCGTCGAGGGCCGCGTCGATGCGGCCGGACTTGAGGTCGAGGTCGCGGTCGTCGGTGGTCTTGTATTCTTTGACGGTGGCGATGTCCTTCAGATACTGGCCGGCGAAATTGGCGTGGGTCGTCGAGGACTGAACGCCGACGGTCTTGCCCTTCAGCGCCGTCTGAACCTCCTTGATCGCGGCCGCGCCGCCGGCCGGGTCTTTTGTGATATTGAAGGCCTTGCCGGAATTGGCCAGCTTGGCGAGCGGGCTATCCTTCGGCGCCATGAAGGCGGCCGGAGACGAGGCGTAAGGCTTGGAGAAATCGATCGTCTTCAGGCGCTCCTCGGTGATCGACATGCCGTCCATGATGACGTCGAACTTGCCGGCCTGCAGGCCGGGGATCATGCCGTCCCAGTCCTGGGCGATGATTTTGCATTCGACGCCCGCGCGCTTGCAGAGGTCGTTGGCGAGGTCGACCTCGAAGCCGACGATCTTGCCGCTCGAATCGGTCAGGTTCCAGGGATCGTAGGCCCCCTCCATGCCGATGACGACGGTCTTCCAGTCTTTGGCGAAGGCTGTCGGCGCGGCCGCGAGCGCGGCGGCGAGCGAAACGCCCAGCGCGCAGGATTTCAAGAATTTCGAGCCCATCTGGCCACTCCCATTCCTTCGTATTGCGACCCTTCGGACAAGCCGCCCGGGTCCGGCTTCCCGCGGAAACCCGAAGACAGTCATACAGGCCGCTCGGCCGATTGGGAATGCGGGGCGGCGCTCAAATTCTCGTCCGCGATGGCGCGGCCCCCGTCCCGCCCGCTCCCGCAACCGTCCGTCGAAAGGGGGGCGCGCCTTCACGCCGCCGCTTTGATCGACGCGGCGGTCTTGTCCATGATCTCGCCGATCTGGTTCTCGCTGATAATAAGCGGCGGCATCAGTTCGATCGTGTCGCCCGAGAGGCGCAGCATGATGCCCGGCCTCGTGGAACGAGTGCTCGAGCACGTGGTAGCCGCGCAAGCCCACGCTTCCGGGAATGGGCGCGAGGTCGATCGCGCCGGTCAAGCCGACGCATCGGATGTCGAGCACGTTCGGCAGGCCCTTGAGCGTCATGATCGCGTCGCACCATTTCGGCTCGAGCGCCTTGGCCCGCTCGAACAGCCGCTCGTCGCGATAGACATCGAGCGCCGCCAGAGCCGCCGCGCAAGCGAGCGGATGGCCCGAATAGGTGTAGCCGTGGAAGAGCTCGATCGCGTGCTCCGGCCCCTGCATGAAGGCGTCGTAGACGCCCTTGCGCACGATGACGCCGCCCATCGGCACCGTGCCCGAGGTGACGCCCTTGGCGAAGGTGATCATGTCGGGAACGACGCCGTAGCGCTCCGCGGCGAACGCCGCGCCGAGGCGGCCGAAGCCGGTGATGACTTCGTCGAAGATGAGCAGGATGCCGTATTTGTCGCAGATCTCGCGCAGGCGCTGAAGATAGCCCTTGGGCGCCGGCAACACGCCGGCCGAGCCCGCCATCGGCTCGACGATGACGGCGGCGATGGTGGAGGCGTCATGCAGCCCGACGATGCCTTCCAGCGCGTCGGCGAGATGGCCGCCCCATTCCGGCTCGCCCTTGGTGAAGGCCTGATGCTCGCGGTTGTAGGTCGTCGGCAGATGGTCGACGCCGGCGAGGAGCGAGCCGAAGAATTTGCGGTTGTTGACCATGCCGCCGACCGAAATGCCGCCGAAGCCGACGCCGTGATAGGCGCGCTCGCGGCCGATTAAGCGCTGGCGCGAGCCTTGGCCCCGCACGTTGTGATAGGCGAGCGCGATCTTCAGCGCGGTGTCGACCGCCTCCGAACCTGAGTTGCAGAAGAAGACGTGGTCGAGATCGCCCGGCGCCAATTCTGCGAGGCGCGAGGCGAGCTGGAACGCCAGCGGATGCGCGAACTGGAAGGTCGGCGTGAAGTCGAGTTCGGCCGCCTGCCGCTGGATCGCGGAAACGATCGGCGCGCGGTTGTGGCCGGCGTTGCAGCACCACAGCGCCGCCGTCGCGTCGAGAATCTCGCGCCCCTCGGGCGTGAAGTAGTGCATGTCCTTCGAGCGGGCGATGAGCCGCGGGCGCTTCTTGAACAAGCGGTTCGGCGTGAACGGCAGCCAGAAGGCGGCGAGATCGTTGGGAATCTCCGCGCGCGCGGCGGCGGAAGGATTGGCGGCGGTGGACATGCGGGCTCCTCGGGGCGGTTGAGAGGCTCAACTTCCGCATGATTGGGCGCCCCCTTCTCCCCTTGCGGGAGAAGGTGGCGCGAAGCGCCGGATGAGGGGTCGGGCGCGGCAGCGCCGAATGACGCGCGCCTTGCGGCGCTTACCCCTCACCCCTGCCCCTCTCCCGCCATAGCCCGTCGTCAGACGGGCGTTCTTCCGAACACCCTATGGGGAGAGGGGGCGCGCGCCTGCCTGAGGGCGCCGATCACGGGATGTCGTACAATATCTTGAACGATGGCAGCGGCTTTCGCTTTTGTCCAGTCGTCCGCCTGTTCGTGCTGTTCTGAATTCTGAGAACGCATGAACGAAGCCCCGACGATTTCGCCATCGGACCGAGGCTCAGGCGCCTGCGCACCTGGGTGGGCCTGTCCCAGCGCGGGCTCGCGCGGCGCGCGGGGCGGTGTCCTATCGCCAGGTCGGGGCGAACCTGAAGGACCGCGCGCTGCAGATGATCCACGAGCGCTACAAGCCCGGCGCGCAGTCGGGATCGAAGATGCTGTCGCACAACGGCGAGGAGGCGGGCCTCGTCATCAAAGGCCGGCTCGGCCTCGAAGTCGACGGGCGCCGCTACGAGCTCGGCCCCGGCGACGCTTACATCTTCGACAGCCGCAAGCCGCACGCCTTCCGCAACATCGGCGGCGATGAGCTGGTGGTGGTCTCCGCCTGCACGCCGCCGACGTTTTGAGGGGCCGGCGCGCCGGCCGGCCCTCGCTTTCACTCTTCCGTCAGTAGTCCATTCCGCCCGGGGGCATGGCCGGAGCGGTTTCCTTCTTGGGCTTTTCGGCCACCATCGCCTCGGTGGTGATGAGGAGGCCGGCGACGGAGGCCGCGTCCTGCAAAGCCGTGCGCACGACCTTGGTCGGATCGATGATGCCGAGCTTGAACATGTCGCCGTATTCGCCGGTCTGGGCGTCGTAGCCGAAGGCGTAATCCTTGTGCTCGTTCAGTTTGCCGACCACGATGGAAGCGTCGACGCCGGCGTTGTCGACGATGTAGCGGGCGGGCCACTGGATCGCCCTGCGGACGATCTCGATGCCGGTGCGCTGATCGTCGTTTTCGAACTTCACGCCCTGGAGCGCCTTTGCCGCCCGCAGGAGCGGAACCCCGCCGCCCGGCAGAATGCCTTCCTCGACCGCCGCGCGGGTGGCGTGGAGCGCGTCGTCGACGCGGTCCTTCTTCTCCTTCACTTCGACCTCGGTCGCGCCGCCGACACGGATCACCGCCACGCCGCCGGCGAGCTTCGCCAGACGCTCCTGCAGCTTCTCCTTGTCGTAGTCCGAGGTCGTCTCCTCGATCTGCGCCTTGATCTGGCCGATGCGCCCGTCGATGTCCTTCTTGGCGCCGGCGCCGCTGATGATCGTGGTGTTCTCCTTCTCGACGCGAACGCGCTTGGCCTGCCCCAGCATCTTGAGCGTGACGTTCTCGAGCTTGATGCCGAGATCCTCGGCGATCATCGTGCCGCCGGTGAGGATCGCAAGGTCCTCGAGCATCGCCTTGCGGCGGTCGCCGAAGCCCGGCGCCTTGACCGCCACGACTTTCAGGCCGCCGCGCAGCTTGTTGACGACGAGCGTCGCCAGCGCCTCGCCTTCGACGTCCTCGGCGACGATGAGCAGCGGCTTGCTCGTCTGCACGATCGCCTCGAGCACCGGCAGCAGGGGCTGGAGCGAGGAGAGCTTCTTCTCGTGGATGAGGAGATAGACGTCCTCGAGCTCGGAGATCATCTTCTCGGCGTTGGTGATGAAATAGGGCGAGAGATAGCCGCGGTCGAACTCCATGCCCTCGACCACGTCGAGTTCGGTCGCGAGGCTCTTCGCCTCCTCGACCGTGATGACACCCTCCTTGCCGACCTTGTCCATCGCCTCCGAGATGATCGCTCCGATGGATTTGTCGCCGTTGGCCGAGATCGTGCCGACCTGGGCGATCTCGTCCGACTTGGTGACCTTGCGACTGTGCTTGCCGAGATCGGCCGCGATCGCTTCGACGGCGGCGTCGACGCCGCGTTTGACGTCCATCGGATTGGCGCCGGCGGCGACCGCTTTCAGCCCCTCCTTGACGATGTGGTGAGCGATGACGGTCGCGGTCGTCGTGCCGTCGCCGGCGACGCTGCTTTGCTTGGACGCGACCTCGCGAAACATTTGCGCGCCCATGTTCTCGAACTTGTCGGCGAGCTCGATCTCCTTGGCGACGGTGACGCCGTCCTTGGTGACGCGGGGCGCTCCCCAGGACTTCTCGAGGACGACGTTGCGGCCCTTGGGACCGAGCGTCACCTTGACCGCGTTGGCGAGGATGTCGATGCCCTTGAGCATGCGCTCGCGGGCGTCCTGGGAAAACTTGACTTCCTTGGCTGACATAAGCTCTCACTCCGATATTGCGAGTTCAAAGATTTTGGCGAGGGGCCTGCGTCACGCCTTCTTGCGCGACGTCGCGGCGTGGCTTTCGACCACTCCCATGACGTCGCTCTCCTTCATGATGAGGAGCTCTTCGCCTTCGATCTTGATTTCCGTGCCCGACCATTTGCCGAACAGATATGCGGTCGCCGGCCTTGAGGTCGATCGGGATGAGCTTGCCGCTCTCGTCCCGGGCCCCCGACCCGACCGCGATCACTTCGCCTTCCTGAGGCTTTTCCTTGGCGGTGTCGGGAATGAGGATCCCGCCCTTCGTCTTCTCTTCGGCTTCGACGCGCCTGACCACGACGCGATCGTGCAGCGGACGAAATTTCATCGCTTCCTCCATCAGGGATCTCTATTTGCGCGCCCATTATGGACCATGCGCGGCAGGCTGTGGAGTCCGTTCGCGATTCCCGCAGCAGGCGCAGTCGCATGGGCGTGAGATTTCGCCGACATGCAGCCGAAATGCAAGGGGACGCCGCTTCCACAATTCCCGAACAAATCACCGCGCGCGCCGGTGCGTGACCGATTTTGCGGTCGTTGACGGGTCCGAGTGTCACAATCCCGAGGGGTCGATCACCTCCTGACGTTCGTCGACACGCATGGCAAGTCCGGCGATGATTGCGTGCAACCGGGGCGAGTTCGGGCTCGCTTGACGCGGGCGCGGGGCGTCGCCGGCCAATTGCACGTAGACGACCTCGGCCCATTCTTGATCGGTCTGTTGCGGCTGGCCGTCCGTTTTGCGGATCAGCGGCTTCCACGCGCTCTCGGGCGTCGTCCGCACAGCCGCGCGGAAAGCCTCGGTCACGTCGGCGCCGATCGCGAACTCGATCACGCCAAAGCGCGGGTCTTTTCCCTCGCCGCAATAGAGTAGCAGCTCTTCCTGATAGCCCGCCGTGTCCGAACGCAACGAGACTGTCCTCACGCTGTCCGGCAGATGGCGCAGGCTCTCTTTCAGGACGCGCAACTGCTCGTGTCCGGCGGGCACGTTGCCGTCGCGGAACTCCGAATAGAGCATCGCGCCCTGCTCCGCCCACCAGCAGTTCAGCGGCTGATACGCCTTGAACTTCTTGTAGCAAAACAGCGCCTCGCGCTTGTGCGTCTCAATCAGCGTCGCGTCCATGTCCAGCGTCGCCGTCGCCGCGGGCTGACGCTTCTGCAGAAAGTCCAGCAGCGCCTGGTTCACTCGCCATAGACCGCGCAGTGCCTGCGTCACCGCCGGAATGAACGCCATCCCCGCGACCGCCTTGGGCGAGGCTGGATCATCGAACCGTTCCAGCCAGCCCGACAGCGCCGACGGCGAGGGCATCGCCCGCTCACGCTCGCGCCGCCAGCGACTTTTCAGCGACCGCCGTTCGGCGCGCGAAAGCAAATCCTTCTCGATCGCCCGCAGGATCACCGAAAAGCCGCTGTCGCGCTCCAACCGTTCGATGTCTTCCACGCAGTCGCCGCCGGAGAGATTCAGGAAAATCACCGCCAGAACCATCTGGATGTCGAGCCAGCCCTGGCCGCCGGCCGCCCGAACATGCCGCTGGATCGCCCCGCCGAGGCCGCAGGCCTTGATCAGCTCGAGATACAAGGGAAGCCCGGCCAGCGACGTCAATCCATGGCTGGACGAATCGGCCTCATACTGGAAATCGAGCAGCCCCTGTGCCAGCATCGCGCACCCCGTTGGTGATGGTTCTTGAGTCGCAAACCGAGACTATCTCCCTGATTCTTCAGGGCCAACGGGGAACTTGAATTTTCCTGATGCGGAATTCAGGGCTTCGCGGCGCTCGCGGTCAATTTCGTCGGATGCCGAGGGGCGCCGTGACTGTAAGCGCAGCGGACGTTGCCCATGGACGGCTTCCCTTCAGATGGGTTGATGACCCATCTTGGCGCGCTGACGCCGTTGGGGCGCCGTCCGCCCATCACCGTAATTGTAATTGCTTAATTGCGTAATTGTAATTCCCAGGCGACTAGGGCCGTCCCTTGTGTCGGGCGATGAGCTGATCAGCAACGTCGTTCAGGTCATTGCCGACGAACTGCGGCTGAGGGCCCACCCCCAAAACGTCGTTGCCGACCCGCTTGATCAGCGCCGCTTCCCAGCCGGCCGCCACAGCGCCAAGCGTGTCCCACGTATGGCAGGCGATCAGACAGAGCTGGGAGGGCTCAACCCCAAGCTCCCTCTCGACGTAGGCGTAAGCCTGGCGCGACGGCTTATGGCGCCTAACGCCGTCCGCGCTGAAACGCCGCTCGAAGAGATCGACAATGCCGCCATGCTCGAGCTGACGGGTTTGAACCTCGAGCAGATTGTCCGTGAGGGTGAATAGCCGAAAACCTGCGTCGCGCAGCTTGCGGAGCGCGGCCGGAACCTCCCGGTGCGGCGGCATCGTCGAAAATTTCTCTGTAAGCTCTCTCTTGTCCGCGTCGTCGATTTTGATGCCGTGCGCATCCGCCAGCATCTTCATCACGGCCGAACCGATATCGGTGAACGGAACGTAGCAGCCGGCCACAGTGAGGGCCGCAGAATACATGATGAAGTTAGCGAACCAGAGGCGCATCGCGCTCTTCTCGCCAAAGATGCGCTCGAAAGTCGGCTCCATCGTTTCAAGGTCGAGCAGGGTCTCATTGACGTCAAAGACGATCAGAGGACGAGCGGTCATTGATTGCGCTCCGATTTGTTACGAGATGACTTGAAAGGCAGCGCGGTCGAGGCTGCCCGTAATTCTCACTGAGAACGCGAGAGGAAGTCGCGGATCGCTGCGGCAATTTCCGCGGAGTGGGTTTCCAGCGCGAAGTGTCCGGTATCGAAGAACCGCACGACCGCATCCGGCATATCCCGTTTGAACGCCTCGGCGCCCGGGGGCAGGAAGAACGGATCGTTCTTGCCCCAGACTGCAAGGAAAGGCGGCTTGTGAGTGCGGAAATACTTCTGGAACGTCGGGTAGAGCCCGACATTGCTCTTGTAGTCGCCGAACAGGTCAAGCTGCACTTCATCCGCGCCGGGCCGGGCCAGGTAGAAATTATCGAGCGAGTAGCCATCTGGAGAAACAGTCGACGGGTCGGGAACGCCGTGCGTGTATTGCCAGACGGTCGTCTCCGGCGCCAAGAAGACGCGTAGCGCCTCCCGGTTGGTCTGCGATGCGTCCTCCCAATAAGCCCGGATCGGGTTCCAGCCGTCGCTCAGGCCTTCCTCATAGGCGTTTCCATTCTGCGAAATGATCGCCGTGATCCTCTCCGGATGCTTCACGGCGAGCCGGAATCCGGTCGGCGCGCCGTAGTCGAAGACATAGACCGCATAGCGATCGAAACCGACTGCCTCGGTGAAGCGATCGATCGTCTCCGCCATCTGGTCGAAAGTGCAGCCGCGGCCCGGCATGTCGGACTTCCCGAACCCCGGCAGGTCGGGAGCGATCATGTGGAAGCGATCGACCAGAAGCGGGATGAGATCGCGAAACATATGGCTCGCGCTCGGAAAACCGTGAAGCAGCAACAGCTTCGGAGCGTTCGGGGCGCCCGCCTCACGATAGAAGAGATGAAAGCCGCCCACGTCGGCGGTTCGATACGTGATCGCGGTCATGGCGCTTTTCCTCTGGAGGACAAATTTCAGCTCTGCTGTCTTGCAGCCGTGCGGGACCGGTCGCGGTCAACCTGCGGCCACCTCGCCGATCGCCTCGCGAATGATGTCCACGACGACGGAGGGCGCGCTCACGAGCGGTGTATGATCGACAGGATGCGAGCGCACCTTTGCGCGCATGCGCTCGGCCATGAAGCGCTGAGTTTCATGCGCGATCATGCGATCCTGCTCCGCCACGAGGAACCAGGTCGGACGGTCCTTCCACAGCGGTCGATCCACCGCCACCGTGATGCAGGCGGGCGAGATTGGCCGCTGAACCGCCGCCAGCACGACCAGTTCCTCGACCGGGGCGTGTTGGGCGAAGGCCGCGGCGAAGGCCTCCTCGGGCAGATAGATCAGCCCATGCTTGTCGGGAGCCAGCTTGGGCGCCTGCGGGTGGGGCGCGGCGCGGTAGAAAACGTCGGCGACGGTTTCGCCCTCATCCGGAGCCAGAGCGGCCACGTAGACGAGCGCCTCGACCTTCTCGTCGCGCGTCGCGGCGATGACGGCGCCGGCATAAGCATGGCCGACGAGAACGACCGACCCCGTCGCTCGCTCCAGCGTGCGATCGAGCGCCGCGACATCATCGTGGAACGACGTCAGCGGCAACGGCGCCGCGACCACCTTGACGCCGTCGGCCGCCAGCGGCCCGATAACCTTTGCCCAGCTTGATCCGTCGGCCCAGGCGCCATGGACGAGAACAACGCTCGCATCGCTCAAAGGCATCTTCGCTCTCCCTCAAAAATGGATCTGCGCCCGCGTAACTCCTAAACAAGGGTTTTGGTGGCTATGTTCCCGGCTGGCGGCTACCGATGCGCTGTTGTGTCTCTACGGCCGCCCGTCCGCCGGCGTTTGCATCAACAGATAACGGCCTGTTTCAGAAGCAGTTCCTCATCCGGAAGCGCCTTTTGCGGACAGCAAACGGCCTCGAAGAATGGTCCAGGAGGCGTCCAGCTGCGCCCTCTGGAACGTCCCCTTCCGCCCGGCTCAGGGCAGGCTTTCGGGGCCGCTTCGCGGCGCCTCAGGACGAGGACATGGGCTCTTGGGTCAGGCGCCAAGAATGCGCCGAGCCGCCTGCGGGATCAGCTCGGCCTCGAAACCGAGCGCCGGCAATTGCCGCGCCGAGCGGATGCGCCGACGAGAAGATCGCCGCGACGCAAGGCGCTAAGCTCGGCGAAGACTTGCGGCAGCGCTCGGCACTCGCCGCCGCGCAGGAGGAGCCGGGAGCGATTGCGAAACTCGCCGAGCTTGCGCGATCGGGCGCCCAGCCTTGTCGTCGAGCACGGCTAGGGCGAGCGCGGAACAATTCAACGCTCACCCCTTGAACACGTTATCGCGATGAAATTTGAGGAAGCCTGGATGAGGGCGGAGTTCGGGACGTTCCGGCATCCGAAGTCGCCCGCTCGGGTTCAGCATCCGGCCGATTTCTTCCGGAACGCCCGCTGACGAAACCAACAGGTTGAGTTCGTCGCCGATGGAGATCAAGCCTCGGTCGAACATCCAGTGCATTGTGCCTGACAGAGCAAGTCCATTTCGAATTGCATCGGGCCCGTCCCTCGCAACGGGCCGGATATGCGCGGCCTGCACCTCCGGACGGCCGCCGCCGTTGACGATGTGCAAACCGGTCATTGCGCACGTATCGCGGTACGCAGTCTTGACGGCTTCAGCGAACGCGGCGTCTCGAAATGGACGCGCGACAATGCGCTCGATGATCGGGCGGTGAAACTCGGCGCTCGGCTCAGCGAAAAGGCCCGCCCCAGGACCAGAGCCGACCGGTGCGTCGTGCGACGCTTGCTCGAGGAGAGTTCGAGCAAACCCTGCAGTAACGATCGTGTCGAACTCATGCTCGGATATAGGGCGGACCGCGCGGCCAAAGGCGCCGCGGTTTGTCGAACCGTCAGCCTTTGTCAGCTGGTGTTCGTATGTCGCTTCCCCCTCTCGAAAAGGGACGGGGTGATCGAACTCGAGATAGTCGGCGAGCCTCGCGTAATAGTGATCTTCCCTCACAGGATCCGCTTCAATGTCGACGATTCGCGCGGTCGCGAAATAGGATTGCATCCCTCCGCCGCCGGCCCCGTCGGCGGTCGTTCGCCGCGGCTCGTAATAGACGCACCAATCGGCGACGGCCGATTCGATTTGGCGCAGATAGGTTTTCGGAAAGTGATACCGGCTTTCGCGGTCGTCGTCGTAGGCGGACGATAGCCGGGTGGTCAGAACGATTTTCGTCACGTTGCTCCCCGACCCGGCGTCCCACGATTCAGACTGTCCGTACCATGGCGCGCCCGCTGTGTCGTTTTATCGGGATGTGCCTGGCAATGACGTTGGAATTGGCGGAGGGCCGCGCCGTCAAGCGCGGGGGTCGAGCGGATCGCGTTGCTTTTGCATATGCAGAAGAGTATCGTTTCAGCATGAAGTTCGGGGGCTTCGATTGGGATAGCGGCAACCTGCCAAAATGCCTCGGGCACGGCGTGTCGCTGGCCGAAATCGAGGCTCTGTTCGCGGGCGACGTCTACGTCGTGCGCGATACGATCGTCGCCGGCGAGCGGCGGGTGCTCTGTTTCGGCAGTGGCGCCGGGCGCTGGATTTTTTGCGTTTTCACCTGGCGAGGAAACCGAATCCGGCCGGTCAGCGTACGGTTCATGCATGACAAGGAGGTCAAACGCTATGCGCAAGAAATTTCCCGACTTGAAGAGCGATGAGGAGGCCGACGCCTGGCTCAAGGGCGCGGACCTGACCGAATACGATCTCTCGGGGATGAAGAAGGTCCGCTTCGAACTGGCGCGCAAGGACGCGTCCATCAGCCTGCGCTTGCCTGCGGCCCTGCTCGCGACCCTGAAGGCGAACGCGGCGAAAGCCAACATGCCGACCCAGCGCCTCATCCGCATGATGATCGAGGCGCAGCTCGGGCGGGCGAGCGCGAAGCCGAAGCGCAAGCCGCAGCGGAAATCGAATATGCGAATGCGCAAGCGCGCCGCTTGACTCCGCGCTTTGTGCGATTCCGCATCGGCCCGCCGCCGTCAAGTCGCTCGCGCGACTGCTCCGCTTGCGCTCCGCCCCTTCGGGTGACAGCGCCGGTCCGATGCGGCGTCTTGCAGCCATGGTCTTTGCTGCGCGGACCCGGCCGGAAGGCCGGGCCGGTCAGCAAAGACCATGGCGGACAAAGGGCCTGAGCCGCGCGGAGGGGTCAAGCCGCCCATAGCCCGTCGAGAGACGGGCGTCCTTCCGGACGCCCTATGCGCGCCCCGCGAAGCGGTCTTGGCCTTGACGCCGAGCACGGGTCAGGCAGAGCGGGCGGCGAAAACTCAATTGCGAAGGCGGAGGCCGGCTAAATCTTTGATCCCGCTAGCAAAATAAATAGGGTTTTAAGTCGGATCGCGGTAGGGACGCCCATTACTGGGCGCCCCCCGCACAGAACCGGACGGGCCCGATTAAGGCATCCGGCTCCCACCTTGGATATCTGACGGCAAAGCGTGCGCGCGGCCACGGATGGAGAATGCGCGGCGTTGGCAGCCACCGGTCGAGGATCGAACGCATATTCCGCCAAGAGGTGCGATCCTTCTGGCTTCGGCGGCGAAGCGCCCGAATCCAGAGTTCGCCCACAAGATGCTGGAAGCTGCTCAGGGCGGCGATGTTGGTGGGCACGGCGTGGTAGTTGTACCAGCCGACGACCACCCGTTTCAGCCAGCCTCCCTGTTCAGGGATGGACGCGTGCCGATGCCGCCGGAGTTCCTCCTTGATCGCACGCAGCTTGGCGCGCATCCGGTCGCGCCGGGACTTTCGCCGAAGCAAAAAGCCGCCGCGCCGAGTGCGCCCGCAGATATGCGTAAATCCGAGGAAGTTGAATGTCTCCGGTTTGCCCGCGCCGCGCCGCTTTCGGTTCGCCGCAGCGAAGCGGCCGAACTCGATGAGACGCGTCTTGTCGGGATGCAGCGTCAGCGCGAACCGCGCCATGCGCTCTTTCATGTCCGTCCAGAACCGCTCGGCGTCGGCCTTGTGCTCGAAGCCTGCGACAATGTCGTCGGCGTAGCGCACGAGGATGACCTGCCCCCGGGCGTGGCGTCGCCGCCATTGATGCGCCCAGAGGTCGAAGACGTGATGCAGGTAGATGTTGGCCAAGAGAGGCGAAATCACCGCACCTTGCGGGGTTCCGCCCTCCGTCGCCGTCACCTGTCCTTCGTCGCTCACCCCGGCCTTCAGCCATTTGCGGATCAGTCGGATCACTCGCCGGTCGCCGATCCGGTGTTCGACGAAACGGATCAACCACTCGTGGTCGACCGCATCGAAGAACCCTTGGATGTCGGCGTCCAGCACCCAGCCCACCTTCGTGCTGTCGATCCCCACCCATAGGGCGTCCAGCGCATCGTGCTGGCCGCGCCCGGGCCGGAACCCATACGAGAACCCGAGGAAATCCTCCTCGTAGATCGCGTTCAGCACCTCGGCCACCGCGCGCTGGACGATCTTGTCCTCCAGTGCGGCGATGCCGAGCGGGCGCAGCTTTCCATCCGGCTTCGGAATGAACCGTCGCCGCGAGGGTTGCGCCCGATATGCTCCGCTGTGAACCCTGCGATGCAAGTCTTCGAGGCGCGCCTCGAGTCCCTGCCCGTAGTCCTCCCAGGTCACGCCATCAACGCCCGGCGCGGCTTCCCGCTTCAACGCTTGGTAAGCCCATCCGAGCGCGTCGACGTCGACATGATGCAGGAGCGCGGTGAACCGCTCCTCCTTCTTCAGCCTCGCGGCTTGCCGTACGCGGTCCAGGCCGTGGGACGCGCCTTCCCGGCTCGGTGTCCGGAGCGTGCCGCCCTGTCCCGCGTTCTCCTTGGCCCCCGCCCTTGGCTCCACCGGCTCCTCGGCCGGTCGCCCGGCTTCGTTCGTCGGCTTCACGGCTACTATGGCGGGACCTGACTTCTCACGCCCGTGCATCATCGGCTTCGGCTCGTCGCCTTCCCGATGCGGACCTTCGGCTCGCGCCGACGGCCAAGCGTGAGATCTCCCGGTTTCCGAACGAGGAGCTTGCGCACATGCCAGGGTCTGCGACCTCGCGGGACCGGCGATGCGCTCGCATTGGCGCGCACCTCCGTGTTGCCTTCCGCCGTGACAAAAGCGTCGGCGTCCCGATTGATAATTTCGCGGCTCGATGGCTGGCCTATGCATTCCCCTGCCGACGCTTCGCCTCCGGCCTCGCGACCGAAAACGCACGGCTCGGGGCCGGTGTGGTTCGCTACTCCTTCACCGCAGTGGACTTCCACCACCTACTCCCCGCCGGCCTCCCGGCGCACCGTCACCGTAATCCCCCGGAAATCCGTCATGTCTCAAAAGTCGAACCACCACCCTTTCGCGCAACTCTGAGCATTCACCAAATAATTCAATCTCCTAAAAACATTTGATTGTAGCCACGCGGTTCAAAGTCATCACCATTACCGTAATCATCACTTGCTCCCATCGTCATTTCGAGGCTCCTCCCGTTGGTTCCGGTTCACCAATATCTAGCGGGATGCACCTAATCTAGCGGAAGTTGTCCGGATACTCCCCTCGCGACACCATAATCTGGAGGGTGAAATTCCGATTCGAGTTCGAGGTACTGATGACCGCTGCGGCTCGAATGGTCGAGGAGCGACGCAATCAGATCGGCGTAGCTTATGAATTCTTCCCGAGTGCCGTTCCACGTGACGTCTGCCCCGTTGTCGGCCTTGGTCACCTTGACGGCCTGGTCCGATTTCGCCTGCGCAAGATCAAGCAAAAGGCGCGTGCCGCGAACCCCTTCTGCCCATCCCGCCTCATGGAGGGCGGTCGTCCCGCGTGCGCCGTCAGCGAGTTCGCGGAAGACTGCCTGCAAGGCGGCGATGCCGGAATCGTCGCCCCATAGAAGCAAGGTCCGAGCACCCTTCAACTCGTCGAATACTCCGAAGCGGAGTTTCGGCCTGACGCTCCACTTTCCGTCAGACGCGCTGCTCAACGAAATCCCGCATCGATGCGTGCGACAGGCGGGAGGTCAGATCGAGCAACCGGTCGAAGGCCGTCCTGGTGTGGCGCCTTCGGTTCCAGCGGAATGTGAACTCGTCGAGGTAGCGTCGCAAGTGCTGATTGCGCACGCCGTGCAGCGTGCCACCGAACCAGCGCTTCAGGTTCGAGAACGCCCGGTGGATCCAAGGAAGCAGTACATGCGCCGCCATGTCGCCGACAACTTTACTGACGTGCGTGCGGTGTTCGGCCAGCTTCCGATAGCCTGCGAACCCGTCGCTCACCACGGTGGCACCGACCTCCACATTGCGCTCGACGAAATTCCTGACGCTTGGGCCGGTGCGGTCCTTCAACGGCTCCAGCCGCACCCGGCAAGGATGCCCTTCTTCGTCGAGTTCGACGGCGCCGATGATCTGGAGGATGCCGACGTTGGGAATGCCGTGGTTCGCGATGGGGTCATGCTTCGACCGGAACGGCACTTCGGTCTCGTCCACCTCAACAAGCCCTTGCAAGAGGGACCGGTTGGGATCGACCATCGCCCGTCGCAGCTTGTGCAGCAGCAGCCAGGCGGTCTTATAGGAGCGGATGCCGAGCTGCGCCTGGGCCTGCTCGGCGGAGATGCCGTTCGAGTGGCTGGTCAGGAGATGGATGGCCTCGAACCAAGTGCGCAACGGCAGCTTGCTACGGTGCATCACCGTTCCCGCCGTGACCGAGGTCTGGCGGTGGCAACCGGCGCATTCCCAGGTGAACGGTTTGGTATCAAGTTCCCAGCCCTTGCAGGTGCCGCAGGCCGGGCATGTGAAGCCGTCCGGCCACCGGAGTTTCGCGAGGTGACGCGCGCACGCACCCTCATCCGGAAACCGGCGGTCAAAGTCCGTCCGCGACATTGGACGGTCATGCTTCCAGCAACTCGTCATGAGAACATAATAGGAACATTGGTGCGGACCATCAACCGAATTCTACGCGCGGATCACCAGTGGTGGGGGCACCGGAACCAACGGGAGGAGTCTCGTCATTTCCCTGGATTTTCAATAGTCATACGAGCAATATCTGGTGGCTCCGTAACCTTGAGCATCCCCGACAAGGTAGAACTCACCGCATTGTTGGCAGCCGCGAATTTACCCATCGCAGCCTCTACCCTTGCAGCTGACGCGGAAAGCGAAGCATCTTCCATCTTATCTACTTTCACCTTTAAGAGTCTGCAATTCCTTTTCAGCTTCGTCCTTGGCTCGGTCAGATGCCGCCGACTGTTCAACGGCAAGTTTCAATCGTTGTTCGTACACTGATATCTTCTCTTCTAAACCAGCTATCTTCCCCGCAGACTTCGTCCCTTGGAGCCACCAGCCTACCAAACCGGCAATCACCATTGGCGACAACATAATGTAAGGGGCGCTCGTGAAGGTCGTCCATTGCTGCTTCCATTCTTCAGGATTGGTCATGTCCATTGCCGCTCTCCATCACGGGCATCGAAGCGTATCACGATGAGCGGTTGTAAGCCAATTCTGGTAGGGCAACCTGACGGCGTAGCCAACGGCCAAGGTCGATGATCCATGTAGATGAGCGCCACTATTTTGGAGGCTGATAATTCCTTGGATCAAAACCGGGCAGCATGGAAATGGTGTCAACGCGCTGTATCAGTTCGCCTAATCGCTGTGATCGAGCGACCATCTCGCTGCGCGTCAGTACGTTTGGATGTCCTCGACTATTAAATATTTCTATTCCAGCAGAACTTGTGAACAGTTCAGCTTCACCTTTGCCGTATGCCTGTTCAATTAAATCGACAGTCTTGATGATCCATGCGTTGCCTTCGTTTATGTAGGCGTTGGAATCATCTTGGCTCTCAGTTCTTGGCTTAACAATCAATAATTTACACTCGCTAATGGCAACGCCAAGAAGATTTTTCATTGCAAGACGCTTTTGAATTTGAGTTCTGAGCCGACGCTACAATTTGATATTGGGAATAAAATGTGGCTCCAACGGCAAGAACACTGAGCGCAACGGAAGTCACTACCAAAATGATCCTCGCACGTGGGCTGTCTTTGAAAAACTGGCCGGTAACGAGGGTGATGATCGAATTGACGATAGCAATAGTCGTAGCGACTGGTGTCCCGTAATTGCGGAAAAAATCACCAATTGATTCCATCTGCGCAACCTAGCACACATCACTTGTGGTTTGCCCTAGTTTTTCTGATGTTTCGGGCAGTCGAATGGGCGCAGTGGTTCCTCAAGCAGGGTGACGCGCATCCGTTTCGGGCCATCGGCATCGTCGCAACCATTATGGTCTTTGGAAGCGCAATGTTAGTCAAAGAAGCCTGGGCGCTACTGTGAGTTTTGGCGCGCACCTATAGGCGAAAGCCGAGGGTCCGTCACCCACGAATGCAATCTGTTGGAAGGCTTAAGAGCCCTCTCTAAGGCTGTGGCGTGGATCGTGGCCGTTCGACTATGGACCTTGATTCTACCTGTTTCAACTCAATGGCTGGGCGCAACCCGCCCGCCAACAATCGTCAACTTTCCACAATCCTAATCAGTCCTTGTTTTGGGAACTATCCGTTAGCCGCCTTCTTTATCGTCAGCCTGACAACGCGAACGCAATCCGCTTCTCGTCGCTTGTTTCGGAAGCGTGATTCCGACTAGCACTAGAGCCAGTTGCAAATTTATTTGGAACGCCTCTCATGACCCCTCTCAAATCGAGGCAATATATTTAAATCCATCCAACGGTTGTCAAGGCAATATTCTAAAATATTCCGCTTTACTGTGAGAAATATTTCAATATAGTGTCGATTCTATCGTCCTGATCCATAGCAACAGCAATGACCGACGATCCTCTCGACGCTATGAAAGCGCGCTGGAACCACATCCAGGGCTATCTGTTTCCTTGGCTTCGCGAGGAAGTCGACCCGATGACCGAAGCGCTCGGGCGGCTCGTCACGACCCTCGACGTGATCGGCCTCGAGGCCTTCGTTCCCGAACCGCCCCGAGGCGCCGGCCGCCCGCCTGACGATCGCCGCGCCCTCGCCAGGGCTTTCGTCGCCAAGGCGGTGCTGGGCGTTCCTACCACCACCGCTCTGATCGAGCGCCTCGATGTCGACAGGTCGCTGCGTCGCATTCTCGGTTGGGAACGACGCTCGCAAGTGCCGTCGGAAGCTACCTTTTCCCGCGCCTTCGCGGAGTTTGCGCAGGGCGATCTGCCCGACAAGATGCACGCGGCGCTGATCGAGCGCTCGCTCGGCGGGCGCATCGTCGGCGTGATCGCGCGCGACGCCACCGAGATCGAGGCGCGCGAGAAGCCGGTCAAGACGGAGCCGAACGACAATAAGGGGGATCCGCCGCCGCCCGATGGCGCTCAGCCGACGCGCAAGCGCGGACGCCCGCGCAAGGACGAGGAACGGCCAAAACCCGAGCCGACGCGCCTCGAACGGCAGACCACGCAGAACCTCGATCAGATGCTCGCCGATCTGCCCACCGCGTGCGATGTCGGCTCCAAGAAGAACAGCAAGGGCTACAAGGAAACCTGGATCGGCTACAAACTGCATCTGGATGTCGCCTGCGGCCAAATCCCGGTCTCCTGCGTACTGACCTCGGCTTCCGTCCACGACAGTCAGGTCGCCATTCCCTTGATGACCATGACCGGCGCCCGCGTCTCCTATCTCTACGATCTAATGGATGCGGCCTACGACGCCGCCGCCATCCATGACCACAGCAAGGCGCTCGGCCATGCGCCGATCATCGATCGCAACTTTCGCGCCCAGCACGAAGCCAAGGCCGAATGGGCCAAAGAAGTCGAGCGCATGAAACTCATCCATATGCCCGATCCGGACGACGTCATTTTTAATTTTCGCACCCTGGCCGAACGCGTCAACGCCCGACTGAAGGATCAATTCGGCGCACGGTCCGTGCGCGTGCGCGGCGCGATCAAGGTCAAATGCCACCTCATGTTCGGCGTGGTGGCACTCGCGGTCGATCAAATACTCCGCGTCACGCAGCTCAGGCCCGCGCCGGCCTGAGCGCCGGCCGCTCCGCCCCGCGAACACAGGGAAAATTCGCCGCGTTCGATGAATTTTGCAAGAGGCTCACTACTTTGGCACTTTTAAAGTGCCTGCTGAGACACGCGTGAAGATCAGCGCTGCCCTCATAGGTAAAACCGTATCTGCGGAGACACGCGCCAGGATGAGCGACGCCGCCGTCAACAGGGGCGTTAAGAACGCAAGATGCGCAAGTCGCCGAAACGGCCGCCAAAGAGGCAAGAAGGGCGCGCCAGGTACGAGGCGTGGGCTGACCAATACGTCCCCGGGGTCAACCCTACTCTTAGGCACTTCGTCTGGAAGCCCTAAAAAGCCTATTACGTCGGTTTCTTGAAGTTAGGATAGTTACTCGTCGTCGCACTCGGCGTAACGCGCCTCGGCCTCAGCCGGGGTTTCTATCGGAGTAACAGACAACCAGAGCGCCATGGGCGTCCTGACAGAGGGGACCAACCTGCGAGTATTCGGAGTAACAGACAACCAGAGCGCCGGGCGTCCTACAGAGGGACCAACCTGCGAGTATTCGGAGTAACAGACAACCGGAGCGCCATGGGCGTCCTGACAGAGGGGACCAACCTGCGAGTGGCCACCGTGATAGATGCTGCCTCCGGGGTGGACTCCGCCAACCAGGTGAGTATGCACATGAACATACACGTGACGGGTCTGGCGTCGGCCGCGAAGGTCAGGCAACCGCAGCCACGACGCTAAAGCGAATAATCATTCTATCCTCCTCCACTGTCCAGTATAGAGCGTCATAACACCAGGTTTCTTCATCGTACCCCTCAAGGGCGAGTTGTCAACCGGCACCCTCACCCGGGACGCTCTCTACTCCTCATCAATGACTGCACCGTCTAAGACGGCCCTGAATAGCGCCAGCGCGTCGACGTGACTCGTCGTGGCGATTATCCTAAATTCGGCGGTTGAGGCGTTTTCCGGGGGCTGAGAATCATTCATTTTCATATGCATGGGACAGGATTTCGCGCGCTTTGGGGCTCACCCGTCGGGTGAACAATCTCCGGTTGAACCCGACGCGTCGGGCGTGGGCGTCGTGGTCGACAGTTTCGCCGGTTCAATTCGGGTCGAGTTTGATCATGAAGCGGCGTTTACGCCGCTCGGGCAATTGCCGTTCTTCATCGATTTTCTGAAGACCGCGGGGTTGTTCGAGGCGTTGGTGGCGGATTGCCCGCTGCGTTACACCAGTCCGAACGCGCCCAAGAAGCGCGACGTGCTGGGGACGGCGATGTTGTCGATGTTGGCCGGGCACAAGCGCTACGCGCATATCGCGGCGCTGCGGAGCGACCGCGTGTTGCCCGAGCTTCTCGACATGAGCAAGATCGTCAGCGAGGACGCGGTTCGGCGGGCGTTCGCGGCGATCGAGGAAGAAGCGGGCGCGAACTGGCTACGAGGTCATCTCGACCATTGCGTGGAGCCGCTTTTGAGCGAGCCGTGGATACTCGACGTCGATACGACGGTGAAGCCGCTCTACGGCCATCAGGAAGGAGCGGTGGTCGGCTACAATCCCAAGAAGCCTGGGCGGCCCAGCCACTGCTATCACACCTATTCGATGGCGGGGACGCGATTGGTTCTCGAGGTGGATGTGAGCGCGGGCGACGAGCACACTTCCAATCACAGCGCGCCTGGCCTTTGGGCGCTCTTGGACCGAACGCCGCGCGATTGTTGGCCTTCTCTTTTGCGCGGCGACAAGGGCTTCGGCAATGAGGGGATCATGGGCGAAGCCGAGCGGCGCGCTTTGCCGTATTTGTTCAAGCTACGGCTGACCGCCAACGTCAAACGCGCGATCGAGCGTCTTTCGGGGCAGAGTGATTGGGTCGATTCGGGCCAAGGTTGGCAAGCCAAGGGGACCGAGATTGGATTGCAAGGCTGGAGCCGACAACGGCGCGTCGTCGTATTGCGGCGGCGCGTGAGAGGCGCGCTGGCGACGCCCGCGATGGACGAGGATGGACCGCCTCGGCTCGCCTTCCTCGACATCGGTGCGAGCGAGGAGATGTGGGAATATCAGGTTCTCGCGACCACGCTCGCCGAGGCCCTGGAAAGCTTTGGCCAGCTCTATCGCGACCGCGGCGATGGAGAGAATGTCTTCGACGAGTTGAAGAACCAATGGGGCTGGGGCGGCTTCGTCACGCATGACCTGGCGCGCTGTCGTCTGGCGGCCCGCCTCGTGGCGTTGTTTTATGATTGGTGGAACATCTTCACGCGCTTGGCCGAGCCGGATCGTCACCGAGAAGCGATCACGAGCCGGCCATTGTTGTTGCACGCCATCGCCGAACGGGTGCGCCATGCGCGACAAACGACGATCAAGATCACCAGCACGCACGCCAAGTCCGTTCCCGCTGCAAAGGCGCTTCGAGCGGTAGCCCTATTCCTGAGGCGGTTGGTCACAAATGCGGAGCAGTTGACGCCCTGGCAGCGTTGGCGCGAAATCCTCTCCCGCGCCTTTCAAGCCTTCCTCAAAGGCCGCGCCCTGCGCGCGCCGCCGCGCTTATGTCCATCTTGACGCAACCGCAGATTGAACCCCCCCCGCTTCACGAACGACGATCAGAGCCAACTGCCGAATTTAGGATTATATCTCTAGATCAAGCTGCTTGCGATAGACGCATCGGCGCATCGACTTCGTGCCTTCGCGATAGCCGTCGGCGCAGTGCATGTGCACCTTCCAGCCAAGGCTTCGCGCCACGCCCAGTGTCTCGACTTCCATAAGAACGAAAGTGGAACAACGGGCGTGGTTCGTCAAGGCGTGTGCGCATCAAGGGGAAGAAATCTGACTGTTGGTCCCCGCGCGCGCTTGACTCGAGTCGACCCAGAAGCGGGCGTTCGCGATGGTGCAAGAAATCAACACATTTGGAACAGCTGAAAGCCACGAGCCTTGAGGATGCTATGCTGATATAAGGGAGCATTGAACCATCTCCGCGCCTGCCGGAGCTTCAAATGAAACCCGATAAAGACATGAAACTGGCTGACCTCATGTATGGGCATGGGGATAGGTTCAAATGCCATCTGTCTGGTCGCTTTGATCCCGAAAAATACTCCGATGCGCCGCCCATTCAAATTTGTGAGATGAAATGCGGGTGTTGGGTTGTGGCTGACGGCAACAACAGAGTTGGGCTTATCCTAAGGAAGAATCCGGAAGCCACACTTGCCGACATTCCAAATAAGCTTCTCGCAATTGCTCGGTTTGGGGAGTGGGATAATGAAAGTATTGGATTGGTGGAACCTCACCCATCCCCTCATTTACGCGAGCCCGAAGGTTTCGGTGAAGACTCTGTTTTGGCGTAGCAATTCCTCGTATTTGGCGACGAGCGGCCGCAGTCTTTGCTCGGGCATGTTGGGGATGAGGCCGTAGAGCAGGCAACCCTGGCGGAACAACGAATGGACGCGGCGTTTGACCGTGCTGGTTCTGAGCAATCGGTCCATGCCGAGGCTTTCGCCGGCGGCGCCGAGCAGCGTCAGCAGCAGGATCGCCAAGGCGTTGAGCATTAGCAAGCGGTCGCGCCGCTGCGGATCGCCGATGCGTAGCGCGCTCAGCCCCATGCCGAAGCGCAAGTCTTTGGAATCCCGGAACCCAGGCTCGATCGTCCACCGCTTGGCGTAGAGTTTGACGATCTGGCCCGCGCTCGAACTTGCGTCGCTGGCGGCCAGATGCCACGCCTCTTTCATGCCCGTGGCGTGGACGCAGACCACCGCGCCGACCTTGTGGCGGGCGGCCGTGACCTTGGCGCCGCGCAGCAGGCGCGCCCGTCCGCCCTTGCCGACCCAGTCGGCGGCCAGGCGCGTCTCGCCGTCCGCCGCGGCCACTTGAACATTGCCGCGAAAGCGGATGACGTAGCCGAAGCCGAGCCTGTCGAGGAACTCGAACAGCTTGACGTCGCCGAAGCCCCGATCGGCCAGGATCGTCACCGCCACATCTTCGGGAAGAAGCGCCTTCAGACGGCAAAGGCAGAGGTCCTCGAAGTCGTTGCGCTGGTCCTTCAATTCATCCTTGTCGACCGTGAGCCACAGGAGCGGCGTCGCGCGGCCGTGGCGGGTGACGAGGTTCAGCGCGAGCGTGGCTTGGTTGTCGGCGTCGAAATCGGTCCAGTCCATCGCCACGACGATCGCCTCGCGCTGGCCCACCATCTCGCGCACCCACGGCGCAAACAGCTCCCACACGACGACGCCGGCGTTGCTCAGCAGACGATCGACCTGTTTGATTGCGTGCCTGTCGACGAGACCGCGCGCCCGCGCCAGCGCATGCCCGATGACGGAAACGGCCAAGGACGCCCCCGTCACAACGCCGACCACCCCGTTGGCCAGCGAAACAATCCGTTTGGCGTGCAGGCTCCCTGCAAACGCCCGCTCCACAAAATGATGAATGAATTCCACGCGCTCGACCGGCTTCCGCATGAGCCACCTTCCCCCGCTAATTTGCGACAGCGCAACGCGGTGACCCGCCAATTCAGGCAATTTCGAGTCGGTCTAAATGGGGATTCATGAGTGGTGGAACCCATGCGCTAAGTCATTTATGGACGTTATGAGAAAGCGTGATAAGAATATCCCTAAACCAAAAGACTCTATTTACGGAATAATTGAGAAAAGTGGAGAAGGAAAATTTTTTGCTATCACGCACGGTGTGAAGAACAAGGCTGCCATATCTGCTACGGGACGCACTGCCAAGGAAGCCGAGAGGCGTTTGGAGCAAAAAGTCAAAAATAAGCTTAAGCGTGAAAGTGTTACTATTGTTCTTACTCCAGTGACTCCGCTAGAAAATCATCAGTGTAGTTTGTTGCGGGCGGTTGAGAATTGACCTGGCCGCCTGTGCATTATTTAAAAATTCCGCACCTCGATTTTGCGCCCCAAAAGTTGGAGGTTTTGAGAGACGGTCCGCGCAAGCGCCCGCTTGCCATAATGGGCCTTATGCGACTGGTATGTGATCCGGGCTGCGCTGCGTCGGCACACGTGTCCTTAGACAACTTTAAGAGTATCGCTCATCCCCTTGAGCCTGGATGCAGTCCTTTGGAGTTCATGAAGAAGTCTTGTTCTAGTCTCCGGTTCATAAGTGAGCACAGCGCCGCGTATTATTTCATCTTCGAACCGGCGGTCGTAAGAAGAGTTTCTAACTTAGGCAATAGTAATTTCAACTCTTCGCGATTTTTTCTGCCTATTCTGGATTTGGCTATAACACCTGCGAAGCCATTTAACACCTGCTTTAGACGATTACCCTCGGTGGTTGGAACTTCATTATTTGAGAGCTTTTGATGCATTCCGGAGAGTAACTCCGACACTGTTTCAATAAATGATGCCAGAGCGAGGATTTCTTTCCGCCGCTGTTCTTTGTTCGCAAACCTGGCAGTAACTACGTGCCCTACCACCGCGCCGAGCAGAGCTATGAGTGCCGGTTCCATCTCTCTATTCCTCCGGCACGGCTCCCATGCCTGGCTGAAAATACCGTCCATCGTTGAGTTGGTGTGTCGACACTGTGACTTGGGAAATGGAGCGGACCATGTCAAGCAGGAGCAAAAATCAAGCAGACCGTGCCAAAACTCCGCGACGCGTTACGTGGCGCCCAAATTTCGCGCGGCCTACGACCGCGCAGAGCGAAGAAAATCGCGAAAATCGGTTCTCTGCGCGCCCCTACGGAGCCACGCATCGAGTTTTCGCACGGTCTGCAAGAATTTTGCTCCGAAGTTTCGAGGCTGAATTTTCAAACTGTTGGCCGGTGCAAATTATAGGGGCGAAAGTCGCTGTTTGCGACGAGCGCAAACGGCACGAAATCCCCCCAGTTGAGACGATTCGCCCAGGATCGTAAAGCGTTTTGATGCGCCAATATTTGGCGGCGCGTCGCACGGCATCTTTTAACGGGTTGCGGTCATGCTGACGTATGACTTCATCAATATCTATGTGCGGTAACTCTTGATATGATGGATCAAACAAAGGGGCGCGCGCCTATATCGGAGTTGGGATTCCGGTGACACTTGCATTTTTCCTGTTTCGGGCGATCACCTGTGGCAGTCGCCTCTTCGGGAGCGTGACGCGCGTTGGGCGGAGTATGGTTCCCACGCTGCCGTATGACGTCAAGCGGCATTTCCGGACGTTGGCAAGCGTCACCGCAATTCCCGTAATTCCCGAAAAACCGAAATTTTCTTGCCAAAGGGCGGGATGTGTTCTATATCTGTTCCTCGCCGCCAAGGAGGCAGCCGATGTCCGCTTCCGTCAGCGCCGCGCGGGCCGCCGCCTCTCGCAGCCGGTCGGCCGCCGCGCCAGGAGCGGCGCGCCGAAACGAGGCCGGGCGCGAGATGCGGCTGTCGAACGGCGACGCGTCGATCACGAATATCGCGGCGCGGGAGGGCGAAAAGCGCATGCGCGCGCTCCTTCAGCAGAGTCTCGCTCGCTGCCTGCCCGAGCCGTCCGCAGAGGTCCTCGCGCTCGAGGTCTGCCGTCTCGACAAGGCGCTGCGCGTGTCCACTGGCGCCATGGCGAAAGCAAACCTTCAGGGGGCTCGACCGCGTCGTCAAAATCGTCTGCGAGCGCGACCGCGGTCACAGGTTCGCCGCAGCCGGCCAATCGCACAGGGCCGGGAGGCTGCGCCGCGCCGCGCCGGCGATAAACCCGCTGGCGCTTCCCGCGCCGCCATTCGTTCGCCCGCAAATGGCGCCGCAAGCGATTGAAAAGCCTCGAATTCGCGCCCGGAAATGGCGCCCCCCTTGTCGCGCTCTACAGTGTTCACACATCTCAGATCGCCGCGCGGAATCCCTTCCCCAGCTTGCTGGGGAAGGTGGCGTCATAGGGCGTCGAAAGACGCCCGTCTTTCGACGGGCTATCGCGCCGGATGGGGTGTGGCCCGCTGCTACGACGCCAGACGGCTTGCACGAACGTTACCGCGAAATTGCGGTCCAAGCGCCCTGCTTTCCACACCCCACCCGTCGCCTTCGGCGACACCTTCCCCGCTTCGCGGAGAAGGGGCGGCCCGGCGGCCGCCTGCAGGCTCGATGACTTGTGTGAGCCGGCCGCAAATGGTGCCGCAAGCGATTGAAAAGCCTCAATTCGCGCCCGGAAATGGCGCCCCTCTTATCGCGCTGGCGGGAAGAGAGCCTGCCCGCAGCCCGGGTCCTTTTCGTCGAATTACCAACAATATCCTGAGAGTAAAAACAGAATGCATGAGTATTACATCTTGCGAAAGTTGCAGAAAATGGGTAACCGGGGCAAATTCCCGGGCGGAAAGGAAGTGTTAATGGAAGCTTGATTTAAGCCGGGCATGTCGCCTGGCTCGATTGATTCGCTTGAACGCATGACGCCGGCCGAGCTGATCGGCCTGGTTCGCCAATTGATCGGGGAAGTGGCGCGGTTGCGGGCGGAGAACGAGAAGTTGAGCCAAGTTGTGGCGAGGCTTCGGGTCGAGAACCAGACGCTGAAGGACGAGATCGCGCGGTTGAAGCTTTTGCCGCCGCGCCCGCCGCACAAGCCGTCCGGGATGGAGAAAGCGACGGAAGGGCCGGAGGGCCATGCTGAGGGCGCGAAGGACGAGGCGTCGAAGCGGCGGCGCGGCCCTGGCGTCTCCAAGCTTTCGATCGACCGGGAGGAGACGCTGAAGGTCGAGGCCCCGGCGGGCTCGCGCTTCAAGGGCTATGAGGAGATCACCGTTCAGGACCTGATGGCGACGGCCGAGACGACGCTCTACCGGCGGGAGCGCTGGGAGACGCCGGACGGCGAAACGCTGATTGCGCCGCTTGCGACGGGGATCGTGGGCGGATGCGGCCCGCATCTGCATCGTTTCGTGGTGATGCTGCATTTTGAGGGCCAGATGCCCTGCGAACGGATCGTGGCGCTTCTGGCCGGTATGGGCCTGACGATCTCCAAACGTCAGGTGGTGCGGCTGTTGACCGCGAAGCTGGATAGCTTTCGCGCCGAGGACGAGGCGGTGCTGCGGGCGGGGCTTGCCGAGGCGCCCTTCGTCACCGTCGACGACACCGGGGCGCGCCATGCGGGCAACGGCTGTTTCACCACCCACATCGGCTCCGACCGGTTCGCCGCGTTCCGCACCGGGCCGGGCAAGTCGCGTCTGGCTTTCCTGGGCCGATTGCTCGGCGGCGCGGCGCGCTATGTGATCAATGCCGCCGCGATCGCCTATATGCGCGGCGCCGATCTGTCGCAGGACGTCGTCGACAGGCTCGCCGGCCATGCTTCGCGGGACTTTGGCTCGCACGAGGAATGGACGGATCACTTGCACGCGCTCGGCCTCGCCGATTTGCGGGTCACGCCCGATCCGGTGCGCCTCTCCAGCGAAGCGGCGCTGTGGGGCGCGATCGCCGAACAGGGCCTGCTCGGACACGCCGTGATCGTCTCCGACGACGCCGGCCAGTTCCGCGTCGGCGATCACGCGCTCTGCTGGGTCCACGCCGAGCGCCTCGTCCACAAGCTCCTGCCCGCCAACGACAAACAACGCAACGCCGTCGAGGTCGCCAAGCGGATGATCTGGTGGTTCTATCGGCGCTTGAAGGATTACAAGCTCGCGCCGAGCCCGGAACGGGCAAGCCTTCTGCGCTCGCAATTCGACCGCATCTTCAATCGCCGAACCGGCTATGCGACGCTCGATCGTCTGCTGAAACGCCTGCTCGGGCGCAAGAACGAACTCCTGCGCGTGCTCCAACGGCCGGAAATCCCGCTCAACACCAACGCTTCCGAAAACGACATCCGCGCCTTCGTCACAAAGCGCAAGATCTCCGGCGGAACCGTCAGCGAAAGGGGTCGCCAGGCCCGCGACGTCATGCTCGGCCTCGCCAAGACCTGCAAGAAACTCAAAATCCCTTTCTTCGACTATCTCGGCGCCCGCCTCGGCATCCCCGGCCCCGCAATCCCCCACCTCGCAACCCTCGTCAGCCCCGCCCCAAGCTAAACGCCTCGCCCGGGAATTTGCCCCGGTTACGAAAATGGGTAACCGGGGCAAATTCCCGGGCACGCAACTGCACAAAGCAAAATGCTGCAGTTGCGAGATTGAATCTTATCAAGCGCTTGCGCGAGCGCCGGCCTTCTGAATTTTTTCCTCCCGCGCTCCTGCCCGGGAATTTGCCCCGGTTACGAAAATGGCGCCCAAGCCCTTGTTATCGTTGCGTGCATGACGGATTCGGCAAGGCGGCCCGTGGCCTGCCGGCCGGGACGGGCCGCCCGGAAATAGCGCACCCGGCGGCCGTCGCGCCTGCCCCAAACCGGGACGGCGGGCCCTTCCCTCCAGTAACCCGCTCGCAACCTTAAGCTCCCATAAATCGAATCGTTCGCATTGCGCGCGCTTAGCCCCCTAAGCCCGCGCCTTTCGGGAACGGGGACGAGAGGGCGTGGAAGGCGTATGGGTCGCTCGCGGTTAGGATGGGCCGCATCGGTGGTCGCCCCCTGGTGCCTGGCGTTCGGCGTGCTCCTGTCGATCACCGCCGAGGCGGGGCAGGAGCCCGCCCAATACTCCGGCGTCTACGACCGCAACCGGCTCCTCGACGCCAGCGACCCGGTCCGCAGGGCGATCGCGCTCGCCCGTCGGCGCCAGGCGGTGGACGCGGACGGCACGCCGCTGCCGATCGTCGAGGCGCGCTTCGCCGTCGGCCATCCCGGCGACTCTGCCGCTCCCGACGAGATCGAGCCGAACCGGACCCTCAAGGACCCGGCGGCGCCGTTCCCCGCTGTCGACCACAGCGCCAAGGACGATCCGTTCATCGGCCTGCGCCCCGGCTTCGACGCCCGCGACCGCGGCGGCCCGAACCGCGCCGTCCCGGACGCCCCGCGCGCCTGGCCGCACGAAATCCAGGATCCGCGCGACGCCGAATTCGATCCCGGACACACCATGAGCCCCGTGCGGCCCGGCGATTCCGGGCGCACGCCCGGCGCCGAGGATTCGACCTTCAGCGACGGCGCGACCCCGGCCTTGCCGCTCGACTTCGCCCTCAACTCGTCCTCCCCGACGCCGAGCGACGGCGTCGTGGTGGCCGTCGAAAGCGATTCCGGGGCGCCGCAGACGACGATCGCTGGGAAGTCGCCGCTCGGCGAAGGCCAGCCGAACTACGCCGCCCTCATCGATCCGAAAGACAACGCTCGCGAGATGCGGTGTCTGGCGGAGGCCATCTATTTCGAGTCGCGCAGCGAACCCGAGCCGGGCCAGGCGGCCGTCGCCCAGGTGGTTCTGAACCGGGTGCGCAGCGGCATTTATCCGACCACCGTCTGCGGCGTTGTCTACCAGGACCGCAACCGGCCGTTCGCCTGCCAGTTCTCCTTCGCCTGCGAAGGCAAGTCGCTACGCATCGGGGAGCCTGGCGCCTGGGCGGTCGCGACCCGCATCGCCCAAGAAGTGGTCAGCGGGAACAACTACAATCCGGCCGTCGCGGAGGCGGTCAACTACCACGCCAATTACGTCTCGCCGTTCTGGGTCGGCTATCTGCGCCGGGTCGACCGCATCGGCGCCCACATCTTCTACGCCATGCGCGACGGGGTGAACTGGGCCCCCGGCGCGCTCAACGGAAACGGCGACCGGCCTTAGGCGCATTGATCGCTCCTTCCGGGCCCGGGTAGAGTGCGGCGCCCTGGCCGGAGATTCTCATGCCCCTGTTGTTTTCCTACGGCACGCTCCAGCAGGACGGCGTGCAGATGTCGACCTTCGGAAGGCTCCTGACCGGGCGCATCGACGCGCTCGTGGGCTACGCCCAGTCGATGGTCGAGATCGAAGACGCGGACGTGATCGCCAAGAGCGGCATGACGCATCATCCGATCGTCGCGTTCACTGGCAGGAGCGAGGACCGCGTCGCCGGAACCGTATTCGAGATCAGCGGCGTGGAACTCGAGAGCGCCGACGCCTACGAGGTCGACGCCTACGGGCGCGTGCTCGCCCCGCTCGCCTCGGGCCGCAGCGCCTGGGTCTATGTCGACGCGCGCCACGCGCCGGAAGTCGACGAGCCGTAGCCGATCAGCCGAGCACGCTTTCCGCGCTCACATGTTTGAGCCCGTGCGCCTGCGCGACCGGTTCGCAGGTCACGTAGCCGTCGCAGACATTGAGCCCCGCGCGCAGATGCGGATCGTCCTTGAGCGCAGCGCGCCAGCCCTTGTCGGCGAGCGCCAGCGTGAAGGGGAGCGTCGCGTGGTTCAACGCGAAGGTCGAGGTGCGCGCAACCGCGCCCGGCATGTTGGCGACGCAGTAGTGGACGATGCCGTCGACGACATAGGTCGGGTGCGAATGGGTCGTCGGTTTCGAGGTCTCGCAGCAGCCGCCCTGGTCGATCGCGACGTCGACAATGACCGCGCCGGGCCGCATCGTCCCCAGCATCGCGCGGGTGATGAGCTTCGGCGCCGCGGCGCCCGGCAGCAGCACGGCGCCGATGACGAGATCCGCGTGGGTGACGAGATCGGCGATCGCGGCGCGGGTCGAATAGACGGTGCGCAAGGCCGAGCCGAACTGCGCCGACAGCCGGCGCAAAGCTTCGTGCGACCGGTCGACGACCGTGACGGAGGCGCCCATGCCGACCGCGATCGTCGCCGCGTGGGCGCCCGAGACGCCGCCGCCGAGGATCAGCACATCGGCGGCCGCCACGCCGGGCACGCCGCCGAGCAGCACGCCGCGCCCGCCCTGCGCCTTCTCCAGCGCATGCGCGCCGACCTGCGGCGCGAGGCGCCCGGCGACTTCCGACATCGGCGTCAGCAGCGGCAGACGGCCCTGGTCGTCCGTCACGGTCTCGTAGGCGATGCAGATCGCGCCGGAGGCGACGAGGTCCTGCGTCTGGCCAAGATCGGGGGCGAGATGCAGGTAGGTGAAGAGGATTTGTCCGCGGCGCAGGAGCTTCCGCTCCTGGGCGAGCGGTTCCTTCACCTTCACGATCATCTCGGCCCGGGCGAAGATGTCCGCCGGCCGATCGACGAGTTCGGCCCCGGCGCGGGCGTATTCCTCGTCGGGCGATCCCGAGCCGACGCCGGCGCCCTTCTCCACGATCGCGCTGTGGCCGTGATGAACGAGTTCGGCGACCGCCGCGGGCGTCATGCCGACCCGGAATTCGTTGTCCTTGATCTCCTTGGGAACGCCGACGAGCATGGGTGCGCCTCCTTGAACCGCATCGCGCAATCATGGCGCCTTCTCGCTGCAATCTGTCGTCGATTTCTGACTTTTCCTTGGCGATATTTCGCATAATATTGCGCGCCATGGTCGCTGCAGCCTCAATTCGTGCGCATGGACAGCATTGACGATCTTGACCGCGCCATCCTGCGCGAATTGATGCGCGACGAGCGGATGACCAACGCCGAACTCGCCGAGCGGGTGCATCTGTCGCCCTCGGCCTGCCTGCGCCGGGTGGGCGGCCTGGAGGAAAAGGGGAACCTTCGCGGGCTACGCAATGCTGCTCGACACCGTGAAAGCGGGCCTCGCCGGCGCGACTTTGGTGTTCGTCACGCTGGAGCAGCAGGGACGCGCGATGCTCGACGCTTTCGAGCGCGACGCCAAGCGCCACTCCGAAATCACCGAGTGCTATCTGCTCGCGGGGACAGCCGGCTATCTTATGCGCGTCGCCTTTCGCGACGCGCCCGACTACGAGCGAATTCACACCGAGAGTCCCACGCAGATGCCCGGCGTCTCGCGGGTGCAATCGACGCTGACCCTGCGCACCGTCAAGAAGACCGCCGCCCTCCCGATCTGACCTCGCCCTACCCTCGCCGCCAACTATCTGTCGCTTAAGCCCTATGCGCTGGCGCTGCCGCGCAGCGACAGCGACTTCCGCCCGGCCGTGGACCGCGCGCTGAGCCGGGTCTATAAGTCCAGCGAGTTCGCGACCGTGTTCGCGAAGTCCTTCGGCGCCCGGGTGCAGCCGAGCGGTACGCCGAAGACGCTGGATCTGATTTCGGCGCGGCCGGACTGAAGCGTCGACGGCGCCGGACCCCTCGGGACGTGAACCTCCGCGCGCTCTCCAGTTCAGGCGGGGGGAGAAAACTGTGGCCGAAGCCAATCCGGACATCGCCGGCATGCCGTTCGAAACGGCGCTCGCGGAGCTCGAGGGCATCGTCGATCAGCTCGAAAAAGGCGCCGTGTCGCTCGACAATTCGATCAGGCTCTATGAGCGCGGCGAAGAGCTCAAGAGGCGATGCGACGCATTGCTCAAGAACGCCGAAATGCGGATTGAGAGGATCACCCTCGCTGCGGACGGCATGCCGACGGGCGTGACGCCGCTCGACGGCGGATGAGGCGATCGCCTCGCGTCCGCGCATAGCCTGCGACTTTCAGCGTTCGCCCCACTGAAGCGGTCGGGTTATCCCTCGCGGGCCGGCCGCGGCTTCCCGATGTGGAGCGCAAATTCAACAAACTACGGCCAAATGTGACAATTTCTCGAGGCCCGCTGAATCGGTAAGCATTTGTTAACCGAACAACCGTCAACATCTAAGGGTTCATTAACCCAAGCCCTCGATGCATGCAGCAGCCAGGGCGCAAAAAACGGAAAGTCGAGGCGAAGAAGTCATGCTGACAATCGCATTCGTCACCCAGAAGGGCGGGTCCGGTAAGAGCACTCTCGCTTTGTCGCTCGCTGTCGCAGCCCAGGAGATGAAGGAGAAAGTCTGCGTCATTGACATGGATCCGCAGGGTTCGTTGACGAATTGGGTCAAGACCCGCGGCTCAGACGACATTGAAGTCGCCGCGTCGGGCGCCGCGCGACTGCCGGCCGTCTTGGCGCAGCTGAAGGCCAAGGGCTTTACGCTTGCGATCATCGATACGCCCGGCGCGGAGGGTCCGGCTCCGGCGGCCGCGATGGTCGTCGCGGACCTCAACATCATCCCGTCGCGTCCGAGCATGTTCGATCTCTGGGCAAACGCCAAGACCCGCGCCGCCCTCAAAGCCGTCGGCGGCGAGTTCGTATTCCTGCTCAATCAGTGTCCGCCCGCCCAGCAGACCGCGCGCGTCCAGGATGGCGTGGAGACGCTGGAGGAGATGGGCGCCCTCATCTCGCCGCTCATTCTCTCGCGCGTCGATTATCAAGAAGCTGCGCGCCACGGCCTCGGCGTCACCGAGCTCAATCCCAACGGCGCCGCGGCCGAGGAAATGCGCGCGCTGTGGGTCTCGATCCGGCGCCGCCTGGCCAAGGCCAGACCCCGGACGGCTGCGCGCAAAGCCGCATGACTCAAGCGGGAGGCTCCTCCCTGCTCGCGCATCTCGGCAGGACGCTTTCTCGAGCGCCCTGCTTTTTTGCCGCCGCTTCATCCGCCGAGCCGCGTGCGGATCGTCTCGGCACCGCGCTGGATCGTCAGGTCCCACCACCGCGCGCGCTCCGCGCAGGCTCTCTCGAGATCGCGAGTCGTCGCGATTTTCTGCCCGTTCACCGTGACCACGACGTCGCCCTTCTGCACGCCGACCTGGGCGGCGGTCGAGCCGTCGCTGACGGCTGCGACCACGACGCCCTCGCGGGCGCTCTCGAGCGACAGCTCCTCCATCACCGCAGGCGACAAATTCATCACTTCCGCGCCGTCGAAGGGCGAACGGCTGTGGATCGTCAGCGCGTCGCGCGGCGGGATTTCCGGCGCGGACGCAAGCTTCAGCGGCAGATCCAGGGTCCGCCCGTTCCGCAGGACCGTGAGCCTCGCCGAGCCGCCGAGCGGCTTGACCCCTAGACGGAAGCCCACGCTTCCAGCGTCGTCGACGGCCTGGTTGTCGATGGCGGCAATGAGGTCGCCGCGCTTCAGTCCCGCTTCGGCCGCGGGCCCGCCGCCGACGACGTCGACGACCAGCGCCCCGGTCGGGCGTTCGAGGCCGAGATTGTCGGCGATGTCTTTTGACACGTTCTGCAGCGTAGCGCCGAGCCAGGGCCGTCTGACCGTCGTGCCGCCGCGAAGCGCCGCGCCGACCACGCCTTTGACCATGTTGACCGGAATGGCGAAGCCGATCCCCATGCTGCCGCCCGAGCGTGAGTAGATCGCAGAATTGATGCCGATGAGCTTGCCGTCGAGGTCGACCAGCGCGCCGCCCGAATTGCCGGGATTGATCGCCGCGTCGGTCTGGATGAAGAAGCCGTAGTCGTTGATGCCGACCTCTGTGCGCGCGAGCGCCGACACGATGCCCTGGGTGACCGTCTGGCCGACGCCGAACGGATCGCCGATGGCGATGACGAAATCGCCGACCTCGAGCGCGTCCGAATCGCCCATCTCGAGCACCGGGAAATTGTCGCCGCCTTTGATGCGCAGCACGGCGAGGTCGGTGCGCGGATCGCGCAGCACGATCTCGGCCTCGAACTCGCGCTTGTCGGCGAGCGAGACCTTCACCTCGGTCATGCCCTCGATGACGTGATGGTTGGTGACGACGAGACCCGACCGATCGACGATGACGCCGGAGCCCAGCGCCTTCTGCACCCGCTGGTCCTCGCCGCCGCCGCTCCCGAAAAACCGGCGGAAAATCGGATCGTCGAACAGCGGATTGCGCGGCATCGTGTCGACCCGCGACGCGTAGACGTTGACCACCGCGGGCGCCGCCTTCTTGACGACCGGCGCGAAGGAGAGACGCACCTGCGCCGGGCTTTGCGGCGCGACCCTCGGCGCCGTGTCGGCGACGGCCGAGCCGCAGAGAAGCGCGAATGCGACGGCGAGCGCCAGGCGGATCAAATCGAACCTCCGGGATGATGGGAGCGGCGCTGATATAGGCGGCGCTCCGCGCGCTGCAAAGCGCGGCCCGCCCAGCCGCCTGCCAATCCCCGGCGTGTTTCTTGCGATTTCAAAGGCTTGCGGCGCCACTTCCGAGCCGACCGCCGAGGCGGCGACGCCATCAATCCCCTGCATGGTCTCGTCCCTTCGCGCCTCGCTCTAGCGGCGAGCTCCGTCGCCTCCTAAAATTCCTTCAAAGACGCCGCCGGCGCGCGCCTTGCGCGCTTCCCCGACGCACAGAAGGCCGCAAAACTCCTTCCTTTTCTTTCCTTTTCCTTCCTATTTTTTCCGCGAATTCAAGCGTTTTCAATGGGTTGCGCGGGACTCCCGGCCACAAAAAAATTTGTCGGCGCTTCTCCCCGCAGCGCGACCCGCTCCGCGCTGCGGCAGGTGACGCGAGAGCGTCGTCGCCGGCCCACGAATGAAATCGTGGGCGCGAACGCGCATGGTCGCTTGGGCTACGTTTGTCAGCGCCATCTCGATTCCCGGTCGAGACGGCATTGTAGGTTCTCTCTCTGTTCTCGTCAACCTTTCGCTTGGCATTGTGTCGATACGACGATGCAGAATTGAGAAGCCGCCCGTACGCCGGCCGATCGAAGCGCAACGCGCCCTCGGGCCGTAACGGTCCTTCATTGGCGCCGCAAGAATCGGGTTGAATTCCGGCCTCGGCGGCGCATGTTGCTTCCAACGGGGCGATGCAAAAGCCATGCGATGACCGCGCAACATTATCACATCTTCGAAACGCCAAGCGGCTTCTGCGGCGTCGCATGGAGCGAATTGGGCGTCACGCGTTTTCAGTTGCCGATGAAAAGCGCCGAAGCCGCCGAGCGGCTGCTCAGGCGTCGGGCGCCAGACGCCGAACCCGGCGCGCCCCGGTCGGACATTGCGGAAGTCGTCGCGGCGGCCCAACGATACTTCGAAGGGGAGGAGACCGACTTTTCGAGCGTCCGGCTCGATCTCGCCGGGGAGGATGCGTTCCTCCGGCGGATCTTTTATGCCCTGCGCCGGGTCGGCTGGGGCCGCACGACCACTTACGGCGCCTTGGCGAAGGAGGTCGGCGCCGGCCGGGAGGCGGCGCGCGACGTCGGCGAGGCCATGGCCAGGAATCCGGCGCCGCTGATCATTCCCTCACATGGGGTGCTTCCAGTCAAGCTCATTCATTTCGTCATTTCACTTTCTCCTGGGCGTTTGGATCCGAAGCGTGAGCCCGTCTTTGCCATGCAGCCCTGATGACCGCATCACCTCACATCCGGTCGAGCTCACATGGGGTGCTTCCAGTCAAGCTCATTCATTTCGTCATTTCACTTTCTCCTGGGCGTTTGGATCCGAAGCGTGAGCCCGTCTTTGCCATGCAGCCCTGATGACCGCATCACCTCACATCCGGTCGAGCTCACATGGGTGCTTCCAGTCAAGCTCATTCATTTCGTCATTTCACTTTCTCCTGGGCGTTTGGATCCGAAGCGTGAGCCCGTCTTTGCCATGCAGCCCTGATGACCGCATCACCTCACATCCGGTCGAGCTTGTGGGCTCGGACCATAATCCCTCGTGCTCGAGGGCATCGGGCTCGGGTTGGCGGGACCATCCTTTTTCACGGCGTGTTTCAGCCCGGGGGTTGATCCGCGGTCGCCGCCCGCCCGGATCCGGCGAAGCCGTCGCGTTCAGCTTCGCTGGAATGGGGTTAAGTCGTTAAGTCATCGTTGGAGTGCAGGAGTGGGATTGAGCCATCGGGTCATGCCGTCTTGAACACGGCGCCCTCGGGAACGACGCCTTGGGTGACATAGCGCCACAGGGCGACGAGGAGTTTGCGGGCCAGCGCGACGATGGCGATCCGGCGGATTCGTCCCTTCCCGGCGCCGACCCGCGCCTGAAACCAGCGGCTCAACGCCGAGTCCGGCTGGTGACGCAGCCAGAACCAGGCAAGCTCGATCATCGTCTTGCGCAGGCGGCGGTTGCCCGACTTCGAGATGCCCTGATCCCGTTCGACGCCGCCGCTCTGCCAGGGGCTGGGCGCCAATCCGCCGTAAGCCGCCACCTGGCGTCGGTTGCCGAAGCTGCGGAACAACAATTCCAGCCAGAGGAGCGAGGCGAACTCAGGGCCCAAGCCCTTGAACCTGAGGAGCAGGGCGGCGGGGTTGTTCGGCTCCTCGGCTTCTGTGCGGATGAGCGCGTCGCGGGCCCGTTCGACCGCAGCCAGTTGCGTCGTCGCTAGCGCGATCCGATCGAGTTCCCGGCGGATTTCCGCCTTCAGCATCGGCGGCAGCTCGCGACCGTCGCCGGTTCGCAGCGCCTCCAGTCGTTCGACACGATCGCGCCGAAGCGGATTGTAATCCCGGACGCCTTGGCCGCTGAGCAGGCCCCGGACCCGATTGGTATGCTGAATGCGTTCCTTCAGCAGCGTGCCGCGCTCGCGCGTCAGGCGCCGGCGATCCTCGTCTTCCGGGCTCGGCGCCCGAACCATCGAACAGACCCGCCGCTCGCCGCGCGCCCAGGCCATCAGCGTCCGCAACAGCGTCTCGCCGTCGATCGCATCGGTCTTGGCCCGCCGATGCCGCCGGGCGACCGCGATCGAAGCCGCATCGACGACGTGGCTCTCGATCCCGTTGGCGAGCAGCAAGCGATGAATCCAAAACCCGTCCAATCCCGCTTCCTGAATGACGACCGTTTTGACCGGCGCCCCATAGCGCTGCTCGGCCTTCGCCCTCGATCGCGAAAGAAGGTCGAGCAGGCAGGCGCCGTCCCCGCCCTCGACCACGTGCTTGGAAAACTTCTCGCTGCCCGGACTGTTGATCGTCACAACCCATTTCGATTTGCTCAATTCGAGCGAGGCGAACAACGTGATATCATTCGCGCGGACGGTGGTCGCGACAGCGGTCGCAGAGGTGACAGACTTCATTGGTTGCCTCCATGCTGGTGTGGAAGCTCAGCCTACCAAGTCAGGCCGCCGTCCACCCGCATAGGATCTGTCATAGGGTCTTGGCTGCGGGCGGCAAGATCGGCGGTTTCTCCGCGCCCGGCGGCTCGAAGACAAAAATCCGCATGCTCGAATTGGAGGGCGTTCGCGTTGCGCCGCCGCCGGCGCTTCAGCCGACGTTTGATTTCTGAGCGCCGGGAAAGCCCGCGCCACTCAGCGCTTTCGAATCCGCCTGCCGTCCTCGTGCGGCGGCGACGCGGCTACTTCCTCTCGCTTCCCGCCAAGGCCGCCGTTACGCCATTGGTAAGCCTGAAGCCTGCCGGGCGCGCGCCGACAACAAGCCGTCGCGACTTGTCGCAAGGTTGCCCGATACATCAGGCAATTGATTTCGCTGAGGTGTCTGTGCGGCGGAGTCCGCCTCCGGATCAGCGCTCCGCCGCTGCTGACCATCGCATGCCATTGCTCATTGTGTCGGAAGCGGAGCGCGAGCGCCTATTCCCTGGCCATGTCCGTGCCGGGCGCCGGCTTCGCCGTGACAAGCGGGGAGCCCGAGCTCGGCGGTGGCGAGGGCCCCAATCGGCATTTCTTTTGCCCGCGCTGCAAGAACTGGATGTTCATGCACCTCCGTGGGCTCGACGTCGTCAATGTCCGCCCGACGATGCTGGACGAGCGTCGTTGGTTTGCGCCCTACATCGAGATTTTCGCCGCGCAGAGGCTGCCGTGGGCCGCGACCTCCGCGGTCCACAGCTTCGCCGCCCAGCCGGACCGCGAAGGGTACGCGGCCTTGGTCGAGGCCTTTGCCCGCGAGGGCGCGCGGCCGGGTTGATCGTTGGAACCCTCCGCCGGGAAAGTATGCAATTGGTATCAATCGCGGTAGGGACGCCCATTACTGGGCGCCCCTCGCACAGAACCGGACGGGCCCGATTAAGGCATCCGGCTCCCACCTTGGATATCTGACGGCAAAGCGTGCGCGCGGCCACGGATGGAGAATGCGCGGCGTTGGCAGCCACCGGTCGAGGATCGAACGCATATTCCGCCAAGAGGTGCGATCCTTCTGGCTTCGGCGGCGAAGCGCCCGAATCCAGAGTTCGCCCACAAGATGCTGGAAGCTGCTCAGGGCGGCGATGTTGGTGGGCACGGCGTGGTAGTTGTACCAGCCGACGACCACCCGTTTCAGCCAGCCTCCCTGTTCAGGGATGGACGCGTGCCGATGCCGCCGGAGTTCCTCCTTGATCGCACGCAGCTTGGCGCGCATCCGGTCGCGCCGGGACTTTCGCCGAAGCAAAAAGCCGCCGCGCCGAGTGCGCCCGCAGATATGCGTAAATCCGAGGAAGTTGAATGTCTCCGGTTTGCCCGCGCCGCGCCGCTTTCGGTTCGCCGCAGCGAAGCGGCCGAACTCGATGAGACGCGTCTTGTCGGGATGCAGCGTCAGCGCGAACCGCGCCATGCGCTCTTTCATGTCCGTCCAGAACCGCTCGGCGTCGGCCTTGTGCTCGAAGCCTGCGACAATGTCGTCGGCGTAGCGCACGAGGATGACCTGCCCCCGGGCGTGGCGTCGCCGCCATTGATGCGCCCAGAGGTCGAAGACGTGATGCAGGTAGATGTTGGCCAAGAGAGGCGAAATCACCGCACCTTGCGGGGTTCCGCCCTCCGTCGCCGTCACCTGTCCTTCGTCGCTCACCCCGGCCTTCAGCCATTTGCGGATCAGTCGGATCACTCGCCGGTCGCCGATCCGGTGTTCGACGAAACGGATCAACCACTCGTGGTCGACCGCATCGAAGAACCCTTGGATGTCGGCGTCCAGCACCCAGCCCACCTTCGTGCTGTCGATCCCCACCCATAGGGCGTCCAGCGCATCGTGCTGGCCGCGCCCGGGCCGGAACCCATACGAGAACCCGAGGAAATCCTCCTCGTAGATCGCGTTCAGCACCTCGGCCACCGCGCGCTGGACGATCTTGTCCTCCAGTGCGGCGATGCCGAGCGGGCGCAGCTTTCCATCCGGCTTCGGAATGAACCGTCGCCGCGAGGGTTGCGCCCGATATGCTCCGCTGTGAACCCTGCGATGCAAGTCTTCGAGGCGCGCCTCGAGTCCCTGCCCGTAGTCCTCCCAGGTCACGCCATCAACGCCCGGCGCGGCTTCCCGCTTCAACGCTTGGTAAGCCCATCCGAGCGCGTCGACGTCGACATGATGCAGGAGCGCGGTGAACCGCTCCTCCTTCTTCAGCCTCGCGGCTTGCCGTACGCGGTCCAGGCCGTGGGACGCGCCTTCCCGGCTCGGTGTCCGGAGCGTGCCGCCCTGTCCCGCGTTCTCCTTGGCCCCCGCCCTTGGCTCCACCGGCTCCTCGGCCGGTCGCCCGGCTTCGTTCGTCGGCTTCACGGCTACTATGGCGGGACCTGACTTCTCACGCCCGTGCATCATCGGCTTCGGCTCGTCGCCTTCCCGATGCGGACCTTCGGCTCGCGCCGACGGCCAAGCGTGAGATCTCCCGGTTTCCGAACGAGGAGCTTGCGCACATGCCAGGGTCTGCGACCTCGCGGGACCGGCGATGCGCTCGCATTGGCGCGCACCTCCGTGTTGCCTTCCGCCGTGACAAAAGCGTCGGCGTCCCGATTGATAATTTCGCGGCTCGATGGCTGGCCTATGCATTCCCCTGCCGACGCTTCGCCTCCGGCCTCGCGACCGAAAACGCACGGCTCGGGGCCGGTGTGGTTCGCTACTCCTTCACCGCAGTGGACTTCCACCACCTACTCCCCGCCGGCCTCCCGGCGCACCGTCACCGTAATTCGCAGCCCAACGCGGGATGAGTGCGGATGGGGTCATTGTTTGCTTGGCGCAGCGCGCAATTGCCTGTTTCAACTGCTGGCATCCCAGACGAGTTGTTATCGCTACTGGGGGCAAGGACTTTGGGTCGACTACGGGCGCGAGATTTGTCGGCGTGCGACCGAGATCCTGGAGCACGACTTCTGACAGGGACGGCAATGAGCGGCTAATAGAGCGGTGATGCTTGGCGCTCGCCTCCTCGCGCGCGACGAATAGGACGCCGCGCAGGAACGCCTATCAGGCGGCCGAACCGGCTGGTTTCTTGAACTCGACCACGTTGGAGCCGGCGCGGGGCTCACACCATTGCGCCCAAGCTTCCATCATCGCCCGGCGCTTTTCTAGCGCATCGCCACGCCGATAGGCGGCGTCGGCCTTGTTGCCTATCGTGTGCGCCAGCGCCATTTCGCGAAGCTCGGATGAATAGGGGGTAAAACGTCTCACCGGTCAGGCTCATGGGGATCATCACCCGCGCTGGTCCCCCCGAGCTAGCCTCGTCGACCAGGACCAGGTTGCCGAGGCGGCGTGCGGCGCGTGCAGGATGAAATAGGTGTCGGTCCGCGCCCGCGTCGCGCCGTGGGGCATCTCACGGGCATCGAAAATGCCGGTGCGTACCACGGCGTCGCCGAAGGCAGCCTTCATCAGATCGGCGCGACTGGCGCTTCCTTGTCGGGCTTCAGAAACATCACGGCTAGCGGCGGGACCGTAAGCAGGATCGAATGCTGTTGGCCCTGCCAGGGTGTCGGTTCGGAGTACCGGCCACCGGCGTTTCCAAGATTACCGCCGCCGAAACAGGCCGCGTCACTATTCAAGAGCTCGCGATAGAACCCTGGTGCAGGCACGCCGACGCGGTAGCCCTCGCGCGGCACCGGCGTGAAATTAGCCACCGTCAGGACGAAATCGCTGGGATCGCTGGCGCGGCGGATGAACGAAACCACGCTCTGGTCCACGTCGTGAAAGTCGATCCACTGAAAGCCTCCCCAACTGAAATCGACCTCGTAAAGCGCAGGCTCCTCGATGTAAAGCTTGTTGAGTGCCTTGACATACGCTTGAATTTTCCGGTGGTAGTCGTGATCGAGGAGCGCCCAGTCGAGCTGCCAGTCATGATTCCACTCGCTCCATTGGCCGATCTCCCCTCCCATGAAGAGCAGCTTCTTGCCGGGATGGGCGTACATATACCCGTAGAGAGCTCGCAGGTTCGCGAACTTCTGCCAGGTGTCGCCAGGCATCTTGCTGAGCATGGCGCCTTTGCCGTGCACCATTTCATCATGCGAGAAGGGCAGAACGAAGTTCTCGGTGAAAGCATAGAGCAGCGAGAAAGTCAGGTTGTTCTGGTGATAACGGCGGTGGACAGGGTCTTTCTCCATGTATTCGAGCATGTCATGCATCCACCCCATGTTCCATTTCAGGTCGAAGCCCAAGCCGCCGAGATAGGTTGGGCGTGAGACCTGGGGCCAGGCGGTCGACTCCTCGGCGAAGGTCAACACATCCGGATACTCCAGATGGACGACCTCATTAAACTGCTTGATGAAGGCGACCGCCTCCAGGTTTTCATGACCCCCGAACTCATTGGGGATCCACTCGCCCGGCTGCCGCGAGTAGTCCAGGTAGAGCATGGAGGCGACGGCATCCACGCGCAGGCCGTCGACATGGTACTTGTCCAGCCAGAACACCGCGCTGGAGAGCAGGAAAGCGCGGACTTCATTGCGCCCGAAATTGTAAATCAGGGTGCCCCAGTCCTGATGTTCGCCCTTGCGCGGATCCTCATGCTCGTAAAGGCACGTGCCGTCGAAGAAAGAGAGTCCGTGGCCATCCTTCGGGAAATGACCGCCGGCCCAATCGAGGATGACGCCGATGCCGGCCTGGTGAGCCTTGTCCACGAAATAGCGGAAGTCGTCCGGGGAGCCGAAACGCGAGGTTGGCGCAAAGGATCCGGTGGACTGATAGCCCCAGGACCCGTCAAAGGGGTGTTCGGTGATGGGCAGCAGCTCGATATGGGTGTAGCCCATCTCCCGGACATAGGGCACCAGCTCGTCGGCCAGCTCACGATAGCTGAGCCAGCGCATGCCGATAGGGTCGTCCTTGCGTTTCCAGGAGCCGGGATGGACTTCATAGATCGCAATGGGGGAGTTGAGTCCCTGCGATTGCTTCCGCGTGGCCATCCACTCTTGATCGTGCCATTGATAACGGTTCAGATCCCAAATGACCGAAGACGTGTTGGGACGCATTTCCGATAAATGAGCATAGGGGTCCGATTTGAGATAGGCATGGTACCGCGACTTGACTTCGAACTTGTAGATGTCACCCTGCTGCAACCCTGGGATGAAGATCTCCCACAGTCCCGATCCGCCGCGCGGCCTCATCGGATGGTGGCGGCCGTCCCATTGGTTGAAGTCGCCGACGACGCTGAGTTGCTCGGCATTCGGAGCCCACACCGCAAAACAGACGCCCTTAATACCCGCATGCTCGATCACGCGCGCGCCGAGCTTCTCATAGAGCCGGAAGTGGGTGCCTTCACCGAAGAGATGCAGATCAAAATCTGTAAGGACGGGCGGATAGCAGTAGGGATCCTCAATTTCGTAGGTTTGCTGCCGGCCGCCGTCCGATCCGGGCAGGGTGATGGCTAGGCGGTAAGGAAAGAAATCGGATTGATTGTGGATGATGGCCTCGAAGAATCCGTCATGATGCACACGGCGCATGGGATACAGCTGGTCACCGCGGACGACGGAGACCGCCAGAGCCTGGGGCTGGAACGTGCGAACGACAATTGCCGGCTTACCATCCACGGCGTGCGGATGAATGCCCAGGATGTCGAAAGGTGCGCTGTGGTAGGCGCCAACGATAGCCGCCACTGCGCCGGGGTCAGCGGTGCGGGGGTGGAACTTTTCCAACGCGCGCTCCGTCGCGGCGGGACCGGAACCGGGTTTTAGAGGCTCGGCCACGAGCTCAGCATAGCCCGTCGGGCCGGCCGCGGGCTGAACGGGTTTGCTCGCTACCATGACAAGATTCCTTTACTTGACTGTGTACCCTGACCTCCGCGGAAAAGGAGGATTCCACCGGCTTACTCCGTAGATAAACTGAATTTACGAAGGTCGCGTCGGGGTGAGGGGGTGCCTTAGCACAGCGCGCGCCATTCGCGAAGACCGCGTATTTATGGCGATCCTCCACTGCCATGGCACGAGCTGGAAGTCAGCAAGCCGTCGAGTCCGCTGTTGTGCAGATGCTATGGGGCGAGCGTGGGTCGGTTGGGCGCCGTCGTGTCTCGGGGCGCCGGCTCACCGCGGGCTTTGTCAATGCGCGGGCGCTCCGGACGGGGCCTTCTGTTTCAGGGGCGGTTCGGTTCGGTCGCCATGGACGAGGACCATTTGATGGCGGCGGCGCGCACCGGGGCGCACGATCCGGCGCGCGCGCGACGGGTCGGGCGCGCCTGGGATTGGCCCCATTCCAGCGTTAAGCGCGCATCTCATCCGGCCGCGACGACGGGCTCGTTTAGCGTGCAGCCGCTCATCGACCGCGCGCCGCGCTTCGCCGATCTTCTCGACACGGGACGCGGACGACCCGGCCTTCGCCGCGCTGCAGCGGAGCGAGTTGATCGGCCGCCCGCTCGGCGACGACGCGTTTCTCGACGCGATCAGCCGCCGCCTCAACCGCGTCGTCACGCCCCGCAAGCGGGGACGATAAGCCCAAGGGCGATGTCGCGGGCGCCGAGGCAAAAGGGTAGAAACGGGCGTGTCATCGTAATCGGTAGTAATCGGTAGTCGGAGCCGATTTAGAGCGGGTTGCGCTTCGATGCCCTTCAGGGGGACCGAATTCCCTTCTTACAGGGAAAAGAGCAGGGAATTTCGCTCGTTTTGGCCGATCCGATCCTTCTTGGCCCTCGAAAAGGACAACGAAACCAGTTGGTTGCATGAAAATTCCCTGCGCAATCAGAACAGGGAACTAATTCGGCGGAACAGGGAATTCATTTTCCCTGATCCCGCGAAAACAGGGAATTTGCCGCGAACCTGAGGGCCAGGGATTTTCCGCTCGCCGAATCCATCGAAGCGCATATGGCTCTAGCGGTCAAAATCGAACGCTTGGCACCCGACGGTAGGGCTGCTGTGGGGGGGCGGGCGCCGGCCTCTGGCGCCGGCGCGTCGTCACGCACGGTGAGGCCGGCGTTCGAAACCCTTCACCATACCGGACAGTCGATTCCAGCTGAGGACCCGTCGGCGCAGCCCCATCCGACTTCGAATTCGACCAGTAGCAAACCATCAGCTCGCGCTATTGGATGGCGTGGACCCGGATCGGACGCTCGAAGCCCTTGAACGAGACTTCCCCGAGGTCTTGGAAAGCGAGGCCCTTCCCGATGCAGAGCTCGCAAAGCACGTTTGATACGAGGCTCTGTCCCGGCTGCGCGTGGGAACAGAGGCGCGCGGCGAGCTGAACCGTCGACCCGAAGAGATCCATGTTATTCTCGACGGCTCTCCCGCTGCAGCGCCGATCCGGACCTTGATCGGGATTCCCGCTTCTCCTGCTCATATTGCGCCAGCGCGCGATGGATTCGAGTGGCGCAACGGGCCGCCGCCACCGCCGATAGGAAACTGGCCATGATGCCGTCGCCGGTGTGCTTCACCTCGCGGCCACCCAGGGCCCCCAGGGCATCCCGGACAACCTGATCATGGACCTGCAGAAAGGCCATGGCCGCCTCGTCGCCATGGAGCTGCGTGAGATCCGTCGAGCCCACGATATCCGTGAACATGACGGTCCGGATTCCGGGATCGCGGTGGTTCTCCCCGCCGCCGGGAAGGAGTGCGGCGCCCGCACCGTTTACTTCAGTCCCCCCCAGGAACCCCTCGGCGATTTCGGGGGCGACTTCGATGATCTTGGACGCGAGCAGGCCATGCGCCTCACGATGCACCGTGGCTGCCGCTTCCGCGTTCGGCGCAGTGCACAGGCAGAAGATCTTGCCGCAGCTCTCGTTGAACCAGTATTTCTGATACTCGACGCCGTGCTTCTTCTGTCTTTCCATGTCCGCGCTGTGCGCCTTCGCCACGGCTTCCGCCGTGGCTCCAGGAACCTCGTGAATGTCCATATACATTGGCATGTCAGCCTCCAGGAAGGATGACGTCGTTGGGGCTGCGTTGCACTGCGCGACTCGCAACATACCCATCGTGTTTGTGCTGACTGCCCATCCGTCGCCGAGGGCTGGGCCACAATCTTGGCACATCCTGGCGGCAACATCACTGGATTTCTCGCAAACAAACGAGATAGTTGAAACGAGATAGTTGCGATTACGGTGACACGCCCGCCTTTACCTTTTTGTTCAGCCATGCGATGTTGTCCTATGACCCGCATAGCCCGCGTCGTCGCGCCCGGCCTGCCGCATCGCGTGACATAAGCGCGGCAATCGCGCCGAGACAATATTCTTCGAGCCCGAGGACTATCGTCTTTACAAGGACTGGCTGGCGGAATCGCGCCGCCGCCTCGGCGTCGCCTGCTTGAGCTTATTGCCTGATGCCCAACACGCAAGGGATACGAGTGGCCGCAGGCGGGAGAGCGCGCCCCCTTCTCCCGTCGGTGCAATTCGGTGCGATTACCGGTGCGATTCGGTGCGATTGATTGATTGATTACAGATTGATTACCAGATTGATTACAGATTGATTACAGATTGATTACAGATTGATTACAGATTTAGAAAATTGATTCAGATTGATTACAGATTGATTACAGATTGATTTACAGATTGATTCAGATGATTCCAGATTGATTACAGATTGATTACAGATTGATTACCAGATTGATTACCAGATTGATTACCAGATTGATTCAGATTGATTACAGATTGATTTACAGATTGATTACAGATTGATTACAGATTGATTTACCAGATTGATTACTCAGATTGATTACCAGATTGATTACCAGATTGATTACCAGATTGATTACCAGTTGATTAGATTGATTCAGATTGATTACAGATTGATTACCAGATTGATTACAGATTGATTACAGGGACATGATACGCATTGCACAATATCGTGGCCCGCTCATGCCGGCCCATGGCTCGTCCTTCGCGTATCACCGTTCCCGGCTTGCCCCATCACGTCACGCAGCGGGGAAACGTCGACAGGCGCTGTTCACCGAGCGAGGCGATTATGCGCTTTATCGCGATCTGCTCGCCGAGCGCTGTCGCGCCGACCGCGTCGCCTGCTGGGCCTATTGCCTCATTCCCAACCACGTCCATCTCGTCCTGACCCCGGCGACGCCGACGCCCTTTCCCGGGCGGTGGGGGAGGCGCATCGGCGCTTCACCGCCTTCGCCGCCCGCACGACCGGCCATCTGTTTTAAGGGGCGGTTCGCCTCGTTCGCGATGGACGACGCCCACTTCCTCAGCGCGCTGCGCACTCTTGCGTTCAATTCGGTTCGCGCCCGGCTGGCCGCGTCTACTGAAGCGTGGCTGTGGTCGAGCGTGCACGCGCATCTTCAAGGGTAATTCAAGGGTGATTACCAAGGGTGATTACCAAGGGTGATTAAGGGTGATTAAGGGTGATAATTAGAAGGGTGATTAAAGGGTGATTACGGGGACATGATACGCATTACACAATATCGTGGCCCGCTCATGCCGGCCCATGGCTCGTCCTTCGCGTATCACCGTTCCCGGCTTGCCCCATCACGTCACGCAGCGGGGAAACGTCGACAGGCGCTGTTCACCGAGCGAGGCGATTATGCGCTTTATCGCGATCTGCTCGCCGAGCGCTGTCGCGCCGACCGCGTCGCCTGCTGGGCCTATTGCCTCATTCCCAACCACGTCCATCTCGTCCTGACCCCGGCGACGCCGACGCCCTTTCCCGGGCGGTGGGGGAGGCGCATCGGCGCTTCACCGCCTTCGCCGCCCGCACGACCGGCCATCTGTTTTAAGGGGCGGTTCGCCTCGTTCGCGATGGACGACGCCCACTTCCTCAGCGCGCTGCGCACTCTTGCGTTCAATCCGGTTCGCGCCCGGCTGGCCGCGTCTACTGAAGCGTGGCTGTGGTCGAGCGTGCACGCGGATCTTCAAGGGGCGCGACGACGCGCTGGTCGAGGTCGGCCCGGCGCTTGAGCGAGCGCCGCGCTTCGCCGATCTCTTGGAACTGTCGCTCGACGAGCAGGCGGCGCTCTACCAATTCGAGCCCCTCAGCCCCAACGGGCGCCCGCTCGGCGCTCAGGACTTCATCGCGATGGTCGAGATGAAACTCGGCCACACTGTCCGCCCGAGCAAGCGGGGGAGAAGGCCGCACGGAGGGAGGATGGATTGATATGGGGAATTCGTATCATGTCCTCGTAATCCCGCGGTAATCCCGCGTAATCCCGGTAATCCCGGTAATCCCGGTAATCCCGGTGATCCCGGTAATCCCGGTAATCCCGGTAATCCCGGTAATCCCGGGTAATCCCGGGTAATCCCGGTAATCCCGGTAATCCCGATCCCGTAATCCCATCCCAATCCCGATCCCAGTCAATCCCGAATCCCGGTAATCCCAAATTCCGGTAATCCCAGATCCCGGTAATCCCGAATCCCGGTAATCCCAGATCCCGTAATCCCAAATCCCGGTAATCCCGTAATCCCGTCCCCCCGTCCCCCCAGTCCCCCCCGTAATCCCCCCCGTAATCCCCCGGTAATCCCCCGAATCCCCAGAATCCCCCGAATCACCGCCGCGACCCGTCCCTGCCGACCGATTTCGACTGAGCGCCGCACGAAGACAGCTTGCGGCGGACGGCCGCGACACGCCGAGGCTGCGAGGCGCGCCCCGCCGGGCCCGCCTCGCGCCAACGCATCAAACCGCTCGGACCCGCACGTAGGAGCCCGGCGCATCCTCGATGACCTTGAGTTTGCCGTCGCCCGGAGTGCGCGCCGGCACGCGGCCGCAGTCGTACTGCGTTCACCCACTGGTCCCAGTACGGCCACCACGACCCCTTTTGCGCCTCGGCGCCGGCGAACCATTCGTCGGGCGAAGCAGGCAGCTTGTCGTTGGTCCAATGGCCGTACTTGCTGCCGGGCGGGCTGATCACGCCCGCCAGGTGGCCGGACGCCGCGAGCACGAAGGTGACTGGTCCCGAATAGATCTGCGTCGCCGCGTAGGTCGACTTCCACGGCGCGAGATGGTCCTCGCGACATGACAAGAGGAAGCTCGGCGTCTTCACCTTGGCGATGTCGATCGGCGTGCCGGCGAGCGTGATGCCGCCGGGCTCCTTCAGCAGGTTCTTCTGATACATGTTGCGCATGTAGTAGGAATGCATCACCGCCGGCATCCGGGTCGCATCGGCGTTCCAATAAAGAAGATCGAAGGGAACCGGATCCTTGCCGAGCAGGTAGTTGTTGACCACGAACGACCAGATGAGGTCGTTGGCACGCAGCATGTTGAACGACATCGCCATGTCCGCCGCGTCGAGATAGCCATGTTCCTGCATGCGCTTCTCGACCGACGAGATCTGATCATCGTCGATGAACACGCCCATGTCGCCGACCTCGGTGAAATCGATCAGCGTGACGAAGTAGGTGGCGCTCGCGACGCGGTTGTCGCCCTGCGCGGCCAGATAGGCGAGCGTCGCGGCGAGGATCGTGCCGCCGAGACAATAGCCGATCACGTTGAGGCTGTGCTCGCCGGTCGCCGCCTCGACGGCGTCGAACGCGGCGATGAGCCCGTGAGACATGTAATCCTCGAAGGTCTCCTGCGCGAGCTTCTCGTCCGGATTGACCCAGGAGGTCACGAACACCGTATGCCCCTGGTCGACCGCCCATTTGATGAACGAGTTCTTCGGCTGCAGGTCGAGAACATAGTACTTGTTGATCCACGGCATCACGATCAGCAGCGGCCGCCTGCGCACTTCAGGCGTCGTCGGCGTATATTGGATGAGCTGCAGGAGCTCGTTCTGGAAGATGACCTTGCCCGGCGTCGAAGCGATGTTCTCGCCGAACCGGAAGGCGTTCGTGTCGGTCATGGCGATCGCGAGCCGGCCGTCGCCGCGATCAAGGTCGGCAAGCACGTGTTCGAGCCCGCGCAGCAGGTTCTCCCCCCCTGTGTTCAACGTCGCCGACAGCACTTCGGGATTGGTGGCGATGAAGTTCGTCGGCGACATCGCGTCGACGAACTGGCGCGTGTAGAAATCCACCTTGCGCGCCGTCGCGGGATCGAGATCCTTGACCCCGCGCACCATCGACAGGAGCGATTTCGAAGCGACGAGATAGCTCTCCCGAATGAAGCTGAACGTCGCGTTCTCGCTCCAGTCCGGGTGGCTGAACCGCTTGTCCTTCGGCAGGGCGGCGTCCTCGGACGGGAGGTTGAGCATCCGTTCGGCGGCGTGGCGCCAAACGTTCAGGCTTTCGTTGAACAGATGGATCTGCGCGGCCGCGACGGCCGCGGGATCGTTCATCATCTTGGTCATCAGATCGAGAAAGGCGCCGCCGAGGACGGACGCGTCGCCTATGCCGAGGTGGCCATCGTCGGGCTGCCGGGACAGGAAGCGCAGCATCAGCTTCTGGCTCTGCTCTGCGATGGATTGGAAATGCCCAGCCAGGACCACCGGGTCCCGAACCGCTCCTGTGTCATCAACCTTCATGTCGTCCTCCCTCGCGTGTCGCGGCTGGCCGCCCCCCTCGCACGCGCCGGACGGTCGCCGTTGCGCTGCGGGGCGATCGCCTGGTCCGCGGCGCTTCGACCGCGCCAGCGTCTGCTCCACGTTATCCGTTCGCGTATAGGACCGCTACTAACGCGCGCGCGCAATCAGACGAAATGCGCAGGCCGCCGGCCGTCCGCGATTGTCGATCGGGGACTGCGCGAGGGTGCGCGCGACGGACGACGGCGATGGAGTTGAAGCGACGGCGATCACCGCCACGCCCGGCGAACGGTTGAAGCGCCGCTCCCGTCTCGTCAACGCCAATTGGATTTACGGTGACACGCCCGCCTTTACCTTTTTTGTGCGCCATGCGACGTTGTCCTATGACCCGCATAGCACGCATCGTCGCGCCCGGCCTGCCGCATCGCGTGACATAAGCGCGGCAATCGCGCCGAGAAAATAGTCTTCGAGCCCGAGGACTATCGTCTTTACAAGGACTGGCTGGCGGAATCGCGCCGCCGCCTCGGCGTCGCCTGCTTAAGCTTATTGCCTGATGTCCAACACGCAAGGGATACGAGTGGCCGCAGGCGGGAGAGCGCGCCCCCTTCTCCCGTCGGGAGAAGGGCCGGGGATGAGGGAACCTGGCCGTCATCATCCTATCACCCAACTCGTCCGGCGTCGGGCCCCTCATCCGGCGCTCCGCGCCACCCTCTCCCAATGGGAGAAGGGGCCCGCCACGACGACCCGGCCTTCGCCGCGCTGCGGCGGAGCGACTCGATCGGCCGCCCGCTCGGCGACGAGGCGTTTCTCGACGCAATCAGCCGCCGCCTCAACCGCGTCGATAGGGGTAGGGATCGGCTTTCGCCGACCCCTCCCTCCGAACCGTACGGGCGGTTTTCCCGCATACGGCTCTCCGGTCGGTGGTTTCTTCATCGAGACTGTCTCGCTGATAACCAGGCCGTGTGAAGCGCGAACAGCCCGGCTTCTGCGAAGAAGGCATTTGGCCAGCGTTGATGGTCGGCGCGGCAGACGCCCCGCCCTGGGCGCTTTTCCTGCTTGCGCAGGACGGCGCGCAGCCGCCGCCTGACAAACCCGTCGAGCTTGCCGAAGGTGGTGTGATGGGCATATTTGAAGTAGCCGAACCAGCCGCGCAACAGCGGGTTGAGATCCTTCACGGCGCAGGCGAGGCTGTCGCCGCGTGTGCGCCGCGTCTTCTCCCTTATGCTGTCCTTGAACTTGTTCAGGCTCTTCTGGCGCACGTGACGCTGGCCGGCTTCGAAACGGTAGCCGAGGAACTCGAACCCTTGCCCCGGCTGCCGGCAGTCGCCGACATGCGTCTTTTCGGGGTGCAGCGCGAGGCCGTTTTCGCCCACCCAGGCGCGCACCTCCGCGAGGGCGGCGTCCGCCTCCTCGCGTGTCCGGCACAGGATGACGAAGTCGTCCGCATACCGCACCATGCGGCGCCCGCGTTCGGCCATCGCCGCATCCAGCGGGTCGAGGTAGATGTTGGCCAGCAGCGGGCTGATCACCGCGCCTTGCGGCGAGCCGCGTGCCGGCGTCCACCTCTCCAGCCCTTTCAGGATATCGGCCTTCAGCCAGCCGCGGATCAGATCGAGAACCCGGCCATCGCTGACCTTCTCCTCGACCCGCGCCAACAGCCGATCATGCGGGATCGAATCGAAATAGCCGGCCAAGTCCGCGTCTACGACGTGGGCGTAGCCGTCCGTGATCAGCCGATCGACTTCCCGCAGCGCGTCATGGCATCCGCGTCCCGGTCGGAAGCCGTAGCTCCCGTCGCGGAACCGCGTTTCGAAAATCGGTTCGATCACGAGCCGGACAGCCTGCTGGACGATGCGATCCTTGACCGTCGGAATGCCCAGCGGCCTCGTTCTTCCATCGCCCTTGGGGATGTCGACCCGTTTGACGGCTTGCGGGTGGTATGATCCCTCCCGCAGCGCCGCCGACAGCTCGGCCAGATAATCTTCGGCCTTCGCCGCGAACCGCTCGATGCTTTGCCCATCCACGCCCGCCGCGCCTCTGTTGGCCCGGACCTTCGTCCAGGCCGCCGCCAGCGTCTTGGGCGCGAACACCTTATCCATCAAACTGAACCATTTGCCGCCTTTGACGCCGTTGCCCAGCGCCGACAGCATGCGTTCCGTCCAGATCGAGGCTTCGACCCACGTAAAGTCACGTCGAGCCTCTCCGCCTTGTGTAGCCTCGTCGGCACTCCCGACGGTCTGTTGCCTCGACCCGTTCATCGCGCATCCCCTTCCTGCCCACCTTCCCTCGCACGGGTTTATGTTGCCCCGTCCTCTCGCGGTCCGTCCCTTCCGGACGCAGACCACAGCGGTAGTATGCGGGCTCTGACTCCTGCCCGGCTCGCACACGCCGCGCAGGTCTCTCCGCTTCCTTTGTCTCGCCGTCCGAACATCCCGCCCCCAACCACGTTATGGGCCCGAGCGTCGTTTTCGCAGTCGTCTCAACGCGCCCGGCGGGTCTCATGACCCAGGCTTCGCCATGAGTGAGCAGGCTCGCCGCGCCACGCCGCCGAAACGGGTTCGTCGTCCTGCGGGCTGTTCGTTCGCCTCCGGCTGCTCCCCACCCCGTCTCGCGACGACGCAGTTGCCTTCGGCTACATGTGTCACGACTTCACATCGGTTGGACTTTCACCCCCCTGACAAGACAACATCACGGACGCACTCACCCCCCGCAAGCGGGGACGCAAACCCAAGGGCGACGTCGCGGGCGCCGAGGCAAAAGGGTAAAGACGGGCGATCGCGGTAGGGACGCCCATTACTGGGCGCCCCTCGCACAGAACCGGACGGGCCCGATTAAGGCATCCGGCTCCCACCTTGGATATCTGACGGCAAAGCGTGCGCGCGGCCACGGATGGAGAATGCGCGGCGTTGGCAGCCACCGGTCGAGGATCGAACGCATATTCCGCCAAGAGGTGCGATCCTTCTGGCTTCGGCGGCGAAGCGCCCGAATCCAGAGTTCGCCCACAAGATGCTGGAAGCTGCTCAGGGCGGCGATGTTGGTGGGCACGGCGTGGTAGTTGTACCAGCCGACGACCACCCGTTTCAGCCAGCCTCCCTGTTCAGGGATGGACGCGTGCCGATGCCGCCGGAGTTCCTCCTTGATCGCACGCAGCTTGGCGCGCATCCGGTCGCGCCGGGACTTTCGCCGAAGCAAAAAGCCGCCGCGCCGAGTGCGCCCGCAGATATGCGTGAATCCGAGGAAGTTGAATGTCTCCGGTTTGCCCGCGCCGCGCCGCTTTCGGTTCGCCGCAGCGAAGCGGCCGAACTCGATGAGACGCGTCTTGTCGGGATGCAGCGTCAGCGCGAACCCGCCATGCGCTCTTTCATGTCCGTCCAGAACCGCTCGGCGTCGGCCTTGTGCTCGAAGCCTGCGACAATGTCGTCGGCGTAGCGCACGAGGATGACCTGCCCCCGGGCGTGGCGTCGCCGCCATTGATGCGCCCAGAGGTCGAAGACGTGATGCAGGTAGATGTTGGCCAAGAGAGGCGAAATCACCGCACCTTGCGGGGTTCCGCCCTCCGTCGCCGTCACCTGTCCTTCGTCGCTCACCCCGGCCTTCAGCCATTTGCGGATCAGTCGGATCACTCGCCGGTCGCCGATCCGGTGTTCGACGAAACGGATCAACCACTCGTGGTCGACCGCATCGAAGAACCCTTGGATGTCGGCGTCCAGCACCCAGCCCACCTTCGTGCTGTCGATCCCCACCCATAGGGCGTCCAGCGCATCGTGCTGGCCGCGCCCGGGCCGGAACCCATACGAGAACCCGAGGAAATCCTCCTCGTAGATCGCGTTCAGCACCTCGGCCACCGCGCGCTGGACGATCTTGTCCTCCAGTGCGGCGATGCCGAGCGGGCGCAGCTTTCCATCCGGCTTCGGAATGAACCGTCGCCGCGAGGGTTGCGCCCGATATGCTCCGCTGTGAACCCTGCGATGCAAGTCTTCGAGGCGCGCCTCGAGTCCCTGCCCGTAGTCCTCCCAGGTCACGCCATCAACGCCCGGCGCGGCTTCCCGCTTCAACGCTTGGTAAGCCCATCCGAGCGCGTCGACGTCGACATGATGCAGGAGCGCGGTGAACCGCTCCTCCTTCTTCAGCCTCGCGGCTTGCCGTACGCGGTCCAGGCCGTGGGACGCGCCTTCCCGGCTCGGTGTCCGGAGCGTGCCGCCCTGTCCCGCGTTCTCCTTGGCCCCCGCCCTTGGCTCCACCGGCTCCTCGGCCGGTCGCCCGGCTTCGTTCGTCGGCTTCACGGCTACTATGGCGGGACCTGACTTCTCACGCCCGTGCATCATCGGCTTCGGCTCGTCGCCTTCCCGATGCGGACCTTCGGCTCGCGCCGACGGCCAAGCGTGAGATCTCCCGGTTTCCGAACGAGGAGCTTGCGCACATGCCAGGGTCTGCGACCTCGCGGGACCGGCGATGCGCTCGCATTGGCGCGCACCTCCGTGTTGCCTTCCGCCGTGACAAAAGCGTCGGCGTCCCGATTGATAATTTCGCGGCTCGATGGCTGGCCTATGCATTCCCCTGCCGACGCTTCGCCTCCGGCCTCGCGACCGAAAACGCACGGCTCGGGGCCGGTGTGGTTCGCTACTCCTTCACCGCAGTGGACTTCCACCACCTACTCCCCGCCGGCCTCCCGGCGCACCGTCACCGTAATTCTGCGTCTCATCGGCGTGTGATCAGATGCGATTGACGGTCTGTTCGCGGAACCGCTCGGCGGCGAGGAGAGACCCGCGACAAGTTCTCCGTGAAAATCAGAATTCGTGCTAATGTCCTCGTCATGGGCGTGATCGAAATCGGCGGTGCGGAGACCGCGGCCGGCGCCGCCGGTCAGGCTCGACCGAGGGCGCATGCCGGTTTGGGGGGTCTATGGGAAGGCAAAGGCGCGGCGAAGGCCTTTTTGCGCCGAAGTCCGTGATAACCCCTTGAAAAACCTAGATTTGCGGAAGAAAATTCATTTGGATTCCGTTCCGAAAAATTTGGATTTCGTTCCGCCGGATTTGGAGTTCGTTCCGGCAGATTTGGAAATTGTTCCGCCCGGGTTGGGTTTCGTTCCGCCGGGCTTGCGTTTCCTTTCGGCGGGCCGGCGAAGCCTTCCCTGCTTCGCGGTCGGCCGCGCCCGGGCGACTCCCGGTCCGGGCGCGCGGTCCGACGCGTCGGGGGCGCGCCTTCCCAATTCGGCGAAAGGCGCGACAGCCCGGACGCGCCGGCCGCGCAGGCGCCAGAGACGCCGGAATTTCGGGTCGACGCTAAACCGGGTCGCAAGCCTTTGAAAATCAAGAGGCCCGCCGCTAAAGCGGCGCTAAAGGGCGACAAGCGCCTCGGCCGGTCGCCCGCGCAGGCTCCCTCGTTGCGCCCCGAGGGGCGAGCAGTGGCGGTCGGTTCTAATTCAGCACCCGCTTGCCGTGCGGCGAATTGAGCGAGAACGCCGGGATCGCGACCTCGAAGCTTTCCCCGTCGAGGCTGACCATGCGATATTCCCCGACCATCAGGCCGCTCGGGGTCGCCAGCGGGCAGCCCGAGGCGTATCGGAAGGCCTCGCCCGGCCGGATCGTCGGCTGTTCGCCGACGACGCCGGGGCCGTGCACCTCCTGCTGGCGCCCTTCGGCGTCGGTGATGCGCCAATGGCGCTCGAGGAGCGTCACGGGCTTGTCGCCGAGATTGGCGATCTCGACGTCGTAACGCCAGAAATAGCGGCCCTCGTTCGGATCCGAGCGGTCCGGCTCGAAGGTCGGCTCGACGGTGACTTTGACCTGATGCGTGACCGCCATGTACATGGGTTCGACATTGTAGCGGCGGGCGGCGGCGCGTCCACTGGTTTTGTCGATTTGTTCGGCCGCGCGCCCTCCGGAACCGGGCAGGAAGCCGCGCGATGAGCGCAGAACGTCTCGCAAAGGCCAAAGCGCTGCTGGCGCGGCTCATCGCCTTCGACAGCGTCAGCGACCGGTCGAACCTGCCGGTCATCGGCTTCGTCGAGGACACCCTCGCCTCGCACGGCGTCGCCGCACGCCGCGCGCCGAACGGCTCGGGCGACAAGGCTGCGATCCTGGCCACGATCGGGCCGCGCGTCGACGGCGGCGTGGCGCTGTCGGGCCATACCGACGTCGTTCCGGTCGAGGGCCAGGCCTGGTCGAGCGACCCGTTTGCGCTGCGCGAAGCGGCAGGGCGCTTTTACGGCCGCGGCGCCTGCGACATGAAGGGCTTTGACGCCTGCGTGCTGGCGATGGTCCCCGCCTTCCAGAGGGCGGCGTTGAAACGCCCGATCCACATCGTGCTGAGCTACGACGAGGAGACGACCTGCCTCGGTTCTACCGACGTCATCGCCTGGTTCGGCCAGGACGAACCGCGGCCTGGCGCCGTCGTCGTCGGCGAGCCGACGATGATGGAGGTCGCCGACGCCCACAAGAGCGTGGCGACCCTGCGCACGCTGGTCACCGGCCATGAGGCCCATTCGGCGCTGCCGGGGCTCGGCGCGAACGCCGTCGCGGCGGCGGCCGACGTCGTCAGCGAGATCGGCCGCCTCGCCCGCGAATACGAGCGCGGGCCGCTCGATCCACGCTTCACGCCGCCCTATTCGACGCTCCATGTCGGGACGATCCACGGCGGAACGGCGCGCAACATCCTCGCGCGCCAATGCGCGTTCCACTGGGAGTTCCGGGGGCTGCCCGGCGTCGCCAGCGCCGAGGCGGTGGCGCGAGTGCAAGCCTTCGTCGACGCGGTCGCGCTGCCGCGGCTGAGGCGTTTCGTCGCGAGCCCGACGATTACGACCGAGATCGAGGTCGACGCGCCGCCGCTCGCCGCCGAGCCTGGATCGGCGGCCGAGACGCTGGCGCTGAGGCTCACCCGCTCAAACCGCACCATCGCGGTCTCGTTCGCCACCGAGTCCGGCCATTTCCAGGCGGCCGGCCTGCCGACGATCGTTTGCGGCCCCGGGTCGATCGATCAGGCGCACAAGCCCGACGAATTCGTGGAGGAGGCCCAACTCGCGGCCTGCCTTGCGTTTCTCGACGGTCTCGCGGCCGAGCTGTCGCGTTAAGCGCGGGCGCGGCTCACTGACGCAGCGTCGGCACGACCTTGGCGTAGCCGAGATCGTAGGTCTTGTTGAGCAGCGGATCGAGCTTCGTCCCTTCGGACGCGTCATAGATCCGCGGCCGGCCGGAGGCCGTCGTCGGCTGCGGAGCGGCCGGGGTCGCGTCCGCGGCTGCCGCGTTGTCGGCGCTCGCGACCGCGGGCGTCCCGTATTTGGCCTCGCGCGCCTTCTGATCAGCGAGCATGGCGGGCGGAAGCGGAACCGAGGTGATGGAATCATCCGCGCCTTCGCCGCCGGGCTCTCGTCAGCGAACGCCTCGCCCTCGGGGGAAAGTCGTTGACGCCCGCGACGACGGCGCCGAGGTCTTCGATCGACTTGCCGCCCGAGGCCGCCGGCGACAGCGACGCCAGCGCCGAATTCGATCGCGTGCCGGCCTGCGCCGATCTTGGCGAGGCGGGCGAGAACCGCGGCCGGCGCCGGCTGCGCGAGCGTGGGCGCCGCGAGCGCGCCGAACGTCGCGGGATCGACGGGTTCGATCTCGCCGTGGATCGCCGGCGGCTGGGATCCACGTCGGGCGCCAGCCGATCCTTGGCGTCCTTTTCGATCTGGCGCCAGCGCGCGACGTTCTTCAAGTGCTGCTCGAGCGTGTCGGCGAAGACGTGGCCTCCGGTTCCGTCCGCCACGAAATACAGGTCCTTGCTGCGGACAGGTTTGGCGACCGCCTCCAGCGCAGCCTTGCCGGGATTGGAGATGGGCCCCGGAGGGAGGCCGTCGATGAGGTAGGTGTTGTAAGGCGTCGGCCTGGTTGAGCTCCGCCCTGCGTGATCGAGTGGCCGAGCGTGCCTTTGCCGAACACGAGGCCGTAGACGATCGTCGGGTCGGACTCGAGCCGCATGTGCTTTTGCAGCCGATTGATGAACACGCCGGCGACGCGCGGACGCTCGTCGGGCTTGCCGGTCTCCTTTCTCGACGATCGAGGCCAGAGTGACCATTTCGCCCGGCGACTTGATCGGCAGATCCGGCGAGCGATTTCTCCAGATTTCGTCGACGACCTTCGCCTGCTCCTTCGCCATGCGCGCAAGCTGAGCCTGGCGGGTGTCGCCGCTCTCGAAATTGTATGTGTCGGGCATCAGCGAGCCCTCGCGCGGGATCTCCTTGATGTCGCCGACGAGAACGTCGTCGTCGTGCAGGCGCTGCACGATCTGCTCGCTTGTCAGCCCTTCCGGAATGGTCAGCTTGTGCTGCACCACGTTTGCGCCGGCGAGCATCGCTCTCGATCTCGTTCATGCTGTACGCCCGCCTTGAACTCGTATTCGCCGCGTTTCAGCGCGCTCCGATCTGCCGTCGAGCAGGGCGAGCAGGTTGAACCAGACCGCGTTGTCGATGACGCCGGCGCGCTCGAGCTGTTCGGCGATGCTGCCGCCGTCGTCCTCACGGACGATATTGACGACCTTGTCGGCGGCGAGCGGCCCCGGTCTTCGCGACTCCATCATCAGCCAGGCGACTGAGCCTATCGCCAGAAGTGCGCCGACCAGTACGAAAGTCAGAAACGCGCTGACGCTCGAAAGCATCGAACGGCGGGGCCGCTTCGGCTCCTTTGCCGGCGGCGGCGAGGGTTCGCCGAGCGCGGGCGCCGGCCTGCGGCCGCGGCCGAACAGGCTCGCGCGCGGCCGCGGGTCCTGGCTGCCGTCGTTGGAATGTCCGCTCATGCCGTCCGCCGGCCTCCCGACTGATGCCGCACCGATATGCCGTCAAGCGGGCGCGAAGCTTGCCCTGCCTGCGCTTCCGGCGACCGAACGGAACTCTACATGACCGCGCAATTTGACGAAATGACGATTCGCCGCCGTCATGCGGCTCAAGTCATCGCGCGGAAAACCAGCGATGCGTTCGTGCCGCCGAACCCGAACGAATTTGACAGCGCCGCCTGGATCGACCGCTTGCGCGCGGCATGCGGCGCCAAATCGATCGCCGTCTCCACGGACGGATTGTCGAGATTTAGGGTCGGCGGCGCGATCTGGTCGCGGATCGCGAGAATGGAGAAGATCGCCTCGACCGCCCCCGCCGCTCCCAGAAGATGGCCGATCGAGGACTTGGTCGAGGACATCGTCGTCTTGCCGGCGGAATTGCCGAGCAGGCGCTCGACCGCGCGCAATTCGATCTCGTCGCCGACCGGCGTGGAGGTGCCATGCGCGTTGACATAGTCGATCTCGGCAGCGGACATCCCGGCGCGCTTGAGCGCGGCGCTCATCGCGCGAAAGGCGCCGTCGCCGTCCGGCGCGGGCGAAGTGATGTGATAGGCGTCGCCCGAGAGGCCGTAGCCGACGAGCTCGGCGTAAATGCGCGCGCCGCGCGCTTTCGCGTGTTCATATTCCTCGAGCACCACGCAGCCGGCCCCCTCGCCCATGACGAAGCCGTCGCGATCGCGATCGTAGGGGCGCGACGCCTGCTTGGGCCGATCATTAAAGCCGGTCGACAGCGCGCGGCAGGCGGAAAAACCAGCAAGCGACAGGCGGTTGACCGCCGATTCCGCGCCTCCCGCCAGCATCACGTTGGCGTCGCCGAGCGCAATCAGCCTCCCGGCGTCGCCGATCGCGTGGGCGCCGGTCGAGCACGCGGTGACGACCGAGTGGTTCGGGCCTTTGAGGTTGTTGGCGATTGACACCTGTCCGCTCAACAGATTGATGAGCCTGCCGGGAATGAAGAACGGCGAGATGCGGCGCGGACCCTTTCTCGTGCAGCGTTATCGAGGCGTCATAGATTCCGCCGAGGCCGCCGATTCCCGAGCCGATCAGCACGCCGGTCTCGATCTCCTCCTCGTAGCGTCTTGGGCGCCCAGTCGGCGTCGCGCAAAGCCTGCGTCGCCGCGCTCATCCCATAGATGATGAAATCGTCGACGCGGCGCTGCTCCTTCGGATCCATCCAGTCGTCGGGATTGAACGCGTCGGGCGCGGCGCCCCGCGGCACCTGCGCGGCGATCTGGCAAGGGAGGTCCGAAACGTCAAAATTTTCGACCCTCGCCGCAGCCGATTCGCCGTGCGACGAGCCGGCGCCATGTCGCCTCGACGCCGCAAGCCATCGGCGTCACCATGCCAAGGCCGGTGATGACGACCCGCCTCATCCGCTCCATCCGTGCTTCCAATATCGCGCGATAATCAGCCATGCGCGCCGATCGCGGCGCCAGGCCGGATCGCGACGAGGGCCGGACGGAACGCCGGCCCACGCGCGCTCAAGGCAATACGTCCTGACGAAGGCGCGCCACGCGGACTTGCCGAGCCGCAATTACTTGCTGGCCGACGCCTTCTCGAGGAATTTGATCGCGTCCCCGACAGTGACGATCGTCTCTGCCTGATCGTCGGGAATTTCGACGCCGAACTCTTCCTCGAAGGCCATGACCAATTCAACCGTATCGAGCGAATCGGCGCCGAGATCGTCGATGAAATTGGCGCTATCGACGACTTTGTCGGCTTCCACGCCGAGATGCTCCACGACGATCTTCTTTACGCGCTCTGCGACATCGCTCATCTTTTTATTTCCCTTATGCGTTGGGCCATGCCGCCCGCGTTGTTGATGTTCCCCGATCGACCCCCGCTCAGGACGTCAACCATTCGTCCCTCCGCTCCGCTCCTCGCGAGGCGGCTCGTGTTTCGAACGAATTCCGGTGACGCCGACGCTCGAAAATCCTCCCCGGCGCCCATTCGGCGCCCAGCGACGAACGCGGTCGATAGCATATCTTTTTCGTCAAAGCGAGAGGGCCTTCCGGCGCCGTCTCGGCAGGCTAAGCGCGATTATAACCAGCTCAAATCATTGTCATTCCGCCGTTCACGTGCAATGTTTGGCCGGTAACGTAGGATGCTTCGGCGCTTGCCAGATAAACCGCTGCGGCGCCGATGTCTGCGCCCGCGCCGAGCCGTCCCATAGGCACCGAGGAGAGAATCGCTTCGCGCTGCTTGTCGTTCAGCGCGTCGGTCATCGGGCTGGCGATGAAGCCTGGCGCTATGCAATTGACCGTAATCCCGCGCGAGGCGACCTCTGCTGCAAGGGCTTTGGACATTGCGATCATGCCCGCCTTTGCCGCCGCGTAATTGGCTCTGGCCAGGATTGCCGGTGACGCCGACGATCGATGTGATGTTGATGATCCGCCCGTAGCGGCGCTTCATCATGCCTTTCAGCGCCGCGCGCGACAGACGAAATGCCGCAGTCAGGTTGATCGCCAGGACCGAATCCCATTCAGCGTCTTTCATGCGCATGAAAAGATTGTCTCGCGTCACGCCGGCGTTGTTGACGAGAATGTCGAGCGATCCGAGCGCCGCCTCAGCGGCGGGAACGAGCGTCTCGACCGAAGCCGGATCCGAAAGGTCGCAGGGCGCCACATGCGCTCGGTTCTTCAAGTCGACGGCTAGCGCTTCCAAGGCCTCGCGGCGTGTGCCCGAAAGCGCCATCGTCGCGCCTTGCGCATGCAGCGCCCGCGCGATCGCGCCCCCAAGCCACCGGAGGCGCCAGTAACGAGCGCGGTCTTGCCTGTCAGATCGAACACGGCTCCGCCTTTCAGTGATTCTTATGCTTCGCCGAGGCCTTGAACGCGGCGATGTCGGCAGGCGTCCCGACGCTTATGGCTGTCGCGCCCTCGACAATGCGCTTGATGAGGCCGGCAAGCACTTTGCCCGTTCCCACCTCGATGAAGCGGGTCACGCCCTGGGCGCTCATATAGGCGACGCTCTCGCGCCAACGCACCGTTCCGGTCACCTGCGCGACAAGGCCGGTTCGGATCGCTTCAGGGTCGTCAACCATCGACGCCGTGACGTTGGCAACGAGCGGCGGCTTCGGCCGATGGATCTCGACCTTCTTCAGCGCCGCCTCCATGGCGAGGGCCGCGGGCTGCATCAGCGCGCAATGGAAGGGCGCAGATACGGGTAGAAACATCGCCCGCTTGGCGCCGGCAAGCTTGGCAAGCTCCATCGCTCGCTCGACCGCCGCTTTTGTGCCCGAAATGACCACTTGTCCGCCGCCGTTGTCGTTTGCGGCCTGACAAATGGCGCCGGTCAAATAGAGATCGCTTGAAGCCGCAGTCGCAATCCTCGTCGCGACGCCGAACTCCAGGCCAAGGATCGCAGCCATGGCGCCCTCGCCGACCGGGACCGCGTTCTGCATCGCTTCGCCGCGCACGCGCAAGAGACGCGCAGTATCCTCCAACGTTATGGATCCTGCCGCGCAAAGCGCGGAATATTCACCCACGAGTGGCCGGCGACAAAGGCTGCGTCCCTTCCGATCTGAAACCGGCTTCGCTTTCCAACACCCTGAACGCGGCGATGCTTGAGGCCATCAATGCCGGCTGAGCGTTCGCGGTGAGGGTCAGCTCCGGCTCCGGCCCCTCGAACATCAGTTGAGAAAGCTTCTGCGACAGCGCTTCGTCGACACGTTCGAAGACCTCCCGGGCGGCCGGAAACTCTTCGGCGAGCGCCTTGCCCATGCCGACCGCTTGCGACCCCTGACCCGGAAACACCAAGGCCGTTTTCATGAGGAACCCCGCTTTGCCGGGCGCGGAAAGACACGGGTTCGCGGGTGCTGTCAAGAGAATGTCCCGCGCGATTGACGAGCTTTGCGCTGACCGAGCGCTCAGTGCCTCGCAGACCGTTACCGGGCCGCATTCGCGATGCGTTTCTCCTCCTGCCCGCGGCCCAATGATGATAGGGAGGCCGCACAGGCTGGCGATTCGAGTTATGGGCCGAGACGGGAGTTGACTGATGACTGCCGCGCCGGGCAAAGCCTGCGGACCCTGTACGATGTGCTGTTCCGCGCTTGAGATTGCGGAACTGAAGAAACCCGCCGGCCCCTTGTGCGCAATTGCCGGCTCGGCGGCGGCTGCACAATCTACGCGACCGGCCGGAGGTATGCCGCGAGTTCGAGTGCGAATGGCTGACCCGCCGCGATCTTTCCCGTCAGTTGAGGCCGGATCTGGTTGGCACGATCCTCATGGAGGATGACGACAGCGACGAATATCGGGCCGTTTGCGCGCCGGAGAAACCGATGGCGTGGCGCCATCCGCAGTTTTCGCCCATCTTGTGGCGGTCGCAAAATCCGGCCGCACCGTGGTGGCGAAGGCTGGCCTTTTGTCTTGGCGGATTTTCGGCTCGGGCGAATGGGGCCCAACCGTTTGACCGACGGCCGATTTTTTCTCGATTTCATAAGACAAAGGTGAGGCAAGGATGCTGCCGCCATTCGCGGCCAGTTAGAGGGGCCCCATGGCGCGATCCGTAATCGGGTGCTATGAGCGCTTCGCCGCCAGCCGGCGGCGTCTAATGACGCCGAAGACGGGCCGACCGGAGTTTCGCCGCAATGAAGAAAATCGAGGCGATCATCAAGCCGTTCAAGCTCGACGAAGTGAAGGAAGCCCTGCAAGAAGCGGGAATCCAAGGCATCACCGTCATCGAGGCCAAGGCTTCGGCCGTCAAAAGGGCCATACCGAGCTCTATCGCGGCGCCGAATATGTCGTGGACTTCCTGCCGAAGGTGAAGATCGAGGTCGTCGTGGCCGACGAGAACCTTCAGGGGGCGGTCGAGGCGATCCGCAACGCGGCCCAGACCGGGCGCATCGGCGATGGCAAGATATTTGTATCGCATATCGAGGAAGCCATCCGGATCCGCACCGGAGAGACCGGTGCGGACGCGGTCTGATGGCGATTTACAGACGGATCAAGGGCTACCCGGCGCGCCGGCGGCGGGCGGAAATAAGCGAACTTCAATCTTAAGGAAAGGCAAACCATGAAGACCGCCAAGGATGTCCTGAAGGCGATCAAGGACAACGACGTCAAATATGTCGACCTGCGTTTCACCGACCCGCGCGGCAAGTGGCAGCACGTGACCTTCGACCAGACGCTTATCGACGAGGACGCTTTCGCCGACGGCCTGATGTTTCGACGGCTCCTCGATCGCCGGCTGGAGGGCGATCAACGAATCCGACATGACCCTGATGCCCGACCCGACTTCGGCCTGCATGGACCCGTTCTTCGCCGCCTCGACCATGGTCATGAACTGCGACATTTCGATCCTGCGAGCGGCCAGCCCTACAGCCGCGATCCGCGCGGCATCGCCAAGAAGGCCGAGGCCTATCTTAAGTCGACCGGCATCGGCGACACCGCCTTCTTCGGCCCGGAGGCCGAGTTCTTCGTGTTCGACGACGTACGGTTCTCGCCGATCCGTACAACACCGGCTTCCAGTCGAATTCGACGGAACTGCCGACCAACCCGACACGCCTACGAAGGCGGCAACCTCGGCCACCGGATGCGCACCAAGGGCGGCTACTTCCCGGTTCCGCCGCAGATTCGGCGAGGACATGCGCAGCGAAATGCTGGCGGCGATGGCCCGATGGGCGCGGTCGTCGAGAAGCACCACCATGAGGTCGCCTCGGCGCACACGAGCTCGGCCTCAAGTTCGGCCCGCTGACGACGATGGCCGACCACCTGCAGATCTACAAGATCGCATCCACGGTCGCCCAGAGCTACGGCAAGACCGCGACCTTCATGCCCAAGCCGGTCTACGGCGACAACGGCTCGGGCATGCACGTCCACCAGTCGATCTGGAAGGGCGGCAAGCCGGCGATGGCGGGCAACCTCTACGCCGACCTCAGCCAGGAATGCCTCTACTACATCGGCGGCATCATCAAGCACGCCAAGGCGCTGAACGGCTTCACCAACCCGTCGACCAACAGCTACAAGCGCCTGGTCCCGGGCTTCGAGGCGCCGGTGCTGCTCGCCTATTCCGTGCGCAACCGCTCGGCCTCCTGCCGCATTCCGTGGACGTCTAACCCGAAGGCCAAGCGCGTCGAGGTCCGCTTCCCCGACCCGTCCGCCAATCCGTACCTCGCCTTCGCGGCGATGCTGATGGCCGGCCTCGACGGCATCAAGAACAAGATCGATCCGGGCGCTGCGATGGACAAGGACCTCTACGACCTGCCGCCGAAGGAGCTCAAGAAGATCCCGACCGTGTGCGGCAGCTTGCGCGAGGCGCTCGCCAACCTCGACAAGGACCGCGCCTTCCTCAAGGCGGGCGACGTGTTCAACGACGACTTCATCGACAGCTACATCGAGCTCAAGATGGCCGAGGTCTTCGCTTCGAAATGACGCCGCACCCGGTCGAATTCGACATGTACTATTCCTACTGAGGCCACGCCTCGACGGATGAAAGGGCGGGGGACGGGCCGCCCTTTTTGCTCGGGGCGCGACGCCTCGCCGCTTTGACGGACGCCGCGGAGGGCTATCCTGCCGGAATTATGATTTCGCTGCGTCGTCGCCCGACGCGCCCCAAAATGGAGACGCATCGCCACGATGAACCCGTCCGCCGCCGTCCCGGTTCCGGCCGCGGAGCCGCCGCGCGCGAACGGCGGCTCTGCTCTGCCCTCTTGACCGCCCTGCCGGGCGATGCGGCGTTCGCCGCCGACGCGGCCCACGGCGAGCGATTGGCGACGCGCTGGTGCGCGTCATGTCACACGTCTCCCCCGACCAGTCGCACGCCGCCGACGCGTCCGACCTTCGCCACATCGCCAGACGCCCGGCTTCAGCGCCGACAAGACGGCGAAGTTCCTGATGGACCCGCATCCCAAGATGCCGGACATGCAACTCGGTCGGGGCGAAGCCAGCGACCTCGGCGCCGACATCGCGAGCCTCGGCAGTAGGGGCGCTCTAATCGTAGGGCGTCCCGTCCTTGTGGGTGAAGCGCCATTTGCCCTCGACCAGGCCGGCCGCGAGATCGTCGTCGGGATAGACCGCCCCTTCGCCCGGCGTGCGGTCGCCGATCTCCAACAGACGACGCCGACGCCGCCGCGTCGACGAGATGGTGCCCGTCGCCGCTCCCCGCCTTGAACCCCGCGCACTTGCCCGGCTTGACCGCTGGGCGGCCGGCATCGGTGACGACGTCGGCCGCCCCGACGATATAGACGAACTCGTCTTGCATTTGTGCGCGTGACGGATCGCCGACATCGCGCCGGGTGCGAGGCGGGTCAGGTCGACGCCGAACTCGCTCAGCCCGAACCCGTCCGCCGAGCCGCCGCTTGAGCGCCGCCGGCCACCCTCGAGGCAAACGGCTCGGGATAGTTCGACGCCTTTGCGGGCGGCGCTTCGGCGGCGACGAGGGCGGCGGGACGCGGAGAAACGGGTTC
>CAWDTW010000108.1:0-6029 GCA_963805295.1 uncultured Alphaproteobacteria bacterium | reverse complement strand
ATCACGTCAGCATAGGTTATCCTAAATTCGGCAGTTGGCTCTGATCGTCGTTCGTGAAGCGGGGTGCGTTTCAATCTGCGGTTGCGTCAAGATGGACATAGGCGCGGTGGCGTGCGAAGGGCGCGGCCTTTGAGGAAGGCTTGGAAGGCGCGGGAGAGTATTTCGCGCCAACGCTGCCAGGGCGTCAACTGCTCCGCATTTGTGACCAACCGCCTTAGGAATAGGGCTACCGCTCGAAGCGCCTTTGCGGCGGGAACGGACTTGGCGTGCGTGCTGGCGATCTTGATCGTCGTTTGTCGCGCATGGCGCACCCGTTCGGCGATGGCGTGCAACAACAATGGTCGGCTCGTGATCGCCTCTCGGTGGCGATCGGGCTCGGCCAATCGCGTGAAGATGTTCCACCAATCGTAAAACAACGCCACGAGGCGGGCCGCCAAACGACAGCGCGCCAGGTCGTGAGTGACGAAGCCGCCCCAGCCCCATTGGTTCTTCAACTCGTCGAAAACATTCTCTCCATCGCCGCGGTCGCGATAGAGCTGGCCAAAGCTTTCCAGAGCCTCGAGGAGCGTGGTCGCGAGAACCTGATATTCCCACATCTCCTCGCTCGGGCCGATGTCGAGGAAGGCGAGCCGAGGCGGTCCATCCTCGTCCATCGCGGGCGTCGCCAGCGCGCCTCTCACGCGCCGCCGCAATATGACGACGCGCCGTTGTCGGCTCCAGCCTTGCAATCGAATCTCGGTCTCTTTGGCTTGCCAACCTTGGCCCGAATCGACCCAATCGCTCTGCCCCGAAAGACGCTCGATCGCGCGTTTGACCTTGGCGGTCAGCCGTAGCTTGAACAAATACGGCAAAGCGCGCCGCTCGGCTTCCCCCATGATCCCCTCATTGCCGAAGCCCTTGTCGCCGCGCAAAAGAGAAGGCCAACAATCGCGCGGCGTTCGATCCAACAACGCCCACAGGCCAGGCGCGCTGTGATTGGAAGTGTGCTCGTCGCCCGCGCTCACATCCACATCGAGAACCAATCGCGTCCCCGCCATCGAATAGGTGTGATAGCAGTGGCTGGGCCGCCCAGGCTTCTTGGGATTGTAGCCGACCACCGCTCCTTCCTGATGGCCGTAGAGCGGCTTCACCGTCGTATCGACGTCGAGTATCCACGGCTCGCTCAAAAGCGGCTCCACGCAATGGTCGAGATGACCTCGCAGCCAGTTCGCGCCCGCTTCTTCCTCGATCGCCGCGAACGCCCGCCGAACCGCGTCCTCGCTGATGATCTTGCTCATGTCGAGAAGCTCGGGCAACACGCCGTCGCCTCGCAGCGCCGCGATATGCGCGTAGCGCTTGTGCCCGGCCAACATCGACAACATCGTCGTCCCCAGCACGTCGCGCTTCTTGGGCGCGTTCGGGCTCGTGTAACGCAGCGGGCAATCCGCCACGAACGCCTCGAACAGCCCCGCGGTCTTCAGAAAATCGATGAAGAACGGCAATTGCCCGAGCGGCGTAAGCGCCGCTTCATGGTCAAACTCGACCCGAACCGAACCGGCGAAACTGTCGACCACGACGCCCATGCCCGAGGCGTCGGGTTCAACCGCAGATTGTTCACCCGACGGGTGAGCCCCAAAGCGCGCTAAATCTTCTCTCATGCATATGAAAATGAATGATTCTCACCCCGCGGAAAACACCCAAACCGCCGAATTTAGGGTTATTCCTCCGGATAAGCCTGGCGCGGATCGGAGATGTCAAGAGCCAGCGCAGACGCCGCGCTCCGGCCGCCTGAAGGCGGCAGGCGGCCTCAGGGCTTGGACTCCGAGCGCGGTCAACCGGCCGATCCGAAAAGGCGGCGGTCCCAGAAAAACGGTTGATGCAGGCTCGCCTCGATGAGCCGAAACTCGGAGTGAGCGGGGTTGATCATGATGTTGTTGTCGAGCCGGGCGACCACGCTGGGCGCAATGAGGATGAGGCTCCGTTTCTGGTTGAACCATTGCTCGCCGAATGTCCGGCTCACCGTCGGCGGCAGGCTGTCCCACCCCGGCAGGCTCGGAGGGGAAAGGACCTCGTAGGAGACGCCCCGGGGAATGGTGATTTGAATGTATAATGCTGATTCGGCGGCAGTCGCCCGCTGCCGCGGACCAGCTTTTCGAGTAGCGCCGTTGAATAATGCTCGCTCGAAGTGATGAGAGGGCTTCCCGGCGTATTCCACCGCCCCGGAGCCAGGGTCGGGCCGGTCGCGTCGAAGATCGGATGAGCGCCTGCCGGATCGCCGATACGGAACGAAGTGAGCGTCCGATCGAGGATCTGCGCCGTCACGCCGCCGTGCCGTATTTGAGACCGCCGAGAATGTCGACGACCAGTTCCGCTCCGAACTCGCTTCGAATCGCCAGATCGATCGGCCGGTTGTCTTCCGCCATCGGGTGGGGACGAAACAGAAAGTCGCGCGCCTCGTCGTCGCTGCCCCAAACGTCGCGCGCCGCGCTCCAAACTTTGGCGAGACGCGCCAGACGAGCCCCTTCCTCCGGCGAAAGCTTGTTGGTCGTCTTCCGCGCTGGCGCTCGCGGCCGACACCCATCCGCTGCAGAACCTCGGCGTCCTCGAGCGGCTCCGCGAGCGGGGCTTCGACGAAGCGGCGGCGGAGCAATGGGCGGCCGACGCCAACGCCGACGGCCTTGCGGCTTGCGAGGCGCTGCTGCCCCGATCGAGCGCCGCCTTCTGCTTCGGCCAAACGCCGGGCCTCGCCGACATCTGCCTCGTTCCGCAACTCGGCAACGCGCGCCGCTTCGGCGTCGACGTTTCGCGCTTCCCGCGCCTTCTGGCGAAGGAAGCGGCCTGCAACGCCCTGCCCGCCTTCGCCGACGCCGCGCCCGCCAACCAGTCCGACGCGGAATAGAAACCGGCATCACCGCATGAGGTCGGCGATCTCCTCGCGCAAGCCGTCCGCGCTCTGCGTCGAGAGCCCCAGGCCGTCCAGCGCGCGAGCGACGATGCCGACCAGATCGGCGTTGGTCGCGGCCTGCTCGCCCCCGGGCAGCGCGACGTTGTTCTCGAAGCCGACGCGGACGTGGCCGCCGAAGAGCGCGCCGGCGACGACGCAGGCCGCCTCGCGCCGGCCGAAGGCGCAGACGCTAAAGGAGGCGAAGCGCGGCGCGTCGGGTGCGAGAAAGGGCAGGAGGTCCGAGGGCGCGGCCCTCCCCAGGAGCGAGAAGCGCCCCAGCACGTAGAGAACGGCGAGCCCGTCGAAGGGGATCAGGCCCTCTCTCCGCATCGCCGCCAGGCGCGTCGCCTCCTCTGCCGAATAGAGGATGATCTGCGGCCAGATCCCGCATGTGTCTCAACCGGCTGAGATAGTCGCCGAGCGCCTTTTCGTCCTTGGTCTCGGGCGCGAGCTCGCGCAAGGCGAACGAAACCGCCTCGGGATGGGTCTCCAGCACGACTGCCATCTGCTCGGCCGGAGAATATCGGCCCATCGATTCGCTGGTGATCTGAACGACGAGCCGGTCCCCGACCGTCTCGCAGATCCGCCCGATCGCCGCGCGATAGGCCTCGGCTTCGAGGACGTGGACGCCCTCGGCGTCGCGGACATGCAGGTGCACCATCGCCGCGCCTTCCTCCAGGCATTCGGCGGCGGTTCGCGCCAGTTCGTCGGGGGTCGTGGGCAGCAGGGGATGATCGGCCTTGGTCTTGCGCCCGCCGTTCGGCGCGACCGCCACCACGACCCGTCTGCGCGCCGGACCCGCCGTCACCGCCGCCCGCCTTTCCGTCGATGCGTCCGGGCGGCTAGGATGCCCATCCGCGCCGCCAACGGGAATCACTCATGACGCATATTCTGCACCGCGCCGCGAACGCCGTCATGCCCGTCGCGGCAGCAGGGTCTGGCGTCGAGATCGTCGACGGCGAAGGCCGGCGCTATCTCGACGCCTCCGGCGGCGCGGCGGTCTCCTGCCTCGGCCACGGCCATCCCGACGTGATCGCGGCGTTGCACAAGCAGCTCGACACGCTCGCCTACGCCCACACCGCCTTCTTCACCACCGAGGCCGCCGAGCGCTTCGCCGACCGCCTCGCTAGCCGGAGCTTCCCTCTTTCCGATTACGTAGGCGATTGATATTTCGGCGAGATTTCGAGATATTGGTCTTGATGTGGACCCATGTAATTGGCTGATTTTATGTTGTGTTGTGGTGCGGTCAGGCTTATTGTTGCCCCATGTACATCGAATCGGTCCCCAACCGCAATTCACCCCCCGCCATCCTCCTGCGCGAGAGCTATCGCGAAGGCGGGAAGGTCAGGAAGCGCACGTTGCTCAACCTGTCGGACTGGCCCAGCGAGCGGATCGCCGGCTTCAAGGCGCTGCTCAAGGGCGGCACGGTCATCCCGAGCGAGAAGGAGGCGATCAGCATCATTCGCTCCCTGCCGCACGGGCACGTGGCCGCGGCGCTGGGCACGGCGCGCAGGATCGGTCTCGACCGGCTGATCGGGCCGGACGGCAACCGCCGCCGCGACCTCGTCCTGGCGCTCGCCGTCAGCCGCATCCTCGATCCGTCCTCCAAGCTTGCCGCGGCCCGCGCGCTGTCGCCCGAGACCGCCGCCTCCAGCCTGGGGGACGAGCTCGGCCTCGGGATCGTCGACGAAGAGGAGCTCTACGCGGCGCTCGACTGGCTCGCGGTCCGCCAGCCGGCGATCGAGGCCATGCTCGCCAAGCGCCACCTCTCTGGCGGGACGCTGGTGCTCTACGACGTGACCTCGAGCTACATGGAGGGCCGCTGCTGCCCGCTCGCCCGGTTCGGCTACAACCGCGACGGCAAGAAGGGCAAGCTCCAGATCGTCTACGGCTTGCTCTGCGCCCCCGACGGCTGCCCCGTCGCCGTCGAGGTCTTCGAGGGCTCGACCGGCGACCCGGCGACGCTCGGCTCACAGGTCGCCAAGCTGAAGCAGCGCTTCGGCCTCGACCACGTGGTCCTGGTGGGTGACAGAGGCATGATCACCGACGCCCGGATCGCCGAGGACATCCAGCCGGCCGGGCTCGACTGGATCACCGCGCTCAGGGCGCCGGCGATCCGCGGGCTGCTCGACGGCGGCGCCTTCCAGATGTCGTTGTTCGATGACCGCGATATGGCGACCATCACCTCGCCCGACTTCCCGGGCGAGCGCCTCATCCTGTGCCGCAACGCCGCGCTCGCCGCCGAGCGCGCCCGCAAGCGCGAGGACCTGCTGCGCGCCACGGAACGCGATCTCGCCCCCATTGCCGCCGCGGTGCGGCGCAAGCGCGAGCCGCTCAGGGGAAAAGCCGAGATCGGCCTCGCCGTCGGCGCCGTCATCGGCAAGCATAAAATGGCCAAGCACTTCGCGCTCGACATCACCGACACGTCCTTCGCCTTCGCCCGCAAGACCGCCGCGATCGCTGAGGAGGCCGCCCTCGACGGCCTCTACGCCGTGCGCACCAGCCTGCCCGAAACCGCGCTCGACGACAGCAAAACCGTCAAAAGCTACAAATCCCTGAGCCTGGTCGAGCACGCCATCCGGTCGATCAAGACCCTCGACCTCCATGTCCGGCCGGTCTACCACTGGCTCGAAGACCGCGTGCGCGCCCACGTCTTCCTCTGCATGCTCGCCTATTATCTCGAATGGCACATGCGCCAGCGCCTGGCCCCCATGCTCTACGACGACACCGACAAGGAGGCCGCCGAGGCGCTCCGCAAGAGCCCGGTCGCAAAGGCTGAGCGATCGCCCGCCGCCCTCGCCAAGCAGACCACAGGCCGAACCGACGATGGTCTCCCCGTCCACAGCTTCCACACCCTGCTTCACGACCTCGCCACCGTCACCAAAAACACCGTCGCGACCGCCCTCGCGCCCGACTTCCCCTTCACAATCACCACACGGCCGACACACATCCAGAAAAAAGCCTTCGACCTCCTGGGCATAACCTGTACCCAGTAACACACCCATCCAGCTTGATCTTATCAAGCTGAAACAATGGGTTGCGCAGGTCGAAAGAGGGAAGCTCCGGCTAGCACGCGCCGCCCGGAATCGAGCGTGTCTATCTGGTC
>CAWDTW010000107.1:0-21523 GCA_963805295.1 uncultured Alphaproteobacteria bacterium | reverse complement strand
CACGAAGTCGTGCCGCTCGCGCGGGTCGAGGACGATCCGGATCGCGATCCCGCGGTGATCAGCTTCCGTGAGCGCTTGAATGATCGCCCGGTCGGTCAGCGCGTACGAAGCGAAGTCGATCGAGGTCTTGGCTTCGGAAAAGAGCTTCGCGTCAATACGCGCGAGGTCCTCCTCGGGCGAGTAGTGGACCTCTTGCGCCAACGCGGCCGTTACGGCGCAACCGACGGCCAGCAATGAAATCGCAGTGCCGATAAATCGCGTCGCCCGCATGGGTCACCCCTCGAAGCCGCGTCCGAGCGCCGCGCCGCCCCCGATTGGCGCGCGCTGCATGACGACGAAGCCGGCGCGCTCCAAATGTTCGACGAGGCGCTTCGCCACGATCTCGGCCATGATCTCGTCGGCGTTATGAACGCGCTTCCGGTGTCAGCCGCCACTTTGGCGCGAGAACTCTGATGCAATGAATTCAACAGCTTAGGCTTAGCCACGATAATTGAGAATATCCATTTAAATTGACAATTTGAATTGACTTAGCCATCAATTGTGAGAATTTCGACGCCGAACGTTGGGGCACAATTCAAGGTCGAAAACGGACTACGAAAAAGCAACGCTTCGGAGGGGCCATTGAAACTTCGGCAAATTCTGCCGGGAAGCGAATTTCGAACTACGCTGGCCCAACGGCAAAGCCATCAATAGTGAGAATATCGCCGGCTGATATTCTCACTATTGATGGCCAAATCGGAAAAACATTTCATATTCTCATTCCAAGATGGCACCTGACACCGCGGGAGGCGCAGAGGTCTGCTGTTGAGGAAGACGCGAAAGGCTCTGGCGAGGATTTCCCTCCAGCGTTGCAGGTTGGTCAACTGCTCCGCATTTTTGGCCAAGCCGTGCAAGAACAGGGCGACGGCGCGAAGCGCCTTGGCGGCGGGGACCGCGCGGGCATGCGTGCTGGCGATTTTGATGGTGGTCGCTCGCGCATGGCGCACCCGTTCGGCGATGGCGTGCAACAGCAACGGCCGGCTGGTGACGGCTTCTCGATGCCGATCCGGCTCGGCCAGACGAACGAAGATGTTCCACCAATCGTAAAACAGCGCGACGAGGCGCGCGGCCAAACGGCAACGCGCCAAGTCGCGGGTGATGAAGCCGCCCCAGCCCCATTGGTTCTTCAATTCGTCGAAAATATTCTCCCCGTCGCCGCGATCGCGATAGAGCTGGCCAAAGCTCGCCAGGTCCTCGACCAGGGAGGTCGCGAGAACCGAATATTCGTAGACATTCTCGCCGGGGCCGATGTCGATGAACGAGAGCTGCGGCTGGGCCTGATCGTCCATCGAGGACGCCGCCAGCGCGCCCTTGACGCGCCGCCGCAACACGATGATCCGGCGCTGCCGGCACCAGCCCTGCAATCGGACGGTGGTCTCCGTGGCTTGCCAGCCCTGGCCGGCGTCGACCCACTCGCTTTGCTGGGAAAGTCTGCTGATCGAGCGTTTGACATTGGCGGTCAGCCGCAGCTTGAACAAATAGGGCAACCAGCGTTGCTCGGCTTCGCGCATGCTCGCTTCGTTGCCGAACCCTTTGTCGCCGCGCAACAAGGTCGGCCAGCAATCTCTGGGCGTTCGATCCAGCAACGCCCATGGACCGTGCGCGCAATACTTGGAGGCGTGCTGATCGCCCGCACACACGTCCACGTCGAACACCAATCGCGTGCCGGCCATCGAATAGGTGTGATAGCAATGGCTCGGCCGCCCGGGCTTCCTGGGATTGTAGCCCACGACCGCTCCTTCCTGACGGCCGTAAAGCGGCTTCACCGTCGTATCGACGTCAAGGATCCAGGCCTCAGCCAGAAGCGGCTCAAGGCAATAATCGAGATGGCGCCGCAGCCACACGGCGCCAGCCTCCTCCTCGATCGTCGCAAAGGCCCGCCGCACCGCGTCCTCGCTGACGATTCGGCTCATGCCGAGAAGCTCGGGAAGAACTGCGTCGCCGCGCAACGCCGCGATATGCGCGTAGCGCTTGTGCCCGGCAAGCATCGCCAACATCGCCGTCCCCAGCACATCGCGCTTCTTGGGCGCGTTCGGGCTCGTGTAATGCAGCGGGCAATCCGCCACAAAAGCATCGAACAGGCCCGCCGTCTTCAGAAAGTCGACGAAAAACGGCAACTGCCCAAGCGGCGTAAAAGCCGCCCCCCGGTCCCATTCGACATGCACCGGACCCGTGAAACTGTCGACCAAAACCCCCCGCGCCGGTCCTTGACCCGCAACCGCAGATGGTTCACCCGACGGGTGAAGGCCAAAGCCTGAGAGATCGTGCGTCATGCCCATGAAAATGCACGAGTCTCAACCAAACGCGAACATGCCAATTGCCGTTTTTAGGTTGAACGCTTCTGCTGTGTCCATGCGCTTCGCTGCTGCCTCGCTCTCGCGCGACACGCTCTGCTCAGGACTGTTCACCGTCGGGAGGGTGTTGGCAACCGAAAAGTCGCCGACACGAACCTCGACCGCACCTGCTACGCGCCTGCGGTACACGGCCTTCGTCGACTAAAATACAGTGCAGCCTTTGTAAGAGATATGAAAATCCATTTTCCTGGCTAAACTTGAGGCGCGAAAGGCTGAACTTGAACGCGAGATCAAGACTTAGGCCATTGCTTGTTTTGGCATATTCTTTATGCTGGCGCTCCTAGAACAGGCGAGCGTCGCATCCGCCCGCGTCGGCCTGAGCGAGGCCGATGAATCCAATTGCCGTCATGCAAGTAGGAAAGGATATTGCGTTCCTAGAGCGGGATTATTTCCTTAAGTACGTCGTAAAAAAGATACGAGGTCCAAGCTGCGCCAGGGCACTGAAGACATGGAACTGTTTCCCGTCGCCGCCGCGCGACACGGCGCTGAAACCGCATGCGCCCTCCTCGGCGGATTTCTGCGGCTCCCCTACCTCTGTGTTCTCGCTCTGTCCGCTTATGCGACAAAAATTGGCCGTTCGTTAGTTCTGGCCCAAGAGCGTGTTCAAGTGGCTGCGCCGGCGACGCGAGGCGAAACGCCGCGCTGCCGAAGACGCGAACCGGCTGGCGAAAGCAAGCGGCCAGGGCGAGCAGCCGTCTGATCCTGATCCAATCGAAGAACTTGTGCGCATCGTGGGGGAGCGTGAGGCGCGCGATGCGCGCGCTCGAGTACAGCAAAATTTGCTGTCACGCCGTCCACGAGCCGCCCTGCGGTCGCGTCTGCCGCGACGGTAGCGCGAGCTACGGGGCAGGGTGGGGTCATTCAACGGCGATTCCGTCTGGCCCGCCGAGCCTCTCGGAAACGGCTTCCGGCCCCTACGAAATCCGCGCGCCGAATTCCTCGACGCCGCTTAAGTTTAGGGGCATTTGAACTGGTCGCTGAGGTAGCGCCCCACGTTGCTATCCTTGATCGCTTGCAGGAGGTCCTTCACGGCTTGAAGGTGCTTCTGCCGCAGGGCGGCGAGTTCGTTCAGGAGCGAAGGCGAAGGGTTAAAGAGGTTCGAAAGATAGCCCTGGCCACTGGGAGAAGAAGTCCAGTCGTTGCCGGGAAAGGCGGCTCCCGCTGTCGCGGTTGTCGGCGTCCCATTCTCAAGCGGTGAATACGTCGTGCCCGGAGTTGTAACCACCGCCTTATAGATGCCGCTCGTAAACTCATTCGTGGAGACGTTACCGATCAGGAACAACATGGAGTTGCTCAGACCGAAAGTTTTGAGGGCAATCTGAGTGAAGCCGGCGTTTGTTCCGCTCCAGAGCGCGGGATCGATCGTGCCCAGGTAAATGAAGAACTTCTGAGCCTCTTCACCGGTGAGATATCCTTGAAACGTCACAATCGCATAGGCGAGAGGAAACGTGTAGGGATTGCTCGGGTTGTACGAGAGGCCGAACTGAGCGGTGCCCCCCTGGTTCAGCACGTAGCCAAGGACATTGTCGAGCACGAAGATATCCGAAGCGCTCGCTGCCGCGGGCCCCGAATCCTCGATCCTGAATACATAGGAGGGGTCGGTGACGCCTTGGAATCCTCCGGCAGCGACGCCGTAGCGCGTATTGCCGGGAAGGATCGTGCTGATGGCTTTATTGTCCGAAAGCGTGAAGATCACGTTCTGAACGATGCCGCAGTCATAGAGAAGGCGCTGACTCCATAGCGCCAGGGTTGAATAGCCAAGGCCCTCAATCTTGCCGAGATCAGCCTGCCCCACAATTTGCACGCTTGGAATCGGTTCTGCCGAGATATACGTTTGGGCGGAGACAGGGCGAGCCACCAGCGTTGCACATACCAGGACGATCCAGGCAAGGACAGGAACCGTGCTTCTATTCTTGGCGCGGCTTTGATGTACGTGGCGACCCATCGGAAGTTTCCTTGCGTGCGCAGCACCGATTCGCATCAACTGAGATTCTTCAGATGGAGGCCTGAGCCGGTCCAAGATTGCCTCCGCTGACGGCGTTTTTCAAGCCGGAGGCGTCGGCGTAAGCGGCCGATGAAGTGGAGTTCGTTCCTCGCGTCTGAATTTGTGAAGCAGAAATGGTTGCGCGGCTCGAAGCGCGGAGATCAAACGTTATTCCCGTGGGATAGGGACGATAGGGACATCTTGGATTGGGGATCGGTCATTTCGATTATGAAGAACAATCCGAAGAGCCGCCAACCCAGTCTCAGATTCGAGCGCTATGAGCAAAATATGACAGTCGGCAGCTACGTTGCCGCACCGAAGAAGACAACCTCGCCAACGAGCGGGTAGCGCTTGAAGATATTTGCTGGGATTGGGCAGGCTCTCGGCGGCTTTCCGCGGCTTCCGCCACCAGAGCAATGCTGCAACGATCACGGCGTTGCTGGCCGCAAAGCTCCAGAACGGGACGGCGATGCCTGCCGCCGCGATGACCAGGCCGCCGAGCGCTGGCCCGGCGGCGCGCCCGACATTGAAGCCGACGCCGTTCAAGGCCGTCGCGCTGTCGAGGTCCTCCTTGGGTACAAGGAGCGGCGTCGTCGCTCCCCAGGCGGGCGAGGTCAGCGCTCCGCCCACGCCGAGCAGGAAGGTCGTCGCCAGCAGGAGCACCGGCGTCGCGAGGTCCAGCGACACCAGGCCGGCAAAAATCACGGAGACCGCCAGAATCGCGAGTTCGACTACAATCAGCAACCGCCGCGAGTTCGATGACGTCCGCCAGGGCGCCGGCCGGCAGGGTGAACAGGAACAGAGGAAAGCTGACGGCGACCTGGACCAGGGACACAGTCATCGGATTGGCGTCGAGGCTTGTGATCAGCCAGCCGGACGCCGTGTCGAACATCGCGGTCCCGACGTTCGACAGGACGCTCGCGGTCCAAATGACCGTGAATGCGACGGAGCTGAATGCCCCCCATCGCGAGGAAACGGGTTGTGCTGGGCCGCCAGCTGCATACAAAGGGCAGGTGTTCACCGGCCCTTGCAGAAACGAGCCGCGAATATCATTTGAGAAACGTTATGATCGACGCACTTGAAAAGAGAATGATTGCGGCTTTGGTGTCGATCGACTGTTTCGAGTGCCACGTCTCGAAGCCGGACTCGGCGGCGGTGAAGGCCTCATTCGCCGACCCAGAGGCCAAACGCGACGTCGCGACGCTCGACGACTACCTGCGCGAGGCGCGGCCATGACCCGGTTGATTTCCCGCCAGGACGAGCCGGAGGCCGACAGGCGCGCGTTCCTGCGAAGCGCGGGCGCGTTCGCCGCGACCGCGCTCGCTCCCGGCGTAACCCTCTACGCCTTCGGCGCCGGGTCCGTGCCAACGCGGGCGCCGGGCGAGCCTGTGTCGTCCAAGGTCCGCTGGGGCATGCTGATCGACATCAACAAGTGCGGCGACGGCTGCGATCACTGTGTGACCGCGTGCCGCGACGAAAACGGGTGGGGCGGCTCGGGGAACCGCGAAACGGACGCGCAATGGATTCGCAAGGTCACGTTGCGCGATCCCAAGACCGGCTGGAGCGGCGAATTGCCGGTGATGTGCCAGCACTGCGACGATCCGCCGTGCGTCGAGGTTTGCCCGACCGGCGCCTCGTTCAAGCGCGCCGACGGCATCGTGCTCGTCGACAAGCACATCTGCATCGGCTGCCGATACTGCATGATGGCCTGTCCCTATAAGGCGCGCTCCTTCGTGGCCGAGCCGGTCGATGACCAGAAGCCGTGGGCGCCGCGCGGCAAAGGCTCGGTCGAGAGCTGCACGATGTGCGTGCACCGCATCGATGCGGGCCGTCAGCCGGCCTGCGTCGAGGCGTGTTCCGCCAAAGGCGGCGGCGCCATGACCTTCGGCGATCTCAACGATCCCGAGAGCGACATCGCCAAGGCGGTTCGCGCGCGGGCGAGCGAGGAAATTCGAGCCGATCTCGGTTTGAACACCGGCGTCCGATACCAAAACCTCTGAATCTCAAATATTGGCGCACCGATGGCGAAGCTGGCGTTTCGAAGGCTCGAGGATAGCACCCCCCTCTTCTGGGGGCTCGTCGGGCTGCATGTCGCGCTCTTGGCGCTCGGCCTCGGCGCTGCGGTCTATATGGAACAGCGCGGCCACATCGTCACCGGCATGAACAATCAGGTCGTCTGGGGCACGCCGCACGTGTTCGCCGTTTTCCTTATCGTCGCCGCCTCGGGCGCGCTCAACGTCGCCTCGATCTCCTCCGTCTTCAACCGGCTCGCCTACAAGCCTTACGCGCGGCTCTCCGGCATTCTGGCCGTCTCCCTGCTCGCCGGCGGTCTGATGATTCTCGTGCTCGACCTCGGATGGCCCATGCGCGTCTTCATCGCGATGACGCACAACAACTTCAAGTCGATCTTCGCCTGGAACATTTACCTTTACACCGGCTTCGTCCTCGTCGTCGCGGCGTACCTGTTCACGATGATGGATCGGCGCGCCTCGAAGTCGGCGACGCTGGGCAAGGCGGTCGGTTGGCTGGCGTTCGTCTGGCGCCTGGTGTTGACGACCGGCACCGGCTCGATCTTCGGCTTCCTCATCGCCCGCCAGGCCTACGACTCGGCGATCATGGCCGCGCTGTTCATCGCGGCCTCGTTCCTCTACGGCCTCTCGTTCACGGTTCTCGTGCTGCTGATGATGAGCCGCGAAACGCGCCAGGAGCTCATGACGGCGGAAATGCGCAGCAGTTTTCAGGGGCTGCTCATCATCTTTTCGCTAGGGGTGCTCTTTCTCACCGCCGTCCAACACCTGACCAAGTTCTATTCGCCGACGGATCGCGGCGTCGAATTGTTCCTGCTGCGCGACGGCGGCGTGTATCCGGTCGTCTTCTGGCTCGGCCAGATCGTCATCGGCTCGCTCGTCCCGCTCGCTATCCTGGCGTGCTGCTTCTTCGTCCTCAAGGGTCGCATTTCGATTACGGTCGCCGCAATACTGTTCCTGATTGGCGGCCTCTGCCAAATGTACGTCGTCATCATCGGCGGCCAGGCCTATCCGCTCGACCTGTTCCCGGGGATGCAGGTCTCGAGCTCGTTCTACGACGGCGAGGTCGCCCGTTACGTTCCCTCGCTGCCGGAGGCGCTCCTCGGGGTGAGCGGAATCTCGCTCTCCATGCTATTGGTCACTCTCGCGCTTAGGCTCATGCCGTTCCTGCCGGTGGGCCCCGAGCGCGAGATTGCGACAAGGACGTGAAGCGCCATGAAGCGCCAACCTCATCCCTTCGCCCGGTTCATCAACATCCTCGGCCGCGGCAAGACGCTGACCCGCTCGCTGACGATCGAGGAAGCCGAAGAGGCGATGGCGATGATCCTCGCGGGCGAGACGTTGCCCGAGCAGCTCGGCGCGTTCCTGATGCTCTTGCGCGTGAAGGAGGAGAGCCCCGCGGAGATCGCTGGATTTGTCCGCGCCGCCCGCGCGACCATGCAGGCGCCGGCGCGTGCGCCGCACGTCGACGTCGACTGGTCGTCCTACGCCGGTAAGGGCCGACAATTGCCATGGTTCACCTTGTCGGCGCTGATACTCGCGCGCAACGGCTGGCGGGTCTTCATGCACGGCGCGGAAGCGCATACGCAAGGGCGCATATACACCGGCGCTGCTCTGCGGGCGCTGGGCGTTCCCGCATCGGCGAGTCTCGACGAGGCGGCCGACGCCCTGGCGGCCCGCAACCTCGCCTATCTGCCGATCGACGCCCTGAGCCCGAAGATCGCGGACATGCTCGAGCTGCGCCCGATTCTGGGCCTGCGTTCGCCCGTGCATACGTTCGCGCGCATGCTCAATCCGTTCGGCGCGCCCTGTATGCTTCAGGGCGTCTTCCATCCGGGCTACATGGCGATCCATCGCGGCGCCGGCGCGCTCCTGGGTCAGCCCCGTCTCGCCGTCTTCCGCGGCGAGGGCGGCGAGATCGAGCGTCGGCCCAACAAGCCGTGCGAGGTGATGACCGTGGTCGAGGGCCAGCTCGATGAAGAGCGCTGGCCGCCGATGATCGAGTCGCGGCAGACGCCGGACGAGTTGATGGACCTGACCCGGCTTGCCGCCCTGTGGCGCGGCGAGATCGGCGACGAGTACGGCGAGGCGGCGATCGTCGGGACGCTCGCGATCGCCTTGAAGGCGCTGGGCGCCGCCGCGGACGCCGCCGGCGCCGAAAGACACGCCAGGGCGCTTTGGCTCGCGCGCGACAGGAACCGCCTCGCGGCGGCGGCGTGACGCCGTGGCGCGTCTGTTCCTGTCGGCAACCCACAAATCCCCCGGCAAGACGACGATCTCGATCGGGCTGGCGGCGGCGCTGAGCCAAAAGGGCCTCGACGTTCAGACCTTCAAGAAAGGACCTGACTATATCGACCCGATGTGGCTGAAGCGGGCGAGCGGCCGCCCCTGCTACAACCTCGACTTCAACACCCAGACGCGGACCGAAGTCCTGGCGACTTTCGCCCGTTACGCGCGGGAGGCCGACGTCGCCCTGATCGAGGGCAACAAGGGCCTTCACGACGGAGTTGACCTCGAGGGCTCGAATTCCAGCGCCGCGCTGGCGAAGCTCCTGGGCGCGCCGATCGTGCTTGTCGTCGACGCCTGCGGCATGGCGCGCGGAGTGGCGCCCCTGGTGCAGGGCTACGCCGCCTTCGACCGCGACGCGCAGATCGCGGGCGTCATTCTCAACAAGGTCGGATCGGAACGGCAGACCGCCAAGCTGCGGCAGGCGCTGGAGCGCTACACCGACATTCCGGTGCTCGGCGCGGTCGGCCGCGATGAGGGCGTTGTTGTGCGCGAGCGCCATCTCGGCCTGACGACGCCGGACGAGACGGCCGAGAGCGACGCAATCATCGAATGCGCCCGCGACGCGGTCGCCAGAAGCGTCGATCTGACCCGCGTTCGCGAAATCGCGGCGAACGCGCAGGCCCATCCGGCGGCGCTCGCCCCGATCGTGCGTCCGCGAGCGCAAGACCTCCGCGTCGCAGTCGCCCGCGACGAGGCGTTCGGCCGGCTGCCAGCGCCCGTGTGGTCGGAATTCCGAGCGCATGCATCGCTTCGCTCACGAGATATTCGCGCAGGACCGGCCCCAATGCGGCGCGGCCGTCCCCGCGCCGCGAGAACGGCGTTCGCCCCGCGCCCTTCAACTGGACATCGCGTCGCTCGCCGTTGCGGTCCAAGACCTCGCCGAGGAGGATTGCGCGCGACCGCCAGTTACCTGGAGCCGTGCTGACCCGCGTCGCGTCGAGCCACCTCCGCGTCGGAACCTTCCAATATTTCGCCGCGCGCGGCGACCTGGAAGCCGTCAAACGTCTTGCCGTCGCCAAGCCGAGGAACGAAATTGCCGAACTGATGCCCGGCATAGGCCATCGCGATCGGCTCGGCGCCCGGCGGTGTGACGTTGCCGGCAAACACCGCCGCCAGCCCGTCCGGATCGAGACCTTGTGTATTGACCCCCAGCTCTGAGGCGAGCGAATCGTTGAGCTTGATCAGGTGGGGCTTTGCTACTGGCGTCGGAGCGAGCCGTGCGAAAAAATGCTCCAGCAGGCGCGCGTAGCTGTTCGAGAAGAAAGCGATCGAGCCCGACGTGCGTTCGGCGGTCGGCGGCGTTTCCATTGAGTCAGTCAGCGGCATGCGTCGCAAATTTCCTCTTTGGCTGCATGCAGTCAGTAGCGCCGCATCAATCGGTCGATCTCGCAAGCCCAGGCTTCGATGCCGCCGTCGAGGTTGACGGCGTTGTCAAAGCCGGCGTTTCGCAGAAAGTAGACGACCATCCGACTGCGAGCGCCATGATGGCAAATGACCACCAATAGTTGATTCGTTGGGAGGTCGTCGGTGCGCGCTGGAATATCCGCCATCGGAATATGCATGGCGCCTTCCAGCCGGCAAATATCAAGCTCTCTCGCTTCCCGCACATCGAGAACCGTATGCTCCCTTCCCACGCTCCGCATGTCTGCAAGCTCGCGAACGGAGATCGCATCTGATCCTCTGAGAAATTCTGTGGAGAGAGCGGCTGCTCCCCTGACCTACAATACAGCTACACATGTGTCCGACAGGAAGCCGGTCAAGAAAACATCGAAGCGTCGCGAGGTCACTCCTTCAGACTCAAGGTCGTTGGCGCCGGCGCAGCGCTCCTTCCGCGGAAGGATACGGAGCGCGGCTTGCCTCGACGGGTTCGCCAATTTCAGACCGGCTTCAAATTGTCCGCCGAGGATTTGCCGGTGCGCTTGTCGGCGACGATCTCGTAGGCGATCTTCTGCCCTTCATTCAGGCCGTGCAGACCGGCCCGTTCGACCGCGCTGATATGGACGAACACATCGGCGCCGCCGGCGTCGGGTTGAATGAACCCGAAGCCCTTCGTTGCATTGAACCATTTCACTGTGCCAGTCGCCATGGCGCGCTCCTCGCAATTAAGCCGACGAACCTAACTGAGCCGCCATTCATTGCAAGGCGCAGCCATGGGCGATCGGCTGCTGGGGCTGTCGCGACGTCGCGGGAGGCCCGCGTTAATCGACCAATAACGCGACAATGACATGTCGGCAGGGCCATGCCATAGACGCCGCGAATCGAATCGCAAGGAACCTCTGCAAATGAACGCAACCGAACTCGTCGCAAAGCTCTCGGAGACGCATGGCGTAAGCAAAGCGCAAGCCAAGTCGATCGTCGACGACTTCTTGAAGGACATCGTGGACGCGGCGGCAAGCGGCGCGGAGGTGTCGCTACCGGGGTTCGGGAAGTTCAAAGTCAAGGCGACGCCGGAGCGCGAAGGCCGCAATCCGGCTAGCGGCGAGAAGATCAAGATTGCGGCGTCAAAGAAGCTTACCTTCTCGTCTGCCAAATCGGTCAAGGACCTCATGAACCGCTGAGCCGAACGACCGCCGAGGCAAACTTGGGTAGACTCCGTCGGAGAATTCGGGGGCAAATTCGCCGTGGCTAGACGGGGCCGAGCATAGAAGCCCGGAGCAGGCGTCGCCGAGTTCGGATTGCCGGCATTCCGAGCGGGTTCCGTTGACGGGCGCGACCAAGTCGGTATTTCCCTTGTTGAACTCGCGGGGTTGAGCGCCAATTTATTGCCTTGGGGGCGCAACCCTCCGAAGCAGCGGTCCTCATTGTATGATTGCTCGGCCTCGAACCGTTGCGTCAGGCGGCACGGGGAGGCTTCGAGGAATCGGCGCGCCCAGTGACGAATCGGCAATCGCTTTGAGAAGGAGAAAGTCGAAACGATGAGCGTGGCCTTTACCCGAGAAGAAAGCACCGAAACGGCCGCGGAGGTCGAGCTCCCCGATCGGCCTTTCTCTCCGCATCCGAATTTGGTGACGGCGTCAGGACTGGAGGCGTTGGCCAACGCGATGGCGGAATGGCGCGCCGCTTACAACGCCGCGCAGCAGATCGAGGGCGCCGGCGAGCGTCGTCACGCTGTCGCGGTCGCCTCTCGCGAAATCAGATATTTCGCCGAACGTCTGAGGACTGCTCAGATTGTTCCGCCACGAGAGGAGTTCGGCGCTGTCGCTTTTGGACATCAGGTGACATTCAGCCGCGACGACGGGAGGCGACAGGCCTTCCGAATTGTCGGGGAAGACGAAGCGGATCCTCGGAATGGATCAATTTCTTACGTCTCCCCCGTCGCGCGGGCTCTAATCGGCAAAGCCGCGGGCGATGTTGTCTTGGTGGGCGACCACGAGATCGAGATTCTCTCCATCGAGTAGGACGGGAATGTCCGGGCGCAAGATGTTATCGAGCTGACGTGACTTCTCTCGACCTGTGTCAAGAACGTGCGGGCAATCGTCGCGTCGCGAGCCAGGACGGCGGGTACAAAGGCGTAGGCGACAAGGGCGAGATCGAATCCCTAACCTGCGGGAGCCGACTACGTGACGACGCGCCGCCTACTCGATTCCGACGAAGCGCTGCGCCGCCTCGAAACCCGACTCGGGCCGTTGCACGCACAGCTCCGTCTCGGCATGGAGCGCGAGCACGAGGCGCAGGCTTTTGGCCAAGGGCTCAGCTTCTTGCACCTCGAGAACTTGCCCCTGATGCAGGCAATGATCGAGATATACCCCGATTTATTGAAGAGCCGAAAATTGCTTGACAGGACGGCCGAGTGGGATTCGGCTGAGAGATATGATTCGCGGTGGATTTCTCTCGGCTGACGACCGGCGCGCCCTGATCGGGATTGCGCGAGACGGGCTTGCCGAGGCTCGCGTGGCCCGCCGGGCCAACGCCATCGTCCTTCTCGACCGGGGCTGGAGTTGCGAGCGCGTCGCGGCGGCTTTGTTGCTGGACGACGACACGGTCCGCAACTGGCACAGCGCTTATCAGCGAGGCGGCGTCGAAGAGCTGAAGAGCTTCGGCCACGAAGGCAGCAGCAGCCACCTCAGCAGCGATCAGGAAGCCGCGTTGAGCGAATGGGTCGACGCCCATTGTCCCCACAGCATCCGGAAGGTCGGGGCCTGGATGAGGCGGAGCTTTGGGCTGAGCTACAGCCGTTCGGGGCTGATCGCCTTGCTGCATCGTCTGGGCTTCGACTACCGCAAGCCGGAACGGATGCCGCGCGGCCTCGACGACGCCAAACAGCAAGCCTTCATCGACGAATACGAGAACCTGCTCAACACGATGGGCGTCGACGAGGCGGTCGTCTTCGTCGATGCGGTTCATCCGACCCATCAGGTCAGGCCGGTCGGCTGTTGGGCCCGCAAGGGCGTCACGATCGCGGTGGAGCAGACGACGGGCCGTCAGCGGCTGAACATCCACGGCGCGATCAATCTGGAAACCGGCCGGACGCAGATCCTCGAGGTCGAGACGGTCGACGCGGAGAGCTTGATCAAGCTATTGGGACAGGTCGAGAGCGCCCATCCTCGCGAACGCCTGATCCACGTCTTCGTCGACAACGCCAAATATCACAAAGCCCGCATCGTCAAGGAGTGGCTTGCGGCGGCCGGGCGCAAATGCGTGGTGCGTTTCTTTCCAAAGTACTGTCCCCATCTCGATCCGATCGAGCGGCTGTGGGCCTTGATGCATGAAAACGTCACCCACAACCGGGACTACAAGACCTTCCCGGAGTTCCGCACAGAGATCATCATGTTCCTGCGGTATACCGTGCCCAGACAATGGAGCCGTTTCTGCGACCGAATCACCGACAATTTCCGCGTGATCCATCGCGCCAATTTTCGGGTTCTCGCTTAGCCGGCGTATAGCGCTTCGAGTGACGGGGACCTATTGGGGTCGTCGCAGAATCTTCCCGAAAGAGCACGCTAAGGATCGTCCGGGAACCCGTCCGCAAATTCTGTTGTCCGCCAATCCGTCTGGACGCCCAGTTTTCGCATTCAATGCGAGCTGTCCGGCGAAGTTTCGATTTTCCGACCAGATTCAAACCCTTTGAAATTATGCGATTATCCGCTTAGCGTGCTCTTTCGGGAAAATTCTCTCATGACCCCTGACTATCCGGAGGCGCTCGTCGATCGGGCATATGCCGATGCCGCGGACGTTCTGTTCTTTCGCAGCGCCATTCCGCTGGACAAGGCGGAACAATGGTTGGCGTGAGCCATGGAGCTCGAACCGGACAACGTCGGCGCCAACAGCGTCGCAGCCATACTGTATCTCGCCAAGGGCGACTACGAACGGGCCGCCTTTTATGCAGAGAAAACATCGCCATCGATCCCAGCTATCCGTACTCCTACGCCCAATTGGCCCCTGCCCGGTGGAGGCAAGGCCGGGCAATCGAGGCGATTCCTCTCGAGGAGAAGGCCATTCGGTTAAGTCCGCGCGATCCGTTCGTCGACCTCTGGTACCGTGACCTCGGTATGGCCTATCTGTTGCTCGGCAGGGATGCCGAGGCCGTTCCGTGGTTGGAAAAGGCGGTCCAGGCGAACGATAAAGCTTATTTCTACCACGAATTTTTGGCAGCCGCTTACGCCCTGACGGGGCGCTTGGATGCGGCGCATAAGGAAATGGAAGCGACGTTGCGCCTCAACCCGGGGAACACCATTGCGAAGGTCGTCGCCGGTGACCAACTCTTAGGTTCCACCGAGAGTTACCGGAAACAGTTTGATCATGTGGTCGATGGGTTGAGACTGGCCGGTATGCCGGAGAACTGATCGTCGCCCCGCCACATCTGGGATCGGGGTCGATCCTTTGGCTCGACACTGCCCAAGCGAGGGACCGCATGGTCGGCCGAGCGGACCAAAACCGCCACGAGCGGAACAGTCGCTATGTGTTGTTCGCGTCCCTCGGTGACTGGCGACGAATGGTCGCTTCGCGTCGATTTGACCCGTTCGCCGCGCCGTTTGGGAACGGCCGCTTTTTAGCGCACAGCGGACGTAGCGGAAAGCTGCAATCGCCAAGCGGTCCTTCGCCCTATCGTACATCCGCAACCGCTATTGGGTCCGACAGGCTTGAGCGGGGCTTCTTTTTGGACGTCCGAGGGGGCGATGTCAGAGATGATCCGTCCTCAGCGACCTGCACACCAAGCCCGCGAAGCCACAGATATGCGTTAGGACGGCGTTCGCCGCTCGGCTGGCCCCAAACGGCTCGCGAAGGCGCGAGGCCGGTCCTGAGCCGCCTGAAGGCCACCAAGATGACGCCCGATCAGATCGCCGGGGCGGAGCGACTGGCGCGGGAGCGGAAGCCGACGACACCATCCCCATGATCCGCATCTCCATCACCGCCGAAGCCTACGAGGCGATAGGCGCCACGCCTCCACTCCGCAGCCGGCCTATGAAGGCGAAGCTCAACGCCAAGGGCGAGTGGCAGGTTTGGGTCGAGGGGCGGCCGCCGTGGATCGCTTGAGGGCCCTGCGCGGCCCCGGCGAGAGCTAAAGCGACGTTATCCTTCGGCTGATCGAGCTTGGGGGCGGACAACACGCTCATCCGGCTGGCGGTCTCTCCTCCGGGGCTTCGTCGGCGATGAGGATCGCATCCTCCGCGAGGCACTGAGGCGCGTGGAACGTCATCCGCCTGTCGAGGTGGTGGCCCCGGTCTCGGGCGTTCGCCGTGTCTGGCAACGTCTCCGAAAACTGCAGATCGAGAAACGCGGTAAGCGCAAGTCGGAAAAGCGGGGCGGCGAACCACAGCGCTGGCTTTTGGCATTTGTCCAGTCTCAGCCTCTTCGCCGTAACCGGGTTCCCATGGAGGAATTCGCTCCGCGCGACGTAGAGTCGCCTGTAGATTGTGCCCGCAATGTTGGTCGGGACTGGCTTGCCTTTTAGCTTGGGCGTTAGCCATTGGACCCGACTTAGCAGCGAGAGAACCCGTTTGACATCAACCTCACGTCCGTCATGGGCCAAGATTTCGAAGGCGCTAACCCAAAGCGCCACGGCGCGCCCCTCGTCGAAGAACGTCGCATCTGTTCCCCCCGGCATCCGCGATGCGGCTCGCGCCATTTCGAGCGCGCGAAACAGCCGACGATTTTTTATAGTGTCGTTCCCGGTCGCAAAGTAGTCCTCCCAATGCGCGAGGAGCGTCCGCAGCAGCACTTCATCAAGACCGCCCGGCGTCAAAGACCTCTCAGCCAGGCTTTGTCAGAGTAACGGCAGGTCCTCTACGCATGGCGCAGCACGCCCAGACCGAAGCGGCCACTAGGCCGCGAGGGCGCGCCACTCGGCCAACGCGCCGGCTCGTCTTTGTTTGTAAACTTCGCGGGTGACGAGATGGCGCTCCTGATTGAAGTGGTTGTGGACCTGGGCGTGAACTGAACTGAATTTTTGCAGCGTCTTCATGCTTCGAAAGCGCTGCATGGCCCGTTCTCGTCGTCGAAACGGCTGATGCGAATTCTCGGCGCGATTGTTGAGCCGACGACCGACCTCCTGGCGATCGGCGTTGCCGATCTCTTTCATCGCCGCGGGATAAGAGCAAAGCCCGTCGGTGACGACGGTCCGCGGTCGGCCGTATTTCTTCATGATGCGCTTGAGACACTTCAGTGCCGCCGCCTTGTCCCGCTTCGCGGTGACGACCGATTCCAAAACCTCGCCTTCATGGTCGACAGCGCGCCAGAGATAGCAGAGCTTTCCGTTGACCTTCACAAACACCTCGTCCAAATGCCAACGCCACTGAGGATAGCCGCGCATGTGCGCTACCCGCTTCTTTCGGATCTCGGCAGCAACCATCGGGCCGAACCGGTTCCACCAAAACCGAACGGTCTCATAGCTGATGTCGATCCCGCGCTCGGCCAAGAGATCCTCGACGTTGCGCAGCGATAGCGGGTACTTCACGTACATCATCACGACCAGACGGATCACTTCTGGCGAGCTGTTGAAATATCGGAACGGGTCACTCATGGCCTGAAGCTACCACAGCCAAAGACGTCCCAAAAAATTGCTCTGACAGTGCCCGCGACGTGATACCCGCAATTTCTCCTTCCCATCTCGACGATGCGTTCGTTCGCCCCGAGAATGTGGACGCTCACTTGCCGCCAGTGCGGAGCCCAAAGCACAAACATCCACTCGCCGCTTGGAAGGCGCGTTGCCCCCAGCGGTCCTTCTGCCATGCCAGACGAAGTGGATGTCGCCATTTTTCGAATGGTCTCAGTGACTTCAAGCCGGAAGGAATTGCGGATTAGCTTGCGCCCGGCAGATCAGAACTCCCCCACAGGCACCGATTCTATATTATTCCTCTCCTCATCTCGGCAGTCTCCCTCATTCTATCCGTCACGGTGGTGTGGCTCACATTGATGCGACGTGGCACTCTGGGTGTCAGGTGCCATCTTGGAATGAGAATATGAAATGTTTTTCGGATTTGGCCATCGATAGTGAGAATATCAGCCGGCAATATTCTCACTATTGATGGCTTTGCCGTTGGGCCAGCGGCAGTTCGAAATTCGCTGCGCGGCAGCATTTGCCGAAGTTTCAATGGCCCCTCAGAAGCGTTGCTTTTCGTAGTCCGTTTTCGACCTTGAATTGTGCCCCAACGTTCGGCGTCGAAATTCTCACAATTGATGGCCAAGTCAATGCAAATTGTCAATTTAGATGGATATTCTCAAATATCGTGGCTAAGCCTAAGCTATTGAATTGTAACCGTTCACCTCCCCCCGCCGTTCAAGCGGCGGCGTTTGTGGGGATTATAGGCAGGGTGAGGTTGGCTCGGGCTGCGGCGATGAGAGAGCAAGCGTACGCCCAGGGTTCGACGCCACGCCTGCGGCAAGTATCGATGACGCTGAGACCGGCGGCGTAGAACCGGCTGCCTTCATCGGTCCTGGTTCCAAAGCTGATACGGCGTGCGATCACGGCGTGGCGGAGCGCGCGTTCGGCGTCGTTGTTGGTCGGCGGCAGGTTCGGGTCCGAGACGAAGGCGATGACGGCGTCCCAGTCGTTGAGGATTTCACCGGCGAGATCGCGAACCTTCTTCTCGATCTCATGCCGGTTGCACTGGCAGTTCCATTTGATGCGGGTCGTCAGCCGCTCGAGGGCGTCCGCGTCGGCTCCGTCGTGGACGCGCACGATGAGGCGGCGGAGGTCGCGGACCAGATCGCGACCGAAGCCTGAGCCCGCGCCGTAGTAGCCTTCGGCGAGGGCCAGGGCCTTGCGGATGAGATGCGCCAGACAGCGCTGGCGGCGGGGATGATCTCGGTAGGCGCCGTAGCCGTCGGTGACCAACCAGCCCAGGAAGGCGTCGCCGATCAGCGCGGCGAGTTCCTCCTTGCGGCGGCTGCCGATGCGGTAGACGATCGTGGCGGCCGTCACCGCCACCCACATCCACAACAGGACGCCCCGCTGATACCAGGGGGTTTCGTCGAGATGGACGATCTCGGCGGCTCGCACATCCTCAATGAGGCGCTCGACCACGGGTTCGCTGGCCAGGCCGAATTCGTGGATGCAGCGCTCGATGGTCGCCACTCCCAGTTCGAGGTTGAGCCAGTCGCGCAGAAATTCCTGGATCTTGCGCCGCGAAAGACGGCAGCGCAGCGACAACGCGGCGATGAAAGTGGCGAGCATGGGGCCCACCAAGCAACGCTCGCTCATCCGCAAGTTTCGTTTGCGCCCCTCGATCAGAGAACTCAGTCCGACGCGAGGGCGTTCGACGTTGTCGTGACCGCAGGGGCAGCGCACAGCGAAGTAGCTGTGTCGGGTCGCGGTGACTTGAAGAGCCATGTCGCCTCGGACGAGTTCGAGGCTGTCGTGGGCGCTGACGCAGCGGCGCTTCAGGTCGGGGCCGAGGGCGGCGCCGCAAGCGGCGCACTCCATCGGCGCGTGCGCGACTTCCGCGCTCACCACGATCGGCTGACAGCGCCAATGCCCTTTCGCGCCGGGCCGTTTGCCGGAGCCCTTGGCGGTCTTGTTCTTGTCCGGCTTGCCGGCTTTCTCGGGCGCAGTGTCGGAAAATCGGCGGCGGAGCCGTCCGGGTCAGCCGCAACCGGTTTGCCTCGCTCTTCGCGCCGATAGGGGTCGTCGCTCGACGGCGGACGCGAACTGGTTCGAAAATCCTCGCCCGCGCGGTTCGCCAACAAACGCGCCAACTCATGCAACCGCCAAGCCAATTCCTCGAGTTGCTCGCGCGACATCGCCGCGAGGTCGGAGCGCTTGATATCGTTCAGCTCTGGGGCGAATCGGCGAGGCACATAGAGCGTAGAATCCCATTCGCGCCAAAGCGCAAGCCCCCTCACGACGATCAGACCACGACCGTCTCCGCCTCATCCGATCGATCGATCTAAGGCGACGCCCAAAAATAGCCGATTCGGAATTTGCGAGTTTACTGGCATCGGCTGTTTAGCGGATTCCCGAGTGCGAGGCGAGCGTCTATATCGTGATGATGATAGACGAATCATCCCTGCGCGTCCGGTTTGACGCGCTTCGGCCTTCGCTGGACGAGCGACGCCGGCGGTTGAGCGCGGCGGCGGAGGCGAAGGCGGCGGGCTACGGCGGGATTGCGGCGGTCGCGCGCGCGACGAAGGTCGCCCGGAGCACGATTGGGCGCGGTCTGAAGGACTTGCGGAACCCCGGCTCCTTGACGGGAGAGGTGCGGCGCAAGGGCGGGGGCACTCCTCGGTTGACGGTCAAGGACCCGACGCTGTTGGAGGACTTGCAACGATTGCTCGAGCCGGCGACGATGGGCGACCCGATGCGGCCGTTGCGATGGGTCTCCAAGAGCCACGACAAGCTGGCGACGGCGCTTCGCGCCATGGGTCACAAAGTGAGTTCCTCGACCATTCCCAAGCTGCTGGAGGAACTGAAATATTGTCGCCATTCCAACCGCAAGACCAAGGAAGCCGGCAAACATCCTGATCGCGACGCCCAGTTCGAATATATCAACGCGAAGGTCGAGGCGTTTCAGGCGGCCGGCGAACCCGTGATATCGATCGACGCGAAGAAGAAGGAATTGCTGGGCGAATTCAAGAACGGCGGTAGCGACTATGGGCCGCAGGGCGAACCGATCGAGGTCAACGCTCACGATTTCGAGGACAAGGAGTTGGGCAAGGTCGTCCCTTACGGGGTCTACGACATCGGCGCCAACCTCGGCTATGTCAGCCTCGGAATCGACCACGACACCGGGGAGTTCGCCGTCAACGCCGTCCGATGCTGGCTCGATCAGATGGGTTGGAAGCTCTATCCCGGGATGAGGCGCCTGATGATCACGGCCGACGGCGGCGGCTCCAATGGTTCACGGCTGCGGCTCTGGAAGTTGGCCCTCCAACAACTCGCGGACGAAACCGGTCTGATCATTCAGGTTTGCCACTATCCGCCAGGGACTTCGAAGTGGAACAAGATCGAGCATCGCATGTTCTGCCACATCACGCAGAACTGGCGCGCGACGCCACTCCTCAGCCTCCTCATCGTCATCGAACTGATCGCCAACACCACGACGAAAACCGGTCTCAAAATCCGCTGCGAACTCGATAGCAACACCTATCCAAAGGGCATCAAGGTCTCGGACGCGGAAATGGCGACCCTCAACATGACCCGAGACTCATTCCATCCAGAATGGAACTACAGCATCTCGCCGAGGTTTCACGAAATGAAGCAATAGTTTTTGGGCATCGCCTTAGGGGGCATGTGAATGGTTACATTGAATTCTTTGCATCCGAGTTCTCACGCCAAAATGGCGGCTGACAAGCGCCATTGAACTAGTCCAGCCGTCGCACTAACGACAGCGCACGAAAGGAAGCGAACGACGACGGCTTGCCCGGTCGATCCTGCTTTTGGCGGATATAGACGCCTCTTGTGCAAGACCGGGCGAGGTAATCGAAGACATGCCACAAGCTTGCGGCTACGGCCGGCGGTTGGCATGCGGCGGCCAGCTATCTTGAGGGTTGTTCATGCTCCAGAGCCGGCGCCGCGCGTCTTCTTTGGCGGGGCCTGGTCCGCGTACTTTCGTTGAAACCCTGCGATTTGCTCTATGTCGCGCCGGCGGCGATTGCGTTCGGCACTTGACGGTCCGCAAATGGCGCAACCCTTCCGTACCGGGACCGGTCGCTATGACCCGTTCGGTAAGTCGTCGGCGAACGACCGCTATTTGCGCATGATCGGGATAGGGGGATGCCTCGAGGCGCCGCCCCCTCCCACACCACCTGGCATACGAATCGTACCGCGGCGGTTCGACCGAGTTAAGCTTGGGCGGGCACATAAATTCGGGGAAGACCGAGCAAATCGAAATAGCTGTTGCGCAGCGCCTGTTCGACCGACGGGTGCCCTGACATTCGCCAGAGGCCCGTGGGCGAGCCGGCCGCCACCGCCGCATTGAACTTCGATATGCCGCGATGGCTCGCGCCGCAGGGCGAGGTGGTCGTTCTCAATCGTCACGACTCGCGGCCTCCAACAGCAACCCTGCACAGAAACAGGAGGAGGGGAACGCAGAGGACGAAGAAAATCAGAACGCCAAGCGAAGCCGCGACAGGGTCGTTGTTCCGCCGGGCAGGATCGCCGGTCCAGATTTTGATCTCGATCGCGGCAAAGACGGCGACCCACAATGTCAGAAACCCACGCATCAACACGGCGTGGCGCCAGTGCAAAGGGATCGACAGCCGGAGCTTTGAGCCGGTGCTGGTGACCGTTGAACGATTTGCCGCGGGCGCCATGCCGAGTTCTTCCCGACAGGTTTGACCGATATTCTCCAGATGAAGGCCCGGTTCAACCGAATTTCCGTCCGCCGACGGCGTTTTTCAAGTCAGAAGGCAGTTTGTTGGATGCCAATGCGCTTTGGAGGTTGCTTGCCGCC
>CAWDTW010000106.1:0-104834 GCA_963805295.1 uncultured Alphaproteobacteria bacterium | reverse complement strand
TGACGTTATCTGTTGATAAGGCCCCATCCCGATGGCGCCGAGGATCCAGTTTTGCGGAGTGGCCTGGTCTCCCCATGCCTCGAGCGCTCGTCTCCATCCGAGATAGTTGGGCAGGTTCTTGGTGGCGACGCCGTGGAAGCGGCGCATCCATTCCTTGAGCCGGCCGTGATAGGCGTTGACGTTGTTGATATGGAGGTCGGGGGCCTCGGGGCTGGGCTTGCCCGGCGCGGGAACGACATGGACCGGGATTTTCGCCCTGTGGGCGAAGGCCACGATCGCCTTTCCGCCGTCGCAGACGAACCGATTGGCGGGCGTGACCACGCCGTCCAGCGCCGCCGCGATCGAGGCGCGGTCGACATTGGGCAACACCGCGTCGGTGGTTGCGCCCTCGCGGTCGCGCGCCACCAGGATCGGGATGTTTTCGAAGAAGAGGCCCGGGTGCTTGGCCTTGCCGCCCGCTTGCGCGGCGGGCGGGGAAGACCGGACCTGCGGCCCTTGAACGATTTCGAGGATGAACGTCTCGTCCGCCTCGACAATGCCTCTCAGCGTCTTGGGCTTGTCCAGCGCGGGCGAGCCGAGAAACCGGTGTCGCCAGCGGAAGGCCGTGGTGGGTGGACGTGGCAACGTTCGCGGCCTTCGCCACGCTGGTTCCCTCGATCATCGCCTGGGCGTGGTCGAGCCATTGCTCCTTCTTGCGAGCCCCGCCATCGGCGTCTTCGTCAGGGCGTTGAACGTGCGCCCGCAGCTCTTGCAGCGGGAGCGCGCCAGACCGTTCGCCCGTCCCCAGGCGACGATGTCGCGCCCCGCGCAATGGGGGCAACCCCGGCGTTCCACCTTCGCCTGGCCGATGTCCCCCAGCGCGTCCTCGCGAACCCGGCGCTGCTTGCGCGCGTCCCCCTCGGCAAGCGCCGCCGGCGCGTCCTCCGATCCTCGAGCCGCCGCCTCGACCGGTTCGCCAAAGCCCGACGCAACGTCCTCATCGGCCTCCTCGGCCTTGCAAAGCGCCTTCACCGCCTGTCGCCGCTGCGCTGGGGTCAACCTACCGATCCCGCCCAGCCAATCCTCAAATTCCGGGCTCTCCACCAACGCCTCCTCAATCAGACGCGCCAAGAATAGCCCGAATCAATACTAAACGCCAGTAGAGCCAACATTTTGTTTACGAGATCCAGAAAACCGGCTACAATGCCCGCATTGTCCCCTCTCGTTTGCAGAAAAAGGCCGCCGCATGGGTCGACCGTCCCGCATCGTTCTCCCGATGGGCCGAGGCGCGGGCCGCCGGCCGCGCGCGGAAGGCGCAAAATGCCGCCTTGCGAGGGGCCTCGCTCGAACTGCTCACGTCCGGCTTCACCCGGGAGCAGATCGCCGAGGCGCGCAACACGAGCGTCGCCAGGGAGCGGTGGGAGATCGACTGGGCGATCGTCGAGCGGCGGCTCGACGCGCCGGACCGCTGCGTTCATCTCGATGTCGCCCGGCTCACCAAGGCGCTGCGCCTCCTCGACCTCAGGATCGAACGCGGCGAGCTCAGGGCGGTCGCGCCGTTCGTGAAGATCGTGGCCGCGCTCGACCGCTATCACGGGCTCGGCGGCCGATCGAAGCCGGCGCCGGCCGCGCCGCCGCTCGAGCTGACGCGCGCCATCCCGCCGGAGCTCGCGAAAAGGACAGATTTTGAGTAAGAGGGGCAAACCCGGGCAGGACAGCGGGACAGAGCTTTCAAGGCCGGCGCTCCCGCAAGGCCTTGCCCCGCTTACGATTTTGGCGCCTAACGCGTTGAAACCATTCGCCCGTCGTCGAGTTGCGCGCTCCGGCGCCGAGGCGGCGCTCGCGGGAGAGCGCCCGCCGCCCCTTGCCTCGAACCCCGGCGTCGGCGTTTCTGGCGTCGTTTGAACTTCGGGGCCGCCCTTGGATTTCTCCGTCGCCACCTGGAACATCAATTCGGTCCGCCTCAGGATCGATCTCGTCTTGCGTTATCTCGCGGAGCGCAGGCCGGACGTCCTCTGCCTGCAGGAGACCAAGTGCCCGGACGCCAACTTCCCCTTGGGCGCGTTCCGCGACGCGGGCTATCTCCATATCGCGATCAGCGGCCAGAAGGGCTATCACGGCGTCGCCGTCGTCTCGCGCATTCCCTTCGCGGCATCCTCCGTCCGCGACTTCTGCTCCAAGGGCGACGCCCGCCATTTGACCGTTGCGCTGGACGGCGTGGCGAAGGGCCTCGAGCTGCACAACTTCTACGTTCCGGCCGGCGGCGACGAGCCCGACCCTGAGATCAACCCGAAGTTCGCCCACAAGCTCGCCTTCGTCGACGAAATGGCCGAGTGGGCGGCGAACGACAAGGCGGCGGCGGGCCGGGCGATCCTGGTCGGCGACCTCAACATCGCCCCGCTCGAGCACGACGTCTGGAGCCATAAAGCGCTCCTCAACGTGGTGAGCCACACGCCGGTCGAGGTCGGCAAGCTGAAGCGCGCGCAAGCCGCGGGGCCCTGGGTCGACGCGCTACGCAAGTTCGTCCCGGACGATGAGAAGCTCTACACCTGGTGGAGCTACCGCTCGCCCGACTGGTCCAACGCCGATAAGGGGCGCCGGCTGGATCACATCTGGGTCAGCCCCGCGCTCGCGCGGACTGTGGCCTCGATGGAGGTTCTGCGCGAAGCGCGCGGCTGGGAGCGCCCGTCGGACCACGCGCCGGTCAGGGCGACGTTCTCCCTCTAGAGGCCGCATCCGGACGGTGGACTTCGGCCTCATGAGCAGGTTCACTGTGCGGCCCTGACGCAACGACGGGAGGGGGCGTATGGTCTGGCGGCTCATCAAGGGATTGTTGCGGTTCGTCATCGCGCTCGTCGTCGTGGCGACCCTCGCGGGCGCCTACCTCTTCTATCGCGCCATGCCGACCACTTCCGGAACCGAGAAGCTGCCGGGTCTGTCGGCGGAGGTCCGGGTCTGGCGGGACTCCTACGGCGTTCCGCACATCTTCGCCTCGTCGATGGACGATGCGGCGCGTGCGCTCGGTTACCTGCACGCCAGTGAGCGGCTCTTCCAGATGGAAGTGCAGCGACGGGTCGGGCAAGGGCGCATGGCCGAAATTGCCGGCGCCGATCTCCTGGGCGTCGACAAGTTGATGCGCACGCTCGGGTTCTATCGCGAGGCGGAAGCCAGCTTCTCGGCCCTGTCGCCTCAAGCGCAGAAGCGGCTGCAAGCCTACGCAGATGGCGTCAACGCCTTCCTCGACAGTCACAAGGACGCGCTGCCGCCCGAATTCCTGATCAGCGGCGACCGTCCGGAGCCCTGGAAGCCCGCCAACTCCATCGTCTGGGGCAAGCTGATGGCGCTTCAGCTGTCGCAAAACTATGAGCTCGAGGCGCTGCGCGCCCATCTCCGCCAGAAGCTCTCCCCGGAACAGGCAAGCTGGATGTTTCCGCCCATGAAGCCGGACGCGCCGATCACGACGCTGCCCAGGCTCGACGCTGCGCATGCGAGCGGCGCAAACATCGAGGATGAGATTGGCGCCTTGATCGGCGTCAGTCACGGGGCCTCGAACGAGTGGGTCGTCGCCGGATCGCGGACCGTCACGGGAAAGCCGATCCTCGCCAACGATCCTCATCTAGGGCTTCAGGCGCCGATCCTCTGGTATCTCGCCCGCATCGTCACGCCGGACGGCTGGGTCAAGGGCGGCACCGTGCCGGGAACGCCCGGCGTCCTGCTGGGTCAGAACAACTCGATCGCATGGGGGTTCACCACCGCCGACACGGACACCCAGGACCTTTTCATCGAAACGGTCGATCCGGCCGATCCCTCGAAATACCTCACGCCCGACGGTCCCAAACCACTCGAGACGCGCGAAGAGACGATTCGCGTGAAGGACGCCGGCGACGTCAAGCTCGCGATCCGAACGACCCGGCATGGTCCCGTCCTGTCGGACGTGAGCAAGGACCTCGGCAGTCTCGCCGGCCCCGGAAAAGTCATCGCGCTCGCTTTCACCGGCCTGAGCGATCACGACACGACCATCGAGGCGATCATGCGCCTCGACGGTGCGAGAAACTGGGGCGAGTTCCTAGACGCGATGCGCATCTATCAGACGCCGACGCAGAATATCGTTTACGCCGACGTCGCCGGCGACATCGGCTACTTCAGCCCGGGCCTCGTGCCCTTGCGCAAGTCGGGCGACGGCCTCGCGCCAGTCGACGGCGCCTCGGGCGCTTACGACTGGATCGGGACGATCCCTTTCGAAGAGTTGCCCCAGCTGCACAACCCCGAGATCGGCTTCGCCTTCAACGCCAACAACGCCAACGTGGCGGACGAGCATCAGCCGACGTTCGGCCGGGACTGGGAGGAGAATTTCCGCGCGCGCCGCATCCAGCAGTTCTTCGACACGATCGACAAGCACAGCCTGGAAACGGCCGTCGCTATGCAGGCCGACCACCTGTCGTTGGCGGCGAAAGCGCTGCAGCCGTTCATCGCGATGATCGCGCCGTCGGACGAGCGCGCGCGGCAGGCGCAGACGATGCTCGCAGGCTGGAACGGGGTCATGGACAAGGATCGCGCAGAGCCGCTGATCTTCACCGCGTTCCTCAGATCGCTCCACAAAATCCTGCTCGAAGACAGGACCGGGCTGGCGATGGATGCCGAAGGGCCCCTACGCCGCCGCGACGCTCATCTCGCTCATGCGCGACCATCCGGCGTGGTGCGACGCGCCCGGGCAGCCGGACCCGGACTGCCGCAAGGCGCTCGGGCGAGCGCTCGACCAGGGCCTTGCGCTGCTCGTCAAGCGCGACGGAGCGGACATGAGTCGATGGCGCTGGGGCGCCGAACAGACGAGCTTGCTCCGGAACCAATTCTACAGCCATGTGCCGCTGCTCGACCGGGTCAGCGATCTGAGCGCGCCGTCGGGCGGCGGCTTCTACACGCTCGACCGCGGCGGCGGCTTCGAAACCCCGCCCGACCAGCCGTTCGCGCGTACGCACGGGCCCGGATTTCGTGGTCTCTACGATCTCGGCCGACCCGGAGAAGTCGCGTTTCATGATCGCGACCGGCGAGTCCGGGCATATTTTCTCCCCCCACTACCGCGACTTCGTGCCCCTCTGGAACGAGGTCAAGTCGATCACCCTGACGGGTTCCGAGGACGATCTCAAAAAGGCCGGGGCTCAGGAGTTGACCCTGTCGCCGTGAAGCGAATCGCGGCGACCGCGCCGACCGCCGCATTGTGCGCGAGCGTCGCCGGCGTCGAGTTCCTCCGAAAGTACCGTTGCCCGCGCGGCACGCCTCCGCAGATATAGCGCCAACGCCGCTCGACCCGCGTCCTGCCGTCACAGGCCGGCAAGCGGCGCGTTCAGTGGAGGAAAACCCCATGTATCAAGCAGCGATTGACAAGATTGCGGCGCGCGGGCTCATCCGCGACCGTTACGATAATTTCGATCGGCGGCAAGTGGGTCGCCCCGGTCGAGGGCCGCTATTTCGACAACCCGAGCCCGGTCACCGGCAAGCGTCTCTGCGCGGTCCCCCGTTCTTCGGCCGCCGACATCGAGCTCGCGCTCGACGCGGCGCACAAGGCCAAGGACGCCTGGGGCAAGACCTCGGTCGCCGAGCGCGCGCTGATCCTCAACCGCATCGCGGACAAGATGGAGGCCAACCTCGACCTCCTCGCCCTGGTCGAGACGCTCGACAACGGCAAGCCGATCCGCGAGACGACCTACGTCGACCTTCCGCTCTGCGTCGACCACTGGCGCTATTTCGCCGGGGCGATCCGCGCGCAGGAGGGCGGCATTTCCGAGATCGACCATGACACGGTCGCGTATCATTTCCATGAGCCGCTCGGCGTCGTCGGCCAGATCATCCCGTGGAACTTCCCGATGCTGATGGCGGTGTGGAAGCTCGCGCCGGCCATCGCCGCGGGCAACTGCGTCGTCTTGAAGCCCGCCGAGCAGACCCCCCTCGGCATGCTGATCGTCGCCGAGCTCATCGCCGACCTGCTTCCGGCCGGCGTGCTCAACATCGTCAACGGCTTCGGCGTAGAGGCGGGCAAGCCGCTCGCCCAGAACAAGCGCATCTCGAAGATCGCCTTCACCGGCGAGACGACGACCGGCCGCCTGATCATGCAGTACGCATCCGACAACCTCATCCCGGTCACGCTGGAGCTCGGCGGCAAGTCGCCGAACATCTTCTTCGCCGACGTGATGGACGCCGACGACGACTACTTCGACAAGTGCCTCGAAGGCTTCACCATGTTCGCGGTGAACCAGGGCGAGGTCTGCACCTGCCCGAGCCGCGCGCTCGTCCAGGAGTTGATCTACGACCGCTTCATCGAGCGCGCCGTCGAGCGCACCAAGGCGATCAAGCAGGGCCACCCACTCGACATGGCCACCATGATGGGCGCTCAGGCTTCGACCGACCAGCTGGAGAAGATCCTGTCCTATCTCGATATCGGCAGACAGGAAGGCGCCCAGGTGCTGACCGGCGGCGCGCGCGCTCATCTCGAAGGCGAACTCGCGGAAGGCTACTACGTCCAGCCGACGATCTTCGCCGGCCACAACAAGATGCGCGTCTTCCAGGAGGAGATCTTCGGACCGGTCGTCTCGGTGGCGAAGTTCAAGGACGAGGCCGAGGCGCTTTCCATCGCCAACGACACGCTCTACGGCCTCGGCGCCGGAGTGTGGACGCGCAACGGCAACCGCGCCTATCGCTTCGGCCGCGAGATTCAGGCGGGCCGGGTCTGGACCAATTGCTATCACGCCTACCCCGCCCACGCGGCGTTCGGCGGCTACAAGCAATCGGGCATCGGGCGCGAAACCCATAAGATGATGCTCGATCACTATCAGCAGACCAAGAACCTGCTCGTCAGCTACTCGACGAAGGCGCTCGGCTTCTTCTGATCCGTGACCTCGCAGGCGGAGGTTCGCCTCCGCCTGCCCCGCGTAAAGGGACTCGGCCATGATCCGTCGCGTCGAGATCACCAAAGCGGCCGCCGGTGTCGTTGAACGTCTGCGCCAAATGCACGGCCCGCTGATGTTCCACCAGTCCGGCGGCTGCTGCGACGGCTCCTCGCCGATGTGCTACCCCAAAGGCGACTTCCGCGTCGGGCCGCAGGACGTCCATCTCGGCGAGATCGAGGGCTGTCCCTTCTATATCGGCGCGGCGCAATTCGAATACTGGCGCCATACCCAGCTCATCATCGACGTCGTCCCGGGACGTGGCGGCGGCTTCTCGCTCGAGGCGCCCGAAGGCGTGCGCTTTCTGACCCGGAGCCGCGTCTTCACCGATGCAGAAGCAGCGGACCTCGAAGCCGCCGGCGAACCGCCGCGGGCGGCCTGAACTTCGAGCCCCGTCACGACGTTCACTCGCGGCGCCCCGCCGCAACTTGGCCGCAATCCCCGACTAGCCGCCAGCCGGCGCAGCCGATAGAGTGTCGCGATGACTGAGGCGCGGCGATTACTGATCGTGGACGACGACCCCGACTTGCGTAACGCGCTGGTCGAGCAGATCGGCCTGCATCCGGAGTTTCAGGTCGAAGCGGTCGAAACCGCGGAGGCGGCGCTCAGGACTGTCGGCGAATTCGCCGCCCGATCTTGTAATCATGGACGTGGGTCTCCCCGACCTCGACGGACGCGAGGCGGTCAAGCGGTTGCGCCGCGACGGGTATCGCCGACCGATCATCATGCTGACCGCGCATGATTCGGAAGCCGACGCCGTGCTCGGCCTCGATTCCGGCGCCAACGATTACGTCGGCAAGCCGTTCCGCTTCGTCGTGCTGCTCGCGCGGATTCGCTCGCAACTGCGCCAGTACGAGGCGAGCGAGGACGCCGAGTTCCAGGTTGGTCCCTACACCTTCCGTCCGACGTCGAAGAACCTTGTCGACGCGCAGGGCGTGAAGCTCCGCCTGACCGAAAAGGAGGCGGCGATCCTACGCTATCTGCACCGCGCGGAACAGCAGCCGGTGCCGCGGGAGACGCTGCTCAAGCACGTCTGGGGCTATAACGCCAACGTCACCACCCACACGCTGGAGACCCACATCTATCGCCTCAGGCAGAAGATCGAGGACAACCCGGCCGAGGCGCAGCTCCTCATCACCGAGGGCGGCGGGTACAAGCTCGTGCCGGGCGCGGCGGCGACCGGAGGACGCTCGAGGTGACGCTCGAGAGCGACGTCGCGCGGCTCGGGCGCACGCGTCCGTTCAACCTGATGCCGCGCGAGGCGGTGCAACTCGTCGCGTTCTCGTGCCAGAAACGCCGCCTCAAGGCGGGGGAGGTTTTGTTCAACGTCGGCGAGACGGGCGACGAGGGCTATTTCGTCCATTCGGGCGCCATTCTCTTGATGGAGACGGGGGCCGCGCCCGACAGCGCGAGGCGCGTCGCGGCCGGCGCGCTGATCGGCGAAAGCGCCCTCTATGCGCCGGTCGTGCGGCGGGTCGAGGCGCTCGCGGCCGAGGACGCGGTGGTGACGCCGGTTTCGCGCGAGACGTTCCGGCGCGTGCTGGCCGAATTCCCCGCCGCCGCCGACAAGGTCCGCGCCGAGCTCGCCCAGCGCACCCGGCGGCTCGTCGACGGCCTCGACGCCGCCCGCGCGCGGTCGATCGACGCGGCCGGGGGGAAACCCCGGGCGGCGCCGTGACCGCCAAGGCGGCGAGCGGCCTCGCCGATCTCCGCGCGCCGACCCTGGCCGACGTCGAGGCGCTCGCCGACGCCGCCTTCTCCCGGCTGCCCGCGAGCTTTCGCCGGCTCTGCGAGGGGCTCGTCATCCAGGTCGTCGATTTCCCCGATGACGAGACGCTGGACGAGATGGGGGCCGAGACCGAGTTCGACCTCCTGGGCCTCTTCCGCGGCCGTGGCCTCCCGCATCGCGGCGCGGTCGAAGAGACCGGCGAACTGCCCAACATGATCTTTCTCTACCGCCGCCCCCTGCTCGACTTCTGGTGCGAGGGCGAGGATTCGCTCGGGGCCGTCGTCACCCATGTTCTCGTGCACGAGATCGGACACCACTTCGGCCTCTCCGACGCGGACATGGCGGCGATCGAGCGCCAAGCCCGCTGACCGATTCGCCCGTTCCGCCGCGGCGAACCGCTGCGATGGTCCGAAAAACGCCGGATTTTGAAGCCTTCACAAGGACGTCACGCTAGCTGTAGAGTAATGCCGCGGCCGGATTCGCTCTCCGGCCTGTCTCGGATCAGGAGGAACGGAGTGTCTTTGTGACGGTTCACGTTCAGGTTCAGGCAGTCACGCCAGGCAATTGCCCGGCGCTCGTATTGAACGCGGACTTCCGCCCGCTGAGCTATTACCCGTTGTCGATCTGGTGCTGGCAGGACGCGATCAAGGCGGTGTTCCTCGACCGGGTCAATATAATCTCTGAATACGAGACGCTGGTCAGGAGCCCCTCCTTCGAGATGCGACTCCCCTCGGTCGTGTCGCTGAAGAGCTACGTCAAGGCGACCCGCTTTCCCGCCTTCACCCGGTTCAACGTTTTCCTGCGCGACCGCTTCACCTGCCAATATTGCGGCGAGCGCGAGGACCTCACCTTCGACCACGTCATCCCCCGCTCCAAGGGCGGGGTGACGAGCTGGGAGAACGTGGTCGCCGCCTGCTCGGTCTGCAACCTCAAGAAGGCCGACATGCTGCCCTCGGTCGCCCGCATGTGGCCGGCGACCGAGCCCTACCAGCCGACCGTCCACGACCTTCACCAGAACGGCCGCCTGTTCCCGCCGAACTACCTGCACGAAAGCTGGATGGACTATCTCTACTGGGACAGCGAACTCGAGGCGTGATCCCCCGTCCGGCCGCCCACAGTTTTGAAGACGCCGGGGCGTTTTCAGAGGCTTAGGCGCCAAAAACGTAACCGGGCAAAAGTCCTGGCGAGCGTTGGTTTAGGGTTTGGGTGCGGCGAATCGACTGATGGGGCTGGCAGGGATTCCCGAATTGGCGGTTTTCTGAACTCGATGAGGGGATGTCGCCGCCTTCATGGCCCGTCATCCCGCCTTTGACGGCGCCCTCCGGACGCGACCGCGAGCTCGGCCGTCAGCGGCGCCGCTCGGTCGCGGCGATTTCGGCGAAGATCGCCAGGATATGCAGCCTGCGATCGAGGTTCAGCGCCTCCGTTTCGCGCGCCGCCTGGCGGATCCGGTCCCAAAGCGCGCCGAGCTCCTCTGCGCGCGCGCTCGACGACGCGCTCCTCAGCGCATAGCCTGCAAGCCAGTCATAGAGTTCGCGGTGGAACGCGTCATAGGGCTCGCCCGCCGCGCGTCCGGCGAGCGCCTCCGCGAGTTTGACGACCGCGCGCGGGTCGGGCCGCGGCAGGCCGGCGATGATCGAATTGATGAGCGCGTCAATCCCTTTCGATTCCGGCGAAAGCCGCGCGAGCGCCTCGCGCACCGAGCCGCTTGCGCGCTTTGCGGCCTTCGCGACCGCGGCCGGATCGGCCTCGCTCCACGGCGGCCCGAGCGTCGCGACCGCCTCGGCGATTTCGCTCTGCGACAGCGGATCGAGTTTGAGGCGCCGGCAGCGCGAGCGGATCGTCGGCAGCACCCGCCCCGGCCGGTGCGAAACGATGAGGAAGAGCGAGCGCTGCGGCGGCTCCTCGATCATCTTCAAGAGCGCGTTGGCGCTGTTGCGGTTGAGATCCTCCGCGCTATCGACGATGCAGACCCGCCAGCCGCCGAACGCCGCCGACATCTGGAACACCTCGAGCGCCGCGCGCACGTGGTCGACCTGGATTTCGGTCGAAAACCTCTTTTTGTCCGCCTGCCAATCGCGCCGGATGAGCGAAAAATCCGGATGGGCGAGCGCCGCGAGATGCCGCGCCGCCGGATGACTTGGGTCGACGTGAAGATCGCGCGCCCGACGCGCCGCGGGGGCGTCAGGAACGGGATTGGCGAGCAGGAAGCGGGCGAAGCGCCAGGCGAGAGTCGCCTTGCCGATCCCCTCCCCGCCGCTGATCAGCCAGGCGTGGGCGACGCGGCCCTCTCGATATGCGCTCAGCATTTCCGCCTCGGCGGCTTGGTGGCCGATCAGCCTCTCGGCATGACGCGGATGCGGCGCGCCTGGAAACGCATCGCTTTCGGGAAGCTCCTCGGCCTCGACCTTCTTCACGGCGCGCTCGCCTTCCGCGCGCCCGCAGGATCGAGGCGCGTTTCGACCGTCGACCAGATGGCCGCGGAGACTTCCCTTTCGGTCTTCAGCGCGTCGATGACCGCGCAGCGCTCGGGCTCGGCGGCCGCGATTTCGAGAAAGGCGCGGCGCAGCGTCTCATGAAACTCGAGCCCTTCAGCCTCGAAACGGTCGGCGCCGCCCTTTCCTCGCCGCTCGCGCGCCCGTTCGAGGCCCGCTTCGGCCGGAATGTCGAGCACCAGCGTCAGGTCCGGCCTGTTTGCCCCGACCACGACCTGTTCGAGGCGCGCGATATAGGCGGCCGGCAGCGCGCCCGCGGCGCCCTGATACGCGCGGGTCGAATTGGCGAAGCGGTCGCAGACGACCCACGCGCCGCGTTCGAGCGCCGGCAGGATCGTCTTATCGAGATTGTCGATGCGGGCGGCGGCGAACAAGAGCGCCTCCCCCTCTGGACCGAACTGCCGCGCGAACCCGGACAGGATCGCCTGGCGAAGAGCCTCCGCGTGGGGCGAGCCGCCCGGCTCTCGCGTGCGCACGACCTTGAGCCCCACGGCCTTCAGCTTGGTCCCCAGACGCTTCGCCTGCACCGATTTGCCGGCGCCCTCGCCGCCCTCGAGGGTGATGAAGCGGCCCCGCGGCGCCCCGGTCACTGACGCGCCAGCGCCCGCCGCACCGCGTCGCGCACGGCGTCGCCCGCGAGTTCCACGCCGGCGTCGAACGCCCGCCGGGTCAAGCCCCCGAGCGCGACCGCGGCTCCGGTCTTCAGCGGAGCGTCGACCACGAGCATGTCGTCGCGCCAGATCTTCAACCGCCCTGCGTCCTTTCCCTTTTCGACCGGCGCCGCCAGCGGCCCCGTATAGACGATCTTGGCGACGAGCTTGTCGCTTTCGCCGCGCGCCACGAAGAGCGCGATCGGGCGGTCGCTGACCAGCGGGACCTCATCGGATTCTCCGCCGTAAACCGAGGCGGAGCCGACTGTCTCGCCCGCCTGGAACAGCGCCCGGCGGTCGAAAGCGTGGAAGCCGTATTCGAATAGCTTGCGGGCTTCCTCGAGGCGCTCCGCGGCGGACTTCATTCCGTTGATCACGACAATGAGCCGCTGACCATCCTGAACCGCCGAGCCCACAAGCGCGAAACCGCCGTCGGCAGTATCGCCCGCTTTGAGTCCGTCCGCTCCGATGTCCATAGTGATCAGCGGATTGCGATTGAGCTGATGGATCTTGTTCCAGGTGAACTCCTTCTCGCCGAAGTAATGGTAGAAGTCGGGGTAGTCGCGAATGACGTGCGCGGCGAGCAGCGCCATATCGCGCGCCGTGACGAATTGGCTCGGGTCGGCCTTGCCCCGGGCGTTGGCGAAATGCGAATGCGTCATGCCGAGTTCAGCCGCGCGCTTGTTCATCATATCGGCGAAATTGTCTTCGGCGCCCCGACCCCTTCGGCCAGCGTCATCGCCGCGTCGTTGCCCGACTGGATGATAAGCCCGCGCAGCAGGTCCTCGACTTCGGACGTGGCTGTGGACCGCCAGGAACATGGCCGCGCCGTGCGCATGCGCGCCGCCCTCGCGCCACGCCTTCTCCGAGACGTCGAAGATATCGTCGAGGTGAAGGCGGCCTTCCTTCAACTCGCGAAAGACGAGCTCGGCGGTGAGAAGCTTGGCCGTGGAGGCCGGCGGCATCGGCTCGTCGGCGTTCTTCTCATAGAGGACCGCGCCGCTGTCGTAATCCTCGACGAGCGCGAATTGCGCACTGGTGGAAAAGGTTTCCGCGCGCGCCCACGCGCCAGCCGTTGCGAGGCAAGCTGCGACGATTGCGATGCTCAGCCGGACAAGGCCCACAGGATATCCTTCGAGGCGCCGCTGCGGACGCGCTGCGCCCGCTTCTCGGCATGGATCGCGAAATCTCGGCAATGTCCCGCGGAAGTGCGGCGATTCGGCGCCCGGCCCGCGCGCATCAGTCCTCGATCGCCGATTTCGCCCGCTTGACCCGGTCGAAGGCCCCCGGCGCCGCCCGGTCGAGCCGTTCGATGGGGGGGTCTGCGAAGTAGAGCGCCTTTTCCGCGCTCGCTTGGACAAGCGGCCGGCGCGGCGGCCGCACATCCACGGAAGCCGCCGGCCGGGCCGGCGGCGCGACCGCGGCGACGGTCAGCCCGCGGGTCATCCCGAGGTCGAAGGGCCGCGGCGGGGGCAGCGGAACCGGCCCCTTCGGCTGATGCATCGCGACCGCGGCCGGCGGCGCCATTCTCACGCGCTCCGGCGCTGGAGCGGGCGGCGGCTCGACCTCGGCGACGCGGACCGGCCCAATCTCGGCGATGCGGATCGGCTCGGGTTCGGGCGCCGGCCGCGGCGGCGCGCCGCGGCCCGATCCAAAGAAGGCGGCAAACAGCGACGGGCCCGGCTCGGCGCTGGCGACCATGGTCGCGGAATAGCCGTTCAGGTTGGCCGGCGACCCGTCGGTTCTGAGGCTCGCAAGCAGCGCGCTGTCGTCGGACCCTTCCATCGGCGCCTGCCCGACGTATTCGACCTTGATCCTCGCGCTGCCCGCGCCCTTGAAGCCGAGCACGTCGGCGGCGCGCGAGGACACGTCCAACACCCGGCCCCCAGAATAGGGCCCGCGGTCGTTGACCCGCACGATGACCGAATAGCCGTTGGAAAGGTTGGTCACCCGGGCGTAGCTCGGCAGCGGCATGGTCGGGTGGGCGGCGGTGAGCGAGGCCATGTCGTAGACCTCGCCGTTGGCGGTGCGGCGGCCATGGAAGGCGGCGCCGTACCATGACGCCATGCCGACCGCCGTGTACGAGGTGACCTCGTGGGGAACATAGGTGTGGCCGGCGACCGAATAGGGATGTCCGACCAGATATTGGCCGCCGCCCTTCGGCACCGGCTGTCCGTCGGCGACGACTTTCGGACTGGCGTGGCCATATTTCGCTTCGGAGAAATATTCATGGCCGTGGGCGTAATGCTGGACGGTCTGCTGATTGGCGCAGCCTCCGAGCGCGACGGCGACGCCCACTCCCGCCGCCCCCAGCCATCCCGTTTTGGCCGCGAGGGCGGGCATTTCACGACGCGAAACGCTCATCGACGCTCACTCGCTGGCGGACGGAACCCGGTTTTGCGCGAATATCCCCGACTGACGCCGTACGGGCGGGAGCCTACCGAACTGTCAACTCTGCTTGGCACTTTTGACCCTGCTTCGTTTCAAATTCGCTAACGAATCCTGGCCGTTCGCGCGCACGCGATTCGCCTCCTGCGGCGGGGCGCGCCTACCGCCGCCTCGCCTCTTCAGTTCGCGTCAAGCCGCAGCAGCCCCGCGACCCCGCTGTTCCCGTTTCGGCGTCGGTGTCCCCGGTTTGGCGACGCCAGCGGCACAACTGACGCGTAATCGCGGCGAGAAAGTGGCCGATCTGCGGCGTCGGGCTGCGGCGAAGCGAAGCGCGGCGCGCTCGAACGGAGCGCGTCGTCCGTCTCACGCGCCGACTTGAAAACAAGAGGCGGCCCGACGCATGCGTTCCGGCCGCCGAGTTATGAGTGCGCCAAGTTCGCCGGATGGGACCGAAATTGCGGCGGCGCGCGGCGCTTGGCGCTAAACCGACCCTGGCGGACCGGGTCCGCGCGGTCTTCCCGGCGCCTCAAGCCGTCGCCGCCGCGCCTTGAACCGTCCTTGGACGAGCGTCCGGCGCCCTTCGCGCTTCGCCGCCGACGACTTCGCCATCTTTGACGACGACGATTTCCCCCTCCTCCAACGGCCGCCACGCTTCGTCGCTGAGCGGCACGCTCGCGAACAGGATCAGCGCCTGCGGGCCGCCCTGACGCTCCAGCGTTACGCCAGCGTCCCGCAAGGCGTCGCGATCCACCGCGCAGCATCGTCTCAGCGTCGTCAGGCCCGGCGGCGCGACGCGCCCGTCGATCTGGGTCCGGCGATGACCGTGAGCAAACAAGAGCTCGCTGTCCGAATAGAGGAAATTGGCGGGACCGATCGCACGCAGCTCTTCAGCGAACCGGCCGACGGTCCCGATCCGCTCGTCGATCCCGGGCGCAGCGTCGCCCCAGAGCGGAGCGAGGCTTTCGAGCAAGGCGCAGAATGCGACCTCAGAATCGGTGTCGCCGACGGGCCGGAAGCGTTTGCATCTCGGCCCCATGGCCGCCTCGATGCCGGGCAGCATGCCGTTATGGGCGAAGACATGCATTCGGCCGCCCAACTCGCGGGTGAAGGGTTGCGTGTTCGCGAGGGAGATTTCGCCCTGCGTCGCGTGGCGGATGTGCGCGAGCGCGATCCGGCTCGCCAAACGCCGGCCGTTGATGAACTGGTCGAGCCACGGGCTCTCTCCCGCCGGCTCCGGCTCGCGAAGCACGCGCGCATCGACGCCGTCGTAGTAGGCCACCCCCCAGCCGTCCACCAACTTGCCGCCGGGAGCGCCGCGGCTCGCCAGACGCGTCAGCGACAGCGACAGCGTCGTCTGCAGCCTGCTCGACATCGCGAACAATTCGCACATGAGACATCCCTGCTCCTTTTCCCGAACGCGCCGCGGTCGCGACGCCGACGGACGATGGCCATTCTTTATCGCATTCGAACCCGACGATTGCCAGGACTCGAGACGGGTCGGGCGCCGGCGCCGCTCGTGCTCCTGCAACTCGGTCACGGCCAGCCTCGGATGCGGCCGGACGGAGGACGTCGCGGGCCTGATCATCAGCCCGTCTATCGAAGCCAACGGCCCCGGATCACTCAAACTCGATCGAATCCCTCGTCGACCGTAAACGAAAATCTCCCGCCATCAGTCTTAAGCCCGACAATCGCGGGCCTTTTGGCGTGTCGGCGCGGCCGCGCGCTCCGTTCCGCCTGATCGAGCCCGACCGACGCAAGATCGAAAGCCGCCGTTTGGCGGTTTTCGTTTTTTACCGGCGCCTCCCGCAGGCCTCGGTCAGCATCCCCCTCGCCAGCTGCCGCTCCTCGAAGCGCAGTGTCACCGGCAGCGTCACGACCGCACGGGCGGCGTTCGGCGCGAGCCGCACGCGGTCCTTCTCCGTCGTCGCGAGCAGCGCGCCGCGCCGGGCCGCGTCCTCCATCAACGCTTCGATTTCGCGCGGCGCGAACAGATGGTGGTCGGGAAAGTCACGCGTCGCGACGATTTGCGCGCCGATTCGCCGCAGCGTCGCGTAGAACTTTTCCGGCCGTGCGATGCCGGCGAAGGCGACGACCTCGCGCCCGATCAACGGAGCGGCGGCGTAGGCGTCCGGCTCGAGATTGGCGCGCAGGATCGGCTTGGCGGGCGCGGCCGCCGAAATCTCGAGCGCGTCCGCCTCGTCGCCGCCGATGATGATGAGGGCCTGCACGAACCGCGCCTGCGCCGCGACCGGCGCGCGCAGCGGGCCGGCGGGGACGCAGAGTCCGTTGCCGAACCGCTGGTCGCCGTCGACGACGGCAAAGGCCAGGTCCTTGACGAGCGCCGGATTCTGCAGCCCGTCGTCGAGAAGAAGAACCTCGGCCCCCGCCTCGACCGCCATCTTCGCGCCTTGCAGGCGGTCGGCCCCGACCCAGCACGGCGCGACCCGGGCGAGCAGCAGCGGTTCGTCGCCGACCGCATTCGCATCGTGAACGTTCGGGTCGACCCGAACGGGGTCCACGCGCTTCGCTCCGCCGTAGCCGCGCGAGAGAAACGCGACGCGCTTGCCGTCGGCCATCAGTATTCGCGCGAGCGCGATCGCAGCCGGCGTCTTGCCGGCGCCGCCGGCGACGAAGTTGCCGACGCAGACGACCAGGGCGCCAGCCCGTTCGCCCGGCCGAGCCATCCGGCGCGCGGTCGCCCAGCCGTAGAGCGCTCCGATCGGCTGGAGAGCGCGAGCGAGCGCGGTCGGTTTCCGGGCCGCCCAGAAGCGCGGCGCCCTCACCGCTCGGCCCCGGCGACCGGCAGCAGGGGGGCGAGCGCCTTCATCGAACGTTCGACGGCGCCGGCGCGCCGGTCGACCGCGTCAGCGGCCGCGCGCGCCATGGCGCGCAGCTGCGCCGTATTGGCGAAAAGCGAGATCAGCGCCTCGCCGAGGTCCGCGGGATCGGCGATTTCGAGCGCCCCGCCCGCGAAATCGAGCGCCGCATAGGCCTCGGAGAAATTGCCGACCAGCGGCCCGTGCAGGATGGCGGAGGCGAGCCGCGCGGGCTCGATTGGGTTCTGCCCTCCCCCGCCCGAAAAGGACTTGCCGACGAACACCACGCCGGCCAGCCGATAGAAGAGCCCGAGTTCGCCGATCGTGTCGCAGAGATAAACCGCCGCGCCCGGTTCCGGCCGCTCGCCGCGCGAGCGCATCGCGCAAGCGAGCCCTTGCGCCTCGAGCTGGCGCAGGATCGTCTCGCCTCGTTCGGGATGGCGCGGAGCGATCAGGGTCAGCGCGTCCGGAAACACCTGGGTCAGCCGCTTGTGCGCCTCCGCCGCGATCAGCTCCTCGCCCTCGTGCGTGGAGGCGGCGATCCAGATCTGCCGGCCGGAGGTCAGGCCGGAGAGTTCGGCGAGTTCCCGCCGATCTGCCGGCAACGCCTGCGCGTCGAACTTGATGTCGCCGGCGATGAGAACCTTGGGCGCGCCGAGGGTGAGGAGCCGCTCGCCGTCGTCTTCGCTGCGCGCAAGGCAGAGATCGAAATGGGCGAGCAGCGCCCCGATGAACCGCGGCGCCTTTCGCCAGCGATTGAACGACCGTTCGCTCATCCGTCCGTTGATCATCGCAAGCGGCAGGCCCGCGCGCTTGGCCTCGACGATCATGTTGGGCCACAGCTCCGATTCGGCGACGAGCGCCGCGTCGGGGCGCCAATGGGCAAGAAAGCGGCGCAGGAAAAAGGGACTGTCGAGCGGGGCGTATTGATGCAGCGCGCCGGGCGGCAGGCGTTGCGCCAGCAGCGCGGCCGAGGTGACCGTTCCCGTCGTCACGAGGGCGCTCGCGCCCGCCCTCGCGATTCGCTCGACGAAGGGCAGCAGCGAAACGGCTTCGCCGACGCTCGCCCCGTGCAGCCAGACGAGCCGTCCCGCCGGGCGGGCGAGCCCGGGCCGCCCCCGCCGTTCGCCGATGCGCCGCGGGTCCTCCTTGCCGCGCTTGAGCCGCATCGAAAGAAAAGGCCCGGCGAGCGGCGTCCCGAGCGCGGTCAGGAGCCGGTAGGCGTAAAGCGACAGGGGCGCCGTCATGCTGCTCTCAGATGCGCGCCCGGATCGGTCGCGCCGACCATGGCGTAGGCGCGCCGATGCGCCTCGTCGAGCCCCTCCTGCACCGCGAGCCGCGCCGCCTCCATCGCCGCGTCGTCCGCGTCGGCCGCGACCCGGATGAGATCGCCGACGACGACAACCGCGCGGCTGAACGGCAATCCGAGCGAGGCCCGATCCCAGGTATGGAACTGGATGCGCCGGCTCGCGACGACGGCGGTCGGAGCGACGGGGCGGCCCGAGAGTTTCGCCAGCTTAACGATGCCCATGCCCGCTACGCGCGCCCGCTTCGGCACGTCGGCGGTGAGCGCGACGGAGGCCCCGGACTCGAGCTGGCGCATCAGTTCGCGCATCGCCGGCGCTCCTCCCTTATAGCGCGCGCGATCGGCGGGACCGCCCGAGCCGCGCACCGGCGTGACCCCGAGCCACCGCAACGCCGCGGCCTGGGCGCCGGCGTCTTCGTGGCGGGAAATGAGCGCCGCCATGCGGTCGATCGCGTCCGGCCAGGCGAAGCTCATCATCAGATGCTGGCCGTGCCACATCGCGCAGATGATCGGCGCGTCGTCCCGGACAACGGCGTCGATATTCTCCGGAACGGTCGTGATCCGGCTCGTCCGTTGCACGAAGCGTAGATACTTGGCCAGCAGGAAGCCGATCGCCTCCTGCCCGAACTGCGACCTGCCGATGCGTCTTGCCATAAGGCGCTCAGGCGATCCTCGTCGGCAGAGCGAGGTCCGGCTCGATCAGGCGATGGAGGTGGACGATGAAATAGCGCGTCTGGGCGCTGTCGACCGTCTGTTGGGCCTTCGCGCGCCACGCCTGCTCGGCGCTCGCGTAATCGGGGAATATGCCCACGACGTCGATCTTGGACGGATCGCGGAACTCATGGGTTTCGAGCGATTTGAGCTCGCCGCCGAACACGAGATGCAGGAGTTGCGGCTTCTCCTGTTCCTGCGTCTTCGGTTTGGAGGACGTCATGGTCGGCTTCCTTGAAATTCGGACGCGCGGCGCGCCGGGCGGCTTTGCCTAAGCGGAGGCGAAAACGCAAGTCGCCGGATGATGCGGCCGGCTGGTCCTTCATGTCACGCGCCGGCCGCGGCGCGAAACGCCTCCAGCAATTGCGGCGCCAGCGCCTCCGGCGCCGCGAGCAAAGCGCCCCGGCGAATGAGCCGCTGGTTGTAGATAAGCCGTTCGCCGGAGACGTCGACGAGGCGCCCGCCGGCCTCCTCGAGCAGGAGATCGGCGGCGGCGATGTCCCAGTCGTGCGAATTTTCCGCCGCGACCGCGAAATGGATCGTTCCGCGCGCCGCCATGCACAGCCGATAGGCGAGCGAGGGCGCCCGGGGCGCGATCTCCATCGCCGCGCCGAGCTTCGCCGCCATCGCCTGGAGAATGGATTTGGGGCCAGCGGCGCTGAGGCGCGACCGGTCGGAGGAGGTCCGCACGGCGAGCGCCGCGCCGTTCAGCTCCGCGCCCGAGCCGCGGGCGGCGGTATAAGTCTCGTCGAGCGCCGGCGCATGGACCACTCCGGCGAACGGCCGCCCGTCGACCACCAGCGCGGCCGAGACGGCCCAGCGCGGATCGCCCGCCACGAAGGCGCGGGTGCCGTCGATCGGATCGACGACGATGAGCGTGCGACGATCGAGGCGCTCGGAATCGTCCGCCGTTTCTTCCGACAGCCAGCCGGCGTCGGGGAAGGCTTCTCCGAGGCGCTGCTTCAAGAGCGCGTCGGCGGCGAGATCGGCCTCCGTGACCGGAGAGCCGCCGGCCTTCGACTCGACTTGCGCCGAAGTCGCCGCGCCGCGCCGAAAAAACCCGAGCGCCAGCGTCCCGGCCTCGCGTGCGGCTTCGGCCAGACAATCGCGCGCGGCGACCGCGCTCCAATCCGCGTCGACGCTCAAAGGGCGATGTCCGAGGCGCGAGCAAGTTTCGCGCCTTGGCTTTAGCCGCCCGCGCCCGGCTGCGCAATTGCGAAGGCGGCCGGCGGTTCGTCTCGCGAGCCGATCCCTGCTTCAGTGAGGCGCAAGCGTCTTGGGAGCCCCGCCATGAATTGGAATTTACGTCTCTCGGCGCCGCTTCGCCCGAAACCCCGTGTATCATTACTCTTCGCCATTGCGGCGGCAGCGCTTATCGCCGTCCTCCCGAGGCGATCCGGAGGCGAGAATGAAAGGGTCGAATATTCGCCGGCTCGCGCTCGCAATCGCGCTGGCGGGCGGCGTCGCGGGATGCGAGACCGAGCACCAGCGCATTCCCCTCATAACGGCCGAGGTCGCGAGCCAGCTCCCCGCCAGTCAGCTGCCGAGGGTGTTCAAAGACCCGAACCCTCTCGTGCCCTACCCTTACAACATTCACGAAACCGACGGACTGAGCCGAAATCCCGACGATTGCGTCCGGTGGGGCTGCATCGACCAGGGCAACCGGTGACGTCGCGCGCGGCGAGCGCGCTTTGATCCGCCGGCGCAGGGCCCCCGGTTCGATCGCGCTATCGGGCATCCTGTCGCAGCAGCGCGCCGGCGATCGCCTCCCACTCCGCCTCGAGCGACGTTCGGCAGACCGGCTGGCGGGCGCGCCGGTACCAGTAGGCGGCGTTGCCGGCGTCGCCCTCCTTGCGGTGCAGATAGGCGTGGACCCAGTGGCCGGCGCCGCCCTCGTCGGCCTGCGCCGCGACATGCGCGCCGTCCCAGTCGCCCTTTGCGTCGAGCCAGAGCGCGCGGAGCGCCGGGCTCGAGCCCGCGGGCGGCGCGGCGTCGGCGAGCGAAGCGCGGAAGGCGGCAAGGTCCATGGGGGCAAGGGTGGCGCCGAAAAAAGGCGGCGTAAAGCGCCGCCGCCTTCCTTTTCGCCGCCGGCTTCTTTGCGCTTTTCGCCGCCGCCGCGCGCCGCGCCGCCTCCAGCCCCAGCGCCGCCCAGCGAATGAGTTCGTCGGGCTCGTCGAAAGCGGCGGACGGAAGGCGCCAGAAGGACGTGGGCATCGGCTTGCCCTTGGCGTTGTAGACGAAGGGCGAAGAGCCGGCCGCCGAAAAGGCCGGCTGCGTCTCCGCATCGACCTTGAGAAAAACCTCGCCGCCCAGCTCGATGCCCAAGCAGAGCCCGTCGACGCAGACGCCGGCGCGGCCCAACATGCGCTTGACCTGAACCGCGCCGAACGGCGCGAACTGCTCCTTCAGGCCGTCCGCGTTCACGCGGGCGCGTTCAGAGCCTCGGGGTTCGCTGGCTTAATGGCGACGCTCTCGCCGCAGCCGCAGGCCGAGCCGCGCAGGATCTCGGCCTTGAGCGTGGTCTCGCCGCCCTGCACAAGAATCAAGACAAGATCGCGGATTCCGTGTATTCATTGGCTGCATCATTATTCCTGCGGTGGCGCTGTTCGACCGCGAGAAAAGTCTTTTCAGTCCATAAAACGGTCGAGGAGCGGCAACCCTAGAATTTGAGCTAGCGGAGGAGGCTGCCGTCATGCCTGCATATGATCCAGAAACCGAAGTCAGCCATTTCAAATTTTGGGAGGCCCAAACGGACGAAAAATTGAGCATTAAAGTCGTACTCAAAGGCCAATTTAACGAAAACCCAACAGAGCAGGCTTCGCAATCCCTCGCTTGGCTGGCGAACCCCGTCCGTAAAACTTACAAAGGCAAGGCGCACCCCGAACTTAACCCTTCCGCCCATCTCTTGGGTTATCTTCTCGAGCGTCAATCCGAGCCGACGCGGTGGGTGCAGTTGACGAATCAGCTTACGGAGGCGCCGGTCTTTTGGAGTTTGGGCCCGCCTACGCTGTTGCTCGTGCCAGCCTCGAAGGTCCCAGCGGGATCGCCTCCGCCGCCCCCGGACACCGTCGACCATTTCGAGTGCTACCTCGCATCGGGCCCGACCGTGCAAGGCCCGATGGTGTTGCAAGATCAAATTGATCAGATGCTTAACACCGAGGAAAGCGTTACGGTTTTCCGGCCAGTCATGTTCTGCGTTCCGGTGACAAAGAACCAGGAGCCGGTCCACCACCCGCGCGCTCATCTGGCTCTTTATGAGATGGCCCGGTTCACCCCGAAAAGTCCGATCTCCGTTCAAGTGCGAGACCAGTTCGCGGTTCGCGCGCTGAAACTGATTTCTAGTCTTATGCTCGGCGTCCCTACGGAAAAACTTGCGTGGGGGAAAGGCGAACGTACGGGCTAGCCCAACTTCCGGATTATGGCAGACAAAGGTCTTTTATATCAAAAAGATAGGCATTTTTGTAGTCACTATGGCGGTGGGTGCCGGACTGTTGGGGCTTGATTACCTGAGTGGATCCGATGCGCCACTACCATCGCGAATCACTCAAATTTCAAGCGACAATATTGCATGCATTTAGTCACTATTTTGCGAAATCCCGCGGCCGCCGCCAGCCTACCCAAGCAATTTCAAAGGCTTGCAGCAACGTGCACAGGCGTCGCCTCCAAAAATCGACCCGGAAATATGGAAGTTGGGCTAGCGGCGCGTGGATGTGCAGGTTTTCCGCGGGGAAACGATCGATACGCTAGGCGGTCTTTCGCCTGAAGCCTTTCGGCTTGGCCTTAGCCGCGGCCGCGCGGCGCGCCGCTTCGAGCCCGAGCGTGGCCCAGCTGCGCAGTTCGTCGGGCTCGTCGAAAGCGGCGGACGGAAGGCGCCAGAAGGACGTGGGCCTCGGCTTGCCCCTGGCGTTGTAGACGAACGGCGAAGAGCCGGCCGCCGAAAAGGCCGGCTGCGTGTCCGGGTCGACCTTGAGAAAGACTTCGCCGCCATGTTCTATGGCGAAGCAGAGCCCTTCGGCGTAGACGCCGGCGCCGCCGAACATGCGTTTGACCTCGACCGCGTCGAACGGCGCGAACAGCTCTTTCAGGCCGTCCGCGTTCACGCGGGCGCGTTCAGAGCTTCGGGAGTTGCGGGGGTGATGGCGACGCTCTCGCCGCAGCCGCACGCCGAGGTCTCGTTGGGATTGGAGAAGGAGAAGGTCGCCGAGAGGCGGTCGACCCTGAAGTCCATTTGCGCCCCGAGCAGGAACAGCACCGCCTTGGGGTCGATGAGCAGCCTGACGCCCTTGTCCTCGACGATCTCGTCGGCGGGCGAAGCGCTTTCGGCCAATTCCATCGTGTAGGACATGCCGGCGCAGCCGCCGTTCCTGACCCCGACCCTGATGCCGGCGATCGGCTTGCCCGCGGCTTCGGTCAGTTCGCGAACGCGGGCCGCCGCCGCGTCGGTCAAAGTCATCAACTTTCGTCGCAGGAGTCGGGACGCCATCTCATTCCTCCGCCCACCGGGGTCAAGGCCCGGCGCCGTCCCCGACATATAGCATCGGAGCGCGCGGTTTGACAGGGTCGGGCGCAGGGTCGGGCGCAGGGAGGCGGTCATCGAGGCCGTGCGGCGCGAGGCGACGGCGGCGCGGTCCAGGTAGAGGCCCTGGAGGTTAGCGGCCATCTATGGCAAAGCGCGGCTCACGCCGAAACCGACCGGGTTCTTCATGCCATCGCCGCGCGCCGACCGTTCCGCCGCCCTCCTCAGCCGCATCGCCGACGCGCTCGAGCGGCTCGCGCCCCCGCATCCGGCGGCGCCGGATTTCGAGGCGGCGGAGGCCTTCGTCTGGCGCGCCGAGCGCGGGACGCTCGCCCCCGTCGCGCGCGTCAACCGCGTCGATCTCTCGCTCCTGCGCGGCGTCGACCGGGTGCGCGATCTTCTGGTCGAGAACACCGGCCGCTTCGCGCGCGGGCTGCCCGCCAACAACGCACTGCTGTGGGGCGCGCGCGGCATGGGCAAGTCGTCGCTGGTCAAGGCGGCGCACGCCTCGATCAACCGCAAGAAAGACGTCGACGGGCGCCTCAAGCTCGTTGAAATCCATCGCGAGGACATCGAGGGCCTGCCCGCGCTGATGAGCGTCCTGCGCGAGGCGCCTTACCGCTTCATCGTCTTCTGCGACGACCTGTCGTTCGACGCGGGCGACGCCTCCTACAAATCCCTGAAGGCGGCGCTCGAAGGCGGCGTCGAGGGCCGCCCGGCGAACGTGCTCTTCTACGCGACCTCGAACCGCCGCCATCTCCTGCCGCGCGACATGATGGAGAACGAGCGCGGAAGCGCGATCAATCCGGGCGAAGCAGTCGAGGAAAAGGTGTCGCTCTCCGACCGGTTCGGCCTCTGGCTCGGCTTCCACCATTGCAGCCAGGACGATTATCTCGCCATGGTCCGCGGTTACGCCAAGCACTACGGCCTCGAGGCGCCGCCGGACGAGATCGAGGCCCAGGCGCTCGAATGGGCGACCACGCGGGGCTCGCGCTCGGGCCGCACCGCCTGGCAGTTCACCCAGGATCTGGCCGGGCGGCTGGGAAAGCCGCTCGCCGCCGCCGGTTGACCTGAGAGACGCCGGCGCCGGACGGATTCCGCGAGAGTCCAAAAACCCGAGGACGGTTTTGCGAGCGCCTCTGCGAGCCCCGGCCGAGAAGCTGCCCCGACCCCATGAAATTCTGCGGGGACAGGGAACCTGCGAAGCTCGTCGTCGGTCATCCACTGTCGATGCAAACACGGGAAGCGAGGCGAAAATGGCCCTTGTCGCGGAACTGGAAAAATGGCGGCCGACCGTGCTCAGCATCCTGCGCATCGTCGCCGCGCTGCTGTTCCTTCAGTCGGGGCTGGAAAAATTTTTCGGGTTTCCGGTAGCGGGGCCGCCGCTGACGGGCCTTATCATCCTCGCGGCGATCATCGAGACTTTCGGAAGCCTGCTTCTGCTGGTCGGATTGTTCACCCGATGGGCGGCGTTCATCATGTCCGGCGAAATGGCCTTCGCCTATTTCATCGCGCATGCGCCGAGATCCTTCTATCCCGCGGCGAATGGCGGAAGCCTGGCCGTCCTTTATTGCTTCGTGTTCCTCTATCTCGTGTTCGCGGGCGGCGGTCCGTGGAGCGTCGACCACGCCATGTTGAGGCGGGATTAGCGGCTGCGCCGCTCGGCCGCCGCCATCTCCCTACTTGCCGGATTTCGGCCCGAAGGGGACGAGCATCGGAACCCTGCTGCGGTAGGAATCATAAGCGTCCGGTCCCAATTCATCGCACAGGAAGCGTTCCTCGAGTCTTGGCCTTGAGCCAGTAGCCGAACGTGATCAGAAGCGCGCCGACGACGCTGCTCGGCCTGGCTTTCAGAATGGCGGTGGCGAAGACGGCCAGGATGATGCCGGTATAAATCGGATGACGCACGATCGCGTAGGGCCTGGTGTCGATCACGTGATGACCGGCCTTCTTGGCGACCCTGCTCGACCACAGCCGGCCAAGATGAAGGCGCGCCCACCAGGTGAAGATGAGGCCGAGTGCCGCAAGGGCGACGAGAATCCAGTCGATCCCGAAAGCAAGTCGCCAGAGCCGATCGTCGTCGAACCGGTCGAATCGGCCGAAGACCAGAATCGCGCCCAAGACCGTCGCGGTCAAATAGAACGACTCCCTGTCGAACCCCGGCCGTTTTTCGGCCGGGTCCGACCAGAACCACGCCGCGAGCCACGAGGCGAGCCAGAGAATCCAAGCGACCATGATTGCGATTTCCGGCGTCATGTCTCGACCTTAGAATTGAACTCTGTCGCGCCCGTGGCGGGGGCGCCGCTTCGGCCATGAAGCGAGCGCTGCGCCGTGGATCGACATTCTCGGACGATCGCTGACAGTTTTTGGACCGCTCGCCGTCGCCGGCAACCTGAATTCCGCATCAGGAAAATTCAAGTTCCCCGTTGGCCCTGAAGAATCAGGGAGATAGTCTCGGTTTGCAACTGAAGAACCATCACCAACGGGGTGCGCGATGCTGGCACAGGGGCTGCTCGATTTCCAGTATGAGGCCAATTCGTCCAGCCATGGATTGACGTCGCTGGCCGGGCTTCCCTTGTATCTCGAGCTGATCAAGGCCTGCGGCCTCGGCGGGGCGATCCAGCGGCATGTTCGGGCGGCCGGCGGCCAGGGCTGGCTCGACATCCAGATGGTTCTGGCGGTGATTTTCCTTAATCTCTCCGGCGGCGACTGCGTGGAAGACATCGAACGGTTGGAGCGCGACAGCGGCTTTTCGGCGATCCTGCGGGCGATCGAGAAGGATTTGCTTTCGCGCGCCGAACGGCGGTCGCTGAAAAGTCGCTGGCGGCGCGAGCGTGAGCGGGCGATGCCCTCGCCGTCGGCGCTGTCGGGCTGGCTGGAACGGTTCGATGATCCAGCCTCGCCCAAGGCGGTCGCGGGGATGGCGTTCATTCCGGCGGTGACGCAGGCACTGCGCGGTCTATGGCGAGTGAACCAGGCGCTGCTGGACTTTCTGCAGAAGCGTCAGCCCGCGGCGACGGCGACGCTGGACATGGACGCGACGCTGATTGAGACGCACAAGCGCGAGGCGCTGTTTTGCTACAAGAAGTTCAAGGCGTATCAGCCGCTGAACTGCTGGTGGGCGGAGCAGGGCGCGATGCTCTATTCGGAGTTCCGCGACGGCAACGTGCCCGCCGGACACGAGCAGTTGCGCGTCCTGAAAGAGAGCCTGCGCCATCTGCCGGACAGCGTGAGGACAGTCTCGTTGCGTTCGGACACGGCGGGCTATCAGGAAGAGCTGCTACTCTATTGCGGCGAGGGAAAAGACCCGCGCTTTGGCGTGATCGAGTTCGCGATCGGCGCCGACGTGACCGAGGCTTTCCGCGCGGCTGTGCGGACGACGCCCGAGAGCGCGTGGAAGCCGCTGATCCGCAAAACGGACGGCCAGCCGCAACAGACCGATCAAGAATGGGCCGAGGTCGTCTACGTGCCCAATTGGGCCGGGCACAGCCGCAACCGCGCCGATTACCGCTTTCTCGCGATCCGCGAACCGCTGCGCCAACTGGCGCTGGGCGACGAGGCGAAGCTGCCGTTTCCCACCCAGGCGTTCGGCCCGAAGGGGGTCTATAAACTGTTCGCCGTCGTGACCAACCGCACGGGCGCCGGCGAGGGCGTGATCTGGTGGCTGCGCGAGCGCTGCGGCAAGAGCGAGGAAGTCCATTCGGCGACGAAATCCGACCTGGCGGGCGGACAGATGCCCTCTGGGCTGTTCGGCGCCAACGCCGCCTGGTGGGCGCTGACGATCCTGGCGTTCAATCTAAACGCCGCGATGAAGCGTCTCGCGCTGGGCGAGAGATGGGCGGCCAAACGCATGAAGGCGCTGCGCTTCCATCTGATCGGCCTGCCCGGACGGGTGGTCAGCCACGCCCGCCAGCTGATCATTCGTCTGGGCGGCGGAGCCGAAGCGCTGGCCACCCTCCTCGACGCCCGCCAAAGGATCCGGGCGCTGGCGCAGGAACCGGCCGGATGAGCCCATACCGCGCGTTGCCGAGCGTAGACCTGATATCGCGTAGCGTTCCCTGGCGCGGCGACGACGCCCCGCGCCCGCGTCAAGCGAGCCCAACTCGCCCCGGTTGCACGCAATCATCGCCGGACTCGCCATGCGTGTCGACGAACGTCAGGAGGTGATCGACCCCTCGGGATTGTGACACTCGGACCCGTCAACGACCGCAAAATCGGTCACGCACCGGCGCGCGCGGTGATTTGTTCGGGAATTGTGGCACCGCGGCCCTTGAAGAAGCGCGGCGGCGCTGCTAGACGTAGGGTTCGAATTTCGGCCGGACCATCTTTGCCTCGAGCCAGCGCATGGGCTCGCGGCGACGCTCTTCCCCCAAAAATCGAAACCTGACGATGATTTCGCGTGGCGAGGTCTCGTTCTCACACGCGCATCCAGGAGTGGTGTCATGGTCATAGGCACGGTCAAGTGGTACAATCCGCAAAAGGGCTTCGGTTTTATTCAACCGGATGACGGCGGCAAAGACGCCTTCGTTCATATCAGCGCGGTTGAACGCGCGGGCATGAACGACTTGCGCGAAGGCCAGAAGATCAGTTACGAATTGGTCAGGGACCCGCGCTCGGGCAAGGTGTCCGCCGAGAAGCTCGAAGCCGTTTGAACGAGGCGATGGGTCATACCGACCGGCGAGCGCGGATGGTCCGGCGCCGGCGGCAATGGATCCGGGCCGTTCGTCCGGCGAAGGGAAGGGTCAGGGTGACTCCCGGCCCTTTTCTCGCGTTTTCTTGCCAGCGAGGCGCAAAGTCATGAATCGCCACAAATTCGCGGTCGGGCAAATCGTCGACTTCGATACGAGAATCTCGGCGGCGCCGAGGTCCAGCGGTCCTTATCAGGTGGTGCGCGTGCTGCCGGCGGAAGAAGCCAATGCCCGGACCTATCGAATCAAGAGCAAGTCGGAACCCTTCGAGCGCAGCGCCAAGGAACACGAAATCGTCGCCGTCGGCTCGGCCCCGACCGAACGAGCCGCGAATTCGACGCATTGGCTGGACGCCGATCCTGCGCGCCGACAAGCACCGTCGCGGCCGTCCCGATCGCGGTGACCGCTGGCGCATTGAGAGCCTGCAAGGGCTTTCCGCACGGCATCCCCACGACCGAGGCCGATGCCATTAACGCGGACCTGTTGACCTTCCTGAAGGCTTAACGCTGGCCGTGGCGTCGGCCTTGAGGTCGGCGCCAAAGACCCAGCCTTTTGTAAAATCGCGCCGCTCTAGTGTACCGACTCTAACGCTTGTCGCCCACGGGCGACTTTCTCAAGGATGTCGGCGGCTGGCGCGGTCCAGACGAAGGGCTTGGGTGCGGCATTGTGTTGCTCAAGGTAGGCTTCGATGGCGGCGTTGAGTTCGGCGACGCTGTGGAAGACGCCGCGTCGAATGGCGTCGTCGGTGATCAGGCCGAAGAACCGTTCGACGAGATTGATCCAGGAGGCCGATGTCGGGGTGAAGTGAAGGTGAAAGCGGGGGTGGCGCTTGAGCCAGGCCCTGACCTTGGGGTGCTTGTGGGTCGCGTAGTTGTCGACGACCAGATGCAAATCGAGCAGTTTCGCGGTGATGCGGTCGATGGTGCGCAAAAAGCGCAGAAACTCCTGATGGCGATGGCGGCGCATGCATTCGCCGATCACCTTGCCGGTGGCGACGTCGAGCGCGGCGAACAGGGTCGTCGTCCCATGGCGCTTGTAGTCGTGGGTCATCGTGCCGGCGCGGCCCTTCTTCAGCGGCAGTCCCGGCTGGGTGCGGTCGAGCGCTTGGATCTGGCTCTTCTCGTCGACCGAAAGCACCAGCGCCTTGTCCGGCGGGTCGAGGTAAAGCCCGACAATATCCTGAACTTTCTCACAAAACTTGGGGTCGCTCGAGAGCTTGAAGCTGCGCGTCAGGTGCGGCTTGAGCCCATGCGCCGCCCAGATGCGCTGCACGCTCGAATGGCTGAGACCGACCGCCTTGGCCATCTTGCGCAGAGACCAGTGCGTGCCGCCCGGCGGCTTCTCGTGCAGCGTCTTGTTGACGACCCGCTCGACCGTCGCGGCGTCCAAAGGCGGCTTGCGGCCAGGACGAGTGGCGTCGCGTTCGAGCCCCGCAGCGCCGCGCGCAAGATAGCGCTCACGCCATCGATCGACGGTTCGTTTGGTCTTGCCGGTCGCCCGAACGGTCTCCCTCACGCCGGCCCCTTGCGCCCACATCAAGACGATCCGCGCCCGCCAAACCAGCTTCTGCGGCGTGTTTCGGCCCGCCACCCAGCCTTCCAGCCGCGCCCGATCCTCAGGAGACAACCAGATGCATGATTCTGTTTTCCATCCCCCTCAACTCGCACGATCGCGCGCCGCTGGGAATCCTTCCGTTAGTTACGGAACACTAGCCGGTTCGGGCGCATGCGCCTCGCGTCTGCCGCGCTAGGCCGCGTCCTGCAGGGCGGGAGCTGGAACCAGGCCCAGCTGCCGCATGACGCCGAGGGCGTCAAATGCGCCCCAGCGGTCCGGGACCAGCCCCGCCTCGTTGAAGGCGAAGATGTCGGCGCCGCGCGCCTTGAACCGCTTGCCGGTCGCGGGCGCGCCCATGAACGGACCGAGGTGGGCGCCCTCGGTTACGACATAAGCGACCAGCTTATCTGAGTCGGCGACGAAGAACTCGACCGTGAGTCGCAGGTCCGGAAACGCGTCACGGAACATCCCTAAGACGCGCTTGAATCCATCATGACCGTCGGCCATGCCAGCCGGCATACCGTAGTCTTGGTGATCGACGCGATCAGCTGAGAGATAGCGTTCGCACAAGTCGAGCCGGCCGGTATTGATGACTGCCGACAGCAAGTTGCTGATGGTGTTCCTGTTGCGTTCGATGATGGCGTCGTTCGACATTCTGAACCCCTTCTGTTGGAGGAGAAGGTCTCGCCTTCCAACCAACAGACGCCTGTGCTCGAGGCGAATCGACATCGGCTGGAAAATAATTTCGCCGTTCCCCATGCCGCCGGCTCCAGCGAATCGTCAAACATCGGCTTGACGGCAGGGCGTAATCGCAGTACGAATGAGTAACCAATCTGTTACTCATCATGCATCGCGCCCAAGCAAGCTCGGACGTCTACCACGCCATTGCCGATCCCACGCGTCGTGCAATCCTGGACCGGCTGCGGAGGGGGCCCGCGCCGGTCAACGCGATCCTCAGTGATTTTCCGCAGAGCCGGCCCGCGATTTCGAGGCACTTGCGCGTTTTGCGGGAGGCGCGCGTCGTCGTCGAGCAGCGCAACGGCCGCGAGCGCATCTACCGCATTCAGCCGGAAGAGCTTCGTCACGTCGCCACGTGGGTCGAAGGCTATCGGTCGTTCTGGCAGTCCAGTCTCGAAAATCTGAAGACCTATCTGGAGGAAGAGCGATGAGTTCGACCAAATCCGCCCGCGCAGTCGCCGATCTCGATGAAGGCCTGGTTCTCGGCAGCGTGACCATTGCCGCGCCGCCCGAACGGGTCTTTCGCGCCCTGACCTCCGACGAGATCGTCAAGTGGTGGGGTTCGGATCAGACGTACCGCGTCACCGGTTGGACGTCCGACCTTCGCGTCGGCGGTTCCTGGCGCTCGGACGGCAAGGGCGCGGACGGCAAGCCGTTCAGCGTCGGCGGCGAATATTTGGAGATCGATCCACCCCACAAGCTGGTTCAGACCTGGGTCTACGACTGGGGCGATAGACACGTGACCAAGTTGACCTATCGGCTTCAACCGACGTCTGAAGGCACAAAGGTCACGATACGGCATGAAGGTTTCAAGGACCAACCCGAGTCTTGCAGTTCGCATGCGGAAGGCTGGGAGACGGTCTTGGATTGGCTTGCGCGATATTGTGACAAAGCATCATGAGAACTTCCCATGTCAATGAAATTGTTGGATAAAACGTTTGGCGTGCTGCTTCTTGTCGGCTCCATGCTGCATGCTTACGGATCAATGTCCTCGTACCAATTCGGAACCCAGGAACTGGTGTGGGCCCTGGCCGGAAGTCTCGCCGGCGGACTGACCGCCGCGATCAATATCCTTCGCGCCGCACGGCCGGAGGATACGAGGCTCGCATGGGTCGCTTTCGTCGCGTCGATAGGCTGGGGCGCGGTCGCCATCGGCTTCGGCGCGGCGATCGGCAACCTCTTTGACCCGCGCGTGCTGTGGCACGCGATTTCCGCGCTGGCGCTGGCGGGGTTCAGCTTGCGGACGCTGCGCGGCCGCCGTCTGGCAAAGCCGCTCGCCCCGGCCAGTTGACCAGCGCGAGGCCGGAAAAGACCAGCGCCACCGCTGCGGCGAAAAGCGGCGTCACCGCCTCGCCGAAGAGGCGCCGGCCCGCGAAAACGCCGACCAGCGGCGAGACAAGCGTGAAGGCCGAGAGCTGCGCCGCGCTCAGGCCGCGCTTTCGAGACGCGCCGCGCGGCTGCGCTGCTCAGGATGAGGATTTCTACTGTAATCGCATATACTTAGCCCCATCTTCCTGAGGAGCGATGCGTAGCGTCGCCTCTCGAAGGACGCGATCGAGGGACGCGACGCGGCGGCGATTGGGTCAGCCGGAATAGTATTCTTCCGCCGCGAGGGGGTGCGTGCGATGGAAGCTGCGATATTCCGCCCAGGCCTGCCGCAGAATCTGCGCCGAGGACGTGGCGAAAATTCCGGCCATCAGCGCCGCGACGCCAAGATCGGGCCAGGCGGTTCCGGTTCCCCACACGCCGGCCGCTGCGATCATCACCACTGCGTTGCCGATCGCGTCGTTGCGGGAACAGAGCCAGACCGAGCGCACGTTGGCGTCGCCGTCCTTGTAGCGCATCAGCATCAGCACCGACGCCAGATTGGCCGCGAGCGCCAGTACCGCGATTCCGCCCATCAACTCGGCGCTCGGCAGGCCGAGAATGATCGTGTGGTAGACCGTCGATCCCAACACCCAGAAGGCCATCACGCTCAGGGACAGGCCCTTGAACAGAGCCGCCGTGGCGCGGGTCCGCAGAGCGGCCCCGATCACCGCCAGGCTCAGGCCATAGGTGACGGTATCGGCGAGAAAGTCCAGAGCGTCGGCCTTGAGCGCCTGCGACCCGGCAAGGTGGCCCGCGACCATTTCGGTGAGAAACATCGCGCCGTTGAGGCCGATCACCATCCAGAGCACGCGCCTGTAACGCGGATCGAGCCCATCGAAGCGGGGCACGCCGCCGTGACAGCCGCAAGCCGCATCCGCGTCGCAGTTTGCCGCGGCGACGGGCTTTGCCGTTTGCCGCTCGGGCAATGCCAGCGGCGGAGGGGCGCAACTCCCGTCGGCGGAGTTACAGCAATTTTCGGCCATGAGCGCTCCTTTTCAAAATTCGCCGCGCAGGCTACAACCTCTAGCGACTAGAGGTTCAAGAGGGTCGTATGAACATTTCGATTGGCGAGCTGGCGCGACGCACGGGCGTGAAGGCGCCAACGATCCGCTATTATGAATCCGTCGGGCTGATGCCCGCGCCGGCGCGCAGCGAGGGCCGACAGCGACGCTATGGAGCCGCGCACGCATCGCGACTGAATTTCATCCGCCATGCCCGCGAATTGGGCTTCGAAGTTGACGTGATCCGTGAACTCTTGGCGTTGAGCGGGCGGCCGGAACAGTCATGCGAGGAAGCGGATCGCCTCGCGCGCCGGCATCTGGCGGAGGTCGACCGGCGCATCGCTCAGCTCATGGCGCTTCGCGCCGAGCTTCGCCGCATGGTCGAGGAGTGCAGCCACGGTCGAATCAGCGACTGTCGGGTGATCGAGACTCTTTCCGAGCGCGTTGCATAGGGTGGAGGGTCTCAGAGAAGTTGCCCCTGCTGGTCCTCCGTTTCGCGGCTCGCCTTCTTGAGACTCTCGGTGTGGCCGAACGGAACCTGCGGCCGCTTGCCGTCGATCACGTTAGCGGCGGTGAGGATTTGCAGCCGGGGGACTTTGCCGCCGCCGCTGTCGTAAAGACCGGCGGAAGCGGCTTCCCTCTCCATTTCTCGCGTCGGCGGGTTGAGCGTGAGGAAGACGCCGAGCTTCGCGTCTTCGCGCTCCATCGTTCCCTTAAGGTCACGGACGTGGCCGGAGTTCGTTGCGCCGCCCTTGACCGAGATGATTCCGAGCTGCGGCTTGTTGTCCGCGTCTCGGAAATGCAGATAGCCGTCGATCCCGCGATCCATGCCCTTCTTGCCGCCCTTGTAAGGCTGGCCGCCGACAGTCGCGACGATCCATTTCTGAAACTCGTGTTTGTCGCGCTCGGCGAGGTCGCGCGCCGCGTCCGCGTCCTTCGGAACGCCGTGAACCTCGTAGGCGATGCCGGGAAACGCCTGTTTCAGGCGCCGCTCGATCAGGGCGATCGCGAGGTGCGTAACGTCGATGCCGATCCACTGGCGCTTGAGCTTTTGCGCTGCGTGAACGGTTGTGCCGCAGCCACAAAACGGATCGAGCACAAGGTCGTCTTCGTTAGACGACGCGGAGATTATGCGTTCGAGCAGCGCAAGGGGCTTCTGCGTCTGGTAGCCAAGGCGCTCGTCGGCCTGCGAGTTTATAGGTGGTATGTCTTCCCAAAAATCCGTGACAGCCGAGCCCGGCATCTCGTCGAGATATCGCTTGTACCTTGGCATTCCGGAATTAGTATAAACCAGACGCCCTGCTTCGTGCATCTGCTTCATTTTCTCTTTTGTCCAACGCCACACCCGAGTATGGCCGTTCCACTCATACGTTAAATTTGGTCGGTTTGGATTTGGATTCAAAGTGTTATCTAGTTGATATCTTCTGCCGGTTTCCGGCTCTACATTTGAATAGTGTGTTCTAACATACTTTTCGTCATATTCTGTATACTTTGCGTTCCAGGTGGAAATGTCGCCTTTATCATATGACAGAATGACATCGTGCGTTGTTGGGAAGCGAGAGTACTGCGCGCCGCCCGGCGCCTTGAAGAGCACGTTGTAGGAGGCGTTCGAGTTGAACGGCGGGTCGAGATAGATGAGGTCGACGCTTTCTTCCGCGACGCTGGCGCGCAGCACGTCGAGGTTGTCGCCGTAATAGAGCTTGTTGGTCATGCCCGCGCCGTCCCCGAATCCGTCGGAATCCCTCGCCCAAGCAGTACGTCAGCCGCATGCCGTTTGAAATGCGGGCGCGCTCTAGTCGTTCTTTGTTTGTTCTAGCGCGTCCTTCGCCGCCGCGCAACTGGCAATTTCATGTCCGTTCGTCGGCTTCGCCGCGCGTCATTCCCCGCAGACCGCCGCGCCGCGACAGCGCGTCGGAGCGTCGCAGGCAGGGCGGTCGCTTCAACAGGATCGTTCGGCCCGGGATAATTCATGCTTTCTTTTGCTTCCTATTTTCCTATGTTCATGTTATGTTCTCACCTTCGCCGCTGCGAGGGCGCGGCGGACGCATCAGGCCGGCATGGAACTCTGGATGAGACCTAAACTCTGGAGACGCGGTGGAAGGCAAGGCCGGGCGGGCGCGCCGCGCACGGTCGAAGAATTTGGTCAAGATGCGGAAATTTCGCGCAAAATATCCTGGCAACCCTTTGAAAAGGCTCGTTTCGCGGAAAGAAATCGATTTGGAATTCCTTCAGAACAATTTGGATTTCCTTCAGTATGGGCTTGGAATTCCTTCAGGCCGGCTTGGATTTCCGTCAGCCTGGGCTTGGATTTCCTTCAGGCGTCCGGCCGCGCGAAGGCGGCGGTTGCAGACGCGGTCGGCTCGGGCGCGGCGCTGTTGCAAAAAAAGGCGCCTAACGCGTTGGGAAACCTCGATCGGTTGCCGTTTCTGCGCGGTCGCGGAGCCGATCGTGGAGGCGTGCTTGCGGGACAAGCCGCAAGCGAAAGAGGCGGCGGGCCGTTCTTGGGACCCGCCGCCGTGACTGGCCTTTTCGAAGACGGCGTGATTCGCGAAAATCCTCGAACGGCCTTTGGGGGTGCGTCCAGAGGGAGGCTGGACCCCGGATTCTCGCCGGGCCGTTAGACGGAGCTTCCCTCTTTCCGATTACGTAGGCGATTGATTTTTCGGCGAGATTTCGAGATATTGGTCTTGATGTGTACCCATGTAATTGGCTGATTTTATGTTGTGTTGTGGTGCGGTCAGGCTTATTGTTGCCCCATGTACATCGAATCGGTCCCCAACCGCAATTCACCCCCCGCCATCCTCCTGCGCGAGAGCTATCGCGAAGGCGGGAAGGTCAGGAAGCGCACGTTGCTCAACCTGTCGGACTGGCCCAGCGAGCGGATCGCCGGCTTCAAGGCGCTGCTCAAGGGCGGCACGGTCATCCCGAGCGAGAAGGAGGCGATCAGCATCATTCGCTCCCTGCCGCACGGGCACGTGGCCGCGGCGCTGGGCACGGCGCGCAGGATCGGTCTCGACCGGCTGATCGGGCCGGACGGCAACCGCCGCCGCGACCTCGTCCTGGCGCTCGCCGTCAGCCGCATCCTCGATCCGTCCTCCAAGCTTGCCGCGGCCCGCGCGCTGTCGCCCGAAACCGCCGCCTCCAGCCTGGGGGACGAGCTCGGCCTCGGGATCGTCGACGAAGAGGAGCTCTACGCGGCGCTCGACTGGCTCGCGGTCCGCCAGCCGGCGATCGAGGCCATGCTCGCCAAGCGCCACCTCTCTGGCGGGACGCTGGTGCTCTACGACGTGACCTCGAGCTACATGGAGGGCCGCTGCTGCCCGCTCGCCCGGTTCGGCTACAACCGCGACGGCAAGAAGGGCAAGCTCCAGATCGTCTACGGCTTGCTCTGCGCCCCCGACGGCTGCCCCGTCGCCGTCGAGGTCTTCGAGGGCTCGACCGGCGACCCGGCGACGCTCGGCTCACAGGTCGCCAAGCTGAAGCAGCGCTTCGGCCTCGACCACGTGGTCCTGGTGGGTGACAGAGGCATGATCACCGACGCCCGGATCGCCGAGGACATCCAGCCGGCCGGGCTCGACTGGATCACCGCGCTCAGGGCGCCTGCGATCCGCGGGCTGCTCGACGGCGGCGCCTTCCAGATGTCGTTGTTCGATGACCGCGATATGGCGACCATCACCTCGCCCGACTTCCCGGGCGAGCGCCTCATCCTGTGCCGCAACGCCGCGCTCGCCGCCGAGCGCGCCCGCAAGCGCGAGGACCTGCTGCGCGCCACGGAACGCGATCTCGCCCCCATTGCCGCCGCGGTGCGGCGCAAGCGCGAGCCGCTCAGGGGAAAAGCCGACATCGGCCTCGCCGTCGGCGCCGTCATCGGCAAGCATAAAATGGCCAAGCACTTCGCGCTCGATATCACCGACACGTCCTTCGCCTTCGCCCGCAAGACCGCCGCGATCGCTGAGGAGGCCGCCCTCGACGGCCTCTACGCCGTGCGCACCAGCCTGCCCGAAACCGCGCTCGACGACAGCAAAACCGTCAAAAGCTACAAATCCCTGAGCCTGGTCGAGCACGCCATCCGGTCGATCAAGACCGTCGACCTCCATGTCCGGCCGGTCTACCACTGGCTCGAAGACCGCGTGCGCGCCCACGTCTTCCTCTGCATGCTCGCCTATTATCTCGAATGGCACATGCGCCAGCGCCTGGCCCCCATGCTCTACGACGACACCGACAAGGAGGCCGCCGAGGCGCTCCGCAAGAGCCCGGTCGCAAAGGCTGAGCGATCGCCCGCCGCCCTCGCCAAGCAGACCACAGGCCGAACCGACGATGGTCTCCCCGTCCACAGCTTCCACACCCTGCTTCACGACCTCGCCACCATCACCAAAAACACCGTCGCGACCGCCCTCGCGCCCGACTTCCCCTTCACAATCACCACACGGCCGACACACATCCAGAAAAAAGCCTTCGACCTCCTGGGCATCACCTGTACCCAGTAACACACCCATCCAGCTTGATCTTATCAAGCTGGAACAATGGGTTGCGCAGGTCGAAAGAGGGAAGCTCCGGTTAGAGGCCGGCGAGGTAGTTGGTCGGATCGACCGGGGTCGAACCCTTGCGCAGCTCGAAGTGGAGCTGGGGCGCGTTGACGTCGCCGAAGTCGCCGGACTTGGCGATGATCTGGCCGCGCTTGACCGTCTCGCCGCGTTTGACGTCGAGTTCGCCGTTGTTGGCGTAGGCGGTCACGAAGCCGTTCGGGTGCTTGATCAGCACCAGATTGCCGTAGCCCTTGAGCCCGTCGCCCGAATAGAGAACCACGCCGCTCTCGGCCGCGCGTACCGACGTGCCCGGAGGCACGGAGATGTTGATCCCGTCGTTGCCGCCGGTTTTGAAGCCCTCGATGATGCGGCCGCGCGCCGGCCAGCGAAACTCCGGCGTCGCGCCCGAGGCGTCGGCCTCGGCGGCGGTGACCGGCGCCTTCGCACCCGCGGCCTTGGGATCAACGTTGCCGGTCGGCGTGACGTCTATCGCGGGCTTTTTGCCCGCCGCGGGCTTGGCCGCGTCGGCCTTGGCGACCACGGTCTTCTTCGCCGGCGCCGGCGCCGCCGCGGTTTTCACCGCGGAGGCCTTGTCCTTCAGCTTGGCCGCGCTCTTCTCGTGGGCCTGTGCCTTCTTCTCGACCGTGTCCTTGGCCTTCTTGGCCTTCGCCGCGGCGCTCTCGCGGTCGTTCGAGGCGACGTCGACGCGTTTCTTGGTCGGGGCTGCGGCGACCGCCTTGGCGGCAGGCGCGGCAGCCACCGCGCGGCCGCCGGCGTTGTAGACCGGGACGACAATGTGCATGCCGCCCTTGACCTCCGTCGGGCTCGAAAGCCCGTTGGCGCTGAGCAGAGCGGCGGAGGGTACGCCGTAGCGGCGCGACAGCGAGTTCGAGCGTCTCGCCTTGGCCGACCACAAGAGGCGTGCCGCCGGCCGCGCTCCATCCGGCGGCCGATCCGCGGACCGGCGCCGAAGCCGCGGAGGCGACGGCCGGTGGAGGGGCGCCGGCGACGCTCGTGGGCGGCGCCAGCGGCGCGGCGGCGACATTGCCGGAAGGCGCCGCCCCGTGGGCGCCGAGACCGCGGTCTGGGAGGCGAACGGATTGGAGAAGGGATTGCTGCTCGTGTCGAAGCGGGTGACCTCGCTCGAACACCCGGCGAGCCACAGAAGAGCCAGGCCAGTCAGCGCAAGACGCGGGACGGCGCGTCCTTCGAGAAACGCAACGCGATCACTCATTTTCTTGAACCCGTGGGATACGCGACTGAAGACGCGCGTACTGTGAATCATCCGAGTTAAGGGAAGGTTTAAGGTGAATCGTTTCTGACGACGAAAGTTGAAATCGACGCTATCGCGGCGGCTCATCGAGGCGTTTCCCTTAGGGAGATGGCGCTCATAGGGCGCGCGTCAGTCCGCATTCGATCGGTCTCAAGGCCCGCGCCGGACCAAAATCGGCGACGTGAACCGGGCCCTCTGCGCCGAGGGTGAGGCGGACGACGCGTTGCTCGCCCCGCCCCGGTCCGGCGAAGGCCGCAACCAGCGCCCCGTCGCGCGCGAGCAGTTCGAGGAATTCCCGGGCCGGCGGCTCGATGATCCCGTGCGCGATCACCTTGTTGAAGCGCACGCCGGTCTCGTGAAGATCGAACCCGTCGGCCCACAGGACCTCGACGTTGGTCAGTCCGAAGGCCTTGACGCGGGCCGAGGCCTCCAGCGCCAGAGTCTGGAACCGCTCGAGCGACACGACATTCTTCGCAAGTTTGGCGAGTAATGTCGTGCAATAGCCTGTTCCGGTTCCAATTTCGCAAACCCGGTCCGACGGCGTCAGCTCGAGCGCGCCGATCATGGCGGCGAGAACCGAAGGCGGCGGGGAGGTCTGCCCGCAGCCAATCGGCAGCGCGATGTCTCGCCCCGAGATGTCTGCGAATCGCTGGGGCATGAAGAGCGCGCGGGGGACGCGCTCGAGCGCGCGCAGAAGCATGAGATCGTCGACGCCCTTCGTGCGCATGGCGAGGGTGAACTGGGCGCGCTCTTCCGCTTCCGAAGCGCTCAAGGCGGGCCCCCTTCGGGTCGACTGCGCGCCGGCCGTCTCACCGGGTCTCGAACGCCTTCTCGAGCCGCAAGCGCGAATCGTCGTCGGTGAGGTCGAGCCGCAACGGCGTGACCGAGATCCTCTGCTCGGCGAGCGCCGCCAGGTCGGAGCCTTCTTCCAACCGGATCTCGCTTCGCTGGAACATCAGCCAGTAATAGGGAAAGCCGCGCCCGTCGCGCCGCTGTTCGACCCGCATCAGCTCGGCGTTGCGCCGGCCCTGGCGGCAAAAGGCGACCCCCTTGACCTGGTCGGCGCCGCAGGACGGAAAGTTCACGTTGATGAGCCCGCCCGGCTCGAGGCCGGCCGCGAGAATCTTGCGGATGAGCGGCGCGGCGTGCGCTTCGGCCGAGTCCCATTCGATCGAAGTCCGCCCGTGCACGCCGGCATAGGCTTGCGACAGCGCGATCGAGGGAATGCCGAGCATCGCCCCCTCCATCGCGCCGGCGATCGTGCCGGAATAGGTGACGTCCTCGGCGACGTTCTGGCCGCGGTTGACGCCGGAGAGCACGAGGTCCGGCCTCTGGTCGGCCATGATCATGCGCACGCCCATGATGACGCAGTCGGTGGGAGTGCCCTTGACCGCGTAGTGCCGCGGGCTGATCTCGCGCAGGCGCAGCGGGTCGGAGAGCGACAGCGAATGGGCGACGCCCGACTGGTCGCTCTCCGGCGCGACCACGAACACGTCGTCCGACAATTCGGCCGCGATCGTTTCGAGGACCGCGAGCCCGGGCGCATGGATGCCGTCGTCGTTGGTGAGCAAGATTCGCATGGGCCGTCCTTTCGCCCGCTATACGCCGGGGCCGAACGCGGTTCTAGAGCCGATGGGCGATTCGCGCGACGCCGGGACGGGGCGCCGCCGGTCCGTTTTTTCGCCTGACGGCGATGATACCGGCGTTCATCATGCGATTCGCTCACCCGTAAGAGGCGCTCATCTTGAGCCAGACGCCGATCATCCCTCGCAGATTGCTGCTCGGCAATCCGTCCGCCCTCGACCCGAAACTGTCGCCGGACGGACGACTTCTCGCGTGGCTCGCCCCGGTCGACGGGGTCATGAACGTCTGGGCGGCGCCGACCAAATCGATCCGCGAGGCGCAGCCTTTGACCCGAATGGCGGGGCGCCCGCCGGCCTGGCACGACTGGAGCGCCGACGGACGCTTCGTCTTGTTCCTGAAGGACGAGAACGGCGACGAGAATTTCCGCCTCCACGCGGTCGAAGCGGAAACGGGCGAAACGCGCGATCTCGCTCCGCTGTCCCAGGTCGCGGCGCAGGTCCTGCTGAACTCGCCCGACCTGCCCGGCCGGATTCTCATCGGCCTCAACGACCGCGATCCGCGCCGGCATGACGTCTGGTCGGTCGAACCGGCTTCCGGAGAGCGCGAACTCGTCTATGAAAATACGGAGGGCTTCGGCTGGTTTGGTTTCGACCGGCAGGGGGGAATGCGGCTCGCCGCCAGGAACGAAGCGGCCAAGGGCGCCCGGCAGGTCTACAGGATGGAGACAGGCCGGCCGGAGCCGTGGCGCCTCATCCCGTTCGACGATCAATTCGGCACGGCTTTCCTAAACTTCGACCGGAGCGGGGCAAAGCTGTTCGCCCGCTCGTCGATCGGGCGCGACAGGTCGGCGCTGGTCGCGATCGACATGACGAGCGGAGACGAAACGGTGCTCGCCGAGCATCCGCGCGCAGATATCGTCGATGCGATCCCGGACCAGCGCACGTTCGACATCCAGGCCGCCAGCGCGGTTTATCTTCGGCAGGAATGGATTGCGCTCGACAGGAGCGCGGCGAGGACCATCGCCATGATCCGCGCCGCCGCGCCCGACTGCGAATTCACCCGCGTGAGCGCCAGCGCCGACGAAAGGCTCTGGACGATCGCCGTGCACGGGCCGCGCCGGCCTCCGCGCTATCATCTCATCGACCGCGACGCGGCCGCGATCCGGGAATTGTTCAGCGCCCGGCCGGATCTCGAGCCCTACCGGCTGGCGGGGACCCAGCCCGCGGTCGTCAAGTCCCGCGACGGACTCGACCTCGTCTGCTACGTGACCCTGCCGGCCGACGAACCGTCGAGCCGTCCCCGCAGTCCCCTGCCGACGGTCCTCTTCGTTCACGGCGGTCCCTGGAGCCGCGATTCTTACGGCTACGACCGGGAGCGCCAATGGCTCGCCAATCGCGGCTATGCGGTCCTCAACGTCAATTACCGCGCTTCGGTCGGATTCGGAAAAGCCTTCGTCAACGCCGGCGATCGGGAGCACGCCGGCAAGATCCACGACGACCTGATCGACGCCGTCGAATGGGCGGTTCGCAAAGGCTTCGCCCGGCGCGACAAGATCGCGGTCATGGGCGGTTCTTACGGCGGCTACGCCGCCTTCGTCGCCGCGACCTTTACGCCCGACGTCTTCTGCTGCGCTCTGCCGATCGTCGGAGCGACCGACCTCATGACGCTTGTGGAAAGCCTCCCGCCCTATTGGGCGGATTTCCTGGCGCAGTTCTACCGGCGCTACGGCGACCCGCGCACGCCGGAGGGCCGCAAATTCTTGCGCTCCCGCTCGCCGCTCGGCCGAGCCGACCGCATTCGCAAACCGATGCTGATCGCCCACGGAGCGAACGACGTGCGCTGCACCCTGGCGCAGAGCGACGAAATCGTCGCCGCGATGCAGAAGCATGGTCTGCCGGTGACCTACGTCGTCTTCCCCGACGAGGGCCACGGTTTCAAGCGGCCCGAGAACGCGCTCGCCTACCACGCGCTCGCCGAGGCCTTCCTGGCCCGGCATCTGGGTGGGCGAGCCGAGCCGGTCGGATCGGACTTCGAAGGGTCGAGCGCCGAGATCCGCGTGGGCCGCGACGTGCTCGAGCCGCCGGAGTGAGCGTACGTCAGCGCCGAGCCTCGATCGGCGCCAGGCCGCCTATTCAGGGCGTGATGCGATCGGGTTGAACTGCCGCCGTCGTCACGGCCACAGCCAAGAAACCGAGGCGCCGACGCCAAACGGACGCGGCGCCGACCGCGCGTTCATGCCAACTTGTTACAAGGCCTGCCCATTGCCATTTTGAGCGTTTTCAAAGGGTTGGAGCAAGAGCCGGCTCTAATTGGACGGACGAGAACGGCGGCGGCTTGCCGGTTCTCGCGGCTTGCGAGCCGGAACCGCGCATACGCCAGCCGCGATGGATCCCATACCAGATCTTGGGGGTTGAAGCCTTCCGAGGCCATACCATTTCCGGGCGCGGTTTCAATCTTTTCAAGCCTCACGGGTGAGGAGCTCTCCCAGGGACGGCCTGAAGGAGCAAACATAGCACAGAATATGACTTTGGCCAACAATTTTCACAGCCGCCTGCGGGCGTAACAGGCGCGGCGCCGACAGGGCGCCGCCTTGGCGCCGGCCCGCCGCAGAGATCGGCCGAGGCGGTCGCGCGACCGCCGCTCCCGGTCCAGAACCAGGGACGTTCGTTTCGCGGAACAGGGAGCTTTCGAGCGAGAACAGGGAGATAATTCGCGCTTATCAGGGCGATAACAGCTGGGCGGAGCGAGCGAAAACGGGGCCGAGAAAACTCGCACATGATGTTCTGGTCTTATGCCGAATACGCTCCGAGGGTGAGGCGCAAAATTTGGTCCCCCGCCCCCGGAGGGAGGGATTGATAAGGGGAATCCGTATCATGTCCTCGTAATGTAATGGTAATGGTAATGGTAATGTAATGTAATGAATGTAATGTAATGTAATGGTAATGCGTTCCAATCGGTACGCATGAATAGCGTTCGCGCCGCTCACCCACAGGCGGAGCATATCTCGCGCAGCCAGATCAAGCGAGCGTACCTCTAGCGGCACAGCAGCGATCTAGTCGCGGTAACTTGCGACTTCGCCCATCACGATCGCCATCGCCTTGGAATGCGCGGCAACTTCCAACCGCGCGGCCCGAGCATGGCGGCGCATATTGCCGCTTAGCCTTGCACGCTCTTGGTATCCACGAGCAGACTTCTCCAGACGATCAAGGCGCATCAGCGTAATGGCTGTGTCATGATTCTATGTCAATCCTCTAGTCTGATGAGTAATTTATGAGTATATCAACAGATCGCATCTTTCTAAATTCTTTCAAAAATCCGGAGAAAGGAGAAAAGAAAAGAGCTAATCCCTCACTAAACGCATCACGCCCAAAACGTAATAGCCTCATAGAATTGGGTTGTTCAGGCTCAATTGTCATTTCTAAAAATAAAGTTTCATCAAGGCCGCCACCGTAATTAAACACACGTGAATCTATTGACGTCCTACGATCGGGTCTTCTCATGATCATCTCCTATTATCTACATCTCGTCTCACAGCAATCCACAATGATCTTACGAAGAGATATGCGACGGCCAACAATGTTAAACAAAAAAGCACGACATCCAGATAAAATATTGTGGTTTGCAACAATTTCAATGTGCCAATGACGTCCGGGTCTCCCTCCCGCACAAGATAGCGCATCACATTCAAAGGGATGAGGGTTATTGCAGCAAGAAGGGAGAATCCCACCGCCGCCGCGAATGAATGCATGACGAAGCGGAGAAAAGCCAAGAATAATTCGAAGACTTCTTCCACGCCGTGCGCCTATTCTGCAAGAAAAAATGCCTCCCCGCGCTCACCCATCCCCTCATTTACGCGAGCCCGAAGGTTTCGGTGAAGACTCTGTTTTGGCGTAGCAATTCCTCGTATTTGGCGACGAGCGGCCGCAGTCTTTGCTCGGGCATGTTGGGGATGAGGCCGTAGAGCAGGCAACCCTGGCGGAACAACGAATGGACGCGGCGTTTGACCGTGCTGGTTCTGAGCAATCGGTCCATGCCGAGGCTTTCGCCGGCGGCGCCGAGCAGCGTCAGCAGCAGGATCGCCAAGGCGTTGAGCATTAGCAAGCGGTCGCGCCGCTGCGGATCGCCGATGCGTAGCGCGCTCAGCCCCATGCCGAAGCGCAAGTCTTTGGAATCCCGGAACCCAGGCTCGATCGTCCACCGCTTGGCGTAGAGTTTGACGATCTGGCCCGCGCTCGAACTTGCGTCGCTGGCGGCCAGATGCCACGCCTCTTTCATGCCCGTGGCGTGGACGCAGACCACCGCGCCGACCTTGTGGCGGGCGGCCGTGACCTTGGCGCCGCGCAGCAGGCGCGCCCGTCCGCCCTTGCCGACCCAGTCGGCGGCCAGGCGCGTCTCGCCGTCCGCCGCGGCCACTTGAACATTGCCGCGAAAGCGGATGACGTAGCCGAAGCCGAGCCTGTCGAGGAACTCGAACAGCTTGACGTCGCCGAAGCCCCGATCGGCCAGGATCGTCACCGCCACATCTTCGGGAAGAAGCGCCTTCAGACGGCAAAGGCAGAGGTCCTCGAAGTCGTTGCGCTGGTCCTTCAATTCATCCTTGTCGACCGTGAGCCACAGGAGCGGCGTCGCGCGGCCGTGGCGGGTGACGAGGTTCAGCGCGAGCGTGGCTTGGTTGTCGGCGTCGAAATCGGTCCAGTCCATCGCCACGACGATCGCCTCGCGCTGGCCCACCATCTCGCGCACCCACGGCGCAAACAGCTCCCACACGACGACGCCGGCGTTGCTCAGCAGACGATCGACCTGTTTGATTGCGTGCCTGTCGACGAGACCGCGCGCCCGCGCCAGCGCATGCCCGATGACGGAAACGGCCAAGGACGCCCCCGTCACAACGCCGACCACCCCGTTGGCCAGCGAAACAATCCGTTTGGCGTGCAGGCTCCCTGCAAACGCCCGCTCCACAAAATGATGAATGAATTCCACGCGCTCGACCGGCTTCCGCATGAGCCACCTTCCCCCGCTGATTTGCGACAGCGCAACGCGGTGACCCGCCAATTCAGGCAATTTCGAGTCGGTCTAAATGAGGGGATTCATGAGCCCAGCCCGACGTTGAAGCGAGCGGGTCTAACAACCCACATCGGACCCACGCCAATCGATCCGGCGGCCGCTAAGCGCAAAGCCATTATCGCTCGCGTGGCCTTCCGTGATACTGTGTAGGTGTCCAACATAATCAAGTTATCTGGCTGCCTTGCGAAAGATCCTCCGCGACGAGAACGAATGAGCTTGCTCCGAAACCACGCCAGTCTTCCTTGATGCCCTCCCATACCGCAGCATCGAAACCAAGGGACGCAAGATCAGTTCTGGACCTACCTCGTATCGCAACTCCGTCGACCAAATCGATTGGATGGCTTTCACTATGAAAATTCCTAATATTTGCAACGCCTCTAACTCTCCAATTTGCATCTTGTATTTCTGCCATGAAGTCGCGCCACAAGGCCCTCACCCATCCCCTCATTTACGCGAGCCCGAAGGTTTCGGTGAAGACTCTGTTTTGGCGTAGCAATTCCTCGTATTTGGCGACGAGCGGCCGCAGTCTTTGCTCGGGCATGTTGGGGATGAGGCCGTAGAGCAGGCAACCCTGGCGGAACAACGAATGGACGCGGCGTTTGACCGTGCTGGTTCTGAGCAATCGGTCCATGCCGAGGCTTTCGCCGGCGGCGCCGAGCAGCGTCAGCAGCAGGATCGCCAAGGCGTTGAGCATTAGCAAGCGGTCGCGCCGCTGCGGATCGCCGATGCGTAGCGCGCTCAGCCCCATGCCGAAGCGCAAGTCTTTGGAATCCCGGAACCCAGGCTCGATCGTCCACCGCTTGGCGTAGAGTTTGACGATCTGGCCCGCGCTCGAACTTGCGTCGCTGGCGGCCAGATGCCACGCCTCTTTCATGCCCGTGGCGTGGACGCAGACCACCGCGCCGACCTTGTGGCGGGCGGCCGTGACCTTGGCGCCGCGCAGCAGGCGCGCCCGTCCGCCCTTGCCGACCCAGTCGGCGGCCAGGCGCGTCTCGCCGTCCGCCGCGGCCACTTGAACATTGCCGCGAAAGCGGATGACGTAGCCGAAGCCGAGCCTGTCGAGGAACTCGAACAGCTTGACGTCGCCGAAGCCCCGATCGGCCAGGATCGTCACCGCCACATCTTCGGGAAGAAGCGCCTTCAGACGGCAAAGGCAGAGGTCCTCGAAGTCGTTGCGCTGGTCCTTCAATTCATCCTTGTCGACCGTGAGCCACAGGAGCGGCGTCGCGCGGCCGTGGCGGGTGACGAGGTTCAGCGCGAGCGTGGCTTGGTTGTCGGCGTCGAAATCGGTCCAGTCCATCGCCACGACGATCGCCTCGCGCTGGCCCACCATCTCGCGCACCCACGGCGCAAACAGCTCCCACACGACGACGCCGGCGTTGCTCAGCAGACGATCGACCTGTTTGATTGCGTGCCTGTCGACGAGACCGCGCGCCCGCGCCAGCGCATGCCCGATGACGGAAACGGCCAAGGACGCCCCCGTCACAACGCCGACCACCCCGTTGGCCAGCGAAACAATCCGTTTGGCGTGCAGGCTCCCTGCAAACGCCCGCTCCACAAAATGATGAATGAATTCCACGCGCTCGACCGGCTTCCGCATGAGCCACCTTCCCCCGCTGATTCGCGACAGCGCAACGCGGTGACCCGCCAATTCAGGCAATTTCAAGTCGGTCTAAATGAGGGGATTTATGAGCTCCCCGCGGGGAGGCATCTCAGTCACTCGCTGTCGACAAATAGGTTCACTGGCAGGGCTTCTTCACCGCCTGCGCCGTCGTCCCGCTTCATAAACAATCTGACTTTGTTTCGATGGGCTCGAAGGAGCATCAGGTGCAGCCGCAACGCATTCCGAAATACCTCCAAATCCGTATCTGCATCGGTGCATGCCTTGATTTCCTCAAAGGCCTCCATCGACTTCTCTGACAGCGAGATCGTCAATCGCACCTTCTTTGATCCGTTTCCCGAGATTGATGTGTTGGCAGCCGCGCGGGCGCGTCTGTCCCTCCGGCCAACTTCCGTTGCCGCTTCATTCATAAGCCATCCTCCGTTTTAGGCGACGCCGCCAGAGCGTCGCTGGACTCCCCCACAGGAACCCATCTTGGCATACCGCGTCGCACAATATGCGCAACGCTACCGCAACGCAGTTAAGCAAGTGTGCGTAATTTGTCAATAGGTGCGATTTGTGTCATACACGGTGCGCTAAAAAGCGACTGACCATTGACAAACGACGGAGAGGCGCCTTACGTTAAGTATGTTTCGTGGTGAGGAAAGCAGGCTTGATATTTAACAAGTCGACGTGGGAGGAACTGAATGCGAAAGGTGTACATTGAGGCTCTAGCTGAACCATCAGCGCAAAGTTCGGAGGCACGCGGAGCTCAAGAATGGAAACGGGAAATGTAGATCGAAGTGATGATGCGAAGAAATCAAAGTATTACGCGGTATTAAGACGGAAGAAGGTAAGTACGTCGCCGTTTGACAAGTCGGTATTCGCTTATATGCTGCGGTTCTGTGGCCTACCACAGAACATTGTTGATGACATTGAGTTTATCAATGTAGAAATTGACGACGACAACTATAACAAATAGCCATGCGTTACATGCGTTACATGCGTTACCATGCGTTACCATGCGTTACCATGCGTTACCATGCGTTACCATGCGTTACCATGCGTTACCATGCGTTACCATGCGTTACCATGCGTTACCATGCGTTACCATGCGTTACCATGCGTTACCATGCGTTAATGCGTTTAATGCATGCATTAATGCATGCATTAATGCGTTACAATGCGTTACAATGCGTTACATGCGTTAATGCGTTAATGCGTTAATGCGTTACGGGGACATGATATGAATACCCCATATCAATCCATCCTCCGGCGTGCGGCCTGCGCCCCCGCTTGCCCGGCTGAGCCTCGCGGCCGAACTTCATCTCGACCATCGCGATGAAGTCCTGAGCGTCGAGCGGGCGCCCGTTCGGGCTGCGGTTCACGAACCCGTCGAGCCCCGCCTGCTGGTCGAGCGACAATTCCGGGAGATCGGCGACGCTGATGCGGCTATTACGGCGACGGTTGCACCAATGCTTTTTTTCATCGTCCCGCCGCCGGCACACGAAGCCGTCGGCTTTTTGCCGAGCTTTGTTTTCCGAGCGTTCACCCCTGACAAGGGCGCGCCATAGCCCGTCGAGAGACGGGCGTCCTTCCGGACGCCCTATCAGCGCACCGCCTCCGCCGGGCTCGTCCCTTGACGGGGTTGGGGACTCGGAAGAGGTCCTTGCACGAGGTCGACGGTGCGAGATGCCGCAAGGAAGCAGGGAAGGCCAGGCGGCCAGAAACGGCGGCCTCGAAAGGAGGCGGGTTGAGCGATACCCTCGAAAGAATGCGCTCCATCCGTCGTCGGATTGGAGCCTAGCGGACGTCGAGAAGGCGTGCCGAGCGTTTGGAATCCGCTGCGCTCCGCCGTCGGGCGGTGGCTCGCATTTCAAGGTTTCGCATCCCTCGCAGCGCGAGATTTTGACCGTCCCTTTTCGCCGCCCCATCAAGCCTGTATATATCCGCAAGCTCGTGCGGTTCATCGACGCCGTGAGAGACGCCAATGCGAAAGCCTGATTATGCCGTTCTGATCGTGCCGCTACCGGAGGAAGACGGCGGCGGGTTTCTCGCGACGGTCCCCGATCTTCCCGGCTGTATGTCGGACGGCGACACGCGAGAGGCGGCTGCCCGGAATATCGAGGACGCCATCGCCGCCTGGCTCGAAGAGGCAAGGGTGCTCGGCCGCGACATCCCTCAGCCGAAACCGGCCCTGCGCATCGCCTGAGACGACGGTGGATGACGGCGACAGTGCGCCGGGAGTCGGCGAGGAGTTCGGTGGCGCCAGTCCACTGCAGCGAAGGCGCAGCAACCCGCATCGGCCCCGAGCCGTGCGCCGTCGGCCGCGAGGCCCGGGGCGGGTGCGTAGAGGCCAGCCATTGAGCCGCGAAAGAGTCAATCGGGGCGCCGACGCCGTTTCATGAGCGGAAGGCGAAACGGGAGTGCGCGTCAACGCGGGCGCCCGTTCGGGCTGCGGTTCACGGAACCCGTCGAGCCCCGCCTGCTGGTCGAGCACCCCGCCAGGTCTGGCGTCCTCCTTGTCGACTTGTGTGAATGCGGTAGGGTCGGCTTTGCGGCTTGTCGCCGGCCCATGCGCCCGCGGCCCGCAACGCCCGTCGGGCCGGTGAGGGCCCCTACCCTCTCGCCACGATCCGCGTCAGCCCGCCCATGTAGGGCCGCAGGACCTCGGGGATCGCGACCGACCCGTCGGGCTGCTGAAAATTCTCCATGACCGCCACCAGCGCCCGGCCGACGGCGACGCCGGAGCCGTTCAGTGTATGGACGAAGCGGGTCGACTTGGCGTCGGCCGCCTTTGAGCGGGCGTTCATCCGCCGCGCCTGGAAGTCGCCGCAGACCGAGCAGGAGGAAATCTCGCGGAACCGCCCCTGCCCCGGCAGCCACACCTCGATGTCGTAGGTTTTTCGCGAGGCGAAGCCGGTGTCGCCGGTGCAGAGGACGACGGTGCGAAAATGCAGGCCGAGCCGCTTCAGCACTTCCTCCGCGCAGGCCGTCATTCGCTCATGCTCGTCGCGCGCCTGCTCGGGCGTGGCGATCGAGACGAGTTCGACCTTCTTGAACTGGTGCTGGCGGATCATGCCGCGGGTGTCCTTGCCCGCCGAGCCCGCCTCGGCGCGGAAGCACAGCGTGCCGGCGGTGAAGCGAAGCGGCAGCGTCTTCTCGTCGACGATGGTTTCGCGCACGAGGTTGGTCATCGGCACTTCGGCGGTCGGGATGAGCCAGAGTGTGTCGAAATTGCTGTCGCTTGATATAACATTCTGCAAATAGCTTCTTAAGAGAGAAGGATCAGAATGTGCGATGAAATTCCTGATGACACCTATATACAATTTTTGCTCCAACTCGAAATCTCTACTATCAGAAGAAGGAGCAAATAAGTATTTCATTACTTTCCAATCGTCTTTCTCTTTTTTTGTCTTTAGTGTATTCGTTAGCCATTGAACCAATTGTCCAATGACCAGCTCCGGTACAATTTTTTCACGAAGCAGTTTCGTAGGAAATTGATCATCTCTAAACTTCGGCAATTGCGCCGTGCCGAACATCGCAGCGTCGCGCACCAGCACCGGCGGCTCGATCTCCGTGTACCCGTGCTCGGTCGTATGCAGATCGAGCATGAACTGCTCGAGCGCGCGGGAAAGCCTCGCGAGCGCCCCCTTCAGCACGACGAATCGCGCCCCCGAAAGTTTTGCGGCGGCGTCGAAATCCATGAGCCCCAGCGCCTCGCCAATCTCGAAATGCTGCTTCGGCGTAAACCCTTCCGGAAACTCCGGCGGCGCGCCGTGGCGGCGCACTTCGACATTGTCGTTTTCGTCCTTGCCGTCGGGGACGTCGTCGAACGGCAGGTTGGGAATTTCGGCGAGCGCCGTGTCGAGCGCCGTAGTCCGCCTCCCGCTCGGCCGCCTCGAGTTCCGGCATGGTCGCCTTGATCCCCGCGACCTCGGCCTTCAGATCCTCGGCCGCCTGAGCGTCCTTGCGCGCCATCGCCGCGCCGATTTCTTTCGAGGCGGCGTTGCGGCGCTCCTGGGCGCGCTGCAACTCGGCGATCGCGGCGCGGCGCCGTTCGTCGAGGGCGATCAGCGAATTCGGCGCGGGGCGGCAGCCCGCGCCGTGCGAGCCCCTGCGTCGAAACACTTGAGGGTTGTCGCGGATCGCCTTGATATCGTGCATCAATCACCTGAGAACGGGCGCGCGGCGGCTGAGCAGCCAGTCGCCGAAGACGTTGAGCGCGAGGCCTGCCATTACCAGAACGCCGCCGAGAAGCTCAACCGGTCTCATCGTCTCGCCGAAGACGACCGCGCCCGCGACCATGCCGACGACCGGCGCCAGCAGCGCGAAGGGCGCGACGGTCGCCGCCGAATAATGCGCGAGCAGCCGCGCCCAGACCCCGAAGCCGAACACCGTGCCGGCGTAGGAGACGACGAGCACGCTCAAGACCAGCCTCCAGCTTGGATGGGCGAGCGCAAGAAGCGGCGCCGGCCCGTCGACGGCGAGCGACAGGAGGATCAGCGGAACGGGCGCGGCCAGGCTCGACCAGACGGTGAAGGCGAGCATGTCGACCTTGCCGACGGTTTTGGCCAGCACATTGCCCGATCCCCAGAAGGCCGCCGCCAGAATGACCAGCAGGAGCGGCCAAAAACTCGCGCCCGCGAGCCGCGCCGAGCCGATCGCCGCCATGCCGGCGAAGGCGACGGCCGCGCCGAGGAGCTGCGGACGCCTCGGCCGTTCGCGCAGCAAAGCCCAGGCCAGCGCGATGGTGAAGAACGCCTGCATCTGGATCACGAGCGAGGCCAGTCCGACCGGAAAACCCGCATGGATGGCGATGAACAGAAGGCCGAACTGCCCGACGCCGATCAGCAATCCATAGGCCGCGACCGCTGAGGCCGGCGCCTGGGGCGGCCGGACAAAGAAGACGAAGGGCATGGCGGCGAAGACGAACCTCAACGCCGACAGCATCAGCGGCGAGGTCTCGCCGACGCCGACCTTGATGGCGATGAAGGTGAGGCCCCAGACGACCGCGACGCTGACCGCCGCCAGGATGTCGCGCGGGCTCACCGGATTTCCCGCAGGCGAGCGAGCCAGAATTGCGGAGCGCAAGCGTCGAAAGGCGTCGCGAGGCTATCGACGCGCGGCGCGCCATTGGAAAAACGACAGCGCCAAACATGGAATTGCCTGCTGACCATCGTTTGCGAAGCTGTTAGGATCGGCGCATGAGCGACCAACCCGAGAGCCTACTCCAGCTCCTGCGCGAGATGCGCGCTGAGCTGGCGTCCAAAGCCGACATGGAGTCGCTGCGCGCGGAACTGGCCGGCAAGTCCGAATTGGGCGCGCTGCGCGCCGAACTGAAGTCCGACATGCATTCTTTGCGCGCCGACGTCGCCGCCGATCTGCTGTCGATGCGGAAGGAGCTCAGCGACCAGATCGTCGGCCTGCGCCGCGCCGTGGTCGACTATCACACCTCGGTCGTCGGCCATGGCGTGCTCATCGGCGACCTCGACGCGCGCGTGCGCCGGGTCGAGCTGCATCTCAATCTCCACCCGCTCGGCGCGGGCTGAAAAGCCGACTATGTGCCGGCAGTGCTTTGGGCCGCCCCGGCGCCGCGCCGTTTCTCGACCATCCTGACCGCGATCACCGCCCCTTCGTAAAGCGCCAGCATCGGCAGGGCGAGCGAGGTCATGCTGATGAGGTCCGGCGGGGTCAGGATGGCGGCGATCCCGACCACCGTCACGATCGCGTAGCGCCGCATCCTGACCAGATAGGCCGAGTCGATGATCCCGACGTGCCCCAGCAACGTGAGGATCACCGGCAGCTGGAAGGCGATGCCGAAGGCGAAGATGAGCGTCATGATGAGCGAGAGGTACTCGCTGACCTTCGGCAACAGTTCGATCGTCGCCTCGCCCGGCGTATTGACCTGCTGCAGCGACACCGAGAAGCGGATGAGCAGCGGCATCACCGCGAAATAGACGAGCAGCGCGCCGAACAGAAAAAAGATCGGGGTCGCAATCAGATAGGGCAGGAACGCCTGCCGCTCATTCTTGTAGAGGCCCGGCGCGATGAACTTGTAGAGCTGGACGGCGATGACCGGGAAGGCGATCACGCCCGCGCCGAACATGCTGAGGCGGATGTTGGTGTAGAACTGCTCGAGAAAATGGGTGGCGATCAGCGTCGCCTTCTCCGCCCCGACCACGCGGACGTAAGGCTCGGTCAGCACGTTGTAGATCGTGCGCGAGAAATAGAAGCAGACAAGAAACGCGGCGAGAAAGGCGTAGAGCGACCGGATGAGCCGGGCGCGCAGCTCGATCAGGTGGTCCATCAACGGCGCCTTGGTGGCGTCGATGTCCTCCTGGGTCATTCCGCGGCGCTCTGCTTGGCGGCGGGGGCCTCGATTGCGGCAGACGCATCCTGCGGCGCGGGCGGGGCCGGCGCCGCCTCGGCAGCGTCGAGCGCGATCTCGGACGCGCCGACGCCGAGCGGAGGCGCGGCTGCCCTGGCCGCTTCCTCGCGGATCATCGCCGCAGGATCGAAAGCCGCGCCGAGCTTCGCCTTTTCGTTGAGCGCTTCGAGCTCCTTGCGGACGTTCTCCAGTTCCGACTCGATCTCGGCGGACGTATCGTGCGGCGGGGCCGGCGCCGCCCCGGGAGCATCGAGCGCGACCTCCGACGCGCCGATGCCGAGCGGAGGCGCGGCGGCCCTGGTCACTTCCTCGCGGATCATCGCCGCGGGATCGAATGTAGCGTCGACTTTCGCCTTTTCATTGAGTGCGCTGAGCTCGTTGCGGACGCTCTCGAGGTCCGCCTCGCGCATCGCGTCCATGAACTGGCCCTGGAACTCGGCCGCCATGCGGCGCATCTTGCCGATCGCCTGACCGACCGTGCGCATGACCCGCGGCAAGTCCTTCGGCGGGATCACCGCGAGCGCGACGATCGCGACCACCATCATCTTGCCTATGTCGAAGTCGAACATCGCGAATCCGGCCGAACGAAAGTCAGGGAAGCGCGCAAACGTCTCCCTGTTTCACCAGCGTCGAAAAAGACGCGCTCAGCCGACCTTGTGAACGTCGTTGGCGTCGACGCCGACCCGGTTCTCGATCGAGCGCGGCGGAGCGGACGCCGTCTGCGCGGGCTTCTCGTCGTCGTCGGCGAGGCCTTTCTTGAACGATTTCACGCCCTTGGCGACGTCGCCCATGAGGTCGGAGATCTTGCCCTTGCCGCCGAACAAGAGGAGCGCCACCGCGCCGAACAACATCCAGTGCCAAATGCTGAAGCTACCCATGGCCGCTTTCCCAATGCGAAGGCGCCTCCCGGTCGAAGCCGGCGGCGCGACCCTCGTTGCCTGCATAACTAAGCGCGCAGAACGGCAAAAACAAGCTTGGTCTGGGACGAACCGTCGGCTGCACCCTTGTTGACGCGGTCGGTGACCGCGTCGGCCGCCCATGAGCCGAGCGCCGCTACAATCTGAGCGCGGAACGCCCGTTTTCTCTTGCAACGGGCCGAGCCGTCTCGCCAAGATGGCCCAGCCAAGGTTTCCCCTCCCCATGTCCCAGACCGCCAAACGCCTCGCCGAACTCGGAATCGTCCTGCCGCATCCCGCCGCCCCGGTCGCCAATTACGTTCCCTTCGTTCAGACGAGCGGCATGGGGCCGGGCGCGCTGCCTCTTTTGTTTGTCTCCGGACAGCTCCCGATCGGGCCGGACGGGACGCTCGCCGAGCGTCACAAGGGCAAGCTCGGACCCGATTCCCCGATCGAGGCGGCGCGCGAGGCCGCGGAACGATGCGCGATCAATCTCTTGGCGCAGGCGCAGGCGGCGCTGGGCGACCTCGACAAGGTCGTGCGGGTCGTGCGGCTCGGCGGCTTCTTCAACGTCGCCTCCTCCTTCGACGCCCTGCCCCAGGCGATGAACGGCGCGTCCGATCTGATGGCCGACGTGTTCGGGGAGCGCGGCCGTCATGTGCGCGCCACCGTCGGCGTCGCCCATCTGCCGATGAATGCGCTGGTCGAGGTCGAAGCCGTGTTCGAGATTTCGTTTTGAGGGCGCTCAACGCGCCGGCCTGGCTGACCGAGCGTCCGATCGCGCACCGCGGCCTGCACGAGGCTGCCAAAGGCGTGATCGAGAACACGCTTCGCGCGGCCGAAGCGGCGATCGCGGGCGGCTTCGCCATCGAATGCGACGTCCAGATGAGCGCGGACGAAGAAATCTTTGTCTTTCACGACGAGACGCTCGACCGCCTGACCGACGCCAAGGGCGCGCTGACCGAAAAGAGCGCCAAGGCGATCCGAAGGGCACGGATTGTGCCGGGCGCCCGAGCGCCCCCGCCGCCCTTGTAGACGCGGTCCAAAGCCCGTCGAAGGACGGGCGTCCATTCGGACGCCCTATGGACCGCGTCAGCCGCGATCAGCGATCGCGGCTACAAGCGGACCGAATTCCAACCTTCGCCGAGTTTCTCGCGCTCGTCGCCGGCCGCACGCCGGTCGTCTGCGAACTGAAAAGCCGGTTCGACGGCGACTGGCGGATCGCCGACCGGATCGCCCCGCTCGCCGGAGCTTATGCCGGCCCGCTCGCCATCAAGAGCTTCGACCCGGACCTCGTCGCCTATCTGCGCCTGCGCTGGCCGCGGCTCGGGCCCCCGGGCCGCCCATGCCCGCTCGGGATCGTGGCCGAAGCGTCCTACGACGGTCCCGCCTGGGGTTTTTTGACGCCTGAGCAGAAACGCGACTGGACCGCTTTCGAGCATTTCGACCGGCTCCGGCCGGACTTTCTGTCCTGGAACGTCGACGACCTGCCGCACAAGACGCCGTTCCTGATGAAGGAGCTCAACGGCGCGCCGGTCATGACCTGGACCGTCCGCACCGCTGCGCAGCGGGAGGCGGCGCGCAAATGGGCCGACCAGATCGTGTTCGAGGGCGAGGGAAGGCCATGACGCGGGTCTGTTGCGGCGCCCGCTCTTACGGCGCTGCAACATAGCCCCCGTGTCGGAACGCCCCATCAAGCCGAGGAAGGATGATTCTGGATATACCGACGCTGTTCGACCCCGTCGCCGTTGGCGATCTTCGCCTTCGAAACCGCATCTTCGTGGCGCGACGGCGATTCTCCCCGCGGGCGAAGCCGACGCCGTCGCTTTCGGCAAGCTCTTCATCGCCAATCCCGACCTGCCGCGCCGCATCGCGCTGAACGCCCCCCTCAACCGATGGAACTCGGCGACCTTCTACTCCGAGGGCAAGGAAGGCTACACCGACTACCCCGAGCTCGCCGAGGCGGCGGAGTAGGCCACGTCGGCTAGCGGGCTTGAATCCGATGGCGTCACATGTCACTTTATCGGCGACACCTGACGGGATCTCCTATGCCACTCGAAAACCGCTCTAACGAAGATGCTGAGATCAATCGGACTGTCCAACTGCTGGGCGGACGACGCACCTTACATCGCTCAGTCCATAGCCGCTTGGAAGTTCATGACTTGCTTCAGGAAGGTCTGCCAGGCGACGCACTCAAACATCTAGTGGCCTACGTCGCCATTTTCCGTGCGCCCCGCCACGGCGTTTTGGAGAAGGCGGTCGGCATTAGCCTTAGGACCTACCAGCGCCGCAAAGATGCGCCCGAGAAACCGCTAAGCCGCGAGCAGAGCGGTCGAACGTGGAAGTTCGCCGAGATCCTTGGCCGGGCCATCGATCTTTTCGGATCACAGGCTGAAGCCGAAGAATGGATGGAACGTCCAGCGATGGCGCTCGACCGACGTAAGCCGATCGACCTGCTATCCACGCCCGCAGGCGTCGAGTCCGTCGAAGATCATCTGACGCGGCTCGAGTACGGCGTCTATACGTGACGCCGCTGCCGCCGCCCCTCGGTGGCGGCGAACTCGTCTTCTGGAGGCTCGATCTGGCGAAGTTCGGAGCTGCATGGGATAGCGGCGAAGGCAGTTACCGCGTGGGCGGCCGATGGAATTCTCGCGGTGGTCGCGTCGTCTACGCCTCATTGGATCCCGCCACCGCCATCTTGGAAGTGGCCGCGCACACGACCTTCAAGACGCTGGATACGGTTCCCCATGTTCTGACGTCGGCGCAGATTGCGGACGCCAGCCAAGTGCTCGTCGTCAATCCGGTGGATGTCCCCAATCGCAACTGGCTGAGGCCGGGTGCGGTCGGAGCCGGCCAACAAGCATTCGGCGACGCTTTGCTGCGGGCGCATCCATTCATCCTCATTCCGAGCGCGGTCTCGTCCCACAGCTGGAACGTGATCTTCGATCCAGCCGTGGCCCAAGGCCTGTACGGGTCCGTGGCGCAGGAGACGTTCACCCTCGACACTCGCCTGCACCCCCCTTCTTGAAAAGCAGCGTATTGAATTGACCTGTAGAAAACGCCACCGCCCAAGGGGACTGAATAAACTGTGACCGCAATCCCGTTCTCGCCGCCGGCGAAGCCGACGCCGTCGCTTTCGGCAAGCTCTTCATCGCCAATCCCGACCTGCCGCGCCGCATCGCGCTGAACGCCCCGCTCAACCGCTGGAATTCCGCGACCTTCTACTCGCGAGGGCCGGAAGGCTACACCGACGACCCCGACCTCGCCGAGGCGGCGGAGTCGTTGCTCCGACGCGGTGGCGCAACTGAAGAGCGGTTAGCTCGATGGCGCCTCCCCCTGCCATTCACTCGGCAGGCTGGTCCCCGGCGGGCGGCGGCAGCGGAGCGGGTTTGTGAATGTGATCGCACTGGGCGTGCGCCTGCCTGACTTCCGCCAGACTGCGAAAGGTCCGGGAGGCGACGCCAGCGCAATAGTCGTCCACAGGGCCGACTGCGTTCGGCGGTCCAAAAGGAACGGCATCGTCTGGCGGTCCAGAGGGAACGGTCGCGTCTGGCGGTCCAGTGGGAACGACGGGCGAATTCTCGAACAAGCCGGGAGGATAGTCCTGCGCGGCGAGCGCCGGGCTTGCCGCCAGCGCGGCGGCGACCGCGAGAATCGAACAATTCATGGGTTGCGCGCCTTGAACGCGCTGGAACAAGCAGTCGCTCGGAATTGCGGCTTTTTTCGCCGTGGGCATGGGCGCCCGTTCCGCACCCCTGGAAAGACGCGGCAGCCAAAGCAGATGCGGCCCTTCGATTTTCGGGCCGTCGCCCTAGCCGCGCTCGGTCGAAAGTAGCGCTCTGCAATCAGTCTCGAGCGCAGCGTTAGGTCACTGGACGCCACTGCCGCTCCGTTTTAGATTGGAAACCTCGCTCGCGTCGGTCGTCAGGAAGCCGGCGGCATGAGCGTAACATTTGCCTCAGACAAAAAGGACGGGGAGAAAGTGTTCTCCTCGTCCTTGAGGGTCGCTACAAAGAAACGTTTTCTCTCTATAGGCTCGTAATAAACCCCGTGTCTGTGGGAGCCGAGGTTCCAGCGCGCTCTATACCTCGCTTTCGTCTAGCGCCCGCTAGCGAGGATTATCTAGCTGCTCGCTAGCGAGGATTATCTAGCTGCTCGCTAGCGACGCCGATCTAGCTACGGCATGAGAACGAAGTCAATGGCGCCGGTCGAGCGTCACTCACAATTCCCATTGCTGTTGCAATCCTGCAACCGTGGCGCGATCGTAGTTCGCGCTGTAGAGGTTGCACATGCGGCCTCTCATGGGGAAGCGGCAGTGCTTGATGCCCGCCGGCGAAGCCGACGCCGTCGCTTCGGCAAGCTCTTCATCGCCAATCCCGACCTGCCCCGCCGGATCGCGCTCAACGCCCCGCTCAACCGCTGGAATTCGGCCATTCTACTCGCAGGCGAGGAGGGCTATAGCGACTACCCCGAGCTCGCCGAGGCGGCGGAGTAGAGCGAGTCCACTTTGATCCTATCGCTCCGGCGCATTTTCCCGGGGCGTTTCTTTGCTCATTGCGAGCGCCCCCATACAGAACCCTCCGAGCGGAATTCCCACCCGCGGCTCTCCTCGGGTGCATGACGGCGACGCTCTATCCTGGCCCATTTCTTGGGCCGACATGCCGGCTGGGCTCCATGCTGCGGTGCAGGATGCGGACGATTTCCACGACGCCCGGCCGAACGACGCGATAAAAGATGAGATGCGCGGGATTCGCGATGGGCGCCTCGCGGCTGTCGTCGCGGCTGTGGCGTATGTGGAAGCTGCGAATGCCGGGAACGAGCTCGGCGCAATCGGCAGTCGAAACTCCTTCCGGGTCGGCCGCGACGCGGCGCATCGCGGCTGTCAGGAGCGCGCGATAGCGGATGCGGGCCTCTTGCCCGTGAAGCTCTCCGCTCCTCCTCAGGATCGCGGCGACGTCGGCCTTCGCCGGCTCGGATAGCCGATATCGCGCCATGTGGGATCAAGGCCGCATCGGCGCGGCGAGGTTGTCGAGATAGGCGTCGAGGTCCTCGTCCTCGACCTCCGCGTACTCGCCGCGGTCGAGGGCCGCGACGCCGGCTTTGATCGAAAGGCGCAGCTTGTCGAGCTTGAGCGCTTCCTCGGCGCGGCGCAGTTGCAGCGCGCGGATCGCGTCGCGCATCGCCTCGCTGGCGTTGCGGTATTCTCCCGCCTTCAGAACTTCGTCGATGAAGGCGTCCTGCTCGGGCGTCAGGCTGATATTGCGGGTCGGCATCGGCCAAATCTCCTGTTTCCAGCGAAGGGTAGCAATTTTGGCAACATTTACCAAAGCTCGAGCCGTCCATCGCGACCGGGTCACCCATGGCGGTTCCGCCGGCCGGGATGGCGTAGGAGAAACGCCAGCGGATTGCCCGCGAACGCGCTTGCGCCGCCGCGGATTCCGCGGAATTTAATCAGCGCACACGACCAGGACTCGGCGGGGCGTCTTGCCCGTGGGTTCCGAAAGCAAAAAAAGGGAGCCGAAGCGTGTTGTCATTCCAAACCATTCGCGCCCGCGCCGAACGGCGCAAGGGCGGCGGCGCCGCGCTCGAACGCCTCCTGTCGCCGAAGCCGGACCCCGAGGCGCTCGCCGCGCTCAGGGACGACCACGTGCTTGCGGAAATGGCGAAGCGGGTGTTTTCGGCGGGCTTCGCCTGGAGGGTCATCGAGGCGAAGTGGCCGGGCTTCGAGGAGGCTTTCCTCGGGTTCGAGCCCGCCCGCCTCGCATTCGAGCCGGACGAGTTCTGGGACGGGCTGACCAAGGATAAGCGCATCGTGCGCAACGGCGCAAAAATCCTGTCGGTGAGAGCCAACGCCGGTTTCGTCCGGGACGTGGCGAAGGAGCACGGAAGCTTCGGCGCCTTCCTCGCCAAATGGCCGTCCTCCGACGAGGTCGGGATGCTCGAGCTCCTTGCGAAGCGAGGCGACCGGCTCGGCGGAAACACCGGCCAGATGCTGCTCCGGTTTCTCGGCTGGGACGGGTTCGTCACCTCGAAGGACGTCGTCGCCTGCCTGTGCGATGCCGGCCTCGACGTCGGCGAGGAGGTCAAGTCGAAGCGCGACTTGAGGCTCGTTCAGGAGCAATTCAACGCCTGGGCGAAAGAGACCGGCCTGCCCTACTCGCACCTGTCGCGCATCTGCGCCTTTTCGATCGGCGAGAATTATCAGGCGCAAGAGCTCGCCCGCCGCGGCGGCCACGAGGTCCGATATGAATGACGGCGCCGTCCAGTTCCTGATTTTGGATATCAGGCTGATCGGGCCGGGATGCTTGCGAAGAGCGGGCCGAGGCCTTCGGCCATGGTCAGGTGCGAGAAGACGGCGTCGCGAAGCTTCGTATAAGGAAGCCCCGCCAGCATCGCGGTCTGGATGACCGCCAGGACCTCGCCGGCCTCGGAGCCGATCATGGTGAAGCCCAGGATGCGATCGTCGCTCCCGCTGACGACCGCCTTCATGAAGCCCTGTTTCTCGCTGGTCGCCTCGGTGCGCAGGACCTGGCTCATCGGCAGCCGCCCGACCCGCACCGGGATGCCTTGACGCTGCGCTTCGCCTTCCGAAAGGCCGACGCGCGCCAACGGCGGATCGGTGAACATGACATACGGAACCTGCCGGTCGTCGGTCCTGCGATTGCCGCCGGCCATATTGTCCAAAACGATCCTGAAGTCGTCGACCGATATATGGGTGAACTGGGGGCTGCCGGCGCACTCGCCGATCGCCCAGATCCCCGGAACGGTCGTCTCGAGACGCTCGTTGACGCGGACGAAGCCGCGCCGATCCAATTCCACGCCGGTCTTGTCGAGACCGATATCCGCGGTGTTCGGGACGCGGCCGACCGCCACCATGAGGTCGCTGCCCTCGATCGTCCGCTCTCCTTCCGCTGTCCGGACTGTGACGGCCACCACGTCGCCGGAAAGGCCATGAACGCTCGCGGGGTCGGCGTTCAGTACGACCTCGACGCCTTCGCCAGTCAAAATGGCCTGGATCTCTTGTGCGACGTCGCGGTCTTCACGTCCCATGGGCTGGTGGCCAGGCTCGATGATCGTCACCCCGCTGCCTAAACGGCGGAACGTCTGGGCCGTCTCGATTCCGACGTAGCCGCCGCCGAGCACAATGAGATGCGACGGCAAGTAATCGAGCTCGAGCGCCTCGATGTGGGTGAGCGGGCGGGCCACCTCGAGGCCGGGAATGTCCGGCACGGCGGCGTGCGAGCCGAGGTTGAGGACGACTTCGGCGCCGGCAAGCGCGCGGACGCCGCCGTCGTTCAGCGCGACCTCGATGGTCTTCGGGCCGATGAAGCGTCCGCTCCCCATGATGAGTTCCGCGCCGCTCTCCTTGTAGGCCTCGAGGTGAATTGCGATCTCGTGCTCGACCATGTCCTGCTTGCGGCTGCGGACCTTGCGCATGTCGGTCCTGGCAGGGCCCGTCAGCGTGCCGAACTCAGCGGCGTTCCGGACGAAATGGGCGACGCGCGCGCTCCACAGCTCGTTCTTGGACGGCATGCAGGCGACCGCTGGGCACGATCCGCCGACCCAGCGGCGCTCGACGACGGCGATCCTCTTGCCAGACTTGGCGAGGTTCCACGCGAGCAGCTTTCCGCCCTGGCCGCTGCCGAGGACGACGACGTCGAAGTGTTCGGACTGAGGCATGTTTCCCTCCACGACGAGCCACGCGTCGGCGGAGCACGCAGAGCGTTCGCGATGAACCAAACCGAATTCTGACGCACAATGGGGGCTGGAGCGGGGCTTCCGAGTGTCAGTTCCCAGCAGCGTGTCGGACTCGAAGTCCGCTTGACCGATAACATATTGATATCATTGAGTTTTATTTTTCTCGGCAGAAACATGAACTCCAATGAAATCAATGGCTTCACGTTTAAGTCCGACAGGCTGCTAGACCTGGGCGAACCCGCCGTCGACGAACAGCTCGGCGCCTGTGACGTAGCTGCTGTCGTCGGAGGCGAGAAAGACCACGGCTTTGGCGATCTCGTCGGGATCGCCGAGCCGGCCGAGCGGAACGAGGCTGGAAATCATCTTGAGGCGCTGCTCTCCGACCGGCGAGGAGGCCATGAGCTCGCTCAAGCCCGGCGTATCGATGGAGCCGGGGCTGATCGCGTTCACGCGGATGCGGCGGTCCTTGAGGTCCGTCGTCCAGGTTCGGGCAAACGAGCGCACCGCGGCCTTCGTGGCGCTGTAGACGCTGTTCGACGCGAGCCCCTTGCTGCCGACGATCGATGCATTGAGGATGATGGACGATCCATCCGGCAAGAGGGGAAGCGCCTTCTGCACCGTAAACAGGACGCCCTTCACGTTGATGTCGAAAATAGCCTCGTAGAGCTCCTCGGTGATCTGACCGAGGGGCGCGTGTCGGGCCGCGCCGGCGTTGGCGAACACGATGTCGAGCTTGCCCTTCTCCTGCTTGATCCGCGCAAACAGGCGATCGAGGTCGTCGAGTTTGGAAACGTCGCCTTGAACGCCGTCGACGTTTCCTCCGATCGCCTCGACGGCGGCGGCAAGCTCCCGGTTGCGCCGGCCGGTGACGAAAACATAGGCGCCTTCGCTGGCGAACCTTCTGGCCGTAGCGAGGCCGATGCCGCTGCTGCCGCCGGTGACGAGAGCGATCTTTCCGTCCAGTTTGCCCATCTTCATGATCCTTGAGTTTCGCGTTGATCTTGCGTCAGGCCTGCGCGCGTTCACAGCGCTTTCACTCTGAGGTCTTCGCCGGCGTCCTCGACCCGGCGGGACCGCGACCTTTTGTACGTGAGGCTATGAAATGGCGTGCGGACTTCCGTGTCGTTTTCCGCTTCGCCTAGCTCACCGCCGAAAGGCTGCGCTCAGGATTGAAGTTGAGGTAAATGCCCGCCTCGTTCGACAGTCCGGCCTTCACCTGTCGAGTTCATGTCGTCAGCGAGCACCTCCTCCCGGCCAGCTTCGATTGCGCTTAGCGCCTGCCGAACGACGTCGGCGGGCGTGACCTTTGGAAGGGTGAGCTCACGCGCCATGTCGGTGTCGATCGGCCCCGCGTGCAAACCCAGCACCTGCGTCCCTTGCTCGCGTAAGGCCGTCCGCAGCCAATTCGTTAACGCCCACGCTGCGGCCTTCGAGGCGCTGTACGTTCCAGCGTTGGGAACCGCTATCCAACTCAGCACAGAGAGCACATTGACGACGGCGCCCCGCCGTTTTTCGCCAGGATCGGAGCAAAGACGCGACTTAGGCGACGCCCAAAAATAGCCGATTCGGAATTTGCGATTTTACTGGCATCGGCTGTTTAGCGGATTCCCGAGTGCGAGGCGAGCGTCTATATCGTGATGATGATAGACGAATCATCCCTGCGCGTCCGGTTTGACGCGCTTCGGCCTTCGCTGGACGAGCGACGCCGGCGGTTGAGCGCGGCGGCGGAGGCGAAGGCGGCGGGCTACGGCGGGATTGCGGCGGTCGCGCGCGCGACGAAGGTCGCCCGGAGCACGATTGGGCGCGGTCTGAAGGACTTGCGGAACCCCGGCTCCTTGACGGGAGAGGTGCGGCGCAAGGGCGGGGGCACTCCTCGGTTGACGGTCAAGGACCCGACGCTGTTGGAGGACTTGCAACGATTGCTCGAGCCGGCGACGATGGGCGACCCGATGCGGCCGTTGCGATGGGTCTCCAAGAGCCACGACAAGCTGGCGACGGCGCTTCGCGCCATGGGTCACAAAGTGAGTTCCTCGACCATTCCCAAGCTGCTGGAGGAACTGAAATATTGTCGCCATTCCAACCGCAAGACCAAGGAAGCCGGCAAACATCCTGATCGCGACGCCCAGTTCGAATATATCAACGCGAAGGTCGAGGCGTTTCAGGCGGCCGGCGAACCCGTGATATCGATCGACGCGAAGAAGAAGGAATTGCTGGGCGAATTCAAGAACGGCGGTAGCGACTATGGGCCGCAGGGCGAACCGATCGAGGTCAACGCTCACGATTTCGAGGACAAGGAGTTGGGCAAGGTCGTCCCTTACGGGGTCTACGACATCGGCGCCAACCTCGGCTATGTCAGCCTCGGAATCGACCACGACACCGGGGAGTTCGCCGTCAACGCCGTCCGATGCTGGCTCGATCAGATGGGTTGGAAGCTCTATCCCGGGATGAGGCGCCTGATGATCACGGCCGACGGCGGCGGCTCCAATGGTTCACGGCTGCGGCTCTGGAAGTTGGCCCTCCAACAACTCGCGGACGAAACCGGTCTGATCATTCAGGTTTGCCACTATCCGCCAGGGACTTCGAGGGGAGTAGGCCGAAGGGATTGCACCTTCGGCCTCTCGCAGAACGGTGCGTGAGTCTCTCGACTTACACCGCTCCCATCAGGCAAACGCGCCGATACTGCTTTGATGCCAATGTACGAACAGTCTGCGCCGCTTGTTGGCAATGGAACCAATCATTTGGCCAGCCTGTATTTTACGTCCTGCATAGCGCTTGTACTTACGCATTGCCCACGCGATCAATGTGGCGTTGACGTACCTCCACACCGAATGCAGTGCTGCTGGGGAGTAACGGCCATAGTAGTTCAACCAACCCTGTAGGATTGGGTTGATATCTCTGGCGATATCCGCCAGCCGCACGTGTGTGCGTCTGCGCAGCTTTAGCTCCCGGATTTTCTGCCGCATGGCTTTGAGGGATGACGCGCTGGCTTGAGGTCCATATCCCGTAAACAGTTTACGATTACAATTCATGGCTGCCCTTGTCCTGAAGCAGTATCCGAGGAAGTCAAACTTCGTATTCGGATAATTGCCTTTGCGTCGCCCGTCCTTGCAGTAGACGATCTTGGTCTTTTCCGGATGGATTTCTAGTTGGCATTCCGCCAGCCGGGTTGCCAGCGCCGCTTTCATAGCAAGCGCTTCAGCTTCCGTTCGGCAGTGCACCAGCCCATCATCTGCATACCGGCACCAGGGAAGGTCCGGATACTCTCGCGCCATCCAAGCATCAAACGCGTAGTGCATGAACAGATTCGCCAGCACTGGGCTGACAACACCGCCTTGAGGAGTTCCACGGGTTCTTTCAACCAGCCCTCCCTCCTCAAGTTCCATCGGCGCCTTCAGCCACCTCTCGATGTACAGAAGGACCCATGTGCACTTTACGTGTTTGCGAACGGCGCGCATGAGCAACGTGTGGTCAATGTTATCAAACAGGCCACGGATGTCGAACTCTAGCACCCAGTCATGCTGCCGGCATCGCCGGCTCGTGGTTTCTATAGCATCCAACGCCGACTTGTTGGGTCGATAACCATAGGAATCCGCCATGAAGAGGGGTTCCAGCGTCCTTTCCAAGATCTGCTTCACCACCATTTGAGCCACACGATCCGCCACTGTGGGCACACCTAAAATACGCTGTCCACCCGTCTTTTTGGGAATGGCGACAGCGCGTACCGGTGGTGGAAAGTAGCAGCCAGAACTCATCCGATTCCAGATCTTGTAGAGATTGCTCATCAGATCCTTGTGGAAGTCCTCCAGCGTCTGCTTATCAACTCCGGCTGCACCCGCATTGGCTTTGACCGCTTTGTAGCCGTCATACACTAGCTTCTTGTCAATATTGAACGGCTTCATCTTTGTTGCATCCATCGCTTCATCCCGTTTCCGGTTGCACGCTGAATCAACCACCTGACCCGATCCCTTTGCTCCGACCCCATTACCGGGTCTTCATCGCTCGTACGGATCGGTCCGCCCCAGTGCTCCACATCGGTACGCTCGCCTCGTGGCTTCAACCACTTGCACTTCTCCCTTGGCATTGAAGCGACTGGTTCCTGCAGTTCCGTTTGAAAGCCTGTGTCAGATTCACGCCCCCTTTACGCCGGTCGCCGCCTGCCCAGTATTCAGGGCTCCCGACAGGCTTTTCCCAGAGGTTCCACTCGCCTCAGGTTTCGACGACACCTTGATCTTAACGACGCGTCAGCGGAAGGTTTGCTTGCGCTCGTCTCTCTGACACCTACCAGCACAGGTATTCCCCGCACTTTAGCCCCAACGCTCACCACCGCGACTCTTAACCGCAGCGGCTTGGGGTGGTTTGACACCTACTCCTGAAAGTCGATGCCGATGGGCCGACCATCATCTTTCAATCAGCTTCCATATGATTTCGGGGCATTACTCCTTTCCTCACATGTTTCCGCAGCACACAGTGGAACAAGATCGAGCATCGCATGTTCTGCCACATCACGCAGAACTGGCGCGCGACGCCACTCCTCAGCCTCCTCATCGTCATCGAACTGATCGCCAACACCACGACGAAAACCGGTCTCAAAATCCGCTGCGAACTCGATAGCAACACCTATCCAAAGGGCATCAAGGTCTCGGACGCGGAAATGGCGACCCTCAACATGACCCGAGACTCATTCCATCCAGAATGGAACTACAGCATCTCGCCGAGGTTTCACGAAATGAAGCAATAGTTTTTGGGCATCGCCTTAGCGCGAGCGGCCCAAAGTAGTTGGTCTCCATTTCTGAGTGAGCGGCTTCGACGGCGTTGGGCGAAAGGAAGCCTGTCCAGAGCGAAATCCCAGCGTTGTTGATTAGCAGATTAACGTCGGCGCACTCGCTTGCGGCGGCGGCGATACTGTCGGGTTTCGTGACGTCCAGACGCACCCGGTCGACGCCATCGAGCGAGATGCGTTCGGGGTGTCTCGCGGCGGCGTAGACCCTTAGCGCCCCAGCGGCGAGCAGTTCTCGCGCAAAGGTCAAGCCGAGTCCTCGGTTTGCGCCGGTTATGGATGCAACTGAGTTACGAATCTTCATGGTTGTGCCCTTTCGGTTGAGATGGGGGGCTAGCGCGAATTCGTTGCCGGTCCCGCCGGGACCGCGACCTTCCGCATGAGGGGGACCAGCAAGGTGGCGGCGATGAAGGCGATCATGATGACGCGGAAGGCGTCGGCATAGGCGAGGGTCGACGCCTCGCGGTAGGCGAGATTCCAAATCTCCTTGAGAGCGGCGGCGTGCACGTTCGGGTGGCCGCGCAAAGGGCTGAAGCGCTGCTCGACGCCGTCCATGAACTGGACCATGGCGACATTGGCCGGGGTCAGGTTCGACGCAATCGTCAGAAAATGGAAATTTGTCCGGTCGTTGAGGATCGCCCCGCAGATCGCGATGCCCACCGCTCCCCCGAGGTTGCGCATCATGTTGAACAGGCCGCTCGCATATTTGAGACGATCCGGCGGCAGGCTGCCAAGGCCGAGAGTGACGGCCGGAGCGACCGCGAAAACCTGGGGAAAGCCGCGAAGGATCTGCGGCAGGAGGAGCTCGCCTCCGCCCCAGTCATGGGTGATGAAGCTGAAGCTCCACATCGACAGGCCGAAGGACGCGAGTCCGGCCATCATGAGCCAGCGCGTATCGAACTTGCGCGCGAGCAGGATGTAGACCGGGACCCCGATCAGGGAGGCCGCGCCGGTGGAGAAAATCGCGGTTCCCGTCTGCCAGGCGCTGAAGCCCCGCACGTAGCCGAGAAACAGCGGGGTCAGGTAGATGGTCGAGAAAATCCCGACGCCGGTCACGAACGACAGCACGCAGCCGAGCGTGAAGTTCCGGTTGAGGAGCGCGCGCAGGTCGACCACGGGTCGCGGGAACGTGAGGCTGCGAGCCACGAACAGGACGCCGGCGACGCAGGAGATTGCCGCGCAATCGCGGATGGTCGCGTCGTCGAACCAGTTCCAGCGCGCGCCTTCCTCGAGCACGTATTCCAGCGTGCCCAGCGCGACGGCCATCAGCGCGATGCCGGGGTAGTCGGCCTCCCTGAGCAAGGAAAGATCGGGCTCGTCGATCTTGACGAGGACCGGGATGAGGAGAGCGATCGCCAAGCCCGGCGCCAGATTGATGTAGAACAGCCAGCGCCAGTCGAGCACATCGGTGATGAAGCCGCCGATCACCGGGCCCAGCGTCGGCGCCACGGAGGCGATCGTGCCGATGACGGCGGCGGAATAGACCCTGCGCGGGCCCTGGAAATAGTGGAACGACGAGGTGAAGACGGTCGGGATCATCGACGCGCCGAGGAGACCCTGGAGCGCGCGGAAAACGATCATGCTCTCGATGTTCCAGGCGAGCCCGCAGAGCACGCTCGTCGCGGTGAAGCCGGCGGCCGAGGCGGTGAACAGCCAGCGCGTGGAGAAGACGCGTGTCAGCCAGCCCGACAGCGGGATCACGACGATTTCTGCGATCAGATAGGCGGTCTGCACCCAGCTGATCTCGTCCTGGGCCGCGGACAACCCGCCTCCGATGTTCTGTAGGGAGGACGCGACGATCTGGATGTCCAGGAGCGCGATGAACATGCCCACGCACATCACCGTGAAGGGAAGGAGACTGCGCAGCCAGCTCGACGTGGAGGTCGCCTCGGTCATTGCCCCTTCTCCGACTTCGACCTTGTGTCGACGCTCACGGTCGTGGACAGGCCCGGCCGCAGAGATCTGAGCATGGGATCGCCGGGGTCGAGCGCAATCCGCACCGGAACTCGCTGGACGATTTTGGTGAAGTTGCCCGTTGCGTTCTCTGGCGGGATCACGCTGAAGATTGCTCCAGTCCCATGAGCGAGGCTGCCGATCCGGCCGTGAAAGAGGTGGTCCGGCAGAGTGTCGGCGACGACCGTCACCGGCTCGCCCGGCGCCATTCGTTCGAGCTGATCCTCCTTGAAATTGGCGTCCACCCAGAGATCGTGCGCCGGGACGACGGTGAGGAGATAGGCCCCGGTCGAGACGAAGGCGCCGACTTGCGCCGCACGATTGGCGACATATCCGTCGATGGGGGAGCGGATGCCCGTATAGTCGAGATTGAGCCGGGCGCTGCGGAGGTCCGCCTCGGCCTGAGCGACGGCAGCGCGCGCCTCGATAATCTCCGCGTTCGTTACGGCGAGCTGCTGCTTGGCGGCGTCGACCCCCGCCCGGGACGCGACCAGCGCCGATTGCGCCGCGTTGTTCAGCGCCAAAGCCCGTTCGGCGTTCTGGCGGGACCCGGACCCGGTTTCAGTAAGGCGCCGATACCGCGAGTTGTCCGCCTCGGCGAAAGCCGCCTGAGCCGCTTTGGCGTCGACATCCGCCACCGCTTGCTGGATGATCGATTGCTGCGACTGCGCGCGCGCCTGAAGGCTCGCAAGCGTCGCCTGCCGCTCGCCGATGACCGCGGCCGCATGATCCAAAGCGGCTCGAAAATCGCGGTCGTCGAGGCGGATGAGCGGTTTTCCGGCGCGGACATAGTCATTGTCCTTGACCAGAATCTCTTCGACGAAACCGGCCACATGCGGCGATATCGGAGTGACGTCGCCTCCGACATAGGCGTCGTCGGTTGTTTCAATGAAGCGCCCGACGGTCCACCAGTCGTAACCGAAGCGCGCGCCGACCACGGCGAAGAGGCCGGCAAGCCCGGCGAGCAGCGCCCGTTTCAGCGTCTGCTTGGCGAACGCCCTGGCTCTGACGGGTCGGGGGATGTGCTCAACGGCGATATCGGCCATCACTGCCTCCTGTTGGAGAAGAAAGGCGTATATGCTCCTATACGCTGGAGTTGCTCTTCACGCGGACCCATGCGAGGTTTCCCTATTGTTTGGCCGTTGATGCTTCGGGGAGTTCGGTTCCCGCCGCCTCGCGAAGGAGGGACCGCAAGAGAACCGTGCGCTCCTCGCCAAATACGCGCGCAAAGCCCGCCTGCGCCGCACGCCAGCCTTCGCCCGCTTCGTCGAGGCGTTTGCGGCCCTCAGCGGTCAGCTTCACGGTTTTGCTGCGGCGGTCGGTCCGGCCGGGCTCGATGCCGATCAGGCCTTCGCGTTCGAGCGGCAGGACATTACGGCCGAGGGTGGTCCGGTCCATAACCATTTCGGCGGCCAGTTCGTTGATCGTCGTCTCTCCCAGCCGACGCAGCTTGGCCAGGATCGAGAACTGCGTCGTCCGCAGGCCCGACGGCGCCAAAAACTGGTCATAATACTGCGTGACGCGCCGAGCCGCCTGCCGGACGGCCAGGCAGGTGCATTCCTCAGGAGCGGCGACCCAATCCGGCGACATCGCTGATCGTCCTTGCTTCCTTTGCGTTCGACGATTTAGGCGTATATGCGCTTATTGTCAAGAGGCGGCGTTCCCGCTCCTCCCCGTGCGAAAGCCGGGCGCACGCGCCCGCCTCCCGCGGGGGCGAGTTGGAATCGGCTCGCCTACCTCTGTCCTCCAGAAACTGCGATGCGCTCGCCGGTCACCCAGGCGGACTGGTCGGAGGCGAGAAACAGCGCGACCCGCGCAATGTCGTCGGGCCGGCCGAGCCGCCCCATCGGCAGCGAGAAGCCCAGCGCCTTCGCCGACTCGGCGCTCAAGCCCGCCGCGGCGAAGCCTTCCGTCTCGGTCATGCCGGGCGCGATGGCGTTCACCCGAATTCCCTTGCCGGCAAGCTCAAGGGCCAGTTCGCGCGTGATCGTGTCGATCGCGCTTTTCGAGGCGGAATAGACGAGGCTGTTCGGCGAAGGGTTCGTGCTCGAGATGGTGCTGAAGTTGATCACGCTGCCGCCCGAGCCGTCGAAAGCTTTGACGGCTTCCTGGGTGGCGAAGATCGCTCCGAGCACGTTGGTGTTGAACTGACGGTGAAAATCCTCCTCGGTCACCGCCTCGAGCGGCGCGAAGCTGTACACGCCGGCGTTGTTCACAAGGAGATTGGGTCGGCCCAGCTTTTCTATGGTCTCCGCAAACAGACGTTGAACGTCGGCGCGCTTAGCGACATCCGCCTGGATCGCGACCGCTTTGCCGCCGGCCTTGACGATCTCGCCGATCACCCGATCGGCGTCGGCCTTGTTCGAAGCGTAATTGACCGCCACCGCCGCGCCCGCCTTGGCGAAGGCTCGCGCGATGGCCGCGCCGATCCCCTTCGAAGCCCCGGTGACAACTGCGACTCTTCCGGACAGCTCGCCCATGATTGCGCTCCTTTGCTCTGGTCCGTCCGGTCCTGCGTTCCGCAGGGCTCCGGCTGTTGACGGAGAGTTAGGTCATGCAAGAAGTGGCGATTAGCGCGGCAATCGGTATAAGATAAATGCGGTAATCGTATGAATGACCGGCTCCAGCAACTCGCTCTCTTCGTTCGGACCGTCGAAACCGGGAGCTTCTCGAAAGCCGCCCGCGAGTTCGGCCTCACGCAGCCTTCCGCTTCGCGGGCGGTGGCCGCGCTGGAGAATTGATTGGGCGTCAAGCTCGTCGCAAGGACGACGCGGCAAATCTCGGCCACCGACGCCGGCGAGGCCCTCTTCGCGCGGGCGCGCGACGCGCTCGCCGCCGTCGAGGACGCCGAGAACGCCGCGCGCGGCGCGGACCGGCTATCGGGCGTGCTGCGCGTCGCGCTGCCGTCGACCTACGGCGCGCGGCGGATCGCCCCGCTTCTTCCCGCCTTCCTCGAGCGGCGCCCGCTGCTCAAGATCGATCTAATGATGTCGGACCGCTACGAGAATCTCATCGCCGAAGGGGCCGACCTTGCGCTGCGGGTCGGCGAGCAGCCGGACTCGAGCTTCGTGGCGCGCAAGCTCGAAAGCGCAAGGCGTCTCTTCGTCGCCGCGCCGTCCTACCTGGTGCGGCGGGGCGCGCCGAAGAGCCTCGCCGACCTTGCCGAGCACGATTTGATCGGCGGCGGTCCTGCGGCGCCGGGCGAACGAAGCTGGGCGGCGCGCCGAAACGGCCAGACCGAGAACGCGCCTGTCGAGCCAAGAGTCCATGCGCGCTCGGCCGCGGGCGTCGTCGGCTGCGCCTCAGCCGGTCTCGGCGTCGCCGTCGCGTCGACCTGGATGTGCTCGGAGGAGCTCGCATCGGGGGCGCTCACGGAAGTGCTGGCCGATTACGCGCTTGATCCGATGGTCGCGTTCATGGTCTTCCCCGCCGGCCGGCGGCCTTCGCAAAAGGCGCGCGTCTTCGCCGACTATCTCGAGCGAGCCGTGACGCGATCTCGGATTTCGTCCTTCGAACATGAAACCGGCTGCGAGCACGCGACCGGCGCGGGCTCTGATCGCGGCGCCGGGCGCTCCTGAGGCGAATTGCGGCTCTTGGGCGCCAGTTGAGCGCGCTCTTGGCCTTGGCGCGGAAATTCCCTGCCCTCGACAATAAATTCCCCGCACATTCCCTGCTCGGCGAAGAAAAATTCCCTGCTCGCCCGCGCAGGGAATTTCTCTGCAAGGTCCTGGAATCCAACGCCTATTCTGGACAGAAAAGGCCAAAAAGCGACGATATTCCCTACTCGTTCCCTGCCGGCAGGGAATTTTCTCTGCTCGCGGCGCGGCCGCCGCCGCTCAACGCGAGACCTCCGCCACGTCGACCACCCTCAATTGCGCCCGCTCGCGCCCGCCGTAGCGGTTGACGGCGAGCGTTCCGGCAAGGTGGACCGACGAGCCCCTGAGGCGGGTCAGCGCCTCGCCGAGCTTCTTGCCGACGGAACGAAACGCCATCGCGTCGATTGCCGACCCGTCGCCCGCAACCGCGCGCACCCGGAGGTGATCGACGCCGACGGGCGTGACGTCGGCGAGGCGATGGCGCGGCAGGACGAACAAAGGTTCCGGATTGCCGGAGCCGTAGGGGCCGGCGGCCTCGAGCTTGTGGGCGAGCGCGGGCGTCGCCGCGCCCGCGGTCATTGCGGCGTCGACCGCGAGGCTCGCCTCGGCGCGCGCCCGGGCGACCGGCTCGGCGAGCCGCTCCTCGAGAAAGGCGCGCCACTCGCCGAGCCGATGCTTCTCGAGCGTCACGCCGGCCGCCATGGCGTGGCCGCCGCCCTTGACCAGCAGGCCCGCCTCGACTGCGGCCCGAACCGTTCTGCCGAGGTCGACGCCGGCGATCGAGCGGCCCGAGCCGACCGCATGTCCGCCGGAAAAGGTCAGCGCGAAGGCCGGGCGGTCGAACCGCTCCTTGAGCCGCGCCGCGAGAAGGCCGACCACGCCCGGCGGCCAGCTCTCGCCCGCCACCACCACCGCGGCGCCCCGCTCCTCGAGGCCGAGCGAGAAGAACGCCTCGGCCTCCGCTTCCGCCAGGGCGGCGATCTCGATCTGCTGCCGGGCGCGGTTCAACCGGTCGAGTTCCGCGGCGATGGCCCGCGCCTCGAGATCGTCGGTCGTGGTCAGGAGCCGCGCGCCCAGGGCCGCGTCGCCGATCCGCCCGCCCGCGTTGATGCGCGGCCCGATCATGAAGCCGAGATGATCGGGCCGCGGCGGGCCGTCGGCGCCGGCGACGTCGAACAGTGCGGCCAAGCCCGGACGGCGGCGCTGGCGCATGACCCTGAGCCCCTTGACCACGAAGGCGCGGTTCAAGCCGGTCAGCGGCACGACGTCGGCGACGGTGGCGAGCGCAACCAGATCGAGCGCGGCAAGGAGATCCGGCGGCTTCCCGTCGTTAAGCTTTCGGCCGTTCCAGAAGCCGGCTTCGCGCAAGGCCCGGTTCAGCGCGACGAGCGCCATATAGACGACGCCGGCGGCCGAGAGATGTCCGAGGCCGGAGAGATCGTCCTGCCGGTTAGGGTCGACGAGGGCGAGCGCTCTGGGCAGTGTCTCGGGGGCCTGGTGATGATCGAACACGATCACGTCGAGGCCGAGCCGGGCCGCGTGCTCGAACGGCTCGTGGCTCACCGCTCCGCAGTCGACCGTGACGACGAGCTTAGCGCCCTTCGCGGCGAAACCCGCCATCGCCTCGGCGTTGGGACCGTAGCCTTCGGAGACGCGGTCGGGGATGTGGACGATCGTCTCCGAGCCGCAGGCGTTGAGGAATTCGCTCAGCAGCGCCGCGCTGCAGGCGCCGTCGACGTCGTAGTCGCCGAAGATCGCGACGAGCTCGCCCCGCTCGACCGCGCCGGCGAGCCGCCGGGTCGCCGCCTCCATGTCGCGCATGACGAAGGGGTCGGGCATCAGATCGCGCAGCGTCGGATCGAGATAGCGCTCGACCGCCTCCGGGGCGACGCCCCGCCCGGCCAAGCACCCGGGCGATCAGCTCGTCCTGCCCGCCGACCTGCGCAATGGCGAGCGCTCTGAGTTCGCCCGCCCCGTCGAGCCGCGGTCGCCACGGCCGCCCCAGCGCCGAGGCCTCGACATCGAGAAAGTAGCCGGAGGATGTCACTTCGCCGCTTGCCCTGATCCGGCGCTTCGCGCCACCTTCTCCCGCATAGGGCGTCGAAAGACGCCCGTCTCTCGACGGGCTATGCGGGAGAGGGTTGGGGTGAGGGCGAGCGCCCTACCCCGCGAATTGCCTCGCCGCCGCCGCGCCGAAGAACACCATGCCAGAGAGCGCGGTGATCCAGAAGCTCACCGGCCAGTCGGTATAGTAGGCGAGCGTCAGTCCTCCCCAGGCTTCGGCGAGGGCGAGGCCGGCCGAGAGCGCCACGGCGAGCGGCAGGCGCCGCGTCAGGTTCATCGCCGCCGCCGCCGGGCCGACCATCAGCGTGAACACCAAGAGCACGCCGACGATCTGGGCGCATTCGGCGACCGCGACCGCGACGATCGCCAGGAACGCCGTCGAGACGAAGCGCAGCGGCACCCCGCGCGCCTCGGCGAGTTCGGGCTGCAACGAGGCGAAAATGAGCGGCCGCACGATCAGCGCCAGCGCGGCGAGGCTCAAAGCCGCGAACAGAGCAAGATTCAGGAGCGCCGAGAGTGTCGACGCCGAGCACGTTGCCGAACAAGATCGCCTGGGCCTGCGTCGCCCCTGACGTGTAGAAGTGCAGGAACAGGAGGCCCAGACCGCAGCGCCAGCGACAGCATCATGCCGATCGCGACGTCGCGATGCGGCGAGCTTTTCGCCGAAGAGCCCCATGCCGACGCCGGCGACGAGGGTAAAGCCGACGAGGCCGGCGAATGGCGAAAGGCCGAACAACACCGCTCCGGTCGCTCCGGTGAAGCCGACATGGGAGAGCGCATGGCCGGCGAAGGTCTGTCCGCGCAGCACAAGAAAGAAGCCGACGGCGCCCGCCAAGACCGCCGCGATCCCCGACGCGGCGAAGGCGGTGCGCATGAAGTCGTAGTCAAACATGGGCGTCGTCGTGATCGCGCGCAGGCCTAAGGACCTGGTCTTCGTGACGATGCGCGTCGCGCTCGACGTCGACGTCGGCCGCCATCACGAAGTAGCGATCCTTGATGTGGACGACTTCGATGTCCGAGCCATAGAGTCGCGACAGCACAGGGCCCGTGACAACCTCGTCGACCGGACCGATCACCGCCGCGCCCGCGCCGAGATAGAGCACCCGATCGATCGCGTTGACCAGCGGATTGAGCTCGTGCGCGCTGAACAGGATCGCGACCTTGAGGTCGTCGCAGATGCGCCGCGCGATCTCGACGACGCTCTTCTGATGCGCCGGGTCGAGCGAGATCAGCGGCTCGTCGAGCAACAGCAGGCGCGGCCTGCCGATGAGCGCCTGGCTGAGCAGCACCCGCTGGCGCTCGCCGCCCGACAATTCCCCGATCGAGCGGCGGGCGAGCTCGTGCGCGCCCACCGCGTCGAGCGCCCAGTCGATCTCGCGCCGCGTCGCCTTGTCGAGTCTCACGAGGCCGAAGCGCGTGCCGATCGCGGCGCTGGCGACGAGGTCCCACCCCGTAAGCCGCGAGCCGGCGATCGCTCCTCGGTTCTGAGGCATGTAGCCGATGGCGGAATTGCCGCGGGTGACCGGCTTATCGAGAACGCTGACGGCGCCCGAGGCGACGGGAACGAGGCCGAGCGCGGCGCGCATCAGCGTCGTCTTGCCGGAGCCGTTTGGGCCCAGCATGCCGATGAATTCGCGGTCTTCGACCACGAAGCTCGCCGCCGAGAGGATGTCCCGGCGGCCGAGCCTGATCGTCACGTTGTCGAAGCGGAGCGCGCTCACTGGGTCGGGCCGAGCGCCTTGTCGAGTGCGTCCAACTGCCCCATCATCCAGGCCTGATAGGTCGAGTTCGGCGGCTCGGTCTCAGAGACGCCGACGACGGGGATGCCGTTAGCCTTGGCTAAATCCACGAGTTTCCCCACCGCCGGTTCGCTCGCCTGGGCGTTGTAGAGCATCGCCTTCACCTTCTTGCCCTTGAGATCGTTCTCGAAGCCAGCCACTTCCGAGGGGGTCGGCTCGGCGTTGTTCATGATCGCGAGGGCGTATTTCTCGTTGTGGACCTTGAGGCCGATCAGGCCGGCCTGATAGCCGAACACCGGCTCCGAAGCGGTGACCGGCTGGCCGGCGTAGGACTTGCGCATCGCCGCGATCTTGTCGTCCAGGGGCTTCAGCGAATCGAGGAACTTCGCGTAGCCCTGTTCGTAGTCCGCCTTATGCGCCGGATCGACGGCGATGAGATCGGCGACGAGCGCCTTGCCCGCGGCTTTCATATAGGCCGGGTCATACCACAGATGCGGATTGTCGCCGGGCTTGTGGCCGACCAGCGCGCCGACGATGATTTCCTTGCGGCCGGGCGCCTTGTGGGCGCTGAGCAGCTTCTCCATCCAGGGGTCGTAGTCGACGCCGTTGACGATGACGACCTTGGCGTCGGTCAGCGCCTTCGCGGTATCCGGGCTCGCCTCGAAGAGATGCGGGTCTTCGTCCGGACTGCTGAGGATGCTCGTCACCGCGACATTGTCGCCGCCGATCTGGTTCGCGAGGTCGCCGTAGAAATTCTCGGCCGCGACGACCTTGACCGGGTCCGCGAGGGCCGGCGCGCTCAAGGCGCAAAGCGCCAAAGCCGCGGCGAGAACGCCGCCGTCATAAGAGAAGGTCCTCTGGTCATGTAGTGTCCTCGGCGGCTGCGTCGCCTGCACGAGCGCGGAGTGTTATGTTATAACAGTGCGGGGCGCAACCCCTGCTGAACGGCCGCGCGACCGGCGGCGTTCGTCATGCTAGGTTGGACTTGATCGAGGTGACGATGGCGAACGCTTGCGGCTGCGAACATGATCCGGCGACCTGGGCGGCGCGGGTCGAGCTCGCCTGCCTGCGTCAGGGCTTCCAGCTGACGCCGCTTCGCCGGCGGGTGCTCGACATCTTCAGCGACAGCGTCGCCCCGCTCGGCGCCTATGCGATCCTGGAAGAACTCTCCCGCCGCGACGGCAAGCAGGTCGCCCCGCCGACGGTCTATAGAACGCTCGACTTCTTTCTCGAACACGGCTTCGTCCACAAGATCGAGAGCCTCAACGCCTACGCGCCCTGCGAGCATCTCGGCCACGCCCACCATGGCATGCTGCTTATTTGCGAAGCCTGCGGGCGGAGCGAAGAGATCGAGGACGTCGAGGTCATGCGCGCGCTCGCGGGCTCGGCCGCGGCGGCCGGCTTCGCGCTCCGGCGGGTGATGATCGAGGCGCAGGGGTTGTGCCGGCGCTGCGCGAAAACGCATGCGCATCTTCCCGTCAGCTGACGCGCCTGGACTCCCGCCCCATTGCCGGTATCAATTCCTTGGCCTCGCGGCCCCGGGGCGCCTTGGATCCGGCGGCCGCGCAGTCTCGATCCGGGGGAGCTTTTCATGTCATACTTTCTGTCGAGCCTTCCGCTCTGGATCACCGTCCTTCTGCTCGTCGTCATCCCTACGGCTCTCGCTATGGGCGCACAGGCGTTCATCCACCGCTGGGTCGGCGTCGAACGGCTCGTGCAAAACAACGATATCGCCGGTTTCAAGTTCGCCACCGTCGGCGTCATCTATGCCGTCCTTCTCGGCTTCACGGTCATTGCGGTGTGGGAGAAATTCAACGCGGCGGAGAACGCCGTCGAACAGGAGGCGGGGTCGATCGCCGCCCTCCTCCGCTACGCCGAGGGCAAGGACGCGGAAGCGGTCGCTTTGAGAGGCGCGCTCAAGAATTACGCAAGCTCCGCGATCAACAACGAGTGGCCGGCGATGGCGGGCGAGTTCGAAAGCCGTGCGACGGGGCAGGCGCTGGATGGCGTGTATGACGCCGCGCTGGCGCTAGGCCGCACGGGCACGCGGGAAACGGCCGATATGGCGGAGGTGTTCACGCAGATCGACAACGTGACCGCCGCCCGCCGAGTTCAGGATCCATCTGGCGACGGGACTCGTTCCCAACGTCGTCTGGGCCGCGCTGTTCGCCGGCGCGCTCCTGACCGTCGGCTTCACCCTGTTCTTCGGCAGCGAGAATCTTTTGGCGCAAGTCACGATGACCGGCGCATTGTCCGTGCTGGTCACCCTCGGTCTGGTGGTGATCATTTCCATCGATCACCCCTTCACCGGCCCAGTGCAAGTTCAGCCGGAGCCCATCGTCAGCGTAATGGCGGAAATCCCGTAGCCGCTAAGGAGCGGCCCCTCTCCGCGCTTCGGAGACGGGCCTTGCGCTCGCTCAGTAGCAGACGTTGACCAGCTGACTGCCGATATAGGCGCCCGCCGCGTCGTAGACGGGCTGATACTGCTGGTAACATCCGCCATAGGCGTAAGGCGCGGCCAGGGAGCCGACGATCGCTCCGGTGGCGAGGCCGCCTGCGATGCCGAGACCGACGCCCGGACCCCAGCCGCCGCCGTGCCGCCCGCCGTGCCAGCCGCCGCCGTGCCAGGCGCCGCCCGTTCGGCCGTGGCCGACGAATGCGGCGTCCGAGGTTGTCGCGGTCAGACCGATGAGGAGCGCCGTGAGCGACGTTGCGACGATGTTCTTCGACATTGTGCGCATGATGACCTCCGTTTCCGTTGTTCGGGTGGAAACGGCGCCGCCGCTCACGGAGCCCAGGTCTTTTCCTATCCAGCTTCGAAAGGCGGCATTTCGCCGTTTGGCGCCCGAGAGGCGCATTGCCCCGAGGGGTGTCCTCGAGAGGCAAAGCTGATTGTCAAGAGTTTAGCCGGGAGAACGGCGAAATGGCGTCAAAATCGGGTCGATATCCGGGAAAGACGGCCGAATCCTTCAACTTCTCGCGCCTTGACGGTGTTCAACATTACCATCTGTTCATAATCGAGCGGCTCAGTTGGTCGTCACTACGCTTCGAAACCTGCCGGGAACTTTTGGGCCCGCCGCAGTTGCGCCCGATCACCACCAAAGACCGGGCGTCGCCAGCTCCACCAGGGAGCCGTCCGGATCGCGGAAGTAGAGGCTCGTCCCGCCGCGCGGCCAGCGGTACTCGCCGGAAATTGCGATTGCGCGCTCGCCGAGCCGCCCCCGCCACGCCTCGAGATCGGGGGCGGCGATCGACAACGCCAAGTGCAGGCGTCCGCGCCCGTCATGGCCCGGGATCGTTCCTCGCGCGTCGACGACGTCGTCCTCGGTCGCGCCGGCCTGGAAAACCAGCAGCACGTGCCGCGCGGCGACCTCGAAGGCGACAAGCCGGGGGCTGTCGACGAGCGTCCTGAATTCGAACAGCTCCCGATAAAAGGCCGCGGTTTGCTTGAGATCGCGCGCGTAGAGCGAGGTCTCGAGCAGACCATCGACCGGCGGCGCCGGTTCGGGCATCGTCTCCTCCACACAGCTTCTGTGTCCCCTCTCCCGGTCTAGAGCATTATGCGCTTCGACGGAATCGGCGAGCGGAATCTCCCCTCGTCCGAGGGAACGGCAAATGCCCTGCTCGCGCGATCTTCGCCGAAAGAATTCCCTGCCCGGCCGAATGAATTCCCTGTTTGGCTTGCGTAGGGAATTCTTGCGCAAGTTGCTGGTATCAGGCAGCTTTTTGAGGCGATTTCGGCGTAACCCCGGCGAAAGGCGAGACATTCACCGTTTTCAACTGTTAATGTGGAGTTCGGCTGAGCCGCCGCCTGCCGCCGGACCGATCCCATCCAAGCGCAACCGGCTCGAAGCCGCCAGACATAAGCCGCGAGTCGGCGCCGGCGCGCCTCAAACCGCCTCGCGCTCGATGCGGATGACCTGAGGCTTTTCTCGCACCACGCCGTCCTGCACCGCATGCGCCAGCGCGTCGCGAATGGAGGCCTCGGTAGTGCCATGCGTCATCAGCACGACCGGGACGACGCCGGCCGCGGCGGCTTCTTTCGAGGCGCGCTTCTGCATGATCGCTTCGAGGGAGATCATCCGCTCGCCCATCCGCGCCGCGATCGCCCCCATGGCGCCCGGCCGGTCGACCACCGCAAGGCGCACGTAATAGCCGCCCTCGTGGCGCTGCATCGGCACGCGGTCGGCGTCGACGAGCGAAGCGGCGGGACGTCCGAACGCAGGCAGGCGCGTCCCGCGAGCGATGTCGACGATGTCGGCGGCCACCGCCGAGGCGGTCGCGTCGCCGCCGGCGCCTGGACCGACGAGCGTCAGTTCGCCGATCGCGTCGCCGTCGATCGAGACCGCGTTGAGCACGCCCATGGTCTGGGCGAGCGGCGCGCTCTTCGAGACCATGGTCGGGTGGACGCGCTGCTCCACGCCGTGAGGCGTGCGCTCGGCGACGCCCAGCAGCTTGATGCGGAAGCCGAGTTCGTCGGCCGCGGCCAGATCGGCGAGCGTGATCGATTCGATGCCCTCGACCGAGACCGCCGCCGCATCGATCTTGAAGCCGAAGGCGAGGGACGCGAGAATGGCGAGCTTGTGCGCCGTGTCGAAGCCGCCAACGTCGAAGGTCGGATCGGCTTCGGCGTAGCCGAGCCGTTGCGCCTCGGCGAGGCAGACGTCGAACGGCAGCTTCTCCGTCTCCATGCGCGACAGGATGTAGTTGCAGGTGCCGTTGAGGATGCCGGAGACACGCTCGATCGCGTTTCCGGCGAGGCTCTCCCGCAAGGTCTTGATGACCGGAATGCCGCCGCCGACCGCGGCCTCGAAGAAGAGCGGCGCATCGTGCGATTCGGATAAGGCCGCGAGCCTCATCCCGTGCGCGGCGAGCATCGCCTTGTTGGCGGTGACCACCGGCAGGCCGCGCGCCAGCGCCGCCTTGACCGCCTCGAAGGCGACGCCGTCCGCCCCGCCGATCAATTCGACGAAGACATCGATGTCGGCGGACGCGGCCATCGCAGCGGCGTTGTCGAAGAAAAGCGCGCCGCCGAGATCGACGCCCCGGTCGCGCCTTTGGCGCGCGCTGTACGCGGCGAGCACGCATTCGCGGCCCGCGCGCGCGACGAACTCTGCGCGTCGCCTCCGCAGCAAATGAATGAGGCTAGTCCCGACCACGCCGAGGCCGGCGACGCCCAGGCGCAGCGGTTTTTCGGTCACGTCCTCGCTCCGCTCTCCGGAAATTGAAATCCGCGGGTCCTCGCGCCCGAGTTGCGCTCCCGGATCAACGAAGCGCGGATCGTTCAGCCGTACCTCTCGGACGCGGATTTCTTCTTCTGCTTGCGCTCCTTGCGGGCGGCGTAGCGCGCGTCGCGCTCGAGCTTGCGCTCGTACTCGAGCCTCTCCTCCTCTTCCCGCAGACGCTGGGCCTCGGCCTCGCGGGCGAGCGCCGCGAGCCGAAGCTGCTCCTGCCGGGCGGCTTCTTCGGCGGCTTTGCGGGCGGTTTCGGCGGCGGCGTCCTCGGCCTTGCGCTTGGCGCGCTCGGCGTCCCGCAGCGCGCGGGCCTCGAGAATCGCTTTTCGCTTGGCCTCCCGCTCGATCACGGCCGGGTCGGAAGGGTCGTGTTTGGAATTGGCGAGAAACTTCTCAGCCATCGCCTTGCGCGCCTTGGCGGCGGCCGCTTGGCGGTCGGCAAAGCTGTTACCATTCAAAAAAGACATCGCGCTCCTGAAGCGATTGATTGTCGGGGATGCGGGCTCATGCCACAGCGCGGGCGAATCGGCAATGTTTTTCGCCGCAATGCAGCGTTGCTTTTGCGAGGCGCCTCCGCCGGCGCCGCCCCTTGGTCAATGTAGCCGAAAGTCGTACGAAAGCGTTGATTACGGGCTCGGAACGTGTTCCTATCGCCCAAGCGCCCGCAAGAGGCTTAAGGACATGGGAGCAACCGAATGGGGATTGTGCTTGACGCCGGGCCGCCAGCGGCCAACAGCCCCGCCGCGGACGCCGGCAAGCCGCCTTTGGAGATCCGCAGCATCGACATCGCCGATCTGATGGAGTGCATCGCCGAGGGCGTCCGGGATTTCAGCCGCGCGCCGAAATACGGCATGTTCTTCGGCGCGGTCTACGCGGTCGGCGGATGGCTGGTCCTCTGGATCGCGTTCGCGGTCGGCTATTTCTATCTCGCCTATCCGTTCATGATGGGCTTCGCCCTGCTCTCGCCCTTCGGCGCGGCGGGAACTTACGAGATCTCGCGCCGGCTCGAGGCCGGCGAGCCTCTGTCGTGGTCCGTGGTCTTGGCGGCCGTCTGGAACCGCACCGGCAAGGACCTCGGCTGGCTTGCCCTGGTGAGCCTCTTCACCCTCATCATCTGGCTGGATCTTGCGGTCTTTTTGTTCCTGATGTTCTACGGCGTGCACGTTCCGTCGCTGACCGAACTCTTCACCAACGTCTTCACCACCACCTACGGTCTGACCTTCCTCCTCGTCGGCAATGGGATCGGGGCGATCATCGCGCTGATCGTCTTTTCCTTCACCGCGGTGTCGCCGCCCCTCGTCGTCGATCGCGACGTCGACTTCGTCACGGCTATGACGACCAGCGTCCGGGTGGTGCTGGCCAATCCGCGCACGATGCTCGCCTGGGCGGTCGTGATCGGGGCGGACCTGGCGGTTTCGTTCGTGACCCTGTTCGTCGCGTTGCTCGTCGTCTTCCCGGTCCTCGGCCACACGACCTGGCACCTCTACCGGCGGGTCATCGTCTGAAATCGGAGCGGCGTCGAGCGGAGGGCTTATGGCGTTGCCCCTTCGGCGCGCTCGGGCGAGAACACGCGCCTCAACGACCCGAAACGTACGGACCCGATGGCCTCGATCGACACCTTGCCCATAGCCGCACGGGCCGCGCGCGCCGAGCCCCACGCCAACGTTCGCGTCTGGCTCATCGCCGTCGTCGCGCTCGTCTTCGCCATGGTGCTCGTCGGCGGGGCGACGCGGCTCACCGAATTGGGCCTCTCCATCACCCAGTGGAAGCCGGTGACCGGGGTCATGCCGCCGCTCGACGCTGCCGACTGGCAGGCCGAATTCGACCGCTACAAGGAAATCCCGCAATTCGCCCGGCTCAACCCCGGCATGACGCTCGAGGGCTTCAAGACCATCTTCTGGTGGGAATGGAGCCATCGGCTGCTCGCGCGCATCGTCGGCGCGGCGTTCATCGTCCCTGCGCTCTGGTTCTGGCTTCGCGGCCAATTCCGGGGCGCGCTCGGCCGTGAGGTCGCGGTCGCGACCGGGCTTTTGGCGCTCGAACCGATCGTCGGCTGGTGGATGGTGAGCTCGGGCCTGAGCGAACGCACCGAGGTCGCGCAGGATCGCCTGGCGTTGCACCTCCTGATCGCCGCTGCGACCTTCGGGGCGCTCATTTACGCCGCGGTCGGCCTCGGCGATCGAGCGCGCGCCCCCGTCCCGCGCGGGTTTGCGATATCGGCCTCGGCTTTCGCGGTTCTCGTCTGGCTCCAGCTCGGCCTCGGCGCCCTCGTCGCGGGCCTCCGCGCCGGGCTCATCTACGACACGTGGCCTCTGATGGGCTCGCGCTTTCTTCCCGCCGAGGCCTTCGGATCGCTCGGCTCGATGCTCGACGATCCAGCGACCGCGCAGTTCGACCACCGCATGATCGCCTACGCCGTCCTCGCATTCGCGTTTGTTCAGGCCGTCGCGGCGCTCCGCATGGCCCCGCCCGCGCTCGCGCGCCGGGCCGCGCTGATTGCCGGCGTCGCGGCGCTGCAAGCCGGGCTAGGCGTCGCAACGCTGCTCTTTTCCGTGCCGATCGCGCTGGCCCTCGCCCATCAGGCGACCGCACTCGTCCTTTTCGGCCTCGCGGTCTGGCATTGGCGCGCGACCCTGATGGAGCGCGGCGGGGGCTCGAGCGTTCCGACCATTGTTGTCGGCGGGCGTCAGTGAGCATCTCTTCCGACCCCGCTACGAGGATGATCGCATCGCCGAGTTCCTCGGGCGAGCCATCCTGCTTCGAATTGCGAAAATGGAGCGTCAATCAGGTTACGCCGCCGCTTGAAGTCTGCCACGAAAATAGCATGTGAGGTGTTGGGCGTTATGCGGCTTGCGCATGCCTCGCGTGACGCCCGCCACCACTTCACCCATAATGGCGCGCCCCCGGCGCTGGTTGGCTGTTAAGCTCGCGTCCGCGAAGCGCCAAATTTGGCAGTGGCAGCGCATTCTATCGGAGATCTCGCCCGGGAGGGCCACGCGCCGCCGGACAGATCTTGGGCGCCCGAAACCGGACAGATCGTGTGCTACCGATACGTTCCGAACATTTGACTACCCTTTCTTCCGGAAAATCGAATTCTGCACTATCTTGGTCCCCATGGATGCGACCGACATCGGCAATGCGCGGCCAGCGGCCGGCGCCGTCGGTGAGGCTCGACCGGGGGCCTATGCCGAGGCCGTCCCCGGGTCAAACCCGGGGATCCCCGGCCATCCAGGCGGTCTTTGCCCGGGGAATGGAGCGGTGAAGGCGTTTTCGACTGGATTCCGCTCTAACCCGCTGAAAAGCCTAAATTCACGGAAGAAAATGGGTTTGGTTTTCGTTCCGAATAATTTGGAATTCGTTCCGCCGAATTTGGATTTCGTTCCATCCGGCTTGGATTTTGTTCCGTCCGGCTTGGATTTTGTTCCGGCTGGCTTGGAACCCCTCCCGTGCGGCCCGGAGGGTCGGCCGCGTCTCGGCCGCCCTTCGGTCCTCCCGCAAAACAGGCGACTGGTTCCCGGTCGGCTCCGGGGAGCGCGCCCAGGCGGGACGCGGCCGCAGGGCCGAGGGCGGGCGGATGCGATGGAAAAGGCGCCGCAAGTCTCTGGAATTGCCCGAAACGGCGATGGAACGGCGCGACGCCCGCAGCCTGAATCAGCGGCAGACAGAACCCTTGGCGGCTTAATAAACCGCCGCCAAAAAAGGCCGCGCTGCGCGGGGCCACCTTGTCCCACTTTTCGACCGAAGCGTAGAAGGCGTCGCAATCGACATGTGCGATTTCCAGTCCCGCCGCGGCGTCGAGATCGACCGACCGTGGCGAGCCGCACCTCAGGCAGCGCGCTGCCTCGCTCGACCATAGGTTCAGGCGGTCGCGGCAGAGGATGCGTGCAACGGCGTCGGTCATGGCTCAGCGAGAGGCGGCGGACCGCCGAGCGCCTGGAGCGCCCGCGCGACATGCTCGGGGGAGAAGCCCGAGTTGGCCGCAAAAGCGATGAGAAGCGGTTCGTCAGAGAGAAAATACTCGAGAACTGACCCATAAAAGGCTGGATCAGCCGCCGCCCCTCGCAGATTGTGAGGCCCCAGTCCCGTAACCGAAAGGAACCTTTCGAGTTGCCCGCGGTCCGCCGCCAGGAAATTCAAAGCCTTGATCGCGATGGCTGGGCCTAGTTCGGGGCCTGTGGATAGCCGCGTTCTTGACGGGCCGCGCATACTCGAATTCTCCTTTCGTCAATGTCTCCGCGTTAGCGTCGTCATGCAAGCTGGCAGGTGCGCCCGATGGAAAGCCGAATGCCCAAGACCGTGCTCATCGTTGAGGACAACGAGCTCAACATGAAGCTTTTCAACGACCTCGTCGAGACTCGCGGTCATCGGATCGTTCAGACGCGAAGCGGCATCGAGGCGGTGGACCTGGCGCGCAGACACCGGCCGGATCTGATTCTCATGGACATTCAGCTGCCGGAGGTTTCCGGCCTCGAAGTGACGCAATGGCTGAAAGACGACGAAGAGTTGCGCGCGATTCCCGTCGTCGCGATTACGGCGTTCGCCATGAAGGGCGATGAGGAAAAGATTCTGCAAGGCGGCTGCGAGGCCTACCTTTCGAAGCCGATCTCCGTGGCTGAATTCTTCGAAACCATCGATCATTTTCTCGGAAAGGCCGCCGAAGCCTGATGGTCCTTGCGGCGCGCGTCGTCGCCATTGGCGAAAAGCCGCTCAGCGGACGGCGAGCGCCGCGTTGATCGCCGCCAGTTTCACGTCGGCGTCTCGCACATCGAACGCTTCGGGCGCGTCGCAGCCCGCCAAGGCTGCTTGAGCGCGACGCAGGCCCTCACCGGATAATTCGCGCGCCGCGGAGGCGACGGCTTTGGCCTCGTCCAGATTGCCGTTGCAATGAAGAACCAAATCAACCCCCGCGTCAATGATGGCCATTGCGCGCTCTTCGTACGGCCCGCACAAGGCCTTCATTGACACGTCGTCGCTCATGATCAGGCCGTCGAAACCAATCTCACCGCGCATGACCTCCTGGACGACAACACGCGAGATGGTCGCCGGCCGTTCTGGATCGAGCGCGCTGTAGACGACGTGGGCGCTCATCGCCATCGGCAGATCGCTGAGCGCGGCAAACGGGGTGAAATCGCGTTTCAACTCCTCCCGCGTCGCATGAACTACGGGAAGCTCATGATGGCTGTCCGCGCGCGCCCGTCCATGCCCCGGCATGTGCTTGACAACGGGGACGACGCCGCCGGAGAGAAGCCCAGTCGCGAAAGCCCGGCCCATCGCGGCCACGCGTTCGGGTCGCCCGGAAAACGCCCGGCGCCCGATCACGGCGTGCGTGTCTGGCTCAGCAACGTCGAGCACCGGCGCGCAATCAACTGTGATTCCTGCTTTCCTCAATTCATGGGCGATCGAGCGAGCGATCAGCCGAGCCGCGGCCTCCGCCTCGGACGGCGGCAGCCCGGCCTCGATAGCGCCCGCTGAGGGATACGCCCGCCAAGCAGGCGGCGCCATCCGCTGGACTTGCCCGCCTTCCTGATCGATGAGCACCGGCGCGTCGGCACGGCCGACGCAGTCGCGAAACGAACGGGTCAGTTCGCTCAGCTGCTCATGGCCACCGACGTTGCGCTTGAAGAGGATGAGGCCCCAGGGAGCGCTTTGCCGAAAGAAAACCCGCTCCTCTTGGTTGAGCACGAGGCCTTGGCAGCCGCAGATGAACGCCTTCGGCAGGGGGGGTCTCCGTCGGTTCAGCCCGAGGGGAACCGCGACGCCTCGCTCATTTGGCGATGAAACAGTCGCCGCCGTCGCCCTTGAGGCGCGCGCACAACGCGGCCGCGTCGGCTTTCGACAAGCCGACGACGCGCAAGCGATAGATCGTCTCCCCGTTGACGACCGCCTTGTGCACGCCAATCGTCGACCCATTGAGAGTGGAAGCGTACTTGGCGTTGAGCTGCGTCGCTTCGCTCTTGGCTTCGGCGTCGGACTTCGGCGCAGCAAGTTGCACCGCCCAACCGCTCGATTTCGTCGCTACAGTGGAATCGACTGTCTGCTGGAGGGACGTCGAGCGCGTCGCTGGTTCGGCGGCGGCTTGCCGAGACTTGGCCGCTCTTGCCGCCTTCTCCGACTTCGCCATCGCTCCGGGTTGAAGTGGTTCATTCGCCGCCTCCGCGATCGAGCTTGGAGCGGTCGTGTCGGTCTTGGCGACCACCACCCGGGCGGAGGACTTTCCTGAAATCTTCGTGGGCAAATCAACCTTTGGGGTCGAAGGCTGCGCAATCGCGGCCGCGCCGGTCGTCGCCTTTGGCGCAGGCTTGGCGGGCAGAATGGGCGCCTCCGTCGCGGGAGCGACGCCGCTCGCGTCCGCCGACGCCACGACCGGCGACGGGATCGGCGTTCCGTCTGGCCGCAAAGAAACCGTCCTCACGGGCTTCGGATCGGGAAACTGTGACGCCGCCGGCAGCGGAGGACGAGGCGCCGCTACGACGACCGGGGTATCGACCGTCCCCCTGACCGCTGTTCCGCCAGAAGCGTCGATGGGAGGGTTCGAAGCGGCGGCAGACGCCGCGCCTGACGCCGCCAGCGCGTTCAGATCGACTGGCTGTTCCTCGGAGGCGACAACCTTGACGTGCGCGGACTGGCTAGTGTCTTTCAGCAAGCTCGCGCCTGTGTCGTTTGAAGCCGCGACGGTGTCGTCGCTTGGCGGCAGCACCTTGTTCGGACCCTGCGCCGCGGCGATATAGGGCGGCTGCTTGGGCAGGCCCGGCACGCCGCCCTTGAGCGCGAATACCGCTCCGATCATCGCGACGCCGGCCACTGCAAGCGCCGAAACTTTCAGCCCCCAACCGCCAGAGCGCCGGGCCGTTGGCTGTTCGGAACGGTCGAGATCATTCTCGTGGAAATCGGGGAAGGCCGGGACTTCCGCCGGTTCGGCCTCGTCGGTCTTTCCCTGCGCCTCCGGCGTTTCGTCGAAGGCCGGCCTCAGCGCCGCCGCCTCGAGAGGCCGGGGCCGCTCCGCGTCGGCGCGCAGCGGCGATGCGGCGCCCGCGGCCGCCGGCCTGGAAGATTCGACGAGCCGCGCCAGCTCGAACAAAGGATCTTCCGCGCCCGCCGGCTGCGTGCCCGCCGCGCGCAGCCGACGTTCAAATTCCTCAAGGTTGATGTCGAACGCCATTCGTGACCCGGATACGCTCATCTCGTCCTCGTCAGACCCGCAACGCCCTCGACGCGCCTCATGCCCGCCAATCCACTGCGGCAATCCGCTAACGCATCTCCTCGGGGGCGCTAACCCCTAAAATTGACAGTGCAGAGGCCAAAACAAGGCCGACCGCACCCACCAAACACAATCGCGCATACGACAGATTTCAACTCATTTCATTAACGAACCGCAAATCGCGAAAATCTTTGCCTCGATTCCAATGAGCATGGAAGCGCGTGGCCAGTTCGTGGGCGAAGAACGCCACCCGATGCGGTTCGTGCGCGTCGGCGGCCTGGGCAACGAGCCGGGGGTACTGAGCCATCGTGCGCATCAGGTCGCGCTCGCCGACGTCGTTCAGGAGCGAAACGTCGGCTCGAGCGAGCGCGCCCGGACTGAGATCGAAATCGGGAAAGGTCGCCTGACCCTGTCTGAGAACGCTGCGAACGCGCGCATGGGCGTATTGAACATAGAAGACCGGATTATCCTGGCTCTGCTCGATCACCTTGGCGAGGTCGAAGTCGAGCGGGGCGTCGTTCTTGCGCGTCAGCATGATGAAGCGAACGGCGTCCGACCCCACCTCGTCCACGACTTCACGAAGGGTCACGAAGTCCCCGGAACGCTTCGACATTTTGACCGGTTCGCCGGCACGCATCAGGCGCACCAACTGGCACAGGCGCACCTCGAGCTTCGCCTTGTTGTCGGAGAGCGCCGCGACAGCCGCCTGCATGCGCTTGACGTAGCCGCCGTGGTCTGCGCCCCAGATGTCGACCAGCGTAGAGAACCCGCGGTCGATCTTGGTCTTGTGGTAGGCGATGTCGCTGGCGAAATAGGTGTAGCCGCCGTCCGACTTGACGAGCGGGCGGTCGACGTCGTCCCCGAATTTGGTCGAACGGAACAGCGTCTGCTCGCGATCCTCCCAGTCGTCGGCGGGCGCGCCCTTGGGCGGAGGCAGGCGGCCTTCGTAGATGAGCCCCTTGGCCCGCAGAGCGTCGATAGCTTCCCGCACGCGATCCGGCCCGCCGTCGGCCCCGGTCAACTCGCGTTCCGACGCGAAAACCTCATGGCTGATGTTGAGCGCGGCCAGATCGTCGCGAATCATCGCCATCATCCCGCCGGTCGCGCGGCTGCGTGCCAGAGGCAGCCATTCCGCCTCTGGCTTGTCCCTCAGCGCCCCGCCGAACTCGCGCGCCAACGCCTCGCCGACGCTCTTCAGGTAGTCGCCCGGATAGAGCCCCTCGGGGATCGAGCCGATCTCTTCGCCGAGCGCCTCGCGGTAGCGGAGAAAGGCCGAGCGCGCGAGCGCGTCGACCTGCGCCCCGGCGTCGTTGATGTAATATTCGCGCGTCGCCTCCCGGCCGGCGAAGTTCAGCAGGCTCGCGAGCGCGTCGCCGTAGACCGCGCCCCGCGCATGCCCGACATGCATCGGCCCGGTCGGGTTGGCGCTGACGTATTCGACGTTGACCGGCCCGGCCGCGCTCGGCGGCGCCGGCCCCGAACGCCGCGCCCTCGGTCAGAACGGCTCTCAGGATTCGCTCGTAAACCTCTGGTTTCAAGACGATATTGATGAACCCCGGTCCGGCGATCTCGGCCGAGAGGACGTCCGGCTCCTGCGCGAGGTCGGCGGCGAGGCGCTCGGCGAGCGCGCGCGGACTCGAGCCCGCGGCCTTTGCCTCGCGCGCATAGACCATCGCGGCGTTGGTCGAGAGATCGCCGTGGGCGGCGTCGCGCGGCGGCTCGACGACGAAACGCCCGAGATCGAGGCCGCCGGGGCAGCTCGCCGGCCGCGATCCGCCGCTCGATCAGCGAGGCGACGCGCGCCTGAAAATCCGCAAAAACGTTCATTCTTTCCGCCGGCTCCGAAGGGTCGCGCGCGTCTAACCCAAGTCCGGCGACGCGTCAAAAAGGCGGGAATGCTCGTGGATCGCGAATCGGTCGGTCATTCCGGCGATGTAGTCGGCGACCGCCCGCGCCCGCTCGCCCTGCCCCGCTTTGGCCGCCCAGCCGCTGGGCATGACGGACGGATCGGCCATGTAGGCCTCAAACAGCCGCCGGACGATCGCGTCGGCCTTGTCGCGCACCGTCAACACCGACGGGTGGCGGTACATGTGGGCGAAGAGGAACGTCTTCACGTCACGGTCGGCCGTCTCGATCGCCGCCGAATGGCCGACGAGGGTTTCGCCCGCCGCGGCGACGGCCTCGGGGCTGTCTGCGCCGGCTTCGGCGATCCGCCGCCCGCTTTCCCCGATAGCGTCCTCGATGAAACGGGTGATGACCCGGCGGGTCAGTTCATGGATGACGCGCGGCTCCTCGAGGCCCGGATAGCGGTCCTCGATCTCACGGACGAGATCGCCGACGAAAGGGACGGCGCGGATGTCGCCGAGCGTGAAGAGGCCCGCGCGCAGGCCGTCGTCGATGTCGTGGGCGTCATAGGCGATGTCGTCGGCGATCGCCGCCGCCTGCGCCTCGAGGCTCGCAGGGCGGCCGAGGTCGAGGGGCTGAAGGCGATCGTAACGCAGGATCGCCTCGGGGATTCCGCGCTTGCGGTAGCGTTCCGCCGGCGCGCCGGAGGCGTCGAGGAGCGGCCCGTTGTGCTTGACGAGCCCGGCGAGCGTCGGCTGGGTGAGATTCAGGCCGTCGAATTCGGCGTAGCGCGCCTCGAGCTCGGTGACGATGCGCAGCGCATGGCTGTTGTGGTCGAAGCCGCCGTGCCCGGCCATGCAGGCGTCGAGCGCGTCCTCGCCGGTATGGCCGAACGGCGTGTGGCCGAGGTCGTGGCCGAGCGCGACCGCCTCGGCGAGGTCGTCGTCCAGCCTGAGCGCGCGGGCGAGCGCGCGGGCGATCTGGGCGACTTCGATCGTGTGGGTGAGCCGGGTGCGGAAATGGTCGCCCTCGTGATGGACGAAGACCTGGGTCTTGTGGGCGAGACGGCGGAAGGCGGTCGAATGGACGATGCGGTCGCGGTCGCGCTGGAATTCGGTCCGGGCCGCGGGGGGCGGCTCGGCGACGAGGCGTCCCGGCGCGCGCGCAGGGTTGGCCGCGTAGGGAGCGCGGGACGCCTGCCCGCTTTCGATCGCCATCCGTGTCCCCCCGAGTTGCGCCTGTCGACCGGCGTCCATATCTTAACCGGGCGAAGTCTTGAAGCCGCCCGCCTTGCGGCGCCAGCGACAAAGGGTCCTTTCATGAGCGAAGCCGTCATCGCCTCCGACGCCGTCTCGATCAGCGCCAGCGCCGCGAGGCGCCTGAACGCGATCCTCAAGGGCGAGGACGGCGCGGCTCTGCGCATCTCCGTCAAGGGCGGCGGCTGCTCGGGCTTCCAGTACGCCTTCGACGTCGACCGCGCCCGGGCCGAGGACGACTTTGTCGCCACCCGCGACGGGGCGACGGTGGTCATCGACCCCGTGTCGCTCGAAATGATGAAGGGCGCCGAGCTCGACTTCGTCGACGACCTGATGGGCCAGTCGTTCCGGGTCAAGAACCCGAACGCGACCGCCTCCTGCGGCTGCGGGGTTAGTTTTTCGGTCTAGGCCGCGAGCGCCTCGGGCGCTAAATCTTGGGGGTCGGAGGCTTCCGGCACCATACCATTTCCGGGCGCGAATTCAATCTTTTCAAGCCTTTGCGGCGCCAATTCCGGGATTCCGGGGGCGCAACGACCTTGAACGCATGCCCGAGTCCGCCGATCGACCGATAAAGACCACAGCCGATCACCCCGCCTCGTAGCAGAACGTTAGTTCGCCGGGCTTGGCCGACGTGGCGCGGACGCCAAGCGGATGCGGCGCCGACCGTGCCATCATGCCAACTCGTTACAAGGCCTCCCCATTGCCGTTTTTAGCCTTTTCAATTGGTTACAGCTCCGGCGCGCCGACGCTTGCGCCGGGCAGAGCATCCCTGCCCCCGTGGCGTCCGGCGTTTCAAAAGACGCAACACACGCGCGGCTTGGCGCACAATGAAGCCGAACAAGCCCCCCAAAGCCCCTTCCATTTCCTTCCATTTCCTTCCATTTCTTTCCGCGAAGCGAGCCCTATCAAGGCGTTGCGCGGGCGACCGGGCCAAGAAAAAAATTCATTGCCCCTCTTCCCGGCCAGAGCCGTGTCGGACCTGGCGCAGGTGGGGCGGGGATGACCCAAAATCATCATGGAGCATTGATCCCCTCTCTGGCCAATTCCATCCGAGCGACGGTCAGTCGAACGCCAAACACCCAAAGCCTCCCCTTGGGAGTTACGGGGATTCGGAGCGAGGATAAGTCTCGACGCGGAGCGCGCGGGCGGCGCGCGAGAGCACGCGGAAAAAAGTCATTGGGAGCCTTTCCACACGAGAACAAATGTAGCACAAAAGCCCGCATTCGCCAACAATTTTCCTGCCCGTTGCGGATGGGTAATGGACCCGGCGCCGAGCGGGCGCCGCCGGCGCCCCGGCGCAATGCAGACGCTGCCTGAGGCGGGCGGCCGACCGCCGCTCCGGTCCGAAGAACAGGGAGACTGGTTTCGAGGAGCAGGGAAGAGTTTGCGAAGAGCAGGGAACGTTTCATGTCAGAACAGGGAGCTCTCGGGCACCTTGCGCGCCGCGCCGATCGATCGGGGTCCTCCGGCCGACGCCACACCCGAAGGCGGATACGGGCCCATCGGCCGACGCGCGGCGACACTTCCGAAACGCCACTCGCCATCGCCATAAACGGTAACCATGCAGGCGTCACCGTATTCAACTTGCGCTCGGTGAGAAATGCAGGCAAGAATTCGGCAACACGTGCGGATGCGCACGGATCGAGGGAGGTCGTAGCGTCGTCAGTGCTGACGCTTGCCGAACCGCTTCCCGGTCATGCTATTCATTTCCTGCGGCGTATCGGTCGCCGAGAAGAATGGGAGGGGTCAGTGTCATCTCTACGCACCTGGCTGGTCGCCGGGACCGCTCTATGTGTGTGCGCCGCGGGCCAAGCGCGCGCAGGCGCGCTCAATGAGTTGCCTGAGTTCATTCGCGGCACGCCGGTCACGACGCACTATGACGGCGTTAGCAACGACCTGCTGACCGCGGAACTCGGCGCGAGCGGCCTGCAGTCGTCCACCCCGCCGAGCGTCAGCAGCCCACCGACCGACGAAGAGCTGCGCCGGCTGGCAATCTACACCAACTACCGCGCGCTGGTGGATTCGACGACGGGCGGCGGCTACGGCGTGCTCTACGGACCGAATGTCGACGCCAACGGCCATCCGACCGGCGGGCAAGGGCTGATCGCCGGCGACGAGACGCTCGCCTATGCGGCGGAGAACGGCGCCAGCACGCAGATCACCCTGATGGTGCAGGTGCCGGACAGCTACAATCCGGGCCAAGGGTGCATCGTCACCGCGCCGTCGTCCGGCTCGCGCGGCATATACGGCGCGATCGCCTCGGCGGGCGACTGGGGGCTCAAGCACGGCTGCGCCGTCGCCTACACCGACAAGGGAACCGGCACCGGCTTCGACGACCTGCAGAATGGCCTGGTCGACACGCTGCGCGGCGACGTCACCACCATCGCCGCGGCCGGGGCGAACGCGCAGTTCGTCGCCCCGCTGTCGCCGGAGGAGCGCGCGCAGTACAACGCGGCCTTTCCCAACCGTTTCGCGTTCAAGCATGCGTTCTCGCGCCAGAACCCCGAGCGCGACTGGGGAACCGACGTGCTGCAGTCGATCCAGTTCGCCTTCTACGTGCTCAACCAGAAGTTTCCGGGCGCCAATATCAGCAAGCGGAACACGATCGTCATCGCCTCCAGCGTGTCCAACGGCGGCGGAGCGTCGCTGCGCGCGATCGAACAGGACCACGAAGGCCTGATCGACGGCGCCGCCGTGAGCGAGCCGAACGTCAATCCGAAGAATTTCCGGCCGTTCACGATCGCCCAGGGCGGCAGTCCGCCCTTCACCGCGCAGCCGACGGAGGCGATCGACTACTTCACCTTCCAGAACGTCTATGAGGGCTGCGCAGTCGGCAGCCTGACCCACGGCCCCCTTCAACCTCGCGCCCAGCGCGGCGCGCTGCGCCGCCTTGCACGCAGACGGCCTGCTCGCCTCGACGACCGCGGCCGCTCAGGCGGCCGAGGCGCAGCAGAAGCTGAACGCGTTCGGCTTCCTGCCGGAGCAGAACTTCACTGAGGGGCTCCTGTGGTTCGCCTATGTGCCGCAGGCGATCGTCGTGACCTACGCCAACGCCTATGGCCGGTTCAAGCCGACCGACAATCTGTGCGGGATCAGCTTCGCTGCGACCGACCCGACAAGCAATGCGGTGGTCCCGCTTGCGGCCGCCAGCGAGGCCGTCCTGTTCGGCGCCAGCAACGGCATTCCCCCGACCGGCGGAATCAACCTCGTCAACAACAGCACCGGGACCGAGGACCGGGCGTCCACCCCCGACCAGGATCTGGCCGCCGCGCTCTGCTTCCGCGGGCTGGCGACCGGGGTCGATCCGGTCACGGGTCAGACGGTGGCGCCCGCCGACCAGTCGGCGCATGTTCGCAACGGCAACAGGCAAGTGCTCGCGACTGGCGATCTGCATGGCGTCCCGGCGATCATCGTCGAGGGCCGCGCCGACGACATCCTGCCGCCGAACTTCGTCGACCGGGCCTATGTCGGGCTGAACGCGCAAACCGAAGGAGGCAAGAGTCAGCTTCGCTACTACGAAGTGACGAACGCCAACCACCTCGACGACATCGTGGAGCTGCCCGGCTTCGACACGACGCTCATTCCGCTGATGAAATACTACATCGAAGCGATGAACCTTATGTACGCGCATCTGCGCAACGGCGACGCGCTGCCGCCGAGCCAGGTGGTGCATACCGTGCCGCGCGGCGGCACGCCTGGAGCGGCGCCGCCGATCACGCTCGCCAACGTGCCGCCGATCCAATCGAACCCGGGCGCCAACGCGATCGTCTACAGCGGCTTCGTCCTCGGCATTCCGCAATAGAGCGGTTCTCCTCGGAGCCAACTCGCTCGCCCTTTCGTCCACGCGCGCTCTGCGCCAATGCAGAGCGCGGGGGGACAGCCTCCCGAGGCGCCCATGCCCAATTTACTAAAGAGCGATGGCTACATTCACGGCGCGGTCGACCATTCGCGCAAAGAATGGGCTTGGACTGATCGCGTGACCGGGACGCGGTTCTCAACAAACGGAATGGAATCGTTTTGGAAGCTGTTCGGCGCGTCAGTGAATAGCACGCATATCCACATCAGTCAGAAGCACCTCGACCGTTACCTCGGCGAGTTTTCCTTCCGGTCGAATTTCCGTCAGATGCGGAATGCGATGTTTGACCTTCTGATTGGGGCGCTTTGACCAGCGCCTCAGTCAGTTTGTCAAAGTCTGCCCGTGAGACCGGGCCGACGCCCCGCGCTTCCTCTTGGGCGATGAAATCCGGCAAGCGACCTGATGCTAAAGCCTCGCTCAGAGATAGTGACTATTTTCGCATAAGGCGTAGAATAACGCTGATGCTGATTCGCGACAAGGAGGCCGGAACGCGGGAAGGGCCATGACGGCGGAAATCATAAGCGCTTTCACGGAGGATCAGGCGGAGCGTCTAACTGGCGTCACCGTGCATCGCCTCCGGCGTTGGGACCGAACAGGGTTCTTTGCTCCGTCGCTCGCTGCTGACGATCGACGGGCACCGTACAGTCGCATCTACTCATTCCGCGATTTATTGTCACTCCAAGTGCTTAGAGCGGAATCCGATCATCCTGTATCGTGCTCATAACCACAGGATTTGAAGTAATTTGTACATTGCGAGGGCTTGAAGATTTCGGCGCAGGTTTCGAGGGCGCGCATGAGGCCCGCGACGGTCCGTTCGGCGATTTTGCGCAGGAAGGCTTTGAGCTTGGAGAAGGCTTTTTCGATGGGGTTCATATCAGGACTGTAGGCTGGGAGATATCGCAACTCCGCGCCCGCCGCCTTGATGAGTTGCTCGACCCGCGGCCCCTTGTGAGCCGGGAGATTGTCCATGACGACGACCTCGCCGGGCGAGAGCGTGGGGACGAGGCATGTCTCCAGCCAATCCTCGAACCGGGCGGCGTTGATCGGTCCGTCGAAAGTCTTTGCCGCTGTCAGGCCGCGAAGGCGAAGGCCGGCGACCAAAGTCACCGTTTTGTAGTGACTGTGCGGGATGGCCGCCCGCAAGCGGCGCCCGCGCCGGCAACGTCCGCTTTTGCGCGCGAGATTGGTGGAGGCTCCGGTCTCGTCAACGAAAACGAGTTTCGTCGGATCGAGATCGAGTTGCCCCGCGAACCATTCCCGGCGTCGACTTTGCACGTCCGCGCGTTGTTGCTCCTCGGCATGCGCCGTTTTTTTTAAAGGTGATCGCGTGACGGTCGAAGAAGCGCCACAGCACGGAGACCGCAAAGCGCTCGCCGCAATTGGCGATCAGCCGCTCCTGGATCTCGAGCAGCGTGAGGTCCGGGCTGCGCCGGATCAGGCCCAACAGATAGTCGTGATGCGCCTCGATCCGGCCGGAGCGTCGGTCGCCGCCACAAGGCGCCGGCGAAATTTCGCCCGTGGTCTTGAACCGCTTCACCCAGCGCACTGCGCTCGCTACGCTCACTTTGAAATGCGCGGCCGCCTGATTGCGCGACAACCCGCCCAAGACCACCGCCTCAACCACGCGCTCGCGAAGATCGTCGGAAACAGCCATCCCCGCCGCCTCCCTCTCGCGGCGTGAATGATCAATCAGAAACTAACCAATTCGGGAATCCCCCAACCAATTCAGTCCGTTCGGATACCGCTCTAGAGCGCTCCGAGACGACGCTGGTTGTTCCCTCCAGCATCTACGCGACGTGAGGGACAAACTGGCTCATCTTGGAGACGACCTCTGGTCGAAAACACGGCTCTACGTCCTCAACAAAAAAGTTGTATTCTATGATGAGGAAAAGGACGAATTGCGCGAGCCCGTGTCCGGTCAGATGGTGCTTCAGATCCCGCTGCGCATAGTGCGCTCCGACATGGAGCACGCAGTCAAGGCGCTGTCGAAACGCCAAGCGAACGATTTAGGGCGCATTGAACGCAAACGCAATGTGAGCCATAACGCCGCCGTCATCGCTGGGACGCGAATCTCGGTAGGAGCGATAAAGCGTCTCGCTGAGGATGGTTTCACCACGGACCAAATTCTCTCTGAGTTTCCGGCATTGACTGGCGCGGATGTAGAAGCGGCGTTGAAATATAGAGACGACAAGGCCGCGTAAGAAGACTTTGGGGGGCATGAAGTTCCTTCTCGATGAAGGGGTCACTGTATCGGCTGGTCAAGCGCTAGAAGCGGCTGGTCACGAAGTGATTTTCTTTAACAGCAGCGGAATCGCCAAAGGATCATCTGATACTATCGTCTGTATAGTTGCGGAAGCAAATGATGCAATCCTAGTCGCTCACGACAACGACATGAGAACACTTGCACGCGGGCATGGGATAACCCCAGGTCAATTCAAGACCCTGAATCTCTTGCATTTGCTTTGCCGGGAATCGAACAGCGCGAGCCGACTTTCGGTCGCCATGTCGCTCATTGAGCACGAATGGATCAAAGGCGAGGGCCAAGAACGCCGGTTGCATGTCGTGATAGGCGACATGATGATCCGTACTTACCGCTGACGGTTATGCGCCCAGCGCATAACCTAGCGCGTACCTGCGTCACCGGGATAAACCCCCATTTTAGCGCCTCCTTCAATCGTTTCAGTCGCTCGCGGACGGGCACAAGGGACAGCTTACTCAACCCCCATTTTCTTCGCTTAGGATTGGCAGCGACGTAGGTAAAGGGGGGTTGTATTAAGTGCCCGGCATCTCGGGCGGCAATATTATGAAATGTGTATCACGTCCCCGTAATCCCCGTAATCCCCGTATCCCGCAACATTTGGTCAATCAAACGCCTTACCCCGTGAGCGCATCGCGGGGCGTCTCTGATTTGAGCAGACTTTGGGAATGAGAGCGGCGCTCAGCGACCCCGGGCTGCGGACGCCTGGCTTCTCAGTGTTCCTCGCCTTGCCCGCTTGATTACCTGAACGGCCAGATCATCTATATCGACGGCGGCGTGCTGGCGGTGACGTGAGGTGGGAATGACTGCGGCCGAGCCAACGTTTAGAGGGACAGGCGGCGCGTCGCTGGTCGAAGGATTGCGCGCTGCGACGCCGGCGCTCCTTTTCGCCCTGAGGCTGTGGGCTTCCGTCTGTCTTGCGCTCTATGTCGCCTTCGCCCTTGAGCTCCCCGACCCGTCATGGGCGGCCACGACAGCCGCGCTCATCTGCCAGCCGGTGCTCGGGGCCTCGCTGCGCAAAGCCTCGTTCCGAATGATCGGAACCGTTGTCGGAGCGATTGGCATCGTGATCCTCGCCGCCTTATTTCGTCAGGATCGGCTGAGCTTTCTCGTTGGACTTGCGCTGTGGTGCGCCGTCAGCGCCTTTGTCGCCACGCTCCTGCGCAATTTCGCCGCCTATGGCGCCGCCCTCTCTGGCTACACGGCCGCAATTCTGGCGAACGACGTTCTCGGACCGGTCGGGACCGCCAACGGCAGCGTCACGCTCCTGGCCATCTATCGCGCCTTCGAGATTTGCATCGGCATTGTCTGCGCGGGCGTCGTGCTGGCCTTGACCGATCTCGGCCAGTCGCGGCGAAAGCTTGCGGCGGAGTTCGCTGCTCTGTCGACGGCGATCATGGAGGGGTTCGCCGATTGTTTTGTGACCGCCAGTTCCAACCTCGATGAGTTCCGAGCGCTTCGACGCGACCTGTTGCGGCGCGTCATTGCGCTCAATCCGACGATCGACGCGGCGACCGGCGAGGCGTCCGACCTGCGCTATCGGTCGGCGGTCCTGCAGCGGGCGGTGTCGGGCCTCCTGGAGACGCTTACTGCCTGGCGCAGAGCTGCGTTTGAGATCGCGCTCAACGGCAATGCAGCGACCGAACGCGAGGCTCACGCCGTTCACGACGAACTGCCGCGCGACCAACTCTCGCCCGACGCATCGGGCTCGGCGAAAAGGCCGGCGGAGTTGCGTGCGGCGTGCTGCAGAGCGGCGCGGTCCCTCACCCGCTTCAATGCCGAGACGCCGTGCCAGAGGCTCTTGGCGGATCGCGCAGCCGAGGGCATGCTCGGCATGGCGCGCGCGCTGAACGGGCTCACGGGCGTGGTCGATCGAAGCGAAATGATCCCCGTCAGGGGAACGGCGCGATTGCACGTCCCCGACTGGCTGCCCCCCTCCATCAACGCCGTGCGCGTTTTTCTATCGGTCGGGGCGATATCGCTTTTCTGGATCGCGAGCGCATGGCCGAACGGGGCGTTCGCGATTACGTTCTGCGCGATAATCGTTGTCCTCTTGCCGTTGCAGGGAGATGTGGCTTTTTCCGCGTCCGTGACGTTTCTGAAAGGATGCGTGCTCGGCTCCAGCGTCGCGGCCGTCCTGGTGTTCGCGATCCTTCCGAGAGTTACAAGCTTCCCCAGTTTCTGCCTCGCGTTGGGACTCGCGCTCGTGCCTCTCGGATTTCTGCTTGTCCGGGCGCGGAACCCGCTCTTTTTCTTCGCAGCGAGCGTCAACTTCCTGCCGATGCTCTCCATCACCAACGGGATGAACTACGACGCATCGCAGTTTTGGAACAGTACTAGCGCGATCCTTGCCGGCATCGCTTTTGGCGTGGTCGCGATGCGCATCCTGCCTCCGTTGTCGCCGGCGATCCGGACCCGCCGGCTACTCGCCTTGACGCTCGCCGATCTCAGGCGGCTGGCGAAACGAGCTTCGCCGGGAAGGCAAGATGACTCGCAAAGCCGCGGCTTCGCCCGCTTGCTGGCGATGCCCGAGCAAGCCGACCCGTTCGAACGCGCCGAGCTCGTCGCGGCGGTCTGCGTCGGAAAGAGATCATGCGGCTGCCCCGTGTCCCGCCTCGGTTCGTCCCGAGCTCAGCTGTGGACGCGACGCTTCGAGCGCTGGCCGAAGGACGAAGCGGCGAGGCGATCGAACGCCTCAAGGACATCGACCGCCAACTCGCGGCCCTGCCCCGCGCCGAGGCCGCGAGCCGGATCCTGCTTCGTCTCCGGGCCAGCATCCTGGCGATTTCCGCTCAGCTTGCCCAATACCCCTCCTATTTCGACGACCGGGCGGTCCGATGAGGTTCAACGAGATCAACCTGTTCGGGCTTTACGTCGCGCCGATCACGCTGATCCTGGCTGGCGCCTGGGTCGCCTATGTCGTCGTCCCCGAGGCGTCCCGCAAGACTACGCTAAGGCGCGCGAATTGTTCGAAAAGGCCGCGATCTTCTTCGCCAATGGATTCGCCGTCGGCGCCTGGGCCCCGTGGTCAAGGCGCTGTTCGGCCTGTCCGACGCGATGCTTTCGGCTGGTGTTGTTCGCCGCGGGCGCCGGCGCAATCGCGGCCATGACAGGTATAAAGATGAGGATTTACCGTTCCTCTTTGAACGCGAGCGCGACGAAATAGGTCATCGTACCCATCCGAGGCCCCTTGTCATCCACGCGGTCTGAAGAGGGCGGCGACATTGTTGCGTGCGACGTGAGGGCCTCGATCTGCCGGGCGAACGTTCAACCAGTCTTGCAGTGAGGCCCGGGTCTTGCTCGCGGTCTTCCCCGAACGGTCAAGATAAGCAACAGCCTTTCTCGACCGTTCGGGTCAGCCACAATATGAAGATCTTTAGCTCCTCTTGGCGTCGAGCACGGCGCTTTCCTTGAAGAGGAAACCAGCAGCGCCCGCGCCGATCAGCGGGGCGATAATGAAGAGCCAAAGCTGTGCAAAGCGTCCCGGGTTCGAGGCGATGCCGACCAGCGCGGGGCCGATCGAGCGGGCCGGATTGACCGAGGTGCCGGTGATGTTGATGCCGACGAGATGGATGACGACCAGCGTCAAGCCGATGGCGAGTCCGGCGAAGCCGGTCGGCGCGAAGGGGTGTGTGACGCCGAGGATGCAGACGAGGAAGAGAAACGTGCCCACCACCTCGAAGACAAAGGCCGAAACCACGTTGTATTCGCCGATATAGCCTGGGCCCCAGCCGTTCTCGCCAAGCCCGCCCGTTCCAGCCCTGCGCCTTGCCCGATAGAATCAGATACAGCACGGCCGCGGCGACGATGGCGCCGAGCACTTGCGCGATCCAGTAGCGGATCATCTCGTTTGCGCTCATGCGGCCCGCGACGAAGGCCCCGAAGCTGACCGCAGGATTGACGTGGCAGCCGGAAATCGGACCAATCCCGTAGGCCATGGCGACGATGGCGAAGCCGAAGGCGCTCGCGATGCCGAGCAGATTGATCGCACCTGGGCCCGAGCCCATGCTGCCGACGACCGCCGCCCCGCAGCCGAAGAACACCAGGGCGAAAGTTCCGATGAATTCCGCAATCGATTTATTCATGCCTGCTCTCCGTTTCTTCGCGCGTAGGTTTCTTCAATCCGTGCGGCGCAATTCGTATGCTGCTCATCGCGAGTCGGTTGGTTCTCTCGCGGCTTACGGGCAGGTGTCCCAGAAGCCGTTCCGTTGGGTCGAAATCGGTGTAGCGCCGGCAGAGGCCCGGCTGGCGGCGGGGGCGCCCAGGCGACCGCCGTGCCGAAGGCGAGAACGCCGATCGCAGCGCCGGCCGCGATATCGCGCCGCCCGGCGCCCAGCGATAGCGTCAGAACTCAGGCGCCGCGATAGACGTCGCCATGATAGCCGACGCGGTTGACGTTAATGTTGCGGTTGACGTTGTGGTTCATGTTGCAATTGACATGAGCGCCCCCGTGCCGCTGCACAGTTCGAAGATTTCATCACGAATTGCCCTTCCTATTTTGCTTTTGTCTTGCCTTTGGAAACGAGCGCCTTTGCGGCATCTTGTTATAGGCTGGTCACGCGGATCATCTGAGGCGCCTCACCGACCGTCTATGTCGGGGACGTCGAGGGCCGCGTTTCCGCCCGCGAGGTGGATTTCAACCTCGTCGATCCTCCCGGTGTATTTGAACGGCATTCGATCCGCGTAGTCTTCGAGGATGGGCGTGCCCCGATCCTCGCCGACGTCGAGCGTTTCGTCGACCGAGTAGATGAAGGGCACCGTGTGGCTGATGGTGGTCGTGGCGACTTCGGCGCCGTCCACCTCGAGCACGTAGGCGCCGCCCTTGCCGAATTCGCCCTTCTTTCCGTCGTAAGTGAAGTCGACGCTCACGACATGATCGCCGGGCGTCAGCTTGCTCGGGCCGCTGATGCGGATGCCGTCGTTCGGCTGCTGGGTATTCTTGTAGGCCCAAACGGGCTTGCCATCCAGCACCACCAGACCCCAGCCGGCGAACCGCCCGCCTTGCGTTATCACGACGCCCTCTGCGCCCTGTTCGGGCACGTTGAGCTTCGCGGTGATGGTGTAGGACGTGTTCTTCACCGTCGGCGCAGTTCCCTCAGGAATGCGAACGGTGCCCTGGCGATAAACAAAATGCGTGCGCCCCCGGGTCAAACTCGGCCTCTGGAAAACCGCCTGGACCGTCGCCATCGGACTGAAGTTCAGCGGCAAGGCGTTGTTCCGGCCTGCTTCCGCCCACCAAAGCTCCTCCATTTGCTTGCGCTTTTCAGGCATGGCCTTGGCGAGATCGTTCCCCTGAGAGAAGTCCTTGGTAAGGTCGTATAGCTCCCAATTGAAGCTCTCGGGCGTAAGCCCTTTCGGTTCAGGCTCCCAGGCGAACACGAGCGGCGTGGTCGAGGCCATCCACCCGTTGTGATAGATGCCGCGATTGCCGAACATCTCGAACAACTGGGTGGCGCGGCGCGTCGGCGCCTTGGCGTCGTCCCATGTGTAGGCCATCGAGACGCCGTCGATCGGCAACTGTTTCGCGCCGTTGATCATGTCCGGCGCCTGCACGCCGGCAGCCTCGAGAATCGTCGGCATGATGTCGGTCACGTAATGAAACTGCTCGCGCAAGCCCCCGACGTCTTTGATGCGGTTAGGCCAGCTCATGACCATGCCGTTGCGGGTGCCGCCGAAATGGCTCGCATAGCGTTTGGTCCACTGGAACGGCGTATCGAACGCCCACGACCACGGCACCGGCATATGGTTGTAGTGGAGCGGACCGCCCAGCTCGTCCTTGATGGAGTAGAGGTAATCGAAACTCTCGGCGGCGCCGTTGCCGACGACGCAAACTTCATTGGCGGTGCCTTGCAGCGTGCCTTCGGCGCTCCCGCCGTTGTCGCCCTCGATGAAGATGATGAGCGTGTTATCGGCGAGACCCTCCTGTTTGACGGCTTCGATCACGCGACCGATGTTGTAGTCGTCATAGGCAAGGTAGGCGGCGTAATCTCCGCCATCCGCGCATAGAGCTCCTTCTGCCTCGCGTCGAGAAAGTCCCAGGCGGGTATGTTGGCCGGACGCGGCGTCAAGATCGTATCCTGTGGGATCACGCCGAGTTTCTTCTGACGTGCGAATGTTTCCTCGCGCAGCTTGTCCCACCCCTGATCGAACTGTCCCTTGAACTTCGCGATCCAGTCCTTCGGGACATGGTGCGGAGCGTGCGTTGCGCCCGGGGCGTAATAGGCAAAGAACGGTTTGTTCGGCGCCAGCGCGTGCTGCTGCTTAATCCAGTGGATCGCCTGATCCGTAAGGTCGGAATCCAGATGGTAGTTCGCCTTGGCCTCTCCGGTCAGCTTCTCCTTGGGTTCGATCGGTGTCGTGTTCTCAAAAACGCTCGGATCCCACTGGTTCACGTCGCCGCCGAGGAACCCGTAGAAATAGTCGAAGCCGAGCCCGGTCGGCCAAAGATCGAACGGCCCGGCGGCGCTGCTCTGCCAGGCCGGCACGTTATGGTTTTTGCCGAACCAGGCGGTACTGTAGCCGTTACCGCGCAATATTTCGGCGACCGTGCCGGCGCTCTTCGGCATCAGGAATCGTAGCCGGGGTAACCAAGGCTGCGTTCCATGATGATGCCGGTATGCACTGTGTGCTGATCGCGCCCCGTGATGAGGGCCGCGCGCGTGGGCGAGCACAATGCAGTCGTATTGAACTCGTTGTATCTGAGACCATTCGCGGCAAGCGCTTCAAAGGTCGGCGTTGGAACCGGGCCCCCGAATACACTGGAAGCGCCAAAGCCGACATCGTCGGTCAGGATGAGCAGCACATTGGGCGCCCCCGCAGGCGCTGAAACCGGCTGCGGAAAGTCCGGCTTGGAGTCCTCGGTCGTTCGCCCAATGACTCCTTTGAACTCCGGATCTGGGTAGGGCAGCACGGAGACGTTCGGCGGACCGGCCTTGATGTCCGGGGCTTTCGCGACCTGCGCTTGGGCGGAGGTCGGCTTCAACCCTAGCCACGATCCGCCGATTACGCTCGCGAGAGCCGCCTTGGCGGTCGAAAGAAACATTTGCCGGCGGTTCATCGCACTGCCTCCCTTGGGATGATTAACTTAGGTCTTTGCGCCCTGGGCGACCGCGATAGTTGGATGGACCGCAATCGTAGCGCCGACGGCAGA
>CAWDTW010000105.1:0-88495 GCA_963805295.1 uncultured Alphaproteobacteria bacterium | reverse complement strand
CACAGAGCGATGATCGCCGACTATCGCATAGACCAGAGCCTCGTCGGGACGCTGCTCGCGGGCGGTGTCGGCCACGTCGCGCTGACCGACTGGAAGTCCGCCTCCGAAGACATGAAGGACTTCGACGTCGACAACTACCTCGAGGAGTTGATCGTCGCCATCGACGACCTCGGCGGCCGAGTTAATCTGGTCGGGCTTTGCCAGGGCGGCTGGTCCTCGGCGATGGTCGCGGCGCGCTTTCCCGGCAAGGTGAACGCGCTCGTTCTCGCCGGGTCGCCGATCGACGCGGACGCAGGCGACGGCCCGATCAAGCGCATGGCTCATGACACTCCGATGTCGGCTTACGAGGATCTCGTCAGGCTCGGGGCGGACTGACGAGGGGAAAGATCATGCTGGCGGGATGGAAGAACATGCATCCCGAGAAGCATTATCTCACCGAGGACCTCGACTTCTATCAGCACATGGACGATCCGGCGTATAGAGAGCGGGTCGAGGCGTTCGACAGCTGGTACGAAGATCCGCTCGACCTGCCCGGGCGCTGGTATCTGCAAGCGATCCGCGAGCTCTTCAAAGAGAACCGCCTCGGGAAGGGCGAATTCGTTGGGCTTGGCCGCCGCCTGAACCTCGAGTCCGATCGCATGTCCCCTTTATCTTTTCGCCGGCGAGAGCGACGACATCACGACCAGCGAGCAGGTTTTCGCGGCGGAGAACCTCGTTCCCAACCCCGAAAGGCCGGATCGAGAAGAAGCTGGTCCCCGGTGAACACATCGGCCTCTTCATGGGCTCGCGCACGCTCAAGGAGACGTGGCCGACGATCGCGCGGTGGCTAACTCATTCGGGCTCCGCTTGACCCTCGGCGCCTGCAGGCGAACAGTTCGTGGATAGGGTTACGGCAATCGTTTCGGGCCCGGTCGCCCTCGGGGCGATACTCGCTTTTGTCATCTATTGGAATTGTCGGCTCCGCGCTGCGAGACGGATCGACGTTCTGCTCGAAGAGTACTTCCAGGGGAGAATGCCGGTCGGCCAGCTCGGTCAGCGGGCGCGGCGCCATCGCCAGCCGCGGATTTTCTGGAGGACCAACGTTCCTCTCGCTTGCCGCCTCCGCCTTTCAGCACGCAACTGACGCTAAACGGGCGACGCACGCCAATTCCAAGGAGGAGGAGGAATTGGTGCGACTGCTGGGGGATCTGAAGCGCGAGTTCGGCGTGACGGACCGCTATAAGTTGGAAGAGCGACCAGGGCGCGAGTGACCGCCTCCTTCTGGAGACGAAAAGTTCAATATCGACTTAATAGTCATATTGACGTATAAGGTCAGCATGAATGAAGGCGGGTGGCGGCTGAAGGTCCGGAGGAGGCGGTCGATCCATGAAAATTGGACTTGTGGGCAGATGGGCCAATTGGAATCTGCTGGCACCTACGGGATCCTGCCCCCACAACGCTGAAGGTGGAGCGAAAGCGTTTGATCTGGGTCAATTACCAGCGAGTTGTTGCTGGCTAGCGTGGCGCCCAACGTATTTCGGGCGAGGCTTCGTTTCAACTTGCGGTTGCACCTTGAGAGGCGAACCCATGAAGCTCAATCGGTATGTGGTCATCGCAGCGGCGGCGGTCGTCGTCATCGGCGGCGTCGTCGCGGGCTACTTCTTCTGGAAACAGTACGAGGCCACGCTGTTGCCCGCAGGCATCGTCGGCATCAACGGCCGGGTCGAGGCGACCCAGGTCGACATCTCGACCAAGATTCCCGGGCGGGTCATCGAGATCGTGCCGCACGAGGGCGACTTCGTCTCGCCCGGGGAGGTCGTCGCCCGTATCGACACGTCTGAAACCGGCCGCAGCTGCGTGAGGCGCAGGCCTCGGCCGAGCTCGCCCGCAAAACTCTCGCAACCCGTCAGGCGGAAGTCGACAGCGACGAGGCCCAGTTGGAATTCGCCAACGAGGAGATGCGGCGCACGGCGACGCTGGTCGACAAAGGCTGGTCCACGCACGAACAGTACGACCAACGCAAGCAGCAGCTGAAGAGCGCGGGGCGGCCCTCAAGGCGGCCCAGTCGCAGGTCGACGAAGCCCTCGCGTCCGTCAAGACCGCCGACGCCAAGGTCGAAGAGCTGCAGGCGGTGATCGACGATTCGACGATCAAGTCGCCGGTCCGAGGCCGGGTGCAGTATCGCCTCGTCGAGCCGGGGGCGGTGCTTCCGCCAGGCGGCAAAATCGCGACGGTGATCGATCTCTCGGACGTCTACACGACCATATATCTTCCCGGTCCGCAGGCGGGGCGGCTCAAGATCGGCGACGACGCGCGCGTGGTGGTGGACGCGGCCCCGGAATACGTTTTTCCCGCCTCGGTCTCGTTCGTCGCGCCCGAATTGCAATTCACCCCCAAGACGGTCGAGGTCCAGTCCGAACGCGAGCAGCTCATGTTTCGCGTCAAGCTGCAGGCGCCGCTCCAGTTGCTCAAGGACATCGAAGATCAGGTCAAGGCGGGCTTGCGGGGATGGGCTATGTGAGGATCGATCCTGCCGCGAATGGCCCGCCAGGCTGGCGGTCAAGCTGCCGCCCATTGACGATCAGGCCGGCAAATAGGCTTGCCGGGACGATGACTGCGCTTGTCGAGACGGAAAAGCCGCAAAAGGTCGCCGCCGTCGCCGCCTCGCTCAAAGGCGTCACGCATCGCTACGGCAAGACCGTCGCGCTCGATAACGTGACGATCGCCATTCCCGCGGGCCGGATGACCGGACTGATCGGCCCGGACGGCGTCGGCAAATCGACTCTGCTCGGGCTGATCGCCGGCGTGCGCAAGATCCAGACCGGCGAGGTCGGGCGCTCGATGGAGACCTCAAGGACGCAGCGTTCCGGCAGGGCGCATACGCGCGCATCGCCTACATGCCGCAAGGCCTCGGCCGCAACCTCTACCCCACGCTCAGCGTGTTCGAAAATATGGATTTCATCGGCCGGCTGTTCGGCCAGGGGGAGGCGGAGCGGAAGGCGCGCATCGACGATCTGACCCGCTCGACCGGCCTCGACCCGTTCCTCGAGCGGCCCGCCGGCAAGCTCTCGGGCGGCATGAAGCAGAAGCTGTCGCTCTGCTGCTCGCTGATCCACGATCCCGATCTCCTGATCCTGGACGAGCCGACGACCGGCGTCGACCCGCTGTCGCGGCGGCAGTTCTGGGAGCTGATCGACCGCATCCGCGGACGGCGGCCGCAGATGAGCGTGGTGGTCGCGACCGCCTACATGGACGAAGCCGAGCGGTACGCCTGGCTCGCGGCCATGGACGGCGGCCACGTGATCGCGACGGGCTCGCCGGCCGAGATCAAGAGTCGCGTCGGCGCCAAAGACCTCGAGTTGGCGTTCATCGCGCTCTTGCCGGAGGAAAAGCGCAAGGGCCATAAGGCCATGGAGATTCCGCCGCGCAAGCATGAGGAGGGGACGCCGGCGATCGAAGCCGATGGGCTCACCAAGCGCTTCGACGCCTTCGTCGCGGTCGATCACGTGAGCTTTAAAATCGAGAAGGGCGAGATCTTCGGCTTTCTCGGCTCGAACGGCTGCGGCAAGTCCACCACCATGAAGATGCTGACCGGCCTTTTGCCGCCGACCGAAGGCACGGCCAAATTGTTCGGCGAGCCCGTCAGCGGTGAAGAAGACATCGAGATGCGTCGGCGGGTCGGCTATATGTCGCAGGCCTTCTCGCTCTATGGCGAGCTCTCGGTCCGGCGGAATCTCGAGCTCCACGCCAAGCTGTTCGATCTTCCCGCGGCCGAGCAAGGCAAGCGCGTCGACGAGATGCTGGACCGGTTCGGCTCCGCGAAGTGGCCGACGTCGAGCCGGAAAGCCTGCCGCTCGGCATCCGTCAGCGCCTGCAATTGGCGGTCGCGATCCAGCATCGCCCCGAGATGCTGATCCTGGACGAGCCGACATCGGGCGTCGATCCGGTCGCCCGCGACGGGTTCTGGGAATACCTGATCGATCTCTCCCGCAATGACGGGGTGACGATCTTCCTCTCCACGCACTTCATGAACGAGGCGATGCGCTGCGACCGCATCTCGCTCATGCACGCCGGCAAGGTCCTGGCCGCGGGCACGCCGCCGGAGCTGATCGAAGCCCGGCACGCCAAGTCGCTCGAGGAGGCGTTCATCGAGTTTCTCGAGGACGCGGCCGGCGTCGCCCACAAGGGCGAGAAACCGGCCGAACCGGAGCCCGCGGCGGAGGCGAAGGCTTTCGCGCCGCCGAAGGCGAGCGAGGGCGGCTTCAGCATTCCGCGGCTTTGGGCCTACGCGCGCCGCGAGGCGGTGGAGATCATGCGCGATCCGGTGCGGCTCACGTTCGCGCTCTTCAATCCGATCATCCTGATGTTCGCCATCGGCTACGGCATCTCGTTCGACGTCGAGCATCTGCGCTACGCGGCCTTCGATCAGGACCAGTCGATCGAGAGCCGGCAGTTCCTGGACAGCTTCCAAAACCCGAAATATTTCGACCGGAAACCGGACATCAGAAGCGCCGATCAGATCGTGTCCGGCCTGCGCAGCGGGGAGCTCAAATTCACCGTCGAGGTCCCGACCAACTTCGGCCATGATTTGCTCACCCAGCAGACACCGGAGATCGGCGCATGGATCAGCGGCGACATGCCGTTCCGGGCCGAGACGACGCGCAGCTATCTCGGAGGCGTGATGCAAAGCTATCTCGCCGACCTGTCCGAGCGCCTCACCGGCAAACCCTCGTCGTTCTCGCTGATCAATGTCGAGCAGCGCTACCGCTACAATCAGTCGTTCAAGAGCATCTATTCGGAGGTGCCCAGCACCATCATGGTGATGCTGATCCTCATCCCCGCCATCATGACGGCGCTCGGCGTCGTGCGCGAGGTGGAGACCGGCTCGATCGCCAACTTCCGCTCGACTCCGGTGACGCGCCTCGAATTCCTGCTCGGCAAGCAGCTTCCTTACGTCCTGATCGGCGTCTTGAGCTTCGCCACGCTCGTCCTGTTGGCGATTTTCGTGTTCGGCGTGCCGGTCACGGGCTCCTGGGCGGCGCTCATCGCCGGCGGCTTCCTCTGTGTGTGCGCGGCGACCGGGTTTGGCCTTTTGGTTTCGACCCTCGTTCGCACGCAGGTGGCCGCGGTGTTCGGCACGACCTGCATCGCGCTCATTCCAACCGTCAGCTTCTCCGGCCTGCTCGTTCCGGTCTCGTCCCTCTCGGGCGCCGGGCGCGCCATCGGCCTCGGCTTTCCGTCGTCCTGGTTCCAGCAGATCAGCGTCGGCGCCTTCACCAAGGGGCTCGGGTTTCCCGAGCTCTGGCTCAACCACCTGGCGTTCGCGATCTTTACCGTCCCCTTTCTCGCCGTGGCGGCGCTCATTCTCCGGAAACAGGAGTCCTGAGATGCTCAGGAAGCTGCTTCCACATCCTCGCGCTGGGCTTGAAGGAACTGAACAGCATCCGCGCCGACCCGATCCTGTTGGCGCTGACGGTCTATACGTTCAGCTACGCCGTTTACGCCGTGGCGACCGGGGCCAAGACCGAAGTCGATCATGTCTCCACCGCCATTGTCGACGAGGACCATTCCGAGCTTTCCCGGCTGATCAGGCAAGCAATCCTTCCGCCTTGGTTCAGACCGCCGGTCGAGATCCCGGCGACGGAAATCGGTCCGTCGATGGACGCCGGCCGCTACGTGTTCGTGATCGAGATTCCGCCCAAGTTCGAGCAGGACGTCATCTCGAACCGCTATCCGAGCCTCCAGATCAATATGGATGCGACGGCGGTCGCCCAGGCCGGCAACGGCGGGGCCTACCTGCAGCAGATCATCAACCAAGTGGTGCAAACCTACGCCACGCGCGCCGCAGGAACCCCCACAACCCCCAGCGGAACGGAAATTCAGCCGGTCAACCTCGCCCTCCGCGTCATGTTCAACCCCAATCTCAAGTCGGAATGGTTCACCTCGGTGATGCAGGTCATCAACAACATCACCATGCTCTCGATCATTCTGACCGGCGCCGCGCTCATTCGCGAGCGCGAGCATGGGACGATCGAGCATCTCCTGGCGATGCCGGTGACGCCGAGCGAAATCATGCTGTCGAAGATTTGGGCGAACGGCCTCGTGATCCTGGTTGCGGCGATCCTCTCGGTGAAACTGGTCGTGCAATTGTGGCTTCAGGTCCCGATCGCCGGCTCGCTCGTTCTGTTTTTGGCCGGAGCTGTCGTTTACGCGTTTTCCGTCACCTCGATGGGCATTCTGCTCGCCACCTATACGACCTCGATGGGGCAGTTCGGCCTCCTGGTGATCCCGGTCCTCGTCATTCTGCAGATGCTGTCCGGCTCCGCCACGCCGATGGAGACCATGCCGGTCTGGCTGCAGGACGCCATGCAAATCTTTCCCACGCCGCATTTCGTCAGCTTCGCCCAGGCCGTCCTCTATCGGGCGGCCGGCCTCGATATCGTCTGGCCGGAACTCCTCATCATGGCGATCATCAGCGCGTTTTACTTCGCCGTCTCCGGCATGCGCTTCCGCAAGACGCTTGTCGTGCTGGGATAAGGAGGAGCAGGCGGTGATTGCGCGCGTAGGCGAGCGTCGGGTCGGGAAGGCAGCCGAGGCGGCGCCCCAGCGGGGAAAGAATATCATACGCAGGAGTCCCAGATGAGAGCTTGGAACGGGCGCGCTTTCGCGGCTGTGGCCTTGATAGTCGGCGCGACCTGCCTTGCGTCAGTCGTGCATTACGCCGGAGAAACCAACCATCGCGGATTTGTCCCATCGGCGCACGCCCAGCCCCAGCCGATCCGCAAATTGATCGAATGGTTGCGCGGCCTGACTCTGCCTGCCGGGATCGTCAGGGCGGAGGGACGCATCGAAGCGACACAGGTCGATGTTTCGTCGAAATATGCTGGCGAAGTCGTGGACGTTGCGGTGCAGGAGGGAGACAAGGTCGCCGTGGGTCAGGTGATTGCAAGGATGCGTTCGCCGTGAGCTCGAGGCGCAGTTGCAAGCCGCCCAATCAGACCTTCGATCCGCCAAGGAGGCGCGGGCCCAGGACGCCATCAAAGCGGCTGAGGCCAAAGTCGAGCAGATCAAGTCGATGATTAGCGAACTCACGCTCGTGTCGCCCCGCGAAGGAAAGGTCCAGTATCAGCTGGCGCATGCGGGGGATAGCGTCGCGGCGGGCGCGCCGATCGTGACGCTCATCGATCTTACCGACGTGTACATGACCGTGTTTCTTCGCGCCGCCGACGCGGGCAAACTTGCAATGGGGGACGAAGCCCGCCTCATCCTGGACGCGGCCCCGGACTATGTCGTTCCCGCAGCGGTGAGCTTTGTCGCGTCCAACGCGCAATCCGCGCCCAAGGCCGTCGAGACCAAGGACTATCTCGCCAAGCTGATGCTCCGGGTCGATCTCAAGATCGATCCGAAGGTCGTGGAGACGTATTACGGGAAGGTTGAGACCGGGCTGCGCGGCGCAGGATTCGTGCGCACGAGGCCGGATGCGAAATGGCCGGCCGATTTGCAAGTCAAGCTGCCGCCTGCGCCCGTTGCGCAGGAGCGCTAAGCCCGCTCCAGCGCCTCTCGCGCAGGAGGCCGCACCCGCATCCGCGTCTATAGGCGGAGCCTCCGCCCCGTCGGCGCCCGCCGCCGCGCCGATGTCCGCGGCTGTTCCTGCGCCTGTCGCCAAGGCGCCCACGTCCGAGCCGGCCACGCAGGCTGCGCAAGCTCCGGCGCCGGCATCCGCACCCGCCCCTGCGCCCGCCACGGAGGCAGCCGCGCCCGCGCCGGCCGCGCAGGAGGCTGCGCACGCTGGCGCGCCGCCATCCACGCCCGCTCCCGCCCACGTAGCGGTCGCGGCGGCGCCTGCGCCCGTTCCGCAGGAGTTCCCGCCCACGCCGCGGGAAACCAAGCCAGTTCCTCCGCCCCTGCCCGTTCCCGCTCCTCCGTCTATGTCCGCCCCCGCTCATGCGCCGACCGCGGAGGCCTCCATGTCCGCGCGGCTCGCGCAGGAGCCTACCGCTGAGGTTGCTCCCGAGAACCTCGCGCAGCTGACGGGCGCCTGGGCTCCGTCGGCAGAGGACTGCAACAAGCTCTTCCAACGGCGGGGCAGCGCTTTGGCCTTCCGACAGCCTGTGGACCGATTTGCGCAGGCCGCGATTATCGAATCGCAACGGATCCGCCTGCCTACGGGCGTCTGCCAATTAGAGCGCGCGTCGCACGAAGGCGGAGCGCTCAAGGTGAGCGGCGAGTGTCAGGACTCGATCAGCTACACGTCACAAACTGCATACATCAAACTCAGATCCAAAAATGAGATCGTCTTCAATCCGAACGGCGATCCCGCGCTTGACACTTCAATGACGCGGTGCCCGCTCTGATGGTCACGATGGGGATTGCTTTGGCCCCCTTGGCCGAATCCATGCCGCAGTTCGCGCTGCTTCTCGTTCTCACGCTGCTCCCCATGCAGTTGGTGTCCGGCCCGGCGACGCCCCGGGAAGCATGGCTCAGATCGTTCAGAACATCATGCTGGCCGCGCCCGACACCCACTTCGTCATACTGGCGCAGGCGATCCTGTTCCGCGGCGCTGGCGTCGACATCGTCTGGCCGCAGCTCCTGGCGCTGTTCGGGATTGGATCGGCGCTGTTCGCCTTCGCGCTGTGGCGCTTCCGTAAGGTTCTCAGCTGACCATTCGGCGTCCAGTGTTCGCGGTGGGTGGAGTTGCGCCGGGAAAGGATCGAAGGATCATCAGCCAGCGAGTGGCGACGGTTACGCGAACTGAGAGGGCTCACGAATGACCTCACCTCGAGCTTGGCGAACTTGACGCGCCGCATGGCGGAGAACGGCGAGAGGGACGCGAACCGGTACGAGAATCTGGCGGGGCCGACAGACTGAAAGAGGCTCTCACGACTTCGCAATGCTCGCGTAAGTGAGATTAGACAGCGGCGGCGCCGAGGCTCCGACCTACGTCTCGGCGTCCGCCCGGGTCTTTGCGCCCTTTGTCAGCAGCCCGGATGATTCCGTCGAACCCTTCGCGCGGCATCCTGAACAGGCCGGTGTAGGGGTCGCTCAGTTCGAGGATCAGGAGCACCGCGCTGGCGACGCAGATCGCGCCGAGCGCGGCCAACACGATCGTCAGCGCGTCGGACATCCGAGAGCAGGCCGTAGCCGAAGAACAAGACGCATGACCATCCGAGAACGACGGCGAGCAACAGGAACGGGACCCGATTGACGAGGCTGCGGATCATCGTCACTTGCGTCTCGACGATTGTGCCGAACATCTCTTGCGCGCTGGCGAGATACTGTCTTTGTTCGTCGTTCCTCGGCCGGAGCGAAACGAAAAAGGCGATCATGCGATGCACGTCCTCCGGCAGGTCGGTGCGATAGATGAAGCGGCGGCCGTCCAGGTCGTCCCACAGGCGCGCGCGTATACGCTTGACATGCTCGCGCAAAAGGGCGCGCCCGAGCTCCGCCTCGGGGCCGTAGGCTTCGAGCACGAAGTCGAGGCGAAAGATCGAACCGCCGATCGTCTGCAACTGCGATTGCTGGTCGTTGAAAAGGCCGTGGCTCGTCCAGATGAGCAGGCTCAGCACGAGCGACAGGAGCGACGCGACGAGCCCGACGACCGATCCGACCATGCCTTTCGATTCGACCACATAGGCGTCCGGCAGCAGCCAATGCGCGCCGAAGCCGACAAGCGCGCTGACGAAGGTCGCGAGCGCCACGATCGCGGCGCGATAGACGAAAACCATCGAGCGCGTCTCTGTCATCGCTGCAGGATGCGACAGGGTTCGCGATTGTGGCAAGCGAGCATATGTTGAGAGACGCAGGGACTTGCCGGCGGCGTCCTTCGGTGTATATTCTTGATGTGTATGTGTACACTTAGAAGGATACACCATGCCGCTGCACATCAAGGACGAGGCGGCGACCGATGCGGTTCGGCGGCTCGCGCGCGCCCGGAAACTGACGCTGACGGACGCGGTTCGCGTCGCCTGCCTCGAGGCGCTCGAGCGCGACGACCGCGCCCGCCCGCTTGCCGACCGGCTGGCCGACCTTCACGCACGCGTGCGCGCCGCGCCACGCACAGGTCGAAGGGCCAATAAGGCGTTCTTCGATCGCGAATGGGGGAACGGCGCGTGACCGAGGCGCTCATGGTCGAAACGTCCGCGCTTGTCGCCGTCATTTTGGAGGAGCCCGGCTGGCGGGGCCTCGCTGAACAAATTGTCGGCGCGAGCGCATTCACGAGCTGCTTCAATGTCTTTGAAGCCGCCCTTGCGGTTGTGCGCGAACGGCAGCTGACCCCGTCCGCCTCCCACGAGATCGTTATGGAAGTCGCAGGCCGTCTCGGCGTCGACGTCAGGAACTATGAGACTCACGCGGTTCCATACGCGATCGTCGCGCGAGAGAAATACGGGGCTGGAAGACACGGGCTGAACCTCGGCGATAGCCTGTCTTACGGGGCGGCGCGCCAGAGCCGGGCTCGGCTGCTGTACGTCGGCGAGGATTTCGCGCGAACCGACGTCAATGATCCGATCTGAGCCCCATGCGGACTGCGTCGCGCCGGCCGGTACAAATCGCGGCATTGGTTCCATAATATGCATTATGCGAATCACGGCTGTAGCCGCAATATGAAAAGGACACCGCATGAAAAGGACACCGCTCCGCAAAGTTGAGATGACGCTCGGGTGCGTTTCGACCGGAGCTGGCGGGCATGGTGGTGTCGATGAGCGAGAAAGAGTTTTCGCGGCTCAGTGTACTGATGGACGTCGAGGGCGGCCGGCTGCGGGTCGACGACGCGGCGCAGTTGCTCCGGCTGCGGCGCCGGCAGGTGTTCCGGCTGCTCAAGGGTCTTCGAACCGAAGGCGCGGCGAGCTTGGCGTCCAAGCGCCGAGGCAAGCCGAGCAACAACAAGCTGCCGGCCGCCGTTCGGGATCTGACGATGGGGCTCATCAGGGCTCATTACGCCGATTTTGGACCGACGCTTGCGGCCGAGAAGCTTGCGGAGAGACATGACTGTCTCGTCTCCCGCGAGACGCTGCGCAAATGGATGATCGAGGATAGGCTCTGGAGGGATCGTAAACACCGCCTGCCCCCGGTCCATCAGCCCCGACATCGCCGCGAGCGCGTCGGCGAACTCGTCCAGATCGACGGCTCCCAGCACTATTGGTTTGAGAACCGCGGCCCCGAGTGCACGCTGATCGCCTACATCGACGACGCGACGAGCCGTATTCAGCACGCCGCCTTCGTGCCCTCGGAATTGACGTTCGATTACATGCGGGAGACGCGGGCTTATATCGAGCGCCACGGCCGACCGATTACGTTCTATTCGGACAAGCATGCGATCTTTCGGGTCAACAATCGGGAGGCCGCCGGCGGCGATGGGATGACCCAATTCGGCAGGGCGCTGAACGAACTCAACATCGACATCCTATGCGCCAACAGCCCTCAGGCGAAAGGCCGAGTGGAACGGTCCTTCGGGACGCTTCAAGACCGGCTTGTGAAGGAACTGCGGCTGGGCGGGATTTCGGACGTCTCGGGCGCGAACGCATTCCTGCCCGGCTTCGTGGCGCAGTACAATGCGCGGTTCGAAAAGCCGCCGCACTCCGGCGAGAATGCTCACCGTCCCGTTTCCGATGCGCATCTGCTTGAGGACGTCTTTGCCTGGAAGGAAGAGCGGACGCTGACGAAAAATCTGACGGTGCAATACGACAAGGTGCTCTTCCTGCTCGAGCCGAACGAGCTGACCCGCTCCCTCGCCCGCCAGCGCGTGACGATCATCGATTATCCCGACGGCCGCATCGCCATTCGGCACAAGGGCCGCGACCTGCCCTACCGGACTTTCGACAAGCTGCAGAAGGTCAATCAGGCGGCGATCGTCGAGAACAAACGACTCGGCGAGGTGTTGGCGTACATCGCGGCGCGCCAGGAGCAGAGGTCCGAGGGCCGTTCGAAGAAGGCGCCGCGCCGGCAAGGACAGGCTGATCGACACATGTTCAAGGTCAGCTGATCCGCCGAGATGGCGGATCATGACACGCGCCGTCTCGTTGACGCAGGCTGGAATGAGCTCACACGAGGCATCGGCGCGCGAACGGGCGCCTCGGCGAGGATCAGCGAACACTGGAGGCGGGCGCGCGGTCGCTGCGCTTGTTGGGGCTGCGCGCCCGCGCGCCCTCATTTCCGCGCAGCGGCACGGAGTGTCATTTCAACTTTGCGCGGAAAGCGCCATTTCTGAATTGCACTGACAACGGCTACGGATGACCCCTGCCGTCCGCGCTCTTGGCGCGCCCCCACACCGAAAAGCAGCTTGGCGAGCGCGAGGCGACGAACGCCGTCGATCGCTCCGTTCGCAATCCGTCGCACTGAGGCCGAACCCCGTATAGAGATGTCTCGGCGGCGCGCCGGAAAAACCCGGCGCAGGTCACGGGAGGCGGCGATGACGACGGATTCGACGGGCGGGCGGACGCGCATTCCTCGTGACATCGAGGACGATTACTCGTCCGCGGAGGCGGCCGAACGCCGCGCCTTCATCGAGGTTGAGACCGGCGCGAAGCTCGATCATGTGGGAAAATATTCTTTCGACCCGGAAAATCTACGGGGGAACGTCGAAAATTTCATCGGCGTCGCGCAGGTGCCGATCGGTCTCGCGGGACCGCTGCGCATCGACGGCGAGCACGCACAGGGCGATTTCTACGTGCCCCTGGCGACGACCGAGGGAACGCTGGTGGCGAGCTACAGCCGCGGCATGCGCCTTCTCACCGAATGCGGCGGCGCGAAGACGACCGTCGTCGAAGAGGCCATGCAGCGTTCGCCGGTCTTCATCTTCGACGATGCGCTCAAGGCCCGCGCCTTCGGCCATTGGGTCGAGGATCATTTCCCGGCGATCAAGGCCGCCGCCGAAGCAACGACGCGGTCCGGCAAGCTCAGGACCATCTTTCAGTACGCGGTCGGGCCTTTGCGGCACTTGCGGTTCAACTACACGACCGGCGACGCCGCCGGCCAGAACATGACCGGCAGGGCCACCTTCGCAGCCTGCGAATGGATCAGGGAAAACCATCCCGGCGGCGCCCGCTTCATCCTTTCGGGCAACATGGACACCGACAAGAAGCACTCCCAGATCAACATGCTCATGACCCGCGGCAGGCGCGTCGTCGCCGAGGCGGTGATCAAAAAGGACGTCTTGAAGAGCTTGATGCGCGTCGACGCCAAGGACCTCTTCTGCGCGCGCCAGATTTCCCAGAGCGGCGCCTTTCTGGCGGGCGCCGCCAACAACGGCGCGCATGCGGCCAACGGGCTCGCCGCGATGTTCATCGCCACCGGACAGGACGCCGCCAACCTCGCCGAATTGCATGCCGGCGTCGTCTACAACCAGCTGCTCGCCAACGGCGACTATTATTGGTCGATCACGCTGACCTCGCTCATCGTCGCGACGGTCGGCGGCGGCACGGGGCTCGCGACGCAGAGGGAATGCCTCGAGATGCTCGGCTGCGCCGGCGCAGGCAAGGCGGACAAATTCGCCGAGATCTGCGCCGCCGTCGCCCTGGCCGGCGAAACTTCCCTCTCCTGCGCGATCCTGGCGGGAGACTGGGTGTCGAGCCACGAGCGCTACGGCCGCAACCGGCCGTGAAGCCCGAGGGCCCTCGCCTTTCGGATGCGGCCTCCCTCTCGCCTCAAGCTCAGCGGCCGTGAGCGTCGATTTGTCGCCTCCGCTCGCGCGGAGGCATGGCGAAGGTTCCTTGGTCAGACGTCACTTTCCGCCCCGAAGCGGAAAGCCGGGTCGTCGTGGCGTCCGAGGCGGCGCCATCATCCCAGACAGGTCAGGGATTCGAGCCGCCCACCACAGCGCGATGCGTACCTCGTCGGTCGCGCGGCGCCGCGCCCTCGCCGCTCGCGCCATCCAATCATCAGGCGCCGCATACGCGGCTAGCGTGGTGTTCGTCCGCCTCTGAAACTCTTCCCACTTAGCCCAGTCGCCATTCGCCTTCAGACGGGCTTTCTCCATTGCGATGTCGGCGCGGACTATTTCCCATTCCACCGGGTCAAGGGCTTTGTCAGGCATCGGCTCAATCCTCTGACGAGCGGAAACAGCAAGGCGTGCCCCATCGCCTTTTGCCCGGCCGTGATATTGCGCCGCGCAGAATGCGCGCGCAAGCCCAAGCCGCCTGCTCGCAGCGGCCTCGGCGCGGATGCGGCGTTGCCGGACGTCTTGATGGCGCTGGCCTCATGCGAGCGCTACGGCCGCAATAGGCCGTGACGGCCTTTCCCTGCTATACCCCGACTTATTGAAGAGCCGAAAATTGCTTGACAGGACGGCCGAGTGGGATTCGGCTGAGAGATATGATTTGCGGTGGATTTCTCTCGGCTGACGACCGGCGCGCCCTGATCGGGATTGCGCGAGACGGGCTTGCCGAGGCTCGCGTGGCCCGCCGGGCCAACGCCATCGTCCTTCTCGACCGGGGCTGGGGCTGCGAGCGCGTCGCGGCGGCTTTGTTGCTGGACGACGACACGGTCCGCAACTGGCACAGCGCTTATCAGCGAGGCGGCGTCGAAGAGCTGAAGAGCTTCGGCCACGAAGGCAGCAGCAGCCACCTCAGCAGCGATCAGGAAGCCGCGTTGAGCGAATGGGTCGACGCCCATTGTCCCCACAGCATCCGGAAGGTCGGGGCTTGGTTGAGGCGGAGCTTTGGGCTGAGCTACAGCCGTTCGGGGCTGATCGCCTTGCTGCATCGTCTGGGCTTCGACTACCGCAAGCCGGAACGGATGCCGCGCGGCCTCGACGACGCCAAACAGCAAGCCTTCATCGACGAATACGAGAACCTGCTCAACACGATGGGCGTCGACGAGGCGGTCGTCTTCGTCGATGCGGTTCATCCGACCCATCAGGTCAGGCCGGTCGGCTGTTGGGCCCGCAAGGGCGTCACGATCGCGGTGGAGCAGACGACGGGCCGTCAGCGGCTGAACATCCACGGCGCGATCAATCTGGAAACCGGCCGGACGCAGATCCTCGAGGTCGAGACGGTCGACGCGGAGAGCTTGATCAAGCTATTGGGACAGGTCGAGAGCGCCCATCCTCGCGATCGCCTGATCCACGTCTTCGTCGACAACGCCAAATATCACAAAGCCCGCATCGTCAAGGAGTGGCTTGCGGCGGCCGGGCGCAAATGCGTGGTGCGTTTCTTTCCAAAGTACTGTCCCCATCTCGATCCGATCGAGCGGCTGTGGGCCTTGATGCATGAAAACGTCACCCACAACCGGGACTACAAGACCTTCCCGGAGTTCCGCACAGAGATCATCATGTTCCTGCGGTATACCGTGCCCAGACAATGGAGCCGTTTCTGCGACCGAATCACCGACAATTTCCGCGTGATTTATCGCGCCAATTTTCGGGTTCTCGCCTAGCCGGCGTATAACAGCGAAAAAAGCAGGGAAACCTTCGATTTGGGGCCCGAATTGGCGCAAGGCGGCGCGAAAACCCCAATCATTCAAGCCGCTTCGAGAAAAATTCCCTAAGCTGAAGAACAGCGGATTTTTTCGCGAAAACAGAGGAATAATTGTCGCGATTTCGAGCGGGAACAGGGAATTCTCGAATGCGGTCAAGAACCCCCTGCCCGGCCTCCAATTTTACTGAAAATCGGAGAGAAACTCGGACCCCGGCTCGACCCCCGAGACATGCAGATGATCGCGGGCGCGGGTGCAGGCGACATAGAGCAGATGCCGTTCGGTGTTAAAAACCTCCTCGAGGTCCGCTTCGTCGGTGATCGCCTCGATGCGGGCCTGAAGCGGCAGAATCTCGTCGTCGCAGGCCATCACCGCCACCGCCGGGAATTCGAGGCCCTTGGCCAGGTGCATCGGCCCGATGGCGATTTTTTCCGCCGCGCCTTCGGCCGCCGCCGTGAGTTCCGCCGCGAGTTCCGCCGCCCCTGCCCCGGCGAATTTCACAGCCGCCCGTGCGCGATCCATCTCCGCCTCGGAGCGCACGAAGACGCCGATCCCTTTCGTGTTCCTTGTGAAACCTTCGTGTTCTTCGTGTTTGAATATTTCAACACGAAGGACACGAAGGCTGCACGAAGGTCACAAGATCATTCGCTTGATGCCCTGCTTGAGCAGAACGACGTTGAAGTTGATCAGAAATCCCAACCGGCGCCCCGAGAGTCGAAGATAGGTCAGCAATTGCGCCTCGTGGACCGGCGCCAGTGCGTCGACCGACTTCACCTCGACGATCACGGCGCCGTCCACCATGAGATCGACGCGATACCCGGCCTCGAGCTTGACCGCCTCGTACACGACGGGAAGCGCCATCTGCCGGAGAACCGTGTTGCCGCGGTTCTCCAGTTCGTGCGCCAGGCAAATCTCGTAGGCCGATTCCAAGAGCCCTGGCCCGAGCGCCCGGTGCACGGCAATAGCGGCGTCGATGATGCTGCGCGCGACTCGTTCGGCGCTCTCCGGAATTGGCTCGTGAACTTTGTGCAAGCTTGGTGCTCTTTGTGTTTCCATTTGTTTTCACCACCAAGGACAGGAAGGTCGCACGAAGGGCACGAAGAGGTATGACGTCTCGCCGCCTTCGTCGCCTTGACGGGCAGCGCGACGGTTTCGAGCGTCGTCAGATCGAGGCGGCGCGAGGCGCGGTCGATGTCGAAGCCGACGACGTCGCCCGCCGCATCGAGATCGACGTTGAGCCCCGGCGCGACCTCGCGCGTCTCGGCGCCGGGCGCGGATTTGAGCTCGATATAGAGGCTGTCCGTCTCCGGATAATAGTGCAGCTTCATGGTTCCTGCTCCCGCGAGTTCCGCTTCACTCGGCGGCTTGTTGCGGTTGGATCGAATCAATGAGCTTCTTGAATTGCGCCTCGATCTCGTAGACTGCGGTGAACTCCGCGAAGGCCCAGCGCCCGAACTTGCCGAGGTTGTTGACGCCGGGAACCCAATAGGCGCGAATTGCGTTCGCCTTGTCCTTGGCGTTCTCGCCCCGGAAGCCCTTGATCTCGACGACGAGGTTCAACGGGTCGGGCCTACCGTCGTCGATCTCAACGATGAAATCGGGGAGATAGCGGCGCGGCGTCGAGCCCATGAGGTAAGGCACTTCGAGGCCGAGGTTCTGGTTCTTGACGTAGGCGCGGACTTTCGGATGCGCCTCGGCGACGCGGCAGAACTCCGCCTCCCAATCGCTGTCGCAGACGACCCAGTTGACGTGGCACTTGCGCGGGTCGGTCAGCCAGCGCGTCTCCTTGGAGGTCGTGAAGTTCACGTAGGACGTCGAGCCGGCGGGGTTGTAGGCGTCGAGGATCGCCTTCACCGGCCGCTCGCCGGCGAGGGTCTCCGTGATATTGCGCCGCGCGGACTGCGCGCGCAAGCCCAAGCCGCCTGCTCGCAGCGGCCCCGGCGCGGACGCGGCCCAGCCGGACGTTCTCATGGCGCTGGCCTCATGCGAGCAGCGGGGGGACTTCTCTCGGCCAATGCGGCGCGCGGTTCACCGACCTTGCAGCACGGGTCTAAGCCCCTTGCCCCGCCCCTTTCATCGCGTCAACAAACTGCCCGCCGCGCGAGCTCATGTCTGGCCGGCCCCTTGAATTATGGTAGCAGCTATTATAAATTATGGCTGCGGATACCCGCATAGATGGATAGTAGAATAGAGACATAGGAGAGGGTAATTCGATGAATCAGAAACTCCGACCGCCTCCCAGGCGAGGCTATAGGAACCACCTCCCATGCATGTCTTTCTCACAAGAGCATTTTACCGTGACGCTGAGCGCTTTGGCGTAACCGACGAGGACTGCCGGGAAGTAATTCGAAAGGCCGAAAGAGGCCTTATCGACGCGACCCTAGGCGGCGGACTGATCAAGCAGAGGATCGCAACAGGGAACCGAGGCGCGGCCAAAGGGGCCCGAGCGGTTGTCTTCTACAGGCGGGCGGAGGTTGCGGTGTTCCTGCACATTTTCCCGAAGAGCCGTAAAGCGAATCTGACCAAGTCTGAGTTGGCGATGTATCTCAAAGCCGCACAAGAACTTGAGAAACTCTCAGAAAAGGAATTTCTCGCATCGGTGCGCGCAAATGGATGGAGGCAATTAGGGATATGACCAAGACGACGAAGCGTTACCGAAGCCCGGCGCTACGGTCGCTTCATGAGGCGATGGAGGACCTTCACGCTGTCGGCGCGATCGACAAGGCCACCATGCGCGACTTTGATCTCGGTTGTCTGACGCCCGCGGAGCCTCTGGCGCCCGAGGCGATCAAACGCATCCGAGAGCAGTCGCACATGAGCCAAGCGACCTTCGCTCTCGCGCTGAACGTGAGCACGGTTCTCATCAGCAAATGGGAGCGCGGGGAAGTGCGCCCGAGCGGCCCCTCGCTCAAGCTCCTCGCCCTTGTCGACAAGAAGGGCATCAACGCCATTTTGTGAGTGCGGCTTGGCTCGCCCGTCCTGGCGTACTCCATGAGCAATGGCGGAGCCTGGAGGCGATCGTCGAACGCGCGGGCGGAGCCGTGGCGCGGGACAAGTTCAACGCGCAACGCGCTGCTTTCGAGAAGATGCTCAGCGCCTCTCAATAGCGCTGGCAAGCCCGCTGGCGGCCATCGGCGCTGTTGGGCGGCCATCCCGGCCCGTACGACGTTCCGGCGTTGAGCAATCCGTTGTTCGACACTTGAGCCCGCCGTAGTGGCATCAAAGGGCCGAACGTTTCAAAGGAGTTGCGTGCTGGCGCGGGAGAGAGCCGAGGAGGGCTGAAAATACGTCATCAGGCTTGGGTTATCTGTGGCCTTCAAAGAGACTCAGGTAAAGTCGTTGAGAATATGTGCGGCACTGAATTTGACTATAAAGGGCAGTTGGTGGGGGAGCCCTTCCTCAATCTCAATAAGTGTAACCAAATCGTCAGGATGTATGAATTGGCAAAACTCGGTTCTACGACGAAACCCGAAAATATCCTTGTAGGTGGCAGCCCCCGATAGATAGAGAGCCGCCCTTGGGCGAGGCGTTTTCAATTCGAGGATTATCTCTGGAGTCAACATATCGATGGAGACAAAGTCGACGTTATTAGGCTCTCCCGGATACAATGTCGCTCTACTATGCCTTCCAATTATAGGATCCTCGGTCGGGACCTGCATTTTCGAGTTGTCGGACAATGGGAGTTCAGCAAGAAAGACGACACCGTTGCATACGAAAACTTTGGCGGGGGTCTGTCCCGCGTTTCTGATGTCCATACCATGCTTGTCCGGTTTGGGTTCACCTCCTGATTGAACCCACCGTGAACCCAAACGGCGCAAGGTCAAAAGCACCTAGTCCTTTGCGTTTTCTAGCTCGCTGTTTTTATTGAGGAAATTGGTCGGAGTGGCGGGATTCGAACCCACGACCCCTAGTCCCCCAGACTAGTGCGCTAACCGGGCTGCGCTACACTCCGACGGCGCCCCTTATAGGCAGCCCTGCCCCCGCTGGCAATGCGTCGCCCGCCAAACGGGCTCATGGCGCGCTGCGATCGGGTCTGGACCAGGATCCGCTCGGCCTCGTGGATTTCGGCGAGAATTTCGCGCAAGAGCGCCAGTTCGTCGGCCGAAAGGCGCGGCTCGGCCGCGATCGAAGGCGCCTCACGCGCGCCGGACGCGAGCGACGGCTCCCGATTCGATCGCCGCGGCCGGGGGCGACAGGGAAAAGCCCTCATGGCTCTCGGGCGCGGCCGCCTCCGCCGCCTCGAACGGCGGAGGCGCTTCGTAGGCGGTGGTCGTCAACGCTTGGACGCCCTGCTCCTTGAAGAGCTTCTGCACCCCCTTGATCGTGTAGCCCTCGTCGTAGAGAAGCCGCTTGATGACTCTCAGCCGCTCGACGTCGTCCGGCCGGTAGTAGCGCCGGCCTCCCGCCCGCTTCAGCGGCCGGATCTGCGGAAAGCGCGTCTCCCAAAAGCGGAGCACATGCTGCGGCAGGTCCATCGCATCCGCGACTTCCCGGATCGTTCGAAAGGCCTCGGGGCTTTTCTCCATCGCCTCGCTCGCCGCAAGCCGCCGAGATGGGGGGGCGAATCGCAGCGCTCCTCCGTCGGCTCCGCCCACTATCGACCGTTCTGCGCCAGAACGCCAGCGGCGCCCGTCTCGCCTGGCCGCGCTACTCCTTCGGCGCGCCGCCGGCGTCGCGCCCGTTGATCCTGGCCTTCAACACGTTGGACGGCTTGAACACCATCACGCGGCGCGGCAGGATCGGAACTTCGACGCCGGTCTTCGGATTGCGCCCGATCCGCTCCCCCTTCGAGCGGACGACGAACGAGCCGAATCCGGAAAGCTTGACGGTTTCCCCGCGCGCGGCCGCGTCGCAGATCTCGTCCAGGACCGACTGGACGAGCTCGGCCGATTCCGTGCGCGACAATCCGACGCGCTGGTAGACGATCTCCGACAGATCGGCCCGGGTCACAGTCTTGCTCGGTTCGCGGTCAGTCTTTGCGTTCGGCATCTCGAGCCTCAAAACGATAGCGCCGCAATGCGGCGCCAGCCCTCACCCCCGGCGTCGGGCCCCCTCGACGCCGCCGCCTTTCTCACGGTCGTTTTGGACTTTATTTTCAAGTTCGGCAAGTCCATAAGCCAAGCGCATCCAAGACGCGGACGCGCTCGCTTCAGGGCCATGTTAGCAAACGTTCCAACGGGTGTCGATTGAGCGCCTCCGAACATGACGATCCAGCCCGCGTCGTCCTGGTGACCGGGGCCTCACGCGGCATTGGCCGAGCGGCGGCGGTCGCTTTCGCGCGGTCCGGCGCCCATGTCATAGCGCTCGCGCGCACCCAAGGCGCGCTCGAGGAACTCGACGACGAGATTCGCGCGCTCCGCCCGGGCGCGGAGAGCCCTGCGACGCTCGTGCCGCTCGACCTGCGTGACCATGCGGCGATCGATCGGCTGGGCGAGGCGCTCTATCGACGCTGGGGCAGGCTCGACGCCCTCGTCGGCAACGCCGGCGTTCTGGGCGTCTTATCCCCCCTGCACCACGTCGATCCCAAAGAATGGGACGACGTCCTGGCGGTCAACGTCACCGCCAACTGGCGTCTCATCCGCTCGCTCGATCCGCTGCTCCGTCGCTCGACGGCGGGCCGGGCGGCGTTCATCACCTCGGGCGTGGCGAGCCGCGCGGACTTGCGCGCCTATTGGGGCCTCTATGCGACGTCGAAGGCCGCGCTGGACGCCATCGCCCGGACCTATGCCGCCGAGACGCTCAACACCTCGAACATTCGCGTCATGCTGATCAATCCGGGTCCGTTGCGCACGCTGATGCGCGCCAAAGCGATGCCGGGCGAGGACCCGACGACCCTGCGCGCGCCCCAGGATCTCGCGCCCAAGATCGTCGAAATCTGCTCGCCGCAATGGACCGAGACCGGCAAATTGTACGACTTCCAGACGAATAAGCTTCTGTCTTTTCGCGCGCCCGAGTAGCCGCGGCTCAGGGCAAGCGATGGCGCGGGCCGACGCAGCCGCGTCGCGATGACCAAAGCCGTCAGATTCGCCTTGCCGCCCAGCCGATCTCTCGGTATGAGAGCCGCCTCGTTGCGTCCCGCCGGGGGCTGAACGGAAGGCCGCGCGCGTCTTGCGAACGGTAGGGCTCGAGAGTCCGGCTTCCGGTGTTCCCGCCTTCGAACGATCCGGTTCGAGCCTTTCTCGGGGCTCGGAGGGCTCCGCGCAGGACGCAAACAAGGAAAAGGAAAGGCACGAAATGGCTCTCTACGAGCACATCTTCCTGGCGCGCCAGGACGTCACGGCGCAGCAGGTCGAGGCGCTGACGGATCAGATCAAGTCGAAAATCGCCTCGCTCGGCGGCGCGGTCACCAAGGTCGAGGCTTGGGGGCTGAAGTCGCTGGCGTTCCGCATCAAGAAGAACCGCAAGGCGCACTTCACCCTGCTCAACATCGCCGCGCCCTCCGAGGCCGTCGTCGAACTCGAGCGCACGCTCAGCCTCAACGAGGACGTGATCCGCTTCCTCACCATCCGCGTCGACGAACACGAGGCCGGCCCTTCGGCGATGCTTCGCAAGCGCGACGACGCCGACCGTGACGATCGTGGCCCGCGCGGGCCGCGCGGCGACCGCCCCGATCGGGGCGACCGTCCGGACCGCGGCGATCGCCCGGACCGCCCCCCGCGCCGCCCGCGCGATGACATGAATGTTGGAGCAAACTGATGCCCGCCGCGCCCCGCCGTCCCTTCTTCCGCCGCCGCAAGTCCTGCCCGTTCTCGGGCGCCAATGCGCCGAAGATCGACTACAAGGACACCCGTCTGCTGTCGCGCTACATCTCGGAGCGCGGCAAGATCGTGCCCTCGCGGATCACCGCGGTCAGCGCCGCCAAGCAGCGGGAACTCGCGCAGGCGATCAAGCGCGCGCGCTTCCTCGGTCTGCTGCCGTACGTCATCCGCTGACGGCCCTTTGAGCAGTCGCACCGCTGGGTTCGGTCACAACCGGCGTGGCGGGAGTTGGAGGCGGAACGGTCGCCTTCTAACCGCAGGCAAGGCGGGACAGCGCCATGATCCATCGATACGCCGTCGCCATTGGCGCGGGATGCGCCGCAGCCTTCCTGTTCGCGGTCAGCGCCCAGACGAGCCCGCTCGCGATGGCGCTGGCCTATCTCGCGCCGCTGCCGATCATGATCGCGACGATGGGCTGGGGCCTCGACGCCGGCGCAATTGCGGCGGCGGCGTCGGTCGCCGGGCTTACTCTCGTCGCCGAGCCCCTATCCGGCCTCCTCTACGCGGCCTCCGTCGCCGCGCCCGCCTGGGTGCTGGCCGCCTTCGCCGTCACTCCGGTCGCGCGCTATTTCGCCGCGCGGTCCCCGTCCGCGCCGCCTCACGCCTCGGTCGGCTCGATCGTCACGCTCGCCTCGGCGATCGGCATGCTCGGCGCCGCCGCGGTTCTGACCACGATCATCGTCGTCTACCACGGCTACGGCGAAGGGGCGAAGCAGGTCGCAATTGCGCTTGCCGCTTTGGCGAGCGACGCCTTCGACGACGGGAAGGAGGGCGCCAGGGCGCGGGAATTCGCCGAGACGCTGGTGCGTTTCGGCCCGGCGGCGATCGCCGCTTCGACCTTGCTGATGCTCAGCGTCAATCTCTACGCCGCGGCGCGTTCGACGGAGCTGTCGCATCGGTTGCAAAGGCCATGGCCGGACCTGCCGACCTCGCTTCGTCTGCCGTGGCCGCTCGGCGTCCTGATGATCGCCTGCGGAGCTTGCGCTTACGCCCTGCCCGCTCCGGCCTCGCAATATTTCTCGATCGGCGCGGGCGGGCTCGGCGGGGCGTTCGTTCTGCAGGGGCTCGCGGTCGCGCATGCCCTGTCGCACGGCCTCAAACTCAGGTTCGTGATGCTCGTCGCGCTGTACGCCTGCTGCGTGCTGCGAGCGACCTACACGCTTCCGGTCCTCGCGGCGCTTGGACTCCTCGACGCTTTCGCCAGGCTGCGCGCCCGCGCGGCCTTCACTCCCGCCCCAAAACCGACAACCCACAAATAGGAGACGATCATGGATGTCATTTTGTTGGAGCGCATCGGCAAGCTCGGCCACATGGGCGACACGGTTCGCGTCAAGGACGGCTACGCCCGCAACTTCCTGCTGCCGCGCGGCAAGGCGCTTCGCGCGACCGAGGCCAACAAGAAGAAATTCGAGGCCCAGCGCGCCGAGCTCGAAGCGCGCAACCATGAACTGAAGCGCAGCGCCGGCGAGGTTTCCGCCAAGGTCGACGGCGCGACGGTCGTCCTCATCCGCCAGGCCGGCGAAACCGGACAGCTTTACGGCTCGGTGTCGGCCCGCGACATCGCCGAGGCGCTGACCGCCGCGGGCTTCGCCGTTCAGCGCAGCCATGTCGCCCTTCAGCATCCGATCAAGACGCTCGGCCTCCACCCCGTGCCGATCCACCCGCATCCGGAAGTCGAGGCGAAGGTCACCGTCAATGTCGCCCGCTCGCCCGAACAGGCCGAGCGTCAGGCGAAGGGCGAGGACCTCACGGTGCGTGAGCAGACGTCGATGGACGACCTCGGCCTCGAAGTGGGCAAGGCGCTGGCCGAAGCCGGCCCCGGCGAGAGCCTCGGGCGCGAGTAAGAGGGCGGAATGGCGAATGGCGAATGGCGAGTGGTTCCCCACTCGCTACTCGCTACTGACTATTCGCCGCCCGAAAACCGGAATTCGCTCACGTGCCGATATTCCGCGCCCGGCCGCAGGACGCAGTCGGTGAAATGGCGCCGGTTCGGCGAATCCGGGAAGGCTTGCGGCTCGAGGCAGAGGCCCGCGTGCGCCCCGTAGCGCGCCCCGTCCAGTCCGGGCGCGGGACAATCGAGCTTGGCCGCGTCATAGAACTGCACGCCCGGCTCGGTGCTGTAGAGCGACAGCATCAGTCCGTTCCGCGGCGAGCGGACGAGCGCGATCGGCGCGAGGCCGTCGGCGCCGGGGCGCAGGGCGGCGACGAAATTCGTATCGTACGCCGTTGCGGTCGGGTGGCGCACCGGCCGGGCGGCGCGGAAGTCATAAGGGGTCCCCGCCACGGCGCGGATTTCGCCGGTCGGAATGAGCTCGGCGTCGGCAGGCGTGTAGAACTCGGCGAACAGCGTCAGTTCGTGATCGAGGATGTCCGGCGAACCGTCGAGATTGAAATAGGCGTGCTGGGTCAGGTTGACGACGGTCGGCTTGTCCGAGACCGCCGAGAGTTCGACCCTCAGCGTCGCCGGCTCCAGCATCCGGTAGACGCAGGTCGCCGTCAGCGCTCCGGGAAAGCCCGCCTCGCCGTCCGGCGATTCGATCTTGAGCGAAACCGACGAGCGGTCGTAGGCGCCGAGCCTCCAAAGGCGCTTGCCGAAGCCTTTCGGCCCGCCGTGCAGCGTGTGCTTCTCGCCCGGCTTGCGGTCGAGCGCGTATTCGGCGCCGTCGAGCGCGAAACGGCCGTTGGCGATCCGGTTGGCGAAGCGTCCGGGAACCGCGCCGAAATGCGGCGAGTGGGCGACGTAGTCGTCGAGCGTGTTGAGGCCGAGCGTCACGCGCTGCGGCCCCTTGGCGGTCGGCACGACGAGATCGCGCAGGACCGCGCCCCAGGTGAGGATCTTCGCGCTCGCTCCAGCCCTTGACCCGATGACGACCTCGAACGCCGGCGCGCCGTCGATCTGTCCGAACACAAGTGCGCTCATGTCGTCCTCCCCTCGTCGCCCCATCCGCCCTGCCCGGCCGGCGAGCTCAGCCCGTCCGGTCGAGCTCGGCGCGGATCGAGGCGAAAACCTCGTGGAACATCGCCTCGGTCAGCACGCCCGTGTTGGTGTTGTAGCGCGAGCAATGGTAGCTGTCGAAGAGGCTTGGGCCGCAAGCTTTCAGCCCATGGCGCGCGCCATGCGCGAAGGGGAAGTCGGCCGCCCGCGCCGCGAAGGCGCGCAGCGCGGTGTCATGCGCCACGCGCCCGAGCGCCAGCACGATCTCGAGATTGCCGAGCGCGCCGATCGACTGCGTCAGATAGGCCCGGCAGGCGGCGATCTCTCGCGGCGTCGGCTTGTTCTGCGGGGGCGCGCAGCGCACCGCGTTGACGATGGCGCAATCGACGAGTTCGAGCCCGTCGTCGGCCCGGCGGTCGTAGACGCCCGAAGCGAAGCCGAACCGGATGAGCGTTTCGTAGAGAAGGTCGCCGGCGTAGTCGCCGGTGAACGGCCTGCCCGTCCGGTTCGCCCCCTTGAGGCCCGGCGCGAGGCCGACGATCAGCAAGCGCGCGTTCGCTTGGCCGAACGAAGCGACCGGCGCGTTCGACCACTCGGGATAGGCGGCGCGATTGGCGGCGCGGAACTCGGCGAGGCGCGGACACGCCCCGCAGTCCCGTGGAGGACTGACGTCGAAGGCCATCAGGCCGCCCGACGCCTTATTCGCGCACCGGCTCTTCGACCTGCTGCGGGACCTGGCCGAAATGGTTGCGGCGGTTCTCCGCTCGCATCGGCCGCTCGCCCGGGTCGCGTCCGATCCGCTGGATCAGTTGCGCCAGATCGATGAACTCGTCCGCCTGGCGGCGCAGTTCGTCGGCGACCATCGGCGGCTGCGTCGAGATCGTCGACACGACCGCGACCCGCACGCCCTTGCGCTGCATCGCTTCGACCAGCGACCGGAAGTCGCCGTCGCCGGAGAACAGCACCATGAGGTCGATGTGCTCGGCCATCTCCATCGCGTTGACCGCGAGTTCGATGTCCATATTGCCTTTGACCTTGCGGCGCCCGGTCGAATCGACGAACTCTTTCGTGGGCTTCGTCACCACGGCGTAGCCGTTGTAGTCGAGCCAATCGACCAGAGGTCGGATGGAAGAGTATTCCTGGTCGTCCACCAGAGCCGTGTAATAAAACGCCCGGATCAGGCGTCCCTTGGCCTGAAATTCCTTCAGCAGGCGTTTGTAGTCGATATCGAAGGCCAGAGCCTTAGCGCTTGCGTACAAATTGGCTCCGTCGATAAAAAGCGCGATCCGTTCCAAAGCTGACATTGTGTGTTTCTTTTCGGTACTCGATGATTGCCGATTAACCGGCGTGCACGTCTTCGCTCTTACGAGCGCTTGTCGCTCAACAAGACATCATCCGAAAACTGCGATCAAGCCTGAAATTGAGCTAACCACAAGAACGCGTGAAGAAAACGCCTTAGCGCCCGCTTTGGTTCCCGTCGCCTGCGCGCCGCACCCGAACGGCGCAATGCGGGCAAACCAAGGATAGGGGCGCCAAACGAAAAATCCATGGCCCCGCCGCATCAAATCTGCGTGCGCCGCGCGCGTCGTGAAAGGCCCGCGGACGATTGACGTTTCGCCGCTCGCCGCGTCTTGGTAACAATCGATTCCGGGTTGGGCCGCGCGCCGGCCGCCTTGGAGCGCGGGAGGGGACCATGAAGCTCGTTCGGTACGGCAGGGCAGGCAAGGAAAAGCCGGGCCTGATCGACAAGGCGGGGAGACTGCGCGACCTCAGCGAGGTCGTCGCCGACATCGACGCCGATACGCTCGCCCCCCGTGCGCTGGCCCGCCTCGCCAAGCTCAAGCCCGAATCGCTGCCGGCCGTCCGCGGCGCTCCGCGGATCGGGCCCTGCGTCGCAGGGGTCGGCAATTTCATCGCGGTCGGGCTCAACTACGCCGACCACGCCGCCGAATTGGGGCAGGCCGTGCCGAAGGAGCCGGTGCTGTTCAACAAGGCGCCTTCCTGCATCGTCGGCCCCAACGACGACGTCGTCATCCCGAAAGGATCGAAGAAGACGGACTGGGAAGTCGAGCTCGCGATCGTCATCGGCACGCGGGCGAGCTACGTCGGCGAGAGCGAGGCGCTTCAGCATGTCGCGGGCTATTGCGTCTGCAACGACGTGTCGGAGCGCGAGTTCCAGATCGAGCGCTCCGGCCAGTGGATGAAAGGCAAGGGCTGCCCGACCTTCGGGCCGCTCGGCCCCTGGCTGGTCACGCCCGACGAGATCGCCGACCCGCAAAAACTCGACATGTGGCTCGACGTCAACGGCGAGCGCATGCAGAGCGGCTCGACGTCGACCATGGTCTTCGGCCTCAAGACGCTCGTCTCCTACATCTCGCAGTTCATGGTTCTCGAGCCCGCCGACGTCATCGCCACCGGCACGCCGCCCGGGGTCGGCATGGGCAAGAAGCCGCCGCGCTTCCTCGAGCCGGGCGACACGGTCTCCCTCGGCGTCGACGGGCTCGGCCGTCAGGCGCAGCGCGTCGTCGCCTACAAGGCCGGGTGAAGCGGCGGCGGATGAGGCGGCTCTGGTCCTGGACCGGCTTCGTCCTCGGGGCGCTCTATGCGCTCGTCTTCGCGGCGCTCTATGTCGATTACCTCCGCCGCGCCGGGACCTGGTTCGCCGACCTGCCCCTCGTGCTGGCCGCCCTGCCCTTCACGCTCGTCATGCGGGCGCTCAACGGCGGGTCGTACGAATTCGCCGGCGACATGACCCCGAGGGTCGCGGCCGCCGCGCTCTTCTGCTCAGCGCTCGCCTATGTCGCCGGATGGATCCTCGAGACCCTCGTCCGGGCAATCGTTCGGGTCGCCCGCACGGGTTAGCGGCGAGCGGAGGCGGGCGATGGGCGGCGAAGGCTGAGTGCGAGACGGCCGCGCGCTTTGTCGACGGCGCCGACTTTTCAAGCGCTCAGGCGCCAAAATCGGCGCCTTTTCGCGAGGCCTCGGCATTGCCGTCACGCCGGCAGCCAGCGGCGGATGAACTCGCCGGCGTGCATGAGGGCGCGGCGGCCGGGCTCGAGATGGGCGTTCCAGACCGGGAACGCATGGATCATGTGCGGCCAGACTTCCAGGGTGACGGCGACGTCGGCGGCGCCGGCGCTGGCTGCGAACCGGGTCGCGTCGTCGAGCAGGGTCTCGGCCGAGCCGACCTGGACCAAGGTCGGCGGCAGGCCCGCGAGATCGGCGTAGAGGGGGGAGACGCGCGGGTCCTCCCTGTCGATCCCAGGGGCGTAGGCGTCGGCCAGTTCGTTAAGATAGCCCTCGTGGATGAGCGGATCGACGGCGTCCTTGGTCGCCATCGTCGCCTCCGACAGGGTGAGGTCGGTCCAGGGCGAGACGAGCCAGACGCAGGCGGGCGATTCGCCCAGACTCGCTCCGCAGCCGGTTGACGAGCGCGACCGCGAGGCCGGCGCCCGCGCCGTCGCCGCCGCCGACAATGGCGGCCGCGGGAAATCCCTGTCCGCGCAGGAACCTCCACGCCTTCAAGGCATCATCGTACGCCGCGGGAAAGGGATTTTCAGGCGCCAGCCGGTACTCGACCGCGAGCGTCCTCATCCCCGCCGCCCGTCCCGCTTCCGTCACCATCCGGCGATGGCTCACGATCGAGCCCGAGCAATAGCCCCCGCCGTGGAAGAACAGCAAAACGCGGGAGGCGTCGCTGCCGGGCACGATCGACCATTCGCCCTTGAGGCCGTCGACGTCGACCGCCTCGAGCTCGACGTCGCCCGCGACCGGCCAGACGGCGCAGACCTCCTTGATCCGCCGCCGCCGCGCCTCCCACCCGACCGGCCGGGCCTTGGAGGCCAGCAAAGCGCGAACCGCGTCGATTTCGCTTTGATCCATGGGCGGCGCTCCTCTCCAACACTATTGACACGGATATCTTTTTGCTTAGAGTAACTCAAATATGAGACGAAGGAATAGTCAAAGGGAGGAGTAGATGTCTGCGCTCATTCGGCAACTTGCGCTCGTTTCAGAGTCCGCGTTGATCACTCAAAGTGACGCTCAGAAGGTGTCTGCGGCCCTGCAAAAACAAGTGTCCCGCGATTTGGCCCCAATCTGGGATATCTCCGCGACGGTGGATTCTTTCGACAAGCTCGAAGATGTGCCAACCGGGTATTGGCCCTTGCTCGTCATGGATAATATCCAAACGCCAGGCGCAGCCGGAATCCACGAAGATAAGAATGGCCAGCCGTTCGCCCTGATTTCTGCCTCCAATGACATGAACATTTGGTCGCTTACGGCTAGCCATGAAGCAATGGAGATGTTGGTTGATCCGTTTGGCAACCGACTTGTCGCAGGCGACTCACCAAAGGCAGATCAGGGTCGGGTCAATTTTCTCGTTGAAGTCTCCGACCCGTCCGAAGCTAGTGATTTCGCATATACGTCCAATGGCGTGCTTGTGTCGGACTTCTATACGCCGAATTATTTCGATCCCGTCAAAGCGCCAGGCGTGCGTTATTCGTATACCGGCGCAATTTCGGAACCGAGGCAGGTTCTTCAAGGCGGCTATTTGTCTTGGCAGGATCCTGTCTCAAGCTCCTGGTGGCAGGAAACGTGGTTTGACGGGGACGGGCCGGTGTTTCGCGAACTCGGGCCAATTGATCAGAAATCGAATGGTAATGTCCGCGCGGTAATCGACCGCGAAACCATGGCGTATACTGCCAAAGCCATAGCCCGTGGGCGACAAACCGCGGGCGCGGCCGGCCTGAAAGTCGATATCCTCTCCAAGTCGACCGCCGCTTATGCCGCGGTGTGGCGGCGCCAAATTTCCCAGATATTGGGACGCGCAGCGGGAGCGCCAGAAGCCAGTGGAGGTGAAGGAGTGCGGTTGGCTCCGTCCGTCCGCTCCTCCACGACATAGGGTCAGGGCGACTGGAGTTTGGGCGTCGGCACCTCGATACTATGGCGTCCATGAGCGTTCCAGTTCGATCCCGCCACAGATCGAACGACCTTCCGGAGGTTGGCAAATGAACCGAGAGAGCGATAGTGGCGCTTCCAAGCGAGCCGCAGAACTGCGTGAGCGAATTGACCAACTTTTGCATCCAAAGCGCGAAAACAGCGTTTCCTCGGGTCGCGACGAGTCAAATCCAGCGGAGGAAAAGGACTTGCCGTCGCCGCGGGAAGCCATAGAACGACGGATGCGCGAACTCGACAAGAATAAGCGTCAGTCTTCGACTTGACGTCATACTTCTAAACCGCGGGGTAACGGCAGCCACGCGTGAGGGGACACGCCCCGCACGGCGACACATCGCATGGGTGCATCTGGTTGCAAGAGGCTGCGCGGTTGACAATATGGGATTCTGCGGATCACCCGCTGGAAGTGGTGCGCGACGATCCCGTAGAACAAGCCCTTTGAAGTTGGTCCGGCGACCTTTGCCTTCGCAGTCGTTGCGTCCGGCCACCCGCCTGCAACGGTTGAGCGCGACGCGGGGAGCGATCAGTGGAGGGTGACGATCTTGCGATTCAAAAGCGAATGCAGTCAAGCCAGCGTCCTGGCTGGCGATAAAGGAACTGAAGCGTACCACACATCGCGAATGATACTGGAGGGCGTGTCGTGAGCCGTCTTGTTAGGGCCGATATCAACACCAAAGGCCATTTCAGGATGGGATCCGGCCAGGTCTCCGTGTTGGCCGCGGTCTGGGGTCCCGCTTCGACGCTCGAAGCTAAGCAATTGCGCGGCGCGCCGTTTGTCGGCAAGCCGGTTGCGGCCACAGCGGGGGAGACAGTCGGCGTAACGCAGGTTGATGACTTCGCGTCCCGGATCGTGAAATATGTTCCCGCCGAGGTCATCGCCTTTTATCTCGCCGCCGACAAGCTTTTCCTTTCGCCGGCAACGAACATACCAGGATTGACGCCGAATACGGCGACAGCATACATCAACGGCCACTTGGAGGTGTTCTCTGTCGCTGTTTTCTTCGTGGCGTTCATCGCCGTTGCCCCTTATATCAGGAGCCAAGCCGACGAAAACCAACCATGGATTGTCAATGCAGTTATGTCCACAGTTGCGTTTGTTATTTTGGCCTATGTCGCCAACGGGAGTATTTTCTTTCAGCAGGGCGGATATTACGATCCACGCCTCGCCGGCCTGCTTGTCCTGGTATTTACACTTCTGAGCGGGTTTGTGATACCGGGCAAAGGTCAACCATCGGAACCGGACAAGTAGGGATGAGATGCTCAATTTGCCGCAAAGTCAGGGCCTCTCGCACTTTGAATGACTGATCGCCCTTGCGCAAAATTGGATCGCATGTACGCGTGGGACATCCATTGAAAGACAGGTTATCACGATATATTCTGGTTGTATTCGCCGGCAGGCATCATGGGCGCTCGGACGGAGCCGCCCGGCGAAGGTCATGCGGTTTTTCTGGCTTTTAAGGCGGAGGCGGCTTATATTGTTTCTACGTTGGCCCCGCAGGGAGGTGGAAATGAGTAAGGTTGCTATCCTCACGTGGATGATGTTATTGGCGACCGTCGGACCCGCGTTAGCAGTTTCGATTGGACAGCCTTACTGATCAACGGTGTTGTCCCGCGACCGTCGTTGTCAGTCCCACTTGCAATTGTCTGGGATTTCGCCGAGAGGAAATTTCTGTAGATTCTCGTTGATGCGGTAGATCCCGGTCGTGAGCGAGAGTGCGAACTGTTCTTCTGTCTCTTCTTTTATCTCGTCGTCCAGTGAGCCGCGGGGCGTGGTGGCGTTGTCCTTTTCTCGTGCTACCGAGAGGAGCTCAGCCGCTTTTCTGTACGCGACTTTTGCCTTGCAGAAGAGGCCGATTGTCGCTTCATCCGCTGCGTTTGAAAATGGCAATTCGGTCGTGATGCCGTCCGGCGCTCCAAACTTGTCCGCTTCCACCTCCCAGTACTTGGCCACCGTTTGTTGAGTCCACGCTGGTACGCGATCCGAGAATACCAAGCCCGCTTCACGGGCGCAATCGTAGTCGAATTCAGAAACGTACTCAGCATTCTTGTCAAGCCATTCCTTGTACTCCTCGCGATGGTGTCCTTCTTGCAGTAATTGAGGCCTTTGCCCGACAATATCTAAAGCATTATTCCGCATCGCGATATCAACTTGTGTTAATTTAACGAGTAACCTCGACATATCGTTTCTTTTCAAAGCGTTCTTCTTTTGGTCAAAGCAACGCCCAATTCGTTCTCCCGGATTTGCGACGACCATATGCTTCCGGTACAAAAGCAATGGTGTTGGATCGCCGTCATACGTATTCATTGCCAATTCGAGATCGTTCGCGGTAGTTCGCATTCGCTCAAGCAAGCTTACTCCAAGTACGTCTGAGGGGTCCTGCAGAGCCATCCAGTTTTCCGTGGTCTCAAGGCGAATAGCGGCCATCAACGCGCGTAGGAACCCGATTGAGGCCCCGTGAAATCGTGCTTCGGCATTGCTCACGGATATCATCAGGAACGCTCTCGCTGCAGGCTCCAGAGGCAAGTCGAGACTTATCACTATCAAGTTCTGCCTTACGCAACGCAACGATACGATGTTGCTCTTCGGCCTGCCTATCTAGCAGATGGATCGCACTCTCGTCGTTCCCGATTGCGGCTTCAGCCATTGCTGTGGTCAGCGCGAAGTAAGCGAGGTAATTTGAATCAAGATCGCCAGGAGGACGCTCCAGAGCAGAGGCGTCCGGTGGCCCCGTGATCTTGCTACATTCCGCGGTCCGAAAGTCCTTGCCTCTTTCTTGTCCGGATTGAGGCAGCGCCTTAAATTCCTGGCCGATCCAATCGCCCGCGGCTTGGAACGCGCATCCGAGTGTCTGCTGGCCTGACGGTCCATTCGGGCAGAGGGCAGAGCTCCCATCAGGCCCTTCAGGGTTGCCGCGCGGCTCCGCCGTCGGTTGCTGTACGCGATAGAACGCCTGACGCAATAATCCGACTAGCCTGGGGTCGATCGAAAGGGCGGTGGTTTCACTGCGATGAAAAGATTGAAGCGCTCCAATCTCAGCGGCGACGCGCTCAATCTTCACGCAGGCGTAAATTGCAAAGGCTCGCACGTCACCCGCCATTCCGGAGACTAATGATTGATCGAATGCGGGCAAAGGCTCCTTCCCCCGAGCGCTTGCGCGTATTGTTCGTCTCGCAGCACTGACTGGCCAGCGCTGGCCAATTGACCGACCGCGAAGTCGATTCGATTGGTGCGCGGAAATGCGCCTTGGGCGCCATTGGGATCGGTGACAAACTGTAATTTGGGCTCCGCGGCCGGCGCTTGCTGGGGATTGCCCAATTCGACGCTGACGCTGCCCGCGTTGAATTTGGTCATTCGCTCGAAGAGCTTTGTGTCATATTCAATCGCAATAACGGCCATGAACAGCGCTATCGCGGCCACGAACACTGCCTTGTCGCGGCCGTCCTCGGCCCTGGCGAACCACCAACCCGCCGCGCCGCCGACGATGAGCGCCGCCTCCCTGATCCCGAAATAGTCGAAGGCCGAAATCCAGACCGAACAACGCTGCGAGAACAAGCGCTGCGACGAGCACAAACAATATGTAAATATAAGCGAAGTTATTCGCGATTGACCTGCTGCTGGCCGCCGAACGGCCATTTGGCGCAGGTTCGACGACCCGCCGCAGCAACCAAACCACTATGAAACCGACGCCGAAGAATATCGGAATTCGGAGTAGAAGATCGTGGTGGTACAACATGATGTCCAGCCTCCACAGGCTGCTTCTATCTTCAGCTTACCTTAGCGACGACCTCGTCGCTAGTGCAGTCTGAAGAGTCTCCTGACTCTCCGGTTACCCCCAAATCGCCCCCTTCGCTTCGGGCTCCGCGCTTCGAATCAAGAACGCGGCGCATGTCCTACGGCCGCGCAGAGGCCTTCGGCCCGAGGCCATCGACGCATTCAAGCGGAAGCACGGGATCGCGACAATCGCGCCATTCATCGCCGACGATTTCGACGATCCGCTTCCGCAGGATTTTCACCTGCGTCCCTTGCCCCCGGACGCATGAGGCTCATGCTCGACACCCATGTCCTGCTCGCCTTTGTGGAGCGCGGCGCAGCCGGCCTGCCGGCGGGCGTCGCAGCGTTGTTGAGCGATGAGCGCGACGAGCATCATCTGAGCGCGGCCAGCCTTTGGGAAATCGCCATCAAATGCCGATTGGGCAAGCTCAGCCTGACGCCGAGCCTCGCCGCCCTGCCCGAGCTTGTCCTCGGCTTGGGCATAACGATCGTCGCGATCAACGAGCGCCACGCGGTCGCTTGCGTCGAACCTGAGCCGATAACTCGCGATCCATTCGACCGGATGCTCTTGGCGCAATGTCAGGTCGAGGGCCTCAAACTCGTCACGATCGACCGCTCCCTCGTTTCCCATCCGCTGGCGGCGAGAGGATAGCGGGTTTCCGCCTTACGAATGAGTTATTCGCCCTTGAGGCCGTCGACGTCGACCGGCTCGACTGTAACATCGCCGGCGACCGGCCAGCCGCCGCAGACGTCTTCGATGCGCCTTCGCCGCTCCTCCCACCCGACCGGCCGGTAGCGGCCGAAATTGCGGGTGAATTCCGAAGCCGCGATGACATCTGTCATGCGATGGTCCTCTTCTCGATCTTCGACATGCGCGATTTACGCAAAAAGCGCAAGTTGCGCATTTTGATGCGCTGGCCCTCACCCCAGCCCTCTCCCGTGAACGGGAGAGGGGGCCCTGCCCTGCTTCGCGCCCTCAGGCCGGCCGCCTTCCGCCCTTCAGTTTCCCTCGGCCGACCCGCGGCCTCCGCGCGGGCTCACAGGCGCGCTCGATATCCGAGGGCGACAGGCCGAGCGCCCGTTTCGCCTCCTTGAGCAAATCGGGGTCGATCGGCCGCGGCTCCAGCGACACGCCCTTGCCGAGCCGGTCCGCGATGATGCGAAAGGCCGCGATCCGGCCGTAGGGTTTGTTGTTCGCCGGGATCAGATGCCAGGGCGCGCGTTTGGTCGAGGTTTCCGCCATCATGTCCTCGATCGCCGGCGCATAGTCCGACCAGCGGGCGCGATTGCGGAAGTCCTCATAGGAGAGTTTCCAACGCTTCACCGGGTCGGTCAGCCGATTGCGGAAGCGCCGCAGCTGTTCCTCGGGCGTAATGTGCAGGAACAGTTTGACCAGGCGAATCCCAGAGTCGGCCAGGATGCGTTCAAACTCGTTGATTTCGCGATAGGCGCGTCGCCACTCCGCCTCGGCGGCGAAGCCTTCGACGCGCTCGACCAGAACCCGACCATACCAGGACCGATCGAAAACGACGATCTGTCCCTTCTCCGGCAAACGTCGCCAGAACCGTTGGAGATAGTGCTGGGCGCGCTCATGCTCGTCGGGCGAGGCGACCGGATTGACCTTGAAGCTGCGCGGATCGAGCGCCCAGCCGAGGCGGCGAACGATGCCGCCTTTGCCGGCGGTGTCCCAACCCTCGAGAACGATGATGGCGCGTTCCGAAGTCCCGAGATACGCCTGCTGAACGAGCTGAAGCACACCCTGAAGCGAAGCGAGACGGCGCTCGTAATCGGCGAAGTCCATCTTTGGGTGTTCGGCCATCTCCGCAAAGTCGGGGCCGGCGATCGACCTTGAAGCGTCGAGGGTTCGTTGTGCGATCGAGTGACAAACCTCTTATCCTCCCCGAAGAGCCGCAAGCCTCGAGCCGCCAACCTCCCCTTCGCTAAATCTGCCGCGGCGCCTGCTCCCCAAGCGGAAAACTTCCCCTTTTCGCATGATGGCGCAATCGAATTCGAAAACGTCGCTTACGCCCGAACTCGTGCGGACGCGGCGGGCGGCCGTCGGAGCCGCGCCGTCCCGTCTCGAGAGCCGCAGCCTCGGCGCGGAGCGTTCGATCGCCGTCAGATGAGGGATTGCTGTTGCGGCGGGTAGGTCAGCCGCGTTCCTTCGACATGCGCGAACGGGGTCAACTCATGAAGGCGGGAGCCGGCGTTCGACAGGATGTCGATCACCGGGACGCCGCGTATGAGGAGCGCATCGGCTGACCAGGGAGCGGTGACAGCGCCACGGCACGGCTTCCGCGCACATGATCGCGACACGTTTCTCGCGCCCCGCGGCGATGAGGGTTGTCCAGCGCGTCCGCAAAGGCCGGAGTCTGCATGTAGTCGGCATAGCCGCGAAAGCTCTCGTTGCGCCAGCCCGTGTTGGGAGAATCCTTGCGGGGATGGCGCAAGCCGCCGAGCGACGGCATGGCGACGTAGTCGATTTGGCTTCTCGTCAGCGCGTCGGCCAGGGCGTCGGCGTTGAATTGCGGGTTGTGGCGCGACCGCGGAACGGACCGGATGTCGACGAGCCTTTCGATCGCAAAAGTCCGAATGAGGTCGAGGAACCGATCGACCGGCAGCGTCGAATGGCCGATGGTGAAGATCGCGCCACGGGGCCAATCTGCCGATTTTGCTGGACGGTCGTCGTTCACGTGAGCCTCGAGCCCGGCGCGTCCCCCGTGAAGCGCGCTGAAAGCCATAATTATGGCCCGGCGATTGTGGCGGGAGTTCATTCGTTTCCGCCTGTCCGGCTGTTTGTCGCGCGGCGCCCTCGGCGCCGCGTCGCGCTCCGGCGCCCGAGAGCGTATTCAACAGGGTGTTTGCGAGGTTTGGAACGTTGCAGCCTCTCAAGAGTAGATTCGCGTACCCCATAACCTTGGGATGGAACTGACGTGTCGGCCACAGGTTCTCGCCGCCGGAGCGTCGCGTCCCCGGCCAGTCGTCAACACGTTCGAAAGGAGAGCGTCATGAAAGCTGCATGGTTCGGCGCGGCCCTTTCGACCGCGCTGCTCGCCGGAGTTTGCGCGCAAGCGCAGGAGGCCGGGGTTTTCGACAAGTGGCTCGACCAGGACTCGGCCACCTGCGTGCCGGTCGGCGAGTTCGAGAAGGTGTCGAAGGTGATCGAGCTCACGCCCGAGCAATTCCAGTTCGTGCGCGCGTTCTATATCGCGATTCCGCCAGTCTCGCGGACCCTGCCGCCGGGCGATCACGCGATCATGGCGATTTCGGGCCGCGACGTGATGCTGGCGTTGGTCGCCAACGGCCAGGCCTGCGCGCGTTTCCTCGCCCCCGATTTCATCCAGGCGATGGTGATTGAGGTCGGCGAGGGCCTGACCGGAAGCATCGGCACGCCGGTGAGCTGGCGGCCGTCGTCCGACTGAACGACGAGTTTCCTGGTCCGTCCGGTCGCGATCGCCGCCGCTGCTGTCGACCGGATCGCTTGGGATCTCGAGAGACTTCGCTTTGCGCTCGCGAAGCCGGCTTGCCGGCCGAACGCCGGGGCATGCTAATATGCCCCCGCCCCTCGTTCGGTCCGCCTGGCGCTCATGGCTTCGTTCACCGCGCGCGTCGTCTCGTCCATCGCCGCCATCGACCCGGCGGCGTGGGATGCTTGCGCCAATCCGCCCGGCCGCTCCGAGCGGCAAGCCGAGGGGGAGCGGTTCAACCCGTTCGTTGCGCACGCCTTCCTGCATGCGCTCGAGGCGTCCGGCTCGACCGGCGGGCGCTCGGGATGGACGCCGGCGCATGTCGTGATCGAGGACGCGACGGGCCGCATGGTCGCCGCCGCGCCGTCCTATCTCAAGAGCCACAGCCTCGGCGAGTATGTGTTCGATCACGCCTGGGCCGACGCCTACGAGCGCGCCGGCGGACGCTATTATCCGAAGCTCCAGGTCGCCGCCCCCTTCACGCCGGCGACGGGCGCCGCCTCCTCGTCGCGGGCGACGCGCCGCACGGCGCGCGCGAGGCGCTGATCGAGGGCCTCAGGCAACTGCGCCGCCAGACCAGGGCCTCCTCGATCCACGTGACCTTCCCGACCGCCGAGGACGCCGAGCGGCTTTCCGAGGCCGGCTTTCACGTCCGCCACGGCGAACAGTTCCACTTCCTCTGCGACGAATTCTCGAGCTTCGACGATTTTCTGGCCGCGCTCGCCTCCCGCAAGCGCAAGGCGATCCGGCGCGAGCGGCGGGAGGCCCTCAGCGACGACGTCACGATCGAGTGGCTGACAGGTTCGTCAATCCGGCCAGAACATTGGGGCGTGTTTTTCGCCTTCTACATGGACACCGGATCGCGCAAATGGGGCCGGCCCTATCTCACCCGCGCGTTCTTCACCCTCGTCGGGGCGGCGATGGCCGACCGAATCCTATTGGTGATGGCCAAGCGCAACGGGCGCTATATCGCCGGCGCGATCAACTTCATCGGCGACGACGCGCTCTACGGCCGCAACTGGGGCGCGACCGAGGATCGGCCGTTTCTCCATTTCGAGGTGTGCTACTATCAGGCGATCGAGTTCGCGCTGAAGAGGCGGCTGAAGCGGGTGGAGGCGGGCGCGCAGGGGGAGCACAAGCTCGCCCGCGGCTATCGTCCGGTCGTCACCTATTCGGCCCACGAGTTCGCCGACGCCGGCCTCGCCCGGGCGGTCGCCGACTATCTCATGCGCGAACGCGCGGCGGTCGCGCGGACGATCGCCCATTACGAAGACCATGCGCCCTTCCGGAAGGGCGACAAGTCCGCCGCCGAGACGCTGGGAGCATCCTTTGACGCCGACCTATGACCCCAACAACATCTTCGCCAAGATCTTGCGCGGCGAGGCGCCCTGCGTCAAAGTCTACGAGGACGACGTGTCGTTCGCCTTCCTGGACGTGATGCCGCGCGCCGACGGGCATACGCTGGTGATCCCCAGGGTTCCGGCGCGCAACCTGTTCGACATCGCGCCGGAGGATCTCGCGCGTTTCATCCCGGCGGTGCGGAAGGTCGCGCATGCGGTCACGGTCGGCATGCAGGCGGAAGGCCTCACCGTCCAGCAGTTCAACGAGGTCGCCGGCGGGCAGCAGGTCTTCCACCTGCATTTTCACCTGCTGCCGCGATGGGTGGGCGTGCCGCTCAAGCCCCCCGGCGGCCCGTTCCACGACGCCGAGGCCTTGCGCCCGCACGCCGAGCGGATCATCGCGGCCTTCGCCGGTGTTTAAGCGCCGCCGCCCGAGCGTCCGGATGACGAGACCGTGAGCCATATCCATTACTTTCCGATCAGCTTCGGCCTCGCGGCGCTGTTCTTCGTCATTCTCGTCGGGCTGTTCATCCTCTTGGAGATCGGGATCCTGAGCCGCGCCTATTCCGCGCTCGGCCTCGATCCCCGCGGCGTCACGCTGGTCCTGTTCGGCTCGCTCGTCGGCTCCTTCGTCAACCTGCCCCTCGTCCGGCTGCCGAGCGAACGCGTCGTCTCGCGGGAGATGGTGGAGATCTTCGGCGTGCCGTTTCTCGCCCCGGTCACGGTGGACTGGCCGGGCACGGTGCTCGCCATCAATGTCGGCGGCGCCGTCATTCCGATTTTGCTGTCGTTCTATTTGCTCGTTCGCCATCGCCTGTGGTGGCCGGGCCTCGTCGCGATCGCGATCGTCGCCTTCTTCGTTCATCAGGAGGCGAAGCCGATTCCGGGCGTCGGCATCGAGGTGCCGACCGTCCTGCCGCCCCTGCTGGCGGCGTTCGTGGCCCTCCTCCTGTCGCGCCGCTACGCCGCGCCGATCGCCTATATCGGGGGCAGCATCGGCGTGCTGGTCGGCGCGGACCTTCTCAATCTCGGCGCCCTTCAGAGCCTCGGCGCCCCGGTCGCCTCGATCGGCGGCGCGGGAACATTCGACGGCGTCTTCCTGACCGGCGTCATCGCGGTGTTGCTGGCGAGCCTAGTGACTGGTTAACGCTACGGCGATTGCGCCATATTTATAGAGTTATAGATATTTGCTTAACCATGCCGTCTCCTTTTGTGTCTATTTTGCCACACGCGCTCGGAAACGCGACCGAATGTGGACGAAAAGGTGGACTTGGCCGGCGCGCCTCCCTATAAATGGGTCGTCTACTTTTCACGGGGCGACGGCGCGCGGTCTTGATGCGTAGGGCGGAGCCGATCAAAACCGGAGAATGCAAATGACCAATCGTTGGCTTATGGGGGCCGCCGCCGCGGCGATGACGGTCGCGGGCGCCATCTCTGCTCAGGCCGCTGACCTTCCGACCCGGAAGGCGCCGCCGGCGCCGATTTTCGTGCCGCCGCCCTTCACCTGGACCGGGTTCTACGTCGGCGTGAACGCCGGCGGCGTCTGGAACACCGGCGACACGACCCTCAACGCCTTCCTCCCGGTGCTCGCCATTGCCGGCGCTGATCTTGTCCAACTTCGTCCCGACGGGTCGTCTGGACACCAGCGCGAGCGGGTTCATCGGCGGCGGCCAGGCGGGCTACAACTGGCAGACCGGCGCGTTCGTGCTCGGCGTCGAGACCGACTTCGACGGGACCAGCATGAGCAAGAATGTGTCCATCGTCGGCCCCAACTTCGGCATCCCCATTACGCTCGCGCCTGGGGTCATACTCCACGTCTACCGACTTCTTCACCGCCAACGCGCATGCGAGCCTCGACTGGCTCGGCACGACCCGGGCGCGCGTCGGCTTCGTCGCCACCCCGGACAACCGCCTGATGTTCTACGGCACAGGCGGCGTCGCCTACGGCGGCGGCAGCGACCACTCCAACTTCTTCGACTTCAACAACAGTTTCGGCTGGGGCGGCTCGAACAGCGCGAGCCGCGTCGGCTGGACGATCGGCGGCGGCGTGGAATACGCGTGGACCAACAATATCATTCTGGGCGCCGAATATCTCTACTACAACCTCGGCAATCATACCAACGACCTCGGGTCGTTCGGCCTTTTGAACACGCAATTTCTGCCCACCGCATTCGTAAGCGTGAGGGAGGATTTTGAGGGCTCGATCGTCCGCGCCCGCCTCAGCTACAAGTTCTGATCTCCGATCGAGTCTTGGAAACCGAAGTGGGAAGGCGAAAGCCTTCCCACTCGTTTTTGCCCTCGAAAGAGCGAAAGCCCCCGCCGTACCGCGGGGCTTGGGCGGCCGGTTTCATGCGTAGGGCGGAGCGATCAAATCGGAGAATGCAAATGACCAATCGTTGGCTTATGGGGGCCGCCGCCGCGGCGCTGACCGTCGCGGGCGCCATCTCTGCTCAGGCCGCTGACCTCCCGACCAGGAAGGCGCCGCCGGTGTTCGTGCCGCCGCCCTTCACCTGGACCGGGTTCTACGTCGGCGTCAACGGCGGCGGTGTCTGGAGCACCGGCACGCGATCGGTCACGCTCTATGACCCCAACTTCCCGTTTCTCTCGAGCTTATTTCCCCGGCAACCTCGGAACGAGCCCCAGCGGGTGGCTTCTCGGCGGCCAGGCCGGCTACAACTGGCAGACCGGCGCGTTCGTGGTCGGAGCGGAAACCGACTTCGACTGGACGGACCTGAACAAGAACTTCACTTTTGCGAGTTGCCGGTTCCTGGCCACTTCAACGTTAACGGCGTAGTCTTCCCGCGTTATTCGCGGCGAACGCTTGCTGGGCGACCAGTTGTTTGTGAACGCCAAGGCGAACCTGGACTGGCTCGGAACGACGCGTCGCGCGCGTCGGCTTCGTCGCCACGCCGGACAACCGCCTGATGTTCTACGGTACAGGCGGCGTCGCCTACGGCGGCGGAAGCTCGAACTTCAACTTCTTCGACGCCTACAACGGCTTCTTCTGGGGCGGGAGCCCCAGCAGCTCGCGAGTCGGCTGGACCGTCGGCGCCGGCGCCGAATACGCCTTCACCGACAACATCACTGCTAAGTTCGAATATCTCTACTACAACCTCGGCAGCAGCAACGCGGTGACGGTCGGCAACGCCCTGGCCCTCGCCGCCTTCCCGGGCGTGTTCGCGACGGAGAAGCTCACCTACGACGGGTCGATCGTCCGCGCCGGCATCAACTACAAGTTTTGACCGCGACGAACGGACTTGAACTGAAGAACCGGAGGGAGGCTGACGCCTTCCCTCCGGTTCTTTTTTGTCGGCGATTGGGCGCGAAGGCGGCTGGGCGGATTTCGCCGCGGGTCGTGGCCGGCGTCGCCTGCCGGAAGACGGCCGTCTTTCGACGCCCCGCGGCCTGGCCATGACCCGTTCGCCGCCGTGCGGAATCGTGTCCCGACTTTCCAACTTGCGGCCGAAAAAGAAACCCTTCCGCCGGCTCGACGGAAGGGGTTCGATCGTCCTCGACAATGCGAGCGGCGCTTACGGCGTCTCGGGCTCGGGAGTCCTGTCGGCGGCGGGACCGGAAGCGGCCGGCTCGACCCGCTTGCGCGCGCGGCCGCGGGCTTTGGCGGCGAGGATGATGTCGCGCTCCATGCGCGGGGCGGCCGGACCCTCGGGATAGACGAAGCCGAGCTTCTTCTCGCCCGTCTCGTCGGCCGTGACCACCACCTTGACGACGCCGCCGTTCTTCAGCCGGCCGAACAGCACCTCGTCGGCGAGCGGCGTCTTGATCTGGGTCTGGATCACCCGCGCCATCGGCCTTGCCCCCATACGCCTCGTCGTAGCCGTTCTTGACCAGCCAGGACCGGGATTCGTCGGTCAGCTCGATCGTCACATTGCGGTCGGAAAGCTGCGCCTCGAGCTGCAGGATGAACTTGTCGACCACCCGGGCGATCACCGTTTCCGGCAGCCGCAAGAACGGCACGATCGCGTCGAGGCGGTTGCGGAATTCCGGGGCGAACAGCCGGTCGATCGCCTCCTTGTCGTCCCCTTCCCGGGACGACTTGTGGAAGCCGAAGGCCGCGCGCGCGAGATCCTGGGCGCCGGCGTTGGTCGTCATGATGAGGATCACGTTGCGGAAGTCGATCGCCTTGCCGGAATGGTCGGTCAGCTTGCCGTGGTCCATCACCTGCAGCAGGATGTTGAACAGGTCCGGGTGGGCCTTTTCGATTTCGTCCAGCAGCAGCACGCTATGCGGATGCTGGTCGATCGCGTCGGTCAGCAGGCCGCCCTGATCGAAGCCGACATAGCCGGGAGGCGCGCCGATGAGGCGCGACACCGTGTGGCGCTCCATGTATTCGGACATGTCGAAGCGGATGAGCTCGAGGCCGAGGCTCGCAGCGAGCTGGCGGGCGGCTTCGGTCTTGCCGACGCCGGTCGGGCCCGAAAACAGATAGCAGCCGATCGGTTTTTCCGGGTCGCGCAAGCCCGCGCGGGCGAGCTTAATCGCCGCCGCGAGCGCCGAGACCGCCTCGTCCTGGCCGTAGACGGCGCGTTTCAAGGTGTCCTCGAGGTGTTGGAGCACTTCGGTGTCGTCCTTGGACACCGACTTCGGCGGGATGCGCGCCATGGAGGCGATGGTCGCCTCGATCTCCTTCACGCCGATCGTCTTCTTGCGCTTGGCCTCGGGCAGCAGCATCTGCGAGGCGCCCGTCTCGTCGATCACGTCGATCGCCTTGTCGGGCAGTTTGCGATCGTGGATATAGCGCGACGACAATTCGACGGCGGCTTTCACCGCGTCGCCGGTGTAGCGGAGCTTGTGGAACTCCTCGAAATAGGGCTTCAGCCCCTTGAGGATTTCGATGGCGTCGGCGACGCTCGGCTCCTTGACGTCGATCTTCTGGAACCGCCGAACCAGGGCGCGGTCCTTCTCGAAATATTGCCGGTATTCCTTGTAGGTCGTCGAGCCGATGCAGCGCAGCGTGCCCTGCGCCAGGGCGGGCTTGAGCAGGTTCGAGGCGTCCATCGCGCCGCCCGACGTCGCGCCCGCGCCGATGACGGTGTGAATCTCGTCGATGAAGAGAATCGCGTCCTTGTGCTGCTCGATCTCCTTCATGACCTGTTTCAGGCGCTCTTCGAAGTCGCCGCGATAGCGCGTGCCGGCGAGCAGCGCACCCATGTCGAGCGCGAACACGGTCGCCCCTTCGAGCACCTCGGGAACGTCGGAATCGACGATCTTGCGCGCGAGGCCCTCGGCGATCGCCGTCTTTCCGACGCCCGGATCGCCGACCAGCAGCGGATTGTTCTTCTGGCGGCGGCAAAGGACCTGGATCGTCCGCTGCACCTCCGGCTCGCGGCCGATCAGCGGATCGATGCGCCCTTCCCTCGCCTTCCGGTTGAGGTTTACGCAATAAGCCTCGAGCGCGCCTTCCTTTTTCTTCGAACTCCCCGCTTTCCTTAGCGTCCTTGGACTCGCGCGCCTCATGCTCCTCGTCGGTGCCGCGCGGCAGGCGCGTCGGATCGGAATGGCCGGGGCGCTTGGCGATGCCGTGGCTGATGTAATTCACTGCGTCGTAGCGGGTCATGTCCTGCTCTTGCAGGAAGAAGGCGGCGTGGGTCTCCCGTTCGGCGAAAATCGCGACGAGCACGTTGGCGCCGGTCACCTCTTCGCGGCCCGAAGACTGGACATGGAAGGCGGCGCGTTGGACGACGCGCTGGAATCCGTTGGTCGCCTTCGCCTCGTCCTGGCTGTCCACGACCAGGTTTTCCAGCTCGGTGTCGAGGTAGTTGACGACCGTCTTGCGAAGGACTTCGAGGTCGACCCCGCAAGCCCGCATCACCGCGGCCGCATCGACGTCGTCGATGAGGGCGAGGAGCAGATGCTCGAGGGTCGCGTATTCGTGCCGGCGCTCGTTCGCCAGCGCCAGGGCCTTCCTTAGAGTTTTCTCGAGCGTGCGGGAGAAAATCGGCATGGGGCGCTTCTCACTTCTTTTCCATGATGCACTGAAGAGGGTGCTGATTTTTGCGGGCGTGGTCCATCACCTGAGACACTTTGGTTTCCGCGATCTCGTATGTGTAGACCCCGCACTCGCCCACGCCGTTATGATGAACCTGCAGCATGATCTGCGTCGCTTCCTGCGGGTCCTTGTTGAAAAACGCCTGAAGGATCGAAATGACGAACTCCATCGGTGTGTAATCGTCGTTCAGCAGCAGAACGCGGTACATGTTCGGCCGCTTGGTCTGCGTGCGCGTGCGGGTGATGACCGCCGCGCCGTTGCCGGGCGTCTCTCCTCCCCGCTTCGGCTCGCGCGCGGCGCCCGGCCGGATCGGCCCGGCGGATGCGCCGCCGAAGGCCGGGCTGAACCACCGCGCCAAACGCGCCATTCCCGCTCTGAGGCGGACGACCAACGAATTCGAGGCGATAGGCACGAAAGAACCTCGTTCGTCTCCGGTGGGGCTCAACAACTCAATAACGCACGCGAACACGACTATATCTAGGCGCCGAACGTTCTTCTCGCCAGAGCGCTCGAAAACCGAAGAATTGCCAATTTGCCCGTCACGTGCAAGAGGCGCCTTGCGCCGAAGGCGACGGACGCAAGCGTATTTTCGCCGTCGAAACCGGAGCAGGCCCGGGAGGGCGGAAAAATCCGTCCGCGCGGCCTCGCGCGCGGTCGGTGCGGGAAGCGCGGCTCAAAAAAAAACCAGCGCCCTTGCGGGCGCCGGCTCATCCGTTTGGGCTGGCGTTTCGCCCCGCCTCAGCGGCGCGAATCGCCCCCGATTGCTCGGGCCCGATTGGTTGGGCCCGATTACTTGCCCTGGAGGTTCGCGTAGGCCGAGGTGACCGGCTTCAGCGCGTCGGAAGCGAACTTGGCGTAGAGCTCGGAGACCTTGGTCGCCTGGGCGACGAAGCCCTCATAGGCCTGCTTGGCGTACTCGCTCTGGATCTGCACGGCGAACTCGACCGTGCGCGCGCCGAGAAGCTTCTCATAAACCGCGGAGCCGGAGGCGAAAGCCTTCTTCGCGTAGTCGGTCGATTCGGCGGCGAGCTCCTGCAGGCCCTTCGTCCAGGTCGTCGATGCGGCCGTGAACGCTTCCACCTGCTGCTTGGAGAAATTCTGGTAGTCTTCGAAATTCGGAGTGGTGGCCATGTTCAACCCCTTCTCTTGGCCTCGGATTGCTGTCACCCGACAGGAGGCGTGGTGTCGATGACGGTAATATGTGCAGTGCACAATGAAAGTCAAGGCAATTTTTTTGCAATGCACCAATTTTTGTGCCGCGCCGCACGCGGGGGACCTGAATATTTGCGACAATGTCATAATTATCAACACATTGTGTAACGTTTATCAATAATAAGATGAGCATTGCCGGGGGCCGAGGTCGGCCTCGCCCCAACGCGATCAAACATTTGCCGCCAATTGCGTCGGATGTCATGGCGTCGCGTTAACCCGACTGTAACCGCGTCGCGATAACGTGCATGTGTGTGTATCGAGCAACTGTCTGGCGGTTGCGAGCGTAAAGCGGGGCGCGTTCATGGCGTGGCGTTTGGGGGGTTCGCACCTCGGCCGTGTTGTCCGTCTAGCGGCCGGCGCGCTGATTTCGGCTTCCACGCTCGCTCTCGCCGGAGCGCCCGCCGAGGCGCACCATTACCGGCACTTTCATCACGACTCGCACGCCGTTCACCATAGACACATGGCGCATTACGCGCGCCGTACGGTTGCGGCCGTCCCGGCCTCGCCCGCCTTCTCCGCCATCGTCGTCGACGCCAACAGCGGCCGCACCCTCTACGGGGTCGCCGAGGACGGGTTGCGCCATCCCGCCTCGATCACGAAGGTGATGACGCTTTACCTCCTGTTCGAGCAACTCGACAGGGGCGCGATGACGCTGCAGACGCGCATTCCGATCTCCGAACACGCGGCCGCGCAGGAGCCTTCGAAGCTCGGCATCGAGCCCGGCGAGACGATCAGCGTCGAGGACGCGATCAAGGCGGTGGTGACCCGTTCGGCCAATGACGTGGCGGTGGCGATCGCGGAGGCGATCGGCCACGACGAGAGCGGGTTCGCCGAGATGATGACCCGCAAGGCGCATGCGCTCGGCATGTCGAACACGGTCTACCGCAACGCTTCCGGCCTGCCCAACGACGAACAGGTGACCAGCGCGCGCGATCTGACCATTCTCGCGCGTTCGCTCGAGGAGCGCTTCCCGCGCTATTTCCGATATTTCTCGACGCGCGAGTTCGACTATGCGGGCGAGGCGATCGGCAGCCACAACCACCTCCTCGGCCGCGTCGACGGCGTGGACGGAATCAAAACCGGCTACACCCGCGCTTCGGGCTTCAATCTCCTGACCTCGGTGCACCGCGACGGGCGCTCGCTGATCGCCGTCGTGATGGGCGGCCGGACCGCCGGCGCGCGCGACCGGATGATGGAGACCCTCATCGACGACCACATCGCCCAGGCCTCGACCATCCGCACGGCGACCTTGGTCGCCGACGCCTCGCGCGCCGAGGAGCCGGCTCCCCGCGCCGCGAACGAGGAGACACCGCCGGCCCGTCCGCGTCCGGCCGTCGTCCCGGCCAACGTCCCGGCGCGCATGCCCGCCGAGCGCTCTGCGCCGCCGCTGGTCGCAGAAGGCGACAATACGGCGGAAGACAATACGCGTGCGCTTCATGTTGCGGCCGTCAATCCTGTCGTGAAGCCCCGCCCCGCCGAACCCGCCCCCGTTCCGCCGCCCCCCGTCGAGCCCCGCGTGGCCGCGGCGCCCGCCGAGCCAATGGTTCTCGCCGCAGCGGCCGCAGCGGCGCAAGAGCCGACGCCGGCTGAGCTCGGCTGGGTGAGGGGTCCGGACCCTGCGCCGAGGGGACACGAGACCGCCGAGGGCGACCCCCGGACTCGGCCCGCCAAGCGCAAGGCCGTCGAGCCGGCAGCGCGTCCCGCCGCCAAGGCGCCCGCGCAGACGACGATCGCGGCCCGCGCGCCCGCCGAGTCCGACCCTCTCGAGTCCGACGACGACGCCGCCGGCTCAGGCCGTAAAGGCTGGATAATCCAGATCGGCGCAACCGACGACGCCGCCAAGGCGACCGCCCTCCTCGACAAGGCGCGGGAGCGGAACCGCTCGATCCTCGCCGCGGCCAGGCCCGTGACCGAGAAGGTGCGCAAGGGCGAGGACACGTTCTACCGCGCGCGCTTCGCCGGCCTCGACTCGGCGTCCGCCGAAACCGCCTGCCGCTCCCTCAAACGCAATGGATTTTCCTGCTTCGCCGCCCGCGACTGACGCCCGCCCCCGAGCCCTGGTCCTCCCATCTCTTTCCGGAGCGCCTCAGCCTTGTCGTTGCATCAGAACATCCTTGGCCTGATTGACCCGCGCGGCAAGAGCGGTAGAGCCGCCGCGATCTGGATGAAGCTTCTTCATCAGCGTTCGGTGAGCGCGAATGATTTCCTCCGCGCTTGCGCCCGCCTGCAAGCCCAGGATCTCGTGGGCCTCCCGGCGCGTCATCGCGCCGGCGGCGCCGGCGCTCCCCCGCCGCTGTCGCTGACCCTCGTCTGTCTCACGCCAGCCGGCAAACCGGCGGTCGAGATACGCCTCTAGGAGATTGACGCCGTCCGGATCGTCGCGCGAAAGCTCGTCTCGCAGCGCGAGAAGTTCCGGCCGCGACAGGGCCTCGACCGCCCTGCCGGCATAGGCGCCCGCCAGCACCGCGCCGGTCATGACGCCGCTGTCGTGGTCGAGGCGCATTTCGATCATCGCCGAACGGGCGGTGGTCACGCGCCCGGGCGCCGCGCCCGCGCCCGTCCCCGCCGATCGAAACAGGTTCGACGCCGGTCCGAACCCGCGCCAGCCGGCGAAACTCGCGGCCATCCCCGCCAGCGCCGCGGCGATGCCGACGCGGCCGCGCAGGAGCAGCAGCACGGCGCCCACCATGCCGAGGACTCCCCCGCCCTGACGCACCGCGCGCGCGACGGCTGCCGAGTCCATGCGCGCGAACTGCTTGATCGCAGACAGTAAAAGAAACAGCAAGATCAAGCCGATGACGAAGTTCATCGCCGTAACGCTTTCAAGTGGGGCTTTCGCGCTGGGCCATGCGGGCCTTTGAATTCGGGAACCCTGACGCAGCTAAGCTACGCCAATTTCACGATCCTCGCATCTGCGTGAGCAAGAGCCGCGCCGCCGGGTCGGCCTCCGCCGCGCGGGCGAGCGCCGCGTGGCCTCCGGCCGCGTAGGCCGCCGCCGCGCGCAAGAGCGCTTCGAGACGGGCGGCAGCGCCGGCGTCGAAGGCGCAATAAGCGCCGCCGGTCAGGCGGGCGATCTCGGCAAAAGTCCGCCGCGCCGCCGGGTCCTGTCCCTCCTGGAACATGAACGCCTTCACGCCCAGAAGCGCCAGCTCGCCGGCGCGCGCGGCGAGGTCGTCCGGGCTCTCCTCCATGGCGTCGCCGATGAAGACCAGCGCGCCGACCTTCGCTCGCTTCGCCTCGTCGCGCGCATGGACCAGCACCTTGCGGATCTGCGTCTCGCCGCCGCGCACCTCGATGCGGCTCATCAGCTCTGCGAGCCCCTGCCCGCCCGAGACGAATTTCGACGCCCGGCACTCGTTGAAGCCGCGGAAATAGACGAGCTGGACGTCGAGCCCGCCAAGGCCGGCCGCGGCGTGGAACATTTTCGCCTGCAGAGCCTGCGCGAGATCCCAGGTCGGCTGCCGGCTCATGGTCGCGTCGAGGGCGAAGATGAGCCGTCCGCGGGTCCCCTGGCTCGGCGACGGCGTTCGACGCGCCGCCTCGACAAAGGCGGCGATGTGGTCGCCGCTTCGCCGGACGATAGGCGCGTCCTTGTCGTTGTTCATTCGTGGTCCCATACTCTCGCGGGCGGTCTGTTAGATTGGGCCTCGAGTCTGCGCCGGCAAGCGGATGGGCGAAAAATTCGGCTCCGACGTCACAATTCAGGGAACGCGACGACGCGGCCACGCCAATACTTGAACGGCGCGTCGGGCAGGAGCCAGGCGACCTCGGCCGAGGTGGGAATGCGGACGCGGCCGAAGGTTCGGTAGTCGCCGAAGGCGCCGGACCATTTCGTTTCCACGATCGACTTGCCGTCGAGCCGCGGACGATCGGCGGAACCGCCCAGCACGCGCCCCTCGCCGTCGATCTCGAGGACCGCGGTGGCCTTGGTTTGGCCGTCGTCGAACGTCGCCCGCAGCGCGCCCACGCCTGCGGCCTCCCACGTCACATGCGGCATTCGACGGAAGGCGAACGGGCGCCAGGGGAGCTCGGCGAGCGCCCGCAGAATCTCGCCCCGGTCGAACTCGGGCCCACGCCCACGCGCGACCGAAACGAGCCCCAACGCCGACGCTGTCAGCGCCCCCTCCCCGCGCTCGTAGCGATCGACCACCCGAACCGGCGCGAAAGGCGCCATCCAGAACCAGGCGCGCCAGCTGAAGTCGATCGAGGCGCCCGACATCCATTGCTCGGCCCGAAACTTACGCCAAGGCTGATCGGGCGCGAGGCGCATCTCGCCCTCCTGCGCAAACCGGATGTCGCGCGGCGCGACGTCGCGCTCCGGCATGGCGAAGCGCCGCACGCGTTCGAGAAGTTCCTCGACTTCAGCCCCCATCGCGGCCCCAGGACCCGCGTTCGACCCGCGCCAAATCAGTCCGAGCCCCGCCAGTTCCCGCCGCATCGCCTCCGGCATGTCGGCGAAGCCGGGGTGGACGGAGTCTGCGACGGCGCGCGCCAACGCCTGCTGGAACGCCGCGCGCAGTCGCTAGCCGCCGCACTTCGTCCACTCCGGATCTTTGAGCTCGTCGAGCTTCACCGCGTCGCTCGTGTCGGGCGTCCAGGCGTCGTCGACGAAGCCCAGCGCTTCGAGCGTGAGCGCGAGGGATTCGAACTGCTCGAGCGGCAGTGCGCATGGCGCGTTCGCGCATCCGGTGAAGGTGACGTCGGTCGTCTTGACGCCGCCGTCGCCCTTGATGCGGGTCGTCGCACGAAACTGTTCGAGCGTCATCGCGGCGAAGCGCACGCGGACGTTGTACTTGTCGTCCGGCGCGCCGATGAGATCGAAGATCAGCGCGGACCCGGGCGGCATGTCGTCGGGTACGATTCCGCCTTCCGGCTTCCAATGCGCGTCCAGGATCCCGCCGAGCGCGCCAAGCTGAGTGTCGTGCCCGGAGAAGATGACGAGCGTCGTTTTGCCGTCGAGAGAGGGGATGTCCACATTTCCGAGATGTCGCCCAGCCTTCTGATCGAGCATCCCTACGATGTGCGCGAGCAACGTGGCGCCGCGCACCAGCGGATTGTAGGCGTCGCGCGCGTTGACGTCGTAGGCGAGGACGTGAAGCCGCATCGCGGCTTCAAGATCGGTCTGGAACTTCGGGTCGTTGGTCATCTGCCCAATGGGACGGCATTGCGCGTACTCCAGGAACAGGTCCTCAGCGTACGAAGACGCCGTCGCGAGCGGGCCGCCGAGCCCCGCTAGATCGTTTTTCACAGCGATCGCGCTCGCGCCGCGGGCAACCGGCGCGCACCTCGCGCCGCAACGCGTATCGAGGATGCGTTGAAGCATCGAAAATTCTTTCGCATGCGACATGACGATCGTCGAGGGGGGACTTCCCGCGACCGCCCCGACGGCCCGCGAGGAGGCCGCTGCATTGACGCGGCGGCGCTCTGCAAGCCACGCGGCGCCGTTGAAGATCGGGTCGCTGGCTGACAGGTCCTTTTCATGAAAGATCGGCAGCGCGTCGTCTGGGCACAGTCCTTTGACCAGCGCTTGCGCCGTGAGGAGTGTCCGTTGATCCTTGTCGGCGTAGACGAACACGCCGTGATTTTTGCACTCCGCGCGAAGGGCCCCAGGGGCGTCGCGGTAAAAAGCGCCTTGAGGGTCGTTCCTGTAGAAATCGCCCATCAGGGTCATCAATTGATAGCCGTGTTCCGTCAGGAAGCTCTCTTTGACCGGCTCCCACGATGGCCATTCGTAATTCTCGGGAGTATTCGAGATGCTGCGGACGCCGTGCCGGGTGACGATCACCGTAAAGAGCGGCGGGAGCGCGGCAACGGCGCCTGCCGCGGCATTCGGTTGTTGGGCGCTCGCGGGCGCGATTCGTCCTCCCGCAAGAACCGCTAAGAGCAGCACGACGCTCCGCGCCGCGCACAGGCAAAGTCGCTTTCCGCGCGCCAAAGAATTTCTGGTCATCGTCGACTCCTCGGTGTGGGACCAAGAGGGTTCGCGATACTGAGCCTATAAACAGACGCTCGAACCGGCGGTCAGCAGAGTCACATTGCGCGCAACTTTCAAAAGCGACAACCGCCCGGAAACGCCCTTACAGGAGTCCTAGCCCCGCCAGCTCCCGCCGCATCGCTTCCGGCATGTCGGCGAAGCCGGGCTGGGTCTCGTCGATGTCGGGCGGGGCGGACTTTTCGTCATAGTAGCGCCAGCCCTGGAAGGCGCGCATCGGCCGCGGCGCGACCGCGACGACTTCACCGTCGAGCCACAATCTGCAGCGGCCGATCCCGTCGGAATCCATGAACGGCTCGATGCCGACGATCCTCTGCCGCGCGGCGATCTGGCCCTTGACGACCCAGTAGAGCGAGCCTCCGTCGACAATCTCCGCCGCGCGCTTCGGGGTCATGCGGGTGACGTGGGCGTGGCGGAGCGGCGCGCCGCGGCGCCTGGCCTCGAGCATCCGCGCCGCCATCCATTGCCTGAGATCGTCGAGCGAATCCGCGCCGACGCACAGTTTGACGAGGTGGAGGCTCATGAGGAAATCATAGCAGAACGGCGGGGCGCGCGTCTTCCCCATGACCCGATGTGCGCGAGCCCCAGCAGCCGCTCCAGCGATAGGCAAGAAAGCCCGTCTCTTGCCGACGCCCGCCGCCGTGTGACGCGGATCACGGCGGATTTGCGGTTTTTCGCTAATGTCGCGAGGCTGGGCCATCTTCTTGGAAAGGGAGGCCCGCCCCGCGCTCACGATGCGCTCGCCATCTGGAGATGCGATTTGCTTTCCAAGACACTCAAGAGGAGACGCACATGCTACAAATCAGAGTCGGCCTGGTCGATATGACCGGCACAGTCGATGCCAGGACGATGGCCGCCGCGGCCGCCGCTATCAACGTGCAGGTGACGAGGGATCTTCCGCAATTCTGGAGTGTCACCGCAACCGTCGAATACCTGCCGGATCCGCAGTCGATTCCCCAAGGGGTTTGGCCGGTTCAGCTGGTCAGCCAGCTGCCGCCTGGCGAGGGGGGATTCCATCTCACCCAGCATAACCAGCCCTACTCCAAAGTGATCGTGACTCCGGACAGCGACGAATGGACGGTCGACGCGAGTCACGAAACCGTCGAGATGCTGATCGACCCGAATGGCAATCGGCTGCAAACCGCGACCGCAATCAAGATTGCCCACGACAAGATTGTCGACGGGGTCGGCAAGTTCGAATATCTTGTGGAAGCCTGCGATCCTTGCGAGGCCGACAATTGTACGTACCCGATCAACGGCGTCAGGGTGTCGGACTTCATCACTCCGGACTTTTACGATCCCGATCCGGTTCCCGGCGGCCGGTACAGCTTCAACGGGTCGGTGACCAAGCCCAGAGAGATCCTTCCCGGCGGCTATATCAGCTGGGTCGATCCGGCCACCAACGAATTGCAGCAGATTCTCTGGCTCGAAGCCAATCCTGTGCTCAATAACCTCGGGCCGGCGACCGGAGCGAGTCTCCGCTCGTTCGTGGACGCCAAGATGGGGCCGCTCATCCAAAAGCACAAATCGAAGCCGAGCAGAAAGGTGAGCAGAGACAGAAGCGACTATCGGGAGGCCCTGGAAGCCGCGGCTCGCGCGAGGGCTAAGCATTATCGTTGACGGGATTTCCGGCAGTCCGCCGTCTTCCAGAAGCGCGCGGCTTCAGCGCGCGTAGCGAGCTCCGGAAAGGGAGGCGAGGCCGGGCAGAGGGACGAGAGCGTCGAGAGACTCGATCGGGCCCGCCTACCTCGCCTCCGCCTCGACCCGCATGATCCGCTCCCCCATCTCGACCTGATCGCCGAGCGTCGACACAAGATCGCACACGACGCCGGCGAAGGGCGCGGTCAGCGCGTGCTCCATCTACATCTCTTCGACCACCGCGAGGCGCTGGCCCGCTTCGACCGCATCGCCGTCCTCGACGAACAACGCGGCGATGCGGCCGTTCATCGGCGCGCGCGCCGCGCGCGGGCGACCGGCGGCTATAGCGTCGGCACCGCCTTCGGCTGGCTGAGCGTGACGGCTCCGGCGGGGTAGCTGAACGAGTCGCCTGCGACCGTATTGCCCTCCCGGTCGACCTCGGTCACGACGCCGGAAATGGTGTGGCGGTCGATGGTCAGCGTCATGAACCCCCATTTCTTGGTCGAGGCGTATTGCAAGATTGCGCCGGAATCCGGGGCCTGGTCGCCTGGCTCGGAATGAACCGCGTGGAGATTGTGGTAGCCGCCGTTGCCGGTGACGATGAACGGCGTAGGCCCGCCGGGGGCGATGGTCTGCTCGATGCGCTGGTAGTCGTGGACGTGGCCGGACAAAACCAGATTCGGCGCCCGGCCGGTATCGCGAATTGCGTTCTCGAGCACGTCCGCCATTTTGGAGCTGCCGCTGTGGTAGACGTCGAACGAATAGATCGGGTGATGCAGCGCCAAAATCAGCGCCCTATCCGTCGGCGCCGTCGCGAATTCGTTGGTGACCCATTGTTGTTGCGTCGAATTGATCGATCCGCCCTCAGGCACGTTGGTGTACATGCCAATGATTGTGGCGAGCGGCGTGATCAGCGTCCAATAGACGTTCGGAAGGTTGAGCTGGACTCGAGGCGCGTCCTTGGAGATGGGGTCGACGTCCGGATGGGCCTGCATGAAATAGTCCACCCATCCGTCAAGCGACGTCTGAGCGGTTGGATCGTCGACCTCGCCATCGTGATTGCCGGGAATGGAAAAGATCGGGACATCATAATGGGCGTAAGGTTCGTAGAATTGTGCATAGTAATCGTCGTGCATTCCGGTAAAATAAACTACATCTCCTACGTGATAACAGAATTGAGGCTTATCTCCCTCGCCGCTTTGCAAATGATCAATCATCTGAGAGGCGACGTTGTTCTGGAACTCGCCGTCTTGGACGCCGCCGGTATCCCCGATGACGTGAAAGCATAGTTTGCCCTCATGCTCTATGGCTTTGGCGATATCCGGGAAATTTTCATCAAGATCGTAATGGTAAGGAGGCAAGCCGAGCGGACGCGGCAGCGGCTGAAAGCTGGTGTTGCGATGGGTGACGGAGTCCAGCGGGCTGACGCCGGGATGCGCCTGAGAGTGTTTGGGCTTCGGCCGGGGCCTGATGGCCGCGAGGCGGAACAATTCCGCTGATGGTCGGATCTCGGTTTTCGCCGGGCGTTTCATGGTTTCCCTCCAGTTTCAAGCACTTGCCATGACACTTGAATGCGATAAGCCGCCATATTCCTGCAAAACGCGCCGCGGGCGTCGATCGGGAATTCTGCCTAGCGAACTTGCCAAATCCTCGAAATGCGTTCCTGTTAAACTGACCCGACGATGCGCGCTGTGTGCGTCATCATAATGACTGTAAACGCCCGCGCGCGCCGCTCGCAATTCCAGCCCTTCCGACTTGAACCTTCTGAACGACCCTTACGCCTCCCCCTCCACCCGCATGATCCGCTCGCCCATCTCGACCTGGTCGCCGGGCGTCGACACAAGATCGCGCACGACGCCGGCGAAGGGCGCGGTCAGCGCGTGCTCCATCTTCATCGCTTCGACGACGGCGAGGCGCTGGCCGGCTTCGACCGTGTCGCCCTCCTCGACATACAATGCGGCGATTCGGCCGTTCATCGGCGCGCGGACGCCGCCGTCGCCCTCCTCCGGGCCGCCCGCCGAGCGCTCCAACGGATCGATCAGTTCGACGAACGCCTGGCGTCCGCCGGCGAAGGCGTAGACGCCGTCCGCCGTTTCGAACAGGGCGATCTCGGGGCGCTCGGCTGTCGGCGGCGCGCGCCCGCCCGCGCCCTCGGGCGCATGGTCTCCGGCGCCGATCACGTGCAAGCGCTCCGGCCTGCCGTCGATCATGACGTCGAGGCCGAGCCGGCGCGCGCCGACGAGTTCGAACGAGTTCGACACGCCCCAAGGGTCGAACGGTCCGATCGGCGACGGCCGCGAGGCGTCGCGCCGGGCGATGAGGAGCCGCGCGGCGGCGAGCACCGCGCGTTGGTCGGGCGGATGGGGCGAGGCGCCGAGGCGCGCAAGATGGGCGTCGACGAAGCTGGTGTCGAATGCGCCGTCCGCGACTTCGGGGCTGCGCATCAGCGCGCGCAGGAAGGCGAGATTGGTCTTCGGCCCGATGACGACCGCGTCGTCGAGCTCCTTCAAGAGCATCGTCAGCGCCTCGGCCCGCGTGGCGGCATGAACGATGACTTTCGCGATCATCGGATCATAGAACGGCGTGACGCTGTCGCCGACGGCGACGCCGGCGTCGACGCGCACGCCCTTGAAGCCTTCCTCCCCGCTGAGATTCATCGCGTGGATGCGGCCGGGCGAAGGCAGGAAGCCGTGTTCCGGGTCTTCGGCATAGACGCGCGCCTCGATCGCGGCGCCCTCGCAGGCGATCTCCTCCTGCCGGCGCGGCAGAGGCTCGCCGGCGGCGATCCGGAACTGCCACTCGACGAGATCGAGGCCCGTGACCGCCTCGGTGACCGGATGCTCGACCTGGAGCCTCGTGTTCATCTCGAGAAAATAGAAGTCGCTCGGGCCGAGGCCGCGGGTGGCGTCGGCAATGAATTCGACCGTCCCCGCCCCGACGTAGCCCGCCGCCAGCGCGGCGCCCGTCGCGGCCTTCGCCATGGCCGCGCGCGTTTCCTCCGGCAGACCGGGCGCCGGGCATTCCTCGGCCACCTTCTGGCGCCGGCGCTGGAGCGAGCAATCGCGCTCGAAGAGGTGGACGCAGTTCCCATGGGCGTCGGCGAACACCTGCATCTCGATATGGCGGGGCGAGGCGACGAATTTCTCGATCAGCACCCGCCGGTCGCCGAAGGCCGCCTCCGCCTCGCGGCTCGCGCTCTCCAGCGCCGCGTCGAACTCCATATGCGCGTCGACCCGCCGCATGCCGCGCCCGCCCCCGCCGGCGATCGCCTTGATCAGCACCGGATAGCCGATCTCATAGGCCTTCTCGCGCAGGAACCGCGCGTTCTGGTTGTCGCCGTGATAGCCCGGCACGACCGGCACGCCCGCCCTCTGCATCAGCGCCTTGGCGGAATTCTTGAGGCCCATGGCCCGCATCGCTCCGGGCGGCGGGCCGACGAAGGCGACGCCCGCACGCGCGCAAAGCTCGGCGAACTCCGCGTTCTCGGACAGAAAACCGTAGCCCGGATGCAGGCATTCGGCGCCGATCCTCTCGGCCAGCGCGACGATCGCCGCGCCGTCGAGATAGCCCGATGCGCCCTCGCCGATTTCGTGGGCCTCGTCGGCGAGGCGGGTGAAGAGAGCGCCGCGGTCGGCGGGCGTGTGCATTGCGATCGCACTCATCCCCATCCGCCGCGCCGTCTTGATGATCCGGCAGGCGATTTCGCCGCGATTGGCGATGAGGACGTTTGCGAACATGGAGGCCTCCGGCCTGCCTGTCTACCGAACGCGCGCGGGGATGGCGAGGGCCGGGCGGCGAAGTCGCCCGCTGATCCGGCCACGAAAATCTCGTATTGTCGGGCGACGGGGAAATCGACCTGTGCCGCGCCGCCGCCGCGCGACATCCGGCGGCGCCCATGGACCCGCCCGCGCCGCGCCCAAAACTGTCACACGTCGTGGCCAAAGATATCGGAGGAACGACTGCCGACGAGCAAAGGATTGCGCCGACCATGACTTCTCATCGACAGAGCGCTCGCCTTCCTCGGGCTTGCGGGGCTTGCGGAACACGTTCGAGACTGGCCGCCGGAAAAGCTCTCGCTCGCGCTTCAGGGCGGCGGCTCGTTCGGCGCCTTCACCTGGGGCGTCCTCGACCGGCTGTTGGAGGAGCCGACCATCGGCTTCGACGCGGTCAGCGGCTCGAGCGCCGGCGCGGTCAACGCCGTCCTGCTCGCCTCGGGCATGATCGACGGCGGCCGGGAGGGCGCGCGGGCGCGGCTTTCGCAGTTTTGGAAGCGCATCAGCCGTGCGGCCGCGCTTCTGCCGCGGCCGTCGCCGCTCGATGCGGGTCTCGAACTCGTCCTGCGGTCGATGTCCCCCTACCAGTTCAATCCGTTCAACGTGAACCCGCTGCGCGAGGCCCTGGAGGCGGAGGTGGACTTCGAGCGCTTGCGCGAGCGGTCGGAGATCAAGCTCATGCTCGGCGCCACGCGGGTCAGCGACGGCAAGCTCAGGATTCTGACCAACGGCGAACTGACGGTCGATGCGGTCCTCGCCTCCGCCTGTCTGCCTCTCCTGCACCACGCCATCGAGCTCGACGGCGAGCCTTACTGGGACGGGGGCTACGCCGCCAATCCGCCGCTGATCCCGCTCGTGCGCGCCTCCGAATCGGCGCAGATCCTCATCGTGCAGGTCACGCCGTCGATGTCGGAGCGGCTGCCGAAGTCCGCACGGGAAATCGCGGCCCGGATCGAACAGATCCAGTTCAACGCCACGCTCAACAGCGAGCTCGAAGCGCTCAAATATGGGAAGATGATCGGGGCGGGGGAAAAGCTCCGGCGACTGCGGATCGGGCGGATCTCGGCGGACGAGCAGTTCGACGGTCTCGCGGACGAGAGCGCGAGCAACCTGGGCTGGGGCTTCCTCGAGCGCCTGCATCACAGCGGGCGCGCCGCCGCGGAACTCTGGCTCAAGCAGGATATTCCGCCTTCGAGACTTCGCGCGTAGCGGCCTCGTTCGCTTCTCGATCGTCGCCCGTCGATGTTTACCGTTGCGGCTCGTGGCCGATCGGCTAGTCTCTCGCGGGCGCAAGATGCGCCGGCTTTTTGGGGGTCGCGTTATGACAGTTTCTCGGAATGTTGCTTCCTTGGCCGCAGCGCTGGCGATGACCGCGCTCACCCCCTCTCCGGCGCCGGCCCAATCGACCGCGCAAGTCGGCACGCTTTCCTGCGACGTTTCCGCGGGCGTGGGCATGATTCTCACGCAGAAGCAGACCATGATGTGCGTGTTCACGCCGGCCAACGGAGGGCCGCCCGACCCCTATCTCGGACACATCGACGAGTTCGGCGTCGCGCTCGGCGCGGTGAACCAGGGCCGTCTCGTTTGGGGCGTCGTCGCCCCCTCGTCGGGTATTCCGCGCGGGGCGCTGTCGGGGACTTACGGCGGCGTCGGGGCCCAGGCGACCGCCGGCGCCGGGGTGGGGGCGAACGTCCTCGTCGGCGGAACCGCCAGCGCCTTCTCGCTGCAGCCTGTTTCCATCGAGGGCCAGACCGGGCTCAACATCGCCGCAGGGGTGACGACGGTCACATTGCTGCCGCCTCCGCCTCCCCCGTCGAAATGATTCGAAGCCCGACCGAGTCTGAACGTCCCGATCCGACGCCGGCGGGCGGGTCGTCCGGGCCGCCCGGGGTGACGCTTCGGGTCGCGTGCGCGCGGAAGGCGGACGGCGGGCCGACCTTGTCGAATACGGCGAAGTGGGGCAGAGTTTCACGCGTCGTTGGGCCAGCATGGGCAACCCGATTGCGCCATCGAGGCGGCGCGAAAGCGCAAATGAAAACGGCGGAGGGCCGCAGATGACGAACCCTGACGACGAGGCGGGAAGGACGACGCCCTCCGCAACCCTTTCCGCGGCCGCCGAGCAAGCCCGACACGCTGTGGACAGCGCCAAGGAGTTCGTCGCCCGAACCGATCTCGATCAGCTGCGGACCAAGACCGCCGAGGCGGCGTCGGCGCTCTACCGGGAGGGCCGCGAACTTCTCGCCAACAGCGAGGAGCTCGCCAAGGCCAAGGACCAGCTGAGCGAACTCGATCCGCAAGAACCCGCTCGCCGCAGTCGGCATCGCATTCACCGCGGGCGTCCTCCTCGCGCTCTTGACCCGCAGTTAGGCGGCGATGAGCAACAAGATCGTCGCCTTCGCCAAGGCCCGGGCGAAGACAGCGGTGCGTCGCGCCGCCGTTCCCGCCGCTTTCGCCCTCATCGGCGGTTTGTTCGCCCTCTTCGCCGTCGCCGGGCTCTTCGCCGCGCTGTTCTTCTGGTTCGAGCCGGAACACGGGCCGATCGCCGCCTCGCTGATCTGCGCGGCGGTCGCGATCGTTCTGGCGATTGTGAGCCTGCTGCCGCTCATGTTCAAGCGCCGCCTCCCGCCGCCTCCGCCCTCGGAGGGAGCGCTGCCCCAGTTCGTGTTGCTGGTGGCGAAGGCGGCCCCGCGCCCGACGCCGAGGCAGCTCATCGTGACGGCGGCCTTGCTGGGCGCGGCGCTGGTTCTGTCAGCGCGCGGAGACAAGAAATAGCGGCAAATAAATAGAACGACGCCGGGTTTTCGGACGAGGTTTTCTCATGCCGGTTTGCCGTCGGCGGGGCGCCGGCGCGGAGCGCGCGGCGACTGACCCTCGAAGGCCGCAGCCCGCCTACTCGACGAAATAGTCCTCGTCGAGCTTCTTGACCTCGTAGGTGTCCTTCACCCGCACGCCGACGCGGTGCCGGATCATGAGGTTGGCGAGCTCCGGACCGTCGATCAGTACGACCCGCTTGGAGACCCGGGTGATGAAGTCGTAGGCGGTCGAGGGAAAGTAGGACGTGGTGACGAACACGCCCTTGGTCGCGCGGTATCCCTCGAGGCCGCCGACGAAATCGCGCACCTCGCGCACCGGCACGCCCTTGTCCGGATCGAGACGCTTGGCCTGCACGTAGACGACGTCGAGGCCGAGCGCGTCCTCCTTGATGACGCCGTCGACGCCGCCGTCGCCGACCCGGCCGAGCGCGCGGCCCATCTCCAGCCGGCCGCCGCCATAGCCCATCCGCACCAGGAGATCGATGATGAGGCGCTCGAAGAATGCGGGCGAGAAGGAGTGCACGCGCTCGACGATTTCGCGCGCCAGCTCCGAATTGAGCATCTCGTAGCTCGTCGCGATCACCTCCTCGGGGCTCTCCCGCGTCTGCGCCGGCTCGATCTGTTGCTCCGCCTTCTGCTGGGTGCGCCAGGCGATGAATTCCGGATAGCGCTCGAGCACCCCGACGTCGATCTCGCCGACGCCCTCGGCGAGCAGCTCGCGGCCGCGGTCGGTGGCGCGGCAGTAGCCCCGCCGCGGCAATTCGATGAGTCCGGCCTTCGAGAGGTACGAGCGCGCCCAGTTGAGCCGGTTGGAGAGGACGGTCTGGTTGCCGCTCGGCAGCACGCGCGCGCGTTCCTCCGAGGAAATGCGCAAGGCTTTGACGACTTCCTCCTCGAGCCCCGCGACGCTGATTTCCTCGTGACGCTGCCCGAGCATCTGCAAGGCGGGCAACATGAGCTGCTGAAAGCTGGGCATCCCCATAAGCGTCCATCCCCCATTTTTCTTGGTCTACATGCCTTATCCTTGGTCTACATGCGGAAGACGCCGAAACGCGTCGCCGCGGCTGGCGCGTTCAGCGTGGCGGAAAAGGCCAGCGAGAGAACGCGCCGCGTCTCTTCCGGCGTCACGATGCCGTCGTCCCACAGCCGGGCGGTCGCGTAATAGGGCGAGCCTTCCGCCTCGTACTTGGCGCGGATCGGCGCCTTGAACGCCTCTTCCTCCTCCTTCGGCCACTCCCGCCCTTCCGCCTCGATCCCATCGCGGCGCAGGGTCGCGAGCACGCTCGCCGCCTGCTCGCCGCCCATGACGCTGATGCGCGCGTTCGGCCAGGCGAACAGAAAACGAGGCCCGTAGGCGCGCCCGCACATGCCGTAGTTGCCGGCGCCGAACGAGCCGCCGACGATCAGCGTGATCTTGGGCACGTTGGCGCAGGCGACCGCGGTGACGAGCTTGGCGCCGTCCTTGGCGATGCCGCCGGCCTCGTAGCGCTGGCCGACCATGAAGCCCGAAATGTTCTGCAGGAAGAGGAGCGGCACGCCGCGCTGGGCGCAGAGCTCGATGAAATGCGCCCCCTTCAGCGCGCTGTCGGAAAAGAGCACGCCGTTGTTGGCGAGCACGCCGATCAGCAGGCCCGAGAGCCGCGCGAATCCGGTGACGAGCGTCGTCCCGTAGCGGGGCTTGAAGGCGTCGAACTCGGAGCCGTCGACGAGACGCGCGACGATCTCGTGCGCGTCGACCTGCTGGCGCAGATCGAGCGGCGCGACGCGCAGGAGCTCCTCGGCCGGATAGAGGGGCTCGACCGGCTTCATCCGCTCGACGGCGCGCTTGGGCGCGCGATTGAGATTGCCGATGGCGCGCCGCGCCAGCGCCAGCGCGTGCGCGTCGTCGCGCGCGAGCGTGTCGGCGACGCCCGACACGCGGGTGTGCAGATCGCCGCCGCCGAGGTCTTCGGCGCTGACCGTCTCGCCGGTCGCGGCCTTGACCAGCGGCGGCCCGGCGAGAAAGATCGTCCCCTGTTTCTCGACGATGATCGTCTCGTCCGACATCGCCGGAACATACGCGCCGCCCGCGGTGCACGACCCCATGACGACGGCGATCTGGGCGATTCCCGTCGAGGACATGCGCGCCTGATTGTAGAAGATGCGGCCGAAGTGCTCGCGATCCGGGAACACCTCGGCCTGGTGGGGCAGATTGGCGCCCCCGGAATCGACCAGATAGACGCAGGGCAGACGGTTCTCCGCCGCAATTTCCTGCGCCCTCAGATGCTTCTTCACCGTCATCGGATAATAGGCGCCGCCCTTGATGGTCGGGTCGTTGGCGATGATCATCGTCTCCCGGCCGTGGATGAGGCCGATTCCGGCGACCAGCCCGGCGCCGTGCACGTCGCCCTCGTACATGCCGAAGGCGGCGAGCGCGCCGATCTCGAGAAAGGGCGAGCCCGGATCGATGAGCCGGGCGACCCGCTCGCGGGCGATGAGCTTGCCGCGCGCGACATGGCGCTCACGCGATTTGGCCGAGCCGCCCTCGGCCGCCGCCCGCCGGCGCGCCGCGAGCTCGTCGAGGAGCGCCCGCCAGCCGGCGACGTTAGCCTCGTCAACCTCGGCGCGAGTGCCCAACCCGCTTGTCAACCTTGCCATTTCGCCCGCTTTCCCGGGTTCGTGTTCTTGAGCTTCCGCAGAGACGCCAATGTTGTTCGCGTCAACTTCGGCTCACATTGAACTATAACATGTTGCCAATCGGATAACTTTACCCAAAGGAATCGCTCGAATTCGACTGTCTGCGGCGCTGGCCGGATCGCGTCGATCTTTGCGTAGTCGATATGGCGCAGCCCGGCGCCGTCGATCCAGACGACGTCCTCGTATTCGTAGCCGAACCGCACGTCCTGGGCGGCGAAGACGTCGCGCGCGTGAACGGTCTGGCCCGACGTCTCGTCGAAGCCGACGATGCTGACGACGAAATTGATCTCGCTCGCCGCGAGCGTCTCCTCGTCCATGCCGAAGAGCGGACTGTCGGCGTCGATCGGGTGGAACAGCACCCAGCTCAACGCCAGGGTCGGGTTCTCCGACTTGATGAGCCGCATTGGCTGGAAGCCGACGAGCCGCCTGCCCTCCTGCGACACGCTCGGGCCGATCATCCAGGTCTTGGCGGTCGCCTCGCTGATGAAGTTGCTGCGCGCGTTCGCCATGCGGATCATCAGGGTCGGCACGCCGTTGTGCGCGGCGACGACCGGATATCGGGCGAAGATCGAGTCTCGCGCGGGGACGCGAGATGCGGGCGAAGACGAGGCCGGTCATCATCGCCAAGAGCATCATGCCGGTGAAGTTCTCGGCCGTGGCGACGATGTGGCCGAAGTCGGTCTGCGGATGCATGTCGCCGTAGCCGACGGTCGAGGTCGTCTCCACGCTGAAGAAGAAGAGATCGGCGAGGCCCTCGCGCGCGTTGGCGACCGGCGCATCGCCGAGGTCATAGATCAGCGCGAAGACGAAATTGAGCCCGACGAACGCCGCCGCGAGCGCCGCGACGAACACCGGCCAGGATGCGGTCATCGCGTTGTGATAGAGGTCCTTCCAGAGGTTGCCCTCGAGTTCCCTCGGCGATGATGCGCCCTCGCCCGAGCCTGCGCAGGCGCGGCCGCGCGGCTCGCCGCGCGTGATGCAACTCGCCGCTTGCGCCGCCCGCGCTCAAGCCGCCGGCTCCTTCAGACGGCTTCGTATTTCTCGATCCGCCAGGGCTCGGCCTCGGCGGCGGCGATCCAGGCCTTCCACGCCGGCAGCGCCATCATCGCGTCCATATAGGCGCGCGTCGTCGTCGCGACCGGGATCTCGTAGACGTGGAAGCGGTTGACGACGGGGGCGAACATCGCATCCGCCGCCGAGAAGCGGCCGAACAGGAAAGTCCCGGCCCTGCCGAACGTCCGGCGCGCATGCGCCCAGGCCGCCTCGATCCGCGCGACGTCGGCGCGGACGTCGTCGCCGAGCGCGATCGCCTTCGGCTTGCGGCGGAAATTGGTGGGACAGGCCTGCCGCAGAGCGCTGAAGCCGGCATGCATCTCGTTGGCGAGCGCGCGCGCGTGCGCCCGCGCCGCCTTGCCTTTCGGCCAGATCGCCCTTTCGGGATGGACCTCGGCGACATATTCGATGATCGCGAGCGACTCCCAGACCGCGATCCTGCCGTGGTGCAGCGAAGGGCACTTGCCGGAGGGCGCATATTGCAGCATGGCCGCCCGCGTTTCGGGCCGGTCCATGGGGATGACGACCTCTTCGAAGGGGATCTTGAAATGGGCGAGCAGGATCCAGGGCCTCAGCGACCATGACGAATAGGCCTTGTTGGCGACGATCAGCGTGAGCGGCATGACTCGCGTCCTCATCCACTGCGCCTGCGATTGATCGGCGCGCGTTCGGGGCGAGTCAAGTCGGCCTCGGCCGCCTGCGTTGACGCCGCCGCGCGCGCGCTTCAAAGAACGGGGAAAACCCCGCCCGGAGCCTGAAGACCGTGCCGTCAAACAAGGTCGCTCTCCTCGTCGTCGCGGCTGGCCGCGGCGCGCGGCTCGGCGCCGAGCGGCCGAAGCAATACCTCATCTGCGCCGGCAAGCCGCTCCTCGCCCATACGCTCGAGGCGCTGACTTCCGCTTGGCCGTTCTCGGCCGCAACCGTCGCGATCCACGCCGCCGACGGCGCCCTCTACGACGAGGCGCTCGCCCGCCTTTCCCCGGCCGCGCGGGCGGCGATCGGGCCGCCCGCGATCGGCGGCGCGACGCGCCAGAGAAGCGTGCTCGCTGGGCTCGAGGCGCTCGCGGCGGCGGCGCCCGACATCGTCCTCATCCACGACGCCGCGCGCCCGTTTCCCTCGCGCGAACTCGTCGCCCGCGCGGTTCAAGCGGCGGCGGCGCATGGCGCGGCGGCGCCGGGGACGCGCTCGAGCGACACGGTGAAACAGGTCGACGAAGAGGGCATGGTGCTGGCCACGCCGCCGCGCGCGGCCTTGCGCGCCGTGCAGACGCCGCAGGCGTTTCGCTTTCCCCTCATTCTGGAGGCGCACCGGCGCGCGGCGGCCGAAGGCGTCGCCGACCTCACCGACGACGTGGCGGTCGCCGAATGGGCCGGCGCGCCGGCCTTCGTCTTCGACGGCGATGCGGGGAACCTCAAGGTGACGACGATCGAGGATTTGCGCGCGGCCGAATTGCGGCTCATGGGAGGAGCGAGCGAGACGCGCGTCGGCCAGGGTTTCGACGTGCACGCCTTCGCGCCCGGCGATCACGTCTGGCTCTGCGGCGTGCGCATCCCCCACCCGCAGGGCTTAAGCGGCCATTCGGACGCTGATGTGGCGCTGCATGCGCTCGCCGACGCGATCTACGGCGCGCTCGCCGAAGGCGACATCGGCGCCCATTTCCCCCCGTCCGATCCGCAATGGAAAGGCGCGGCCTCGCATGTCTTCCTCGCGCATGCGGCGGCGCGCGTTCGCGCCCGCGCCGGCTTCATCGTCCATCTCGACGCGACGCTCATTTGCGAAGCCCCAAAAATCGGCCCGCATCGCGCGGCGATGCGCGCCCGCGTGGCTGCGATCGCCGGCCTCGACGTCGGCCGCGTCGCGGTCAAGGCGACGACGACCGAACGGCTCGGCTTCGCCGGCCGCGGCGAGGGCATCGCGTGCCTCGCGACGGCGACCCTGAGATTGCCATGAGCCGCGCGGAAGCGGCCCGCGCGTTTCGGGTCGCTCAAAGCCCTCGCGATCCGCGTCAATTCGGGTTTACCGCAGTTTTATCGGCGCGACTTCAATCCTTTCAGTGGCTTGGACCCCAATTTACCGTCGCCCCGTCAGATGCGGCTCGGGAGCGCTCGCTGCGCCCTTCGAACTCGGCATATTCTAAGTGGAGGCGCAAATTCACTGGTTTCCGCCGCATTCCGCCGCGCCGCGTTGACATCATGATGCCTCGCCCGTAGCATCAACGCATGCGGACGACCCTCACCCTCGACGACGACGTGGCGGCCAAGCTCAAGGCGGAATCGCGCCGCGCCGGCCGGCCCTTCAAGGAAATCGTCAACGAGACGCTGCGCAGCGGCTTGGCGAGCCGACGCATCGCCGCCAAGCCGCGAGCCTTCAAGATCACGGCCCGCGATCTCGGCGACCTCAGGCCCGGGCTTTCCCTAGACAATGTCGCCGAGCTCATCGAGCAGGTTGAAGGCGCGTTTCATCGGTGATCCTCATTGACGCGAACCTGCTGCTCTACGCCTATCATCCGAGAGCCGAACACCATGAAAAGAGCAGGGCTTGGCTGGAAGCTCAGCTCTCCGGGCCTGAACTCGTCCGCTTCGCTTGGCTCACGCTGTGGGCCTTCCTGAGGATCGCCACGTCCCCTCGCGTGTTCGAGCGCCCGCTTGCGACCTCCGAGGCGGAAGGCGCGATCTCCTCGTGGCTCGCTCAGCCCGCCGCCGGCATACTCGAACCGGGCGAGCGGCACTGGGACATCCTGCGCGGCCTTATGCGGGACGGCCAGACCGTCGGCCCGCTCGTCATGGACGCCGTTCTTGCCGCGATCGCCCTCGAACACGGCGCCACGCTTTGCTCGGCGGATCGCGACTTCGCGCGATTTCCGGGGCTGAGGTGGATCAATCCGCTCACGGCGGCTGGGTTGGCTGTCACAGCCGCCCGGCCCTTGATATGATTGCAAGGCGCAAGGCGCATGGGCGTCGATTAAACGGGAGGATCGCGTGGCCGACTATGTCGTGGTTGGCGCCGGCTCGGCCGGCTGTGTCCTGGCTGCTCGGCTCTCCGAAGATCCGGCCGTCGAAGTCGTTTTGATCGAGGCGGGCGGCCCTGACAGCGCGCCGCAAATTCATGTCCCCGCCGCATTCGGTCAACTCTGGAAATCGCAGTACGATTGGGATTATTCGAGCCAGCCTGAACCGGGCCTCGACGACAGGTTCGTCTACTTGCCGCGCGGAAAAACGCTTGGCGGCTCCAGTTCGCTCAATGCGATGGTTTACATTCGCGGCCATCGCGCAGACTACGACGGCTGGGCCGCCGACGGCGCAAAAGGATGGAGCTATGACGAGGTGCTGCCTTACTTCCGTAAGGCGGAATCCAACGAGCGCGGCGAGGACCAGTTTCATGGCAAGTTCGGGCCGCTGTCAGTCTGCGACGGCCGATCGCGCCACCCCTTGATGGATGCTTTCCTGCGTGCGGCTGTCGAAGCGGGATATTCCGAGAACACCGATTTTAACGGCGCGAGCCAGGATGGAGTTGGGTGGTATCAGTGCACGCAGCGCAACGGCATGCGCTGCAGCACCGCCGTCGCCTATTTGCACCCTGCAATGACTCGGCCCAATCTCAAAGTGATCACTGACGCCCTCGTCACGCGAATATTGTTCGACGGCGAGCGAGCGACCGGGGTCGAGATCGCGCGCAATGGGGTTCTCGAGGAGGTCCAAGCCGCCGCCGAAGTGATCGTGGCGGCCGGTGCCTATAATTCCCCGCAATTGCTGATGCTATCGGGCATCGGACCTGCCGACGAGTTGGCCGCGCTGCAAATCTCGGTGCGTCAAGATTTGCCCGTCGGCATTGGGCTGCAGGATCATCCGATGGCGTTCATGAGCTGGCGCACGGAAACGGAAACGCTCATGACCGCAGCGACCCCGGAAAACGCCGAACTATTGCGGTCCCAAGGTCGCGGTCCACTGAGCTCCAACGGCGCCGAGGCGGGCGGGTTTTTCCGGACACATGCCGGGCTGGGGGCGCCCGACGTGCAGTTCCACGCCGTCCCCGCGATGGTTTACGACCAAGGTCTCAGTGCACCGACAGCCCATGCCATCTCCTTCGCCCCATGCGTACTGAAGCCGACCAGCCGTGGCAAACTCTCGCTTCGCACCGCCAATCCGGCGTCCAAACCGAGGATCATGCACAACTATTTTGCTACCGCGGAAGACCGGCGAAGCATGATCGAGGGAATGCGCATTGGCCTCGAGATCGCCGAACAACCCGCCCTTCGCGCCCAGATCAGCGGTCCACACGACGTTCCGAAATCGAAGTCCGAAACCGATATCTGGGACTTTGTCCAGCGGAAGGCGCTAACCGTTTATCATCCGACCAGCACTTGCGCGGTCGGCCCGGTGGTCGACAATCAATTGAAGGTGCATGGGGTTGAGAAGCTGCGCATCGTGGACGCTTCGGTGATGCCGAGCGTGGTGCGCGGCAACACGAATGCGCCTACGATCATGATCGCGGAACGCGCGGCGGATTTGATCCGCGGGGTCGGACGCCATTCGTGAGAGCGATCGGTTCTCATTTGACGCGGAGTTTCCCGCACCCGTCGTCTGCGCCCGTTCGGGGGGTTGTCGAGCGGCCCTTCAAACGACGTCATAGCGCATCGCCGCGCAACGGTGACTGTCACCCTAAATCCACCGCCTCGTCCTGCCGCGATAGGCCGTCCTTGCGTCGCCGAACGTCTCGGCCAGCATCCGCCCCTCGACCGGAATGAAGCGCGTCTCCATGATCGCAGCGTGGCCAGCTGCGACGAGGAACGCCAAAAGGGCGCCGAGCAGCGCGCGGCGCCGGCTGGACGTATCGCCATCCAGGCTGGAGCAGCCCCCCTGACCGACGCCGCCGACTTCCGCTGGATCGCGCTTTCGCTGCCGGGCGTCGTGGGAATACCCGTCGATTGACGCATCCCGGAAACCTGCAAACCATCGCGGATCGCCCCAACAGATTTGGGTTGCGAGCGCAAGTGAATTGGGAGACAATTCTCGGGCGAGGCTAGGTCGGCGGACCAACGTCGAGCCGATAAGCCTGACGACGCTACGCCTGCCGACAAGGAGGCGAAAATTGTCGTTTCGATTTTTCATCGCGCTTCTTGTCGCCGGCATTTTCGTCTCGGCCGCGCGCGCTCAAACTGCGACGAAGGTCTACCGGGTGGGCCTCCTGACGATCAGTCCCGAAGGCACATACTGTCTCGCCCCAGGCCTTGTGCAGGCTCTCGCAAAGCGCGGCTATGTCGAAGGAAAGACGATCGAATTCGAGCGTCGCGCCGCAAACTTCGACAGCGCCCGCCTCCCCGGCATGGCTGCAGATTTGGCCTCCCGACACGTGGACCTCATCATCACTTGCTCATACCCGGCCGCGGTCGCCGCACTTGACGAGGCGCCCAATGTTCCGATTGTCGCGATCGGTGCCGGCGATCCGGTGGAAACCGGCATGGCTCGAAGCGTCTCCCATCCCGGGGGCCGCGTCACGGGCGTCTCGGAGGTTTCGACGGACTTATCAGCCAAGCGCCTTCAGCTGCTCAAAGAAGCGGTCCCGAACGTGCATAAGGTCGCGATGTTGTGGAACGAAGGCGATCTCGCCATGCAGATGCGTTGCAATGCGGTCCAAGCCGAGGCGAAGAAGCTCGGACTCGAGACGGAGCTTTTGCCGCTTCGAACCGCCGATAGCTTCAAGATCGCCTTCGACAAGATGAGCAAGGACCCGCCCGACGCCATCTTCGTGGTCGCCGACGGCCTGACCGTCCGCAACCATGATCTGGTCTTCCAATACGCCGCCGCGCACCGTGTGGCCGACATGGAGGAACGTGGCTTTCTTTCCCACCTCGGCGGCCTCCTTGCCTATGGCGCCGACCAGGATGACGAATTCGATCGCGCCGCCGACCTGGCGGACCGAATCCTGCGCGGCGCCAAGCCAGGCGATCTGCCGCTCGAAATGCCGACGCGTTACCACTTTACCGTGAATCTCAAGACCGCTCACGACCGCGGTCTGGTTATACCCGAGACGATTCTGGAACGTTCGGACGACGTAATTGAATGACCGCGGACGCGGGAAAGGATCCAACCCCCCGTCTTCGCCGACCGCTATTTCGGAAGTATTTTGCGGTCCTCTTCGCCGCGGTTGTCGTGCCGTTGCTCGCCAGCGGCGCAAGCGAGGCCTGGTTCGGCTACCTCGACCGGCGGCATACCCTCAACTTGGGCCTGCGCGCGGAAGCTGAAGCGGCGGCCGCGCGCATTCAGGGGTTCCTCGACGGGATTCCCAGCCAAATGAATTGGACCGTGCAGGCGCCATGGGGCGAGGGCCTCGACGAGCGCCACCGCATCGACGTCTTGCGACTAATGCGCCAGACGCCCGCGATCGCCGAAGCGCTTCTTGTCGATGGTAAGGGTCTTGAGCGTCTGCGCGTGTCGCGCACCGATCCTGACGTCGAAATGAGCGGCGTCGATTATTCCGCCGATCCCGCTTATCTCGGCGCGCGAGCCCACCATCTCTGGTGGGGGCCGGTCACGCTGCATCGCGGCTCCGAGCCCTACATGACAGTCGCTGTCGCCGGCGTGCGTCCGAGCGCGGGCGTGACAATCGCCGAGATCAACTTGAAGCTCATTTGGGACGTCATCTCCGCCATCCACATCGGCCGGACCGGACAGGCCTTCGTGATGGACCGTTCGGGCGAGCTCGTCGCGCATCCCGACATCAGTCTGGTCCTGCGCGGCAAGGACAACCCGACGGCCGCGCCGCTGCGCGCTCTGCAAGCCGCGGCGATCGCAAGCGGCGATCGAGTCGTGGGCGGCGCCGATGCCGCAGGCCGCGCCGTCTTGGCCGCCGCCAAACCGATCGAAGGTCCCGACTGGACGGCAATCGCCGCCCAACCGGCAGCCGAGGCCTACCAGCCGATACGCGCGGCCCTCTGGCGCACTGCGTTCCTGCTGCTAGCCGGCGCGGTCTTTGCCGCGGCCCTCGCCTATTGGCTCGCGCGGCGAATGATGGGGCCGATCAAGTCGCTCGAGGACGGCGCGGGTCATATCGGCGCGGGAGAGTTCGATTACCGGATCGAGATGCGCACGGGCGACGAATTGGAGCGCCTGGCCCAACGCTTCAACCAAATGGCGGGCGAATTGGCGCTCTCGCACGAGCGATCCGAGCGGATCAACCGCCTCAAGCGATTCCTCTCACCGCAAGTCGCGCAGCTCGTGGAGAATACGGGCCAGGAACGGTTGCTCGACTTCAGCGCGCCGTCGTCACGGTGATCTTTTGCGACCTTCGCGGTTTCACCTCGTTTTCCGGTCACGCGCAACCCGACGAAGTGATGGGCCTGCTGGCGGAATATCATCGGGCCCTCGGGAAGATCATCGCCGAATACGGCGCCACGCTGACCTGTTACATGGGCGACGAACTCATGCTCTTGCTCAATGCGCCGATCCCCTGTGACGATTCCGCGGCGCTCGCCGCGCGCATGGCGATCGACATGCAACGCGCCGTCCAGGCCCTGATCGTGCAGTGGCGCGCGCGCGGCCATGCCATCGGATTTGGGATTGGCGTCGCCACCGGCGAAGCGACGGTCGGGCGGATCGGCTACGAAGGGCGGATCGATTACACTGCGATTGGTCCGGTCGTGAACCTCGCCTCTCGCCTATGTTCGGCGGCGGTCGACGGCCAAGTGATCATCGACCTCGCGACAGCGGCCGCCTTGGGCGACGCGCTGCCGGTCGAGCCTCTCGGCGGGCGGCTTATCAAGGGGTTCGCGGAGCCGATCGCGATATTCGCGCTCAAACAGCCGATGAAACTCGCCACGTCTGCCTGAGTTGCGCCAAGCCGACGCCCGCAGGCGGCAGCGACCAGTCCTTATGCTAAAGTAGACGGCGCGTGAGGGCGCGGCATGAGCGAGACCCGGAAAATCGCTGCGATCCTGGTTGCGGACGTGGTCGGCTACAGCCGGCTCGCGGGCGCGGACGAGGATCGAACGCTCTCGCGGCTCCGAGGGCTGCGCAGCGATCTGATCGACCCCGCCATCGCCGCGCATCACGGGCGCATCGTCAAGCGCACCGGCGACGGCAGCATCATCGAGTTCCGCAGCGTGGTCGACGCGGTACGCTGCGCCATCGAGGTGCAAAACGGCCTCATCGAGCGCAACGCCGGCGTGCCGCCCGAGCGCCGCATCGAATTCCGGGTCGGCATTCATCTCGGCGACGTCGTCGAGGAGGCGGACGGCGACCTCATGGGCGACGGCGTCAATATCGCGGCGCGGCTGCAAGGCATTTGCGCTCCCGGCGCGATCTGTCTCTCCGAGGACGCCTATCGCCAAGTCAAGGCGCGGCTTGAACTCGCGGTCACCGACCTCGGCCCGATAGAACTCAAGAACATCGTCGAGCCGATCCGGGTCTATTCGCTTGACGTCGGCCGGCACGCCCAGGCGAAGCCCGCGCCGCCGGCCTCGGCGCCGCAAAAAGCCGACCGGCCGCGCCTCTCGATTGTCGTTCTGCCCTTCTTCAACATCGGCGGCGATCCCGAGCAGGAGTACTTCGTCGACGGCGTGACCGAGAGCCTGACGACCGACCTCTCCCGCATGAGAGGCGCGTTTGTCATCGCGCGCAATACCGCATTCACCTACAAAGGCAAAACGATCGACGTGAAGACTGTCGGCCGCGAGCTCAACGTCCGCTATGTGCTGGAGGGAAGCGTCCAGCGCCGCAGCGATCGGATGCGCGTCAACGTGCAGCTCATCGACGCCGAAACGGGCAATCATCTCTGGGCCGAGCGGTTCGACAAGCCCCTGGCCGATTTCTTCGACATGCAGGACGAGATCGTCGCGCGCCTGGCGGGCGCGCTCAACGCCCAGCTGGTCGCCGCCGAGGCGCGCCGCGCGGAACAGGCGCCGACCCCCGACTCGATGGACCTTTATTTTCAGGGTTTGGTTTGGTTCAACAAGGGCCTGACCCCCGACAATGTCGCGCAAGCGCGCAGCTTTTTCGATCGCGCGCTTGCCGCCGATCCCGACAATGTCGACGCGCTCATTGGATCCGCCCGCAATGACTCGGTCGCAGGCGCATTGGTCTTTGTGACTGATCCGGCCGCGGCCTTCGCGGCGGCCGAAGCGAAATTGACCAAAGCCCTGTCCTCGGTCCCGGACCACGCGCGCGGCCATCTGACATTGGGACTCATTTACATGTACACCAAGCGCGCCGCGCAGGGCATCGCCGAATGTGAACATGCGTTGGCGCTCGATCGAAATCTCGCCCAAGCCCATGCCATGATCGGATACGGTAAGATTTTCATCGGCCGCCCCGAAGAAACAGAGGCTCACATTGTTGAGGCCCTGCGCCTCAGTCCACGCGATACGCTGGCTTACAACTGGATGAACATCGCGGGCGTCGCGAAGAACAACCTCGGCAGTTACGAACAAGCGGTCGCGTCGTGTCGACGGGCGATCGAGGCCAACCGAAATCATCCGCACCCTCATTTCGTATTGGGTTCCGCGCTCGCGCAGCTTGGTCGACTGGACGAGGCGCGTTCCGCAGTCAAGGCCGGTCTCGCGCTCAACCCGAAATTCACCATCTCCCGTGCCCGCGTCGCCTGGACGGCGATGAGCGACGAGCCGACCTATCTCGCCCAGCTCGAGCCCATTCTCGACGGCATGCGCAAGGCCGGAGTCCCCGAACAATGACGGCGACCCGCCGCCTCGCCGCGATCCTCGCCGCCGAAGTCGTAGGGCTCACACAGCGTCCAGCCGAAACAAGGGTTCGTAAGACGGTTCAATGGTTACGCGGCCGACAGGCAACACCGGCCGCGCATCGGGCAGGCTGATCCTGTAGCGTGAAAGCAGCAGCGCCATGACGATCTGGGCTTCCGACAAGGCAAACGATAGGCCGATGCAAATGCGCGGCCCCGAGCCGAACGGAATATAGGCCGGCGTCTGCGTCCACGGCGCGGTTTTTCCCGCAAAGCGATCCGGAAGAAACGCGGTCGGCCGATCCCAGAATCTCCGATGGCGATGCATCACCCACGGGCTCATCCACACCTGCGTGTTCGCATCAATTTTCTCGCCGCAAATGTCATCGGGTCCATTGGGGTCCCGAACGATATGGGGTACCGGCGGATAGAGCCGCAAAGCCTCCAAGAGCACACTGCGCAACCGCTGCCAGTTCTGGAGATCGTCGAGGCCGTTGATCCGCTCCGGCGGAAAAGCGGTCGTTTCCTTGCGTACGCTCGCCTGTTCCTCAGAGTCCATCGCCAGGAGATAGCTGGCCCAAAACATCAGCCGCGCCGTCGTCTCGGAACCCGCGAAAAACATCGTTGCGCATTGGTTGCGGATTTCGGCGTCCGAAAGCGCCTCGCCGGTTTCGGCGTCCCTGAGGCTCAACAACAGATCAAGGAGATCGCGATGACCCGTCTTTGTCGGCGACGCCTTGCGTCGCGAGATGATTTGGTCAATCGCCGAGAACCAGCGTTTCTGAAAGCGCGCGCGCTTGCCGTTCGCGAAGGCGAAGGAGTCTTCGCTATTCGAAAACCCGTCGAACAGGTTCGGCCGTCCCGGTCCGTCGGCATACTCGCGCACCATATGGCTCAATTTCTCGCGATCGCTGTTCTCCGGCATGGAAAACAAGGCGCGCAAGACCGCCTCCAAAGCCGTGTCCTGAAAGGCTTTCGAGAGATTGGCGCGCGGCGACTTTTCAACCGAATGCAACAAATAAAGACCTCCGTCGCGAAAATGCGGCAGCAAGAGGCCAATGCTGCCGGGCGTGAACGTCGGCGCCAAAAGACGGCGCTGACGGCGCCAGTCAGCGCCTTCCGCGAGAAAAAGCCCTGAGCCGCCGAGCGGGCGCGCGAAGCGAGTGACGACGGGAGGGCGCCCATAGTTCGCGGCATTGGCCGTCATCACGTGTCGCACGCCTTCGGGATCGTTGACGAGGAGGGTCTTAAGTCCCATCACGCGGTTTCGAACGTATAGCGCATCGAAAGCGTACTCCGGCCAGATCGACAGGCTGGAGCGCGTCGCTTTCCAGAGAAGACGCCAGACCGGCAGATTTCTTGGGTGAACCGTCGGCGCGGGCGGGACGAAGGGCAAGCTCTGGACGGTCATGACGACCTCTCTGACTTCGCCTCTGTTTTCAGTTTCCTTGGCGAGGGCGCCGCTGGGCCGCGAGGTTGGCGGCGCTTAAGGAGGGCGCGAGACTATCGATCGCTTATGGAGAATTTCGGCTCAAATGTCTCGTTTCCCCGAACCGCGACGTCCGCCGCTCGCATAGGCGACGTCTCCCGCCCGCTTTGTGCTATTCTGAATGACGCGTGAGGGCGCGCCATGTCCGAAACCCGGAAAATCGCGGCGATCCTGGTCGCCGATGTGGTCGGCTACAGCCGGCTCGTGGGAGCGGACGAGGACCGCACGCTCGCCCGCTTGAGGGGCCTGCGCAGCGATCTGATCGATCCCGCGATCGCCGCGCATCACGGGCGAATCGTCAAGCGCACCGGCGACGGCAACATCATCGAGTTCCGCAGCGTGGTCGACGCCGTGCGCTGCGCGATCGAGGTGCAAAACGGCCTCATCGAGCGCAACGCCGGCGTGCCGCCCGAACGGCGGATCGAGTTTCGCGTCGGCATCCATCTTGGCGACGTCGTCGAAGAGGCCGACGGTGACCTGATGGGCGACGGCGTCAATATCGCCGCGCGGCTCGAGGGCATCGCAAAGCCTGGCGCGATCTGTCTGTCGGAGGACGCCTATCGCCAGGTGAAGGGGCGGCTCGATCTCGCGGTCAGCGATCTCGGCCCGACCCAACTCAAGAACATCGCCGAGCCGATCCGGGTCTATTCGCTTGACGTCGGCGCGCCCGCCGAGGCGAAGCCCGCGCCGGCCCCAGCGTCCGAAAAATTCGCCCCGCCGCGCCTCTCGATCGTCGTCTTGCCCTTCGCCAATATCGGCGGCGGCCCGGAGCAGGAACCTTTCGTCGACGGGGTCACCGAGAGCCTCACGACCGACCTCTCGCGGATACGTGGCGCGGTCGTGATCGCCCGCAACACGGCGTTCGTCTACAAAGGCAAGCCGCTCGACTTGAAGACGATCGGGCGCGAACTGAACGCCCGCTATGTCCTCGAGGGCAGCGTTCAGCGCAGCGGAAACCGCCTGCGCGTCAACGTGCAGCTCATCGACGCCGAAACGGGCAATCATCTCTGGGCCGAGCGGTTCGACAAGCCCGTGGCCGATCTTTTCGACATGCAGGATGAAATCGTCGCGCGCCTGGCGAACGCGCTGAGCGCCCAGCTCGCCGCCGCCGAGGCGCGACGCGCGGAGCAGGCCCCGAACCCAGAACTCGATGGACCTATATTTTCAAGGTTTGACTTGGTTCAATAAGGGTGCGACCCCGGACAATGTGGCGCGCGCGCAGAGCTTTTTCGATCGCGCGCTTGCCGCCGATCCCGGCAATGTCGACGCGCTCATTGGTTCGGCAGTGGCGGACGCGGTCGAGGGTGCATTGTCATTTGCGGCCGATCCAATGGCGGCCTTCGCGGCAGCCGAAGCGAAGTTGACCAAAGCCTTGTCCTCGGTCCCAGACCATGCGCATGGGCATATGTGGCTAGGGCTTGTCGAGATAGTAACCAATCGCGCCGCGCAGGGCATCGCCGAATGTGAGCATGCGTTAGATCTCAATCCAAATCTTGCCATCGCCCATGCCTTTATCGGACTTGGTAAGATTTACATCGGTCGCGCCGAAGAAACAGAGGCTCACATTGCCGAGGCCCTGCGCCTCAGCCCGCGCGATACGACGGCTCACACCTGGATGACATTCGCGGGCCTCGCGAAGAACCACCTCGGCAGTTACGAGCAAGCGGTCGCGTGGTTTCGACGGGCGATCGAGGCCAATCGAAATCATCCGCCCGCAAATTTTCATTTGGCCGCCGCCCTAACGCAACTTGATCGGCTTGACGAGGCGCGTTCCGCCGTCAAGGCCGGCCTCGCGCTCGACCCGAACTTCACCGTCTCTCGCGCCCGCGCCGCCTGGACGGCGATGAGCGACGACCCGACCTATCTGGCCGGGTTCGAACCCACTTTCGACGGCCTGCGGAAGGCCGGAGTCCCCGAACAATGACCGCCGCGCGCCGCCTGGCTTTGGCTGCGGGCGCCGCGCTCATGGTCGCGCCGTCAAGCCATGCCTCGTTCGCGGCGCCAATCGCTCTAGCCGCCTCCCGTCGCGCCCTCCGTCAAGCCCCGGACAAGAATTCGGCGTCGACCAGGTCGCCACGCCGGTCCCCGCGAAGTCCCGGTCGGTGGACCACACGTCGGCGTCTATGCTCCAGGCAAGCGCCAGCACATGAGCGTCGTCGGTCGAGCCGTTGCGGCTGGCCGCGGCGTCGCGCAGCGCGATCTCGGCCAGCGGCAGGAGCGCCGACAATGCGGCGACGGGAACGATTGTCATCTCGGCGACGAGCGCATCGACGATCGGTTGCAGTTCCGGACGCTTCAATCCGAGGTCGATGCGCCTTCGCGTCTCCGCGACGACTCGATCGGTCGTAACGAGGGCCGCCGCTTGCGCCGCCGCGAGAATCGCGCCGGAACTTCGGCCGCGCGCGGCGGCGATCAAAATCGCCGCGTCCACGACGAGTGCGCTCGCCGGCGTCCTCACGACGTCATCGCCGCTCGCTCATAAGAGCGCGGACGGCCTCGATGGACCAATCGACGGGATCGACGGCTCCGAAAGCGGCGAGCGCCGCGTCTTCCATGGCGGGATCGCGTCCCCGCGCCAGGGCCTCCGCCCGAGCGAGCGCCGCGGCGAGGCGGTCAGGATCGGAAGTCTTGAGGGGGATCAGGAGCCCGACCGTCCGAGAACCGGATTTGACCGCCGTCGGTCCCGGGAGCGCGCCGATCGCCTCGCCGGAGATCTTCTGCAATTCGCGAATGCCAATGGAAGCCATGACGATTACATACGAGATTATGTAATGTTTTGCAATCGCGCCAAAAGGGGGTGTCGGGTGAGGACGAATTCGACGAGGCCGAAGCCTCGAATGAATTCCCGCCACGCAAAGGGGGGGAAGGAGCGAGAGGCGCGCCGTCGCCCATTCCACCGAATTGCAGAATGCGCTCGTGGCAACTCGTAGACGCCGAGCAGCAGAACCGCTCCGCCTCTCGCTGGCCGAATCGTTTCCTGCCGGGATGGGCGGATTTGGGCGCTTCTTTGTGCTAGTCTCCATCGCGGCGGAGGTTCGCCGTGAGCGAAACCCGAAAAATCGCCGCGATCCTCGTTGCGGACGTCGTCGGCTATAGCCGGCTCGCGGGAGCGGACGAGGATCGCACCCTGTCGCGGCTCCGGGGGCTGCGCAGCGATCTGATCGATCCCGCCATCGCTGCGCATCACGGGCGCATCGTCAAGCGCACCGGCGACGGCATTCTCATCGAGTTCCGCAGCGTGGTCGACGCGGTGGGCTGCGCGATCGAGGTGCAGAACGGCCTTGTCGAGCGCAACGCCGGCGTGCCGGCCGAGCGCCGCATCGAGTTCCGCGTCGGCATTCATTTGGGCGACGTCGTTGAGGAGGCCGACGGCGATCTCATGGGCGATGGCGTCAACATCGCAGCGCGGCTGGAGAGCATCGCAAAGCCGGGCGCGATCTGCCTTTCCGAGCAGGCCTACTGGCAAGTCAAGGGGCGGCTCGATTTGGCAGTGACCGACCTCGGCCCGACGCAACTCAAGAACATCGCCGAACCGATGCGGGTCTATTCGCTCGAAGTTGCCAAGCTGGCGCAGGCGAAGCCGACCAAGCCCCGCGTATCCAAACGGCCTTCGGCGATGCTGGCCGCGGGCATAGTGGCATTCATCGTGATCGCGTCAGGCGCAGGGTATTTCCTTAGCGCCAACCGTACAGCGTCCGTCGTGTCGACAGCTACTACCCCCGCTGAGCCCGCGCGGCTTTCTATCGTCGTCCTCCCCTTCACCAATCTCTCGAACGACCCGAGCCAGAAATATTTCTCGGACGGCGTCACGGAGAATCTGACGACCGATCTGTCGCGCATCCGCAATAGCTTCGTGATCGCCCGCAATACCGCCTTCAGCTTCAGGGACAAGAACGTCGACGCCAGAGAGATCGGCAGGGAGCTCGGCGTGCGCTATGTGCTGGAAGGCTCGGTGCAGCGCGACCAGAACCGGGTCCGCGTCAACGCCCAACTTATCGATGCGGGCTCCGGCGCGCATCTTTGGGCCGACCGCTTCGAGGAGGACGTCGCCGACCTGTTCAAGCTCCAGGATCAGGTCGTGGCGCGATTGACCAATAGCTTGGGGTACGAACTCGTCAAGACGGAAGCCGAAAAGGACGCCCGTTCCAAAAGCCCGGACGCTGTCGATCTCACTATGCGCGGTTGGGCTTTGGTGTGGCAGGAACAGCAGCAGCCGCGGACAAGGGCCGGCAACAATGCGGTTCGATCCCTGTTCGAACAGGCGCTCGAGATCGACCCGAACGAAACCGACGCGCTAGCGGGCGACGCTTACACCTATTTGTTGGAATACGCGCGGGGATGGGCAACGACCGGGACAGATTACGATGCAAAAATACTTGGTCAGGCCAACCGGGCCATCGCGCTCGCCCCGGATAATGTGTGGGCGTATAATGTGAAAAGCCTATACTTGACCATTTCGCAGCGCGCGAATGAAGGGCTCAGCGCAGCCGACGCCGGACTCGCCATCAATCCGGATGACCCGCCGCTCTACAGGGCGCGAAGCTTAGCCGAACTTGGCCTCGGCCGTTACGAGCAAGCGATAACCGACGTGCAGCAAGCGATACGGCTAAGGCGACGCCCAAAAATAGCCGATTCGGAATTTGCGAGTTTACTGGCATCGGCTGTTTAGCGGATTCCCGAGTGCGAGGCGAGCGTCTATATCGTGATGATGATAGACAAATTATCCCTGCGCGTCCGGTTTGACGCGCTTCGGCCTTCGCTGGACGAGCGACGCCGGCGGTTGAGCGCGGCGGCGGAGGCGAAGGCGGCGGGCTACGGCGGGATTGCGGCGGTCGCGCGCGCGACGAAGGTCGCCCGGAGCACGATTGGGCGCGGTCTGAAGGACTTGCGGAACCCCGGCTCCTTGACGGGAGAGGTGCGGCGCAAGGGCGGGGGCACTCCTCGGTTGACGGTCAAGGACCCGACGCTGTTGGAGGACTTGCAACGATTGCTCGAGCCGGCGACGATGGGCGACCCGATGCGGCCGTTGCGATGGGTCTCCAAGAGCCACGACAAGCTGGCGACGGCGCTTCGCGCCATGGGTCACAAAGTGAGTTCCTCGACCATTCCCAAGCTGCTGGAGGAACTGAAATATTGTCGCCATTCCAACCGCAAGACCAAGGAAGCCGGCAAACATCCTGATCGCGACGCCCAGTTCGAATATATCAACGCGAAGGTCGAGGCGTTTCAGGCGGCCGGCGAACCCGTGATATCGATCGACGCGAAGAAGAAGGAATTGCTGGGCGAATTCAAGAACGGCGGTAGCGACTATGGGCCGCAGGGCGAACCGATCGAGGTCAACGCTCACGATTTCGAGGACAAGGAGTTGGGCAAGGTCGTCCCTTACGGGGTCTACGACATCGGCGCCAACCTCGGCTATGTCAGCCTCGGAATCGACCACGACACCGGGGAGTTCGCCGTCAACGCCGTCCGATGCTGGCTCGATCAGATGGGTTGGAAGCTCTATCCCGGGATGAGGCGCCTGATGATCACGGCCGACGGCGGCGGCTCCAATGGTTCACGGCTGCGGCTCTGGAAGTTGGTCCTCCAACAACTCGCGGACGAAACCGGTCTGATCATTCAGGTTTGCCACTATCCGCCAGGGACTTCGAAGTGGAACAAGATCGAGCATCGCATGTTCTGCCACATCACGCAGAACTGGCGCGCGACGCCACTCCTCAGCCTCCTCATCGTCATCGAACTGATCGCCAACACCACGACGAAAACCGGTCTCAAAATCCGCTGCGAACTCGATAGCAACACCTATCCAAAGGGCATCAAGGTCTCGGACGCGGAAATGGCGACCCTCAACATGACCCGAGACTTCATTCCATCCAGAATGGAACTACAGCATCTCGCCGAGGTTTCACGAAATGAAGCAATAGTTTTTGGGCATCGCCTAAGTCCACGCGACCCGAGAATCAGTTTGTGGCGGGTGGGTTTGGGTGATGCAGAACTCGGCCTTGGGCATTTGGACGCGGCTATCGACGAGTACCACAAGGCGATCGACGCCGGTTGGCGCGCTTACCAAGCTTACAGGGGACTGGCCGCCGCTTATGCGCTCGACGGCAAGATGGAAGAGGCGGCGTCGGCCTTGGCGGAGGCCCGCCGCCTCAATCCCGAGCTCACCCTCAAATGGCTGCAAACCCATTCACCGAACGTACCGCCGCTCTTCGAGGGCCTGCGCAAGGCGGGGCTGCTGGAAGAATGAGCGAGACCCGGAAAATCGCCGCGATCCTGGTGGCCGACGTCGTCGGCTACAGCCGGCTCGCCGGCGCCGACGAAGAGCGCACGCTCGCACGGCTCCGGGGGCTGCGCAGCGATCTGATCGACCCCGCCATCGCCGCGCATCACGGGCGCGGCTGGCGAACCGGACCCCTGCGCTCCCTGAACCGGACCTTTCGTCTGCCGCCAACGCTTTTCCGAACATTTGCTTTGGGAAACTCGAAGCTCATGCTAGTCTTGTGAGACGGTCGGCCCGTCGTCCGACGGTGGCAGGCGGGCCGCAGTCAAGGAGACCTCGCGGAAATTGCAGAATTTGGCGCCGAACCCGTTGAAAAACCTGGATTTCGTGGAAAGAAATCGATTTTGATTTCGTTCCGAAAGATTTGGATTTTGTTCCATCGGGCTTGGATTTCGTTCCGGCTTTTCTTGGATTTCGTTCCGCATTTCTTGGAAACCGTTCCATGTGGCCTTAGAGGCCGGCCGCGCCCCGGCCGCCGTTCGGCCGCGCCCGGAAACGGCGCCGCAAGCCCTTGGAATGGCACGAAACGCGCCCGCAAATAGCGCCCCTCCCCGAACCCCCTAAATCCACCGCCTCGTCCTGCCGCAATACGCCGTCCATGCGTCGCCGAACGTCTCGGCGAGCATCCGCTCCTCGACCGGGATGAACCGGATTTCGATGATCGCCGCGAAGCCGGCCGCGACCAGGAGCGGCGCGAGGCTTCCCAAGAGCAGCGCGACCCCGATGAGGATCAGGACCATGCCGAGATACATCGGGTTCCTGCTGATGCGGAAAACCCCGTCGATCGCCAGCGCCGACGAGCGTTCGAACGGCTTGACGGTCGTCCCGCGCGCCATGAAGGCGCGGTCGGCGGCGAGATTGAGCCAGACGCCGGCGGCGATCGGAAAGAGGCCCAAGGCCCGCCACGGCCAGGCGAGCAGAGGCGCGATCGGGGCGAAGGCGAGAGCCGCCATGAGGGCGAGGCTCGCGAGAAAATAGGTCGGCGGCAGCACGCGTTTCGGCATCCCCAGGCTCCGGTTCCTTTGACGCCGCGTCAGGGCGCGACGCAAGCCATGCCGTTGCTCGTATTCGGGTAACAACCATTGAGGTGTTGCATGGTCGTGTCGCAATTCGGGGGGACGGCGCAGAGGCGGTCTCACGCCCGGCCGAGCGTTCGCGTCCGAGGCTCGCGGCCTTCGGGCGCCGCGGCAAAGTCGACCGCGCCGGCCGGCCTGCAGACCGTCCGGCGCTGTCTAAGCCGCTCGCAGCCGCGCTAGCTGATCGAACGCGAGGACCTTGGATTAGAATACCGCCATTGCGGATCGGCGCGAAGGCGCGTCGGCGTTTTTGCGCCGCGCGAATTGTCGCACCGAGGCCCCGAACCGCTCGCATGTCGTGGTTGGAGGCATTGGCGACTCCGGCAGGATTTCGAACCTGCGACCTGCCGCTTGGAAGGCGGCAGGTCGTTGGACGTCGCGGATTGTCCGGTCGCGCAGGATCACGTCACGCTCGCGCCGGCGGGCGCCGCAGGCCTCGGCGCCGTGGTCGCGCACAAGGGGCCTCGGCGTCGCCCTGCGCCAGCCGTCCGGCCTGCCGGCGACATCGGAGCTCGAGCGCTCGATTGTCCGCCTGCGAGGCGAAGGCCCGCATCGCCTCCGCCTTGTCGCGGTAGAGTTTCGCTTGGTCGTAAAGCGTTATGCCGCCGCACTCTTGAATTGCCGCGCCGCTGTCTTGTCTCACGCCCGCCCTCGATGCGCCCCACAATCCTGGCGCGGATGGTCGCCACCTCGGCGGCGAGGTTGGGATCCCTCTTGATGAGCGCGGCGATCTTGCGCACGCCGTGGAGGACGGTCGTGTGATCTCTTCCACCAATCCGGCGTCCAATATCGGGCAAGCTCCGCGGCGTCAGATCTTTGGCGAGGTACATGGCGATCTGACGGGGCTTGACGACGCCCTTTGTGCGCCGCTCGGCGGAGAGGCTGGAGATCGGGACGCCGTAGAGCCAGTTGCAAATTTATTTGGAACGCCTCTCATAACCCCTCTCAAATCGAGGCAATATATTTAGAATCCATCCAACGGTTGTCAAGGCAATATTCTAAAATATTCCGCTTTACTGTGAGAAATATTTCTATATAGTGTCGATTTTATCGTCCTGATCCCTAGCAACAGCAATGACCGACGATCCTCTCGACGCTATGAAAGCGCGCTGGAACCACATCCAGGGCTATCTGTTTCCTTGGCTTCGCGAGGAAGTCGACCCGATGACCGAAGCGCTCGGGCGGCTCGTCACGACCCTCGACGTGATCGGCCTCGAGGCCTTCGTTCCCGAACCGCCCCGAGGCGCCGGCCGCCCGCCTGACGATCGCCGCGCCCTCGCCAGGGCTTTCGTCGCCAAGGCGGTGCTGGGCGTTCCTACCACCACCGCTCTGATCGAGCGCCTCGATGTCGACAGGTCGCTGCGTCGCATTCTCGGTTGGGAACGACGCTCGCAAGTGCCATCGGAAGCTACCTTTTCCCGCGCCTTCGCGGAGTTTGCGCAGGGCGATCTGCCCGCCAAGATGCACGCGGCGCTGATCGAGCGCTCGCTCGGCGGGCGCATCGTCGGCGTGATCGCGCGCGACGCCACCGAGATCGAGGCGCGCGAGAAGCCGGTCAAGACGGAGCCGAACGACAAAAAGGAGGATCCGCCGCCGCCCGATGGCGCTCAGCCGACGCGCAAGCGCGGACGCCCGCGCAAGGACGAGGAACGGCCAAAACCCGAGCCGACGCGCCTCGAACGGCAGACCACGCAGAACCTCGATCAGATGCTCGCCGATCTGCCCACCGCGTGCGATGTCGGCTCCAAGAAGAACAGCAAGGGCTACAAGGAAACCTGGATCGGCTACAAACTGCATCTGGATGTCGCCTGCGGCCAAATCCCGGTCTCCTGCGTACTGACCTCGGCTTCCGTCCACGACAGTCAGGTCGCCATTCCCTTGATGACCATGACCGGCGCCCGCGTCTCCTATCTCTACGATCTAATGGATGCGGCCTACGACGCCGCCGCCATCCATGACCACAGCAAGGCGCTCGGCCATGCGCCGATCATCGATCGCAACTTTCGCGCCCAGCACGAAGCCAAGGCCGAATGGGCCAAAGAAGTCGAGCGCATGAAACTCATCCATATGCCCGATCCGGACGACGTCATTTTTAATTTTCGCACCCTGGCCGAACGCGTCAACGCCCGACTGAAGGATGAATTCGGCGCACGGTCCGTGCGCGTGCGCGGCGCGATCAAGGTCAAATGCCACCTCATGTTCGGCGTGGTGGCACTCGCGGTCGATCAAATACTCCGCGTCACGCAGCTCAGGCCCGCGCCGGCCTGAGCGCCGGCCCCTCCGCCCCGCGAACACAGGGAAAATTCGCCGCGTCGATGAATTTTGCAAGAGGCTCCGTAGAAAACCGCGCAGGCGGCCAGAATGGCGCCGATCGGGATTATCCCCATGCTCCTGATCTCTGCGTCGGCTTGGGCCGCTTTGGCCGCTTCGGCCGCTTCGGCCTCGAGCTCGGCCTGTCTCCGCGCCTTTTCCGCCTCGCGCTCGACGGCCTCGGCCGCTTCGCGCGCGCGCTGTTCATCAAGACGCCTTGTCCTCTCCGTTTCGACCTTGGCCTCAATCGCCGTGATCCTCTCCAAATACCGCTCCATCTGGCGACGGGCGAACTCGACATTGCTCGGCAACGGGGAACGCACTGCGATCATGACGCACTCCTATGGACGCGCCGACGAAAGGGCCCCGCACCCTCGGAGGTGCGGGGCAAGGCTGCGCGCAAGGGGCCGATGGGGAACAGGCGCCGCTCGCAGTTTCCGAGGATGGGTCCGCTGTGACGCTGCGTCAATGAACAGAAATGGGGAGGCGAGCGGACGGGTTTCGTCGAGGGCGAACCAGACTGGCGGGCGCGAGCATTGCGCACGTTGGTGACGCCCACATCGGAGTTGCGCCCCTTGAGGGCGAACCGCGGCCAGAGCATGCCCCAACGGGCCCTGCAACTCGGATGGCGGTGAGCGCCGCTTTTTCCTCAGATCGAGAGTGTGGTGGTGCGCGGCCGCCGGTCGCGCGAAATAGCTAGGCGGCTCACGGATTTCCGAGAAATATCTCTGGGTCGACGAGAGATTCCGGATGCGCGCCCGCCTCCCCATAGACGATAGCAAAATCCTTCTCTCCAAAGCAGGCTTCGGCTTTGCTCCATCAACAAGGCGAGCGCAGCATTAAACTTCTTGAGATACACTTTGCGAGAGATTTTGTGGCATTCGAGTTGGTTTACGGGGAGGCCGGCATAACCCGGCCGCGATATTTGGCATTGGACTAAACCGCTGGCGCGGTAGGGGTGTCGCGCCGGCATTTTGACAACCTCTGAGCGGGGTCATTGGGCGGCGCGATTTTGAAGCTGTCATGGCGTCCGAGGATCAGCATGGAGCGGCTGCTTGCAGCACGTTCCATCTGACAACGGAGCCCTCCCATGAAGACCACGATCCTTCGACAACGCATGACCGAGGACATGCAGGTGCGGAACCTGTCGCGTCAGACGCAGGCCTCTTACGTCTTGCAGGTTTCCCAGTTCGCCCGGTAACCGTTCACACTCCTCCTCATCTCGGCCGGTGGTGACGATGTGTGGGACGGTTGCGGCGTAGCGGCGAGGGATCGACGATTTTGCGCATTTTGGGCTTGCGCATCGACGGGAAGGCGATTTTACCCCTTGTGTGCCGAACCGATTCGCGGACGATTTGAAGGCCTTGACGCCGGCGGACCTCGCGACGCTGTCGCATGAGGATTTGCTGGCGACGGCGTGCGAGCTTCTGGCGCTGACGCGGGCGCAGAACGCGCGTTTGTCCGAAGACTCCCGAACCAGTTCGCGTCCGCCTTCGAGCGACGACCCGTATCGCCGCGAGGAAAGACGACAGAAGGGCGAGCCGGGAGGGTCCGCCGACCAGACGGCGTCGGCCTCGCCCGACAACCACGCCGGCGAGCCGAAGGGGCCAGCCGAGCCGACGGGCGCTCGCCGCCCCGGCAAGCCGCTCGGAGCCAAGGGGTTCTGGCGCAGCCAACCGATCCTGGTCAGCGGCGAACGCGAGCATGCGCCGCTGACCTGCGAGGCCTGCGGCCAAAACCTCGAAGCGCAAGCCTCGCGGCGCAAGGTCGGCGCCCACGTCAGTCTCGAACTGACGCGAGGCGACATGTCGCTCGAGATCGAGGCGACCAAACATGTGTATTTCGCCGCGCGCTGCCGCTGCGGTCACGAGAGCGTCGAACGCCCCGGCGTCGGCGCGTGTTCGCGCGTGGAAGGCCGCAAACGCGACTTGCTCGCGACCGAGCGCTGCCTGGTCGGCCCGATGCTCTGCGCCTTCATCGCCGCGCTGTCGCTGCGCTTTCGCCTGTCGCGCGTCAAGATTCAGGAATTCCTCGACGGCTGGCTGGGGCTCGAACTCGGGACCGCCACGATCAATCGATGCGTTCACGAGTTCGGCCTGGCCAGCGAGCCGGTGGTCGAAAGGCTCATCGAAGAGGTCAAGGCCGCCGAGATCGTTCATCTCGACGAAACCCCCTGGTATCAGCGCGGCGCCTTGATGTGGATGTGGGTCGCGGTGACGGCGACGGCGGTCGTCTTTCGCATCGGCAGCCGGCGTAAGGAAGAATTGGCGGCCCTGATCGGCGAGGCCTTTCTCGGCTGGCTCGTCACCGACGGCTACGCTGCCTATCGCGACCATCCCCGCCGCCAGCGCTGTCTGGCGCATCTGATCCGCAAGGGCCTGGCGCTCGCCGGCGGGCTCTACGGCGACGGCGCCGGCTTCGGCCGCGACCTCGTGCGCAATTTGCGCCGCCTCATCGAGCGGGTCCGCGACGGCGAGGCCGACAGCAAGGCCGTCAGGCGATTGATGGACGCCATCAAGTGGAGCTGCCAGTGCAACCGTCATGAGATCGAGCAGAAGGTGCGGGACCTGGCCAACGAAATCCTCAACGACTGGGACGCGGTGATCGCCTTCGTCTACGACCCGCGCCTGCCGCCGACCAACAACGACGCCGAACGCGCGCTCCGTCACGCCGTGATCGCCCGCCGCATCAGCTACGGCACCCGCACAGACGAGGGCAGCCGCCTCTACGCCGCAGGCCTCAGCATCATCGAAACCTGCCGCAAGCGCGGCCTCGACCCCTGGGCCTACACCCGCGATCTCATCGCCGCCGCTCGCACCGGAGCCGCAACCCCAGCCATCCCCGCCGCCGCGTAATTCAACAGAGGGTGTGAACGGTTACTTCGCCCGGTATTTCAACAAGTCGCCGGCTGTTTTGGGGCCCGAGGAGATCCGCAGCTACCAGGTCTACCTGACGAACCAAAAGAAGTTGGAGGCGAGCTCGATCAAGGTCGCCGTTGCGGCACTTCGATTTCTGTATCGAGTTACTCTGAAGCGGCCGTGGGATTTCGGTGAGATCGTTCCCAGCCCCAAGGCGCCACGGACCTTGCCGATCATTCTAGCCCCGACGAGGTGGTGCAGTTTCTTGGCTGCATACCCAACATCAAGCATCGGACGATTTTGACCGCCTGTTACGCCGCCGGGTTGCGCATCACCGAGGCGGTTCACCTAAAGCCGGCAGCCATCGACAGACAGCGGATGGTCATCCGCATCGAGCAGGGCAAGGGGTGGAAGGACCGCTATGTCATGCTGTCGCCGAAATTGCTGGAGGTGTTGAGCGACTACTGGTGGGCGGTGCGCCCGAAGGTATGGCTCTTTCCGGGAGACATCCCGGGTCAGCCGATCACGCGCCATTCCGTCGAGAAGGTCTGCCAAGCGGCGCACCAGCGTTCCGGACTTTCTAAACCGGTGACGCCCCATTCGCTTCGGCACGCGTTCGCAGTGCATCTGCTGGAGTCCGGCGCCGACCTACGGACCATTCAGCTGCTTCTTGGCCACAGCAGCTTGAATACGACGGCCCGTTACCTGCGGATCGCGACCAGCAAAGTGTGTGCGACAACCAGTCCGCTGGATCTGCTGCCGCAGATTCCCGTCGCCGCCCTATCCAAGGCGCCGACGCCCGCCTGAGCCGTACGGTCAATGGCTCGGTCGGGGCCGGAAGTGGCGGATGTGTTCCGCCACTACGGTGACGCTTTTCGGGAGCAGCACGGCGGATCTCTGTCGACGGCCCAGCGCCGGGCAATGACGGCGATCGAGATCTGCCGGACGGCGGCGCTCGGTGGCCACGTCGAACAGTGCGACAGCTGCGGTCACCAGCGCATCTCTTATAACA
>CAWDTW010000104.1:0-87171 GCA_963805295.1 uncultured Alphaproteobacteria bacterium | reverse complement strand
CTATTTGGCGCCGCACCTCTCTGCGAGGGCGCGCGCGGCGGCGTCGCCCTTGACGCCGACATTGTCGATGACCGAGGCGCCGAGCTTGACCGAGCCTTTCAAGACCCAGGTTCCGTCGTCGGACCTCTGCCAGGCGCTGCACGGAATTGTGTCGATGTCGGCCGGCCAATTGTCGACGGTGTAGGTTTCAGCGCGAGCTGAGGCGAGCGTGGCCAGGAGCGCGGCCAAGAGCGCGGCCAAGAGCGCGGCGGCGGCGAGCGCGAGTTTCGACATTTCTGATTGTCCTTTCGTTGTCCCGGTCGGACCGATCGTCGCCGCGGGCTCGACCTCACAGCCCCTCGTCCTTCAGCGCCTTCTCGACCGCAGGACGGGCCATCATGCGTTCGTAATGCTTGCGCACGCCGGCGGGCATTCCCATGGCGAGGCGCGCTGCGGCCCAGTAGCAGACATAGAATAGCGCGGGATCGGCGAGCGAGAAGTCGCCGACGACCCAGTCCTTGCCCGCAAGGCTCTTGTCGATCAGCGCGAAGCCCGCGTCGACGATCTCGGCCCCGCGCGCCTTGACCGCCTCGTGATCGGATTCGCGGGCGGCGAATTGGGCCGGGCGGAAAATTCGCCGGAAGCCGGTGGCGTGAATTGTCCCGACGACATAGTCCATCGCCTCCATCATGCGGACGTGCCGCTCGACGTCGGCGGGGATCAGACCCTTCTCCGGATGGGTCAGCGCGAGGTAGACCGAAATCGCCTGAAATTCCGTCAGCACCGAGCCGTCGTTGCGCTGCAGCGTCGGGACTTTCGACTTCGGATTGATCGCGACGAAGGCGTCCCCGTACTGCTCGCGCCGGGCGAAGTCGACCCGCGCCAGTTCGAACGGCGCGCCGATCTCCTCCATCAGCACATGGATCCCGAGGGCGCAGCTGCCCGGCGAATAGTAGAGCTTCAACATTCCCCCGTCATGCGCGCCAGGCGCCGCCGCATGGGGCCTATGGCCACACAAATATCGCGACGAGGATAAACAGGACGATGACGAGCGCGCAACTGGCGATGAGCACGGCGACCACGTTGTGTCCGGTCACGCCCTGCCGCATACGCTCTTCGTTGTGTTTGGCGACGGCAGGCCCCGGCTCGGCCCGCACGGCGCGCCGGCCGGATCGATCCGGCTCAGCCGGCCAGGCGGGATCGCGGGACCGACAGGCGGATCGCGAGCCCCTCGGGATTCCAGTCGCGCGCGATCTCGCCGCCGAGCTGGCCCGCGACGGCGAGGCGCGAGAGCACGCCGCCGAATCCTTCGCTTTCCGGCGGCTCGGCGACCGGCGGTCCGCCGCGTTCGGTCCAGGTGACGACGACGGCGCCGCCCTCGTCGGCGCAATCGATCGCGATCGTTCCCTCGGGCGAGGACGAAGGCGCCGTATTTGGCGGCGTTGGTCGCGAATTCGTGCAGGAGGAGGGCGAGGCTGGTCACGGCGGCGCCCGAGACCGGAGCTGTCGCTCCCCGTGATCGAGATTCGGGGCTCGGCGGGCTCGTCGAACGGCGCGATGATGGCGTGGATCAGCGCCTGAAGCGTCGTCGCCTGCGGCGACGGCTCGCCGTGCGAAAACGTCAGCGAATGCGCCCGCGCCAGCGCCGCGAGACGCTCGCGGGCGGAGTTGGCGAGCTCCTGCACCGTCCCGGCCGAGCGGGCGCTGAGCGCGACGACGCTGCTCGTGAGGGCGAACAGGTTCTTCACCCGATGGCTCATCTCCCTCAGCAGCAACTGCTGTCGTTCGCGCGCTTTTTTGAGTTCGGCGATGTCGCGCGCGATGGTGGTGGCGCCGACGATCCGGCCGTAGGCGTTCCGGATCGGCGAAGCGGTGAGGGAAACGTCGACAAGGCTTCCGTCCTTGCGCCGGCGCACGGTCTCCAACTGGCGGATGCTCTCGCCGCGCCGGATCGCGTCGAGCATCTTCAGCTCTTCGTCGCGGCGATCGATGGGGACGATGATGGTCCCCGGCTCGCCGATCGCCTCCTCCGCCGCATAGCCGAACAGCCGCTCGGCCCCCGCGTTCCAGCTGAGAATGATGCCGTCGAGAGCCTTCGACAGGATTGCGTCGTCCGAGGATTCGATGATCGACGCGTAGTGCCGCGCCGCTCGATCCTCGTCGCGCAGCACCTCGTCGTTCAGGCGCGTCTCTTCGGGCCGCGGCGGTTCGTCCGGCTGCGGCTCGGGGCCGGGGAAAGCGTGCTCGGCGCCTGTCAAATTCGCATCTCCGGCAGCGTGTCAAACCGAAGTCGCGCAGGCCTTGGCGGCTCCTGGATACGTGAAACATACAGAAGTCTGCGGATTTTTGCAGCCGTTGAATTTTGCTAGACTTCAATTCCAACTTTGATGTGACGTTCCGGAACAATCCAACCGGTTGGGGCGTTCGGGCAAGTTGGACGTCGGGCAAGGCGAGGGTCGATGGCGCCGCCGAGAGCGAGCTGGAAGGGCTTTCTGACGATCGCGGAAGTGACGTGCCCGGTGGCGCTTTACGCCGCCGCGTCGTCCTCCGAGCGCATCGTCCTGCATAATGTCAACCGGGCGACGGGCAACCGCGTCCAGCGGCAGTATGTCGACGCCGCCACCGGCGCGCCGGTCGAGCGGGAGGACCAGATCAAAGGCTACGAGGTCGGCAAGGACCAGGTTGTCGTGCTCGAGGCGGACGAGATCGCCGACGCGACCCCCGAGAGCGACAAGAGGCTGACCGTCTCGGCATTCGTGGATCTCGACCAGATCGACGACGTCTATTTCGACCGGCCCTATTTTCTCGCGCCCTCGGACCGGAGCGGCGACGAGGCGTTCGACCTGATCCGCGAAGGATTGCGCGCTTCGGCCACGGCGGCGATCGCTCAGGCGGTCCTCTTCCGGCGGGCTCGGACGCTGCTGATCCGGGCTCACGCCGGGGGCCTCGCCGCGACGACGCTCCACTTCGACTACGAAGTGCGCTCCGCCAAAGAGGCGTTCGGCGACGTGCCCGCCATCGAGATCAAGGGCGAGATGCTGGATCTCGCCGAACATATCATCAAGACGAAGCAGGGCGTCTTCGACCCGGCGAGCGTCCACGATCGCTACGAGGCGGCGCTGACCGACCTCGTCAAAGCCAAGCTCGAGGGCCGGACGATCGCGGCCCCGAAGCCGCCGAAGCGTGAGGCCGCGCGCGACCTCATGGCGGCGCTGCGCGAAAGCGCCGAGATGAGCGCGAAGGCGCCGAGGGCGAAGGCGAGCCCGCGCAGCAAAGCGGGCTGACATGGCGCTCGAGCAGTATCGGGCCAAACGCAATTTCGCGGCGACGCCGGAGCCGAGGCCGACGCCCGGCGCCGGGGGCGGACACGGTTTCGTCGTGCAGAAACACGACGCGCGGCGTCTGCACTACGATTTTCGGCTCGAACTGGACGGCGTATTGAAGAGCTGGGCGGTGACGCGCGGCCCGAGTTCTCGTCGCCGGAGAGAAGCGGCTCGCGGTCGCGGTCGAGGATCATCCGCTCGAATACGGCTCGTTCGAAGGGACAATTCCGAAGGGCGAGTACGGCGGCGGCGCCGTCCTCGTCTGGGACCGCGGAACCTGGACGCCGATCGGCGATCCGCACAAGGGCCTCGCCAAGGGCCATCTCGATTTCGAGCTCATGGGCGAGAAGCTCAAGGGCCGCTGGCATCTGGTTCGAATGCGGAGCAAGCCGCGCGACAAGCACGAGAACTGGCTCCTCATCAAGGGCGACGACGAATTCGCGCGAGCCGAGGATGCGCCCGACATTCTGGAGGAGCAGCCGGATTCGGCGACGAGCGGGCGCCCGATCGCCGAGGTAGCAAAGGACGCGCCGGGCTGGTCCTCGAAGACCGGCAGGATCGAGAGGAGCGGCGGTCCTCCGCTCCCGGATCCGTCGACGGTGGAGGGGGCGAAAAAAGCGCCCATGCCCCGCTTCGTCGAGCCGATGCTGGCGACGCTGGTCAAGGCGCCGCTTTCCGGCGTCCGTTGGCTGCACGAGGTCAAATTCGACGGCTATCGGATCGAGGCGCGCATCGAAGAGGGCCGCGTCGCGCTCTTGACGCGAAGCGGTCTCGACTGGACGCAGAAGTTCGGCGAAGGGTTCGTCCGGGCGTTCAATGCGCTTCCCGTGAGCCGGGCGCTGATCGACGGCGAGCTGGTGGTCGAGAACAACGCCGGCGTGTCGGACTTCTCCGCGCTGCAGGCGGACCTCAGCGAAGGACGCTCCGACCGCTTCGTCTTCTACGCCTTCGATCTCCTTTATCTGAGCGGCTACGATCTCCGGGACGCGCCGCTGATCGAGCGCAAGACACTGTTGGAGGCGATTGTCGGCGACGGCTCGGGCCCGCTCCGCGCCAGCGGCCATTTCGACGAAGACGGCGAGATCGTGCTCAGGAACGCCTGCCGGCTCGGCCTCGAAGGAATCGTCTCGAAGCTTCGGGATTCGCCGTATCGCTCCGGACGGGGCAAGAGCTGGACCAAGGCGAAATGCTCGGCGCGGCAGGAGTTGGTCGTCGCGGGTTTCGTCCCCTCCACGGCCGCGCGCAACGCGATCGGCTCGCTGGCGCTCGGCGTCTACGAGGGCGACGCCTTGCGCTATGTCGGACGGGTGGGAACCGGGTTCAGCGCCTCGGCCGCGCGCGCGCTCTATGCGAGGCTCGAGCCGATGCGCGTTCCCTCCAGCCCCTTCGCCGACCGGCTCGACGCCGCCGAGGCGCGGCAGGTTCGCTTCGTCCGGCCCGAGCTGGTCGCGGAGGTCGACTTCCGCGGCTGGACGGCGGACGGGCTTCTGCGGCAGGCGTCGTTCAAGGCGCTCCGCGAGGACAAGCCCGCCCACGAAGCCGTGCGCGAAACCGCATCGTCCGACCCGCCGCCGGAAGCCCAGCGCAGCGCTGTCGCGCTCACTCATCCCGACCGGCTCTATTGGCCCGACGACGGCGTCACCAAACAGGGCCTCGCCGACTATTACGCCGAGGTTTGGCCGCGCATGGCGCCCTTCGTCGTCGGGCGGCCGCTCGCGCTCCTTCGTTGCCCCGACGGCGTCGGGGGACCGGCGTTCTTTCAGAAGCATGCCTGGAAGGGGGTGAGCCCCGCCATCGCCCTCGTCGAGGACCCCAAGCACAAGGGCGAGCCGCTCATCAGCATCCGCGATCTCGACGGGCTGACGGCGCTCGTGCAGATGGCCGTGCTGGAAATTCATCCCTGGGGATCGACGGTCGTCGATTGGGAGCGGCCGGACACGATCGTCATGGATCTCGATCCGGGCGAGGGCGTCGCCTGGGAGGCGGTGATCGAGGCGGCGCGGGAAGTGCGCGACCGGCTGAGAGCGGCGGGGCTTTCCACCTTCGTCAAGACGTCGGGCGGCAAGGGGCTGCATGTGGTTGCGCCGGTGAAGCCCAAGGCCGACTGGCGGGCGGTCAAGGCGTTTACGAAGGGAATTGCGGACGCGATGGCTGCGGACGATCCGCAGCGCTATGTCGCCACCATCGCCAAGGCGAAGCGGACGGGCAAGATTTTGATCGACTATCTGCGCAATCAGCGGGGCATGACGGCGGTCGCAGCCTATTCGACGCGCGCGCGTCCCGGCGCCGCCGTCTCGATGCCGCTCGGCTGGGACGAACTCGGCCCTGCAATCGGACCCGCCCATTTCACCGTCGCCAACGCGCCCGCGCGGCTCGCCGCGCTCGCCCGCGATCCGTGGGATGGTTTTCGCGCGGCCGAGCCGCCGATCGAAGGCCGCAGGCCGCGCAGGAACGCCGCAAACTCAATCGCCAGGAAGGCCTGAAGCCGCGCCGCCGGACGGCTCCGTCGTCGCCGGCGAAAGGCGGGCGCCGTTCGACGCCTTATGTCGCGCGTCGACGGTCGTGATTTGACGCCCGGCTACCGTTTCGGATTGCCCTCCTTCGCCTTCGCCGCGGCGGCGATGCTTCGGCGCAGCGCGTCCATGATGTTGATCACGTTGCTCGGCGTCTCCGCCGTCTCCGCCTTGGCGCGGGCGGGGCGAACCCTCTTCTTCTTCTCGTCGATGATCTCGACCAGCCGCTCCTGGACAGGGTCGCGCACCAAGTCGAGGCTCCACGGCTTCTTGCGCTCCTCGATCAGCTGGGAAACCAGATCGAGAAGGGCGGGATCGGGCTTCGCCTCCCGGACCGCGCCGAAAATGTCGCGCGGGTCGCGCACCTCCTCGCCGTAGCGCAGGGTCCAGAGCTCGATCCCGCTGCCGCGCGGCTTCAGGAGAACGGCGCGCTCGCGTCGATGGAGGACGAGACGAGACGCGCCGACCATGCCGGTCGAACGCATCGCCTCGCGAATGACGCAATAGGCCTCCTCGCCGACCTTGTCGTCCGGCGTCAGATAATAGGGCGTCTCGCACCAGATCCAGTCGACGCTGTCGGCCGGCGTGAAACTCTCGATGTCGATCGTGCGCGCGCTCTCGAGCTGGACCGCCTCGAGTTCATCCTCCTCGAGCAGAACGAGAGAGCCCTCGTCGCGGGCGTAGCCTTTGGCCAGGCGGTCTTCGTCGACCGGCTGTCCGGTCGCGCCGTCGACGTAGCGGCTCACAACCCGGTTTCCGGTCTTGCGATTGATCGTATGGAAGCGGACCTTTTGGGCGTCGCTCGTGGCGGGAGTGAGGGCGACCGGGCAGGTCACCAGCGAAAGCTTGAGATATCCTGTCCAGAAGGGACGCGGCGTCATCGCATGTTGTCGCTACTTCCGCTTGCCGGCGCCGCTCGGCGCCTTGGCGGGGGGCTTGGCCGCGGGTTTGGCCGCCGGCTCGCTCTCGCCGGCCTTGCGCTTTGCGTCCGGCGTCTCGGCGGCCGGCTTGTCCGCCTTCGGCTTCGCGGCGGGGGCCGGCTTCGCCGCGACCGGTTCGGCGGGCTGCGGTTTGCTGGGGCGGGTCTGCGTCTCGGCGATCGGCTCCGCCGACGGCTCCGTCGGCGGCTCGGCCTTGGCGCTCTTGCTTTCGGCGACTTCGGCCTCGTACAGCGCCACGGCCTCCAGCCAGTGACTGTGGGACCGGCCCTCGGGGCATCCTTCTCGCACCCACAAGTGGTAAGCGATTTCTCCAATACGGCTCTCGCGATCACTCATCACTCCCCCCTTCTGCGGCGCCTGCCGCGCTGCGTTTCGCTTCCGGGTCGCGGCGGCCTTTTTCGCCGCTTCGGATCGTCTTGCCGGCGGTCGCGCCGCAGAAGCGGCCCCACCGATGCGCCAACCCTAATGCGCCGCCGGATGGCCCGTCAACTTCCCTCGACCGGAGCCGCCGACTTTCTTGCCGCCGCGGTCGTCGTTGTTGACAGTCGCCCAGGCCCGGCGTTCGGCTTCGTCCTCAGGCATCGCCGAGGCTTTCGCAGCTTGGCGCGATAGGCTCGGCCTTGCGCTCCTGCTTTTCGGTGTACTTCGACTTGTCTCCGCGCGGCATGGCTTTCTCCCTCGGCGAGCGGCGCGACCGCAGGTCGGACGGAAGGCTCCGGCGTCGGCGCCGCTCTGCGATGGCGCGCGCCGGAAGCGCGATCCTCGAGCCGCTAGCGCCCGCTCATCGCCAGGAGCCAGAGCAGAACGAGCGAGACGCTGATGAGCGACGCGGCGATCATGCGTATGAGGTCGAATTCCAGGGGCTCGGCTGCGGCCATCGTCAGACCCCCGCGCGTTGGAGCGGCAAGGAACGTGAACAAACCCGGCGGCCGGGACAAGAGTTCCAACCGCACGCGCCGGACCTCGGGAACAAGCGCAATTCGACGTTCGTTTGAGAAGGGACGGCGGGCTTCTCCGTGTCGCGGGGAGGCGGGCGTCGGCAATCCGCCGAGAAGTGTGGCGATGATGCGGTCGACGGACGATTGCGGAAGCTTGCATGGCGTCAGGGTGCTGGTCGTCGAGGACGATCCGGTGCTGCTGATGGATCTCCAATCGACGCTCGCCGGCGCGGGGGCGGACGTCGTCGCCCTCTGCCAGACGCTGGAGGATGCGCTGAGACGCTCGGATCCGGCCGATTTCTCCGTCGCGGTTCTCGATTTCCGGCTCGGCGCCGAGACGGCGTCGCCGGTCGCGCGCCGGCTCGTCGACCAGGGCGTCCCGTTCGTCTTCTATACCGGGCAGGCGCGCCATGAGCCGAGCCTGGCGGAATGGGCGGATTGCTCGATCGTCGAAAAGCCCTCGCCGCCGCGCGCCCTCATCGCTGCGGTCAGGGCCGCGCTGGCGCGGTAGCCGCCGTCCGCTCTCCCGCCTTGCGAACCCTGTGTTCGACCGGCGGGCGTGCGGCCTCGTCAAGGGCGAGAAGCTCGACGAGTTCTCGCGCGGGCGCGGCTCAGGCGGCTCTTGATCGTGCCGATTTCGACCTCGCAGATCGCCGCCGCCTCTTCGTAGGAAAGGCCGTTCGCGCCGACGAGGATCAACACTTCGCGCTGTTCGGCCGGAACCTTGGCCAGGGCCTTGCGAAAGTCCTCGAGGTCGAGGTGGCTTTCCTGGTCGCCATAGACGACGAGGCGCCGCGCATAGACGCCTTCGCTGTCCTGAACCTCGCGGGCGTGCTTGCGATAGTTGGAATAGTAGATGTTGCGCAGGATGGTGAACAGCCATGCGCGCAGGCTCGTTCCGGGCTGGAACTTGTCCGACTTGCTCCACGCCCTGAGCAGCGTCTCCTGGACGAGGTCGTCGGCCAGCGACGCCGATCCGGACAGCGAAATCGCGAACGCCCGCAGATTCATGATCTCCGCGACAAGCTCGTTCTTGAAGCTAGCCGGAGGCATCATTCTTTTCCCGCGGCTCCGCCGCCTCCAGCCGGGCCAGCAACTCGAGGAATTTTTCCGGAAGCGGAGCCTGGACGAAATCGTCGTAATGCGCCTTCAGCGCGCGTCCTATCGCCTCCAGAACCTTCGGGTCGAGCGCGGCTTCACCTCGCGTCTTAACTCGCGTCTCAATTGGCGTCTCAATTGGCGTCTCGGCCTCCACAGCTTTCGATTGGGTCATGATTCGCCCGCCCTTCGTTAGATTGGCATTTTCCCGCGTCGACAAACCGCTACAGCCTTGGTTTAGTTCCGTCGGCGCGAAAAATAAAACATCTTGCGTTGAGGCCAAATCCTGGCGCCCTGGATGTCGCGCGTTCGCGCCGCGCGCCTTGCGCGCGCCCGATCGGCGGCTAAGTAATTTCCCGTATTGAAGCGCCGAGGCGATTTTGCGATGATCGGCCTCCCGGGGGCGACGCTGCGCCGAACAACCCCGTCGGCTCTTGACAGGCGACGGACGACTCGGCCGGCCAGCAAGAGAAGCTTCCGATGCCGATCTCGAAAGACATTGCGCCGTTGCTTCCATACCTGAGGCGTTTCTCGCGGGCGCTGAACGGGTCACAGGCAATAGGCGACGCCTATCTGACGGCGACTTTGGAAAACCTGTTGGAAAGGCCGGCGTCCTTTACGCGCGATCTCTGCCCGCGCGTGGCGATCTATCGAGCTTACCTCGACACCTGGTCACGGAGGCGCCTTGGCGACGCCTCCGCCGAAGCGTCCGAGGATTCGGCGTTCGACCGCAATCTGGCGGCGCTCTCGCCCTTGGTCCGGCAGGCGTTCCTGCTGACGACCGTCGAAGAGTTCTCGGTCGCCGAGGCCTCGGCGGTCATGGGCCTCGACGCGTCCCGCGTGCGCGAGCTCTTGGAGCGCGGCGCGCGCGACATCGCGCGGGAGCTCGCCGCCAGGATTCTCATCATCGAGGACGAGCCGATCATCGCGATGGACCTCGAGGCGATCGTCGAGGGCCTCGGACACAAGGTGGTCGGCGTGGCGAGCGCCCACCGGCAGGCGGTCGCCCTCGCCGCCGAGCGCAAGCCCGAACTGATCATGGCCGACATCCAGCTGGAAGACGGCGCCTCGGGGCTCGAGACGGTCAACGAGATCCTCACGGCCGCGAGCAGGCCGGTCGTGTTCATCACCGCCTATCCCGGCGAGTATCTGGGCGCCGCGGCCAATCGGCCCGTGCCGGCGTCCATTCTCTACAAGCCCTTCAACCCCGACTCGGTCCGGGCGGCGGTCAGCAAGGCCTTGTTCTTCGACCGCAAGGCGCGACGGGCGGCGTGAGAGCCCGCGCCGGCGCAGCGGACAGCGAGCCGCCTGCGCCTCGAGAAGGACGTCATGTCCGGATGCGGACGCAACCTTCGCCATGTCGAAGCACGATCGCTGGCGGGCTCGGCTGAAGGCGTCGCCGGCGACGCCTTCGCCGAGCCGCCAACGATCGTCTTCGCCGATGGCGATGGTCGTCGTTCCTCATTCCGGGCGTGCGCAGGCCGTGCAGGCGCAATCGGGCGCCTCGCGTCCGAACTTAAACGCGGGAGCGTCCGACCGGTTCCCCAGAGCGTCGGGCGGCGCACGCACGAGACGAAATCGGTCGCCGCGCGCTCATGGGTTCTTCCCTGGCCGTCGGCGTCGCTTGCCGCCCGGTCCCGGCTTGTCGGCGCTCGGCGCCGCGGAACGGCGCGAACGCACGTGGGCCGGCCCCGCCGCGCTCGCCAGATTGTGGGCGGCGCTGATCAGCGCAAGATGCGAGAAGGCCTGCGGGAAATTGCCGAGCTGGCGCCCGTCGGACGGGTCGACTTCCTCGGCGAGCAGCCCGACGTCGTTGCGCAACGCCAGGAGGCGCTCGAACAGGGCGCGCGCCTCCTCGCGGCGGCCGAGCAGGACATAATTGTCCGCGAGCCAGAAGCTGCAGGCGAGAAACGCGCCTTCTCCGGGCGGAAGGCCGTCCGTCCCCGTCCCGGTGTCGTAGCGCAGGACCAATCCGCCGCGCACGAGCTTGCGTTCGATCGCGGCCACGGTTCCCCGCACGCGCGGATCGTCGGCCGGCAGGAAGCCGACGAGCGGGATCAACAGCAGGCTCGCGTCGAGCCCGGTCGCGCCGTAGGATTGGACGAATGCGTTCTGGCCTGCGTCGAATCCCAGCCGGCAAACCTCCTGGTGAATCGCGTCGCGGGCGACACGCCAGCGTTCGAGCGGCCCCTCGAGCCCGAATTCCTCGATCGAACGCACCGCGCGGTCGAAGGCGACCCAGGCCATCACCTTGGAATGGGTGAAATGCCGCCGGCCGCCGCGCACCTCCCAGATGCCGTCGTCGGGCTCGCGCCAGATGGTCTCGAGGTGGGAGACGAACGCTCGCTCCAGGGCCCAGCTCTCCGCGACCTCGACGAGGCCGGCGCGGCGCGCGACGTAGAATGCGTCGAGCACCTCGCCGTAGACGTCGAGCTGGAGTTGTCCGACCGCCGCATTGCCGACCCGCACGGGCTTCGCGCCCTCGTAGCCGGGGAGCCAGGGGATCTCATATTCGTTGAGACGCCTCTCGCCCGCCACCCCGTACATGATCTGCAGGTCGTCGGGAGCGCCGGCGACCGCCCGCATGAGCCATTGATGCCAGGACCTCGCTTCGTCGTGGAAGCCCACGCCCATCAGCGCGAGCAGCGTGAAGGTCGCGTCGCGCAGCCAGCAATAGCGATAATCCCAGTTGCGCGAGCCGCCTTTACTCTCCGGGAGCGAGGTGGTGCCCGCCGCGACGATGCCGCCGGTCTCCCAATGCGCGAGCGCCTTTAAGGTCAAGAGCGAACGCAAGACCGCGTCGGCGTAGCGCTCGGGCGGCTGGAAAGCCGCCGCCCAGCCCGACCAGAAGGATTCGACTTGCCGCAGCGCGTCGGCCGCGCCGAGCCGCTCGGGCGGGGCGCGGAACGACGGCGACCAGCTGAGGACGAAGCTCGCCTCGCGCCCGGCCGCGACCGTGAATTCGGCGAGCGTGCGAAAGTCCTCGCCGCCGGTCGCAATGGCGGCGTCGAGCAGCAGTCTGTCGGGACCGGCGATGAACTGCAGCCGGCCGTCCTCCTGGCGCGAGACCCACGGAACCGCGGCGCCATAGTCGAAGCGCGCGACGAGCTCCATGCGCATGGCGACCTCGCCCTGAAGGCCGCGCACGAGCCGCACGAGATCCGAGGCCCCGTCGCGCCGGCTCATGAAATCGACGAGGCTGACGGCGCCGCTCGCGGTCCTGAAGACGGTTTCGAGAACGAGCGTGTCGCCGCAATAGCGCCGGCTGACGCGGACGTCGTCGGCCGCCGGCGCGATCAGCCACCGTCCGTGCTTCGGCTCGCCGAGCAGAGCCGCAAAACAGGCCGCGCTGTCGTAGCGGGGCAGGCACAGCCAGTCGATGGAGCCGTCGCGTCCGACGAGCGCGAGCGTCTCGCAATTGCCGATGACGGCGTAATCCTCGATACGGTTGGACATTCAAGGGCTCGCGGCCGGGCGAAGATTGGAGATCGATTGTACTTCGCGGCAAGGGTTCCGCAAATTCGCGGCCATTCGTCGCATTCGAACGACCGGGAACCTTTCCGGCGCGGCGTCGTTGACCGCCTGCGGGCGGCGCGGCTTCAAAGAGGAGGATCCTCATGAGAACCTTACGCCTTGTGGTCATCGCAGCCGTTCTGGCCATCCCTGCGGCGGCCTACGCGCAATCCCCAAGACAACAATACTCAAATTAACAACCCCAGCGGAACCATGGGAGGGGCTGTCGGGGGCGCGGCGGTTGGGGCGGTGGTCGGAGGCCCGATCGGCGCCCTCGTCGGGGCTGGGGTCGGCTCGATTATGGGGTCGCAACTGCCCCAGAAGCCGTCCCGGGCCTACAACGGTCCCTTCGCTGCCGGGCAACCGTTGCCGCGCGACGTCGCCACCTATCCGGTCCCGCACCACAAGCAATACCGCTATGCTGTGGTCAACAATAAGCGCGTGATCGTTGACCGGCGCACGCGCCGCATCGAGCGCATCATTCCTTAGCGCGCTAACAGCGCCGCGCGCGGCGAGGGGCCCGCTAAGGAGTTATTCCGCGCGCGGCAAAATATCGCGCGAGCCCGTCGGGCGAAGCGGATTCGTCTGCGAAAGCGACATAGCCGTCGGGACGGACGAGATAGAGGGCGTCGCGCGCGAGGCCGGCCTTTCCGTGCCGCGGCGTCCACGGGAAGATCTTCAAGGGCAATCCGCGCTCTGCGCACCAGGCGGCGAGTTCTGGGCGCTCGACGCCGTAGACATGGGTCTGCCAGCGCATGTCCGACAGACACTGGTGATTGTCGACGCCGTCCGCGGCGACCCACGGCAGGCGATCGCCGCCCTGAACAACTTCCGCCTTCCCCTCGCTCAGCGGACCGCCGCGATAATTGACGCCGATCTGGGAGACGGTTCGAAAGGCGAACTCCCGCACCGCATCGAAGAGGAAGGCGCCGGCGAGGACGGTCGGCGCGACCCGGAGACGGATCAGATCGGCGAATTCGCCCTCTGCGGTGGCGAAAGTGAAAACCTGGTCCGTGGTCTTCACCAGCTTGCGCGCGAAGGCGATGCGTTCGGCCTCGTAGCTGTCGAGGAGCGCGTCGGGCGCGCGGCCCTCGAGCGCCGCCTGCAGCTTCCAGGCGAGATTGATCGCATCGCCGATGCCGGTGTTCATGCCCTGGCCGCCGGCGGGACTGTGAATGTGGGCGGCGTCGCCGAGCAGGAACGCGCGCCCTTTGCGGAAGCGCTCGGCCACCCGATGATGAACGCGGTAGGTCGAGAACCAATTCGTGGTCTCGACTTTCACCTTCAGGTTCCTGATCGCGCGGTCGCTCACGTCGTCGAAGCGGAGCGTCTCGGCGCGCTGGGCGCGTTCTCCGCGCACCGTGCCGATGAGGCGCGCGCGCCCCTTGCCCTCGAGCGGGAAGACGGCGAGAAAATCCGCCTCGTCGAGATCGACGTGCAGCTCGCCGTCGATCGGCGGCCCGGAGGCCTCGACGTCGGCGACGTAGAAGACCTGGTCGTAAGTGCCGCCGGGAAAACCCGCCCCCAGGGTCTCGCGCACGAACGAGCGCGCCCCGTCGCAGCCGGCGAGATATGCTGCTTCGCAATTCTCGACGCCTCCGTCGGCATGGCGCAGCATCGCCGCCACGCGATCGCCCCTGTCGGAGAATCCGACGAGCTCGGTTTCGCGCTCCACCGAAACGCCCATCGCCGACAGCCGGCCGATCAGCAGGCGTTCGTGCTCGTCCTGCGGAAAAATCCGCACGTTGGGAAAGGGGGTGACGCCGACGCCGACATCCTCGAAGGCGATGCGGGCCCTTCGCTCGCCGCGCGTCCACAGATTGAACGCCGGCACTTTGTGCGCTTTCTCGACGACCGGGTCGGCGAGGCCGAGCTGGCGGTAGAGTTCGAGCGTCCGCGCCTGAATGGCGAGGGCGCGCGAGGTGGTCCCTGGCGCCGCGGTCTTGTCGACGATCCGGACCTTCGCGCCGAGCCTCGTCAGCCAGAGCGCCAGCACGAGGCCGGTCGGCCCGGCGCCGGCGATGAGCACGTCGCAATCCGTCACGCCGTCCTCCTCAGGCTCTCATCGATATGGGGCGTCGGCGAGGAGATTTTGCGCGATCTCCCGCTCCCAGCGGTCGCCGTTGGCGAGCAGCCGGTCCCTGTCGTAATAGAGCTCTTCCCGCGTCTCGGTCGCGAATTCGAAATTCGGCCCCTCGACGATGGCGTCGACGGGGCAGGCTTCCTGGCAGAAGCCGCAATAGATGCACTTGACCATGTCGATGTCGTAGCGCGTCGTGCGGCGCGTGCCGTCGTTGCGGCGCGGCCCGGCCTCGATGGTGATCGCCTGCGCCGGGCAGATCGCCTCGCAGCGCTTGCAGGCGATGCAACGCTCCTCGCCGTTGGGGTAGCGCCGCAGCGCGTGCTCGCCGCGAAACCGCGGCGACAGCGGACTCTTCTCGTTGGGATAATTCAGCGTGGCTTTGGGCTTGAACATGTAACGCAGGCTGAGCGCGAAGGCTGCGAGAAACTCGCCCAGGAGCGCCGCGCGCGCGCTTTGACGAAGCCTCATCGACGGATCTCCGGCCGCCGCCGACGCGACGCGGCGGCGCCCCCGCATGGCGTCCCCGCCGCGGTCAACTTCGCCCGCCTTCGATTGTTCCGTCGCCCTCCGCCATCCGGGCGTTTCCGCCGAATGTGGCGGTCGATCCGGGCCCTCGCGTCGATCAAGGACGACGCGGGCGACAAGGTCTGGCGCGCCAGCATGAACGCTGCCAAGGCGGAGCTGAAGTCCGCGCCCGAGTTCAAGTACGGCGGGCAGTGGATCGTCAGCCGGAGCTGAACGAGGATTCGCGCGCCCCTCACTCGCCGATCAGATGCAGCGCGATCTCGCGCCGATGCGGCGCGCGCCGATGCTCGAACAGATAGACGCCCTGCCAGGTTCCGAGCGCGAGCCGCCCGCTGATCAGCGGGATCGACAAGTTCACGCCGGTCAGCGCGGCGCGGATGTGCGCGGGCATGTCGTCGGGGCCCTCGTCGTCGTGGGCGTAGAGACGAGAGTCCTCCGGCGCGACGCGTTCGAAGTAACGCCTCGAGGTCCGAACGCACCTCGGGCGCGGCGTTCTCCTGAATGATGAGGGAAGCCGACGTGTGCCGGCAGAACAGCGTCAAGAGCCCGGTCCGAAGGTCATGGCTCTCGACCCATGCGACGATACTGCGGGTCACGTCGATGAGGCCGCGGCCATGAGTTCGAATCGCAATGACGTCGGCGAACTGGCGCATGGGGCGACTTCCCGTGACGACGGTCCGCGGCGCCGCTTAAGAGCGTGGTGGACTCATGGCCCTGAGGATTTGCGGCTTGACTTCGCTCTCGAGCGTCTCGGCGGTCATCGGGCCGATGACCTTGTAGGCGATCGTGCCGTCGCCCCTGACGATGAAGGTCTCGGGCACGCCGTAGACGCCCCAGTCGATGCCCGCCCGCCCGTCCGGGTCGAGGCCGACCTTGGCGTAGGGGTCGCCCTTGGCGCCGAGGAACCGGCGCACGTTCTCGGTGGAGTCCTTCTGCGCGACCCCGTAGACGACGACGCCCTTGGCTTTGAGTTCGTCGTCGGCGGCGAGCGCCATCAGAAATTCATGCTCGAATTGGCAGGGCTGGCACCAGGTGCCGAACACATTGACCACGCTCACATGGCCCTGGCGAAGATCGGCGCCGGTCAGGCCCGCCGCGCCGTCGAGGCCGGCGAGCGTCAGCGGCGGCGCGCTCTGGCCGATGAGGGCCGAGGGCAGCCGCGACGGATCCCCGCCGACGTAGAGCCGCACGAAAAGGAGCGCGGCGACGAGCGCGAAGGCCGCGAGCGGCAGAAAGGCGAGCCAGCGGTGCGGTCGGCGCGTCGTCTCCGCGGCCGCGCTCATCGAGGCGCTCCCTTCGCTGCGCCCCGGGCGGCTTCGAGCGCGCGGGTCGCCTCGTCGAGATGGGCGCTGAGGCGGCGATAGTCGATGGCCACCGAGCCGATCATCGACGCGATGACGACGGCGGCGACGCAATAGGCGGCGATGACGAAGCCGATATGGGGGTCGCTCATCATCGCGTCAGGCGCCTTTCGCGGCGAAGGCCGGGGCGAGCCGGTCGCCCTCGGCCGCCGCCAGCATCGTCACGCGGGCGATGCGGCGGCGCAGGATTTCGTTGCGGATCGCCATGAGATGCAGGGTCAGGAACAGAAAGGTGAAGGCGAGCGACATGACGATGAGCGGCCACAGGAGGGAAGGCGCGATCGTCGGACCGCCGAGGCGGAAGACGGAGGCCGGCTGGTGGAGGGTGTTCCACCAGTCGACCGAAAACTTGATGATCGGCAGGTTGACGGAGCCGACGAGGGTGAGGATCGCCGCCGCGCGGGCCGCCCGGCCCGGGTCCTCGATCGCCCGCCAGAGCGCGATGAGGCCGAGATAGAGGAGGAACAGCACCAGAACCGAGGTGAGGCGCGCGTCCCACACCCAGTAGGTCCCCCACATCGGCTTGCCCCACAGCGAGCCGGTGGCGAGACAAATGAAGGTGAAGCCCGCCCCGAGGGGAGCGGCGGCCTTCTGCGCGGCGTCGGCGAGCGGATGGCGCCAGACCAGCGTGCCGAGCGCGGCGAGGGCCATCACGCCGTAGACGAAGGTCGACATCCAGGCCGCCGGCACGTGCAGATACATGATCTTGGCGCTCTCGCCCTGCTGGTAGTCGGACGGCGCGGCGAACGAGAGCGCGAGCCCTGCGACAAACAGCGCGACCGTCGCCGCCGCGAGCCACGGCAGCGTCCGCCGCGTCAGGTCGACGAAGACCGTCGGGTTGGCGAGATTGAACATGCGCGCGCCTTTTAGCGCCCCGCGCGGGCAGGCGCAATTGCGGCCGATCGGCGCAGGGAAGGTGGCGCCGATTCACGGACCCGCGCGCTTCCACAACTCGGCGATGCGGGCGTCGCTGGCGAAGTCGCCTCGTTCGGCCTGCGCCAGTCCTTCCGCTGCCGGACCCGGCTTGAAGCCTAAGCGGAGCTTCCCTCTTTCGACCTGCGCAACCCATTGTTCCAGCTTGATAAGATCAAGCTGGATGGGTGTGTTACTGGGTACAGGTGATGCCCAGGAGGTCGAAGGCTTTTTTCTGGATGTGTGTCGGCCGTGTGGTGATTGTGAAGGGGAAGTCGGGCGCGAGGGCGGTCGCGACGGTGTTTTTGGTGATGGTGGCGAGGTCGTGAAGCAGGGTGTGGAAGCTGTGGACGGGGAGACCATCGTCGGTTCGGCCTGTGGTCTGCTTGGCGAGGGCGGCGGGCGATCGCTCAGCCTTTGCGACCGGGCTCTTGCGGAGCGCCTCGGCGGCCTCCTTGTCGGTGTCGTCGTAGAGCATGGGGGCCAGGCGCTGGCGCATGTGCCATTCGAGATAATAGGCGAGCATGCAGAGGAAGACGTGGGCGCGCACGCGGTCTTCGAGCCAGTGGTAGACCGGCCGGACATGGAGGTCGACGGTCTTGATCGACCGGATGGCGTGCTCGACCAGGCTCAGGGATTTGTAGCTTTTGACGGTTTTGCTGTCGTCGAGCGCGGTTTCGGGCAGGCTGGTGCGCACGGCGTAGAGGCCGTCGAGGGCGGCCTCCTCAGCGATCGCGGCGGTCTTGCGGGCGAAGGCGAAGGACGTGTCGGTGATATCGAGCGCGAAGTGCTTGGCCATTTTATGCTTGCCGATGACGGCGCCGACGGCGAGGCCGATGTCGGCTTTTCCCCTGAGCGGCTCGCGCTTGCGCCGCACCGCGGCGGCAATGGGGGCGAGATCGCGTTCCGTGGCGCGCAGCAGGTCCTCGCGCTTGCGGGCGCGCTCGGCGGCGAGCGCGGCGTTGCGGCACAGGATGAGGCGCTCGCCCGGGAAGTCGGGCGAGGTGATGGTCGCCATATCGCGGTCATCGAACAACGACATCTGGAAGGCGCCGCCGTCGAGCAGCCCGCGGATCGCAGGCGCCCTGAGCGCGGTGATCCAGTCGAGCCCGGCCGGCTGGATGTCCTCGGCGATCCGGGCGTCGGTGATCATGCCTCTGTCACCCACCAGGACCACGTGGTCGAGGCCGAAGCGCTGCTTCAGCTTGGCGACCTGTGAGCCGAGCGTCGCCGGGTCGCCGGTCGAGCCCTCGAAGACCTCGACGGCGACGGGGCAGCCGTCGGGGGCGCAGAGCAAGCCGTAGACGATCTGGAGCTTGCCCTTCTTGCCGTCGCGGTTGTAGCCGAACCGGGCGAGCGGGCAGCAGCGGCCCTCCATGTAGCTCGAGGTCACGTCGTAGAGCACCAGCGTCCCGCCAGAGAGGTGGCGCTTGGCGAGCATGGCCTCGATCGCCGGCTGGCGGACCGCGAGCCAGTCGAGCGCCGCGTAGAGCTCCTCTTCGTCGACGATCCCGAGGCCGAGCTCGTCCCCCAGGCTGGAGGCGGCGGTTTCGGGCGACAGCGCGCGGGCCGCGGCAAGCTTGGAGGACGGATCGAGGATGCGGCTGACGGCGAGCGCCAGGACGAGGTCGCGGCGGCGGTTGCCGTCCGGCCCGATCAGCCGGTCGAGACCGATCCTGCGCGCCGTGCCCAGCGCCGCGGCCACGTGCCCGTGCGGCAGGGAGCGAATGATGCTGATCGCCTCCTTCTCGCTCGGGATGACCGTGCCGCCCTTGAGCAGCGCCTTGAAGCCGGCGATCCGCTCGCTGGGCCAGTCCGACAGGTTGAGCAACGTGCGCTTCCTGACCTTCCCGCCTTCGCGATAGCTCTCGCGCAGGAGGATGGCGGGGGGTGAATCGCGGTTGGGGACCGATTCGATGTACATGGGGCAACAATAAGCCTGACCGCACCACAACACAACATAAAATCAGCCAATTACATGGGTACACATCAAGACCAATATCTCGAAATCTCGCCGAAAAATCAATCGCCTACGTAATCGGAAAGAGGGAAGCTCCGCCTAAGGGGCGCCGCGCCGACCGCCGACACTTTAGGTTCGCCTTCATGCGCTAGCCTTCGGGTCGATCGCGTCGCCCGAGCGCCCATGACGACAACGCCTTCTCCGCCCCTCGCGACCCGCCCCTCGCCTTCGGTCATCGGCCGGCGGCTCGTCGCGGCGCTCGTTCTTCTGCTCTCCGCGGCGGGAGCGGAGGCGGGCGAATCGCCGGCGAGCGCGCCGCTCCGAGTGGCCGTCTACGACGTTCCGCCCTATGGATCGGCCGAGCCGGACGGATCGATCGACGGCGTCAGCGTCGATCTCTGGCGGCGGGCGGCGGAGATTCTCGGGCGCGACTATCGCCTCGTTCCGGTTGGGCAAATGGAAGCGATCCTCGAGGGCCTCGAGCGTAAGGACTACGACGCTGCGATCGGCGCCATTACTATCACGCCCGGGCGGCTCGCGCGGGTGGACTTCAGTTATCCGGCGCATCGTTCGGGCGTTGCAGTGGCGGTCCGGAAGGACAGTGGGCCGCTTGCGGCCTTCCTCAACTACGGCGCGGTCGTCGGCGAGCTAAGCCCCCTCATCGCGCTGACGCTCGTTCTTCTTCTCGCGATGGGGGTCGCGATGTGGATCGTCGAGCGGCCAATGCGTTCCCTGAACCACGACTCGGCCGTCGCCTCGCTGCGCGACGGCGTCTATTGGGCGGTCGTCACCATGACGACGGTCGGCTATGGCGATAAGACGCCGAAAACCGCGGGCGGGCGCATGATCGCCATTCTCTGGATGCTCGTCAGCCTCGCGCTTGTGTCGATTCTCTCGACCTCCATCATCTCGAAGATGACCGCCGAGCGCGTCGCGTCTGGTCTTCGTCTCACAGAGGCGGACCTCGCCGGCAAGCGGCTCGGCGCCGTCGCCCATTCGTCCGGAGCCGAATATCTTGACGAGCGGCACCTTCGCTACGCGCCGTTTGACGACCTTCCCGCTGCGCTGACCGCGCTCGAGCGTGGGCAGGCGGACGCCGTCGTCAACAGCATCGGCGCGCTCCAGTACCTCATCGCGGCGCGGTTCAAGGTCACGATCGAGGCGCCGCAAGGCGTGCTGGAGCCGGCTTACATGGCCATCGCCCTGCCGCCCGGCAGCGCGCTCAAAAAACCGCTCGACCGCGCGCTGATCGAGATCACCGGAAGCCAAGAGTGGCGCAGGATCGAGGAGAGCTATTTCGGGCGGTAGGGCGCCTGCGGGGAAATCGGATTACCGCGTCTCCGATAGCGCCCAGCTTGCTCGCAGCTCGCGTCCGTCGCGCGCCAGCTCTCGCATCAGCGCGCCGTCTTCGCGGTCAAGCCCGGCTTTGAAAGGCAGCGCATTGATGACGGCGCCGGTGTCGTACAGAATGTCCGTGCCGATGTCGGCCAGGCGCCCGCTCTCTTTCCAGAAGCTCTTCGGCTCCTTCAGGAACACGGCGACGTCATAGTCGGAGTCGGGCCGCGCGTCGCCTCGCGCCCGCGAACCGAAGAGCACGACGCGTTCGATCCGCGCGCCATAGGCCTTGTCGAGCGAGGCTCGCAGGCGCCTGAGGATGGGATCAGCGAGCAGGTCCATAATCCCAAGAGTACTACAGGGGGCCCGGAAGTCTCTTACTCCCGCACATGCCGCAACGCCGCAGCGGCGGCGAAGGGCGCGGCGGCTATCGCAAAGAGCGACATCGCGCAGAGCATGAGGAACGGCGTCAGGAAGGGCGCCGCGCCGCCGCTCGCGGCGGAGGCGGCCGAGACGCCGAAGATCAGCACCGGGATGGTGAGGGGCAGCACCAAGACCGCCATCAAAAGGCCGCCGCGCCTCAAGGACACGGTCAGCGCCGCGCCGATCGCCCCGATCATGGTGAGCGCCGGCGTGCCGGCCGCGAGGGTCGCCGCGACCAGCGCCAGCGGCTTCGGCGCCATCGCCAGCATCAGGCCGAAGAGCGGCGAGACGACGATGAGGGGCAGCGCGCTCGTCGTCCAGTGGGCGGCGCATTTGACGAGGACGACGAGTTCGAGCGGCAGCGAACCGATCGTCATCACGTCGAGCGAGCCGTCGTCGTGGTCGGCCTGAAACAGGCGGTCGAGGCCGAGCAGGGTGGCGAGCAGCGCGGCGATCCAGAGGATCGCCGGCCCGAGGCGGGCGAGCAGATCGAGGTCGGGCCCCAGCGCGAAGGGCATGATCGCGACCAGGATGAGGAAGAACACCGCGCCGACCGACGCCCCGCCGCCGATCCGCCGGGCGATGCGCCATTCGCGCACGAAGAGGGCGAGGGCAGGGGTCATGGGGCGGCCCCTCATCCGGCCCTTCGGGCCACCTTCTCCCCGAGGGAGAAGGGGGCGCGCTCCCCTCTCCCTCTGGGAGAGGGGTCGGGGGTGAGGGCAAGCGCCGCCGTCACGCCGCGAGCCCCTCGGCCGCCCCGAGCCGCAGCTCGCGCGCTTCGCTGAGCCCGAGCGGGGCATGGGTCGCCGCCACGATGATCCCGCCCTCGCCGAGATAGAAGCGCATGATCGCGGCGAATGCCGCCTGCGCCGCGGCGTCGAGGGCGGTCGTCGGCTCGTCGAGGAGCCACAGCGGCCGATCGGCGACGAGGAGCCGGGCGAGCGCCACTCTGCGCTTCTGCCCGGCCGAGAGCGCGCGGACGGGAAAGTCGATCGCATGCGCAAGGCCGACTCGGGCGAGAGCGGACCGGCCCGCCTCGCGCGAGCAATCGCCGCCGAGCGCGCCGGCCCAGAAGGCGAGGTTCTCGCCCGCCGTCAGCGCGCCCTTCAGCGCGTCCGCGTGGCCGAGATAATGGGCCTGCTCTCCGACGGTCCGCTCGGCGTCGCCGCCCTCGAGCGCGAAGCCCCCGGCCTCGACGGGAAGGAAGCCGCAGAGCGCGCGCAGAAGGCTCGACTTGCCGGCCCCGTTCGGCCCCGTCACGATCAGCGCCGAGCCCTCGTCCGCCTCGAACGAGAGTTCTGCGAACAGGCGTCGCCCGCCCCGTTCGATCGCCAACTCCCATGCGCGAAGGCGCATTGCAACCCCTTGGAAAACGCGCCGGCGCGGCCCGGTTTAAGACGATAGTTTTGTAGCCTGCCTCAGGGATTTTATCTATAAGCCGCCGATCCTCCCTCCCCGCCTTTCGGAGCGCTCGCATGGCCAGCCTCGACAGTTTCAAGTGCCGGAAAACGCTGACGGTCGGGGCGAAGACTTACGAGATCTATTCGCTTAAAGTGGCCGAGAAGAACGGCCTCGCCGGCGTCTCCCAGCTGCCGTTCTCGCTGAAGATCGTGCTCGAGAATCTCTTGCGCAACGAGGATGGACGCAGCGTCAAGAAGGAAGACATCGAGGCGGTGGCGGCCTGGACGCAGAACCGCGGCAGAGACGAGCACGAGATCGCCTTCCGCCCGGCGCGCGTGCTCATGCAGGACTTCACCGGCGTGCCGGCGGTCGTCGATCTCGCCGCCATGCGCGACGCGATGGCCGCCCTCGGGGGCGACCCCGACAAGATCAATCCGCTCGTTCCGGTCGACCTCGTCATCGACCATTCGGTCATCGTCGACCATTTCGGCACCGCGAGGTCGCTCGCGCAGAACGTGGCGCGCGAATACGAGCAGAACCAGGAGCGTTACCGCTTCTTGAAGTGGGGCCAGCAGGCCTTCTCCAACTTCTCGGTCGTGCCGCCGGGCACCGGCATCTGCCATCAGGTCAATCTCGAATATTTGGCCCAGACCGTGTTTGCGTCGAAGGAGAAGCGCGACGGCAAGACGGTCGACGTCGCCTATCCCGACACGCTCGTCGGCACCGACAGCCACACCACCATGGTCAACGGCCTCGCCGTGCTCGGCTGGGGCGTCGGGGGCATCGAAGCGGAAGCGGCGATGCTCGGCCAGCCCCTGTCGATGCTGCTGCCCGAGGTGATCGGCTTCCGCCTGCACGGGGAGCTGCGCGAGGGCGTCACCGCGACCGATCTCGTGCTGACCGTGACCCAGATGCTGCGCAGGAAGGGGGTGGTCGGCAAATTCGTCGAGTTCTACGGCCCCGGCCTCAACGCGATGTCGGTCGCCGACCGCGCGACCCTCGCCAACATGGCCCCCGAATACGGCGCGACCTGCGGTCTCTTCCCGATCGACGCGCAGGCGCTGGACTACCTCACGACCTCCGGCCGCAAGCCGTCCCGCATCGCCCTCGTCGAGGCCTACGCCAAGGCGCAGGGGACCTACCGCACCCGCCTCACTCCCGATCCGATCTTCAGCGACACGCTCGACCTCAACCTCGGCGAGGTGACGCCCTCGCTCGCCGGCCCCAAGCGCCCGCAGGACCGCATCGCTCTCACCGACGCCAAGGCGGGCTTCGCCCAGGCGATGACGACCGAGTTCAAGCAGGGCGACGCGCTCAGCGTCGCGGCACAAGGTCGAGGGGACGAACTACGATCTCGGCGCCGGCGACGTCGTCATCGCCGCCATCACCTCCTGCACCAACACTTCGAACCCGAGCGTGATGATCGCCGCCGGCCTCCTCGCGCGCAACGCCGTCGCCAAAGGCCTTTCGGTCAAGCCGTGGGTCAAGACCTCGCTCGCGCCGGGCAGCCAGGTGGTGCAGGACTACCTCAGGGAGGCGGAGCTGCAGAAGCCGCTCGACAAGCTCGGCTTCAACATCGTCGGCTTCGGCTGCACCACCTGCATCGGCAATTCCGGCCCGCTCGCGCCGGAAATCTCGGCGACGATCGGCAGACACAACCTGGTGGCGGCGGCGGTGCTGTCGGGCAACCGCAACTTCGAGGGCCGCGTCAATCCGGACGTGCGGGCGAACTATCTCGCTTCGCCCCCGCTCGTCGTCGCCTATGCGCTCGCGGGCTCGATGCAGATCGACCTCACCCGCGATCCGATCGGCAAGGACAAGCAGGGCAAGCCCGTCTATCTCGCCGACATCTGGCCGAAGGCGGAGGAGGTGAACGACCTCATCGAGTCGACCATCACCGCCAAGATGTTCAAGACCAAATACGCCAGCGTCTTCGACGGCGATTCCAACTGGCGCAGGGTCAAAGTTCCCGCCGGCCTCACCTACGCCTGGGACGCGGGCTCGACCTACGTCCAGAACCCGCCTTATTTCGAGGGCTTGAGCGAGACCCCGACGCCGGTCGCCGACATCGAGGACGCCCGCATTCTCGCGCTCTTCCTCAACTCGATCACCACCGACCACATTTCGCCGGCCGGGTCGATCAAGGCCGCGAGCCCGGCGGGCCAGTACCTCGCCGAGCATCATGTGCGCCCCGTGGACTTCAACCAGTACGGCACGCGCCGCGGCAACCACGAAGTGATGATGCGCGGCACGTTCGCCAACATCCGCATCAAGAACCAGATGGTGAAGGACGAGGCGGGCAATGTTGTCGAGGGCGGCTACACGCTGCATCAGCCCTCGGGCGAGCGCATGGCGATCTATGACGCGGCGATGCGCTATCAGACGGAGAAGGTTCCGCTCGTCGTGTTCGCGGGGCGCGAATACGGCGCCGGCTCCTCGCGCGACTGGGCGGCCAAGGGCACGAAGCTTCTGGGCGTGCGCGCGGTCGTCGCGCAGAGTTTCGAGCGCATCCACCGCTCGAACCTCGTCGGCATGGGCGTGCTGCCGCTGGTGTTCGAGGAGGGCATGAGCTGGGGCTCGCTGGGACTCAAGGGCGACGAGACGGTGACGATCCACGGCTTGGGCGAGACCTTGAAGCCGCGCCAGACGCTGGAGGCCGAGATCGCGCGCGCCGACGGAAACGCGACGCGCGTTCCGCTGACCTGTCGCATCGACACGCTCGACGAGCTCGAATATTTCCGCAACGGCGGGATTCTGTCCTACGTTCTCAGGCAGTTGGCGGCGTAGGGGAGAGTATCGAACGCCCGGCGCGCGGCGGCAAATGACGGTATTGAGGGATCAAACGACGTTCGCGGCCGAAGATTTTTCCCGGCCGATTATCAGCGCGGCGCGGGACGACTGTGGGCGCGCAATAAAACCGACATTGCCCTGCCGCGCAAAACCTCGTTGACCTTGACGCCGCGAAATAAAAGTGGTCAATTTATTGTGAGCGCCGCGCCCGTGGCGGCACGACGGCGCTGGGAGAGAAATTTCTAAGCCCTAAAAGTGGATAGAAGCGCCGACGGCACACGGGTCTCGGTTTTTGTGCGCCGCGCGCAGGTTCCCGCAATTTGTCGAATTGCCAGCAATGCCTCCACGTTTGCCCTTTGAGGAGTAGGAGCATGCATTCCTTACTGAAAGCCTCCGGACTTGCGACCGCCGTCGCGTTTGCCGCGTTCGCGACAGGCGCCGTCGCGCAAGAGGTCACCTTCAAAAGCAACTGTTCGATTGCCGGCGACGCCACCCCCGAGCCGCTCGGAGATCGCGACGGCCACGCGATCTCGGTCACGGAGAATATTTGTCTCGCTCAATCGGGTCCATTTGCCGGCGGCGTCTTTACCGGCACGCTTATTTGGGAATGGGACAAGACCAACGGCGTTTTGGTTTCGGGCGGCGGCGTCGCGCGCAAGCCTGGCGCCACCGCGGTGGTTCAGTTCACGGAGGGCAAATTTGAGCTGACGATGGCCGACGGCAAAGTCACCGGCGGCGCAGGGTCGGGAAAGGGCCGCTGGCCGATTGCGACCGGCAGTGCGGCATCGCTGGCCGGCAAGACTTTCACATGGACGTCAAAGGCCACTGGACCCGCGACGTTCGTAACTGAGGTCAACGCGCAGTAGCGCAGCCGAGAGGCCGTCGCGCTCGCAGGCGGCGGCGCGCATTGTCTCAAGACGGTGCGGCCGCCGGGCAGTTCCGGCGGCCGACGGCTATGGGTCGCCAGTCCCCCGCCTCGCCGCTCAGACCATAGATCGCCGTTTCGTGCGCCTCGGGCTTGTGAGCGCTCGACGGGCTGCACGAGTTTGCGGCGATGCGCGCGTTGACGCTTCGAAAAGGGACGACGCCAGAGACCTATGCCGGCATCATGCCGCTCGCCCGGCTTCCGTCGCCTGCTTCACTTCGTCGAGCCGGCCGGTCTTCACGTCGTAGACATAGCCGTAGATGGGGATGCCGCGCGGCACGAGGGGATGCTCCCGGATGCGTCGCACGTCCTGGATCACGCTCTCCTCTTGAGAGCGGATCGTCTGCCATTTGATGAAATGGCCCGCCGCGTGCCCGCCGCCGTGGTGCGGATTCGACCAGGCCTTGCCATCGAACGAGGCCGTGGCGAGGTTGTCCTCGAGCAGATTTGCCATCACGTCATCGCTGAACAGCTCCATCCCGCAATCGGTGTGATGGACGACAAACCACTCCACCGTTCCCAAGAGCTTGTGCGAGATGACGAGCGACCGGATCGCGTCGTCGGTCGCCCTCCCGCCGGCGTTGCGGATGACATGGGCGTCGCCCTCGGCGAGGCCCGCATATTTGGCCGGATCGAGCCGCGCATCCATGCAGGTGAGAATTGCGAAACGCCGCGCCGGCGGCAGCGCGAGCCGCCCTTTGTCCCCGAATCCCGCCACGTATCTTGCGTTGGCGGCCATGACCTCTGCGACGACAGCCATGCTTTCCTCCCGATCGTTGGCTCAAATCTGAGCAAGCGGAAAGGTAGCCCGAAATCACGGGATGTCCAGCGCGGTCCGCGTGCCGCTGACCGGCCGCATCGATCCGCTCGACGAGCTCGCCTACGCCCTCAACACATTGAATTCGCGCTCGATCGCTAACAGCTTGTCGATGCGGCGGATTTTCTCGTATCGATGCGGCGCTCGATCTCTTCGACCATGCCGGCGACTTTGACGTTAGGTTGCGCCGTGCCGAACAGAAAGCCTTGCACCTCGGTGCAGCCCTGGCTGACGAGGTATTCGAACTGATCGAGGCTTTCGACGCCTTCGGCCGTCGTGCAAAGGCCGAGGTTTCCTGCCAAGCCGATGGCGGCTCGCACGATCGCGCAGCTTTCGGGGCTGCCTGAGCATTTCCCGAATGAATGACTGATCGATCTTCACCTTGTCGAACTGGAACGCGCGAAGGTAGCCCAAGCCGGAATACCCGGTCCCGAAATCGTCGAGCGCAATCCGCGCGCCGATCTCGCGCAGCCGACCGAGAATAAACATGTTTTGTGCGCTGTTCCGCAACACGACGCCTTCCGTGATTTCGAGTTCGAGCCGTTCCGCCGGCAATCCGGAAGCGCTGAGCGCGCTGGTGACCACAGAGATAAGGGCCGTGCTGCGGAACTGAACCGGCGACAGATTGATCGCGACGCGCAAATTGTTCGGCCATTGCGCGGCGTCCGCGCAGGCCTGGCGCAACGCCCATTCGCCAATCGGGACGATGAGGCCGGTTTCTTCGGCCAGCGGGATGAATTCGCTCGGCGGCACGAAGCCGCGCGTCGGATGGTTCCAGCGCATCAGCGCTTCGAAGCCCGCGACCTTGCGCTCCTTGATGGCGACGATCGGCTGATAATAGAGCTGAAAGTCGCCGTTCTCGGCCGCCCGGCGCAAATCGAGCTCCAGGCTTCGACGCAGTTTCGCCTGATCGCCCATTTCCGCTTCAAAGAACCGATAGACCCCGCGTCCGTCGGCCTTCGCGCGGTACATCGCGAGATCGGCTCGTTTCAACAGGGACGCCGAATCATTGTCGCCGTCCTCGAGCACGGAGATGCCGACGCTCGCGCCGACGAAGACCTGATGACCTCCAACGGAGTTGCAGGCGCCGACGGCCGAGATGATTGCTTGCGCGAGCGACACGGCCGTCGTGTGAACATCCTTTGAAATGTGAACAACCGCGAACTCGTCGCCCCCGAGTCGCGAGCAAAAGTCGCTTGTCCCGACGACGTTCGTTACCCGAGCCGCCACTTCCTTGAGGAGTTCGTCGCCGACCGCGTGTCCGAGGGCGTCGTTGACGTTCTTGAAGGCGTCGAGATCGATGAACAGAAGGCTGAGCTGCGAACCCGAATCCCGTGCCAACTGCCGCGCTGCGTTCAGCCTTTCATCAAAGGCGAATCGGTTGGACAGGCCCGTCAGCATGTCGTGATGCGCTAGATGCGCGATCTTCTTTTCCAGCGCGACCCGTTGCTCGAGGTGGGTCATCGCGTTCAGGAGCGATTCGTTGGCCCTGCGAATTGCAGCCTCGGCCCGACGGCGCGCCACTTGATTGTTCACCCGCGCCAGTGCGATCGAGAAAGTCGACAGGCTTCGTCACGTAGTCGTTCGCGCCGATTTTCAGCGCTTCGACGACGTCCTCCGACTGGGTCTTGGCGGTCACCATGATGACTGGCAAGACCGACGACGAAAATTTTTCACGAAGCCGGCGCAGAACGTCCATACCGTCCATGTCCGGCATCATCACGTCGAGAAGCACGACGTCGAATGTCTGCTCCTGAACGAGCCTCAGCGCCTGCGCGCCGCAATCGGCTTCGACGATCTCGAATCCGCGCTTTACAAATCGGCGCGAAAGCATCGCGCGATTGTCCGCGATGTCGTCGATGATCAGAAGCCTGGCGCGGAAGCTCGCGCTCGTCCGGTCTGGCCATTGGGTAGGCAAGGGATCCGCTGACGTTGGGAAGCTCCAGTTCCGCACGACGACGCGCTAACTGGTTGTTCACCCGCGCCAGCGCGATCGAGAAATCGACAGGCTTCGTCACGTAGTCGTTCGCGCCGATTTTCATCGCTTCGACGACGTCCTCCGCCTGGTTCTCGGGGGTCAGCATGATGATGGGCAGAAGGGAGGCCGAGAATTTCTCGCGAATCCGACGCAAGACCTCGGTTCCATTCATGTCCGGCATCATCACGTCGAGAAGCACGACGTCGAATGTCTGCTCCTGAACGAGCCTCAGCGCCTCCGCGCCACAATCGGCTTCGACGATCTCGAATCCATGCTTCGCAAATCGGCTCGAAAGCGCCGCGCTATGGTCCGCGACGTCGTCGACGATCAGCACGCGCGGCGGCGCGCGCGGCGTTTCTGCCTGGGCGCCGTGAACGGATGCCGCGACGGCGGCGGAGAGCGACGACATGGCGCGACCTATTACCCGTAGGCGGGGATTGCGACGGAGACTCCTTCATCTTCCCGCGCAGCGGCGTTTTTCGGCCGATCTGCGCAATTGGCAAGGAGCCAAACGATGAAGCAGGAGCCGCGGCCGAGTTCGCTCGTTACAGAAATGCCGCCGCCCATCAACTCGCAGTAGCGGCGGCTGATCGCGAGACCGAGACCCGTTCCGCCGTATTTCCTCGCAGTCTCAGGCGTGGCTTGGCCGTAATCCTGAAACAGCCGTTGGATATCGAGCTTGGAAATGCCGATGCCGTTGTCCTTGACGTGAATGTCGATCCAATCTCCCGCCGCGTCGCGGCGACGGGCGACCGTCAGGGTTATGAGGCCTTTGCTGGTGAACTTGGCGGCGTTGCTCAACAGGTTGAGAAGGACCTGCCGCAGCTTCGTTGGATCGGTGCAGACCTGACCGAGGCCGGACGGCGCTTGTAGCTCGAAGGCGTTGCCGTTGACGTCGATGAGAGGCTTGCTCGTCGAGGCGATGTCGCGCAGCAGGGCATAGAGATCGAACAACTCGACGTTGAGGTCGATGCGGTCGGATTCGATCTTCGAAATATCGAGCACTTCCGTCACCAGCGAAAGCAGGTGCCTTCCGGCGTTGTTGATACGCTTCAAGTCCGCAACTCTCTCCTCTCCGGCGCCCGCGCCGTCGGCGTCTTCGAGAAGGATCTCGCTGTAGCCGATCACAGCGTTCAACGGCGTGCGGAACTCATGGCTCATCTTGGCGAGAAAGATTGACTTTGCGCGATTGGCGGCGTCTGCGGCCTCCTTGGCCTGACGCAGCCTTATGGACGTCGCGAGGTGGCGCCCGGTCTCCCGCTCCAAGTCGGAGCGCATGGTCATGATATTGGCGTAGAAAATCGCCATCCACGACATGTAGGCGGTGGCCGAGAGAATCGACAGCCAGCCGACGGTGGAGAGCTGGGCGAGCGGCGCCAACTCCGGAAAACCGAAACGCAGATAACAGAGAAAGAAGACGCCGATGCTCGTCGAGAACATCGCGATGACTAGCACTGGGCGATGGGACAAATAGAAAAATCCCAACAAAAGGCTGACGATCATCCACGGGAGGAGCGGCGAGCTCACGCCGCCGTAATTGTAAGCGCCGAACAGGGACACGAAGAGCAGAAGCTGCACCGACGCGATCGCCGCGATTTCAAGGCTTCGCGTCCACTTGAAGACAAACGGAAGCAGCCAGAACCCCCAGACGCTGACGATTATGGTCCAGCATGCGACGCCGTGGCTCACGTCGGCCAAATACAAAAACAGCGGCACGGGCTGCGACATTAGCGGCCCGACGAAATGGGTAAAGACAAAGTTTCTGGCGACGGCGCGCTCGGATCGTTCCATTGCTGCGGCGTTGGGAATGAACCAGTCCAACGCGTCTAAGAACCAGCTCCAAGTCATGCTGCCCCGCCCAGACGACGCCTCGAATTCTTCGACGACGCTATTCATCAGTCAATTAAGATTCCGTTTTCGTTGAGTCGTAAACCTGGAGTGGAACGAGCCGAGTCAATTGGCTCATCGGCGATCTATGCCCAACCGACCCGGCTTAATTGGTTATTAAGCGCGCAGTGAAATCTTGTTCGCCATGTTAGTTCGGTCGGAAGATTTGCGTGATTGAGGTCGACGCCGGCACGAAGCGAATAGATCGCACGCTTTACTTAGGGTAACATTCTATGGCGACGAGCACTTCAGTCGAAAAACTCAATAATTTCGTTGACTGGTTCATTCCGGCGAACGTTGTCAACGACGTCGACATGCGAAAGCAGGCGCGTATTTTCCTATACAGCCACCTCTTCGGCCCGTTTATCGGCAACACCGTACCGCTCGCGCTCTATCATTTCGATCCCAAGCCGGGCTTTCAAATCACGGTATTGGCCGCCTCCATCACGGGCTTCTGGATTTTCCCGATCCTCCTACGCGCCTTCGGCCACTACTATCTCCTGGCGACGATCTCGATCGAGAATCTGATTTTCTGTATTCTTTGGAGCTGCTACTTTTACGGCGGCGTAACGTCGCCGACGTTGCCGTGGGTGCTGACCATACCGTTGTTAGCGCTGTTTTATGTCGGCTCGTCTCCGCGCATGCGGTTGGCGGTCTTAGCGCTTTTTGCCGTCAATCTGGCAGGCTTCCTCTACCTCTATAATGTCGTCGGCCATCCGGTCAGCTCGATGCCGGTCAGCGCGATGCAGGGCCTCGGCATGGTCTCGACCGTCGCAACTTCGCTCTACGTCGCCATGATGGCTCTGTTTTACGCCAACGCCCTCGCGGCGCAGGTCGAATTGGGCGCCGAGATGCGGGAGCACATGGCTAAGGCGACGGAACTGCGCATTGCGGTCAAGGAGGCCCAGCGCGCCGGCGCCGCCAAGAGCGACTTTCTGGCCAAATTCAGCCATGAATTGCGCACGCCGCTCAACGCAGTCGTCGGCTATAGCGAGATGCTGCTGGAGGACATGAACGCGGCGAACGAGCGAGCCCGAAGCCATCGCCGACGTACGGAAAATTCACGCAGCCGGCCATTTCCTTCTGAAGCTCGTCAATGAGATACTTGACCTCACAAAGATCGAAGCGGGCAAGATGGAGGTCAATTTCGAGCCGGTCGATTTGCAAGCTCTCATCGGGCGCGTGGGCGAACGGCATCGCCCGTTGGCGCGACAGAACGGGCTCGACTTGATAGTTTCTTGCGATCCAGGTCTCGGGACGATGATGACGGATCCCGCAAAACTGGAGAGCGCTCTCGGACAACTGATCGACAACGCAATTAAGTTCACTCGCGAGGGACGCATCACCGTGACGGCCGCGCGCGCCGCCGGCCAAACCGGCGAAGAAGCGGTGATAAGCGTTCGCGACACTGGGATTGGCATCGCGCCGGAGCAATTCGGCTCGTTATTCGAGCAATTCAACCTCGCCGCCGATACTTCGGCGAGCAAGTACGGGGGAACTGGGCTGGGACTGGCTCTCAGCAAGAAGGTCAGCAACCTTCTGGGCGGCAATCTTTCCGTAGAGAGCAAGATCAATGTCGGCAGTTGCTTCTCGATCAAAATCCCCCTCGTCGCGGGCGACGCCTCGGAGGGGACGGAAGATCAAGACGTCGCTGAAGCGATGAGCGAAGCCGACGCTTATCATCATCGTCTGCGCACTGTGGTTGGAGAAGCGGGGCGAGAAGGAAGGCGGCTCCCGAGCGCAGCCGCGGATATCCGGGCGGCGGCCAATGGCTAAGATCTTGCTCGTCGAAGACAACGACGCCAATCGCGACATGCTGAGCCGGCGCCTCCGACGCAGCGGCTTTGAAGTATGTTGCGCGGTCGACGGCCCCTCGGGCGTCGCCATGGCCTCGAGCGAGCAGCCCGACGTGATCTTGATGGACGTGGCGCTCGGAGCCATGGATGGTTGGGAGGCGACCGGATTGATCAAAGGCTCGTCGCGGACCGCGCATATCCCGGTTATCGCCCTCACGGCGCATGCCTTGGCGAGTGACCGCGAGACGAGCGTCAGCATCGGTTGCGCGGATTTCGACACCAAGCCTGTCGACTTGCCCCGCTTGCTGTCCAAGATCAAAGCTTGCCTGGCGGTTCACTCGTAGGCGCGGCCGCGCCAAAGAACAAAGATCTTGAGCGACGTTAGCGCGCAGGCGTGATTCGGCGTTGCTACCGTAATCAAAGCGTCCATGCAATTTGATTCACTTGCGAGCTCTTTATCGAGGCGCTGCGCAAGCTTTCATTAAGCTTCGCCGCCCACACTCTCAGAAGAGAATAGCGGGGTCACCCCATGGCTAAATATGATGATACGTTCGTTCCCGCAGTGGCGCTCGGCGGTAGCATGAGGGACTTCCGGGTTCCCGGCGGCGCCAATCTGCTGCACCGTGTCGATGGGTTCTATCGATGGCAGGATGCGCGCAGGCAATGCGGCCTGTGGCCGTTCTCGCGCTCGACCGAAACCGGGCCGACCGCGACCGTCACCGCGAGCGACGATCGCGGCCGCAGCATGAAAGGCGTCAATTTCGCCTCGCAGGACTATCTGAGTCTCGCTTCGCATCCGGTGATCAAAGCAACGGCCCGGGACGCGATCTTGCGCTACGGCGTGCATAGCGCAGGTTCGTCGGCCCTCGTCGGCAATACCACGCACTCGATCGCCCTGGAACGAAAGATCGCCGAGTTCCTGGGCATGGAGGAGGCGGTTCTGTTCCCAACCGGATGGGCCGCCGGCTACGGTGTCATCCGCGGCCTGGTGCGATCGGCTGACCACATCGTTATGGATACGCTCGCGCACGCCTGCTTGCAGGAAGGCGCCAACGCCGCGACGCGCAATTTCCATCAGTTCCACCATCTCGACACGGGTCATTGCCGACAGTGGCTGAGTGAAATCCGCGCGAAGGATGTTGAGAGCGGCGTTCTTGTCGTCACGGAAGCCTTGTTCTCGATGGATTCAGACACGCCGAATCTCGTCGTCATGCAGGAGCTCTGCCACGAATACAATGCCACTCTCGTCGTCGACGTGGCGCATGACCTCGGTTGTCTTGGTGAAGACGGGCGTGGCCATATCGGCATGCAAAGAATGATCGGCAAAATTGATTTGGTCATGGGCAGCTTCTCGAAGACCTTCGCCTCCAACGGCGGTTTCATCGCCTGCGGCAATCGGGCCATCAAGGAATATTTGCGGTTCTACGCCTCCCCCGCGACATTTTCGAACGCGCTGTCGCAAACTCAGGCGGCGGTCGTCCTCAAGGCCATCGAGATCGTCCAATCGAAAGAAGGCGCGCGGTTGCGCGCCGCATTGATGCGCAACATTCTTTCGTTGCGCCGGAAGTTGATCGCCTCGGGAATGGAGGTTTACGGCGATCCCTCGGCGATCGTCGCCGTAAAGATGGGCACCGAAGCGCTCGCCCGAATGGTCAGCCGACAGCTGTCGCATATGGGCCTGGTCGCCAACCTCGTCGAATTCCCGGCCGTGCCCAAGGGGGCCGCGCGATTCCGACTCCAGGTCATGGCGAATCATGCCGAAGAGCAGGTCGCCGAGGCTGCCGACATCATCCTGAACGCTTACCAGGCCGGGGCCGCCGAACTCGATTCGATCGTGAGTCCGGAGAATCGCGCGGACGCCCGACACGAACCACGCGAGCAAGTCATGGTCGCAACCTCAATTCTCGACTGATCGTTCGTTGAGGAGAATTCCTCGCTTTTCGGCCCCAATCGTCAAATTTCGAGCTGAAAAGACGGTGGGTTCCAGGACCTTGCGAGAAAATTCGCTAAGCGGAGGAGCAGCGAATTATTTCGCGCCTGGCGCCTCGCGTCATTGCGTCCGATGGGGTTTTCCGAATCTCTACCGTCGCGAGGCGGCGATGGAGATAATTCGTGGCGGCGAGAGACTATCGTCAAGAAATATGCGGTGAGGTTGAGTGAGGACGAACGGGGACAACTCGATGAGTTGATCTCCAAGGGCAAGCGCCCGGCTTCTGTCGTATGTCCTCAGGCGGCTGACGGGTACGGAGCGGGTTTTACTTTGACGGCCGAGGGCGCGTAGGGCATTACGCCCTCGGCGGCGCCATAATTCGCCGCTCTCATGCCTCGATCAGGCGCGTGAACGTGAGCGTGGTTGCTTGGAACAGGAGATCGCCCAATGACTCAGGCGCCGCCGGAGCCACTCATCCCCGACAACACCTTGATCACCCGGACGCCGGAAGACGGACGGGCGCTGGCGATCGCGCTTGCGCGCCACTCCGTTCATGCCATGCAGAAAGACGTGGAGAGGCTGAAGAGCGGCCGGCTCCGCTACGCGGACGATCCCTACGCCCTGATCGCGGCAAGCCACGTGGTCGCGGTCGAGTTCGCTACGATCGCAGCGGCCAACAATTATTGGCGCTGAGACTGCAACCCGCGAATTTGCGGCCGTCTCTCTGGTTCTGCCTAAAACCGGACGCGTCCCGCCATCGCGTCGACGAGCCAGAACCAGCCGAGCGCGAACGGCGCAAGGAGGCTCAGCGCGACGACTTCCATCAGGCTCCGCTCGGCGGCGAGATCGAGGATCAGGCTCGGACCGGCCGTCTTCGCCGGCCTGTCTTCCGCCCGGGCGTGCCTGTCGCTCACCCAGTCGTCGGAGCCGGCGTCGATCACGGCGCCCTCGGGGCGACTGCCGCCGCCGTCGCCGACGGGCTCGCGCGAACGCGGCGCCTTCGCCGGCACGGAGAACAGAATCGTCTTCTTGCTCACGCCGCTTTCCTTGTCCTAGCGCCGAGGACCTCGCGGGCGAGCGCCTCGACTTCGCGCGCGGCCTCGCTCGTCGGCGCGGCCTCGATCACCGAAAGCCCCTTGGCGGCGCTCTCGGCATAGACGACCCGCTGGTTGAGCACGGCGGCGAGGACCGGGACGTCCTCGAATCGCGCCAGCGCCTCGGCCGCGTCGCGGCCGATCGCGGTTCGCGCGATGCGGCGATTGACGACGAAGGCCGCCTCGAGGCTTTCCTTCAGCACCTGGGCTTCGCGGATCAACTGCACCGTATCGGCGGCGGCCCACACGTCGTAGGGCGAGGGCTGGACGGGAATGAGCACCTTGTCGCTGGCGAGGATCAATGAGCGGCCGAGATCGTTGACCCGCGGCGCGCCGTCGATGATGACGATGTCGTAATCCTTCGCCAGCCGCGGCAGGTCGCGATGGAGTGTCGGCTTCGCCATGCCGACGATGGAAAAGGGAGGTTCTTGCTCTCGCGCGTGCTCGACCAGGCCATCGCGCTGCCCTGGGGGTCGGCGTCGATCAGCAGGACCCGCTCGCCGCCGAGGGCGAGGCTCGCCGCCAGATTGATCGCGACGGTCGTCTTGCCGACGCCCCCTTTTTGATTGAGAACGCCGACGATCATCGGGATGCGTTCCTTCGGAGAGAGAGCCGCAGTGCTGCAGCCTTGCCTATTGCGTTGCACAATGTCTCATAGTGGCACGATTCGGGCAAGCGCCGGAGGCGTCCGGGGAGTCCCTTTTCGTCGGGACCGCTCGGCGGCGGGCTCGAGCGTCGCCCGGAGGCCGGCCTAAAACTGCACTCGAAGACCGATCGTCGGCCCGATGTTTTGAGTGAATAGATAACCGCTGGCGAGACCCCCGCTCACCTGCGACCACATCACGCCGGCATAGGCGTCGACCCGCTTCGAGGGGCGATAGTCGATCATGGCGGAGAGCGCGTTCAGCGTGCCATGGCAACTCGATGCGGAAAGACCGCCATCCGTGCACGTGCTGGTATTATAGTCATTCTGATAATAGTGGTAATAAGCGCCATTCACGTCGAGGTCGTCGCGTATCGCCAGGCGCAGCCCGGTCCAGAACACTCGCAAAATCTTATTGTTCGTGTAGGCGGTGGAGGTGACGTACCCCGGAAGGACAGTATAGTCTCCAAGGGTCGTAAAACCGTTTGGATAGGCGTCGCTCGGATTCTGGAACAGAATATATTCGAATCCGCCAAATATCGTCGCGATGTTATATTTGTATTTCGCCAAAAGAGCGCCCGCGGTGTTGTTGGACAGCGTCGCCTTCAGATCGTTTATCGCCAACTCCGGACGGCAACGGATATTCGCCGAAGTTCGACAGCGACACTGCATCCTTGACCTTGCTGCCGACGGCGTCGAAAGAAAATCCGCCGAAATCGCCGCCGATTTGCGCATCAAAGGCGCCATTCGAACCGTTGCCCTGATCGTAGCCGCCGAACTGGTAGAGTGCGGCCAAACGAAACGGACCGATGCTCACGCGATATTGAACCGAGGTGTTGTAGCGGGCGTTCTCGGTGTCGCCTGCGCCTGCGACCGTGTTCGAGGCGCCAACCACCGAAAAGGCGGGTGCCGCGCCCATCGCGTCATATCCGCCCAAGCCGTCCAATATGAGGAAGTCGTGCCGCCCGACGGTCACCTCGCCGAAGGTCTTGTTGCTGATCCCGGCATAGGCGATGGTGTTGAAGAGCTGCCCCGCGCGACTGGAGTCCCCGTTTGCGCTTTGAAATTCGAGCGCGGCGAGGTTGTTCTCAACCAGGGATCTGGGGCCGTTGGCCAGTTGCGGGTAATAGGGGTTGAAACCCGTCTGGAAATTGAACACGAGCGACCAATCGGGCGCGATCGGTTCGTCACCCTTCACGCCGACATTCGACTGGCCGAGCCCGTTCGGCAATATCGTGGTGCGAGAGCCGTTGCTGTTCTTCGAGATGAGCGTTTCGACCCCGTTGGGATAGGCGCCGTTGAACGGGACTCCATGCGTCTCATAGCCGGCGCCGACGTCGATCCTGCCGTAGAGCGTTATGCCGTTCCACGCGAGCGGGCATTCCTCAGCGCTCGCCAGGAGATAGTCGGCGAGGTTGGCGAAGCAGGACGGCGCCGAAGCCGGCGCGGGCGCTTGCGTCGGCAGATCGGCGGCCTGGGCGCCGCAGACCAACGATACGAGCGCCGTCGCGCCGAAGAGAAAGAGCCCAACCGGCCTCATGCAACGCCCCGGGCGGACGGACTGCCCGGAACCTGGGGCGGGAATCAGTCAAACTATTGGCCTTGCGTGGCGGGTGGGGCGCTCGCCGGAGCGGTTCGGTCGATGCTCCGATGGGGCCAAGTTCGGCAACCTTAAGCCGGTCCGCGTCACGCTGCGATCACACCCCGGCCGGCCAGATCGGCCACTGAAAACCGTTGGGCAGATTGCCGGCGTCGTAGAGACCCTTGGTGAGCTTATCGTGCAGACGCGCCCATTCTTTCCTCACATCCGCGGTCGGCGCGCCATGGAGGAGGTTATTCATCTGGTCAGGATCGCTCTGGATATTGTAAAGCTCATATTCGAGCTGCGCCGGGGGCATCGACTTCGCCTGGCGCCGGTATTCCCCCCTTTAGCGGAATCCGGGGGTTTGCTCCCAGCCGGCCGTCCATGCTGAAATAGACCGCGTAGGTCCAGTCGCCTTCGCGCATCGCCCGGATATGACCCTTTGGAGCCGTGGGCGGGACGAAGAACACATCATCGAATGAGAACAGCGTGTGGTCCTGCACGCTCTTGGACGGATCCTGCATGACCGGAACGATGCTCTTGCCGATGCCGTAGGAATCCGCATCGCGAACGCCGGCAAGATCGAGGATCGTCGGCAGGAGACTGCGGTGATCATAGAACGCCATGGTCTCGAGCGGCTCCGGATAGAGCCTCCGATTGTGCACGATCAGCGGGACGTGGATCATTTCCTCGTAGGCCGTATAGGCCTTCTCGCGAAACCCGTGTGACAACCCGCCCTCGCCATGATCGGCAAAGCGCAGGATGATCGTATTGTCCATAAGCCCGGTTTCCTCGAGCGTGTCGAGGACGGTCGTGATGTGCTTATCGACGACCTTATGCAGATAGGCATAGAAGTTGATGTATTCCTCGTGCGCCTCCGGCCCGTCCAGCGGAGCGAATTTGTCGTAATTGTCGCGCGCCAACTTTTGGATGCTCGGCTTGGTCGACAGGTCATCGGCATAGTTGGGCGGCAGCTTGATGCCGAGATGGGCGAAGTCCTCTCGCTTGTAGCCGACCTGTTGCCAGGCGGGCGGCGTGATCAGGTTGCCCGGATAGGCTCCGATGTCATGCGGATTGACCAGCGACACGAACAGGCAGAATGGATTGGACGATCCTTTGCGGCCTTGCAGGAACTCGACGACGCTTTCACCGCCCACCCCGGGTATCTGGCCGGGCGTAGCATTGATATCCCCGGAGACATATCGACCGTCGTTGTTGGGGTTGCCGCCGCCGGCCGTGTTATTCCCGTTGAAGACGCCGAACGGCGTTCCCTGCGCCTGCTGAATGGCGGTGCCCGCATCCGGCGGGTTCCAGCCGGACCATCCCCAATTCGCCTCCATGACCTTGATGTCGGCCGGCCCCCAATCTTCGCCGCCGTTGCCTGGGGCGGCGTTCGAGGCGTAGCTGAGGTGCCACTTGCCTTTCCAGACCACGTCGTAACCGGCGTGCGCCTTGAGCAGAGTGGCGATGGTCGGCTGGTGATCCTGGTGCACCAATCCGGGCCACAGAACGGTGGTCGAGGGGATGCGATTGACCGGAGCGAAGCGGCCTGTCTGCATCACTCCCCGGGACGGCGAGCATTCGCAGGCGGCGGTATAGGCGCGCAGGAAATAGAGGCCGTTGCGCTTGAGCCGCTGCAAGGATGGAAGGTTCTGTTCCGCCCACCCCGCCGGCCAATGCATATGATGGCGCTCCTGGTCCGTCATCATCACGACGATGTTCGGCGCCCGCGGGACGATGACCGATTGACCCGCAATCATCGGCGCAGCGACGCCTCGCGATGCGCCCGTGGCCGCAGCGACGAGCCCGGCTCCCGCTTGCAGCAAGCGGCGGCGCGTGGGCGACTTCGCCGCGGCGTCAGCAGATGCGCTGCTGGTCGGCGAAGTGTCTCCGCGGGCAGAATTCTTGCTCGTTTCGCTGCGATCGACCGGCATTTTCTCATCCATGTTCCGCACTCCCAACATGACCGAACAGCGCGTTTGCCGCCGCGTCCGCGCCAACGATAATAATTGGCTCAATTAGCGTTAGATTGACACGCCTGTTTGTGCTACGATTTATTAAGGATTGACAGGGGTTTGCGATGGATCAGGGGATGTTTCGAGCGTGGCTGGCGGAGATCGACGGTCTGACGGCGAAGCAGCGCCAAGAGCTCGAGGCGGTGCTGGCCGGCCGGCAGCCCAGAGCGGCGGTGGCGGCGGCGATCGAGGAGCGCTTGGGCGAGGCGCGTCGCTGTCCGCACTGCAGCGGGGCGTCGGTGGGCGGGGGCCAAGCCGACGGCCTGCGCCGTTTCCGCTGCAAGGATTGCCGCAGAAGCTTCAACGCGCTGACCGGAACGCCGCTGGCCCGATTGCGCAAGAAGGAATGCTGGCTTGATTTTGGTCAGTCGTTGAGCGAGGGCGAGACGGTGGCCGCCTCGGCCGAGCGGTGCGGGGTGGCTGTGAGCACGGCGTTCCGCTGGCGACATCGCTTCCTGCGCGCCGCCAAGAACCCCACGCGCCTGTTGAGCGGCATCATCGAAGTCGATGAAACCTATATATTATCAAGCCGTAAGGGCGAGCGTCGCCTCGGGCGCAAGGCTCGCAGGCGGGGCGGAAAGGCAGCCAAGCGCGGCCTTTCGGACGAACAAACGCCGATCCTCGTGGCCGCCGACCGGAGCGGCGCCACCATCAGCGCCGTCCTCTCGGCCGTGACCGTCCAGACCATCAAGCCGGTGCTTGCGCCCGTTCTGGGTAAGGACGCCTTGCTCGTCACCGACGGCAATAACGTCTACCCGCCTTGCGCCGCCGCCCTCGGCGTCAGCCATGAAGCGCTCAACCAGTCGAACGGCGAACGTGTCCGCGGGGAATTACACATCCAGACCGTCAACAGTCGCCACGAGAGCCTCAAAACCTTCCTACGCCCCCATCGCGGCATCGCCACAAAATACCTCGACAGCTACCTCAGGTGGTTCCACCTCGCCGGCCTCAAGCACAATCCCACGCCCCGAACATGCCTCAACGCCGCCATCGGCGGAGGAGCTCAAATGGCCATTGCAACCTAACGCGAATTGAGCCTAATAATTTGAACACGGCAGCTTTTTGGCCGCTTGCGATTTTGCGACAAGCTTACAAAATCAATGTTGCTCTTCAATGGCGCCGCATCGCCTCGCTCCGTCCGGGCGGTCGACGGCCGCGCGGGAGATTTGGCAGGACGTGCCGAGGGACAACAACGTATCGGGCCTTTCGCGGAGGCGCCTCAGCTCCTCCGGGAGCTCGGCGTCGATCCCGCCGACGTTGCGGCTGGACGTAGGGCTTGACCTTGGCGTCTTCCGCAATCCCGAGAATGCGATCCCCTTCACCGCGGCGGGCAAGTTGCTCCAGGCGAGCGCGATGCGAACGGGATGCGCACATTTTGGCCTTCTGCTCGGGCAACGCTCCGACACGAGGAGCTTGGGTCTCGTCGGCAATTTGATGCGGAACGCGCCGACCTTGGGCCGGGCGCTGCAGGACCTTGTCGAGAACCTGCACCGCTATGTCCGGGGCGGCGTGTGGTACCTGGCGGTGCGCGACGGCGTAGCCTTGATCGGCTATGCGATCCACCAGCGGGGAACCGAGGGCATCGACCATTTCTGCGATGGAACGATGGCATTCGCATTCAACGGAATCCGGGAATTGTGCGGAGCGTTGCCGGACGAAGTGCTCCTGGCGCGCAAGCCGCCGCCCGATGTCCATCCGTATCACCGTCTCTTTCAGGTCCCCGTCAGGTTCGACGCCGAGCAGACGGCCCTCGTCTTCCCTGCAGGCCAGCTCGAACGCCCTCTGCCCGGCGCCGATTCCCGCCAGCGCGCGATCCTGGAAGAATCGGTCGCGAAGTACTGGGCGGTTGCTCTCCCCAGCGTCGCCGACCAGGTCGTTCGGCTCCTCCGCCCGCGCCTCCTGTTCGGCGACTTCGCCGAGGAAACCATCGCGCGCCGCCTGACGATGCATCCGCGGGCGCTGAACCGCCGCCTGAAAGCGGACGGCACGACGTTCCGCAAGCTGCTGAACGAAGTGCGCTTCGAGGTCGCAGGGCAGTTGCTTCTCGGCACCCGCATGGGCGTCACCGAGATCGCCGCCGCCTTGGGCTATGCCGACATCAGCGCATTCAGCCACGCTTTCAGCCGGATGGCGGGAACGCCGCCACATACGTGGCGCGTCTCAGGCGGCGCGTCGGATTGCTCCGAGCCGCGCTAGTTAACGGCTTAGCTCTTATCACGTTATCTGTTGATAAGGCCCCATCCCGATGGCGCCGAGGATCCAGTTTTGCGGAGTGGCCTCGTCTCCCCATGCCTCGAGCGCTCGTCTCCATCCGAGATAGTTGGGCAGGTTCTTGGTGGCGACGCCGTGGAAGCGGCGCATCCATTCCTTGAGCCGGCCGTGATAGGCGTTGACGTTGTTGATATGGAGGTCGGGGGCCTCGGGGCTGGGCTTGCCCGGCGCGGGAACGACATGGACCGGGATTTCGCCCTGTGGGCGAAGGCCACGATCGCCTTTCCGCCGTCGCAGACGAACCGATTCGCGGGCGTGACCACGCCGTCCAGCGCCGCCGCGATCGAGGCGCGGTCGACATTGGGCAACACCGCGTCGGTGGTTGCGCCCTCGCGGTCGCGCGCCACCAGGATCGGGATGTTTTCGAAGAAGAGGCCCGGTACTTGGCCTTGCCGCCCCGCTTGCGCGGCGGGCGGGGAAGACCGGACCTGCGGCCCTTGAACGATTCGAGGATGAACGTCTCGTCCGCCTCGACAATGCCTCTCAGCGTCTTGGGCTTGTCCAGCGCGGGCGAGCCGAGAAACCGGTGTCGCCAGCGGAAGGCCGTGGTGGGGTGGACGTGGCAACGTTCGGCGGCCTTCGCCACGCTGGTTCCCTCGATCATCGCCTGGGCGTGGTCGAGCCATTGCTCCTTCTTGCGCAGCCCCGCCATCGGCGTCTTCGTCAGGGCGTTGAACGTGCGCCCGCAGCTCTTGCAGCGGGAGCGCGCCAGACCGTTCGCCCGTCCCCAGGCGACGATGTCGCGCCCCGCGCAATGGGGCAACCCCGGCGTTCCACCTTCGCCTGGCCGATGTCCCCCAGCGCGTCCTCGCGAACCCGGCGCTGCTTGCGCGCGTCCCCCTCGGCAAGCGCCGCCGGCGCGTCCTCCGATCCTCGAGCCGCCGCCTCGACCGGTTCGCCAAAGCCCGACGCAACGTCCTCATCGGCCTCCTCGGCCTTGCAAAGCGCCTTCACCGCCTGTCGCCGCTGCGCTGGGGTCAACCTACCGATCCCGCCCAGCCAATCCTCAAATTCCGGGCTCTCCACCAACGCCTCCTCGAATCAGACGCGCCAAGAATAGCCCGAATTCAATACTAAACGCCAATAGAGCCACGGCTTCTGCCCAGCGTTGGGTCAGCGCGCTTCGCCCCTGACCAGTTTCCAGAAGTCCTCGTTCGAATTCATGTTCGGAAAGGGCGTATTGGGGACTTTGTGGCCGAGGAAGCGGCACAGCGGCCCCCAGCCGTCGGCGACGTCGAACACCAGCAGGCGCTCCAGCGGAATCGCCGAGCGCACCTGCTCCGCACGAAGGCGGTAAGCGGCGATTGCGCCGTCCTTTTCGGCGAACTTTCCCCTGAACGTCTCGTGCGCAATAAGCTCCATCGCGACGTCCACCATGGAGCGCACATGCAGCGGCAACGGCATGTCTTTGAAGTCGCTCATCAGCTTCGCGATGGTCGTGGAAAAACTCTTCCACCACAGCTCCTCCGGGCGCATGGTGTGGATCACCTTAGCCTTGGGATAGGCGGCGGCGGTTTCGCGCCAGACGTGCGCGCCCGGCCAGTCCACCTGCGAGCGATAGCCCGCAAACACCTCATCCCATTTTACCGGGCGGCCCGCCGCAATCGCTTGCCAGTGCGCGTACCTGCTCGGGGTGGGTAAGAACCTCCTGCATATGGTGACAGGGACCGAAGCCGAGTTCCTCCAGAGCCCGTTTGAGCGACATCGTTCCCGTCCGGCCAAAGCCGGAACCGATGATTGCAAGCGTCACGCTGACCCCCGAAACGCCGCCATCTCGCGCGCGACTGATTTCGCTAAGCCGAGCTATGCTCCGCTCGCTTGGCTGTATACCGCAAAAACTGCCCGCTGCTCGCTAGGCCCTGCTTTTCTCCAGTCCCTGAAAGTCAAAAACGAATTCGATTCGTCGTGGGCCGACGACCATGCCGGACCAAGTGCGTTTCGAGGTCGCAAGGCAGTTGCTTCTCGGCACCCGCATGGGCGTCACCGCGGTCGCAAGGACTCGCCCTGCGTCGGCGTCCACAGCTGGTCCTTTGTCGCTCGATCGCCGCCACGCCCTTTTGGCGGGCGCGCGAGTCCGCCGCCCGCGACTCCGCCCCTACGCGTGGATCGAATCCAGCTCCGGCAGCATGACCACGCTTTCCTGCTCGTTGGGGTCGGTGCGGGCGACGGCGGCGACGGCGGGCTCAGTCTGGCTCCGGTTGTAGGGCAGGTGGGGCACGTCGGCGGGGATGTAGACGAAGTCGCCGGCGCGCGAGACGATATGGTGTTGGAGCCGCTCCCCGTACCAGGTGCCGGCTTCGCCGCTGAGCACATAGATCGCCGTCTCATGCGAGGCGTGCTTGTGGGCCTTGGCGCGCGCTCCGGGCGGCATGGTCAGGAGCTGCATATGGATGCCGCGCGCGCCGACCGTCTCGGCCGAGATCGCCGGCGCGTAGGAAAAGCCCTGCTTGCCGATGAGGGGTCGATCCAAACTGATGCAGTCACGCGGTACGGCGCAGTGATTTTTGTGGGCTGTTGTCATTGGCGACGGCGGAGTTGGGTTGGGCGAGGGCTTTCCAATAGGCGTTCCAGTCGCCGTTGATTCGGTTTATCCGCAAGGCGAGCATGTATTCGGCATGCTCGACGCGCCACCAGGCGCCGGGCCGCTTGAGGCGTTGTTGCGCAACGTAGCGATGAGCGCTTTCGATCTCGCCCGAGCCGATTGGCAGCCCGTCGGCCAAAGCTTGGCGGTAGTTCAGGTGGTTGGCGCGAGCGCTGAGATAGCGATGGCAGGTTCGCACGGGCGCATGCTCGTCGTCGACTTCGGGCGGCTCGCAACATCCGGCAAGCGCCCGCAGAACGGCGTCGAGACGCCCGCCTTTGAGCGCCTCCTTCTGCGTCTCCATCCAGGCGCTCCGCGCGGCCTGGTCGGGCGCGATCGCTTCGGAAGCAGCGGCCAGGTATTCGCAAACGTGATAGAAATCAATCAAATAGCGGCCCTGGTCGCCGAATTGCGCCTCGACTTGACCCACGATCCAGGGCGCGCCGTCGCCGACCGCGTGAACCTGGGAGTTCGCCCCGAAGCCTGCGCGAACCGCGCAGGAAAGCAGCTGACGCCCGGCCTCTTCGACCCCGCCCTCGATCGAGCCCGCATAAACCGGCGTCCGGCTCCCTTGAGCGTGCGCCAGCGACAGCTTCGCCTCCCGCCAAGACAACGTCTTGCCCTTGCGCTTGTCTTTTCCCTCGCAACTCGGCTCGACGATCGGAACCATGCCGCCGTCCGTCTCAACGACGATCGGCTTGCGCAGGCCGGGCGCTTCCGGAAATTCAGAGCCCTCGCGACCAACTTCGAGCATGGCCTGGGCGTGGGCGAACGTGATCCGCTGGATCGTGCTCTCGCCGATCGCGAAGCCGTAGTGCTCCTGCAACTTGGCGCGCGCTTGCGCGAAGGGCTGATCGGCGGCGAAGTCGACGATGACCCGTTGCAGCGGCCGCGAACACCCGAACGGGCTCACCTTCGCCCCGAGCACGAAAGGACGCACCCGCTGCGTCCCGAACCGATATTGCGGCTCTCGGACCTCTATTTCGCCAAATTTCGTATGCCAGCGGAGTTTTTTTCACCCTGGCGATGCATCTGAGGGCGTTGACGAATCTCCCGCTCCGTCGCCTCCACTCGGGTCTCGGCCCAACTGTGCAGCGCCTCCCGTCCCAGAAGACGCATCTCCTCCACCAAGCGCTCTTCCGCAGCGTCGGCTTCCGTCAATTCCCCCTCGTCGCCTTCGACCGCCAGCACGATCGATGGGGTGCGAACCAAAGTGGTGCAATTAGGCGGCGAGATTTTGTGAGTTTTGGGGGCTGTTCTGGTTGGCTACGGGGACGGCGGTTCGGCCGAGGTTTTTCCAATAGGCGTCCCAGTCGCCGTTTATTCTGGTTATCCGCAAAGCGAGCATGTATTCCGCGTGCTCGACGCGCCACCAGGCGCCGGGCCGCTTGAGACGTTGTTGGGCGACGTAGCGATGCGCGCTTTCGATTTCGCCCGATCCGATCGGCAGTCCCTCGGCCAGCGCCTGTCGATAGTTCAACTGGTTCTTGCGGCTGCTCAAATAACGATGGCATCGGCGCACCGGCGCGTGTTCGTCGTCGACTTCAGGCGCTTCGCAATGACCGACGAGCGACCGCAATGTCATCTCGAGACTCCCGTCTCTGAGCGCGTCCTTCTGCGCCTCGATCCAGGTTTCCCGCGCGGCGGCGTCGGGCGCGATCGCTTCGGCGGCGGCGCTCAAATACTCGCAAACATGATAGAAATCGATCAGGTAGCTGCCTTGATCGCCAAATTGCTCCTCGACTTGGCCCACAATCCATGGCGCGCCATCGCCGACCGCGTGGACCCGCGAGTTCGCCCCGAAGCCGGCGCGAACCGCGCAGGCCAGCAGTTGCCGCCCGGCCGCCTCCGCGCCGCCCTCGATCGAGCCGGCGTAGACCGGCGTCCGGCTCCCCTGGGCGTGCGCCAGCGAAAGCTTCGCCTCTCGCCACGACAGGTTCTTGCCCTTGCGTTTGTCTTTCTCATCCCGACCCGGCTCGACGATCGGAACCATGCCGCCGTCAGTTTCCACGACGATCGGCTTACTGAGGCCTGGACCTTCCGGAAATTCCAAATCCGCTCGGCCGGCTTCGAACATCGACTGGGCATGGGCGAACGTGATCCGCTGGATCGTGCTCTCCCCAATCTCGAAGCCGTAATGCTCCCGCAGCTTGCTTCGAACTTGCGCGAAGGGTTGATCGGCGGCGAAGTCGACGATGACGCGTTGCAAGGGGCGCGAACAGCCCGAGGGGCTGACTTTCGCGCTGCGCAGAAACGGGCGCACACGCTCGTTCTTGAACCGATATTGCGGCTCCTGGACCTCTATCTCGCCGAATTTCGTATGCCAGCGGACTTTTTTTCACCTTGGCGATGCATCTGAGGTTGCTGACGAATTTCTCTCTCCGTCACCTCCGCCTGCCTCTCCGCCCAGCCCAGCAGCGCTTCGCGTCCCAAACGCCGCGTCTCCTCGACCAACCGCTCTTCCGCAGCGTCCGCCTCCTTCAAATCGCCTTCGCTATTCTCTACCGTCAGGGCTATCGACGCGACACGGTTTCGAACGTCAGGATGGCTGCGCAAAAAGGCAAACAGCGCTTCATCGCTCAAATCCGCGCCCGTCATCAGCTTCGTCCTCCCAAATCACCTCCGACAAAGCTTACTCCGCATCGAGTTGAATCGCACCCGAACGGCGGTAGCGACTATGGGCCGCAGGGCGAACCGATCGAGGTCAACGCTCACGATTTCGAGGACAAGGAGTTGGGCAAGGTCGTCCCTTACGGGGTCTACGACATCGGCGCCAACCTCGGCTATGTCAGCCTCGGAATCGACCACGACACCGGGGAGTTCGCCGTCAACGCCGTCCGATGCTGGCTCGATCAGATGGGTTGGAAGCTCTATCCCGGGATGAGGCGCCTGATGATCACGGCCGACGGCGGCGGCTCCAATGGTTCACGGCTGCGGCTCTGGAAGTTGGCCCTCCAACAACTCGCGGACGAAACCGGTCTGATCATTCAGGTTTGCCACTATCCGCCAGGGACTTCGAAGTGGAACAAGATCGAGCATCGCATGTTCTGCCACATCACGCAGAACTGGCGCGCGACGCCACTCCTCAGCCTCCTCATCGTCATCGAACTGATCGCCAACACCACGACGAAAACCGGTCTCAAAATCCGCTGCGAACTCGATAGCAACACCTATCCAAAGGGCATCAAGGTCTCGGACGCGGAAATGGCGACCCTCAACATGACCCAGAACTCATTCCATCCAGAATGGAACTACAGCATCTCGCCGAGGTTTCACGAAATGAAGCAATAGTTTTTGGGCATCGCCTTGGGGTTCTTCGACGCGGACAAGGCGGACCTCGTCGAGACGAAGCTCGCCGACACCCGCGAGCGGCTCGAGCCGGGCATCCGCGCGATGCGCGGCAATCTCGGCTATTTCGTCGGGATCGACCGCGCCGCCAACGCCATGCACAACGTCAGCCTGTGGGAGACGATCGGGGACGCCGAGCAGATGGCCTCGCTCCAGCCGATGCTCGATCTGGCGGGGGAATTTATCGCCCTCGGCGTCCGCTTCCAGCGGCCGATCCTCAATTGCGCGACCCTCTGGTGCGTCGAGGGCGCGTGAGGCGCCTTCCTTCTCCCGCGTAGGGCGTCGTAAGACGCCCGTCTCTCGACGGGCTTTGCGGGAGAAGGTGGCGCCGTAGGGCGTCGAAAGGTGCCCGTCTTTCTACGGGCTACGGCGCCGGATGAGGCTCTCCAGCGCGACCAGTCCCAAAAGGAATTCGCTCTAGACCCGCCGAAACGCGCTGAACTGAAAACGCTGGATCACCCCCGACGGCGTCCGATGATCGTGGCGATGCGTCTCGACGAGGACGAAGTCGGGGCCGAGCGCCGCGCCCAGGCTCTCTGCGTCATGCCGCGCGACCTTTAGCCCGCTGCATTGCTCCGGGCCGTCGGGGGCGAAGGTCGCGATGATCGCAAAGCCTCCCGGCCGCAGCGCTTGTCTCAGGCGCTCGAGATAGGCGTCCTGATCGTCCCGATCGACGAGGAAATGAAAGGCCGCCCGGTCGTGCCAGACGTCGTAGGTTCGCGTGGGCGCCCACTCTGTCGCGTCGGCGACGAGCCAGCGAACCCTTCCCGCCGCGTCGCCGAGACGGGCCTTTGCCGTTTCGAGCGCCGCCGCCGACAGATCGAGAACGGTCAGGTCCTCAAAACCCTCCTGAACCAGCCGGTCGACGAGGCGCGACGCCCCGCCGCCGACGTCGATGATGGCGGCGCTCGGCCCGGCGCCGATCCGCGCCAGCGCTTCGAGCGAGGGGGCGGGACTGTCCTGAAACCAGCTGACTTCGGTCTCCGCTTTGGTCGCGTAGACGCGCTCCCAATGCGCGCGCCGGTCTTCACCGCCCATGGATCGGCATTCCTTCGTGATCCGCCTCCGCGAACCGCACCGCGTGCGCCGGCGGCAATCCGTGGGTGATCTCCCGCCAGTGATCGCCCTGGTCCTCGCTCACGTAGAGCCCGCCGGTCGTGGTGGCGAAGGCGAGATGGTCGCCGCTCGCGTCGATCGCCAGCGCATGGCGATAGACGAGGTCGTAGGCGTGCTCCTGCGGAAGGCCGTCGCGCAAGACCTCGAAGGTCGCGCCGGCGTCGCGGGTGCGGGTGACGACCAGCTTGCCGTCGACGGGAATGCGGCGCTCGTCCTTGATCGCCGGCACGAACCAGGCCGTGTCCGGTTCGCGCGGGTGAACCGCGACGGCGAAGCCGAAGGAGGAGGGCGGAACGTCGACGATCTCGCGCCAGCTCGCCGAGGCGTCGTCACTGCGAAAGATGCCGTTGTGATGCTGGACCCACAGGCGGTCCGGCGCGCTCGGGCTTTGCACCAGGCGGTGGGGGTCCTGCACGTTGGGGTCGCGGCCCATCTCGGGGGGCAGGAAGGCGGCGAACATGCCGTCGGCGCGGCAGGCCCAGGTGTTTCCCCCGTCGCGCGTCTCCCACACGCCCCCGCAGGAGACGCCGATCCGCACGACCGAACTGTCGCGCGGATCGACGCAGATCGAATGGATCGCCGGCCATTCGGTGCCGCCGCCCATCCATTGTTGGCGCTTCGGGTCGTCCCACAACGCCCGGATCAGCTCCCAGCTGCCCCCGTGGTCGCGCGAGCGGAAAAGGCCGCCGGGGATCGTGCCGCACCACAGGAGGCCATCCTCCTCCGGGCCGCCCGTCTCGAGCGCGAAGATGTCGATGAGGCTGTAGGGGATGTCCTTGCCCCAGCCGTCGCGGTCGACGAGGCCCTCGGGCTTCGGCGGATAGGCGGGCGCCGCGATTTCTTCCCAGGCGCCGTTCGCCCGGCGATGGAGCTTGACCCCGAAATGGCCGTGGTTGAGCACGGCGTAGTCGTAGCCGCTGCGCGGGTCGTGCAGCGCCAGCGTGACGGTGTCGCCGAGAAAATCGGCCTTGGCGACGCGCCAGCCGCCGCCGTCGCGCTCCACCGTGAACAGTCCCTTGCGGGTCGAAACGACGAGCCTGTCGCTCATGGCCCTCCTCCCTGCCTATCCTCCCGACAAAGCCTGCAGGACGTAGATGGCGCTGGCGGCGGAAATGGGGTCGCCCAGATGGACGCGGTCACGGAGCGGCTTGCCGTCGACGACGATCGCCATATGGCGCCTCAGCGCCGACTGGTCGTCGAGCACATAGCCGCGCAGACGTTCGTTCGAGCGGAAGACGGCCTCGAGCGCCTCGCGCACGGTCTGGCCCTCGACCTCGGCCGCGGGGCAGTCGACGTGCCGCGCGAGATTTGCAGTGAAAACAATGCGCGCCATCGGGCGACCATGGCGCGCAATCGGGACTGAATCGGGGCGCCGGCCTTACTTCACCAGCCGCGGGCCTCCGGCGCGCCCGACTTCGTTCTCCTGAACGACGCCGAGCCGGCGGGCGACCTCGGTATAGGCCTCGATCATGCCGCCGAGGTCCTTGCGGAAGCGGTCCTTGTCCATCTTGTCGTTGGTCTTGACGTCCCACAGCCGGCACGAATCGGGGCTGATCTCGTCGGCGAGCACGATGCGCATGTTCTCGCCTTCCCACAGCCTTCCGCATTCGATCTTGAAGTCGACGAGGCGGATGCCGACGCCGAGGAAGAGCCCCGACAGAAAGTCGTTGACGCGGATCGCCAGCGCCATGATGTCGTCGATCTCCTGCGGCGCGGCCCAGCCGAAGGCGGTGATGTGCTCCTCCGAGACCATCGGATCGTTGAGCTGGTCGTTCTTGTAGTAGAATTCGATGATCGACCGGGGCAGCTGGGCGCCCTCCTCGAGGCCGAGGCGGGTCGCGAGCGAGCCTGCCGCGACATTGCGCACGACGACCTCGAGCGGAATGATCTCGACCTCGCGGATCAGTTGCTCGCGCATGTTGATGCGGCGGATGAAATGGGTTGGCACGCCGATGTCGTTGAGGCGCTGAAAGAGATACTCAGAAATCCTGTTGTTCAGGACGCCCTTGCCATCGATCACCTCATGCTTCTTGGCGTTGAACGCGGTCGCGTCATCCTTGAAGTGCTGGATGAGGGTGCCCGGCTCGGGGCCCTCGTAGAGGACCTTGCCTTTGCCTTCGTATATGCGTCGACGGCGGTTCATGCGGTGCGACCGTGGCTTGAGGAAATCCATGCACGTGGCCTTTGCTGGTGGAATCCCGCCTTTGCCCGCGCGCGGGTAGACGGGATATGGGGATTCGGGCCGCATAAGCCAAGCATTGGTCTTGTCCGGACCGGGGGCCAGCCCCAGGGGGCAACTTAGCCCATCGGGGGCGCCGGCACAAATGTTCCCCGGCCCCGGCGCCGCCCCGAGCCCCCGGCTAGACAAATTTCTTAGGGCCGCAACGGTCGACGCGGCCTGAAATCGAACGCAAAATGGCCGCCGGGGAGGGCTGACGAGAGGGACGAATCGGTTCGTCGCTTCCGCCAGAAACGCCGGGAGAATCCGGCGCGGCGGGCGGGGGGACGGGCGAATCGGCGGGCGGCCGATCGCCCGAACGCGAATGTCTCTCGGAAAGGGCGCGCCTCGACGGCGCGTCTTGCTCTTTTCAGGCGCGGTTCAAAGAACGGCGTCCTCCAGGCGGGCCTTCGAGAAGCGCCCCTCGCTTTCGGCCATCGCATCGCTCCTTGCGGCCCGGCCGGAAACGAGAAGAGCCGCTCCCCGGGGGAACGGCTCTTCCATTGTCGCGCCCACGCGGCTTCGCCCGGGCCTTGGGGTGTTTGCCTATAGCGAACGCTACGCGCGAAATTCCTTCGCAGGGACAATAACCCAGGCCCTGTCGATCACTCGGGGCTGAAGACAATGAGACACTGGATCACCTCCTTTCGGCTGGTTGACGACATGGGGCATGTTAAGGTGATTCGCGGAATTTGAAAGCAGGAAATTTCGCCGTGAAGTTAAGGGCTTGTTAATGGCCGGCAGCCAGCCCGGCGATGACGGCGGCCGGCCGCCGCCCTTGGATCGGCCGCATTGATCCGGCATTATTTTGCGCGGGATTCATCCGAACCGGCTCGCAAAGCGTTTTCGTGAGACGAGCGGGGTTCCGGGCGCGCCCTTGGGGCGCGCGTCCTACGAGGAGATGGCGCCAATGTCCGCAATCGAACTGACCCGACGGGCCGCTCTCGTCGCATTCGTCGCTCTTGCGGGCGCTCCGGCTGTCGCTGCGCGAAGAGCGCTTGCGCGGCCGGGTCCGTTCGGCAACATCCGGGTCGACGTCGGTCCCCTGCTGGAAAACTCGGGCGAACCGACGGCCGGTTGGGTGGCGCAAGATCTTCCCGCCGCGATATCCGAGGCCCTCGCCGCCGTGGGACGGAGCGGGACGCCGGTGGCCGTGCGCATCGACTACGTCCTTCTCGGACCGAACAGCGGCGGCCTGGGTCCGGCCGGCGCTTCCCCGGACCAGATGGTCGGCGTCGTGACCATTGGCGGCGTCGAAAGGCGGTTGCGCGCGACCACGTCCTACTATCCGTCGCCGGTCGACAATACGATGATCGAGCAGTCCAACCGCGATCGCGTCCAGCAGCTGGCGCAGGCCTTCGCCTACTGGGTCGCCAGAGAGGGTTGATCGCCTGCCCGGCGCCTCAGGCGGCGCCCGCCACCGCCTCGCACACGTCGCTGACCAGCGCGTCGACCAGCGTCCTGTCGTCCGCCTCGCCCATCACCCGGATGACCGGCTCGGTTCCCGAGGGGCGGATGACGAGGCGGCCGCGGCCCTCGAGCCGGGCGGTGGCGTCGGCGATCGCCTTGGCGACAAGCGGGTGCTCCAGCGGCTTGCCGCCGTTGAAGCGGACGTTGCGCAGCACCTGCGGCAGCGGGTCGAAGCGATGGCAGACTTCGCTGACGGGGCGATCGAGCTTTTGCACCACCGCCAGCACCTGCAGCGCCGACACGAGGCCGTCGCCGGTGGTCAAGTAGTCGGAAAAGATGACATGGCCCGACTGCTCGCCGCCGACGTTGTAGCCCTTCTCCCGCATCCGCTCGATCACGTAGCGGTCGCCGACCGCCGTGCGCTCGAGCGCGAGGCCGAGGCCGGCCAGATGCCGCTCGAGGCCCAGGTTCGACATCACCGTGGCGACGATGCCGGGCTTGGCGAGGCGGCCGTCGTCGCGCCAGCTCTCGGCGATGACCGCCAACACCTGGTCGCCGTTGACGACATGGCCCTTCTCGTCGACGATGACTATCCGGTCGGCGTCGCCGTCGAGAGCGACGCCGACGTCGGCGCGCATCTCGCGCACCTTGCGCGACAAGGCCTCGGGGGCGGTCGAGCCGACCTCGAGATTGATGTTGAGGCCGTTCGGCTCCACGCCGATCTTGATCACCTCGGCGCCGAGCTCCCACAGCGCCTCGGGCGCGACCTTGTAGGCGGCGCCGTTGGCGCAGTCGACGACGATCCGCAGGCCGTCGAACGTGACGTCGCGATTGAGGGTCCGCTTGGCGTATTCGATGTAGCGGGCCTGGACGTCGTCGATGCGCCTGGCGCGGCCGAGGTCGGGCGAGCGGGCGAGCATCGGGGCGACGTCGCCGTCCATCAGCACCTCGATCCGCGCCTCGACCTCGTCCGACAGCTTGTACCCGTCCGGACCGAACAGCTTGATGCCGTTGTCCTCGTAGAGGTTGTGCGAGGCCGAGATCATCACCCCGAGATCGCAGCGCATCGAGCGGGTCAGCATCGCGACCGCCGGCGTCGGGACGGGCCCGAGCAGCAGCACGTCGACGCCGACCGACGTGAAGCCCGCGACCAGAGCGTATTCGATCATGTAGCTCGACAGGCGCGTGTCCTTGCCGATCACGACGCGGTGCCGGTGCTCGCCGCGCTGGAAGGCGAGGCCGGCGGCCTGGCCGACCTTCATCGCGACTTCCGCGGTGATCTTGGCGTTGGCCCGGCCGCGAATGCCGTCGGTGCCGAAATGCTTGCGCGCCATCAGCGAGCCTCCTTGATGCCGAACGCGATTCTCCAAAGAACCGCCACAATACCCCATAATCGGCGCCAAACGCTTCACAATTCGTGCCAAGCCCTTCATCGTCCGGTAAGGTCCAGTCTGGCGTTGCCGGCGCCGGTCGCGGCGCCTAAAGTGGGGCGCGCGCAAGGTGGAGCGCGCCGTCACGGGGAGATTCTGCCATGATCCGAACCGTCGCCACATTGCCCTTCCCCGATCAGAAGCCCGGCACCTCGGGCCTGCGCAAGAAGGTTCCCGTCTTCCAGACGCCGCACTATCTGGAGAATTTCATCCAGTCGATCTTCAATTCGCTCGACGGCTTTCGCGGCAAGACGCTGGTGGTCGGCGGCGACGGGCGCTTCTACAATCGCGACGCGATCCAGATCGTCGCAAAAATCGCGGCGGCCAACGGGTTCGGCCGCATTGTGATCGGCAAGGGGGGAATCCTGTCGACGCCGGCCGTGTCGGCCCTCATCCGCCATCTCGGCGCATTCGGCGGGATCATCCTGTCGGCGAGCCACAATCCGGGCGGCCCGGAGGGCGATTTCGGCGTCAAGTACAACATCGGCGCCGGCGGCCCCGCCCCCGAAAAGATCACCGACGCGATCTACGCCCGCACCCAGGTCATCGACGCCTATGAAATCTCGGACGCTCCGGACATCGACATCGGCCAGCTCGGCGCCGCCGGCCTCGAAGGCGCGACGGTCGAGATCGTCGATCCGGTGACCCAATACCTTTCTCTGATGAAGACGCTGTTCGACTTCGACGCGATCCGCGCCCTGTTCGCCTCGGGCTTCCGTATGAGCTTCGACGCCATGCACGCGGTCACCGGCCCCTACGCGCACGCGATTTTCGAGGGCGAGCTCGGGGCGGCGGCGGGGACGGTCGTCAACGGAACGCCGCTGCCCGATTTCGGCGGCCACCACCCCGACCCGAACCTGACCTACGCCAAGGACCTCTACGACTTGTTGATGTCGCCGGGCGCGCCCGATTTCGGCGCGGCCTCCGACGGCGACGGCGACCGCAACCTCATCCTCGGCCGCGGAATCTACGTCACGCCGTCCGACTCGCTCGCCGTCCTCGCCGCCAACGCGCATTGCGCCCCGGGCTACCTCGGCAACCTCGTGGGCGTCGCCCGCTCGATGCCGACCAGCGCCGCGGCCGACCGGGTCGCCGCAAAACTCGGCATCCCGGCTCATGAGACGCCGACGGGCTGGAAGTTCTTCGGCAACCTGCTCGACGCCGGGCTGGCGACGCTTTGCGGCGAGGAGAGCTTCGGGACGGGATCGACCCACATCCGCGAGAAGGACGGCGTCTGGGCGGTGCTGTTCTGGCTCAACATCCTGGCCCACCGCCGCATCCCGGTGAAGGACCTCATGCGCGAGCACTGGGGAACTTATGGGCGCAACTATTACACGCGGCACGACTACGACGAGATCAATCTCTCGGCCGCCCAAGGCCTGATGGCGGCTTTGCGCGAGTCGACGAAGACGCTGCCGGGCAAACGCTTCGGCGCGCTCGAGGTCGAGGCGGCGGACGATTTCGAGTACCACGACCCGGTCGACGGATCGCACTCGGACCACCAGGGCGTGCGGATCCTGTTCGAGGGCGGCTCGCGCATCGTCTATCGGCTGTCGGGCACCGGCACGGTCGGCGCGACCTTGCGCGTCTACATCGAACGCTACGAGCCGCCGACCGGCGATCTCGGCGAGGAGACGCAAGGCGTGCTCGCCGACCTCATCCAGCTCTCGCGCGACCTCGCCGGGATCAAGAGCCGCACCGGGCGCACGGAACCGGACGTGATCACGTGAAGCCGCGCGCTACCGCCGCAGCGCCTCCAGCGCCTTTGATCATAAACCGAACAATTGAGCCTTTCACGCCGCTGGCAGCCCCGCCGCGTTCCTGAGCGAAAGCGTCCAGGGAAATCCCTGGCGAAATAGAAAAACGGGCAGCGCTCACGATGAGCGCCGCCCGTTTCCTCCCCGCCCGCGCGGGCTTTCAAAACGGGGCTCTTGTCGCTCGAACTCTGCCGTCGCGCCTGTGATCTTGAGCCAGTTTCTGGATTTTTCGGGCCTATCGGGCGCGACCGTTGGCTGCGACGGGAAATTTGGCGGCCGGTCGCAGCCAGACTTTCGGTCGATTGCCGGTTCGCCGGCCCTCAGACTGGTGCAAGCCGCCGCTTCTCGTTTCGAACTTCGGACGGCGAGCGGCCCGTCCATCGCCTGAAAGCATGATTGAATGAGGTCGATCCCTCGTAGCCGAGCAGCCACGCCATTTGCGAAAGCGACGCGCCTTGTTCCTTCATATATTCGAGCGCGAGGCTTTGCCGCAACTGATCGACGACCTGCTCGTAAGTTGCACCCTCGCCGGCCAGTTTGCGCGTGAGCGTTCGCTCGCTGAGGCCCAATGTCTTGGCGACGTTTTCTCTCCTCGCCTTGCCGTGAGGGAGCAGCCTTTGGACCTCGTTCTCAACCAAGGCTCGGAGCGTCCCGATCGCAGTGCCGCGCTTTTTTGCAGCCTCATCGCAAATGGGCTGGAGCGTCTCGAGCAAGTGTCGATCTTCGGTGACAAGCGGGAGCGCCAGCGTCTCATGGGAGAATGCGAGTTGATCGAGCGATGCGCCAAACTCGACTGGGCAACCGAAGAACCGCTCGAACGCCCGCAGGTCAGAGTTTCGTCCGTGGATGAAGCTTGAGTGCGTCGGATGAATATTCCGACCCGCGATCGCTCGCAACGCCTTGATTGTGACGGCGATGCCAAACTCGGTAACCTGCTTCGCCCTGTGCCTGGAGAGGCCGACGAAGGCGATCTCGGCAACGACCCCCTCGGGCGCGCGCACGAGTTTGATGCGCGCCGCTTCGTTGACGATCCGGCTGTAACGCGCAAAGAGCGTCAGCGCCTCGCCGATGTTATACGCGGCGGACGTGACATAATACAGCAACCCCGCCTCGCGCGGATTTGCTTCTTCGGCCAAGTGAAGTCCGAAAGCGCTGTCATCCATCGCCTCCGCCGCATATTCGAGAAATTTGCCTTGCGATGCAGCTGAGATGCGATGCTGCCGGCTGTCGAAGTCGCGCTCCGAGAGACCGGCGTGGCGCAACAGCGGCGCTATAGCAACACCGTGCTTCTTCAGGACCGCAATCGCGAGCCTAGCGGCGACGCCCGTGACGGTCGGCAGCGCCTGTCCGATCCATTCCTCGGTCACGTCCATGCTCCCGGTGGGAAAGCGCGGCCCGATCTAGCAGCCGATTGGCCCGAAGTAGCAAGACGCCTGACGCCTGACCTGCGATCAACTTGTTCGGCGGCGACACGAAACGGCGGGGTTTCAACGCCGCCGTGGGATCAGAGGAAAGAAAATGGCCAAATATCAAGTGGAAGTAACTGAGACGTTCTATTACAATATTCTCCTGGACACTGAGGATGAAAAAGAGGCTAAGAAATTAGCCATCAGTAAAATAGACCGTCTCGGAATGGAATACAGTGAGGACTTCAATGAAGAAGGCAGTAGGATTGCGGTAGAAAGCGTTTTGCTCGTTCATGAAGAAGAAAGGTCACGGCCTGTAATAGATGAGGATATGTTAAAATTATACGCTCAACGATTTAACCTGAAATATAATTAAGGTGAAATAGCAACCCAATAGGCATGGAAAGCCTCGGTTCGATACGGGAAGGCTCGACGTCGGCTCTTGCTCGGAATGTGAGCGCATAAACAGCCGGGGGTGCTACCCTGCTTGTAATCGGCTCCTCAGCTTGCCGAAGGATCACTGCTCAGGACGCATCTCCCCTGGCCTATGTCAGTACAACTTGACGCGTAAGCCCTCCCGAACTTGCCGAAGGGTCGAGGGCTCAATCGCTCACATCCTGAGGCGCTCGAAGGATCGACCCCGCTCGACGCATGGAGCGCGTGAGCGCGTATTGTGAGCCTGGCGCCGAAGCCCGTCACGGTTGGCGGAGCCTGTCCTTTCCTCGGCCAGTCCATGGCCGGTTGGGAAAGCCTGGCCCGACGTATCAGCCGATTGGCACGCAATAGCAAGACGCCCGACGTCCGGTCTGCGATCAACATGTTTGCGACGATACGAAATGGTGGGCGTTCAAACGCCGCCAGGGCCGGGGACAGACGCTCGCAGACTGTAATGGTCTGCGGGCGTTTTATTGGGTGTTCGAAGCGTTTTGTGGCGGAATGACAACGATGACGGGTTCCGAAATGAGCAATCCGGCCTTGGCGCGCCTGATCGGCGGCCCAGAGAGCACCGGCGGTCAGATAATCGTCGGCAACATGCATGTCGCAGCGCAGCGACGGCGTGCGGCGGCGGCCATGTCCGTCGCGATGACGAAGGGAGACGTTGAGGGGGTTCTGGCCGCGTTACGCGGGATGGGCGTGCGGGCCGTCGACCAGGGCGTCCGCGTTCCGCAAGTGAAAAATCCAGGTTCCTCAGGCTAGGTCTGATTGGATCGCAATGTCAACAATGCGGAACTCTTTAACTCTGCCTGCGGATGATGTCGATGGCGGACAAGCTGATCCTGTCGGGGAGAATTCTCGGCCACACCCTGAAGAGGGGCGCCGGCTGATGCGCGCTTTTTGGGGGATCAAGGAGGCGCCTTTGCGCGAGGCGTTCGTTGCTTTCGTAGAAGAACTGTCAAAGCGCCAGGCGCAATAGACCGACATTCGCCAGACGCCGGAGTTCGCAGCGGTTGGGATTGTTGGCGTTGATGGACTTTGGCAAGCCCGCGCACGCGTCGCGAGCCCACGACCGGCGTTCGGGCAAGCGGTATCAACGACGCGAAACGGCGGCGGTTTCGACGTCGCCGGGGCTCAGAGGCCCGTAGCCCACAAGACTGCGGGTGTTTTTGTTTGCTTATTTCCCGATAGGAAGTATTTGGGTGACCCTCGGGTTTAAGGGCGACCATGCACCCACCAATCAAAACGCTGTCCGCGCTCGCGCTTGGCCTCTTGATCGCCGGGTGCTCGACCCAGGAAATTCCCCTCGCGCGCAATTTCGTGCGCCTCGATACACACGCGCTTTTCCCCAGCGAAGCGGCCGGTCAGACAATGCGGCGGGCAGCGGAATTGACCCTTCAGAACGGATATACCCATTTCCGCTTGACGCCGATCTACTGGACAACTGCTGCTTTCGGCGCCGATGTCGGCGTAACGGTCGTCATGTTCCATGCGGGCGAAGCCGGAGCGATGGGCGCCTTCGATGCGGAAGCGGTGCTCGCCCACCAAAGCCAATGAGCGAGGCGAGCGTGGGATCTAAATGCGGGCCGGCGCTGAAGGAGAGAAACGGCCTTGGCTGAAGAGCCCCGAAGGCGATTTCGCCCCGGCCGTCGTCGCCGATGGTCAGTATCGCCGGCCCGCAGAGGTCGAGATAGTCGCGGTCCCAGATGTCGGCCTCGACGATCCGCCAGCGGCCGATGAGCTCGCAGTTTCGCGGCGCCATCCTTTTGCTTCTCCGTTTCGGCCCCTCCCGTAGGGCGCCTTCCCGTCAACGGCCGCTCTGCCGGCCACGCAGGCCAACGGTTCTGCGGCGTCATCTCCATTGCGCATCCATTTGCGCGCGAGCGCCTCATGCTATACATGTATAACAGACAGAGGTCCCTCATGCTCGCCATCCGCCTTCCGCCAGAGATCGAGGCCCGCCTCGCCGAGCTCGCCAAGCGCACCGGCCGCACCAAGAGCTTCTACGCCCGGGAGGCGATTCTCAATCATCTCGACGAGCTCGAAGACCTCTATCTCGCCGAAAGCCGCCTCGAGGATCTGCGCGAAGGCCGTAGCGGGTCGATTCCCTTGAACGACCTCATCCGGCGCCATGGCGTGGAGGATTGAGTTCGAGCGCGCCGCCGCGCGCGAACTCGACACCCTCGATCCGCAGTCGGCCCAGCGCATTCTTCGCTTCCTTCGCGACCGCGTCGCTCCCCTCGATGACGCCCGTTCGATCGGTCAGGCGCTGAGGGGCGAGCGCTTCGGCGAGTTTTGGCGATACCGAGTAGGGGAGTTCCGCGTCATCGTGCGGATCGAGGACGCAGAACTCGCTGATTCTCGTGCTCCGGATCGGACATCGGCGCGAAGTCTATCGATGATGGGGTGGCCTGGATGGGAGGGGCGGGTACGAGTTGAAAGCATATCACAAATATCCATTGTCGCCGCCTTCGCAGTCCGCCGGGGGTGCGATTCAACTCGATGCGGAGTAAGCTTTGTCGGAGGTGATTTGGGAGGACGAAGCTGATGACGGGCGCGGATTTGAGCGATGAAGCGCTGTTTGCCTTTTTGCGCAGCCATCCTGACGTTCGAAACCGTGTCGCGTCGATAGCCCTGACGGTAGAGAATAGCGAAGGCGATTTGAAGGAGGCGGACGCTGCGGAAGAGCGGTTGGTCGAGGAGACGCGGCGTTTGGGACGCGAAGCGCTGCTGGGCTGGGCGGAGAGGCAGGCGGAGGTGACGGAGAGAGAAATTCGTCAGCAACCTCAGATGCATCGCCAAGGTGAAAAAAAGTCCGCTGGCATACGAAATTCGGCGAGATAGAGGTCCAGGAGCCGCAATATCGGTTCAAGAACGAGCGTGTGCGCCCGTTTCTGCGCAGCGCGAAAGTCAGCCCCTCGGGCTGTTCGCGCCCCTTGCAACGCGTCATCGTCGACTTCGCCGCCGATCAACCCTTCGCGCAAGTTCGAAGCAAGCTGCGGGAGCATTACGGCTTCGAGATTGGGGAGAGCACGATCCAGCGGATCACGTTCGCCCATGCCCAGTCGATGTTCGAAGCCGGCCGAGCGGATTTGGAATTTCCGGAAGGTCCAGGCCTCAGTAAGCCGATCGTCGTGGAAACTGACGGCGGCATGGTTCCGATCGTCGAGCCGGGTCGGGATGAGAAAGACAAACGCAAGGGCAAGAACCTGTCGTGGCGAGAGGCGAAGCTTTCGCTGGCGCACGCCCAGGGGAGCCGGACGCCGGTCTACGCCGGCTCGATCGAGGGCGGCGCGGAGGCGGCCGGGCGGCAACTGCTGGCCTGCGCGGTTCGCGCCGGCTTCGGGGCGAACTCGCGGGTCCACGCGGTCGGCGATGGCGCGCCATGGATTGTGGGCCAAGTCGAGGAGCAATTTGGCGATCAAGGCAGCTACCTGATCGATTTCTATCATGTTTGCGAGTATTTGAGCGCCGCCGCCGAAGCGATCGCGCCCGACGCCGCCGCGCGGGAAACCTGGATCGAGGCGCAGAAGGACGCGCTCAGAGACGGGAGTTTCGAGATGACATTGCGGTCGCTCGTCGGTCATTGCGAAGCGCCTGAAGTCGACGACGAACACGCGCCGGTGCGCCGATGCCATCGTTATTTGAGCAGCCGCAAGAACCAGTTGAACTATCGACAGGCGCTGGCCGAGGGACTGCCGATCGGATCGGGCGAAATCGAAAGCGCGCATCGCTACGTCGCCCAACAACGTCTCAAGCGGCCCGGCGCCTGGTGGCGCGTCGAGCACGCGGAATACATGCTCGCTTTGCGGATAACCAGAATAAACGGCGACTGGGACGCCTATTGGAAAAACCTCGGCCGAACCGCCCTCCCCGTAGCCAACCAGAACAGCCCCCAAAACTCACAAAATCTCGCCGCCTAATTGCACCACTTTGGTTCGCACCCGTCCGCCGGGCGCGGCGGGCGCCTTCGGACTCCGGCGAGGGCGAACGAAAATGGGGAAATATGCATGTGTCCCGGTAAAGCCGCAATTCGCGCCGTCCTTCGCGCGGCCGGTTGAATCGCCTACCTTTGCGATAACTCCCAGGTCAACATTTTCCTGAATCGCTTCGGTCAGCCGGGACGCTGATCGATGTCGATCCGGATCGGCAGGGAGAATTGTAGGGACCTGTCTGGTCTGGAGACCCGCGAGTGGTTGGTGACCAACGGAATTGGGGGCTACGCCTCCGGTTCAGATTACGGGTATTACGTTGACGCTTGCTTTTTTCCCTATTTGCTTCACCCGGGTGCATTTCCGGGCAAGCGGTTCGCCCCAGCGCCTTCGATCGAGAATCAGACGAAGGCTGATGGCCCTTCGAAGGTTCAGCGGCCTTGATCGGTCCGATTGGCTTTGAGGACGGCTTCGTCGCCGTAGTCGAAGGCGAATTCGATCTCGATCGAGCCGTCGGATTGACGGTTGTACTTTTCCCTATTTGCTTCGCTTGGGTGCATTTCCGGGCCAGCGGTTCGCCGACCGAGTGTCACGCAGCCAGGGGCGCGGTCCGCAAGATCAGCAAGGCGTCGCGCGGGCACGGGACGATCGCGTACGCGCGTCCTTCGTCGTCGCTGAACTCGACGAGCGCGGTTGCTCCGTCGAGCGGTTCGACGATCGTGCCGACCTGGCCGCGTACGAGGCCGCGTTCGGGCAGATCGATGAGCAGCGCGACTGCGCTCAACAGGTCGCGCTCTTCCTCGGTTTGATGTGTCGCCGACGTCATCTCAACACCCAGCACGTGACAAATCTCGGGTTCGGCGAGCCCTTCCGCACGATCCAGATGGCTCTTACCACGACGCGCCGGTTTTGTCGCAGCATTGCGACATCGACGCGCCACCGCTCGCCCCATTCGTCGGCCTCGTGAAGCACGGCCATTCCCTCGCGCGCCGCGCAAAAACCGCGCCCGCAATTCTTCCGCCTCGGCCTGTCCGATCCCAAGAGCTTCGCGGAAGACGCGGGCCTTGTGACGACCGCGCGCATGTCCGGGGTTGAGGCAATAGTCCGTGAGCTTCCGAAGATCGATTTCGGCTCGATCTCCATTCGGCAACCTTCTGCTCGAGTTCGGCCATGCGGAGCTAGCGCAAGGGGAGCGGAACGCGCCCCTACCTCCTCAGCGCCTCCAGCACCTTCTGCGACGCCCGCCCGTTCACCGGCATGCCCTGCTTCTGCTCGAAGTCGGCGATCGCCGCCTTGGTCTTGTTTCCGATCGCCCCGTCCGGCGCGCCGACGTCGTAGCCCTTCTTCGTCAGCAGCGTCTGCAATTCCCGCCTTCCTGCGCGCGACAGGCCCGGATCGTCGGTCGGCCAGGGCGTCACGATGCCCGGGCCGCCGGCGAGGCGGTCGGCGAGCACGCAGGCGGCGAGCGAATAGGATTCGGCGGCGTTGTAGGAATAGACGACGTCGAAGTTGTGGGTGACCAGAAAGGCCGGGCCGTCGCGGCCCGCCGGCAGCAGAAGCCCGGCTTCGCCCTCGCCCAGCGGACGTCCGTCGATGCGGGTGATCCCGCGCGCGGCCCAGGCGGACATCGGCTCCTTCGCCTTGCGGCCGGAGGGGCCGGAATAGTTTTGCGGCAGCTTGACCTCGAAGCCCCAGGGAACGCCTGAGCGCCAGCCGGACTTGGCGAAATAATTGGCGGTGGAGGCGAGCGCGGCGTCGGCCGAATCGACGATGTCGCGCCGCCCGTCGCCGCCGGCGACCGCGAGCCTGAGGTAGCTCGAGGGCATGAACTGGGTCTGCCCGAACGCGCCCGCCCACGATCCGGTCAGCTTGTCGGCGGGAATGTCGCCGCGGTCGATGATCTTCAGGGTCGCCATCAGCTCCGAGCGGAAATAGCCCGCCCGCTCGCCGTAGCAGGCGAGGGTGGAGAGCGACTGCACCAGCGGCCGCTCGCCCATCTCCGTGCCGAAATTGGACTCCACCCCCCAGATCGCCGCCAGCATGGTGCGGCTGACGCCGTAGGTTTGCTCGGCGCGGGCGAGCGCGCTTGCGTTTTTCGCCATCGCCGCCTTGCCGTCGCTGACCCGCTCCTCGTCGACGAGGCCCGCGACATAGTCCCAGATCGGGGTCTTGAACTCCGGCTGCTGCTTCTGGAACTCGAGCACCTTCATGTCGGGGTTAAGCCCGTTGAAGGCCGTATCCAGGGCATGGCTCGACACGCCGGCGCGCGCCGCGTCCGCGCGCAGATTGGCGACGCAGGAGGAAAAATCCGCCCGCGCCGACCCTGTCTGGAACAACGCCGCCGCGGCGGCAAAACACAAAGGTTCGATGCGATTCATACTTCCAACGTCCCACAATCCGCCGATCAATTGTAGCCGCGCTTGTCGCCGCGCTCCATAGCCCGTCGACAGACGGGCGTCCTTCCGGACGCCCTATCGACCGCGTCAACAAGCCTCCGAGCGGACCTTCCCTGTTCCAGCGGATATCGGACGAATTATTCCGCTGTTTGCTTCAAAAAATTCCTCTGTTCCCCGCGTAGGGAATTTTCGCGCGAGCCTCCTGAAAACCCTCGCCTTTTCGGCCCCGAAAAATGCCGAAGACGCCACAAAACGAGCGATTCCCTGCATTTTTCGCTGTTCGCAGGGAACGCGGCCAAAAAGCCGCCGCCGACGATTTGGCCTCGGTCGACGCCGGCCGCTGGAATGGCTGGCCGCGCTATGGGAGAATGGCGACATGCCCTGGTCGATCACCGTCGGCCGCTTCGGCGGAACCGCAGTCAAGATCCATATCACCTTTATCCTGTTCCTCGCCTGGATCGCCTCCAGCGCCTGGGCGAGCGGCGGCGCCGCCGCAGCGCTCGACAGCACCCTCTTCATCGTTCTCATCTTCGCCTGCGTGGTGCTGCACGAGTTCGGCCACATCCTCGCCGCGCGCCGCTATGGCATCCGGTCGCCCGAGGTGACGCTCCTGCCGATCGGGGGCGTCGCCAGCATGCAGCGCCTGCCGTCCGATCCGCGCCAGGAGCTCGTGGTCGCGCTGGCCGGACCGGCGGTCAATCTCGCCATCGGCCTCATTCTCGCCCTGGCGCTGGGCTCCCTGCGTCCCGGAGAGTTCACTGAGATCGACAATCCCCACCTGTCGCTCGCGGGCCGGCTCGCGGCGGCCAACCTCTTTCTCGCCGTGTTCAACCTCATCCCCGCCTTTCCGATGGACGGCGGGCGGGTTTTGCACGCGCTGCTCGCCATGCGGGTCGGCGGGGCGCAGGCGACCGCGATCGCGGCCAAGATCGGCCAGGCCTTCGCCCTCGCGCTCGGCTTCCTCGGCCTCTTCGGCAATCCGCTGCTCCTCTTCATCGCGATCTTCGTCTACATGGCCGCGGCCGGAGAGGCGCAGATGAGCGCGGCGCAGCAGGCGCTGACAGGGCTCTGCGTCGCTGAGGCGATGGAGACGCGCTTCACGCCGATCTCCATCGACGCCAACCTCGGTGAGGCCGTCGACGCGCTGCTGGCGACCGCGCAGCGCGAGTTTCCGGTGGTCGACGCCTTCATGAAGCCGGTCGGACTCCTCACCCGCGAAGACATTCTCGCGGCGGTGCGCAAGCACGGCGGCGAGGAGCCGGCGAGCGCCTTCATGCGGGTCGGCGTCGACAGCGTCCGGCCGGGGGCGGCGGTCGAGAGCGTGTTCGAACGGCTGCAGGACCCGAACGCCGCGGCGCTCTACGTCACCGACGCCGACGGCGCGATCGTCGGGCTGCTCACGCGCGAGGCGCTCGCGGAAGTCGTCCTCATCCGCTCGGCGCGGCCGGACTGGCGCTTCGTCCGCCGGGCGTGAGGCGGTTGTTGACACACCCTCGTTCGCGGCGAATATGGCCGCCGAAACGCGAGACCCACTTGGCGAACCTCACCAAAATCCTGTCTTTTCCGGCGTTCGGCCTCGCGCTGCTGGCGGCGTCCCCGGCGGGGGCGGACCTGCGCATGTGCAACAACACGGCGAACCGCGTCAGCGTCGCGCTCGCCTATACCGACGGCGCGGCCTGGGTCAGCGAAGGCTGGTGGAACCTGAAATCGCTCGACTGCGTGACCTTGCTGCGCGGCGCGCTGGCGGCGCAGTACTATTACGTCTACGCGATGGACGAGCGCGGCGGCGAATGGAAAGGCAAGGCCTTCATGTGCACCTCCGACCGCGAGTTCAAGATCGAGGGTCGCGCAGGACTGCTTCACCCGCGGCTATGACCGCACCGGGTTCTTCGAGGTCGACACCGGCAAAGACGCCAAGAGCTGGACGGTCCAGCTCACCGACCAGGCGAATTCCGCGAATCCGTGACGCCTGTCATCATAACGAGCCGAACCGGCGAACCATCCCGGCGGCGCTTCAACCAACGATCCCCTGGAGGACCCCTTGCATTCCCGCCGCAGCCGCCGCGTCAAGATCATCGCCACCCTCGGCCCGGCCTCGGCCGATCGCGAGACCGTCGCGGCCCTCTTCGCCGCCGGCGCCGACGTCTTCCGCATCAACATGAGCCACGCCTCGCACGACGCGATGCGCGAACGGGTGGCGATGATCCGCGCGCTCGAGGAGGAGACCGGCCGGCCGATCGGCGTGCTGGTCGACCTCCAGGGGCCGAAGCTGCGGCTCGGCGTCTTCGCCGACGGCGGGGCCGAATTGCACAAGGGCGACGTCTTCGTCCTCGACAGCGACCCCGCGCCGGGCGACGCGGCGCGGGTTCAGTTGCCGCATCCGGAAATCCTGAGCTCGCTCGCGCCGGGCCACCGCGTTCTCGTCGACGACGGCAAGGTGATGCTGCGCGTCGTCGAGCCCGAGCTCGGATGCGCCACGACCGTCGTCGAGGTCGCGGGCCGCGTCTCCAACAAGAAGGGCGTGAGCCTGCCCGACACCACCATCCCGACCTCGGCGATGACCGACAAGGACCGCGCCGATCTCATTGCCGCGCTCGAAGAGAACATCGACTGGGTCGCGCTCTCGTTCGTCCAGCGGCCGGAGGACGTGGCCGAAGTCAAGGCGATCGCCAAGGGTCGGGCGCTGGTGATGGCCAAGATCGAAAAGCCGCAGGCCATCGCGCGGCTCGACGAGATCGTGGCGGTCGCCGACGCCTTCATGGTGGCGCGCGGCGATCTCGGCGTCGAAATGCCGCTCGAGCGGGTGCCCGGCATCCAGAAGACGCTGACCCGGCTCGCCCGCCGGCTCGGCAAGCCGGTGGTGGTGGCGACGCAGATGCTGGAATCGATGATCACCTCGCCCGTTCCGACGCGCGCGGAAGTGTCCGACGTCGCGACCGCGGTGTTCGAGGGCGCGGACGCGGTCATGCTCTCGGCCGAGAGCGCATCCGGGCAATATCCGTGCGAGGCGGTGGCGACGATGAACCGGATCGCCGAGGCGGTGGAGTCCGAGGGCCTCTATCCCTCGATCATCGAGGCGCAGCGCGCGACGCCAGAGCCGACCGGCGCCGACGCGATCGCGGAGGCGACCCGCGACGTCGCCGAGACGCTGGGCCTCAAGGTGATCTGCGCCTGGACCAGCTCCGGCTTGACGGGCTTGCGCATCGCGCGGGAGCGGCCGCGTTCCGCGATTCTGGCGCTGACCCCGATCGAGCAGGTCGCGCGCCGCCTCGCGCTCGTCTGGGGCGTGCATCCGATCGTCACCGACGACGCGCGCGACGAGCGCGACATGGCCGAGCGCGCCTGCCGCCACGCCTATATCGAAGGCTTCGCCGGCGCCGGCGAGCGCATCATCGTCGTCGCCGGCGTGCCGTTCGGAACGCCCGGCGGCACCAACAACCTGCGCATCGCGACGGTCGGGGGGTAGGCGCGCGGAGGGCGCGCGGCAGTTCTCGTTTTGAGGCGCCCGATCGGCCGTGCCGTCCCTTCGAGGCCTCTTGCTCCGCAAGAGGCCTCTCTGGACGGGGGGCTTATGTCAAAAAAATGCCCCGGCGATCCGCGTCATGCCGCCTCGGTCTCCCGCGCTCTCGCCCGCCGCCAGGCCTCCAGGATGATCGCTGCGATCCGCTGCGGCTGGACGTGATGGGGCGAGTGGCCGACGCCCTCGAGCGTCGTCAGCCGCGCGCCGGGGATGTCGCGCGCCGAGCCCTTCGAGTGGATATGGGCATAGACGACGCCGTCGGAATCTCCGGTGACGACCTCGGTCGGCGCGAGGATTGCGCCGTAGCGCGGCGACAGCGCCGCGACCGCGGCCTCGGCGCGGGCGACGTCCTCGCAATTGGCGCGGAAGTGGAGCGGCCTCAGCACGAGCGGCAGGCGCGTCGCCTCGATGAAATCTCGCGGCGCCGGATTGGGCGCGAACACGGCTCGAACCCCCGCGCGCATCCGGACCATGCCGATGGGCAGCGCGACGAGCCGGCGGAACGGCGGACCGAACAGGGGATGCGCGCCGAGGCGGTAATACCAGGCGACGCCGCCCGGCCAGGGGTGGCTGACCGGCGCGATCATCACCAGGGCGCGCACGAAATCCGGATGTTCGAGCGCCATCGCTAAGCCGGTCACTCCGCCGAGCGAATGGACGGCGACGATCGCCTGCGTGACCCCGAGCGCCTCCGCCGCCCGCCTCAGCGCCGCAGCCTGAACGACGGGAGAGGAGACGGCGCGTCCGCCGAAGCGGTCGCTCCAGCCGTGGCCGGGCCGGTCGAGGCTGAGTACGCGAAAGCCCGCGGCGCTGAGCGTCTCGGCGAGGGCCGCGAACATGTCGGCCGCGTTGCCCGAGGCGCCGTGGATCAGCAGGACCGCGCCGCGCTCCTCGCCCTCAGCCGGGCGGTCGAGCGCGTGGATCGCGCCGCCGCCGACCGGAACGCGCCTGCCCGTCGGGGGATAGCGCGCCTCGATCCGGCGCGTCTCAACGGCCGTGAAGGCCCCGAGCGCCGCGATGACGCCGAGGAAGCAAAGAAACGGGAGGGCAAGAAACGCCGTCACCGCCGCCCGCGGCGTTTCGGCGCGGCGCCGAGCCTCACAGGTCCTGCCCGGCGATTTCGGCCTTCGAGCTTGTCCGCCGCTTCCTCTGCGCTCTTCCAGTGCGGCGCGATCGCGATCGCGCGCTCGTAGACTTTCAGCGCCTGGTCCTTCTTGTCGCGCGATTCGAGGATGCTCGCCATGCCAAGCAGCGCGCCGAGATGGCGCGGCTCGCGCTTCAAGGTCTCGGCGATGTCGGCCATCGAGCCGTCGTAGTCGTCGTCGAGATAGCGCAAGGTCGCGCGCGCGTTCCAGCCCTCCGCCCAGTCGGGCAGAAGGGCGATCGTCGCATCGAGGATTTTCGCTGCGTCGCCGAAGTCCTTCGCCTCCATCGCCTTGTGGGCGCGGACGAGCAGGAGGTCGCCGGTGTCCGAGCCGGATTGCGAATAGGCGGCGAGCAGGAGGCCGACGAGGCCCTCGGTCTCGTCCGAATCCTTCGAGGCGACGAGGCGCGCGTAAATCTCGGCGCGCATTTCGGCGGGCGTCGGCGGCGCGGGGGCTTCCGCTTTCGGCGCCGCGTCCGGCCCGCGTCCGTCTTGTCTTGCGGCGCCTGTTCGATCGTGCGCGCGCCGACGCCGGCCGAAAGGGCCGCGACCGTCAACGGGATGAAGAGAGACGCAGCGCGAAGCCTCATGGGCCGACACTAGCGCGCGAGGCCGCGGTCCGTCAAAAGTCGGCGAACGGCGATCAGCCCTGGCGGGCCTTGAAGCGCTTCTGCGTCTTGTTGATGATGTAGACGCGGCCCTTGCGGCGCACGAGGCGGTTGTCGCGGTGGCGCTTGCGCAGGGATTTCAGCGAGTTGCGGACTTTCACTTTCGATCACCAAGGGCTCTTCCCGCGGGCGAAGACCCACGGCGGAGGAATTCGGAGGCGCTCCTATGCCTCAAACGGACGCCCGATCAAGAGCGGGCAGCCCTTGCGAATAACGTCGCCAGAACTCGTCTGGCCGGCTGCGGGCGATCAACGTATCGCGTTCCTCCCCAGCATTGGGGCTTGCGCTGGTCGGCGAGTGCGCTGGCACACGACATTTGCCCGACGAAGTCACGCCCATCGGACGCCTTTGCAATGGTTCGTCGGATTTTGCCGCGTTTTTGTAGGCGCCAAATGTCCGCCGCGCCAATATTACAAGGGTCAAAGTCCGATCAATGAGGACGATGTTAATGGTTGACGGGCAAATCATAGTGGCCCTCGCCGCGGCCTTCCTTTTCGGCATCGTCGTGGGGAGCGGGCTCGAAATCCTCGTCAGGGACGCACGGCGATAGATCGCTTGCATCTTCGCGACGACTGCCTCGCGCCGAAGTCATCGCGACTTCACGGCATCTTCAGCTTCTCCATCAGCTCCCGGTGCGCCTCGGGAATCGGAAACGGGCGATTGGTCTGCCGGTCGACGTAGACGTGGGTGTAGCGGCCGGCGGCGACGGCGTGGGTCGCGCCGGCCTTGAACACGGCGAGGCGGTAGCGCACCGAGGAGCGGCCGAGATGCTCGACCGCGACGCCGACTTCCGCGGGCTCGGGATAGGTCAGGCTCGAATAGAAGCGGCAGTTGCTCTCCACCACGAGGCCGACGATCGGGCTCGTCGCTGGATCGAGCAGCCCCGCCTCGATCAGAATCTCGTTCACCGCCGAGTCGAACAGCGCGTAATAGACGACATTGTTGAGATGGCCGTAGGCGTCGTTGTCGCTCCAGCGGGTGGCGATCGGCACGAAGCGCGCGAAGGCCGCCCTCGCGGGCGGGCCATGGCGATCGGGATCGGCCGCCATCGCCTTGCCGTCAGTAGGCGCGCAGCCGCTCGACCGCGCGCCAGGCGGCGCCGACGAGAGCTGCAGCGAGCAGGGTTTTCACAATCGTCGCCAGCGCGAACGGCGCGACGCCGACCGCGAATGCCTTGTCCGGCCCGACAAGCACGGAAAGCCAGGCGAAGCCGAACGCGAAAATGACGGCGTGGCCGATCGTCATTGCGGCCAAGAGCCGCGGCCATGAGCGGTCCCATCCACGCTCGGCGAGAAAGCCGATCAGCGCCGCGGCGGCGAGGAAGCTCAGGAGATAGCCGCCGGTCGGGCCGGCAAAGTAGGCGGGGCCGGCGAAAGCGCCGGCGAACACCGGCAGGCCGAGAAGGCCCTCGGCGAGATAGAGCCCGACGGCCGCCGCGGCGAGCCGCGTTCCGCAAGCCGCGCCGAGCGCGAGCACGATCAGCGTCTGCAGGGTCATCGGCACGGGATAGAAGGGCGCCTGGACCTTGGCCGAAATCGCGAGCGCGAGCGCGCCGCCGATGACGAGCGCCGCATCGCGTGCAAGATGCGAAGCCGGTCGCGCGGGCCACAGGGTCGCGACGAGCGTGGCGTCGAGGGCGTCGGTCACGGGGACTCCAAAGGTCGTCGGACGGTTCGGCTTCGCCTCTTATCCGCGCCGCGCTATCATAACAAGGCGACGAGGGTCGAAGCAGAGCTCCGAACTCGGCGGCCTCTGCCGCGAATGATCCGCCTTGACGATCGGGAAGGAGAATGGCTCATGCGGCTGACCTCGAGCGATTTTGCCGACAAAGGGAAAATCCCGCGCATCTGCACATGCGAAGGCGAGGATTTGTCGCCGGCGTTGGAGTGGGGCGAAGCGCCCCCGAAGACGCGGGGCTTTGCACTCCTTTGCAACGATCCGGACGCTCCTGGGGGCGTGTGGCGTCACTGGGCCGCCTACGACATTCCCGCGGCCGTCGCCGGGATGTCCCGCGGCGCCGGACGCGCGGCGGGGGAAGAAAAATTCAAGCAGGCGATCAACGACTTCGGGCGATCCGGCTATGGCGGCCCCTGTCCTCCCCGCGGGCATGGTCCGCATCGCTATCGGTTTCGCCTGCTCGCGCTTTCCGTCGACCGACTGCCGGTTCGCAAGGGCGCGCACTGCCGAGACGTCGAGCGGGAGGCGCTTAAGCATACTCTCGCCGAAGCCGAGCTCGTTGGAACATTCGAACGATGACGGAGCGGCCGCGCGCCTCTTCAGCAAACCGGCAGCGACGCGCGCGGGCGAGGCCCGAGGACGTTGGCGCCGCCGACCCCGCAAAGCGCTGGTCGCAAGTCGTGACGCGCGAGAGCAACGCGCTCGACCTCGAGCCGGCGGTGTTCACCTGGGACGACCCCCTGGAGATCGCCCGATCCTTGAAGCGCTCGGCGGACATGAGCACGCGCCGGAAGGCCTCGCCCTACCAGTCCGCCATGTCGATGCTGACGTTCTACATCAATCGCGCCGGCCGATCGCTTCCGGACCCGCGTCGACAGGTGCTCGAAGAGGCCAAGGCGGAGCTCCGCAAGCTATTCGACCGCGAGTGACGGCCGTCGCGCGCCTCGCGATAACCCGCCTCGAGCCCAGAGCGACGAATCCCAGTTCACAAAGCGCGCCGGTCGGGGTGGAGAGAGTCTTGCAAATTGCGCCTCGCGTCGAGGAGACTCGTTGGACGTGCAATTCAGCGGTCTTCATGGCGCATATGCGGGGCGCGTGCGATATTCATCGCCGCCAAAAGAAGCGCGAGCGGCGCCTATCGCCCTCGCCGTTGACTCGAGTTCGGAGCCCCGAGGGTCGAACGCCGGCGGGGCGGCAAAGGAGCGCGCGAATGGCTGACGAGAAGGAACCCGACTTCTTCGCCGATCCGCGGCAGGCGCCGCGGCGCGCGCTGACCCGCCTTTCCCCGCTGGTGCGCCGCCTCATCGCGCCGAACGCCTCGCCCTTCACCTTCAACGGCACCTGCACCTATATCGTCGGCGAGGGCGACGTCGCCGTCGTCGATCCGGGCCCCAGCGACGAATCCCATCTTTCCGCGATCCTGGCGGCGGTCGAGGGCGAGCGGGTCGAGACCATTCTCGTCACCCACACCCATCGCGACCACAGCGCGCTGGCCGGAAGACTGCGGGGGGCCACGGGCGCGCGCATCGTCGGCGCCTCGCCCTTTCAGCCGAAGGGCGACGGGACGGGCGGGCTGGACTCCTCGCATGACCGCGCCTATTCGCCCGACGCGGTTCTCGCCGACGGCGAGCGGCTCGAGGCGAGCGGATTTTCGATCGAGGCCGTCGCTACGCCCGGCCATTGCGCCAATCATCTCTGTTTCGCGCTTGCCCAAGAGCGCGCGCTCTTTTCCGGCGACCACGTGATGGCCTGGTCGACGTCGGTCGTGGCGCCGCCCGACGGCTCGATGGGCGCCTACATGGCCTCGCTGGCGAAGCTCACCGGCCGCGAGGAGACGATCTATTGGCCGGGCCACGGCGGCCCGGTGCGCGAGCCGCAGCGCTACCTGCGCGCCCTCGGTCATCACCGGCGTCAGCGGGAGGCCTCGATCCTCGCTGCGCTCGAGGGCGGCGCGGAAACCGTTCCCGACATCGTCGCCAAGGTCTATGTCGGCCTCGATCCCTCGCTGACCCGCGCCGCCGGCCTCTCGACGCTCGCCCATCTCGAAGACTTACGCGAGCGCGGCGAGGTCGTCGCCGAGGCGCCGGTCTCGGGCGAGACCCGCTTCCGCCGCGCTTGACGTGGCGCCGCTACGGCTTTTCCGGCGCCTGTCCCTGCCGCTTCATCCACTCCGCCCGCTCGGTGTCCTCGAAGGCCGCGATCATGGCGCGAAAGGTCTTTTCGGCGACGGTCGGGTCGAGGCTCTCCGCTTCCGCGTCCGCGCGCACCCTGGCGATGATCGCGTCGACCCGCGCGGGCGCGCTGACGGCGGCGAGGTCGGGCTTGAAGCGTGCGGCCTCGGCCACATACTTGCCCCGCTCGGCGATCAGGCGGACGAGCTCGCGGTCGATGCGGTCGATGTTCTCCCGCACTTCGGCGAGGCTCGCGCAGCATCTGCCGCCGTCGACCGACGGGCTGCCCCGACCGGCGGGGCGGGTCGCCGCGTCGTCGGCGCGGGCGGAGGCGCCGGTGAGGAAGGCGAGGGCGGATTTGAGCATTCTTGGAGCCCTTGGTTGAAGCCTTTGCGGTTGGCGGAGACGGCCGGGGGATCGGCCGAGGCGCCGCGCTCGGCAATTCTTGTTGCAATTTCTCTGCGAAAATCAAAATCCGTGTTCGTCTCAGATCGTCCGGCGACCGAGCTTGGCGCCTCCTTTCTCCCGGACGGGAAACGGGGACGCGGGCGCCCGGCGGCGGCGCCGCTCCGGCTTTCGCGCTTGACGGTCGCCGGTTTATGCCTCCCCATGCCGTCCATGAGGCGCGACATCGATCGGCGCAGGTTCCTGATCGGCGCGGCGGCTGCCGCCGCGGCGGGGCCCGCCTTCGCCAGCGTTCCGACCCCCTATGCCTGGAGCGTCTCGCCGCCGCATGAGACCCGCGCGGCCTTCGTCGAGTGGATGGTCAAGAACCGCGGCGAGGACCCGCGTTTTCTTGGGGCGCGCTGGGACCGCCTCCAGCAGATCATCGCCCACCGCGACATCTGGGACGAAGCCGACATCCGCGCCTATCTCCTGACCCCGCGCGAGGAGTTCGTCACGCCGGAGAACCTCGACCGCGCCTATGAATGGCATCACCTCAACATCGGCTTCGGCGTAACCATCACCGGCCCGCACACGGTCGCCCGCATGACGAATACGCTCAGCGTCAAGCGCAGCGACAAGGCGCTCGAGATCGGCACCGGCTCGGGCTACCAGTCGGCCTATCTTTCGAACCTCACGCCGAACGTCTGGTCGATCGAGATCATCCCCGGACTGGCTGCGCGCACCCGCGCCCTCTACGACCGCCTGATCGCGCGCGGCTACAGCGAATATCGCGCCATCCGCACGCGCAACGCCGACGGCTATTACGGCTGGGAGGAGTTCGCGCCGTTCGACAAGATCATCGTCACCTGCGGCATCGACCACATTCCGCCGCCGCTCCTGCAGCAGCTGACGCCCGAGGGGATCATGGTCATTCCGGTCGGCCCGCCGGGCGCGCAGCACGTGATCAAGGCGGTCAAGCGCCGATCGCCGGACGGCCGCGTGACGGTTCTGCGCTCCGACATCTACGGCGGCGCGATCATTCCCTTCGTGCCGTTCACCGGCTCGCATTCGTCGTGAGCGCGGGGCTCACAACTTCGCCCGCTCCTCGACCGTCCACCATCGCGCCGAACCGCGCGGCGCGCTTGCCCATCGATGCTTGCATCTCCACGCCCGTCTCCCCGGAATCGCTTTCGCGGGTAGAGGGTGGCTCATCCGGCGGCGAGGCGCAAATGCGGCCCCTCAGCTGGACCCGATCAGAATGCCGGCCCCCAGCACCAGCGCGCCGCCGATCATCACCTTGGCCGCCGCCGACAAGGGCGGCACGTCCATATAGCGCCACTGGATCCATGAGATCGTCAGCAACTCAATGACGACCACACCCATGGCGACCGCGGTCGCGGTATAGAAGTGGGGGATGAGATAGGGCAGGGTGTGGCCGATGCCGCCCCCGAACGTCATCAGGCCGCAGACGAAGCCGCGCAGCAGCGGCGCGCCGCGGCCCGAGAGCTTGCCGTCGTCCGACAGCGCCTCGGCGAAGCCCATCGAAATGCCCGCCCCGACCGAGGCGGCAATACCGACCAGAAACGCGTTCCACGAATTGTGGGTCGCAAACGCCGCGGCGAACACCGGCGCGAGCGTCGAGACAGAGCCGTCCATCAGGCCGACGAGGCCGGGCTGGATGATCTGCAGAATGAAGCGCCGGCGCTCGCCCTCTTCCTCGCTGTGACGCGCGGTGTCGGTCAGGAGCTCCTTTTCCAGGTTGAGCGCCCTTCGATCATGCGTGACCTCCACCTCCGCGAGGTCGCCGAGCAGCTTGCGGATGGAGGCGTCGGAGGTGCGCGCCACCGCCTGGCGATAGAACCGCGCGGCCGCGAGCTCCATTTCGTGGGCGTGCGCGCGGACCGCCTCGATATGGAGCGGACGGGCCTGCCAGACCGGCTTCTGCGGGAGGTAGCCGCGGATGTCCTGGCGACGGATGAGCGGGATATGCTCGCCGAACTTGGAGACGAAGAGGTCGATCAGCCTTCGGCGGTGCTCGTTCTCCTCGGCCGCCATTTCCGTGAACACCTGCGCGCTCGCCGGATAGTCCTCGAGGAGCCCGTCGGCGAAGTCGGCGTAGATGCGGCTGTCCTCCTCCTCGTTGCCGATCGCGAGGGCGAGCATTTCGCGCTCGGACAGGTCATCGAAATTGCGCATCGAGGCGTCCCTTGAAGATCTGCGATTCCAGGTCTTGGCATGACTTGCAGGCGGAGCGTGAGGCGCTGAGCCGGAGCTCGGTCAGCCGAGCGGTTCGAAGCGGCGTTTGTAGAGGCGCGCCGTCTCCGGGGTCAAGGCGCCGGGATTGGTCGCGCCGGTCAGACGTACACGGGTCGGATTCGGATCAGCGCCAGAAGCCCGGCGGCCGGCATCGATGCGCGCCTTGCCATCCCCGTGTTGCTGATCTAGACCGAAAAAGAGCTTGCCTCGCCGCGTCTTCGCGCGTTCGGGCGCAGAGACCTTCGCAAGTCGGCGGCCGTGGCCCAGGTTCCTTCGCTCGATTGGTTCAACCGCGTGGTGGTCAAGGTCGGCTCCTCGCTGCTCGTCGATTCCTCGCGCGGCGCGGTCAAAGAGGCCTGGCTCGAGGCGCTCGTCGCCGACATCGCCGCGCTGCATCGGCGGGGCGCAAACGTCATGGTGGTGTCGTCGGGCGCGATCGCGCTCGGGCGCACGGTCGCGAAGTTGCCGAAGGGCGCCCTGAAGCTCGAGGACAGCCAGGCTTCCGCCGCGATCGGGCAGATTGCGCTGTCGAGCGCCTGGTCGCAGGCGCTCCAAGTGCATGCGATCGTCGCCGGCCAGGTGCTGGTGACCCTGCAGGATACGGAGGAGCGCCGCCGCTATCTCAACGCCCGCGCGACGCTCGGCCGCCTGATCGCGATGCGCGCCGTTCCCATCATCAACGAGAACGACACGGTCGCGACCAGCGAGATTCGCTACGGCGACAACGACCGGCTCGCCGCGCGCGTCGCCACCATGGCGAGCGCCGACCTTCTCGTCCTGCTCTCCGACGTCGCCGGCCTTTACGACGCCCCGCCCTCCGACAACGCGCACGCCAGGCTCCTGCCCGTGGTCGAACGGGTGACGCCGGAAATCGAAGCGATGGCGGGCGGCGCGGCGTCGGAACTGTCGCGCGGCGGCATGCGCACCAAGATCGAGGCCGCCCGCATCGCGACGACCGCCGGAACCCACATGGTCATCGCCGACGGGCGGGTGGCGCATCCGATCGCCCGCATCGCCGAAGGCGGACGCTGCACCTGGTTTCTCACGCCCTCGAACCCGATCGCGGCGCGCAAGATCTGGATCGGCGGCTCGCTGGAGCTGAAGGGGGCGGTGTTCATCGACGCGGGCGCGGCCGCCGCGCTCGCCGGGGGCAAGAGCCTGTTGCCGGCCGGGGTCACGCGCATCGAGGGCGTCTTCTCGCGCGGCGATTGCGTCGCCATCCGCGACGAGCGGGGCGCGGAGATCGGGCGCGGTCTCATCGCCTATGACGCTTTGCACGCCGAACGTATCCGCGGCCGCAAGTCGCGCGACATCGTCCACATCCTCGGAACCTCCGGTCGCGCCGAGATGATCCACCGCGACGACATGGCGCTGGCGGAGCGGTGAAGCCGCCCTTGGCTTCGGGCCGTCGGCCGCGCATAAATTCGCCCATGCCGTCAAGCGCTCCCGCACCCCGCCGGCAGCGGCGATGAAGACTCCGCCGCGACGCGCGCTCGTCGTCCTCGCGCGGCTGCGCGCCCGCCTGCGCGGGGGCGAATTGGGGCTGGTCGCGCTCGCGATCGGCGTCGGCGTGCTGGCCGGCCTCTGCGTCAGCGCGATGACGTCGATCGTCGACTTCGCGCATGTGGTCATTTACGGCATCCCCTTCGACGTGCGCCTCAGCGCCGCCGAGCGCGTGCCGCCGATCGCCGCCTTCGCCGCGCCGATGCTGGCGGGGCTCGCGCTCGGATCGATCGACGCGTGGCGGGCGCGCAAGAACAAGAAATTGCGCCCCGCGGTGGATCCGGTCGAGGCCAATGCGCTGCGCGGCGGGCGCATGTCGCTCAACGAAAGCCTCCTCGTCGCCGCGCAGACGGTCGTCTCCAACGGATGCGGCGCTTCGGTCGGACTGGAGGCGGGCTACGCGCAGATCGGCGCGGGCGTCGCCTCGCGGCTGGGACTGGATTTGCATCTGCGCCGGCAGGATCTGCGCATGCTGGTCGGCTGCGGCGCCGGGGGCGCGATCGCCGCGGCCTTCGGCGCGCCGCTGACCGGCGCCTTCTATGCCTTTGAACTCATCATCGGGGCCTATTCGCTCGCCAACGCCGGACCGGTGTTGGCCGCTTCGCTGGTCGCGGTGCTGACGACCAAGGCCATCGTCGGCGCGCCCTACGTCATCAACGCGCCGGAAGTGTCCCCCCTGAGCTTCGCTCATTACGGCGCGCTGGTCGGGCTCGGCCTCGTCGCGGCGGCGCTCGGCGTCGGCGCAATGCGGGCGGCGGCGCTCATCGAGCGCGCCTTCCATGCCGCCGTCCCCTCGCGCGTCCTGCGGCCGGTCGCGGGCGGTCTGATGCTCGGCGCCATGGCGCTCTACACGCCGCAGGTGCTGGGCGCAGGCCACGGCGCGCTCGGCCTCGATTTCTACTGGCCGCTGAGCGCGAAGGAACTGGCCGTCCTCATTTCGCTGAAGCTGTTCGCGAGCCTCGTGTCGCTGGCCTCCGGCTTCCGCGGCGGCTTGTTCTTCGCCTCGCTGTTCGTCGGCTCGCTGCTCGGCAAGCTCTTTTCGATCGGCGTCGATTTCGCGCTTCCGTCTCTCGGGCTCGACACGACGGCTTGCGTGCTCGTCGGCATGGGGGCGCTCAGCACGGCGATCGTCGGCGGCCCGCTGACGATGACGTTTCTCGTGCTCGAAAGCACCGGCAATCTCGGCATCGCGGGTGGGGTGCTGACGGCCTCGATCGCAACCACCCTCGCCGTGCGGGCGACCTTCGGCTACTCGTTCACCACCTGGCGCCTGCACCTGCGCGGCGAGACGATTCGCGGCGGACAGGACGTCGGCTGGCTGCGCGACCTGACGGTCGCCAGGATGATGGTCACGTCGCCGCCGATCTTTCTGGCCGAGGAGAGCATTCGCGCGTTCCGCGAGGCCTATCCGCTCGGCAGCGCCAATGTCGTCGTCGCGGTCGGCGAGGACGGGCGCTATCACGGGCTCGTCCATGTTCCCGAGGCGCACGCCCATGCGCTCGAGGAAGGCGACGACGGCGGTCCGGTCGGCCTCATCGCGCACCTGCCGGCGACGACCCTGCACCCGGACGACAACATTCGCGCCGCGCTCGAGCTCTTCGGCGACGCGCAGACCGACACGCTCGCGGTCACGGAGCGCGAAACCGGCCATGTGCTCGGCACGCTCGGCGAAGCCTTCGCCGCGCGCCGCTATGCGCAGGAAACCAACGTGGCGATGAAGGGGGTGCTCGGCGGCGGGTAGGCGAGACCGTGTTCGGCACACGCGGGGCAATCCGGCAGGAGCGAACCCAACGAGACCGGTGGCGCGAACGCATTCCCCGCAAAGGGGGGCGGGAGCGCTGCGGCGCTCGGCGGCTTCCGCCTTTCACCCGATGGCTCTGCTGCGACCTGCTTGCCGCGCCGTGCTCGAGCGGCCAGAGTTCGATTGACGGAATGGCGGCGGCGAGGGCGACCGCGCCGGCACAGAAGGGCAGGGAAGTTGCGGCATCTCATTCGGCTGATTCAGCGTCTTCTGGTCCTCGGACTGGGGATCCTCAGCGTCTGGTTCATCGTTTTCGTCGTTTTCAGGATCACCGACCAGAGGCTGCCCTGGATTTTCGCGCTGAGCGCGACCTACGCGATCGCCGCCTACGTCATCCTGCCGCGCGTCGTGCGAACGAGCCTCAAGATCCTGCAGCGGAAAAGCGTGCCGAGCTTCACCGTGACCGGCGACGGGTTCCCGGGCGATCCGGTCAATCTCGTCCTCGTCGGCGAGTTCTCGAAGCTGCGGGCCGCCTTCGCCGGCGCCGGCTGGACGGAAGCGGACCCGCTCGGGCTCAAAAGCTCCTGGCGGATGCTCGTCGCTTTCGTGCTCAACCGGTCTTACCCGGCCGCGCCGTTCAGCACGCTCTATCTGTTCGGGCGCGGCCAGGACATCGGCTTTCAGAAGGCGATCGACGGCAGCCCGCGCAAGCGCCATCACATCCGTTTCTGGGCGCTGAGTCTCGAGCGGGCGGAGGAAACGCTGAACACCGCCGAATTCTGGCTCAACGCCGACCGGCCGCCGCTCGACGCCCCCGCGCTCTGGATCGGCGCGGGCACGAGGGACACCGGATTCTCGCTGACCAAATTCACCTTCCAGGTCACCCACGCGACCGATTCCGACACCAACGCCGAACGCGATTTCATCCTCGACGAACTGAGGCGCTTCGGCGTCATCGGCGAGGTGAGATGGCATCAGGAAGGCGAGCGCCTCGCCGCCGGGCGGGTCAACCATTATGTCGCCGACGGCGAAGTCGGGGTGGCGAGACTGGCCTGACGTTTGGCTCCGGGGTCGGTTGCGATGAAACTCGACCCGTCCGGAACAACTGACCGGAGCGAGTTGGCGAACCCCGTCCGAGTCCGCGGCGTCCAGTAACGAAGGTTTGTTCTCGTCGCCATGAAGTCATCTCATTCGGCGGCGAAGATGCACAGTGACCGGGCGTTGTGAGGCAACGAGAGCCGCCGGTCGGCAGCCGTCGGCCCTTTTTGGCGGTTGGCGACGCAGAAACGCGCCGAATGAGCGCGGCGCCGCCCCTTCCTGTTTGCGCCGACAAATGATCGGCCTGTCTTTGCCATCGGCGCGGTTGCCGGCAATCGGCAAATCGCGATTTTCGCAACCGCTTCCATCCGTGAGCGGGCGAGCGGAAACTCGATGATAGAGTTCAGAGGCTTGGACGATGGCTTATACGATCGAAGTGAACGGCTTGAAGCGAACCGTCGATGTCGACGGGGACACTCCTCTTCTCTGGGTGCTGCGCGACGAACTCGATTTGAAGGGCAGCAAATTCGGCTGCGGCGTCGGACTATGCGGCGCCTGCACCGTCCATCTCGACGGCGAGGCGACGCGCTCATGCCTGACGCCGATCTCGACCGTCGGCGAAGCCGCCGTGGCGACAATCGAAGCAATGTCCTCCAATCCTCTTGGAAGGACTCTTCAAGCCGCCTGGATGGAGCTCGACGTGCCTCAGTGCGGCTATTGTCAGGCGGGACAAATCATGTCGGCGGCCGCGCTCCTGTCGAAGACCCCCATCCCGACGATCAGGAGATCGACCAGGCGATGAGCGGGAACGTCTGTCGCTGCTGCGCCTATTCGCGCATCCGCGCCGCAATCAAGAAAGCAGCGCTCGTCCAGCCGACCGCAGCGGAGGTGAAGTGATCATGACAATCATGGCCGCGCTGGGCTCCAAAAGCCGCATCGAAGGCGCTGCATTGTCTCCAATCCGCTCTCGCCGTTCATTCCTCAAGGCGAGCGCCGCGGCCGGAGGGGGACTGTTGTTGCAAGCGATTCTTCCCTCGCTCGGGAACGCCGCGATGGCGGAAGCGCCCGACGTCGCCGCAGGCGAAGCCGCGACGCTCAACGCCTTCGTCCGCATCGCGCCCGACGGCGTCGTTACGATCATGTCGAAGAATCCAGAGATCGGCCAAGGCGTAATGACGGCGCTGCCGATGATGATCGCCGAGGAACTCGACGTCGAATGGAAGAACGTGCGCATCGAACAGGCCCCGCTCGACGAAGGAAAATTCGGCCAGCAATTCGCAGGCGGCAGCTTGGCGACGACGCTCAACTACGATCCCCTGCGCCGCGTCGGCGCCGCGGGGCGGCAAATGCTCATCGCCGCGGCCGCGCAAAGCTGGAACGTGCCGCCGTCGGAATGCAACGCCGAGGCGGGCGTCGTCCGTCATCGGAACAGCGGGCGTTCGCTCGGCTATGGCGAACTGGCGTCGAAAGCCGCCTTGCTGCCGGCGCCGGATCTCGCCGGCGTGAAGCTCAAGGACCCGAAGAGCTTCAGAATTATCGGCCAGCCGACGCCCGGAGTCGACAACGCCAAGATCGTGACCGGCCAGCCTCTGTTCGGCATCGATGTCGTCGTGCCCGACATGCTCTACGCCGTCTTTGAGAAGTGTCCCGTCTTCGGCGGGACCGTGAAGAGTACGAATGTCGAGGCCATCAAGGCGCTGCCCGGCGTGCGCGACGCCTTCATCGTTCGAGCGCGCGAGGCCAACCCCCGAGGCGATCCGCAGGGGGTCAGCGACGGGGTCGCGATCGTCGCCACCAGCTGGTGGGCGGCGAGCCGAGCTCGCAAGACGCTTGAAATCGCCTGGGACGACGGCCCGACTGCAGCCCAGAGCAGCGCGCTGTTTGCCGAGACCGCGGCCGCACTCGCCGCCAAGGCGCCGGCGACCTATCTGCGTCGCGACGGCGACGTCGCGTCCGCGCTTCAGGGGGCCGCGCGCGTCGTCGAAGCGGCCTACGCCTATCCGTTCCTCGCCCACATCAGTCTCGAGCCGCAAAACTGCACCGCCCATTTCGCTGACGGGAAGGTCGTCCTCTGGGCGCCGACGCAGAACCCCGAACCTGGGGCGAGCAACGTGGCGGCGACCTTGGGAATTCCCCAGAGCGACGTCACGGTCAATGTGACGCGGGTGGGCGGCGGCTTCGGAAGGCGCCTGCGCAGCGATTTCATGGCCGAGGCCGCATGGATTTCCAAGCAGGCGCGCGCGCCGGTCAAGCTGCTCTGGAGCCGCGAGGACGATATTCAGCACGATTTCTATCGGCCCGCGGGCTTCCATTTCTTCAAGGGCGGCCTCGACGGCGCAGGCGCGCTCGTCGCATTCAGCGATCATTTCGTGACGTTCAGCAGGAACGGCAGACCCGCAGACTTAGCCGCGATGGACCCCAACGAATTCCCGGCGCAGCTTGTCCCGCATCTCGAATATGGCCAGTCGATGATGGAGCTGGGCGTGCCGACCGGGCCGCTGCGCGCGCCGCGGTCCAACGGGCTCGGCTTCGTGTTTCAATCCTTCATCGACGAGCTCGCGCATCACGCCGGCAAAGATCCCGTGGCGTTTCGTCTCTCGTTGCTCGGCGAGCCTCGGGTGCTGGTCAATTCGTCCGGCAAGCCCGATGCCTTGCGCGATTTCAGCACCGGGCGCATGCGCGACGTTCTCGTTCGAGTTGCAGAAGTTTCCGACTGGGCGCGTCGCGACGAGCTTCCCACGCGAACCGGCAAAGGCGTTGCGTTCTACTTCAGCCAATTCGGCTATTTCGCCGAGGTGGTGCAGGCGACGGTGGCGACTTCGGGCGAGGTCAAGCTCGATCATGTTTGGGTCGTCGGCGACGTCGGCGGCCAGATCGTCAATCCCAGCGGCGCCGAAAATCAAGTGCAGGGCGCGGCTCTCGATGGGCTCGGCGCCGCGCTCGGCCAGGCGATCACGATTGATCGCGGCCGGGTGGTGCAGGCCAATTTCGACAGCGTCAAGCCGCTGCGCATGGAACAGGCCCCGCCGGTCGAGGTGCATTTCCTGACCACCGACCATCCCCCGACAGGTCTCGGCGAACCGGCGCTGCCGCCCGTGATCCCTGCCCTTTGCAACGCCATCTTCGCCGCCACAGGCAAGCGGATCCGCACTCTGCCCGTCGAAACGGAGGCGTTGAAGGCGTAGAGATCTCGGCAGCCGGCGTAGCCGATCGTCTCCGCGCCCCCGGGGCTGCGGCGCCTAGAAAGATTTCACGGGCCGACCCCGGCGCAAGCGTTCGATGCCGCCCTCGCCGCCCCAAAGCTCGAGGCGTCGCCGAAGCGCACGCTCGGCGCGCTCGGCCGTCAGCAGACCAAAGCGTAACCGTCATCGCGGCTGGCGCGGCAAGCGCGTTCGATCCTACGCAAAGGGCGATTCGAATTTCGCCGCCGCGCCGAGTTCCGCCTCGATTTCGAGCAGTCGGTTATACTTGGCGATGCGCTCGCTGCGGCTGGCGGAGCCGGTCTTGATCTGTCCCCCGCCCATCGCGACCGTGAAATCCGCCAGGAAGGTGTCTTCCGTCTCGCCCGACCGGTGCGAGACGACGTAGTTCCAGCCCGCCTCGCGGCACAACGCGATCGCTTAAATCGTCTCGCTGACCGTGCCGATCTGGTTGAGTTTGATCAGCACTGCGTTCGCCGCTTTTTCCTTCACGCCGCGCGCGATGAATTCGGGGTTGGTGACGAAAATATCGTCGCCGACGATCTGGATGCGCTCTCCCTGCGCCGCAGTCTGGCGCGCAAAGCCGGCCCAGTCGTTCTCATCCAACCCGTCCTCGATCGAAACGATCGGGAAGGCGTCGATCCACTTCTCGTAAAGCGCGATCATCTCTTCGCTCGTCTTGCGGCCGCCCTTCGATTTCGCAAGATCGTACGCCCCGTCGGCATAGAACGAACTGGCGGCGGGATCGAGCGCGATGGCGATGTCTTTGCCCGGCTTGTAGCCGGCCGCCTCGATCGCCTTCACGATCAGTTCGCAAGCCTCCTCGTTGCTGCCGAGATTGGGGGCGAACCCGCCCTCGTCGCCGACCGAGGTCGCGTAGCCCTGGCTCTTGAGGAGCTTGGCGAGCGCGTGGAACGTTTCGGCCCCGTAGCGCAACGCTTCGGCGAAGCTCGGCGCGCCGACTGGCATCACCATGAATTCCTGGAAGTCGACCGAATTCTCCGCGTGCTTGCCGCCATTGACGATGTTCATCATCGGAACCGGCAAGCGGGACGCGACGACCCCGCCAAGGTAGGCGTAGAGCGGCAGCCCGGCCGATTGCGCCGCCGCGCGAGCGACCGCCATCGAGACCCCGAGAATGGCGTTCGCTCCCAGCTTCGCCTTGTTCGGCGATCCGTCGAGCGACAGCATCGCGCAGTCGATTTCCGCCTGACGCGTCGGTTCGCGGCCGACCACCGCAGGCCCGATCGTCTGGACCACGTTCGCGACAGCCTTCCGCACGCCCTTGCCGCCGTAGCGCGCTTTGTCGCCGTCGCGAAGCTCGACCGCCTCGTGTTCCCCGGTCGAAGCGCCCGAGGGAACCGAGGACGTCGCGACCGTCCCGTCGTCGAGGCCGACGCGCACCCGCACGGTCGGGTTGCCACGGGAGTCGAGAATTTCAAGCGCGTGAACAGATGCGATCTTCGTCATGAGGGTCTCCCTGAATTGGCCGATGCGACAATATTCGTTATTGCGAGCGCGCGAAATCAATTCCGTCGTCCTTTCGGGCGTCTTTCTCAGCGGCCAGGAGTCCGATCGAGGCGGAAGCGTGTGGCGCGATTCGATCCTGTTCAACCGCTTCCCGCAGGAAAACCTCCCGATACACATCCTCGCCGAAACGCGTTCCGAACGGTTTTCCTTTCGTCAAAGGACGTTCGGAGGAGTCATCAGCCCATCGGGGCGCTTAAAGGCGAACTCCATCGCCCGCCAATTTTCAGAAAGGTAATGTCCGCGCTCGTTTTGTCAACGCTGGCAGGCGGCCTTCCCGGGAAAGCGCCTTCGCCGTCGGTTTGGCGCCCTCAAGCCGGCTCATGCTTCACGTGCGCGCCATATTGGAGCACCTGAACCTTCTCCAAGGTCACGAGCCCGCTCGTCATCATCTCGTCGAGGGTCGGCAAGAACGCCCTGATCTTCTCCTCGGTGTCGACGATCTCGATGACGAGCGGCAAATCCTCCGAAAGGCGAAGGATCTTCGTCGTGTGAAGGCGACTGGAGTGTCCGAAACCCATCGGTCCGCGCAGCACCGTCGCTCCGGCAAGATGGGCCTCGCGAGCCTTGAGGATTATCGCCTCGTAAAGAGGCCGGCCTTTGAATTTGTCGTCCTCGCCGAAAAACGTTCGCAGCAGCATCGCATCGCGGGGAAGCGTCATGGTTCAGGTTCCCTTGAGTTGGTTCAAGGCGGCGGCCGCGAGATGGCCGGCCCAGACGGACAGCAGGCAGAACAGGAACGAAAGGCCGATATTCGCGCCGGCCAGCGCCATCTCGCCGTCGCCCACGAGATTGAGCGTTTGCAGACTGAACGACGAGAACGTGGTGTAGCCGCCGCACATGCCTATCATCACGAACTGGCGACCCTGCGTGCCGACGAACAGCCGTCCATCCGGTCCGGTGAGCGTCGCAAAGAAGCCGATGATGAAGGAGCCGGTCGCATTGACGATCAGCGTGCCCCACGGAAAGGTTTCCCCGATATGGTTCGCCGCGAGGCCGGAAATCGCGTAGCGCGCGCCGCCGCCCAGCGCGCTGCCGAGCATCACCCAGAAATACAGCATTCCGCAACTCTGTCCGCCATGCTCATTTTACAACCATCACCTTGCACGGCGCATGCTCGACGAGCCGATCGGTGGTGCTGCCGATCAGGCGATTGTAGAGCGCGGTGTGGCCCATGAAGCCGACGATGAGCAGGTCGTAGCCGCGCCTCTTGACGAAATCGACGATACTAGGGACCGGGTGCCCGGCAATCACATGCGCGTCGAACGCAACGCCTTGCGATCGCGCCAGCGCCTTCGCCGAGGCCACGATTTCGTCGAATACGCCTTCGGCGTCCGCCTGAGCCTCCTCGACTTCGTCGATGCTGGCGGGAAACCTCGGGATCTCTTCGACGCAGACCATCGCCAGGCCGAGCTCCAGACGCCTGGCGAGTTCGAGCGCCTCCCTCAGCGCCCGCTCGCCGCAGGGGGAACCGTCGTTGGCGACAAGCATCTTTTGAAACATTCATCCCTCTCCTTCCGCAACTTGTCCGCCGGCTGCGCGCTCGATCGGCGCGAAAGCCGGCTGGAACCACCTCTGCGCAATCAGCGTCGGCACGACGGCGCTGCCGATCACGGCGGTCACCAGCACCGTATATTGCCTCTGGTCGATGATGTGGTTTGTGAGGCCGAACAGCGCCGAGATCGTGCCGAAGGTGAGGCCCGTCGACATCAGGAGCGTCGTGTACATCCCCTCGCGCCGATCGAAGCGAAAGGCGCGGGTCAGCGGCAGGATGCCAACGAACTTCGTCGCCATCTTGATCGCCAGGAGAAGCGCGACGAGCCCGGCGGCGTCGACGATCTGCCGGAGTTCGACCAGCGATCCGGCCTTGAGGAAATAGAACGGCGTCAGAATCGTGAACGCGATGATGCGCATGCGGTGCGGCAGCTCGCGGTCGGCGAGAAAGGCCGGCGCCAAGGCCATGCCGACGAGATAGGCTGGCAGCACCGCCTCGCTTCCGGCGACCGAGGCGAGGCCGCCGAGCCCGAGCAGGACCAGCGATATGAATTTGGTTTCAGGCTCGCTGACCCGATGGCCGACGCGGGCGAAGAACCACGGCGCGAAGCGCGGCAGCATCCAGAGCGCGGCGGCGGTGACGGCGCCGAAGGCGGCCAGACGCCAGTCGTAGTGCGCGAAGACGACGCCGAGGGCGAGCACCGTGCCGAGGTCGTTGACGAAACAGCCGGCCAGAATGACTTTGCCGATCTCGGTCCGGTTGAAGCCGGTCTCGACCATCAC
>CAWDTW010000103.1:0-148184 GCA_963805295.1 uncultured Alphaproteobacteria bacterium | reverse complement strand
CATCGCTGTCGCCCGTTCTGCTCGCGGTCATCGTCGCCATTGTCGCCTTCATGGTTTCGGGCGGCTTTCTGCTGCTGGTCCTGCCGGAACGAGGCCGTGAGTCCCCGGAGGCGGCGATCGCCGCCCCCGCTCCGCCGGCCGGGGATTTGGCTGCTTCGCCCGGCGGCGCCGTTGACGACGAATTTGGCGCGTTTCCGCCTTTGGGCGGCGCCGGCGCGCCCCCGCGCCAGCCGGCTGCCCACATTCCCGTCCTGCGAAACGGTCTCGTCCATTATCTGCCGGTCGATTTGATCGTCGCGATCCACGCCGACGCGCATTACACGAAGGTGTTCGACGGCGCGGCGTCGCACTTCTGCTCGCTTTCGATCGGCGAAATCGAGCACCGGCTGGACCCTCGCCGTTTCGCCCGGGTGCACCGCAGCCACATCGTCGACCTGGGGCGGGTCATCGGCGCCAAATTCAACGGCGACAGCGGCGCGGTCGAGCTCGCCGCGCGCGCGCGCTGTTGCGTCCCCGTCAGTCGAAGCCGCATCGCTCAGATCAAGGCTCGCATCTCGAGCCTTCGCGACGCCGCGGAATAGCGCAAATTCGCGTCAACGATACTGACGCAGTTCGTGCGCGGCAGCCGCTTTTGGCGCCCAAACGGCGCGCTTTGTGATCCGCCGCTTGAACGGGCGCACCGCGACGCGACATTTTGACGCACGACAAGACTTGCAGATGCGCCGCGCCCGGCAGATGCGCACGTTGGCGTCGCCCGCAGCGGGGAGGAGCATATGATTCCTGCCGCGTTCAATTACCATCGCCCCAAGTCGATTTCCGAGGCCGTCGCTCTGCTGAGCAACCTGGGCGAGGAGGCGCGCCCGCTGGCGGGCGGGCACAGCCTCATTCCGATGATGAAGCTCCGCCTCGCCAAACCGTCCGACCTCGTCGATCTCGGCGCGATCGCCGAACTCAAAGGCGTTCGATTACGCGGCAACGTCAGCCAGTTTTAGCAAGCGGTAAGGCATCGGGGCGGTCCTCAGCGCAACGAATGCGAGGCGGGGGATCGTGGTTCCGAGATCGTATGGCGATTAAATCGATATTCGATCTTCGCGAGATATCGAGGGACGTGCTTTTCTCGCACGGCTCGGTAGGTCCCCACGAGAGCGGCTTTGATATTGCCCAACGCGGTATTGACCCATTTGAAAGCAGGTGCGAGCCGCTTGTTTGCCGCTTCCGGTCTTTATTGAGCTGTGCAGACCTCCGGCTTGGGTGACAGCGGCGAAGCATGCCAGACCGTCGGAGACGATATTGGAGCCGGGGTTGAGGGCGGTGCTTGCGAGCTTTCGGATCGCAAAGCTGCTGAAGGCTTTGACGGGCCGAAGGATGATTTGATCTGGCTTGCCATCGTCCGTTGTTGCGATCGCAGCGACGAACGGCGTCTTGCCTGTTGCGCCTCGCCCGCGGCGGCCGGACCGGGCGCCGCCGATATAGGCGTCGTCCATCTGGACGTTGCCTTTCAAGCGTTTGCTCGCGTTACGCTCCAGCATGACTTGAGCGAGCTTGTGCTTCATCATCCAAGCAGCCGTCTGGGTGACGCCGAGGCGTCGACCGAGTTCGATACTGGAAATGCCCTTCTTTGATTGCGTGACCAGGTAGTCGTCTTGAACCAGATGCGCAGCGGCAGCTTACTCGAAGCGAAGATCGTTCCCGCTTTGACAGAGGTCTGCTTGCGACACGCGTTACACTCGAATAAACGCCGCGCGCCGCGCGTGACGACGCAGTGATCGGCGCCATTGCACTCAGGACATTCGAACCCGTTCGGCCAGCGCCATTTGACCAGCGCCGCATGACATTGCTCTTCGGTTCCGTAAATCTCGGCGAAACGGGCCTCGCTGAGGCCTTTCTGGAACTGCACCTGATTGCGCGCCATCGGAGAACCCCTGCGAAAACAGCTTGTTCGTTGTTTGTTCTATCCAACATTTAAGGCTGACGCAAGCGCGTAATCAGGAAGGCGTTTGCGAGGACGGGTCGGACCTCGTCATCGGCGCGACCACCACCCAGCACGAATTGCTGACCTCGCGGGTTGTCGCCGCCAAGGCGCCGATCCTCGCGGAAGCGGCGCTGGTCATCGCCGATCCGCAGGTGCGCTATGTCGGCACGGTCGGGGGCAACGTCGCCAACGGCGACCCCGGCAACGACATGCCGGCGGTGATGATGTGTCTCGGCGCGACCTATCATCTGGTCGGCGAAGACGGCGAACGGCGCGTCGCGGCGCGAGACTTCTACCAGGGCGCCTATTTCACCGCGCTCGAGCCTAGCGAAATCGTGTCGGCGATCCGCATCCCTGTCCCCAAAGCCGGGCACGGCTACGCCTACGAGAAGTTGAAGCGAAAGATCGGCGATTACGCCACCGCCGCCGCCGCGGTCGTGCTGACGATCGAAGGCGGTCGCGCGGCGTCCTGTTCGATCGGGCTCACGAACGTCGCCGAAACGCCGCTCTGGGCCGAAGAGGCGGCGAACATCCTCGTCGGATCGACCCTCGACGCCGCGACGGTCGCGCGCGCGGTCGCCGCTGCGGAGGCGATCACCAGACCGGCCTCCGACACGCGCGGCCCCGCACGCTACCGCACCAGGATGGCCGGCGTGATGCTCATGCGCGCTCTCGAGCGCGCCATGTCGCGCGCGCGTTGAGGAGAAGGAGGTCCCGATGGCCAAAATCACCGTCTCCATGACGGTTAACGGCAAGCCGGTCGAGCGCCTGGTCGAGCCGCGCCTGCTGCTGATCCATTTCCTGCGCGAAGACCTCGGCCTCACCGGCCCCCATATCGGCTGCGAAACCAGCCATTGCGGCGCCTGCACCGTCGATCTCGACGGCAAGTCGGTCAAGTCCTGCACCATGTTCGCCGTGCAGGCCGACGGCGCCTCGATCCTAACCATCGAGGGCCTGGCCGCGCCCGGCGGGGCCCTGCACGCGCTACAGGAAGGCTTCCGCGAAATGCACGGCCTGCAGTGCGGCTTCTGTACGCCCGGCATGATCATGCGCGCCTATCGCCTGCTGATGGAGAACCCGAACCCGACCGAAGAGGAGATCCGCTTCGGCATATCGGGCAACCTCTGCCGTTGCACCGGCTATCAGAACATCGTCAAGGCCATCCAGTACGCCGCCGGCAAGCTGAGCGGCGTTGAATTCAGGGAGGCGGCCGAATGAACGACGCTCCGTCCACATCGCAAGAGCGCTCCGAAAGGCTCGAAGGCGTCGGCTGCAAGCGCAAACGCGTCGAGGACATCCGCTTTGTCCAGGGCAAGGGCAATTACGTCGACGACCTGAGGCTGCCGGGAATGCTGTTCGGCGACCTCGTCCGGTCGCCTCACGCCCACGCGCGCGTCAGGTCGATCGACGTCTCGCAGGCGATGAAAGTCCCGGGCGTGCTGGCGGTCCTCACCGCCGCCGACCTGAAGCCGCTTGCGCTGCATTACATGCCGACCCTGGCGGGCGACGTGCAGGCGGTGCTCGCCGAGGACAAGGTATTGTTCCAGAATCAGGAGGTCGCCTTCGTCGTCGCCGAAACGCGCGAGGCGGCGGCCGACTTTGTCGATCTCGTGGAGGTCGAATACGAGGCGCTCCCGGTCGTCATCGACCCCTTCAAGGCGATGGCGGCCGACGCGCCGGTGTTGCGCGAGGATATCAAGGACAAGCTCGAGGGCGCGCACGGGCGGCGGAAGCACTACAATCATATCTTCGCCTGGGAGATGGGCGACAAGGCCGCGACCGACGCCGCCTTCGAGCGCGCCGACGTGACGATCAAGGAGCTGATCTCCTATCAGCGCGTGCATCCCTCGCCGCTGGAGACCTGCCAGTGCGTCGCCTCCTTCGACAAGATACGCGGCGAGCTGACGCTGTGGGGCACGTTTCAGGCGCCGCACGTCATCCGCACGGTCGCGTCATTGATCTCCAAGATTCCGGAGCACAAGATCCATGTGATTTCCCCGGATATCGGCGGCGGGTTCGGCAACAAGGTCGGGGCCTACCCCGGTTACATCTGCGCGGTCGTCGCTTCGATCGTGACGGGACGGCCGGTCAAATGGGTCGAGGACCGGATCGAGAATCTCTCGTCGACCTCGTTCGCGCGCGACTATCACATGACCGCCGAAATCGCGGCTCGGCGCGACGGCAAAGTCACCGCGTTGCGCGTCCACGTGCTGGCCGACCACGGCGCCTTCGACGCCTGCGCCGATCCGTCCAAGTGGCCGGCGGGCTTCTTCAACATCGTCACGGGATCCTACGACTTCCCCGTGGCGCATTGCGCGGTCGACGGGGTCTACACCAACAAGCCGCCGGGCGGCGTCGCCTATCGCTGTTCGTTCCGCGTCACCGAGGCCGTCTATTGCATCGAACGGGCGATGGACATTCTTGCGCGCAAGCTCGAGATGGACCCGGCCGAGCTGCGCATGAAGAATTTCGTTCGGCGCGAGCAGTTCCCCTATCAGTCGGCGCTGGGATGGGAATACGATTCCGGCGACTATCACGCCGCCATGCAAAAGGCGATGGACTTGGTCGGCTATGCGAGGCTGCGCGCCGAGCAGAAGGCGAAGCAAGAGGCGTTCCGGCGCGGCGAGACTCGCACGCTCATGGGGATCGGCGTCTCCTTCTTCACCGAGATCGTCGGCGCCGGACCGTCGAAGAACTGCGACATTCTCGGCATTGCGATGTTCGACAGCGCCGAGATCCGCGTCCATCCGACGGGATCGGTGATCGCGCGCCTCGGCACCAAGTCGCAGGGGCAGGGACACGAGACGACCTACGCCCAGATCATCGCCAGCGAGCTCGGGATTCCCGCGGACGACATCACGGTCGAGGAGGGCAACACCGACACCGCGCCCTATGGTCTCGGCACCTACGGCTCCCGTTCGACGCCAGTATCGGGCGCGGCGACCGCGGTGGCCGCGCGCAAGATCAAGGCCAAGGCGCAGATGATCGCCGCCCATCTCCTGGAAGTACACGACGACGACCTCGAATGGGACGTCGACCGCTTCCGCGTGAAGGGTGCGCCCGAGCGGTTCAAGACGATGAAGGAGCTGGCGTGGGCCGCGTACAACTCGACGCCCCCGGGGATGGAGAAGGGCCTGGAGGCGGTCGACTATTACGATCCGCCGAACATGACGTATCCGTTCGGCGCCTATATCTGCGTCGCCGACGTCGACGTCGACACCGGCGAGACGAAATTCCGCTTCTTCTACGCGCTCGACGACTGCGGCACGCGCATCAATCCAATGATCATCGAGGGGCAGATCGATGGCGGATTGACCGAAGCCTTCGGCATCGCGATGGGCCAGGAGCTGCGCTACGACGACGATGGCAACGTCCTGACCGCATCGTTCATGGACTACTTCCTGCCGACCGCGGTCGAGACGCCGAAGTGGACGACGGACTGGACGACGACGCCGTCGCCGCACCACCCCATCGGCGCCAAGGGCGTGGGCGAAAGCCCGAACGTCGGCGGCGTGCCGTGCTTCGCCAATGCGGTGAACGACGCCTTCGCCTTTCTCGGCGCCACGCATATCCCGATGCCGCACGATCACTGGCGGACATGGATGGCGGCGGACCAGCTGGGATTGCACGCGGCGTAGCGGCCGGCGCGCCCCGGCCGTCGCCGGAAGGACAGTCGATGCCGCTCGCACGTGAGGACATCGCCAAGCGTCTCGCCGGGGTCGGCTACATCGCCGACCGCGATCTGGCCACCGCGCTCTGGATGATGGATTTTCTCAGGCGTCCGCTGCTGCTCGAAGGCAAGGCGGGCGTCGGCAAGACGGAAGTCGCCAAGGCACTCGCGGCGCTGCACGGCGCGGAGCTCATCCGCCTGCAGTGTTACGAGGGCCTCGATCAGAACGCGACGCTGTACGAGTGGAACTACCAGCGGCAGCTGCTCGCCATCAAGGCGCGCGAGGCCGCCGGCGAAGGCGCCGAACGCATCGAAGAGCAGATCTTCACCGAAAAGTACCTGCTGGAGCGCCCGCTGCTGGCCGCGATCCGGCGTCCCCGCTCGCCGGTGCTGCTCATCGACGAGATCGACCGCGCCGACGAGGAATTCGAGGCGTTCCTCCTCGAATTGCTGTCGGACTTTCAGGTCACCATCCCCGAACTCGGCACGATCGTCGCGGCTGCGATCCCGCGCGTCGTGCTGACGTCGAACGACACCCGCGAGCTCTCCGACGCGCTGCGGCGGCGCTGCCTCTATCACTATGTCGATTTTCCCGACGTCGAGCGCGAGGCGGCGATCATCCTCGCGCGCGCCCCCGGGGTCGCGGCCAAGCTCGCCGCGCAGATCGCCGGCATGGTCGCCGCGATCCGGCGCGAAGACCTGCGCAAAACGCCCGGCGTCGCCGAGACGCTCGACTGGGCGGCGACCCTCGCCGGTCTCGCGGTCGAGGACCTGCGCGACTCGCCCGAGATCGTTCACGACACCCTGATCTGCCTCTTAAAGACGCACGAGGATCGGGCCCGCATGACCCGCGAGGCGACCGAGCGCCTCCTCGGCAAGGTCGCGTGAGGCAGGCCATGGCGGCACGAGCTGATCAAGCCCTCGACCTCAACCGCGGGCCGGCCGTGCGCATCGTCAGCCTTCGTGGGGCTGCTGCGCGACAACGGCTTCGCGACCGGGCTCGCCGAAAGCCGCGACGCCCTGGCGGTCCTCGGCTCCGAAGCGGGCAGGCGGCCCGCCTTGCTGAAGGCCGCGCTGCGGGCGCTGTTCTGCGCGACGCGCGCGGACTGGCTGCGCTTCGACGCGCTCTTCGACGCCTTCTGGCTCGGCATCGGGGTGCGGCGCGTTCGCCCGTCGCGGGACGCCGGCGAGCGCCGCCAGGCTCAGCCGAGGCCCCTGCCGAGGGCGTTCGGGCCGGACGCTCCGCGACCCGGAACGCCGAGCGGCGCACGCGGCGACGAAGCCGAAGAGAGCGCGCCGCGGGGAGACGCGCGCGACGAGGCCTCGAGCGCTCGCGCCCTCGGGGCCAAGGACATCCGCCACATCGCCGATCGCGAGGAGGCGGCCAAGGTTCACGCGCTCGCCGAGCGGCTGGCAAGGCGCATGCGCGCGCGACTGGTGCGGCGCGAGCGCGCTCGGCGCAGCGGCCGGCGGCTCGACGTCCGGCGCACGATCCATCGGAGCGTCGGCCATGGCGGAACGCCGATCGATCTCGTCTGGCGGCGGCGCAAGCATCGTCCGCTGCGTCTCGTGCTGCTGCTCGACGCGTCGGGCTCGATGGAGGCCTACACCGCTTTCTTCGTGCGCTTCATCCACGCGGTGGTCGACGCCTTTCGCGAGGCCGAGGCGTTCATCTTCCATACTCGTCTCGTGCACATCTCGAGCGCGCTGAGGGAGCGGGATGTCGGGCGGGCGGTCGACCGGCTCGCGCTGATGGCGCAAGGCGTCGGCGGCGGCACGCGGATCGGCGAGTGCCTGGCCGACTTCAATCGCTGGCATGCCGAGCGCGTCGTCAATTCGCGCACCGCCCTCCTCATCGTCTCCGACGGCTACGATACCGGCGAACCGCAAAGCCTCCGCCTCGAAATGCGGCGGCTCGCGCGGCGGTGCCGCCGCATCGTCTGGCTCAATCCGCTCTTGGGCTGGCGCGACTACGAGCCGACGGCGCGCGGCATGCAGGCCGCGCTGCCCTTTGTCGACCTGTTCGCGCCGGCCCACAATCTCGAGAGCCTCGCGGCGCTCGAACCCTATCTCGCGAGGATATGACCGATGGAACGCTCATCCGACGTGCTCGAGCTCGTGCCCTCGTTGAAGGCGAAAGGGGAAGCCTTCGCGCTCGCGACCGTCGTTCGCACGGTGGCGGCGACCGCCGCCAAGGCCGGCGCCAAGGCGATCGTGCGCGGCGACGGCACCATTTCCGAGGGCTGGATCGGCGGCGGCTGCGCGCGCGGCGCCGTGGTGAAGGCGGCCCGGGAAGCCATCGCCGACGGACAGGCGCGGCTCATCTCCGTCCAGCCGCCCGACGTGCTTCAGGAGCACGGCGTCAGCGCCGGCGAAGAGCGCGAGGGCGTGCGCTTCGCCAAGAACACCTGCCCGAGCCACGGCACGATGGACATTTTCATCGAGCCGGTGCTGCCCCGGCCTGAGATCGTGCTGTGCGGCTCGAGCCCGGTGGCCGCAGCGATCGCCGACCTCGCCCCGCGATTGGGCTTCTCCGTGACGGCCTGCGCGCCTGCGGCCGAGCAGGGCGCGTTCTCCGACGTCGACCGGCGCATCGACGACTATCGTCTGCCGGCCTCGGGAGACGGCGAGCGGTTCATCGTCGTCTCGACCCAGAGCCGCGGCGACGAGAAAGCGCTGCACGCCGCGCTGACGACCGACGCCCCCTATGTCGCGTTCGTCGGCAGCCGCCTGAAGGCGCAGACGCTGAAAGAGGCGCTGGCAGGGCGCGGGGTCGATGAGGCGCGGCTCGCGGCGCTGCGGTCTCCGGCCGGACTCGACCTCGGCGCGATCGGCCCGGAGGAGATCGCGCTGTCGATCCTGGCCGAGATCATCGCGGTCCGGCGCGGCCGCGATCCGCGAGGGGCGCGGGCCACGACCCCGGCCTCCGGCGCGGCGGCGGGGGCTTGAGCCAGGCCCGCCGTTTCCATCGCCGTTTCGGGCGATTTCAAAGGCTTGCGGCGCCATTTCCCATCGGCCCCGCTCGGGGCCCGGCCGAAGCGCGGCCGAGCGTCCCGGGCGCGAGGCAGGGTTTGCAAGTTCTACTGAAGGATTTCCAAGCCAGACTGAAGGAATTCCAAGCCCGGGCTGAACGAAATCCAAGCCGGACGGAAGGAAATCCAAATTTTTCTGAAGGAAATCCAAATCCACTTTCTTCCGCGAATTGAGACTTATCAATGGGGTATCGCCGATTCCGCCCGAAAAGGCCCGCGCCGCGCCAATCTCCGGGCAAGGACCGCCTCCAAACCGGGCATAGGCCATCGGTCGAGCCGCTCCGGCTGCGCCAGCCCCAGTCCCCGCATTGCCGATGTCGATCGCATCCATGGGGACCACGATAACGCCGGATTCGAGTTTCCCAAAGCAAATGTTCGAGCGATCTCCTTGAGCAGGAACCGCCGCTCGCGCGGAGTTCCCGCGCCGTGCCCTTGTGGAATGCGGGCGATCGGTCGTCCTCGGGACCCGGCAGACGGCGCGCGTCCCCTTCTCCCGCGCAGCCCGTCGTGAGACGGGCGTCTTTCGCCGCCCTTTGCGGGAGAAGGGCGACCGCGGGCGCTGGAGAATTGGTTGTGCATCGGCTCGACGAACGCATGCCCTGGCGCTGGGCGAGAGAACGAGAGCGTCGTAAGTTGGCGGCGTGACCGCCGCCATTGCCCGCCTCAAAGTCACGCTCAACAACGTGGAGCCCAAGGTTCTGCTCTACGACTTCGGCGACGGCTGGGAGCATGCGATCAAGGTCGAACGTCTGACGGACCCCGAACCGAACGTCGCCTATCCCCGATTGATCGAGGCCGCCGGCCGCTGCCCGCCGGAGGACGTCGGCGGCCCCTGGGGCTATGGCGCTCTGATCGAAGCTCTCGAAGATCCCGACCACGAGCAGCATGCCGAAATGCGAAAGTGGGTCGGCGATGGCTTCGACCCGCAACTGTTCGACGCCGAGCCCCTGAAGGCCGAAGTTGCAGCGCTCGCAAAGCGCTGGTCGAAAAAGCCCGCCTCGAAGAAAGCACGGCCCGCCTGAGCCGCGGGCCCGGATGCTTGCCCGGCCGCCGCTGCGCCCTTGAAGAAACGCTTGGTCGTCCGCCCGGCTCGCCGGCGGTTCCCGAACGTCTCGCCGTTGCGACCGGCCGTGATCCGCGGCCCACGCGCCGCGCGCCAAGGCCGGAGGAGGCGCTTACGGGGGTTGAGTAAGCCGTCGCGGGAATTCGGTTCGGGCTTGCTTAAATCGCGCCGCCGAGGCAGACTGTCGCCGAAATCACCGGCGATCGTGCGGATATCTTAGCGGGGTCCTGCGATCAGCGTCTGCTGTGATGGTCTTCGAGCGCGGCCTGGCGGGGACGCGCGCTCGGCGCGAACGGGGAGTTCACGATGTCATGGAACCATTTCGGCGCGGCCGTCGCGGTCGCTGGACTATTGACGGGGCTCCCAATCGCCCCAGGAGAAGTCGGAGAGGGAGGCTACGGGAGAACGGAACTGTCCGGTTACGGGTCGGGCCTTTTCCGCGCGGTTAATGGGGTTTTGGTTGTGGATTCTATCGGAGTCGCCGATGTCAGTGGCGGCCACGCCCGGAATACGCGCTCCTACCTGCCTGAGAATGACCCCGTGAGCGCGTATGAGGCCAATATTCCACCGACGACTAGGAGCAATATCATAAGCAGCCCGAATGCAGTAGACCGCTTATTTCTCCAGTCAATCTATGACAAAGGCAATTCCAACAATAGTGGGACTTTCGCGAACGCGTCGGGGCGCCCGTCGGTTTCGACGCAGACCCTATCGTCGAGGGCGCCGACGTCGCGTCCACGTCCAACGTCGACGTTGCGTGCGGAAGGCTGCGCGCGGTGCGGCGGGGAGGTTGCGCGAGCTTCCGCCAGCCGACCGAAATTGCTCGTTGCCTTGTTCTCGAGGACCTTCTTCCCCAAGGGCGGATCGGTCCGCCCGCGACATCAGGTCGCGGGGATCGGACGACAGAGGGACGCGCCTCTACTGACGGCCTCGACGATTCAACACGGTTGGCGCATCCCTTCGCTTTGACATCGAGCGGGCGGAGTTCGTCGGGATCGCGGTCAAGAGCCGGTCAGTCTCGATGTGCGCGAGGCGCGCGGCGTTACGGTGTGGTCCCAGGGAAAAGGGAATTGAGGGCGCGTTACCTTGATCCGCTCCAATCCGGAATCCCAAGAGCCGTCTTGCATTCGCCGATCATCCTGTGAATTGGCTCGACGAACTCATGCCCAGGAGCTGGGCGCGAGGACGAGAGCGTCGTAAGCTGGCGGCATGAACGCCGCCATTGTCCGCCTCAAAGTCACGCTCGACGACGTGGAGCCCAAGGTTCTGCGTCGGATCGAGGTTCCCGCCGATATCAAGCTCGACCGGCTGCATCTGACCCTGCAGGCCGCATTGGGCTGGACGAACAGCCACCTTTACGAAATCCGCGCCAAAGACGCGCGTTTCGGCCTTCCCGACCCCGACTGGCCCGACGGACCGCTCGACGCCCGCAAGGCGAGGCTCATCGACCTTCTCGAAGACGCCCGGATCAAGACGCTCCGCTATCTCTACGACTTCGGCGACGGCTGGGAGCATACGATCAAGATCGAAGGTCTGGCGGACCCCGAACCGGACGTCGCCTATCCCCGATTGATCGAGGCCGCCGGCCGCTGCCCGCCGGAGGACGTCGGCGGCACCTGGGGCTATGGCGATCTGATCGAAGCTCTCGAAGATCCCGACCACGAGGGCCATGCCGAAATGCGGGAGTGGGTCGGCGACGACTTCGACCCGCAACAATTCGACGCCGAGCGCCTGAAGGCCGAAGTCGCAGCGCTGGCGAAACGCTGGTCGAAAAAGCCCGCCTCGAAGGCGGCGCGACGCGCATGAGCCACTGCGATCGACACTAGAGCGTGATGCGACCGGGTTGAACCGCCGCCGTCATCGAGGCCACAAACCCAAGAAACCGAGGCGTCGACGCCAAACGGACGGGGCGCCGACCTCGCATTCATGCCAACTTGTTACAAGACCTGCCCATTGCCGTTTTGAGCGTTTTCAAATGGTTGGAGCAAAAGCTGGTAACCGGGGCAAATTCCCGGGCAGGAGCGCGGGGGGAAAAATTTCAGAAGGCCGGCGCTCGCGCAAGCGCTTGATAAGATTCAATCTCGCAACTGCAGCATTTTGCTTTGTGCAGTTGCGTGCCCGGGAATTTGCCCCGGTTACAAAAGCTGGCTCTTGTTCGCACCCCGCGCCTCACGGGGTGAGGACTCCGCGAAGCGGGCCTCTCGAAGGATGAAGTCTGTTGCTCATGCCGCTCTCCCATCGGACGGCCAGATAGAACAAACATAGTACAGAATATGGCTTTCGCCAACAATTTTCGGGAGCCGCCTGCGGGCGCAACGGGCGCGGCGCCGACGTGGCGCCGCCGTGGCGCCGGCCCGCCGCGGAGATCGCACGAGGCGATCGAGCGACCGCCGCTCCGGGTACAGAAACAGGGAGTTTCATTTCGCGGAACAGGGAGCTTTTGCACGAGAACAGGGAGATAATTCGCGTTTATCAGGGAAATAACAGGTGGGCGGAGCGAGCGTCGCGATCGCCTCGTCGGGAGCGCGATGTTGGCCAGCGCGCCATCCTGCCGCATGAGCTCAAGCTGAGGAACTTCGTCGAGCGGAATTTAGAGAAATATGTAAGTGTCAGTGCGTCATGAAAGCTGATGTGATCCAGCGGGTGAAAGTCCCGTCCAAGTAAAGGGTAGCGCCTACTTGGTAGCGAGTGTTGCGTTGCGGATGGCGACGTCCGTGACGAAGCGTACACAGCGATCGTGTGGGGTGGGCTATTGAGCCGCGAAAGTGCAAAACCGCAGAGGCCGAGGCCGTTGACACTGCCGAAGGCGACATGGGCGGCGCCGGTACTGCGAGGCGCTGTCGCTCTGCCGTGGTCGAAGACCCCATCACGCACGAAGGGAGCGCATCGGAAGCTGGAGTTACGGGGACGCTTTACTCAATCGCCATTTCTCTCTCGGGATGAGATGCACGCCGTTCGACATCAGGCAGTAAGCCCAGCATGCAACGCCATGCTAGCGGCACTGGCTCGCCATGAGGTCGCGGCAGACCTCGTAGTCGTCGACACGGAAGAGCACCCCTCGCGTCGGTTGCCGAGTTGCGTGAGATGATCGGGAAGGCCGGACCACGAAGCGGGCGATGCGGGCCATGCGGACCTCGCTGAATGGGGTCGGCGGCAGGATCGGCCATACGGGGATTGAGTAAACTGTCACCGTGCGCGCCCTGAAGGCGCGTTTCTCTAGTGGAGGGAGGTTCCACCCGGATAAGTGTCGATGGGTCCGGTAGCTGGTGAGCGGTCTGGCTGGGCGACCGGCCGGGTCGGAGCCTCGCGACAAAGGCCGCCGTGGGCGGCTGAGCAATCCGGCCGGCCGCAACGCGAGTGAAGCCTGAGCAGGCCTCGAAAGGTTCAATGCGGACGCCGACCCGCCACGGTGACGGGGAAGGCCGCATCCATGGCGAAGGCATCGACATGCGCGCCTCTCCGGTCCGCCGGGGTATGGGGCGCGGCAGGTCGGAAGAGAGGAACGGGCAATCAGGGGAGACCCGCCCCGCGAGGGTTCAGCCTCGACGGCGTCTTCAAGGACGCCGGCTCGGCGCGGGAGTTGGAGAGGGGCGTAAGACCGTTGAGGCCGGGTAACGCCGGCGGAGGAAAGGCCCCTTGCTTCAGACGCGCTTTCGAAGACGGGAAGGAGCGGTGATTGGCGATGAGCCTGGAAACGCCGGATAAGATCAGAACCCTTCGGAGGAAGCTCTATGTGAAGGCGAAGGCGGAGCCCGAAGGCTTTGCGGGAAGACCTCGCCTCGATGAGATACCGGCCTGAGCCGGTGCGGCGGGTGATGATCCCGAAGCCCGGCGGCGGGGAGCGCCCGTTGGGCATCCCCACGATCCGGGACCGGGTGGCGCAGACCGCCGCCAAACTCGTGCTGGAACCGATCTTCGAGGCGGACCTGGAAGACTGCGCGTATGGCTTCGAGCCACGCTTCCAATCCCGCCCGCTCGATGTCCTCGAACGTCGTCCCATCCACCCCCGCAGCGCCGGCGTTGTCACACGCGAGCGCGTAGGCATTGGCGCTACATGAACCGTTTCCTGAAGTTCTGGCGTCTGAAGGGGTGCGGCAAGGCTTTCCGCGCGCACGTGGTCAATTACGCCGATGACTTCGTCAGCCTCAGCCGCGGCCACGCGGCCGAGGCGCTGGCGTGGACGCGCGCGGTCATGACCAGGCTCGGGCTTTCGATCAACGAGGCCAAGACTTCGTTGAAGGACGCCCGCGCGGACGACTTCGACTTCCTCGGCTATACGTTCGGGCCAAGGTATGGCCAGAAGGGCAACCGCAATCTCGGCGCGCGTCCCTCGGCAAAGAGCCTGAAGCGGATCAAAGGCAAGATCAGCGATCTGTTGAGACCCGGGAACATGGGCGCGTGGCCGTGAGGTGCGTGGCCGGCTCAACCGCCTGCTTGGCGGATGGTCGGCCTACTTCGGCTATGGAACCCTGAACGCGGCCTATCGAGCCGTCGATCGCCATGCCCGCGACCGCGTCCGGCGCTTCCTCAACTGGCGCGCCCAGCGCGGCGGACGCGGCGCGCGCGCGTTCTCCTGGAGCGACGTCTTCGGGAAACTCGGTGTGCAGCGTCTCACCCGCGATAAACCTGCCGCGCTCGCCGTGAGCCTGACATGAACTCTGTCGGAAAGCCGGATGCGGCAAATCCGCACGTCCGGGTTGACGAGCGGGGAAGGGAAACGGAGCGATTGGCAAAAGCCTCAAGCCGCCGCGCCCTTCCTCAACTCTACAATTTCGTCCGTAATTCCAGACTGCCACCCGCGAACAAACAAAATCAATAACTTAACTCCCACGAGCCGTAAGAGGGGCAAAACCCCGGGCACGCAACTGCATAACACATAATGCTGCAACTGCGAGATTAGAGTCGTATCAAGGCCTTGCGGGAGCGCCGGCCTTCCGAAGCTTCTGTTCCCGCTGTCCTGCCCGGGGTTTCGCCCCTCTTACCCACGAGCCCACCCAAACTGTAGAAGATGGGTCTTACTCCTGCTCAAGCTTCGGAATCCACAACTGCATCGGGCTATCCACCAGTTTCCGATAATTCTTCTCTAAAGTTTCTATGTATGTTGATGATCCGAAATAATAATCAAGCTTTTTGCTGTCAATTTGGACCGCAGCATAGTATTTATCATTGACCCGACGCAGGAATAGATCTCCCTCCCCCCACCAAGCTTCGCTCTTTGCCCCATGTTGAAGAAGTCGTAGCTGAACGTCTTATTTGCCCAGAAGCACCACGCCAATTCTTCGCAAGCCACGGGGCCTGGCGCCGCCGCCAGCAGATTGGTCATAGCGACGGCTTCGGCCCGCTCGGCATGTCGCGCCCAAATGTGTTTAGCCACCGGCATCAGATTGGAGAGCCCGCTGGTCAGCGGCACAAACAGCAAGCTCGCGGTGATCGCCAAAATAGAATTTGGCGCGGCTCCCCGACAGTCAGCAAAGGATGCGAGAGTCCGGGCGAGCATCCCGACGGTCAAAGCCGCAGCGATGACTGTGTCGAAAAGCGCGTTATTGGCAACTCCCTCACCGATAAAAGTTGCGTTGCCGCTTAATATTGCGATTGCGCTATAGACGAAAACGAAGTACCACTCTGTGGTCTTCTTCCGAAAATATATATGTAGACACATAAAATAAATCACGGGTAGAGTAATGTACATATAGAATATTACGGAGTATGAAAGCTGGGTTAGATTAAGAACACGAGAGTCCTAACTAAAGATAGGCTGGAAAACAGCGAGTTTTGCGGTGAGGTTTTCGAGATTGTCATGCAGATGATGGTATAGCCTGAGGGACAAGTCGACCATTTCCGTGCTCTTGGAGACGACCTTTGTGCGGCGGCGAAAGCGCGCCAAGAAATGGCGGATGTTGCTGTTGTCCTGCTCGATGGGAACGGTCAGATCCTTGCCGGTGAAGAGCTGAGCCTCGGGGATGAGGCGATGGTAGCCGTCCCAATCGTCGGCGACGAACGTCTTGCCCTCGACGCCGATCTTGTCGAGGAGTTTTTGGCATGTGGCGTCATCACGATCACCAACAACCCAGGCGAGGGTTCGCCGAGCCACAGGGTCGTAGGCCCGCCAAAGCCAGAGTTTGCGAGTTTTTTTTGGAGAAAATGCCACATCTCGTCGAGCGTTATGATCACCTGCTCGGCCTTGATCGCAGGCTCCGGCAACTTGCGGGCTTCATTGCGGATCCAGGTGAGAACGGTGACGTCGCTGACGCCGAGGAGGCGGGCGATCGAACAAAAACTCATGTTGCCCATGGCGTAGAGCAACAGCGCCAGAGCTTTCATCGCGGGCGGCTTGCCGCGCGGGGGCGTCATTGTGAAATTGCATCCACAGGAGTGACAGAAATAACGTTGCGTCCCGCGCACAATGCCGTTTTTCCTGTAGTCGCTCGCGCCGCATCGCTTGCAGCAAACATCGCTCATGGCGGCATCCTTTCGCATTTGCCGCCAATGAGTTACGTCGAATATGGTTAATGCCATCTTAAGCTAGGACTCTCAAGAACACGCTTGTGTTCAACGACTTGTTTGATGAAATTCCCATCGAAAACCTTCACCAGAAGTACTGCGGCCGCTCCGCCTAGCGTCGCGCCGAACCATGTCATTGTCCAGAATTTCTTCCGGTCGGCCACAAATAGAGTGACCCAGACAGCTAAGGGCAACGCCACGAGATTGTGCTTGATCATGACGCCCAGAAACATGACCGTGCTACCGATGACGACGGATGCCGTTGAGCGGGGCGCTGAGCGTAACTGGGCAAGAATGATCAAGGCGCCTGTTGATTGCAACGCGTGACCGATCCACTGGGGCTCGTAAATGCCGACCCAGGTGGGGAACCACACAACAAAGGCAAGCAGTAAAAAAAGACTCGAAATCAGGCCTGCGTGACCGTCCCTCACGAGAATGGTCGTCATCGCTCCGACATTCACTGCGGTCACGACCAGGCTGATCAAGGCGACCACGCGTCCGGTAATGATCATGTCGCCCGTGATACGAGTCAAATATGCGACAATATAGAACGATAGAGGAGGATAGTTGGTCGCCCGCAGATCTCCTACGTTGGGATAAAGTGCTTGCCTATCCAGAAGTGCCTGCGAATTATAAGCATTCCAACCCTCGTTGTAGCCATGATCGACGTGATCAAAAATGCCGACATTTATAAACCCGTACAAAAAAGCTATAGCCAATAGAACAATGCTAACGAATGCTGGCCAAACCCAAATATTCTCTCCTCTTCGGAAATTTACGTGCATTTCAATCTCACTATTCTCTGGAGTGAGAGGCTCAAGCTGAAAGCCTGCGCGAGATCAAGGAAGCCTTGAGACGGCGTTGGCACGAGCCGATCCCGACGCAGGGGCGATGGCTGAAACAGGTCGTCGCCAGCTGGTTCAACTACCACGCCGTGCCGACCAACGGGCCTGCGCTCTGCGCTTTCCGCGACCGGGTGACGGAACTCTGGCTGCGCGCGCTGCGGCGACGGAGCCAAAAGGACCGCACACTCTGGGTGCGGATGCGGTCGATCGCCGACCAATGGCTGCCGCGCCCGCGCATCCTCCATCCTTGGCCGAACGCCCGCTTCGCCGTCAGACATCCAAAGTGGGAGCCGGATGCCTTAGTCGGGCCCGTCCGGTTCTGTGCGGGGGGCGCGCAGTAATGCGTGTCCCTACCGCGATTGCATTCAATTCGCCCTGGGAAATCGTGGCAAAGGCGGCGCGCCGCTTGGCAATAGAATGCACTGCCACTGTAATCCCGCTCGCCGCCGCAATCCAAACCTTCCCTCGGATAGCATACGGGGTGGGGACCATAGAGTTTGACTCGAAAGTTTATGGGGATTGCAGAGCCGTCCCTCATACCCCGCCTCGGGGATTTCATGCGAGGTCGATCTCATCGAGCGGCAGCGCGAAAGCGTCCGGCGCCAATCGCGGCGCAAGGCGGTGGGACGGACCGAAGTCGCGTGTCTCGCGATACCCTTCCGGCGCGGGATCGCAAAAGATGCGTGCGGTCAGCTTCACCGCGTCGATGACCCAGAGTTCGCGCACGCCGAAGCCGGCGTAGAGCGCCGCCTTGCGGCCCATGTCGTAGCGCAGCCACGAATCCGCGATCTCGACGACGAGGAGCACGTTGGGGCCCGTTATTCCGGTGAGGCCAATGGTTCGAGGATAGATGACGACGTCCGGCACGAGATAAGTGTCCTCGCTGAGCCGGAAGGTGGTCTCCGACGTCAAGCGGCAATCCTCGGGCCGGGCGCGAATCCAATGATCGACGAGGGCGTTCTTAACGACTTCGTGGTGGTTTCCCTTCGGCGACATCGGAACCAGCTCCCCCCCGATCAGCTCGACGCGCTCGTCCTCCTCCATCACGCCGGCGGCGACCATCGCCTCGACCTCGGCGACGGTGAAACGGCGACGGGGCAATCCCTCGGCGGCCCTTGTGACCCGGGCGGCGGCGGTTTTCATGGTTTTGGCTGTCCCTTTTCGCGGCGCGCCGATTTCCGTCTGAGTTCGTCGAGGCGGAGCGCGAAATCCTCCGGCGCAAACAGGGGAACGATCCGCTCGGCGGCAGCGAAATCGCGGACTTCTCCGTAGCCATCGGCGGCCGGTTGGCGAAAAACGCGAGTTGTCAACTTGATCGCGTCGATCACCCAGAGCTCGCGCACGCCGAACCGCGCATAGAGCCTCGCCTTGCGCCCCATGTCGTAGCGCCGCGAGGAGTTTGCGATTTCGACTACGAGCAGGACAATGGGACCAGTGAGGTCTCTCGGTTCCAAAGCGCTCTCATAGACGACAGCGTCGGGCTCGAGATAGGTGTCCTCGCTGAGACGAAACGTCGTCTCGGGCGCCAGATCGTACTCGGAAGGCGCCCGCTGATACCAGCGGCGCAGCAATGCGATCTTTACGACTTCATGCTCGTTTCCCTTCGGCGACATCGGAACCAGTTCCCCCCCGATCAGCTCGACGCGCTCGTCTTCCTCCATGACGCCGGCGGCGACCATCGCCTCGACCTCGGCGACGGTGAAGCGGCGGCGCGGCAGGCCTTCAGCCGCCGAAGTGACCCGGACGGCGGAGGATTTCATGGCTCATGCCCTCCTCATCTTCGAAGACGCCAAATCTATCACGGTCGCCGAACCGCGTCAGGTCGGTTCGGTCGAACGCCTCGTCTAAAAAAAGCGGGCTTCGACATCGATCGTGTCGCCCGGCCGGACGGGATACGACAGCGGCGCCGGGAACGTTTCGGAGCGGCCGTCGACGATGCGGGTGACGTCCACGCCGCTTTCGACCGCGCGCGGGGCGAAGCCGCCGGCCGCCGCGACCGCTTCCTGGACGGTCATGCCGTTGATGAACGGGTATTGGCCGGCCGCGTTGACCTCGCCGAGGATGAAGAACGGCCGGAAGGCTTCGACTTCAACGGATACGCTGGGTTCGCGCAGATAGCCCTGACGCAGGCGCGCCCCGATCTCGCGCTCGAGCTCCGCCGTCGTGAGCCTTTGCGCACGCACGCGGCCGATGAGCGGCATGGAAATGACGCCGGAACTGTCGACCGAATAGCAATTGCTGAGGTCATCCTGTCCGAACACAATGACCCGCAGGCGGTCGCCGCTCGCCAGGCGATAGGGCGCGTTGAGGGGCGCCTGGGGCGCCTGGGCCTCGGGGGGCGGCGGAGGCGCGCAACCGCCCAACGCCGTGATCGCCAGCATCGCCACAAGAGCTCGGAAAGGACTCATCACAACATCCGCGGGGCGCGGCCGTCAGGCGCAATGCGCTCTCTATCGGGTTATGGTTAACGAACGGCTGACGACGGCGCGGCGGACCGGGCGCCTTAACGCGGCGGAAACTATGTTGATCGAGAGTGAGAGGGTGAGCGCGCATGCGGCGAGGAGCGGATCGGATGGCCGGCGAACTGGCGAGGGAGGGCGCGCGTGGGGACGACGATCAGGCCCGCGGCCTCACGCGTCGTGTCGCCGGAATTCAGCGGCGCCGGCGATGGGTTGCCCTGACGACGCTTGGGGCGATGTTGGCGTCCTCCGCCTTCGTTCTCCTCGCGCCTCCCCGATTTACCGGCGTCGCCAAGGTGCTGCTCGGAAATCAGGAAAGCTCTCTCGCCAAGCCCGACACGGCGCTGGGGTTCGATCCGGCTGCGACGATCGACGATGCGGCCGTCCAGAGCCAGGCGGAGGCCGTCGCGACGGCGGATCTGGCGCGCAAGGCGCTCGACAAGCTCGGGCTCGCGAAAAATCCGGAGTTCGGCGGAAACGGCAAGGCGAATCAGCGGGCCGTCGACACGTTCCGGTCGCGGCTGACCGTGTCCGCGGCGCCGAGGTCGAGGGTGTTGCGGATCGAATTCGTCTCCCGCGATCCGGAGTTCGCCGCGCGCGCCGCCGATACGGTCGCGGAAGTCTATTTGCAATCCCAGACGGAGGCGAAGGCGGAGGCGGCGCGAGCCGCGGAAGCGCGGCTCGCGCAGAAGATCGAGGAGCTTCGGGCCAAGGTCGCCGACGCGGACGCCAGGGTCGCGGCGTTCCGGACCGAGTTGGGCCTGCTTGCCGGCGCGAACGGACAGACGGTTTCGGCAGAGCAGCTCTCCGACCTCGACGCCCAACTCGCCGCGGCGCGCGCGGCCGAAGCGGCCGCGACCGCCAAGGCCGAGCTGATGCGCAAGCTCGAGCGGGAAGGCCGGCTCGAGGACGCGCCCGCGTCAATTGCCGACGAGTCGATGCGGCGCTTCGTCGAACAGCGCGTCGCGCTGAAGGCCGAGATCGCGGAGGCGTCGCGCACCCTGCTGCCGCTGCATCCGCGGATGAAGGAACTGGCCGCGCAACTCGCCGGGCTCGACGCGCAGATTCGCGACGCCGCGGCGAAGAAGGTCCGCGTCTTCGAGAATGACGCCAGGCTCGCGGTCGATCAGGTCGCTTCGCTCGGCGCGACGCTCGCGCAGCAGAGCAAATCGGTCGCGGCCGGCGCCGCGGACGACGTGCGGCGGCGCGTCCTCGACATGGAGGCGAAGGCCGCGCGCGATGAGCTCGAGTCCACCTTGCAGAAATATCGCGAGGCGGAGGCGCGCGACGCCGACACCGCGGCGGCGGACGCGCGCGTCATCGCCGCCGCCGAGCCGCCGCGCGCGCCGACCTTTCCAAAAGCCTGGCAGACGGTTCTGCTGGCGACGCTGGCCGGCTTCTTCGTCTCGACCGGCGTCGCCGCCGCGGCGGCGCTCGCCTCCGGCGAGTCGCAAAGGGACCGGGCGCGAGCGGCGCCCGCATTCGTTCCGGCGCGGTCCGCGCCGCGGGTTGAAGAGCCCGCGCCCCCGACGGCCTTGGCTTCGGCGGAACCGAACCCGCCCGAGCGCGAGGCGCCAAAGGGCGTCGAAGGACGCCCGTCTCTGGACGGGCCAAAGGGCGTCGAAGGACGCCCGTCTGTCAGCGAGCCAAGGGGCGTCGAAGGACGCCCGTCTGTCGACGGGCTATCCGCGGCCGGCGCCCTGGAATCGCCGGAGGCGCTCGCCGAGCGCCTGACGCGGTCGAAGGCGAAGGGCGATCTCGTCGTTCTGATCGCCGGGAGACGCTCGGGGCGCGCGCTCGAGATCGCGCTCGAGACGGCGCGGCGTCTCGCCGCCGGGGGCGCGACGCTGCTCGTCGACCTCGGCGCGACGCAGGACTGGTTCGCCGACATCCTCGATCGCGAGGAGAGGGATGAGGTCGAGGTTCCGGGCCTCGCTGACCTGATCGGCGGCAGGGCGGACTTCGGCGAAGTGATCCGGCGTGATCTCTCCTCGAGCCTCGACGTCATTTCCTCGGGCGGAGCGTTGAGCGGCGACGCGCTCGACGACGTGTTCGCTGCCTTGGCCTCGACCTATGCCCGCATCGTGCTGCACGCCTCCGACTGGCGTTCGGCGCCGGGGCGCGCGGCCGCCGACATCGCCGACGCCGTCGTCGTCGTCGCGCCGGCGGCGCGGCTGCGACGGGCCGTCGACGAGGCGCAGGAGTCGCTCGGCGACGCCGGTCCGGAAATCCTCGGCTTTGGGACGCGCCAGCCGAGGCCGGCGCTCGAGGAGGTCGGCTGAAGGGTCAGCGAAAAGAAAGCCTCAGGCGCGCCGTTCCAGCTGGGGAACCGCGGCCGGCGGGTCGCGGCGCGACCGATGAACGGCGGATTCGATTCCGCGCTAGTGTTGCGAGTTTAACGCAATTAACGCAAGGCGCCCCTTCAGGAGTCTGCGCCCTGCGACTTCTAGGACTTCGTGTGGAGTCGAAGTGCAAGAGGCACGACACTAGGCGGCGCCGGAGAGGGCGGGCGTCTCCGCCGCTTGCGCAACCGCGGCTTCGTCCAAGTGGCCGCGGGGCGCATGCTGACGAACGGGCTTCCTGGCGACCAGATCGAGCATGAGCCAGGAGAGCGAATCGGCGTCGTTCAGCGCTTGCACGGCGCCTGCGTGTCCGATCTGCTCCATTTTGGCCAGCCCGTGGACGGTGCTGCAGATCAGCACGGAAAGCTGCGCCGGATCGCCGTCCTGAATCTCGCCCGCGTTCTGCGCGGCGGCGACCAGACCCGTGACCGTTTCGAACGCCCGTCGCGCCTCGGCTTGCAATCCGCCTTGCTCGCTGACGTCGAACAGCAGCCGGTGGCGCAGCGGATAGCCTCTGGCGTGCTCCAAGTACTCGCGGATCGCGAGCACCAAGGCATCGAGCGGCGAGTTGGCGTGGCGCATCGCGCCTTCAAGGATTTCAGTCACTTCGCTGAAGGTTTGCCGCGCCACGGCCTCCAGGAGATCGCGCTTGTCCCTGAAGTGCCGGTAGGGGGCGGTCTGGGACACGCCGATTGCGTCGCCGACCGCCCGGAGCGTCACGGCGCCGGGACCGCCTTTATCAAGCAGGCCCGTAGCCGCCGCCAGAAGTTGTTCTTTGGTCGATAGTGTCGCTTCCATGCTCGTTCACCGCGAATACCCGCCAACAACCTTAAGTGTATTTTACAACCGTTACGCAGTTGTGTCCGCCGTCGCATACACAAAAAGTCACCGCCTCCCGAACGTAACTATGGCTACATTCGTACTTTACTGTGCGTATGATGTCAACATCGGGTCGCAGGTGGCGACTTGCTATTCCCGCCAAAGGGCGCTGTCGGCGTTGCGGGCAACCCCGCAGACGCGAAGATCGAGCTTTGCTTCTTCGATTGACAACAGAGGCGCCTGTCGCCGCCGGCGCGGCCGGAGCGCTGCTTCCCCGATGGCTTGCCTTGCAAGCGCCCGAATCGGCTCTTGCCGCAGCGACGCGGCACGCGCAGGGTCGGGCTCAGGTCACGAAGACTGCGCCTTGACGTCCAGGTCGTCGTAGCCCATCGCTCGGTAGATCAGCGCCGAGACGAGCCAGCTTCCGGCGAAGACGCCGATGATGAGGTAGCCCAGCACGCCGAAATTGTCGTTGAGCGAGCCGATCGCGTCCCAGAACGGGCCGGCGAGCTTGAACGCATCGCCGATGAGGCCCAGCGTCTCGACGCCGCCGATCAGCAGCGCGACGATGACGGAAACCGCAGTGATGGTGATGTTGTAATAGAGCTTGCGGATCGGCTTCATGAACGCCCAGCCGTAGGCGCCGAGCATCAGCACGCCATCGGTCGTGTCGATGAGGGTCATGCCGGCGGTGAAGAGGGCCGGGAACACCAGCAGCGTGCCGAACGAGGCGCCGTTGGCGGCCTGCGTCGCCGAAATGCCGAAGAGCGCGACTTCGGTCGCGGTGTCGAAGCCGAGGCCGAACAGGAAGCCGATCGGGAAGAGGTGCCAGCTCCGGCTCACGATCCCGAACAAGGGACGGAAGAGCCGCGCCAGAAGCCCGCGGCTGTTCAGCAGAATGTCGAAGTCGCCCTCGGAGAACGGCTCTCCGCGTCTGACCGACAGGAAGGTCCGCCAGACAGAGACGAGCACGAGGAGATTGAAGATCGCGAGCAGGAACAGGAACGCCGCCGATGCGCTGGCGCCGACGGTCCCGCCGATCGCCTTCAGGTCCTCGAAATGGGAACTGAGCTCGGCCGAGGCGAAGCCGACCGCGACCGACAAGAGCACGACGACCGCCGAATGGCCGAGCGAAAAGTAGAGCCCGACGCCGACGGGCCGCTGGCCCTGCTGCATGAGCTTGCGGGTCGAATTGTCGATCGCCGCGATATGGTCGGCGTCGACCGCGTGGCGCAGACCGAACGTGTAGGCGAGAAAGGCCGAGCCGAACAGGACCGCGTTGCCGCGCAGCGCGACGAAGGCCCAAATCCAGACGACGACATTGGCGCCGATCAGGAGCGCGTAGAGACCGATGAGCCGACTACGAAGGCTCGAGTCGCTTTCCTTCCAGATGCGTGAGACAAAACCAGGCATGACACCCTCGCATGCGTCGGAGACGAGATGGACGACGCCACCCCGCCCCGGACGAACCCCTCGGCTCGACCGTGCGCGATGGGTTGCGCTGCGACGGCAGGTCTCCTGGCTCGCGGGTCATCGCCTGTCGCCGGCCTTCCCAGGGTTCCCCAGTGGCCATGACTGGCGGCAGACTCGCCGCTTACAGTTGCGGGGGCAGCCGCGGCTTCGAGCGTCGCCGCTCTCACCGCGTTCCCTTTTGATCCCCGAAGGGAGCCGTCGCCGGAAAACGCTAGACCGATCGTCCGCGGGCGCCAAGCGGTGAATTGACGCAGGCGGACCGGCGTCGGGCGGCTCGTCTTGACGGCTCGCGCGGGCGGTTCCACCATCGCCGGCCATGAAAGCCAGTCCGCGGAAATTCGAGCTGACGGCGGACATCCTACTCAGGGCCTATTCGATCGGCGTCTTTCCGATGGCCGAGAGCCGCGCGGCCAAGGAGCTGTTCTGGGTGGAGCCGCACGAGCGGGGGGTGTTTCCGCTCGACGGGCTCGTCGTGTCCCGCAGCCTCGCCAAGACGGTGCGCTCGCACCGGTTTCGCGTCGTCGCCGACCGCGACTTTGCCGGCGTGATGCGGGCCTGCGCGGAACGGGACAACACCTGGATCAACGAAGAGATCCTGCGCCTCTATGGCGATCTTTTCGACGCGGGGCACGCCCATTCGGTCGAGGTCTATGACGGCGGCGCGCTGGTCGGGGGCCTCTATGGCGTCAGCCTGCGCGGCGCCTTCTTCGGCGAGAGCATGTTTCGCCGCGCGCGCGACGCGTCGAAAGTCGCGCTCGTGCATCTCGTCGCGCGGCTGAGGGCTGGCGGCTTTCGCCTGCTCGACGCGCAGTTCCTGACCGACCATCTGGCGAGCCTCGGGGCGGTGGCGATGCCGCGCGATGCGTTCAGGCTGCTGCTCGCGGGAGCGATGGCGAACGAGGCCGATTTCGACGCCTGGCCCGCAGCGACGGCGATGTCCGGCGCTCAGGCCCTCGAACTCGCCCGGAGTCCCGGCACGGAAGTTGCGAAGCAGGGTTGAGACGGCGATGCGGCGGGATGTCCCGCCTTGCGACGAATGGGTTGCGCAATGACGGAGGTCGCGGCGTTTGACGAAATGGGGTCCGCAGGCGATGGGACGCGGGCGCTCTATGAGAAGGTGGCGCGCTGGCTCGAGGAGACGCCTCCCGACCTGCTCGGCGCGCGCCGCGCCCAGGCCGAATACATGTTCCGGCGCATCGGCATCACCTTCGGCGTCTACGGCGACAAGGACGCGGCCGAGCGGCTCATTCCCTTCGACATCGTGCCGCGCCTCATCTCGCGCGCCGAGTGGCGCAAACTCGAGGCGGGCCTCACCCAGCGGGTGCAGGCGCTGAACCTTTTCCTCAAGGACGTCTATGGGCCCCGCGCGATCCTCAAGGAGGGGATCGTGCCGCCGGAACTCGTCCTGCGCAATCCCTGTTACCGGCCGGAGATGATCGGCCGCCGCGCCCCGCACGACGTCTGGGTGCATATCGCCGGCATCGACATCGTGCGGATCGACGACCAATCGTTCTACGTCCTCGAGGACAACGCCCGCACGCCCTCGGGCGTCTCCTACATGCTGGAAAACCGCGAAGTGACGATGCGGCTTCTGCCGGACCTCTTTGCGCGCCACCAGGTGGCGCCGGTCGACGACTATCCCGACGAGCTGCTCGCCTGCCTGCGCTCGGTCGCGCCGCGCCAGGACCGCGGCGAGGCGACGATCGTGCTCCTGACGCCGGGGCTCTACAATTCGGCCTATTACGAACACTCGTTCCTCGCCGACAAACTCGGGGTCGAATTGGTCGAGGGGCGCGACCTGTTCGTCGAGGACGATCAGGTGTTCATGCGCACGACGCTGGGGCCGCGCAGGGTCGACGTCATCTACCGCCGCGTCGACGACGATTTCCTCGATCCGCTGGTCTTCAATCCCGCGTCCGTGCTGGGCGTGCCGGGCCTGGTCGGCGCCTATTTAGCAGGCAACGTGACGCTTGCGAATGCAATCGGCACCGGCGTCGCCGACGACAAGGCGATCTACACCTATGTTCCCGACCTCATCCGCTTCTACTTGTCGGAAGAGCCGCTCCTGAACAACGTGCCGACCTACCGCTGCCGCGAGCCCGAAGGATTGAAGTTCGTGCTCGAGCGGCTCGACCAACTGGTGGTGAAGGAGGTCAACGGCTCGGGCGGCTACGGGATGCTGGTCGGACCGCATGCGACCACCGCCCAGCGCGAGCAGTTCGCGGCCAAGGTCAAGGCCAATCCGAACAACTACATCGGCCAGCCGACGCTGGCGCTCTCGACTTGCCCGTCCTCGTTCGAAACGGGCGTCTCGCCCCGCCATGTCGACCTGAGGCCGTTCGTGCTCTCCGGCGCCGACAGGGTGCGGATCGTGCCGGGCGGCCTGACCCGGGTCGCGCTGAAGGAGGGGTCGCTGGTGGTCAATTCCAGCCAGGGCGGCGGCACCAAGGACACCTGGATCGTCGACGACGTGGACGGCGAGGCCTGATCATGCTCGCCCGCACCGCCGACAACCTCTTCTGGCTCGCCCGCTCGATGGAGCGGGCCGACTACATCGCCCGAACCATCGAGGCGACGTTGAGGCTCGAATATCTGCCCAAGTCCGACGGCGACCGGAAGGGCGAATGGGAGGGCGCCCTGAACGCCGCCGGCGCCTACGACCATTACATCGACGCGCACGGCGAACTCGACGAGGAGAGCGCGGTCGAGCACCTCACCTTCGACCGGACCAACCCGTCCTCGATCTGCAACTGCCTGGAGAACGCCCGCGCCGCGGGGAGGGCGGTGCGCACTGCGCTCACCGCCGAGACCTGGACCGCGATCAACGACGCCTGGCTCGAGCTCAAGCGTTTCGAGGGGAGCCATCGTCTCGCCCGTCCGCTCGACCGGATCGCGCTGACCCGCTTCCTCGATTACGTGAAGAAGGCGTCGCTCGACTTCGACGGCTCCTGCTACCGCACGATGCTGCGCAACGACGCCTACTGGTTCAACCGCCTCGGCATTTACATCGAGCGCGCCGACAACACGGCCCGTCTGCTCGACGTCAAGTACCACCTGCTCCTGCCCTCGACCGAGCCGGTCGGCGGCTCGCTCGACTATTTCCAGTGGGTGGCGATCCTGCGCGCGGTCTCCGCCGCGACCGCCTATCACTGGGTCTATCGCGACCGGGTCAAGCCCTGGCTCATCGCCGATCTCTTGATCCTCAAGCGGGCGATGCCGCGCTCGCTCATCTCCTGTTACGAGAGCATCGACCGCGCGCTGGACAGCCTGGCGCGCGACGACGGACGCAGCGGCGTCGCGCAAAGGCAGGCGCGCGCCATGCACGCCATGCTCGAGCGTTCGAGCATGACCCAGATTTTCCAGGGCGGGCTGCACGAGTTCATCACCGCGTTCATCGAGGACAACGCCCGGCTGTCGAACACGATTTCCGAGCAGTATCTGTTCACCTGAACGGGCGGGGAACCCATGCGGATCCGGATTTCGCACGAGATCACACATCGCTATTCGCCGCCGGCGCGCATGCTGATCCAGAACCTGCGGCTGACCCCCCACGGCTTCGACAGCCAGTACGTTCTCGGTTGGCGCGTCCAAATCGACATCGACAGCGCGCTCCGCCAGTCCGAGGACGCGCACGGCAACATCGTGACCACGTTCTCGCATCACGGCGCGCCGATCGAGCGCCTGACGGTCTCGGCGGGCGGCGAAATCGAGACCGGCGACGCGGCGGGCGTGGTGCGCGGGACGGTCGAGCGGCTGCCGGCGGAGATGTATGTGCGCGACAGCCCGCTCGCGCATGTCAACGGCGCGCTGCGCGACTTCGCGGCCGAGGCGACGGCCGGGGCGTCCGATCCGCTCGACGCCATGCACCGGCTGATGAGCGAGTTGCACGGCGTCATGACCTTCGACCCCCACGAGACGGACGACCCCGAGTTGGCGGTCGAGGCCTTTGCGTTGAGGCGCGGACAGGCGCGCGAATTCGCCCATATCTTCATCGCCTGCGCGCGCTTCCTCGACGTCCCGGCGCGCTTCATCGGCGGCTACCGGGCGGCGAGCGAAGCCGGTGGAGAGCCGGGGGCGCATTGCTGGGCCGAGGCCTACGCGCCGAAGCTCGGCTGGGTCGCCTTCGACCCGACCGCCTGCATCTGCGCCGACGCGCGCTATGCGCGCGTGGCGGTCGGCTACGACGCCCGGGACGGCTGCTTCACGCGCACCGCGCATGGGAGCGGGGAGGACGCGGTCGAGATGGCGGTCCGGGTCGAACAGGCGGGCGTGCAGACGCAGGCGTGAGGGCGGGCGCCATTCGTCGGTTCTCATCGGCCTCCGACTCGGTTTCCGGGGGTCAGGACGGCCGGCGGCGACACTCTATTTTGGGGATCCGGAGCGTCCGAGCCCATACCAACCTCGGGCGCGGATTCAATCTTTTCAAGCGTTTGCGGCGCCATTTGCGGGCGACTCGAAGAGCCTGCCCCGAGCGAAGGGAGGGACCGAAGCATGCCGCCGGCTCCGCCGCCCGGCGCCCGCGGCGAGGAAAGCACTGGCCCCCCCATCGCGCCCTGCGTTTCCAAAGACGCGCCAAATGCGCGCCCTGGAGCGGATTTCAGCTTCCGAAGCCCCCCAAAACCCCTTCCATTTCCTTCAATGTCCTTCAATTTCTTTCCGCGAATCGAGACTTATCAAAGGGTTGAGCGGGCTGCCGGGCCGAGAAAAAAATTCTTCCTGATTACGCGGCAACGTCAGCCAGTTTTAGCAAGCGGTAAGGGTAAGAGGGGCAAAACCCCGGGCACGCAACTGCACAACACATAATGCTGCAACTGCGAGAATGAGTCGTATCAAGGCCTTGCGGGAGAGCCGGCCTTCCAAAGCTTCTGTTCCCGCTGTCCTGCCCGGGGTTTTGCCCCTCTTACGCGGTAAGGCATCGGGGCGGTCCTCAGCGCAACGAATGCGAGGCGGGGGATGATGGTTTCGAGATCGTATCGGCGATTGAATCGATATTCGAACTCCGCGAGATATCGAGGGACGTGTTTTTCTCGCACGGCTCGGTAGGTCCCCACGAGGGCGGCTTTGATATTGCCCAACGCGGTATTGACCCATTTGAAAGCAGGGGTGCGAACCGCTTGCTTGCCGCTTCCGGTCTTTATTGAGGTGTGCAGGCATCCGGCCTGGGTGACAGCGGCGAAGCACGCCAGACCGTCGGAGACGATATTGGCGCCGGGCTTGAGCGCGGTGCTTGTGAGTTTTCGGATCGCAAAGCTGCTGAAGGCTTTGACGGGCCGAAGGATGATTTGATCTGGCTTGCCATCGTCCGTTGTCGCGATCGCAGCGACGAACGGCGTCTTGCCTGTTGCGCCTCGCCCGCGGCGGCCGGAGCGGGCGCCGCCGATATCGGCGTCGTCCATCTGGACGTTGCCTTTCAAGCGGTTGCTCGCGTTACGCTCCAGCATGACTTGAGCGAGCTTGTGCTTCATCATCCAAGCAGCCATCTGGGTGACGCCGAGGCGTCGACCGAGTTCGATACTGGAAATGCCCTTCTTTGATTGCGTGACTAGGTAGATCGTCTTGAACCAGATGCGCAGCGGCAGCTTACTCGAAGCGAAGATCGTTCCCGCTTTGACAGAGGTCTGCTTGCGACACGCGTTACACTGGAATAAACGCCGCGCACCCGGCGTGACGACGCAGTGATCGGCGCCATTGCACCCAGGACATTCGAACCCGTTCGGCCAGCGCCATTTGACGAGCGCCGCATGACATTGCTCTTCGGTTCCGTAAATCTCGGCGAAACGGGCCTCGCTGAGGCCTTTCTGGAATGGACCTGATTGCGCGCCATCGGAGAACGCCGGCGAAAACAGCGTGTTCGTGTTTTGCTCTACTCAAAGTCTGAAGCTGACGCAAGCGCGTAATCAGGAAATTCTTTGCCCGGCTTCCCGGCCGGCGCGCCGTCGGACGCGGGCGTCGCTGGGCGATCCGCGACCGGCTTTTCCCGCCTGGCGCGCACGCCGCGCGCCGGGCGCGTCGCGTCGATCAATCGGCTGCGGGGCGCGGCGGGCGGAACGGCTTCGACGGGATCGGACGACGGGCGGTTTCCTTGATCAAGGCGTGAGAACAGATATAGAACATAACTACAGCCTTGGCAAGACATTGTCGCTTTTTTTCGAGGCCGGAGACCCGACGCCGGTTCTCGCCGCAAGGCTTGGCCGAGACCGAGTTGCGGGAGAGTTCGATCCTCTCCAGCCCGCGCGCGTCCCTCTTCGAAACGCCGCATCGACGGCGCTCCTCTCAATGGCTCGCCACGAACAGGTCGCCGCCGAAATTGACATGCAGGCCGAGGTGCTGTCGGCCCTTGGTCAAGGTTTTGAGCTCGGCGTCCATCGCGTCGGTCAGGGCGGACAGCCGGATGATCCCGTGACCCTCCGGGTCGGCTGCGCCGCTCAGCGCGTCAAGAAACGCCTGCGTGAATGCGCCGTGCCGCCAGACCGGAAGCTCCTGCGACAGTTCGTTCTTCTTGGACGAGGTCAGCACGGTCACGTTTTCCATGTCCATCGCGTCTTGCAAAACCTTGGCGTCGGGATCGGACGCCCAGCCGCCGGCCCCGACCGCGCCGGAGTGGCAGGCGTCGAGCAGGAGGAGGACCTTTCCATGCTCGGCGAGAGTTTTGACTTTCTTCGCGAATTCGCTCGCCGAGACGGCGCTGGTCGCGCTCGCGTTCGGCGATCCGGCGCCGAAGCCGTAAGGGATGAGATAGAACTGGCCGTCGATCATTTCGCCGTGGCTCGAAACGAGAATGACCGCCACGTCCTGATCCGGCCCGCTCGTTCGCATGCTCCGCGCCATGGCGTCGAGCGCGTCGAGAATGGCCGTGTGACCGGCCTGATCGTTCGGCAGGTACTGAACGCTGACGTCGGCGTAGAGGCTTGGCCTGCCCGGCGCGCCCTTCTGGCTCTCGAGCAGCGCGTTCGCGACGTCATGCGCGTCCTCCGCCGCATAGTCGAGATGGAGGCCGTCCGCCTTGTCGCCGAAATGATCGACGCCGATCGCCAGCACGTGCAGCACCCCGCCGGGCGGCTTGGCGCTGCCGGTCGCGATCTGGACCGCGGACCGGGCGGCCGCCAGGTCGGCGATGCCGAGCGCGCGCGCCGTTTCGAGCTCCTGGAGAACGAGCGGCAGCGCGTCCGGCCGATGCAGCTTGGGAATGGCCGAGACGGGAAGCGTCGACGCGGCGCGGTCGGGGCCGTGATTGGTGACCCACTTCAGCACGTCCTGCGCCCCGGGCGTCGCCTCGTAGAACCCTTCGGGGGTCCATAAGACCCAGTCTTTCTTGTTCGGGAGGACCTGCAGAGCGAGCAACTCGCGCCCGTCGTCCGCGCGCAGCCAGCGAATCGTGCCGTCGCCTCGGGCCGCGACGACGATTCGTCCGTCCCGGCTGGCGTTGACGGCCCAGACCTCGCCCCGCGTCAGGCGCCGCCATTTCTGCGCTCCCGCATCGTCGAACGCCGTGAGGGCGTAGCTCGAGCCAAGGAAGAACCGCTTGGCGTCCGAAGCGATCGTCAAGCTTCTCACCCTTTCATATTGTTCGATCGGAACAGTCTGGCCATTCAGGGTCGGACTCCTTCCGTTCCGCCAGCCGTCGATCGTCAACCCCTTGAGGTTCGGCGCGAACGTCGCATCGTCGTTCGGGGGCGGAGTCGACAATGCGAGCGACCGCACTTCAAACCTCAGCACGGCGCCGGGGATCCGAGATAGCCGAAGTCCACGACCTTGCCATCCGGGGACACTTTCAGGACATCGTACTGCTCACGGAAATCGAGGATCGGCGAGGCGACGGTCCAAACCGGTTTGCCGTCGGCCTCCATGAGGCCGAGGCACGCTGCCATCGAGGCGACAAGGATTCGCCCGTCGGGCAAAGCGTTGACGCCGGCGGCGGTATCGGGAGCGCAATAGGTCAGGCGCCGTTCGACGCCGAGGCCGCCGCGGTCCCAGGCGAAGAGCAGACGCCGGCCTTGAGCATCATTGACGCCGCCGGCGGCATACAGTGTTTGCCCGTCGCGAGACCACGCGACCGCGTCAAGTCCAACGGGAGATGGCTTCGCGTTCGCGGGGCTCTGGCCGCCCACACGGCTAAGGGTTCTTGCGTCGAGCAGGTCGACGGCGGCCACGTCATAGTACCCGACCGCGAGACGGTTCTCGCCGGGGCTGAACGCTAGGCCGCGCGGACGACGGCCGCTTGGCGCCGCGGTCGGCTGGCCGACGGCGCGAAAGTTCGGGGTCCGACTCTCAGGGTCGTAGGCGTAGAGACGAATTTTCCCGTCCAAGGACGTCGTCGCCAGACGGCCGTCACGCGCGAACGCGGCGCCGTAACTGTCGTCTCCGTAGCTGTCGTCCCGGAACGCCTCGCTCCAGTCCTTGTCGCGATCGAAGACGCGCAAACCGTTCGCGCCGCCAAGCGTGGCCGCGAGGAAGCGCCCGGTCGGCGAGAACCCGAGAAATTTGGCGTCGCTTGGCAGGTCGTTGAAGATGCGCCGGACGAGGGCGCCGGACTCGCGATCGAACAGGTAAATAGCCTGGCCGGGGGTCAGGCGCTCGGTCCATCCCCCGGCCGCGATCGTCGAACCGTCGGGGCTGATCGCCACGGCACGTATGGTGCCAACCGGGTCGGGGCCGGCCGGAATAAAAATCGTGCGCAGCAGCTTGCCGTCCGCGATCGACCAGATCCTCACCGTGCGGTCGTCGCCGCCGGTGACGGCGTATCGCCCCTTTTCGTCGACGGCTTGCGCCCAGATCGTCCCCGTATGCATGCCGGGATCCGCGGCGAGCACGGGCCGGTCGTAGAGGTCCGTCCCGGCGTTCGGCCCCTGATCCGCGGCGAAAGCCGGCGCGAGGACCAGACCCGCCAGTGCTGCCAAAGCCGCGGCTATCGCGCGGCGATGTCTCCAAATTCGGGCCATCTCGCGGCCTCCAATCACCGATTGTCGACGAATACCTCATCCTTGAAAAAATTCACGTGCGGTCCGAGGTGCTGCTTGCCGTCCGTCAGGCTCTCGACCTCCCCGTCCATCTCCATCGCCAGGTCGCCCATCCTGATTGTTCCACGGCCCTGTGCGTCGGCGGCGCCGCTCAGAGCGTCGAGGAATGCTTTGGTGAAGGCGCCGTGCCCCCAGCGCTTGTCTTCCAATGAGCTTTCGAATTTCTTTGAAGAGGTCAACACCGTGACGGTGTCCATCGTGACGAGCCTGCTCAACACGCTCGCGTCGAGCCTCTCCGGCCCGACCGCGCCGGAGTGACACGCGTCGATGAGCATGATCACCTTCCCCGCTTCGGCGAGCGCCTGAACGCTCTGTGCGAGATCGGTGACCGAAACCGCGGTCGCGCCGATCGCCGTCAGGTCCACGCCGTATGGAACGAGGTAAAATTCTTTGTTGATCATCGCCCCGTAAGTCGACAGGAGGACAAGCGCGACATCTTGCTCCGATCCGCCCCTCCGCATGTCGCGCGCCATCGCCTCAATCTCTTTGATGATATTTTCCCGGGTCGGCTTCTCCTGGGTCGCATCGGTCAGGGTCATAACCCTCACGTCCGCTTAGAGGCTCGGCCTGCACGGCGGGTTCTTCTGGCTGGCGAGCAGAGCAGTTGCAACGTCGCGCGCGTCGTCGGCCGCGTAGTCGAGGTGGAGGCCGCCCGCCCTGTCGCCGAAATGATCGATGCCGATGGCGAGGACATGCAACACCTCGCCGGGCGGCTTTGCGCTACCTGTCGCGGCCTGAACGTCGCATCGCGCGAGCGCTAGATCGGCGATGCCGAGCGCCCGGGCGGTCTCCAGTTCGTCGAGGACGAGCGGCAGCGCGTCCGGCCGATGGAGCTTCGGGATCGCCGTGACCGGAAGGGTCGATGCGGCGCTGTCGGGGCCGTGATTGGTGACCCACTTCAGCACGTCCTGCGCGCCGGGCGTCGCCTCGTAGAACCCTTCGGGGGTCCATAAGACCCAGTCTTTCTTGTTCGGCAGGACCTGCAGAGAGAGCAACTCGCGCCCGTCGTCGGCGCGATGCCAGCGGATCGCGTCGTCGCCGTAGGCCGCGACGACGATCCGTCCGTCCCGGCTGGCGTTGACGGCCCACACTTCGCCTCGAGTTCGGCCGCCGCCATTTCTGCGCTCCGGCGTCGTCGAACGCCGTAAGCGCCCAGCCCGAGCCGAGGAAGAAGCGCTTCGCGTCCGGAGCGATCGCGAGGCTTCGGGCGCGCTCATACGGTTGGAGCGGAAGCGCGCGACCGCCCAGCGTGGGGCTGGTTCCATTCCGCCAGCCGTCGATCGTCAAGCCTTCGCGGTGCGGCGCGAACGTCACACCGTCGTTCGGCGGCGGACTGGATAATGTGAGCGACCTCACGTCAAATCTGAGGACGGGCTCCGCCGATCCGCGATAGCCAAAGTCGACAATTTTTCCGTCTTGGGAGACGCGCATTGTGTCCGCCTGATTGCGAAGGTCGAGGACAGGCGATGCGACGGTCCAAATCGGTTCGCCGCGGGCGTTCATGAGCCCGAGGCAAGGCTCCAGCGTGGCGACAAGGATTCGCCCATCCGGCAAGGCGTCGACGCCAGCGGCCGTATCGAAAGCGCAATAGGTCATGCGCCGTTCGTCGCCCAGGCCTCCCCGGTCCCACGCGAAAAGGAGATATCGCCCTTGCGCGTCCTCGACGGCGCCGACCGCGAACAGCATCTGGCCGTCGCCGGACCATGCAACCCTGTCGAGTCCGTCTGTTGAGTGCGTCAAATTGGCGGGGCTTTGCCCACCCACGCGAGCGAGGGTGTTTCCATCCAGAACATCGACCGCCGCGACGTCGTAGTAGGCGACCGCCAAGCGTTTGCCGTCCGGACTGAAAGCGACGCGGAACGGTCGATGTCCGCTCGGCGCCTCGACTTGGCCGACGCGGCGAAAGTTTGCGCTGTCGTTATTGGGGTCGTACTTGTAAAGTCGAATGATTCGGTCCAAGGCCGTCGTCGCCAGACGGCCGTCGCGCCGCGAACGCGGCGCCGTAGCTTTCGCCGCGGTACTGGTCGTCGCGGAACGCCTCGCCCCAATCCCTGTTCCGGTCGAAGACCCGCAGACCGTTGCCGCCGCCTAGCGTGGCGGCAGATAGCGGCCGTCCGGCGAGAACGTGAGAAAGTGTGTGACATTGGGCAGATCGCCGTGAATTCGCCGAATCGAGGTTTCCGGACTCGCGGTCGAATATATAGATCGGGCAGTCGCCACCGCCAAGTCGTCTCCGTCCAGCCGCCGGCCGCGATCGTCGATCCGTCCGGGCTGATCGCCACCGCGTAGACGACGCCGACGGGCTCAGGGCCGACCGGAATCCAGATCGTGCGCAAGAGCTTGCCGCCGGCGACCGACCAGACCCTCACCGTCCGATCGTCGCCGCCCGTGACGGCGAACCGCCCCTCCGCGTCGACGGCTTGCGACCGGATCGTCGTCCGCATGCATGCCGGGATCGACGGCGAGCACCGGGCGGTCGTACAGGTCGGTCCCGGCGTTCGGCCCCTGATCCTGCGCCAAGGCCGGCGCGAGGAACACGCCGGCCAACGCCACGAAAGCCGCGGCTAGCGCGCGGCGATGTCTCCAAATTCGGGCCATTTGGCGGCCTCCAACTGGGCCTTCTTCGTCTCGATTTCGAGCTTGTCCTTCTCGACATGGCGCGTCCACAGCGCGCCGATCCCGTCGGAAATCGCCTTGACCACAGGCTCGACCGCCGCCTTTCGCAACCTCGTCCCACACGCCCTTGGTGTTGGGCGGCGCCGTCTTGTCCGCGGCGTCGCAGATTTCTTTGAAGCTCCTTTCCCGAGCTCTCGAGGCTTGCCCGGACCGTCGGCAGGCTCTCGGGCTTGCCGCCCTCGACGAGCGCCGTCGTGAGCCCGGCGATGACGCCATTCATCTCCGCCCTCGCCGTCCCATAGGTCACTTCGGCACCAGCGATGGCGCTCTGGTCGCCGCTCGATTTGACCAGGCCGACGCAGGTCTCCGCTTGCCTGCGTTCCCTCGTCAGATTATCGATGACTTCCGGCCAGCCGAGCGTCGTCGTCTGCGCCGCCGATGCGGCCGCCGGCAATACGAATGCAATCGCGGTCGAAAAGTTCACGATCCTGCTCATGGACCCGCCCGCCATTCGCTATCGTGATCAAAAAGTCTAGCACCTCCGCTGCTTCTAGCAAGACCTCAATGGACAGGCTGTGACGAGCGTCACGTCATGAAGGACCGTAACATCTCGAGGCGCGCCGTGCTCGAAGGAAGATTGCGGATTTTTGGAGCAGCGTTGCGAGGAAGAAGGAAGGAGTGGGATTCCGCTCAGCGACGTTCCCGAGGGAGATCGACCATATCGTTGTCACGAACCGCGAGACCTTTGGCCTCGAGCGCATGGAGGACGACGGCGCGCATGGTCCGAGTCCTGAGTTCGCGCGGGCCGCATTACGGCCCGCGCAGTCCGCTCAATGCTCGGCCGGGGGCGTTGTTGTCATTCTGCTCTCTTCGCTTGAGAGCGTCACGCATTTTCACCAGAACCGAACGGTCGCCGCGTCTTTGTTTCAGGTGATCCTCGGCCATGCGCTTCGCGCCGATCCTGACCCAGCCGGACATAACCGAGGCGTCGACAAGGCCGAACTCCTCGCCGTGCGGGAATGCGATCCATCCCCATTCACTCGCAGCAAAGGTAACGAAAAAAGACTGTTGCGGTAAGCTGTTTCTACACATCGAGAAGTGCGCGGCAAGTCTTGGACGCTTGTAGTCTGTCATGATCGACGATGAGCCACAATGCGGCAAAATAGCTCATACGGGTGCGGCGCGAGAATTTCGACCTGCCCGCGAGGGCGGGATCGAAGGTCAGCCGGGTATTGCCGGACACCCAAACCGGCCCGCTTCCCTTGCGGTGGCCATTGAGTTGATGCAGCCGATAGCCCGGCAGGGGAAGACTTGCCGAGCGAACGGGAGCGGTTCCGCATTAGCCCGCTCCATCGTCCCCGACGCGGCGCATGGTCCAAACCTCGCCTCTCATCTCGACAAGATAAAACCCATTCCTCGACAGTTCGCTGAACGTATCGAAATCGCTGGATAGAACCGTGGCCCACGTGCCCGGCTTCGCGTCTCTAATTTCGTGACGGTTTTGCAGATTGAAATGCTGCATGGAATCTCCATCGTGTCTGGTGTCCCCGAGCGATGCCTCCCACCTCTCGTCGAGCATTCTAGCACGAAATAGTGCGTCGCACAAAAAAATGCTGCGATGCACCATACCGCCGCAAAGCGACTCGGTCATTGAGCCCGTGTCGCAGCCAAGTCGCGAAGGCGGCTTCGACAGGAAACAGGGATCGGCGCCGGCGCCGGCCTATGACGAGGTCGCGCGCGGGGAGCGGCTGACGGCCAAGCGTGTCCGCCAGATCGCCTCGGAGGTTCTGCAGAGGCGGGAGGTCGACGACGGCTCGGCGCACGCGCTTATGCAACTCGCCCGCCTCCAACCGTTGCTGAAGATCGCGGCGGAGGCGGCCGCGAGCGGCGACGTGAAGGCGTCGGAAACCCTTGAAAAGCCCCGATTTGGGAAAGCAAAGGAAAGGAAATCGCCCATTGCCGGGCCATTCCCGAAGTCGTGGCGGCCCTCCTTTGCACATCGAGGGCGGCGAAGGCGGCGCCCGGGCGCCCCTCACCCCATCCGCCGCTCGACCATCATCGCCTTGATGTGGGCAATCGCCTTGGCCGGGTTGAGGTGCTTGGGGCAGGTCTGGGCGCAGTTCAAGATGGTGTGGCAGCGGTAGAGCCGGAACGGGTCCTCGAGATTGTCGAGGCGCTCGCCCTGCGCCTCGTCGCGCGAGTTGATGAGCCAGCGATAGGCCTGCAGCAGAATTGCGGGCCCGAGATAGCGGTCGCCGTTCCACCAGTAGCTCGGGCAGGAGGTCGAGCAGCAGGCGCACAGGATGCACTCGTAGAGTCCGTCGAGCTTGGCGCGTTCCTCCGGCGACTGGAGCCATTCCTTCTCCGGCGCCGGGCTCGCGGTCTTGAGCCACGGCTCGATCGAGGCGTGCTGGGCGAAGAAGATGGTTTGGTCCGGCACCAGATCCTTGATCACTTCCTGATGGGGCAGGGGGTAGATCGTGACCGGCGCCGCGGCCTCGTCGGTGAAGCCGGTGCAGGCGAGCGTGTTGAGCCCGTCGATGTTCATCGCGCAGGAGCCGCACACGCCCTCGCGGCAGGATCGGCGAAAGGTCAGGGTCGAGTTGATCTTGGATTTGATCCAGATGAGGGCGTCGAGGATCATCGGCCCGCAGTCGTCGCGGTCGACATAGTAGGTGTCGATGCGCGGATTGGCGTCGTCGTCCGGGTTCCAGCGATAGATGCGGAACTCGGTCACCCGCTTGGCGTTGGCGGGCCTCGGCCAGGTCTTGCCTGGTTTGACGCGGGAGTTTTCGGGCAGGGTGAGTTGGACCATCAGCGTCTATCCATGTCCGGTCGGCGGGGTCGAGGGCGGCGGGCTCAGTACACCCGCGCCTTCGGCTCGATGTAGGCAATGTCGTTGCTCATCGTGTAGACGTGCACCGGCCGGTAGTCGATCGCGACCGTCCGCTTTGCCGGGTCGATCCAGGCGAGCGTGTGCTTCATCCAGTTGACGTCGTCGCGGTTGGGAAAATCCTCGCGCGCATGCGCGCCGCGGCTTTCCTGGCGATTGAGGGCGCCCTCCATCGTCACCACCGCCTGGACGATCAGGTTGTCGTATTCAAGCGTCTCGATGAGGTCGGAGTTCCAGATGAGAGAGCGGTCGGTCACGCCGCAGTCGTCGCCCGCGCGCCAGGCGGCGTGGATCTTCTCCTTGCCCTCGACGAGCGTCGCGGCGGTGCGGAACACCGCGCAATCGGCCTGCATGACGCGCTGCATGGCGAGCCGCAGCATTGCGGTCGGCGTCTTGCCGTTGGCGTAGCGGAACCGGTCGAGGCGGGTGAGGGCGAACTCGGCGCTGTCCCTGGCGAGTTCCGGCTGACGGTCGCCGGCTTTGAGCATTTCGGCCGCGCGCAGGCCCGCGGACCGGCCGAACACGACGAGGTCGATGAGCGAGTTCGAGCCGAGGCGGTTCGCCCCGTGCACCGACACGCAGGCCGCCTCGCCCAGCGCCATCAGGCCGGGCACCACCGCGTCCGGATCGCGTCCGACCTTGGTCAGCGCTTCGCCGTGATAGTTGGTCGGAATGCCGCCCATGTTGTAGTGCGCCGTCGGAAGGACCGGGATCGGCTCCTTGGTCACATCGACTCCGGCGAAGATGCGCGAGCTCTCAGAAATGCCCGGCAGGCGCTCGTGCAGCACCTTCGGATCGAGATGGTCGAGGTGCAGATAAATGTGGTCCTTGTTCTTGCCGACCCCGCGGCCTTCGCGGATCTCGATCGTCATGGAGCGGCTGACGACGTCCCGCGAGGCGAGGTCCTTGGCGTGGGGCGCATAGCGCTCCATGAAGCGCTCGCCGGCCGAATTGACGAGATAGCCGCCCTCGCCGCGCGCGCCCTCGGTGATGAGGCAGCCCGCGCCGTAGATGCCGGTCGGGTGGAACTGCACGAACTCCATGTCCTGCAGCGGCAGCCCCGCGCGCAAGACCATGGCGTTGCCGTCGCCGGTGCAGGTGTGGGCGGAGGTCGCCGAGAAATAGGCGCGGCCGTAGCCGCCGGTCGCCAGGATCGTCGTCTGCGCGCGGAAGCGGTGGATCGTGCCGTCGTCCATCTTGAGGCAGACGAGGCCGCGCACCGCGCCCTCGGAGTTGCGGATGAGGTCGATGGCGAAATATTCGATGAAGAACTCGCAGCGCGCCTTCAGCGCCTGTCCGTAGAGGGTGTGCAACATCGCATGGCCGGTGCGGTCGGCGGCGGCGCAGGTGCGAAGGGCGGTGCCCTTGCCGAACTCGGTCGTCATGCCGCCGAACGGGCGCTGGTAGATCTTGCCGGCTTCGGTGCGAGAGAACGGCACGCCCCAATGGTCGAGCTCGTAGACCGCGGCCGGCGCGTTGCGGCAGAGGTACTCGATCGCGTCCTGGTCGCCGAGCCAGTCCGAGCCCTTGACGGTGTCGTACATGTGCCAGCGCCAGTCGTCGGGGCCCATGTTGCCGAGGGAAGCGGAAATGCCGCCCTGCGCGGCGACCGTGTGCGAGCGGGTGGGGAAGACTTTCGAGATGCAGGCCGTCTTCAGGCCCGCCTGGGCGCAGCCGACGCTGGCGCGCAGGCCCGAGCCGCCAGCCCCGACGACGACGATGTCGTAGGTGTGGTCGGTGATCGGATAGGCCTTGCCGCCGAGCGCCGGCGCCCCCTGGGCGGATGTGCCGTTCGTCGCCATTGCGATGTCCCGTCTTGTCGTTGCCTTAAGTGAAACCGATGCGCAGCGTCGCGTAGACGCAGGCGAGCGCCAGCAGCGCGGCGAAGAGCGTGTTCGCGAGGAGCGCCCAGGCGCGGCTGGGCGCCTGGACATAGTCGATGATGATGGAGCGCATGCCGAGCTCCATGTGGAGGACGCCCGACAGAATGAATGCCAGCAGCAGAATCGCCGGAACAGGACGCCCGAGCTCGGCGCGCACGCCGTTGTAGTCCATGCGCAGGAGGTCGAGCAGCAGCCACACGAAATAGAGGCCGAGCGGGACCAGCGCAAGCGCGGTCACATGCTGGAGCCAGGCTTCGCCGGTTCCGTTGCGGGCGGCCCCGAGAAAGCGGACCCGCCCGAGGGGGGTGCGCAGACCGCCGGAATTGTCTGCCATGGCGAAGCTCCCTTACCGGACGGCGTAGCCGATCGCCCAGACGACGATCGTCAGCGCGAAGCCGCCGATCATCGTGGCCCAGGCCAGCTGGTCGCGCATCGGCGCGTCCAAGCCGTAGCCGGCGTCCCAGATGAAATGCCGGACGCCGCCGATCAGGTGATGAAAGAGCGCCCAGGTGAAACCGAACAGAACCAGCCGGCCGATGAACGACTCGATGAAGCCCGAAAAGACGCCGAAAGTGGCGGCGTCGGCCGAGGCCGCGAAGAGAAACCAGGCGAGCAGCAGCACGCCGACGTATAGCGCGGCGCCGCTCATGCGATGAGCGATCGACATCGCCATCGTCATCGAGAATTTGTAAATGCCGAGGTGCGGCGACAGCGGCCGCGGACGGCGCTTGCCCGACGCAGCGTCAGTGGTTGCCATACGGGGGTTTCCTACTGCTGTTCGGCAAGCGTTTTAGACCGCCGGAACGGCGCCCGCAATGAGGGAAGCGTTCATCCATAGTTCAATAACGCCGAGGCCTCAGGTTTTCAGCAAGCCCTCGACCTCGGCGCGCGTCTACCCGCTTCCGCTCACCGGGACGGCGCGGAAGAAACTGACCACGGCGCCGAAGTTATTCTTTCGCCTTCGCTACAACGACGATCTGCACGAGCGAATGCATCTGCGCGGGGCTCGCTGCGATGCGGCGCTTAAGCCCACTCGTCAGACGATCGGCGAAGGCGACGGACATGCTGGCGTCGCCTGCGCGGACGCGATCGAGAAACGACGCCAGCGTCGGCGTGAAGACGGCGCGGAAGAACATTGCGCGCTTCATAGCCAGCAATTCGGCATCGGCGTCGATTTCATAAGCTTTCCAGGCCATATCCCGCAGCATGCACGTCTCGCTGCCCTTCAGGATTAGCGACTGGAACCGCGCGTCTCCTTCAAACGGCGCGACAAGATCGGCTCTGCGCCGGGGCCACGCGTTCATCGCCATCCGGCGCCGCTCGTCAGCCCGGATCGCGCCTTCATCGACCATCGCCGCCAGCTCCGCGTTGGCTTGGTCCCACTTGCCTTCAATAGCGGACCCGCCATCCTCGTCGGCGCCCGGCACTGATATCACGAGGCAGCCGCCTGGTCGCAACTCGCGTGCGCGCAGAGACAGGAACAACTCCCAGTCCTCGACCCCTTGGCGCTCCCATGCGGCCCGGATCTCGCCGGTGCTGCGGGCGAAAAAAACATGCCCCGGGATCGGCGCCGGAATGCGGCTCACCCACATCGCGGCGTAAGCGCTCCAACCGACGTGCACCGAATTCGGCGGCAAGACGTTTTCGTAAAACGATCGCCCGATCGCGCAAGAATAGACGTCTGGATCGGCGCGAGAATAGGAATCGTCACTGGTGTCGAGGACTTCGAAAAGCGAATTGAAATCGTTCGACGGCTGATCGGTGTGATAAACGACTATCGGCCGGTCCGCGCCGGCGCGCGCTCGAATCGAGTCGATAGCGAGGCGCATAGGCGCGAGCGAGTTCCGGCCCTGCGAGGATCCATAGTCGGCGATGACAATCGGTTGATCGGTCAATTCGAACGGCACGTCGGCGATCGCTCGCTCCAGGTGCGGCAGCGCGAACGCCGCGCCGACCGAAGGCAGAATTACGTGCCTGTTGTAAGAGCCTCCCCCTTCCATGGCCGCTGACGGCCGCGACGCGTCTTTCGCCATTTCGTGACCTCCCGGACAAAAAACGGCCGGCAGCGCTCAATTCGCGGAATAAGGCTTCGAAGTAATGTTGGCGGCGTTTAGAGCGGAATCCGATCATCCTGTATCGTGCTCATAACCACAGGATTTGAAGTAATTTGTACATTGCGAGGGCTTGAAGATTTCGGCGCAGGTTTCGAGGGCGCGCATGAGGCCCGCGACGGTCCGTTCGGCGATTTTGCGCAGGAAGGCTTTGAGCTTGGAGAAGGCTTTTTCGATGGGGTTCATATCAGGACTGTAGGCTGGGAGATATCGCAACTCCGCGCCCGCCGCCTTGATGAGTTGCTCGACCCGCGGCCCCTTGTGAGCCGGGAGATTGTCCATGACGACGACCTCGCCGGGCGAGAGCGTGGGGACGAGGCATGTCTCCAGCCAATCCTCGAACCGGGCGGCGTTGATCGGTCCGTCGAAAGTCTTTGCCGCTGTCAGGCCGCGAAGGCGAAGGCCGGCGACCAAAGTCACCGTTTTGTAGTGACTGTGCGGGATGGCCGCCCGCAAGCGGCGCCCGCGCCGGCAACGTCCGCTTTTGCGCGCGAGATTGGTGGAGGCTCCGGTCTCGTCAATGAAAACGAGTTTCGTCGGATCGAGATCGAGTTGCCCCGCGAACCATTCCCGGCGTCGACTTTGCACGTCCGCGCGTTGTTGCTCCTCGGCATGCGCCGTTTTTTTTAAAGGTGATCGCGTGACGGTCGAAGAAGCGCCACAGCACGGAGACCGCAAAGCGCTCGCCGCAATTGGCGATCAGCCGCTCCTGGATCTCGAGCAGCGTCTTGTCCGGGCTGCGCCGGATCAGGCCCAACAGATAGTCGTGATGCGCCTCGATCCGGCCGGAGCGGCGGTCGCCGCCAGAAGGCGCCGGTGAAATTTCGCCCGTGGTTTGGAACCGCTTCACCCAGCGCACCGCGCTCGCTACGCTCACTTTGAAACGCGCGGCCGCCTGATTGCGCGACAACCCGCCCAAGACCACCGCCTCAACCACGCGCTCGCGAAGATCGTCGGAAACAGCCATCCCCGCCGCCTCCCTCTCGCGGCGTGAATGATCAATCAGAAACTAACTGATTCGGGAATCCCCCAACCCATTCAGTCCGTTCGGATACCGCTCTAGGCCTCATTTCGATGGCCTGCAGTGACCGCAATCACACCTCAAGCCGGTTTGGACCATCGTCGGTCGCTCAAGTGAACTCAGCCCTTCAGCGCCGCCTCGACCTCGGCGCGCGTCGGCGGATCCGATCCCTTTCGGGTGCAGGTGATCGCCGACGCTGCGGCGGCGAACCTGAGCCATCGTTCGATCGCGCCGCGGCTCGGCGAGGCCGCGCCGGGGCCGAGCGCGGAATCCCGATCCATCGCCGACAGCAGAGCGGACATGAAGCTGTCGCCGGCCCCGACGGTGTCGACCACCTCGACGCGAGGGGCGGGAGCCTCGATCCGCTCGGCGCCGAGCATGGCGAGCGCCCCGCGGTCGCCGAGCGTGGCGACGCAGAAGCGCGGCCCGATCCTCGCCCAGGCCGACAGGCTCTCCTCGAGCGAACGGCCGGGGTAGAGCCATTGAAGGTCTTCCTCGCTCGCCTTGACGACATGGGCGAGCGAACCCTGCCGCTCGACCAGCTTCGCCACCGAGTTCGCGGTCCGGGGTGACGAGCGGGCGGATGTTGGGATCATAGCTGACGGTGGCGTGGGGGCGCGCCGCTTTCAGCGCCTCGACCACCCGCTCGCCGTGGCGCGAATCGACGGCGGAGATCGAGCCGACATGCAAGTGGAGCCCGCCGTGCGGCCACGTCGCCGGGAACGGCCAAGGACCGTCGAAAGAGGTCGCATCCAAATAGAACGAGTAGCGCGAGCCGGTCTTGGCCGTGCCGCGCATGACGAAGGCGAGCGTCGACGGCCGTTTGTCGCGCAGGACGAAGCGGAGGTCGACGCCGTTGTCGGCGAGGCCGCCGGCCAGCGCTTCGCCATTGCCGTCGAGCGAGATGCGGGAGACGAAGGCGGTCTCAGAGCCGAGCCGGGCGAGGCCGATCGCGACGTTATAGGGCGAACCGCCCAGCACCGCGTCGTAGGCGTTGGCCTTCACCGGGTCGGGAATGAGGTCGATCAGCGCCTCGCCGGAAATCAGGATCATCCGTTCGCTTCGCCCCTCTTAATCCCGGTTCACGCCAGGGTGTAGGCCGTCTTCACGGTCGTGTAGAATTCGGCCGCGTAACGGCCCTGTTCGCGCGGGCCCAGGCTCGAGCCTTTGCGGCCGCCGAACGGCGCGTGATAATCGACGCCGGCGGTCGGCAGGTTGACCATCACCATGCCGGCTTCGGCGCTGCGCTTGAAATGCGAGGCGCGCTTGAGGCTTGTCGTGCAAATGCCGGCGCAGAGGCCGAAGTCGGTGTCGTTGGCGATCGCCAACGCATGGTCGTAGTCGCGCGCCGGGATCATGGCCGAAACCGGGCCGAAGATCTCCTCGCGGGAAATCCGCATCGAATTGTCGGCGTCGACGAAGAGAGCCGGCGCCATGTAGAAGCCTGGCGTCGCTCGATTGAGCCGCTCGCCGCCGAGCGCGAGCCTCGCCCCCTCCTTCCGGCCGATCTCGACATAGGAGAGATCCTGGTCGAGCTGCGTCGCGTCGACCACCGGACCGATTTGCGCGCTGGGCTTCAGCGCGTCGTCGACCACGAGCGCCCGCATGCGCTCGGCGAGCGCGTCGGCGAAACGCCTGTAGACCGGCTCTTCGACGATGATCCTCGACGACGCGGTGCAACGCTGCCCGGTGGAGAAATAGGCGCCGTTGACGGCGCAGTCGACCGCGTTCGGCAGATCGGCGTCGGCGAGCACGACGAGCGGGTTCTTGCCGCCCATTTCGACCTGGAACTTGCGCATCGCGCCGGCGCAGGCGGCGGCGACGCGCCGTCCGGTGGCGACCGAGCCGGTGAAGGTGACGGCGTCCACTTTTTCGTGATCGAGGATCGCCTGGCCTACGATCGAGCCTCGCCCCATCGCCAGGTTGAACACGCCCTTGGGAACGCCGGCGCGCACGAGGATCTCGGCGAGCGCGTGGGCGGAGCCCGGCACGAGATCGGCCGGCTTGAACACGACTGTGTTTCCATAGGCCAGCGCCGGCGCAATCTTCCAGGCGGGAATTGCGATCGGGAAATTCCAGGGCGCGATGATCCCCACGACCCCGACCGGCTCGCGCGTCGCCTCGATGTCGACGTTGGGCCGCACGGAGGCGAACTTTTCCCCAGGGATTCTCAGCGCCTCGCCGGCGAAGAAGTCGAAGATCTGCCCCGCCCGCGCGACCTCGCCGATCGCCTCGGGCAGGGTCTTGCCCTCTTCGCGCGCGAGCAAGCGGCCGAGCTCCTCGCGGCGGGCGAGAATCTCGATCGAGGCGCGCAGAAGAATGTCGTGCCGCTCCTGCGGCGTCGTGCGCGCCCAGGCGGGGAAAGCGGCGTGGGCGGCCGTAATCGCAGCGTCGGTCTGCGCGGCGTCGGCCTGGGCGTATTCGCCCACGACATCGTTCGTGTCCGACGGATTGACGTTGCGGGAGACGCCGGCGCCCTCGACCCACTCTCCCGCGATGAGATTCTTGTGCAGCGCGCTCATGGCTCGTCCCGAGTTGGCAGGCGACATTGTCCGTCGGGCCCAATCAAATCAACCCCCGTCGCGCCAGATTGCGCATGAGCGCGGCCGCCCCGAACGTCCATCGCTCGCACTCCTCGCAGGGTCGCATCCGATTGACGAGCCGGCCGAGTTTTTCCGCGGCGATCGTGACGATGTCGCCTCTCTTATGGGTGAACCCCATGCCGGGCGCGTCACGGTCTGCGATCGGGGAGAACATCGTGCCGAGCAGAAGGACCAGTCCGTCGGGGTAGGCGTGGCTCGGACCCAGCGTTTGCGCAACGAGATCGACGGGGTCGCGGCTGATCTCGGCCATCGACGAGCCGCCTTCGAGCAGAAACCCGTCCTCCCCCTCGACTTTCAGCGAAATCGTCGCCGCGCGCACGTCGTCGAGCGAGAAGGTCGCGTCGAATAACCGCAGGAACGGCCCGAGCGCACAGCTCGCGTTCTGGTCCTTCGCTTTGCCCAGCAGGAGCGCCGAGCGCCCTTCGAAATCGCGCAGATTGACGTCGTTGGCGAGCGTCGCGCCGACGATACGCCCGCTCGAGGCGACGGCGATGGCGACCTCCGGCTCCGGATTATTCCATTGCGAAGCGCTGTGGAAGCCGGCGTCGTCGCCGCAGCCAACCGCGGCCATCGGCTGGCTCTTCGTGAAGACCTCGGCGTCCGGGCCGATGCCAACTTCGAGATATTGCGACCATTCGTCGGCCTCGACCAGCGCGTCTTTGAGCCGCATCGCAGCAGGAGAACCGGGCTTCAAGCTGTTGAGTTCCTCGCCGAGGATGCTCGCAATCGCCTCGCGCGCGCTCTGAGCGCCCTGCCGGCTTCCGTGAGCGCGCTCTTCGATGACGCGCTCCAGCAGCGACTGGGCGAATGTGACGCCAGCGGCCTTGATCGCCTGAAGGTCGATCGGAGCAAGCAGGCGCGGCTGGTCCTCCGCTCGCGCATCCCGGGGGGTGTGAGCGAGAATGTCAGCCAAAGCCCCAATGCGCCGACCCCTAGCGGCGCGCAGGGCCTCGGCGGGCGCCGGCGCCTCGCAGAGGTCGCGCATGGTCGGAAATTCGCCGCTGACGTCGAAAACGCCATCTGCCCTGACTGCGACGACGGACGGCCCCCCGACGTCTGGACGCCAGATCCGCGCGGCTAAGGCGCCGGCGAGACCGTCGCTCGGCAGCGTCATCTCTTCGGATAAGGCAAGCGACGCCATGGCCCCTCCGGCGCGGCGTTTGGAGCATTGACGGCGCCGCAACGCCTCTTTAGCCTCTAACATGTTAGCAAGGAAGGGGCGACGCGGGCCGCTTCCACCACGAGGCGGGCAGGACTGTGGCCAAGGGCGCCCATTCGAAAGCAGATGCAGTCTACGGCGAGTTGAAGCAGGCGATCCTGACAGGCGTGCTGGAGCCTGGCTGCCTGATCGACAAGACGGTATTGTGCGAAAAGCTTGGCGTCTCACGCTTTCCCGTTTCGGCGGCTGTGAGCCGGCTCGCCTACGACCATCTGGTCGACGTGGCGCCCCAGCACGGATCGTTCGTTTCCCGAATTTCGATCAACGACGTTCGGGAACGCTTGTTCATTCGCAGTGCGCTGGAGGGTGAGATCGCGGCCGAGGCGGCGCGCCGAATGAGCCGTGTCGACAAGGACGCGCTCGCCGCGAACCTGGCGGAGGCGAAAGCCGCTGTGGAAGCCGACGACCGCGCAGCGTTCTACGCGGCCGACGTCGCTTTCCATCAAGTAGCGACCACTCGCCTGGGAATGGCGCGCGCGACCGAAGTTCTCGACAGTTTGCGCGTTCACCTTGAGCGCGTGCGACGCCTCTTGATGTCGCCGCCAGGCCGCATCCGCGAGGTGCTTCACGAACATGAGGCGATCGTCGAGGCGATCGAAGCCGGCGACGCTTCAGCGGCGCGCGAGGCGATGAAACGTCATCTCGGTGCAACCGGCGACCTCTTGGAAACGGTCGCGCGGCAACGGCCGGAAATGTTCGCGCCGTAACGAGAACATGGTCAAGTGGTAGTGGGAGTCATGACAATGCCTCGCGCCCTGCGCCTCGACGCCGCGGACAACGTCGTCATCGCGGTTGACGAAATCCCGGCGGGCGTCACGCCGACGACCGGCGTCGCCGCGCGCGAGCGGATCCCTAAAGGCCACAAAATGGCCGCCGGGCCCCTGGAAATTGGGGCGCCGATCCGTAAATTCGGACAGATCATCGGCTTCGCCTCGCGGCCGATCGCGCCAGGCGACTGGGTGCATGAGCACAATTGCTCGGTGAGGGAGTTCGCTCGCGACTATCATTTCGGCGAGGACGCGCGCCCCGAGAGGATCGCAGCGGTCGATGATCAGCCGAGGTTCCAGGGGTTCCGGCGGAAAAACGGCAGAGTTGGGACGCGCAACTATCTGGCGATCCTGACCTCCGTGAACTGCTCTGCGACGACGGCGCGGCTCATCGCCCGGGAAGTCGAGCGGTCGGGGATGCTCGCCGACTATCCGAACGTCGATGGTGTCATCGCGCTGGTGCACGGTACCGGTTGCGGCATGGCGTCCAAAGGCGAGGGTTTCGAGGCGCTTATGCGCACCGAATGGGGCTACGCCGCCAATCCCAACGTAGGCGCGACACTGATGGTCGGGCTCGGCTGCGAGGTGTTTCAGATCGGCCGGATGAAAGAGGAATACGGCCTCATCGAGGGCGAGGCGTTTCAAAGCCTGACGATTCAGGCGACTGGCGGCACGCGCAGGACGATCGAAGCAGGCATGGAGCGGGTCCGCGCGATGTTGCCGCTGCTCGATCAAGCCCGCCGCGAGCCGGCGCCGGCAAGCGCGCTCACGCTGGCTTTGCAATGCGGAGGCTCGGACGGCTATTCGGGCATCACTGCCAACCCCGCACTTGGCGCAGCAGCCGATATTTTGGTGCGAAACGGCGGCACGGCGATCCTCTCGGAAACGCCCGAGATATATGGCGCTGAGCATCTGCTGACCCGCCGCGCGGCGACGCCGGAAATCGGCGGCAAGCTCGTCGAGCGCATTCGCTGGTGGGAGGACTATTGTGCGCGCAACGGCGGCGAAATGAACAACAATCCCTCTCCTGGCAACAAGGCGGGGGGTCTGACGACGATCCTGGAAAAGTCGCTCGGCGCAGCGGCGAAGGGCGGAACCACTCCGCTGAACGGCGTCTACAAATACGCCGAGCCGGTCACGGCCAAAGGTTTCGTATTCATGGACACGCCGGGATATGACCCTGTGTCCGCGACCGGACAGGTCGCCGGCGGCGCCAACATTCTCGCCTTCACTACCGGACGCGGCTCGGCCTACGGCTGCAAGCCGACGCCATCGATCAAGCTCGCGACAAACAGCGACGTTTACCGAAAGATGATCGATGACATGGACATCAACTGCGGCGATGTGCTCGACGGCGTGTCAATTGCGGACAAGGGAAAAGAAATCTTCGACGCTATTCTTGCCGTCGCATCGGGCGCGCGGACGAAGTCGGAACAGCTCGGGTATGGCGAGGCCGAATTCACGCCCTGGCAGATCGGGGCGACGATGTGACGAGCGAAGCCGCGCTTCTTTTCGATCTCGACGGAACTCTGGTTGACAGCGACGCCAAGCACATGGCCGCGTTCCAACACGTGTTCGCGCAGCATGGAATCTCGGTGGACGAGGCCGCGTATAACAAAAGCATCCACGGCGCGTCGAACGAGCTGATCGGCAAAGTCTTTCTATCCCACTTGTCGCCAGAACGTAGGCGCACGACCCTCGATGAGAAAGAGGCCGCTTATCGTGCGGACTTGGACGATATCGAACCAATCGCGGGCGCTGTCGCGCTGCTTGATTTCGCGGACCGGCGCGGCCTGAAACGCGCCATTGTGACCAATGCGCCGCGCGCCAATGCCGAAGCGGTGCTCGCGGCGCTCGGCCTTGAGGCGCGGCTGCCGATTGTCGTCGTGGGGTCCGAACTCGCGCGCGCCAAGCCAGACCCACTACCCTATCTCACCGGGCTCGAGCAGACGAGTGCGGTCGCCTCCCGTTCGGTCGCATTCGAGGATTCGTCCCAGGGCGTTCGCGCCGCCGTAGCGGCGGGCCTCGCAGTCGTCGGTCTGACGACGACGCTGGACGAGACGGCGCTGATCGAAGCTGGCGCCGCATTCGCGACGAAGGATTTCACCGACCCGCGCATCTTCGCGCTGATCGAAGCGCGCATCGGCGCGAACGACCGCGAGGAGACTTGCGAGTGAGGCTGGCGCAATTTTTGGATGACAGCGGCAGACGCGTACTCGCAGTGACGGCGCGAGGCGAGAGCCGGTTGATCAAGGGCGTGCGCACGACGCTCCGCCTGGCGCGCCAGGCGATCGACGAAGGGGCCTCGCTACGCAAACTTATCGCCGATCGTGGGGTCGGAAAGCCAGTCGATCTTCTGCGGGCGCTCAAAGAGCGGCGCATTTTGCCGCCCATCGATCACAAGGACCCAGCCCACGTTCTGGTCACCGGGACCGGCCTCACGCATCTCGGCTCCGCGGAGGGGCGCGATCAGATGCACAAGGATCTCGCCGATCCTTCCAAGCTTACCGACTCGATGCGCATGTTCAAGCTTGGCCTCGAAGGCGGCAAGCCGGGGAAGGGCGAGACGGGCGCGCAGCCGGAGTGGTTCTACAAGGGAGACGGCTCGATCCTTGTCGCGCCCGAGAGCAACCTCTCGAGCCCCTCCTACGCTCTCGACGGTGGAGAGGAGCCCGAGATCGTTGGAATTTATGTGATCGACGGCGCGGGCGTGCCGGTCCGCGTCGGCTTCGCGCTCGGCAACGAGTTTTCAGATCACGTCACCGAGCGGCAAAACTACCTGTGGCTCGCCCATTCCAAGTTGCGACCGGCGAGCATCGGACCTGAGCTTCTCATCGGCGATCTGCCTGCGGACATCCGCGGCGTCTCGCGTATCCGACGGGGCAACGAGACCATCTGGGAAAGAGCCTTCCTGTCCGGCGAACAGAACATGGCCCATTCGATTGCCAACCTCGAGGCGCATCATTTCAAGTACGCGCTGTTTCGGCGGCCCGGGGACGTCCACGTCCACTTCTTTGGAACGTCGACCCTATCGTTCAGTGGTGGCGTCCGGACGCAGAAAGGTGACGTGTTTGAGATCCAGTCGGAGCCGTTTGGGCTGCCGCTGCGCAACCCTCTGGGCGCGGAAAGGGCCGCGAAGATAAAGGTGCGCGCGTTGTGATGCCGAAAGCGCCGCCAACGGCGACGACTAATCGATTTGGTTGCGGAAGCCTCTTCGCCCGGATCAATCGCCGACAATGGTCGAGCGAGCGCGTTGCCACCAGCCGCTCCGACGCGGACGCGGCGGCACTTCAACTACTGGGCGCCGGCTCCGCGGCTGATTCTGTGTCGGTTTCCTGTGCCCGGGAGACTGGTGACGGCTCGATTGTCGTCACTGCGATCAGCTCTGACATTGGAGACGAAGGCCCTCGAATGGCGGGCTCTTCGGACATGGGTTGTTGGGCCGCAACGGCGTGCGCTTCGGTCGGGCGCGACGCCTCGGCCGCAGAACTCGGCTCGAAATCGAAGCTCGGCGCTTTCGCCGACGCGCCATGGGAGGCCGCCGTCGACTCCGCTTCGATGGTTTCCGCCTTTTCGGAGACGGTCGCTTCCCCGAATCTTTCGTCGATTGCTCCCTGGGGGAGGCGGTTGCGGCCACCGCGCGAACGTCTCGATCGCCGGCCGCCGGGCTCGCCTCGGCTTCGCATTCCCTTTCTGTCGTAGGAGTTGAGCGTCCTCGGCCGGTGCTTCCAAGTCGCCGCCGATCGCGGCCACGACCGCAAGACCGTCGTCGGTCGGCTGCGGCGCGTCGGGTGCGATGCTTTCGCCGAACGCGCGGTCGCCGCCGCGCCGGCGCCGACGGCGTCGACGACGACGTCCGCCCTCACCCTCTTCCGGCGGTCCTACACCTTCGGGACCGTTCGTCCGCTCACCTTCTTCCCCCGGACCTTCGTCCTCAGCGAGCGTTTCACTTTCCTCCTCGACCGCCTCTGCGATGCGCGCCGGTTCGTCGACGACCGTCGCAAAGTCGTCCTGCGCCAGGGGCGTCGGCTCGATTTCTCCCTTCGCGCCCATCGCCGGTTCGCCGCGCTCGATCGCATGGTAATTCGCGCCCATCAGCGTATCGTCGGCTTCGATCGTAATCGCGACGCCGAAACGGCGTTCGAGGTCGCGCAAGTTGGCGCGCTTCTGGTTGAGGATATAGAGAGAGACTGGTGTTCGCGTGCGCACGACCACGTCATGTGTCGAACTCTTGATCAGCGCGTCCTCAAGCACGCGCAGCACATGCAGCGCGATTGACGCGGTGGAGCGCACGACGCCGGCGCCCTGGCAATGGGCGCACACGACGGTCGAGCCTTCCAAGACGCCGGTGCGGATGCGCTGTCGCGACATCTCAAGCAGTCCGAAATGCGAAATGCGTCCGACCTGGATGCGCGCGCGATCGTTCTTCAACGCGTCCTTGATCCGTCGTTCAACGGCGCGATTGTTGCGTGACTCCTCCATGTCGATGAAATCGACGACGATGAGGCCGGCAAGGTCGCGCAACCGCAGCTGCCGCGCGATTTCGTCGGCTGCTTCGAGATTCGTGCGCAGCGCCGTGTCCTCGATGTTGTGCTCGCGCGTTGAACGGCCCGAATTGACGTCTATGGCGACCAGCGCTTCCGTCTGGTTAATGACAATGTACCCGCCCGACTTAAGCGTCACCTGATTGGAGAACATCGCGTCGAGTTGCGACTCGACGCCCGATTTGGCGAAGACCGGTTGCGAGTCTCGGTAGAGTTGCACCGCGTTGACGTGGCTAGGCATAAGTAGGCGCATGAATTGCCGCGCCTCGCGATAGCCGGATTCGCCCGCCACGATGATCTCTTCGACCTCCTTGCTGTAAAGGTCGCGGATCGCGCGCTTTATGAGCGAGCCCTCCTCGTACACGAGGGTCGGCGCGCTCGAGGCGAGCGTCGTTTCGCGCACCGTCTCCCACATCCTGAGCAAGTACTCAAAATCGCGTTTGACCTCTGCCTTGGTGCGAGAGGCGCCGGCCGTGCGCAGAATCACGCCCATGCCCTCCGGGACGTCGAGTTCTTCGGCGATGCTCTTCAAACGGCTGCGATCCTGGGCGTTGGTTATTTTGCGTGAGATGCCGCCGCCGCGCGCAGTGTTGGGCATCAGCACCGAATAGCGGCCGGCGAGCGAAAGGTAAGTCGTCAGGGCCGCGCCCTTGTTGCCGCGTTCCTCCTTGACAACCTGCACGAGCAGCACCTGACGGCGCTTGATGACCTCTTGAATCTTGTACTGCCGACGCAGCCGCTGCGGGCGACGCGGCACCTCCTCCAGTGCGTCCCCGCCGATCTGCTCGATCGGTTCGCCCTCGTCCTCCGATCCAACCTTGCGGCTCGGGGCGAAATGCTCTTCCGATCCGCCTTCGAGTGTCGTCACCTCGTGATCGTCGTCGTCGTGCGGATGCTCCTCGGTACCGCCGTTCGGGTGGACAGTCCTAGCCTCCGGACCGTCGTCGTGTGGCGAATCATGCTCGGTAGATCGCGCGGAGGTCTCGACGTCGTCTGTCGCGACGACCGGGGGCTCGGCTTGCACGGTTCTTGCCGCTTCGGGCTCCGCTGCCTCGGCGGCGACGGTCGCTGGCCGACGGTCGAGGGCGAGCGGCCGGTCGACTTCGTGGCTCGGGGCTCGAACGTCGACGTCGTCGCTTGTCGCGACCGGAGGCGCTTCTGGCGACGGGACGATTGCGAAGCGCTCCATTCCGAGCGTCTCTTCGGCTGTCGGAGACCCGGCTGCAGGTTCGTTCTCGTCTAACGCGCGGTCTTCCGCTGGCGCCTGCTCGGAAAGAGTATCCCCGTCGCTTGTTCGCGCTTCGATCTCCAGATGGCGAGGGCGACGATGTCGGCGGCTGCGCCTCTCACCATTGGGTTCGTCCTCGTCGTCGCGCTGAGAAAGCGCCTCTTCCTCCAGGAGCGCTTGACGGTCGGCGACCGGAATTTGGTAATAATCCGGATGAATTTCGGAAAAGGCGAGAAAGCCGTGCCGGTTGCCGCCATAGTCGACGAAGGCCGCCTGGAGTGATGGCTCCACGCGAGTGACCTTGGCAAGGTAAATGTTGCCGCGCAGCGGCCTTTTGCTTGCCGACTCGAAGTCGAACTCCTCGACGCGGTTACCTCGCAGGACGACCACCCGGGTTTCTTCCGGGTGGGAGGCGTCGATGATCATTTTGTTGGCCATGTAGAACTCTCTCGCGCCGAGTGCGAGATCCCGTCGAAGGCCGAGGGCGATCGACCAGGCCGCGCGCAGCGTCCGTGTTGGGGATGAATACCAAATGATGGGAAACAGGGTTGGCGGCCGTTCCGCTGAGCCGCAGACGCACGATCGCCAGTTCGTAGAGCGCCCGTGCCGCGACCGCCGCGGTCGTCGTCGCCTGGACTTGCAATCGATACATCGTTAACCAAAAACCACGGCGTAGCTCGGCTCGTCGCCTTTCGAGCGGCGCATTAGAGCGCCAATGTCACGAAACGGGCCGCGCCGCCGGCAGGGTCCGGCTGGTCGCTTCTTTGTTTCAGTCTGCGAAATCCTTGTCCCGGCGATTAGCCTACGAACAAGATAGGCGACTGAGCCGACGAGCCTAAAACCCGCCACGGCGTCATCCGCTAAAGCCGCAAGCCGTCGCACGACGGTCTTGGAGCGTATATCGCTCACCCCTTGGGCGAGACGGCCCAGCGAAATCGGTCCGAATTCGTAACCAGCCCTAAATAGGGGCCGTCCCGAGCCTTGGCAAGTTATTTCCCGACTGCCCTTTAGCGGAACACGACGGCACGCCGTCATTAGTCATTCGTCGCCATGAATTGCTCGATTTTCGGCGGCACAGATGGCTTTACGAATTGTAAACCTTTATCGGGGCTGAATTTTCTCGGTCCGTGCGTCTCGTCAGAAGGGGCGCTGCGAGAAGAAAGCGTGAAACGATTTGCTCGGTGCAGGCGTTGAGAGTAAGGCCCGCGCCGAGAGTAAGGGCCCGCGTCGCAAGGGGCAGTGGGGAGCATGGCGCGAACACGAGGCGTAACCGTCGCTGTCGCAACGGCGTTCATGCTGGCGCCCTGGCTGACGGCGTTTGCCGAAGACGCCGCTGCGCCGGTTGCCGTCGGCGCGCGGCTTGCGCAGGACGGAAACGGCGCCGAGCTCGCGTTTGATCTTTCGCGGGAGGTCGAGGCCCACGCCTACACCCTCGCATCGCCCGACCGAGTTGTCGTGGATCTGCCGGAGGTCAATTTTCATCTCGATCCGTCGGTTGGGCGAGTCGGCCCGGCAACCGGCGGGGCTATCGTCAAGGCGTTCCGGTTTGGTCTGCTGGCGCCGGGCAAGTCGCGCATCGTCATTGATCTCCAGCGACCGGCATGTCCAACCCAGGTCGAATCCAAGCCGATCGTTGCCGGCGCGGAGGCTTCCCGGCTGAAGATCGTACTCAAAACTTGCGGCGACGCTGCGTTCGCGGCGCTCGGTCGGCCTCCCGACGCTTCGGCCGGCGCTCTCGGCGCTTCGGCCCCAGTCGCGCAACTGGTCATTGTTCTCGATCCCGGCCACGGCGGCGCCGACGGGGGCGCCCGTGGGATCGGCGGCGTGCTGGAAAAGACGCTTGTGTTCGAGTTTTGCGTCGAGCTCAAGCGCCAACTGGACGCGACCAAGCGCTACGTGGTCGTGATGACGCGCGACGGCGACCAATATGTCGATCTCGACGATCGTGTGACGATCGCGCGCGAGGCCAATGCGTCGCTTTTCGTCTCGGTGCACGCAGACATCCTTAGCGAAGCGGCGGACGTCAGCGGCTCGACTGTATACACGATCGCCGATCGCGCGTCCGACGCCGAGGCGGCTCGGATCGCCTCGCGCGAGAACGCTGCGGACCGGGCGCCAGGGAAGGAGAAGACTGTGCAGGATGATCCTGGCGTGGCCGACATTCTGTTCGACTTGAAGCGGCGCGAGGCCCGCACCTACGCGCATATCTTCTCGCGCGGCCTAGTGGACAACTTGCGCGGGGTGACCACGCTCAACCACAACCCTGAGCGATCAGCGGGCTTCGTCGTGCTCAAGGCCCCAGAATTCCCGTCCGTATTGGTCGAACTCGGCTATCTCTCCAATGCCCAGGACGTTCAAGTCCTGACCTCGGCAGATTGGCGGGCCAAGACTGCGGCGGCAATGGTCAAGGCAGTCGACTCGTTCTTTGCCGGCCCAATCGGGACTGGAGATGCCGCCGAAGCCGAGGCGGGTGTCGTCCTCGAAGGGCGACAGGCGAACGCGCCAAACCGTTGACGCTTGCTCAGCCCGCGCATTTCACGCTATCGGCTGGTCGTGAGGGAGGCGTGACCACGCATTCATCATAAATTCGCCTTACTCGCGAACAAAAGGGGGCGGGGCGCGGTCAAGGCGGCGGACGCCCCCCTTGGCCGCAGCGACTAGGAAAACTTCCCGCGGCGGGGAAATATACGCGCGCCTTTGCGCATGCGCCGATGTAAGGTTCTCGTCTCGAGGCTTCGCGCGCTCGCCGACGGGCGCAACGGAAGGTGTCGATCGAGATATGAGCGGGATTGCCCGATTAGTCGGCTTCATTTTTGCGACTGCCGCGATCGTTTTTGTCGTGGCTGCCGGCATTCTTGCCGCCGTGGCGTGGAAGTACGAGCAGGATCTGCCCGACTACACGCAACTCAAGAACTACGAGCCGCCGGTGATGACGCGCGTTCACGCGGCGGACGGCAGTCTACTGGCCGAATATTCGCGCGAACGGCGTTTATATCTTCCGTCGGCCGCCATCCCGGATCTGGTCAAGGAAGCGTTCATTTCCGCTGAAGACAAGAACTTCTACACCCACTGGGGGGTCGATCCCGAAGGCATCCTGCGCGCGGGCATCGTGTTCCTTCAAGGCTCGCGCCACGTTCAGGGCGCTTCGACCATTACCCAGCAGGTCGCGAAAAACTTTCTCCTGAACTCGGACCGCACCTTCGACCGCAAGATCCGCGAAATCCTGCTCAGTCTGCGCATCGAGTCCGCCTATTCGAAAGAGAAAATCCTCGAACTTTACCTGAACGAGATCTATCTCGGCCTGTCCAATTATGGGGTCGCGGCAGCCGCGCTGAACTATTTCGACAAATCGGTGCACGAATTGACGATCGCCCAAGCCGCGTATCTGGCCGCGCTGCCGAAGGAGCCGAGCGCGCTCAACCCGTTTCGCAACCATGATCGCGCCATCGAGCGTCGCAATTACGTGATCGGGCGCATGGCCGAGGACGGCTACATCACCGCCGAACAGGCGCGTCAGGCGCGAGCGGAGCCGCTGGTCGTCAATCCTCGCGTGCTGACCCCCGATTCGATCGCCGCAGGGTTCTTCGCCGAGGAAGTGCGGCGCGAATTGTCGGAGCGATACGGCGAACAGAAGCTGTACGAGGGCGGCCTGTCCGTCCGGACGACGCTCGACCCCAAGATCCAGCTCATGGCCCGCAAGGCCCTGGTCGACGGGCTCGTGCGCTACGACGAGGCGCATGGCTGGCACGGCGCGCTGAAGTCGATCGACCTCGGCCAGGATTGGGGCGTGCCGCTCGCCGACATTCCTGCCTATGGCGACGTCAAACCGTGGCGCCTGGCGGCGGCGCTCGACGTCACGAATAATTCGATCCGAATCGGCCTGCAGCCCGAGCGCGACAAGTCCGGCGCCGTTGTTCAGGACCGTCAGACGGGCACGGTTCCGTCTGACGGGCTGCGCTGGACGGGCCGCGCGCCCAAGAATTTGGTCAAGCCGGGCGACGTGTTCTATGTCGAACCCATCGCCGGACGCGCAGGCGAGTATCGGCTGCGCCAGATTCCGGAAGTGAGCGGCGCCTGCGTCGCCATGGACCCGTATACCGGCCGCGTGCTGGCGATGGTCGGCGGTTTCTCGTTCGACGAATCCGAGTTCAATCGGGCGACGCAGGCCCAACGTCAGCCGGGTTCGGCTTTCAAGCCGTTCGTCTACTCGGCGGCGCTCGACAACGGCTACACACCGTCCTCGATCCTGCTCGACGAGCCGGTCACCATCGACCAGGGCAACGGCGAGCTGTGGACTCCCGCGAATTTCGAGGGCAAGTCGGGGGGGCCGCATACCCTGCGCTTCGCCGTCGAGCACTCGATCAACCAGATGACGGTCCGCCTCGCGCGGGACATCGGCATGCCGCTGATCGTCGAATACTCCAAACGGTTCGGCATCTACGACAATCTGCCGCCGTTCCTGTCGATGGCGATCGGCGCCGGCGAAACGACGGTTCTGCGCATGGTGACCGGCTATTCGATGTTCGCCAACGGCGGCAAACGGATCAAGGCGACCCTGATCGACCGTATCCAGGACCGCTGGGGCAACACCATATACAAGCACGACGAACGCATCTGCGAAGGTTGCGATGCGGCGAAATGGGACAACCAGGCGGAGCCGCATTTGATCGACAAGCGCGAGCAAGTGCTCGATCCGCTCAGCGCCTATCAGATCATCTCCATCTTGGAGGGCGTGATCCAGCGCGGCACCGGCATCGCGATCAAGGAAGTCGGCAAGACCCTCGCCGGCAAGACCGGCACCACCAACGACGCGAAGGACCTCTGGTTCGTCGGCTTTTCGCCGAACCTCGCGTTCGGCGTGTTCATGGGTTACGACAAGCCGCGGTCGCTCGGCGACAGCGCCCAGGCGGCGCTCTACACCGCGCCGATTTTCCGCGACTTCATGAAGATGGCGCTCAAAGACGCGCCCGACACCCCCTTCCGCATCCCGCCCGGCATCAAGCTTATTTCGGTCGACGTCCATACCGGCATGCGCGCGACCGGGCAGGGGACGATCATGGAGGCGTTCAAGCCCGGCACCGGCCCGCCCGACACCTATGGCGGCAGCTGGGGCGGCGGAGGCGGAGGCGGGGGCGGGGGCGAGGCCGCCGCGGCGGAGGACTCGGGCGGCGATCGGTCGGTCGGATCCGGGACCGGCGGCCTCTACTGATCCGGCTGTCGCACGCGTCCGCTGCCGTCGGCGGTTTGCGGTTCGCGCTCGGAACGGCTACACGGCGGACCTCACGGTTTCGGCGGGGCGGACCGCCCGCCGAATTCGGGCTCGTTTCTGGTTTGAATCATGCGCGCTGAAGCCGAGCAATTGGTCGAAACGATCAAGCAGTCCGTCGGGCTGCTGAGGAGGCATCTTTGACGTCGACGCGGCGACGCGGCGTCTAGCCGAACTCAACGCCAAGTCCGAGGACCCCGGTCTCTGGAACGACCCCGATGCCGCCCAGAAGCTCATGCGCGAGCGGACGGCGCTGCAAGATCGGCTGGCGTCGCTCGCAAAAATCGAGCGCGAACTCGACGATGCGGCGACGCTGGTCGAACTCGGCGAAGCCGAGGGCGACGAGGCGGCCGAGGCCGAGGGCGTGGCGGCGCTGAAGGCGCTGAAAGCCGAGGGCGAGCGGCGCCAGCTCGAGGCGCTGCTGTCGGGCGAGGCCGACGCCAACGACAGCTATGTCGAAGTCCATGCCGGCGCGGGGGGCACCGAAAGCTGCGACTGGGCGCGCATGCTGCTCCGCATGTACGTGCGCTGGGCCGAGCGGCGCAAGTTCGACGTCGAGGTGATCGAAGAGACGGCGGGCGACGAAGCGGGCGTCAAGTCGGCGACCATCGTCGTCAAGGGCCACGACGCCCATGGCTGGCTGAAGACCGAATTGGGCGTCCATCGGCTGGTCCGGATCTCGCCCTTCGACTCGAACGCGCGCCGCCACACCAGTTTCGCCTCGGTCTGGGTCTATCCGGTGGTCGACGACCGCATCGAGATCGACGTCGACGAAAGCGATTGCCGCATCGACACTTATCGGTCGTCAGGGGCCGGCGGACAGCACGTCAACAAGACCGAGTCTGCGGTGCGCATCACCCACCTTCCGACCGGCATCGTGGTCGCCTGCCAGTCGGAGCGCTCGCAGCACAAGAACCGCGCGACCGCCTGGAACATGCTGCGCGCCCGCCTCTACGAGCGCGAGCTCGAGGCGCGCGAGGCCAAGGTCAGCGCCGACGCGGCCTCCAAGACCGACATCGGCTGGGGCCACCAGATCCGCTCGTACGTGCTCCAGCCGTACCAGATGGTGAAGGACCTGCGCACCGGCCATGTCTCGGGAACGCCGGCCGACGTGCTCGACGGCGATCTCGACCCGTTCATGGAGGCTTCTCTCGCCCAGCGCCTCTCGGGCCGCACCGTGGTCGTCGAAGACGTGGACTAGGTTTTTCCGGCGCCGGCCGCCGGAAGGCCGCGCCGGTCCTTGCAGACGAGGCCGTTTCGGGGCCGGCCGTCTCCCTCGCCATTTTCGGGCGCGGATCCAATGTTTTCAAGCCGTTGCGACGCCATATCCGGGCCCGCCGCCGTTGGCCCGGGGTCGCGTCCGCCGGGCGCGCGCTTTCCGTCGGGAAGGCGTCGCCGCTCTTTCGCCGGAACCGAAAGGCCGGGCGCGGTGGACCCTCCGAGCCACGGCGAAGGGTTTGCCAGGCCAGCCCCGAATAAAATCCAAGTTTTTGGGAACGAAATCCAAGCCGGGCCGGAACGAAATCCAAGCCGGACGGAACAAAATCCAAATCTTTCGGAACGAAAACCAAATCGATTTCTTTCCGCGAAATGAGCCGTTTCAACGCGTTATTGCCGATTTTCGCCGGTTTCCGGTCAAAAACGCTTGCGCCGCGCCTTTGCGCCGGGCAAAGACCGCCTCCGAACCGGGCATAGTCCCCCGGTCGCCCTGGGGCCCTGCTTGCGTCCGCGCGGCGCCGAATGTCGATCGCTCCATGGAGACCAGCATAAGGCCGACTTCCGGTTTCCCAAAGCAAATGTTCACGAAATGTTCGAGGGCGACCGTTTTGAACAAAACCCTCGGCCGCACGGGCGGCGGATGGATTGATATGGGGAATTCGTGTCATGTCCCCGTAATGCCGGTAATGCCGTCCTGTAATGCCGTCCTGTAATGCCGTCCTGTAATGCCGTCCTGTAATGCCGTCCTGGCCGTCCTGGCTCGCCGATTACCTCGCCGAGCTCACGACCTTCCCCGCCGGCCGCCACGACGACCAGGTCGACTCGACCGCGCAGGCGCTGGCCTGGGCGAGCGCGAAGCGCCAGGGGATGACGGCGGAGGACTGGCGCCAGTTTTATCGGCGGGGTTGGTAGGGGCGGTTCCCTTCTCCCTTCGGGCTTGGACCCTACTATATTCACACATCTCCAAGGTCGCGCGTTCTCCTTCCCCAGCTCTGCTGGGGAAGGTGGCGCGAAGCGCAGGATGGGGTGTGGCCCGCTGCATGAACCTCAGTTCGATTGCACGAACGTCACCGCGAACCTTTCATCGACGCGTTCCTGTTTTCCGCACCAAAGTTGGCGCTGCCTGCCGCGCTTCGCGGAAGGGGAGTTCATGTCTCGCGCAGCGCCGCACGAATGCGCTCGATGACGATCGGCAGTCCGCCGATGATGAGCTCGTCGGGAAATCGAAGAACTCGAAATCCCGCGCGTCGAAACCATGCATCCCTCTCGGCGTCCTTGATCTTCGCATCCGCCGTCTCGTGCGTGCGGCCGTCCGCTTCGACGACGATTTTTCGCGCAAGACAAACGAAATCCGCGAAATAGGGTCCGATCGGCGTTTGCCTGCGAAAGCCGTGTCCGTCGATCTGATGATTCCGCACCGCGCGCCAAAGCATGGTCTCCGCCCTCGTCATGTTCCGACGCTGCACCCGAGCGAACTTGCGCGAGGACTGACGGAAACGGGGCGGCTCGTCCATCTTGTCTACCTATCACAAGCGTGACCCTTCCCCACTGCCCCCACTGCTGGGAGGCGACACGGAGCGCCGGACTGAGATCCCGAGGGGCCGGATGGCGTATGGTCCGCTTTCTGAACAAGGAGTTGTATTGCACGACCTTCATCGCGAAGTTTTCATCGACGGATTCCTGCTCTCCACACCCCGTCCGGCGCTTCGCGCCACCTTCCCCGCTTCGCGGAGAAGGGGGCCCGCCACGACGACCAGGTCGACTCGACCGCATGAGGCGCTGGCCTCGGCGAGGGCGAAGCGCCAGGGGATGAGCGCGGAGGACTGGCGCGAGTTTTATCGGCGGGGTTGGTAGGGGGCGACCCTAAGCGGCAAAGCCGCTAAGCAGTCGATTGCATTCGGTGGCAAACTTCTCGTTGGGCATACGGCCATCCGCATCGCGCGAATATTCCGACTTCAGCCGGTTGAGGAAAAACATTTCGAGCCTGCGGTTATGTTTGGTCTCGACGGCGCCGCGCGGCTCCAATTCAAATAAAGTCTTGGCATGCCCCGCCACGGTTTCCGAGATGTTGATCCGTCCCGGAGCGCCGTTCGCTTCCATGAGCGCGGCGGTGTTCACCGCATCGCCCCAAATATCGAAGGTGAACTTGCGCCGGCCGACGACGCCAGACATGACGGGCCCCGTATGGAGTCCCACGCGCAACTCGAGCGCAGGCAACCGCATCTTCTCGCGCTGCGCCTTCATGCGGGCCGTGACAGATTGAATTTCCAACGCAGCAAGGCAGGCATCGATTGCATGCCGGCGACTGGCAGCGGGCACGCCAGCAACCGCCATGTAAGCGTCGCCGATCGTCTTGAGCTTCTCGAGCCCGAGGCGGGTTACGATCTCGTCAAAAGCAGTGAAATATTGGTCAAGCAGCCCAATGAGCGCGACCGGCTCCATCCGTTCGGCCAGTAGCGTAAAGCCCTTGAAGTCAGCGAACAGGATCGTCGCCGATGGCGCGTATTTCGGTTGCACCTTGCCGCTTTTCTTGAGTTCCTCGGCAATCGACGAGGGCAGGATATTTGCAAGCAATTCTTCGGTGCGCGCCTTCTCGGCGGCCAAATCTGTATGAGCCTGATCCAATTTCTTCATGGCCTGATCGAACTCGATGAGCTGTCGCCGCAGCTCCAATTGGGTCATCACTTGGTGCGAAAGACGGTGCAGCGCCTCTGTCTGCTCGAAGGCCAACTTACGCGGCTCAAAGTCCATGACCGTAAGCGTCCCAAGCGCGTAACCAGCTTCGGTTACAAGCGGAATGCCACAATAGAACTGCAAGTGGGGATCGCCAGTGACACTTTGAAATTGATTAAAACGGGTATCTTCCCGCAGATTGGGCGCAATTACCATCACGGTGCCGCAAATCGTCGTCGCGCAGAACGAGATTTCGCGTGGACACTCGTTGAAGTCGGGTGGAAGGCCATATTTGGCCTTCAGCCAAAAGCGATCATCGTCCGCGAAGGTGATGTAGGATACGGGGCACTGGGAAATCTGCGCGGCCAGTTCGCTGATCTCGTCAAAGGCGATCTCAGGTGGGGTGCCAACAATATTCAGGGCTCGAACCGCCGCAAGCCGCCCGGCCTCGTTGGGCGGCACTGAGTAAGACATTGTATCACCTCCGACAGCATTCTCCGGCGACCGCCAAGCTTGGCGTTTCGCCAGTCGTTGTTTGAGAGATATCAGATTTTGGGGCTGGTCATACCCATATTAACAGCCATCCATCGGTTTGCCGCAGTACGGTATGGTTCGCGCATTCTCGACCTGGGACGCGGACGACCCCGGCCTTCGCCGCGCCGACGGCGTAGTCACGTCGGCAATTCGTCCACCTTTCCGCGGCTGGCCTATCGCTGCATACTTCGGCGTCAGGTGCGAAGGGCGGGGCGCGTGTCAGCGCGATCGTTGATCGTTGGTCGCTCTGCTGCCCATCGCCCGGACGGCAAGAGGAAATCAAGATGAACTCGACAATCGAATCGATCAAGCAATAATCTCCACACAAATCGGAACCGCTACCGGTGCGAGGATTGCCTCGCGGATGAATTAGCAATTCCTCTTGAGCGCGTTCACGCTGCGATCGCCCTGCTTCGGGGCGCCAATGACCAGCATGTCCTGGTCGAAACCGGAGAGTGCGGTCGTTGCAATGAGACAAAGACCGCCCTGATTATGCATTAGTAGTACCGAGGCTTGGATTACGGTGATGGACGGCGCCCCGAACGGCATCAGCGTGCCAAGATGGTCGTTGTCAGCAACCCATCCACATGGCCGCGAGAGTTGACATCTGTCGAGAGATAGGCGTCTGTTGGCGCTGCAGTTTTATACCTTTGGGGCGGACAAATCGTGGGACAGCGGGTCAAACGGGTATTTGCTGCCGGAGATCTCATATCTTGGTTGATAGGCGCAGCGCTTCTCCTAGGCTCGACTTGCGTTTGTGCTGTCGCCAGCGCAGAAGAAGCAATTCTAGAATGTTCTCGAATATACAGTGACTGTAGCACTCCCAACTCACCTCAGGTTTCAATTCCACCCAGCGCTGCAATCATCAACTTCTCTAACAATACATTTCAGTTCACTATGGGATATGTGCAAATATCAAAGATAACTGAGTCGATAATTACCCTGGAAGGTCATGCAATCGGAAAAGATGGGCAAGGATTGAACATTTCCGGGGGGATAGACCGCGTGTCCGGAAACGGGACAATTTTGTGGAGTACGCCGCAGGAAGAACGAAAGAAATTGGCTGGACAAATATCGACCGCGACGGCTATCTTGCAACTTCATTGCGTGAATTAACAAAAGCAATTCTAGCGGATAGAAATCCGGTCGTCAGGTCTCTCGGGTCCCAATTTCTGTCTCCTCGACGTGTTGCGCAAGAAACTCTCCTACCTCGAGCCTAATTACGGTGACAGTGCGCCGGGAGGCCGGCGGGGAGTAGGTGGTGGAAGTCCACTGCGGTGAAGGAGTAGCGAACCACACCGGCCCCGAGCCGTGCGTTTTCGGTCGCGAGGCCGGAGGCGAAGCGTCGGCAGGGGAATGCATAGGCCAGCCATCGAGCCGCGAAATTATCAATCGGGACGCCGACGCTTTTGTCACGGCGGAAGGCAACACGGAGGTGCGCGCCAATGCGAGCGCATCGCCGGTCCCGCGAGGTCGCAGACCCTGGCATGTGCGCAAGCTCCTCGTTCGGAAACCGGGAGATCTCACGCTTGGCCGTCGGCGCGAGCCGAAGGTCCGCATCGGGAAGGCGACGAGCCGAAGCCGATGATGCACGGGCGTGAGAAGTCAGGTCCCGCCATAGTAGCCGTGAAGCCGACGAACGAAGCCGGGCGACCGGCCGAGGAGCCGGTGGAGCCAAGGGCGGGGGCCAAGGAGAACGCGGGACAGGGCGGCACGCTCCGGACACCGAGCCGGGAAGGCGCGTCCCACGGCCTGGACCGCGTACGGCAAGCCGCGAGGCTGAAGAAGGAGGAGCGGTTCACCGCGCTCCTGCATCATGTCGACGTCGACGCGCTCGGATGGGCTTACCAAGCGTTGAAGCGGGAAGCCGCGCCGGGCGTTGATGGCGTGACCTGGGAGGACTACGGGCAGGGACTCGAGGCGCGCCTCGAAGACTTGCATCGCAGGGTTCACAGCGGAGCATATCGGGCGCAACCCTCGCGGCGACGGTTCATTCCGAAGCCGGATGGAAAGCTGCGCCCGCTCGGCATCGCCGCACTGGAGGACAAGATCGTCCAGCGCGCGGTGGCCGAGGTGCTGAACGCGATCTACGAGGAGGATTTCCTCGGGTTCTCGTATGGGTTCCGGCCCGGGCGCGGCCAGCACGATGCGCTGGACGCCCTATGGGTGGGGATCGACAGCACGAAGGTGGGCTGGGTGCTGGACGCCGACATCCAAGGGTTCTTCGATGCGGTCGACCACGAGTGGTTGATCCGTTTCGTCGAACACCGGATCGGCGACCGGCGAGTGATCCGACTGATCCGCAAATGGCTGAAGGCCGGGGTGAGCGACGAAGGACAGGTGACGGCGACGGAGGGCGGAACCCCGCAAGGTGCGGTGATTTCGCCTCTCTTGGCCAACATCTACCTGCATCACGTCTTCGACCTCTGGGCGCATCAATGGCGGCGACGCCACGCCCGGGGGCAGGTCATCCTCGTGCGCTACGCCGACGACATTGTCGCAGGCTTCGAGCACAAGGCCGACGCCGAGCGGTTCTGGACGGACATGAAAGAGCGCATGGCGCGGTTCGCGCTGACGCTGCATCCCGACAAGACGCGTCTCATCGAGTTCGGCCGCTTCGCTGCGGCGAACCGAAAGCGGCGCGGCGCGGGCAAACCGGAGACATTCAACTTCCTCGGATTCACGCATATCTGCGGGCGCACTCGGCGCGGCGGCTTTTTGCTTCGGCGAAAGTCCCGGCGCGACCGGATGCGCGCCAAGCTGCGTGCGATCAAGGAGGAACTCCGGCGGCATCGGCACGCGTCCATCCCTGAACAGGGAGGCTGGCTGAAACGGGTGGTCGTCGGCTGGTACAACTACCACGCCGTGCCCACCAACATCGCCGCCCTGAGCAGCTTCCAGCATCTTGTGGGCGAACTCTGGATTCGGGCGCTTCGCCGCCGAAGCCAGAAGGATCGCACCTCTTGGCGGAATATGCGTTCGATCCTCGACCGGTGGCTGCCAACGCCGCGCATTCTCCATCCGTGGCCGCGCGCACGCTTTGCCGTCAGATATCCAAGGTGGGAGCCGGATGCCTTAATCGGGCCCGTCCGGTTCTGTGCGGGGGCGCCCAGTAATGGGCGTCCCTACCGCGATCGCCCGCCTTTACCTTTTGCTCCGCCATGCGACGTTGTCCTATGACCCGCATAGCCCGCATCGTCGCGCCCGGCCTGCCGCATCACGCGACATAAGCGCGGCAATCGCGCCGAGAAAATATTCTTCGAGCTCCGCGCGGATCCCTTCCCCAGCTTGCTGGGGAAGGTGGCGCGAAGCGCCGGATGGGGTGCGGGCCGCCGCTTCGACGCCGGCACGATTGCACAAGCGGCGCCGCGAACCTTCGTCGTCGCGATCCTGGTTTCCACACCCCATCCGTCGCCTTCGGCGACACCTTCCCCACTTCGTGGAGAAGGGGCCCGCCACGACGACCAGGTCGAACTCGACCGCATGAGGCGCTGGCCTGGGCGAGGGCGAAGCGCCAGGGGATGACGGCGGAGGACTGGTGCGAGTTTTATCGGCGGTATTGGTAGAGGGCGACGCGGCTTCTGTGCAAGGGGTCATGATCCAGCACTTCGAGTCTTGGGTTGGATGTGGCAAAAGGGCGGAAAGCGGACGTTCGCGCGTGCGCAGTTGCGTAATCCTGGGCCGAACCGGCGCCTCATGCACCGAAACGGGGATAACGGCTCCGGTGTAAGCCAAGCCGGGAAGCGGCGAAAACACTTCTCAATACTCACTCATGATTTCTGTCTCTCAAAAGCGCGATGAGCGGATGAGTCTTGAGATACAGCTAACGCCTTCACTTTCGCCGACTGCGGTGGCCCGTTCACCGTTTTGTCGGAGTTACATTCCGAAAGAAGGGGCCGCCTTCTTGCGCTTCATCGGCGCGCGCTTGGCCGCGGACTTCTTCGCAGCCCCCTCACATGGGGTGCTTCCAGTCAAGCTCATTCATTTCGTCATTTCACTTTCTCCTGGGCGTTTGGATCCGAAGCGTGAGCCCGTCTTTGCCATGCAGCCCTGATGACCGCATCACCTCACATCCGGTCGAGCTTGTGGGCTCGGACCATAATCCCTCGTGCTCGAGGGCATCGGGCTCGGGTTGGCGGGACCATCCTTTTTCACGGCGTGTTTCAGCCCGGGGGTTGATCCGCGGTCGCCGCCCGCCCGGATCCGGCGAAGCCGTCGCGTTCAGCTTCGCTGGAATGGGGTTAAGTCGTTAAGTCATCGTTGGAGTGCAGGAGTGGGATTGAGCCATCGGGTCATGCCGTCTTGAACACGGCGCCCTCGGGAACGACGCCTTGGGTGACATAGCGCCACAGGGCGACGAGGAGTTTGCGGGCCAGCGCGACGATGGCGATCCGGCGGATTCGTCCCTTCCCGGCGCCGACCCGCGCCTGAAACCAGCGGCTCAACGCCGAGTCCGGCTGGTGACGCAGCCAGAACCAGGCAAGCTCGATCATCGTCTTGCGCAGGCGGCGGTTGCCCGACTTCGAGATGCCCTGATCCCGTTCGACGCCGCCGCTCTGCCAGGGGCTGGGCGCCAATCCGCCGTAAGCCGCCACCTGGCGTCGGTTGCCGAAGCTGCGGAACAACGATTCCAGCCAGAGGAGCGAGGCGAACTCAGGGCCCAAGCCCTTGAACCTGAGGAGCAGGGCGGCGGGGTTGTTCGGCTCCTCGGCTTCTGTGCGGATGAGCGCGTCGCGGGCCCGTTCGACCGCAGCCAGTTGCGTCGTCGCTAGCGCGATCCGATCGAGTTCCCGGCGGATTTCCGCCTTCAGCATCGGCGGCAGCTCGCGACCGTCGCCGGTTCGCAGCGCCTCCAGTCGTTCGACACGATCGCGCCGAAGCGGATTGTAATCCCGGACGCCTTGGCCGCTGAGCAGGCCCCGGACCCGATTGGTATGCTGAATGCGTTCCTTCAGCAGCGTGCCGCGCTCGCGCGTCAGGCGCCGGCGATCCTCGTCTTCCGGGCTCGGCGCCCGAACCATCGAACAGACCCGCCGCTCGCCGCGCGCCCAGGCCATCAGCGTCCGCAACAGCGTCTCGCCGTCGATCGCATCGGTCTTGGCCCGCCGATGCCGCCGGGCGACCGCGATCGAAGCCGCATCGACGACGTGGCTCTCGATCCCGTTGGCGAGCAGCAAGCGATGAATCCAAAACCCGTCCAATCCCGCTTCCTGAATGACGACCGTTTTGACCGGCGCCCCATAGCGCTGCTCGGCCTTCGCCCTCGATCGCGAAAGAAGGTCGAGCAGGCAGGCGCCGTCCCCGCCCTCGACCACGTGCTTGGAAAACTTCTCGCTGCCCGGACTGTTGATCGTCACAACCCATTTCGATTTGCTCAATTCGAGCGAGGCGAACAACGTGATATCATTCGCGCGGACGGTGGTCGCGACAGCGGTCGCAGAGGTGACAGACTTCATTGGTTGCCTCCATGCTGGTGTGGAAGCTCAGCCTACCAAGTCAGGCCGCCGTCCACCCGCATAGGATCTTTTTCGCGCCGCCTTTTTTCACCGCGCCCTTGCGCACGGCCTTCTTCGCCACGGCTTTTCGCACGGCCTTCTTCGCCACGGCTTTGCGCGCGGTCTTCTTCGCCGCCGCAAATTTCCGAGTAGCCTTGCGCGTTTTCCCACCTTCGGCCCGCGTCTTGGATCTGCGATCGGCCTCTCGCTTCTCATCGGGGGTCACCGGAAAGGCCAGCCGCGCTATCTCTTCAAGCGAGGGATCGAGCGGAAACTCGACGTTTCGCAACGGCTCATCGAGTGCGGCGAGCCGAATCTCCTGCGCATCCTCCACCTCCGGCACGTACTCCCCGTCGTTTATCGAGGGGTCCTCCTGCGGCTCGTAAAAGGAGAGGGAAAACAGCGGCTGCCGTATGTCGAGGATCTTCGACGCGATCGTCTCTCTCACATGCCACCAGTACCACCACTTTTCGTACTTTAGCCGCATGAGTTCGACCTTGTAGAGGTAAAAGTCCCACCGCCAAGGCCATAGTGTGAAATAGAAATAAAGCTGCTTCGGCGATGCGCGGCTGCCGTCTGCATTGGTTTTAACGGTGACGGAGCGCTCGTATTCCTGGATGTGCTGCACTTCGAAGGAGAGCTTCCCGCTCACGGTCCGCTGAACTGCGTCAGTGACCTCTTTGGCCGCCTTGAACTGTGTCTCGCTAGCCGCCTTCGCGGTCGGAAGCGGACCCGAAACGCCTATCGCGGCGCTAATTTTCTCAGAAAACTCCTGCGTTATCCTTCCCGTCACGGTCCGCTGAACGAGCTGCTGTATCTCGGCCATGTGCTTAACCGCGACCATCTCCTTCCGACGAACGCCGTATTCCGACCCCGCAGGCACGTCGATGCGCCACACTGTCGGGCCCATCAGGGGCTTCACACCCCGCCGCTTGATGACCACGATATGAGCGCGCACTGCGGTGAATGTGTTGGGTGGCTTTCGCTCCCAGGCTTCGTTCGTCTCCAGCTCATGATCAGCTGGCACTTGGAAACACACGGTTTCAGCCATCCTCACTCCCCTTCGGGCCTTGCGGCCTCCAGATCAACACGATGACGGGCGCCTAGAACTTCCCCAGAGGACTTCTATAACGAAACTAGAGCGGTATCCGAACGGACTGAATTGGTTGGGGGATTCCCGAATCAGTTAGTTTCTGATTGATCATTCACGCCGCGAGAGGGAGGCGGCGGGGATGGCTGTTTCCGACGATCTTCGCGAGCGCGTGGTTGAGGCGGTGGTCTTGGGCGGGTTGTCGCGCAATCAGGCGGCCGCGCGTTTCAAAGTGAGCGTAGCGAGCGCGGTGCGCTGGGTGAAGCGGTTCCAAACCACGGGCGAAATTTCACCGGCGCCTTCTGGCGGCGACCGCCGCTCCGGCCGGATCGAGGCGCATCACGACTATCTCTTGGGCCTGGTCCGGCGCAGCCCGGACCTCACGCTGCTCGAGATCCGGGAGCGGCTGATCGCCAATTGTGGCGAGCGCTTTGCGGTCTCCGTGCTGTGGCGCTTCTTCGACCGTCACGCGATCACCTTTAAAAAAAACGGCGCATGCCGAGGAGCAACAACGCGCAGACGTCCAAAATCGACGCCGGGAATGGTTCGCGGGGCAGCTCGATCTCGATCCGACGAAACTCGTTTTCATTGACGAGACCGGAGCCTCCACCAATCTCGCGCGCAAAAGCGGACGTTGCCGGCGCGGGCGCCGCTTGCGGGCGGCCATCCCGCACAGTCACTACAAAACGGTGACTTTGGTCGCCGGCCTTCGCCTTCGCGGCCTGACAGCGGCAAAGACTTTCGACGGACCGATCAACGCCGCCCGGTTCGAGGATTGGCTGGAGACATGCCTCGTCCCCACGCTCTCGCCCGGCGAGGTCGTCGTCATGGACAATCTCCCGGCTCACAAGGGGCCGCGGGTCGAGCAACTCATCAAGGCGGCGGGCGCGGAGTTGCGATATCTCCCAGCCTACAGTCCTGATATGAACCCCATCGAAAAAGCCTTCTCCAAGCTCAAAGCCTTCCTGCGCAAAATCGCCGAACGGACCGTCGCGGGCCTCATGCGCGCCCTCGAAACCTGCGCCGAAATCTTCAAGCCCTCGCAATGTACAAATTACTTCAAATCCTGTGGTTATGAGCACGATACAGGATGATCGGATTCCGCTCTAGCTGAAAACTGCATTAGTGTGCAGCTCGAACGGGTTGCTTCGAGGGATTGAGCCCGCCTAGCAGCCTGTCGGACTTAAACTCTAAGTCATTGATTTAATTGCAGTTTGCGTTTTCGTGCCTACCGGAAAACTGCAATGATATCAATATGTTAGCGATCAGAGGCACCCCGAGTCCGACAGGCTGCTAGGCTTCGGCCTTGTGTGATCGCGGCACGGCGACGTAAAGCCTAGTGTTGTGTCTTTAACGCTTCGACCCCACGCGGCGACCGGGAAGTCGTAGGTTTCAGAGTCCCGACAGGGCGCTTTGCGTTAGATTCACTACACTAGCAGCCTGTCGGACTTAAACTCTAAGTCATTGATTTAATTGCAGTTTGCTTTTTCGTGCCTAACGGAAACCTGCAATGATATCAATATGTTAGCGATCAGAGGCACCCCGAGTCCGACAGGCTGCTAGTGTTGTGTCTTTAACGCTTCGACCCCACGCGGCGACCGGGAAGTCGTAGGTTTCAGAGTCCCGACAGGGCGCTTTGCGTTAGAGTCACTACACTAGCGACCCGCCCTAAGGAGTTGAAATACGGAATTACGAATTACGGTTCCACGCCCGTCTTTACCCTTTTGCCGCGCGGAGTCGGCCGCCCACAGCCGCGGGCGTCGAGATTGAGGCCGAGGTAGCGGAACGATGAAGGATGACGGGGGCGGGGACCGGCGAGGTCGGGCGGTTGCTTCGGTTGCGCATGCAATGACGTTTACTTTCGGGCCGCATTGGTTTCGATCGCGGGTGCCAATTTGGTCGTCTATCTAAATCTTCAGATACTCTAAAAGGTTATGTATCCACCCGAAAGCAGTCTGCATCGACGCCGCTAGTTCCAATAAAAATTGGTTTAGAAATTGAAAGAAAAGACATCGCAGCAGCATAGAGCGGGGTCGGATCGCCGACCACTTTTGCAGCTCCTTCGGTAAGTCATTTTTGCCCCACTCTGTTTGCTTGATCTAATACAAAATTGCCTACTGCGGTAAGTGAACCTCTAAGCCATGAGTGCTTTGTTGCGACTATGCTTTTGGTTGGATCTTGTTCTGTCTGCCCATCCTTTAACTGCAAAATATTTTCAAATATTTCTTGGGTCTTCTCATCAAAGATATCTCTTGATTCAGCTAACTTGCTGAGTGCTTCGTTGAGGATCCCTTCTGTCGCCTATGCAGCACTTGTAGAAAGGTCCCTATAGCGATCGAACTCAATTGTTACATTGCTTATATCAGGGAAAAGAACAATTAGGCCGGCATGAGCAGTCATAAGTGAATGTACAGCGACAATATGGTCAGCATCTAGCGGAGGATTTCGATCTTGATCGGTAATTGCTTGAGTTTTTAGTCTTACCAGCGATTCAAGTTCTAACCCTATTAAGAAAAGATTATAAGAGCCACTTTTCGCGTTAAGTCGACCAAGCGCGTCCTTATATCGATTAACTAGAGTGTTTAGTTGCGGTTGCTCGTTAGCTCTTGTCGCACACATTGTCCGCAAGTACGTCAAACGCTGTATTACGGCTGCCTTTCGCTCTTTGAAATTACCAAGAGCAGGTTTTTCGGTGTACGATAAACGACCCGCTTTTTCCGTAAACTGAGGTGCTGAAACAGAGGCTTCGCCAATACTAGAGGTTATTTCCGTCAAATCCAAGTCCCGCTGGGCTAAATCACGTTTGGTAAGTCCCGTGGTTACGAAATTGACGACATCGTATCGAGTAACGCCCTGTTCCTGAAGAAAAAATGCTGCGTGGGTTTCTCGTTCAGCAAAAATTGCCACGAGTACATTCGTTCCTGTTACGACTTCTTTGCCCGCGGATTGAATGTGGGAAAGCAGCTCTCTGAATAACGCGCTGGAAGTTGTTTGTTGCGTTCGCTTCCTCTTGGCCTTCATTAACCAGGTTTTCCAGTTCTGAATCAATATAACTGCGGACAGTGTTTTGAAGCGACACTATATCGCCACCACATGCGATAAGAGCTTCTCTTGCGTCCGCGTCGTCTGTGAGGGCTAGTAATAAATGCTCAAGCGTCGCAAACTCATGCCGGCGTAGGTTGGCAAGTGAGAGCGCCTTCCTAAGCGTCTTTTCTAGCTCTTCTGAAAATATGGGCATTCGTGCAACCTCTAGCTTTCCTAAGACCTCAGATTGCGCCGGTAAAGCTGTGAAGACTCCAACGGGCGCCAATTTGGACCGGCGGAATTACGGTGACAGTGCGCCGGGAGGCCGGCGGGGAGTAGGTGGTGGAAGTCCACTGCGGTGAAGGAGTAGCGAACCACACCGGCCCCGAGCCGTGCGTTTTCGGTCGCGAGGCCGGAGGCGAAGCGTCGGCAGGGGAATGCATAGGCCAGCCATCGAGCCGCGAAATTATCAATCGGGACGCCGACGCTTTTGTCACGGCGGAAGGCAACACGGAGGTGCGCGCCAATGCGAGCGCATCGCCGGTCCCGCGAGGTCGCAGACCCTGGCATGTGCGCAAGCTCCTCGTTCGGAAACCGGGAGATCTCACGCTTGGCCGTCGGCGCGAGCCGAAGGTCCGCATCGGGAAGGCGACGAGCCGAAGCCGATGATGCACGGGCGTGAGAAGTCAGGTCCCGCCATAGTAGCCGTGAAGCCGACGAACGAAGCCGGGCGACCGGCCGAGGAGCCGGTGGAGCCAAGGGCGGGGGCCAAGGAGAACGCGGGACAGGGCGGCACGCTCCGGACACCGAGCCGGGAAGGCGCGTCCCACGGCCTGGACCGCGTACGGCAAGCCGCGAGGCTGAAGAAGGAGGAGCGGTTCACCGCGCTCCTGCATCATGTCGACGTCGACGCGCTCGGATGGGCTTACCAAGCGTTGAAGCGGGAAGCCGCGCCGGGCGTTGATGGCGTGACCTGGGAGGACTACGGGCAGGGACTCGAGGCGCGCCTCGAAGACTTGCATCGCAGGGTTCACAGCGGAGCATATCGGGCGCAACCCTCGCGGCGACGGTTCATTCCGAAGCCGGATGGAAAGCTGCGCCCGCTCGGCATCGCCGCACTGGAGGACAAGATCGTCCAGCGCGCGGTGGCCGAGGTGCTGAACGCGATCTACGAGGAGGATTTCCTCGGGTTCTCGTATGGGTTCCGGCCCGGGCGCGGCCAGCACGATGCGCTGGACGCCCTATGGGTGGGGATCGACAGCACGAAGGTGGGCTGGGTGCTGGACGCCGACATCCAAGGGTTCTTCGATGCGGTCGACCACGAGTGGTTGATCCGTTTCGTCGAACACCGGATCGGCGACCGGCGAGTGATCCGACTGATCCGCAAATGGCTGAAGGCCGGGGTGAGCGACGAAGGACAGGTGACGGCGACGGAGGGCGGAACCCCGCAAGGTGCGGTGATTTCGCCTCTCTTGGCCAACATCTACCTGCATCACGTCTTCGACCTCTGGGCGCATCAATGGCGGCGACGCCACGCCCGGGGGCAGGTCATCCTCGTGCGCTACGCCGACGACATTGTCGCAGGCTTCGAGCACAAGGCCGACGCCGAGCGGTTCTGGACGGACATGAAAGAGCGCATGGCGCGGTTCGCGCTGACGCTGCATCCCGACAAGACGCGTCTCATCGAGTTCGGCCGCTTCGCTGCGGCGAACCGAAAGCGGCGCGGCGCGGGCAAACCGGAGACATTCAACTTCCTCGGATTCACGCATATCTGCGGGCGCACTCGGCGCGGCGGCTTTTTGCTTCGGCGAAAGTCCCGGCGCGACCGGATGCGCGCCAAGCTGCGTGCGATCAAGGAGGAACTCCGGCGGCATCGGCACGCGTCCATCCCTGAACAGGGAGGCTGGCTGAAACGGGTGGTCGTCGGCTGGTACAACTACCACGCCGTGCCCACCAACATCGCCGCCCTGAGCAGCTTCCAGCATCTTGTGGGCGAACTCTGGATTCGGGCGCTTCGCCGCCGAAGCCAGAAGGATCGCACCTCTTGGCGGAATATGCGTTCGATCCTCGACCGGTGGCTGCCAACGCCGCGCATTCTCCATCCGTGGCCGCGCGCACGCTTTGCCGTCAGATATCCAAGGTGGGAGCCGGATGCCTTAATCGGGCCCGTCCGGTTCTGTGCGGGGGGCGCCCAGTAATGGGCGTCCCTACCGCGATCTTTACTTAACCCCCATTCCGCGACATGCTGCGGCCCCTGTCCTCGATTTCCCCCATGGCCCGCATCGCCCGCATCGTCGCGCCCGGCCTGCCGCATCACGTAACATGAGCGCGGCAATCGCGCCGAGAAAATAGTCTTCGAGCCCCGCGCGGACCCCTTCCCCAGCTTGCTGGGGAAGGTGGCGCGATAGGGCGTCGAGAGACGCCCGTCTTTCGACGGGCTATGGCGCCGGATGGGGTGTGGTCCGCTGCTTCGGGCCAGGTCGGATTGCACGACCGTCACCGCAAACCTGCATCGATCCAACCCTGCTTTCCGCACCCCATCCGCCGCTACGCGGCGCCTTCCCGCTTCGCGGAGAAGGGGGGACCCGCCGGCCGCCGCTTCGGCGTCGCCTGCTTAAGCTTATTGCCTGATGCCCAACCCCGTCCATCTGATCCTGACGCCGGACGACCCGGCCGGACTCTCGCGCTGGCCAGGGGGCGCCGGCTCACCGCGGGCCTTGTCAATGCGCGGGCGCGCCAGACGGGGCGCCTGTTTCAGGGGTCGCAAGGCGCATGCCCTTCCCGTTCGAACTGTCGCGTCAAAAATTCGCCCGCCTGCGCCCTCATCCCCGGCCCTTCTCCCGAACGGGAGAAGGGAGAGCGTCGCGGGCTCTGCGTCGACGCCCGGCGCCCGCCCCGCCGCGTCTCTCGGCGATGCGCCCATTGCTCCGCCGGCGTGAATGCGCCAATCTCACCCTCGTCTCTGGCCCGAGCGGATGAACGTCGGGGAGGCTCAGCAATGTGGTTCCGCCGTCTCATCCCCCCGCGAACGGCCGCAACTGTCGCCGTGCTGATGTTTGGCCAGGCCGCCCACGCCGACCTCTTGATCGAGATCGACAAGTCCACCCAGCGCATGACGGTCACGGTCGACGGCGAGCAGCGTTACAAGTGGCCGGTATCGACCGGGGCGAACGGCTACGACACGCCGAGCGGCGCCTTCAAGCCGTTCCGCATGGAGATCGACCACTTTAGCGACGAGTATGAGCAAGCGCCGATGCCCTATTCGATTTTTTTCACCATGACCGGCAACGCGGTGCATGGCACCGAGTATGAAAGCAGTCTCGGCCGCGCCGTGTCGCACGGCTGCGTGCGGTTGTCGGTGAAGAACGCCGCCACGCTATGGGCGCTGGTGAAACGAGAAAAGATGGCCAACACCTCCGTGGTGGTGATCGGCGACATCCCGGGCGCAAAACCGTCGACGGTCTCGCAGTCCCTTCTGAAGCCCCCAAGCGCTGACGACAAAGTCGAACGCGCCCCCGCGGCGCAGTCCCTGTTTTCCTTGTTCGACCAATAGGCCACATGGGGCTCGGCCAGCTGACGCAGAACGGTCATTTCGGATCGCGGCGGCGGACGTCGCAGCCGGGGGGACGCCCAGCGCGGCAGCATGCGCGTCAGCACGTTGTCCTGATCGACGAAATGAGGCTTGAGCGCGCCGGCTGCATGCAGTGCGGCGAGACAGGCGATCGGCCACCCGGCGACGTCATGCGCCAGAGTCGCGGCGGCCGGACGCGGCGACGTTAAGACTTTCGACGCTCGAGGCGGCTCCAGGCGATTGACGGGGGGGCGGCGGCGGGCCCACTGTCGATAAGCAATCTTTCGGTGTTGCGCGCCGCATAGCTGCGAGTCCCGGCTCGGGATTCGAGGGTCGTCTTCGCCGGGGAGAAACCGCTCGGGAGCGCGACGAACAAAACAGGGAGAGTCGAATCGGAGCGCGCAGGCCCTCGAGCGCCGCGTTGGCCGGCGCTGGACCGAAATGCGCGTCGAACGATCCGCTTCCGCCCTGACGACGGGAGGAGCACGTGGACAACAGCAAATCAGGACTTCAGGCCGCCAAGGTTCAAGCTTTGGTCACGCGGCGCGAGTTCATCCGGTCGACAGGATGCGGCGCCGGCGCGCTTGCGATGGCCGGGCCGCTCGCGTTTTCGACCCCGGCGATCGCGGCGGACGGCGCGATCAAGGTCGGCTTCGTAAGCCCGCTGACCGGCCCGCTCGCCGGGTTCGGCGAAACCGATCCCTATATCCTGACGCTGGTCCGCAAGGCCCTGGGAGCGGGCGTGACGATCGCCGGCAAGACCTACGCGCTCGAGATCATCGACAAAGACACCCAGTCCGACCCGGTGCGCTCCGGTCAGCTCGCCAAGGAGCTGATCGAGAGCGACAAGGTCGATCTGATGCTGTCGACTTCGACCCCCGAGGTCGTCAACCCGGTCGCCGACGCGTGCGAGGCGGCCGGCGTTCCCAGTCTCTCGACCGTGATGCCTTGGGAGGCGTTCTATTTCGGCCGCGGCGCGAAGCCGGGCCAGCCGTCGCCGTTCAAGTGGAGCTATCTGTTCAGTTTCGGCGCCCACGACTTCTTCAACTGCTATGTCTCGCAGTGGAACGGGCCGGTCAGGACCAACAAGAAGGTCGCCGTTCTCTATCCCAACGACGCCGACGGCAATGGGATCCGCGCGCATCTCGCGCCGGCCCTGGCGAAGGCGGGCTTCACCCTCGTCGATCCCGGCGGCTACGAAGACGGCACCACCGACTTTTCGTCGCAGATCGCGAAGTTCAAGGCCGAGAACTGCGAAATCTTCAACACGTTCCCGATCCCGCCCGACTTCGCCACCTTCTGGCGACAGGCCGCGCAGCAGGGCTACACCAAGATGGTCAAGATCGCGCAGATCGCCAAGACCGGTCTCTTCCCGTCCCAGGTCGAGGCGCTCGGGTCGCTGGGGCCGGGCCTCGCCACCGCCTGCTACTGGCACAGGGACTTTCCCTATAGGTCGCCGCTGACCGGCCTGGCGTCGAAGGAGATCGCCGACGGTTACGAGAAGGCGTCCGGGAAGCAATGGACGCAACAGCTCGGCGCGACCATGTCGCTGTTCGACGCCGGGATCGCCGCGCTGCAGGCGAGCGGCGATCCGCTGGACAAGGCCGGCGTCGCCAAGGCCATCAGCACGTTGAGGACTCCGACGACGGTCGGCGTGATCGACTTCACCAAGGGGCCGGTCCCGAACTGCTTCAACACCGACATCATCGGAACCCAGTGGGTCAAGGCGAAGCCGGGCGGCAAGTATAAGCTCGACATGGTCATCACCGAGAACGCCAACGACAAGAACGTTCCCGTCCAGGCGCAATTGAAGCCGTACAACGGTTGAGCCGGGAGCGTGGCTTCGCCGCCGACAGGCGGGGTTCTCAGCGGCGCCGGACTCTCTAAGCGGTTCGGCGCGCTGACGGCACTCGACAACGTGAACTTCTCGGTCGGGGCGGACGAGGCCGTCGGCATCGTCGGTCCCAACGGCGCCGGGAAAACCACGCTGTTGAGCGTGCTCGCCGGCAGCCTGCCGCCGTCCGGCGGAACCGTCCGGTTCCGCGGCGCCGACGTGACCACGGCGGACGCCTCCGAACGAAGCCGGCTCGGCATCGCCAGGACCCATCAGGCGCCGAGACCCTTCGGGGGCATGACCGTGTTCGAAAACGTCTATGTCGCGGCGACCGCAGGCGGCCGGCACAGGGGCGCCAAAGCCTACCGCAGCTGCATGGATTTGCTCGAGCTCTGCGACATGCTCGGCGTGGCCAACCGCCGCGCCGAGACGCTGGGCCTGCTCGACCGCAAGCGGCTCGAGCTCGCTCGCGTGCTGGCGACCGATCCCGTCGTCGTCCTGCTCGACGAGATCGGCGGCGGCCTCACCGACGAGGAGACGGTGCAGCTCGTCGAGACGATCCGCGAGATGCGGCGGCGCGGCATGGCGATCGTCTGGATCGAGCACATCGTCCATGTCCTTCTGCAAGTGGTCGAGCGGCTGGTCTGCATGGTGTCCGGCCGCGTGATCGCGGATGGCGATCCGAGGGCGGTAATGACCGACGCGGTGGTCGTCGACGCCTATCTCGGGAGCGGCGCGACGTGAGCCTGCTTGCCGTCGACCGGCTCGACGTGCGCCACGGCCTCTTGCAGGCCGTGCGAGAGGTGTCGTTCTCAATCGACAAAGGCGAGATCGTCGCACTCGTCGGCGCCAACGGCGCGGGCAAGTCGACGCTGCTGCGCGCCGTCGCCGGCGCGCACATCGCCGCGGCCGGACGAATCGTGTTCGACGGCGCCGACGTCACGTCGATGCGCGCGCACAAGCGGGTCGCGCAGGGCATCGCGCTCGTCCCCGAGGGCCGGCGCCTGTTCGGAGGCATGACGGTCGAGGAAAACCTTCGGGTCGCGATGCAGGTCGGCCGGCGCGGGGACTGGACGCTGGACACGGTGATGGAGCTCTTCCCGATGCTCAGCGCGCGGAAGGACGCGCTCGCGGGCAGCCTTTCGGGCGGGGAGCGGCAAGCCGCCGCCATCGGCCGCGCGCTCATGACCAATCCGCGCCTCATCCTGCTCGACGAGGTGTCGCTCGGGTTGGCGCCGCTGGTCGTCGAACAGCTTTACCGATCGATGCGCTCTCTCCTTCAGGGCGGCGCGACACTGATTTTGGTCGAGCAGGAGTTGACCCGAGCGTTGAGCGTCGCGACGCGCGTCATGTGCATGCTGGAGGGCAGGATCGTTCTCGACGGATCGGCGGGGACAACGTCGCGCGATCAGATCGTCAACGCCTATTTCGGCCTTAACCGCGTCCCGGCGCGGGGGGGCGCATGAGCGTAGTCAATCTCATTGCGCAAAGCGTGCTGCTCGGCGGCTATTACGCGCTTCTCGCCTGCGGACTGTCGCTGATGTTCGGCGTGATGCGGATCATCAATCTCGCCCACGGCGATCTTGCCGTCCTGGCTGCGTTTCTCGTCCTCTCGCTCTCGGATGCCGCCGGGATTTCTCCGTTCCTGTCGCTCTTGGCGGTGTTGCCGGTCATGGCGGCGGTCGGGTGGGTCCTGCAGCGCGGGATTCTGGAGCGGAGCCTTCGCGCCGGCATGCTCGTGCCGCTGCTCGCGACCTTCGGTCTGTCGATCGCAATCCAGAACCTTCTGTTCGAGACCTACGGCGCCGACACGCGCTCGCTCGGCGACCTGATCGGCGACCTCGCCTTCGACAGCTATGAGGTCACCAACCAGTTCAGCGTCAGCTATCTCGCAGCGCTGATCTTCGCGCTCGCGGTCGCGCTGCTCGGCGGGCTCTCGCTCTTTCTCAAGCGCACGTCGCTCGGGCGCGCGATCCGCGCGACGGCGGAGGACCCGGACACCGCCGAACTCATTGGGATCAACGCGCGCGCGGTCTATTCGATCGCCGCAGCGATCGCGGTCGCGACGGTCGCGATCGCCGGAACCATGCTCGCGATGCGCGCCACCTTCGATCCGTACTCCGGTCCGATGCAACTCATCTTCGCCTTCGAAGCCGTGGTCATCGGCGGCATCGGTTCGCTGTGGGGCACGCTCGTCGGAGGCGTCGTGCTCGGTCTCGCCCAGTCGATCGGCGCCACGTTCGATCCGAAGTGGTTCCTCCTCGCAGGGCATCTGACGTTTCTTGCCGTTCTGGGCCTGCGATTGTTTCGGGATTGGGCGCGGGCGCGCGGCGGGTTGCGCGCCTCGCTGGGGCTGCGCGGATGACTGCGGCGCCGAAATTCGCCGTCGAGCGCTGGACCCGCAATTCGGCGGCCTTCGGGATCGCCGCCGCATTTGTCGTCGTCGCGCTCGCCGTCATGCCGCTGATCGGCAGCGCCAACGTCGTCGACAAGATGACGACCCTGTTCATCTACGTCATCCTCGCGGCCATGTGGAACGCGCTCGCAGGCTACGCCGGGCTCGTCTCCGTCGGGCAGCAGGCGTTCTTCGGGATCGGCGCCTATTTCGCCATCCGGCTCGCGGCGGCGGGCTTTCCCGCCTATCCTTCCCTGCTCGCCGGCGCGGTCGGCGCGACGCTGCTCGCGGTCCCGGTCTCCTTCTTCATGCTGCGTCTGCGGGGCGGCGAATTCTCGATCGGCATGTGGGTGCTCGCCGAGGCGTTGCACCTCCTCGTCAACCTCGACCCTTTGGTCCAAGGCGAGACCGGCACCTCGATGATTTCGCTCGACGCCTTCCCCCAAGGGGAGCGGCTCGCGGCGAACTATTGGCTCACGCTGATTTCGATGCTTTCGCTGCTCGGCGCGATCTTCGTTCTTCTGCGGAGCCCGTTCGGCGCCTCGGTCCAGGCCATTCGCGACGACGAGGAAGCGGCGGCCTCGATCGGCGTCAAGGTCCTCGCCGCCAAGCGGACCGTGTTCATTCTGGCGGCGTTCGGCTGCGCGCTGGCCGGCGTGCTGTGGCTTGCGACCTCGATCACCTTCCAGCCGAAAACCAATTTCGGCGTGCAGTGGACCGCCTACATGATCCTGATGGCGTTGGTCGGCGGCCTCGGCACGTTCGAGGGGCCGATCCTGGGCGCGCTCCTGTTCTTCGTCGTGCAGGATGAGTTCGGTGAGAACGGCGTCGGGTACATGGCCGGATTGGGCGCGGTCGCCATCCTGTTCGCACTGTTCCTGCCGCGCGGCCTGTGGGGCGAGATCGAAGCGCGCTTCGGCCTGCGTCTGCTGCCGGTCGGCTATCGCTTACGCCTCGAGGAGGCGCCGACGCGAACATCGAACGAATAGGCCGGGCAGGCAATCCCGGCGCAGATAAAGACCGCGTTCGTTTCGAGGGGCCAGCGACGGAGAAGCGGCCTGATCATCGCGCGCGGGCAACGGAGATTACGGATTACGGCGATGGGATGGACGGCGCGCCGAACGGAGTCGAGCGCGCCAAGATGGTCGTTGTCATGAACCCCTCCGAAGGAAAGCCGTCCATGGGCAAGTCTATCCGGGATTTCGCCGCCGGCACGCGGCTTGGGCGCGATCTGGCGAAGACAGTCTTTCAAATTCACGCCGTCGACGCGAAGGGCGAGGTCGTCGTGGCGCGCAAGCTCACGCGCGGCCGGCTCCTCGCCTTTTTCTCCGAGCTGCCGCCGAGGGTGGCGGCGATGGAGGCGCGCGTTCGCTCCCCTCGGACCGCGGCGCCGCCGGCCAGCGCGGCAGCATGCGTGTCAGCACGTCGTCGCGATCGACGAAATGATGCTTGAGCGCGCCCGCCATGTGCAGCGCGACGAGAAACGCGATCGCCCACGCGGCGACTTCATGCGCCAGAGTCGCGGCGACGAACAGCGCCGCGTCCGGCCGGGCGATGTCGGGCACGACGAAGAGATCGAAAAACCGGGTCGGGACCGGCAGCGGCGAGGTCGAGACGACGAGCCAGCCGGCGAGAATCGCGCCGATCGTCAGAGCATAGAGCGCTCCCTGGACGAGCGCGGCGAGCCGCCGTTCCCATCGCGGGGACGCGGCCGGCGCGGGCGATGCGCGGGCGATTCGGACGGCCAGACGCGCCGCCGTCAGCATGAGGACCACGAAGCCGAGCGACTTGTGCGACTGGAAAACATCGAAAGTCGTCGCCGCGCTCAAGCCCCCGTGGACCATGATCCAGCCGTGGGCGATGAGTTCGAGGATCAGCGCGCCCGCGAGCCAATGGAGCGCGATCATGAGCGCGCTCCAGCGCGTCGGACGAGCCTCGCCGCTCAACTCTCCGTGGCCTCGCTGGAAATCGTCAGTTCGACGTCGCGCGAGACCAGCGGAAAGCCGGAATTCATGCCGAATTCGAGTCGGTCGATCGTTGTCTCGGCGTGGAACGCGAGGCGCTCGCGGCCGCCCGCGTTCACACGCGCGACCGTGACGTCGACGCTGAGCGGCCTCGTCACGCCGAGCAGGGTGAGCTCACCCGAGACGCGAACGGTATGGTCGTTCACTCGCTGAACCGAGGTCGAAATCGAAGTCGATCGAGGGGAATTTCACCGAATTGAGAAAGGCCGCCGATCGAATGTAGTCGCTGAACGACGTCGAGCCGACGTCGACCGAGCCGGACTGCACATGAAAGGCGACGCTGCTCTTGTCCGGATGCTCCAAGTCGACCGAAATGCGGCCGTCGAAGCGCCGGAATCGGCCTTCGGTGCGCGGGTAACCCACCGCGTCGATCGCGAACGCGATCTGCGTGCGCGCCGGATCGATCCTCCAGTTCGCAGCCGCGGCAGCTCGTACCGGCGCCTGCGCGAGGACGCCGAGCGCCAAGACCGCCAAGACGCTTCGGGCGCGACGGGAGACATTGCTTTGGATCGTCATGGCCCCTTTCCAACGTCCGTGAGCCGCGCCCAGAACAATCCCGGCGGAGGAGTTATTCAACCACGCAATTCAAAGGCTCGTGATCGAGAGCCGCGACAAGGGCGCGACTTCAAACCCGCTTTTCGAGCGCTTGCGCCAAGGCGCGAGCCCGCTCGGTCGGCATGCGGCCGATCACCAGATAGCCGCGTCCGCCGCGCGACCAAAAGGCGAGCGACAGATCGCCGCGCCGCTCCGAGCGGATCGGGGCGTCCGTCGCCTGATTGGCGATGACGCAAAGCAGGACCGGCGCGCCTTCGGGGTCGACATAGGCGATCGCGCCCAACGGCGAGCCCTCGTAGGAGAGCATGAACGCCACCGTGAATCGCAGGCCGGGGAGCGCCACGTTGGCGGGGGTCAGGTCGGCCCCAACTCTGGCGCTGACCGCGCTCAGTTCTATCGCCTGCAGCGCAGCATCGGGGTTCAAAGGCGCGAAGGTCTCGTTGGTATAGAGGTCCACATATTCCGCCACCTCCGAACGCCAGTTTTCCTTTTCTCCAAGCGGCGCCCAGCTCAGCGCCACCCACGCCGCCGCGCCCGCGACCAGGAGGCCGATGACAATTCCCGCCGCGAGTTCGCGTAGCGCAATGCCCGCGAATCGTCGCGACGGCGCGCCGCTGCCGCGGTCAAAGGGGAGCCCGGCGCGCAGGCGCTCAATGGGAGCCTGTGCGAGCAGCGCGTCGAATGACGCGGCGATCGGCGCTCCAGCCTCTCGCAACGCTTCGTAACGCGCGCGCAGCCGCTCGTCCGTCTCCAAACGCGCGAGCAGAGCGCTCTTCCTTTCTTCGTCGAGCTCATTGTCGATCAGGGCGACAAGCTCCGCGTCCTCGTCGGTCATCGCGAACTCAGTACGCTCCTATTTCAGTTTCGTCAGCGCCGCTCGCGCGGTGGCGAGTCGGCTCATGATCGTGCCGATCGGGACGGACATCGCCGCCGCAGCTTCTGCGTAACTGTAGCCTTCGCCGTAGACGAGCAGGACAGTTTCGCGTTGCGCCTCGGGCAGTTGGCCGATCTGTTTGAACACCTGCGCGGCGAGAATATTCGTTTCGATGGCGCGGGCGCCGTTGATCGCCAGTGCGTTCTCGGCGTCCACGAACCCGCCGCCTTCGCGAATCCGGCGCGCGCGAATTTCGTTGAGCCAGATCGATCGGAGGATCGCGAATAGCCAGCGGTCGAGCCGGGTTCCGGGAGAGAATTGGTCGGCGCGCTCGATGGCGCGCAGACAGGTCGCCTGCACGAGGTCTTCGGCGGCGTCGTTCGCTCTCGTCAGGAAGAGCGCATACCGCCACAGTCGCGCCAGGCAAGGCTCGAGTCCCGCCCGCACTTCGCGTCGGCTCGCTTCGCTCATGGCGGCCTTCACCGCAAGTTTGCGAGTCAGGCGGTGCGCCCGACCCGAATAATTTGCCCGCCTGCGTGTTTTCCCGGCTGCACGTCTCGATAAGGAAAGGGCGTCGACAATGCGCGCGTCATTGGGACTTTATTACGACAAGGGAGGCGGTTTTGCGTCCGCGCTGTTGAGCGAACTCCTCGCGCTCGGCCTCGCCCTCGCCACGCCCCCGCAGCGGAGCAGCCGCGATGGCAAACATTCGGCTTAGACAGGAAAACGCCCAGCCGTCCGCCAGCCGGGCGCTCGATGGGGACCTCGCGTTCTTGACCCGCTGGGCGGGACCGCTCATGCTCCTCGCGCGCGCGATGTTCGCCACCATCTTCGTCGTCGAGGGCGCCGGCAAGATCGCCGATTACGCCGGGGTCGCCGGCTATATGCAGGCGAACGGCGTCGATCCGCGGCTCCTGCCCCTCGTCATTCTGACCGAGCTCGGCGGGGGCCTCCTCGTGCTCTTCGGCCTAAAGACGCGCTGGGCGGCGATCGCGCTCTGCGGCTTTTGTCTCTTGACCGCGCTCTTCATTCATTTGCGGGCGGATGAGATGATCGAATTCCAGAAGAACACCGCCATGGCCGGCGGCTTCCTCACGCTGGCGATTTTCGGCCCCGGGCCATGGTCGCTCGACGGCTGGCGCGGACGCGAACGTTAGTGGATAGTACCAGACGCCTGGTCGTGACCCGGCGTGCCGCCGGACTCGACCCAATTCGGTCAGTCGGCTATCGAAACCGGCTCTCACTCTCCAATGGTCCGATGGCCTGCGCCTCACTGGTCAATATGCCTGACGACTTCGTACGGCGACCGCCGTTTCGACCCCGCGCCGTCTCATAACGACGAAGGAATCCGCTCGAACCGACCTGTCGCACGGTCTGCCTGCTTTACTCGCCAATTGAACTCGAAGGCCCTTGCTCTGCTCACGGATGCGCTCCTATAGCTCAGCGGGTTCCCGCGACCCCTAGCGAACGCCGGCGAGAATGCCGACGAAATCGCGCCCGCGAGCGTTGGAAACGGCCTGGTGGCAGGCCATGCAGCTCGAGGGCAGGTCCTGCAGATAAGTCTCCATGGTCGTGTTGACCAAATTCTCCTGGGTCTTCGCGGTCGATCGATAGGATTGGTCCTCAGCGCTCGGAACGGCCGGCCGCCCGGGGAAGAACGCGCCGTCATTGGCGGGGCTTGGCGGCGCGGCGCTCGTGGGCCATTGGGCGGCGACAAGCATGTAGTGCTCCCAGAGGGTTCCCTTGACGCCCGGCAGGGCCCAGTAGGCCCTGTTCAACGCCATGGTCTCGGCATGGATCGGATAACGCCGCACCACTTGCATCGGCATGGGATGGAGTTTGGGCGGGTTCATCCAGTCGACCGGTAAGGCGTTCGCCGAACCCAAGGGAGGCCAGAGCTTGTTCGGCTTCGAAGGGTCGAAGTAGGAGTAGGGCGCGCCTGCGTCCTTGGCGTCGGGTTCACGCGTTTCGCCAGCGCCCGCCGGCGGCACGTTGTCGACATGCTCGAAGGTGCTCCAGACCCATTGCGGCCGGCTTTTCGTCTTGATCGCGATGTGGAGTCCGACAAGCGCAAGGTCGCCCGTCGTACAAACGACGCGCCCCGCGGCCAGCGTTTTGGCGACGTCGACGATCTCTGCGCTTTCGACGTAGTACCGCGCTCGCACGGCTGGCGTATCGGTGGCAGTCAGAGGACGCCACGCCGCCTTGACCGCGAGCGATCCAACCGGAAAATGAGCGGGATGGTTCTCGTCGGGCAGATTGCGTCCCTGGCTCCAGCCGCTTTCCGCGAGGGTCGAGAACTCGGGCTCGTTGAAATGGATTTCATAGCGCGTGTAGGCGCCGTTCTGCGCGACGAGGGGATTGGCGGGCTCGCCCGCAGCGAAGCTCGGTTGATTGAAGTCCGCGAACGGCGCGAACCCGGCAATCGTCTTTCCCCGATTGTCGACGCCGCAGGGGTTGCGGCCGTCGTAGCTCGCCCATGGCGCCGGGGTGATCGGGCGGCCGTCGTCCCCGACCTGAAAGAGCTCGGTGTCGGACTTGAAGGTCTCCCACACGCGCTTGCCGGAGTTGCCGAGCGACTTCGCGCGGTCGGGGACGCCGCGATCGGCGGCCTCGATCTTTGAGGGCCAATTGAGTGCGATGAACGCGCGCCAGGCAAAGTTGTCGACGACCGAAAAGGAGTTGCCCGCAGTCAGGGGCGCGTCGTCGATGGGGTCGGGTGAAACCGTCGGCAGCTCGCCCCCCGCGTTGGCTGAGCCGGCCGGGAGAGGCGCGGTCAAACCCCCCGAGACGAGGATCGCCGCCGCCCCGAATCCCAGCGAAGCGACCCTCGACCGCGATGCGCCCATTGTGCTTTGCGCCGTCATCTCTGTCGTTTAGCCGCCACCCGCAGCGAGCGTGCCGGGCTGATCGACCAAGTCGCGCTGACGCGGGCCGCCGCCTTTGTCCGCCCGACCGGTCGCGTTTGCGCTAGAGCGCGTGGGCTTCACCCAACGCCTTGGCGAGCTCGCCGTAATACTCGCAGTCCGTCGAACCACAGATCTTCTCGATCGTGGCCAGCTGATCCTTGGCGAGATCGAACTTGCCCTCGATCACATAGGCTTCACCGAGATACTCGCGCACCTGGGGATAATTGGGATCGAGAGCGACCGACTTCAAATAATAGCCGATCCCTTCGTCGGTGCGCCCGAGCTTGCGGGTCGCATAGCCGCGGTAGTTGAGGGCGCGCGGCGTGTTGGGGTTGTCGAGCGTGTCGAGCACGTCGATCGCTTCCTGGAAACGGTCGGCCTTCGCGAGCGCATAGGCGTATTCGGTGAGCTCCCAGTCGGGAAGAACGCCGCTGTGTCTCTGAAGGCATTTGTGCCTCTTCCTGTCCCAGACCTGTCCCGGGACGCAGGTCGTGGGGTCCTCCTGCTGAATGTCCGTGTGAAAACGCCAGAATCCCCCGCCTCCCCCTGAGCCGCCGCCTCCAGCTCCGCCGCCGCCGCCTCCGCCGCCTGCGCCGCCTCCTCCCGAGCCGCCGCCGCCTGCGCCGGCGCCTCCGCCGCCTCCGCCTCCCCCTCCGCCTCCCCCTCCGCCGCCGCCTCCGCCCGACGCAAAAGCCGCTGGCGCGGCGAGCGCCAAGCCGAGGACGAAAACCCCGCAGGAAAGCGCAGAAATGAGCTTTCGGCCTGAACTCGCGATACGATACTTGAGACGCTTGCATCGTTCCCTCCTCCTCCGTCGATCTGCGGAGCAGAAGAAACACGACAGCGAGCGAATTATTCGGCGATCGATTCTCGGAAGCGAAGCCGAGCAGATTTGGCGCCGGCGAGCGACCGCTCGTGCATGGGGGTCATCGGCATTTTCGAGCCGAGGGTCGATTTCGGCATCCATTCGGGTAGAGGTTTCCGCAACGACCTTTTCGGCCGTGAGGGCCTGCTCCTCGCAACCTTGACCGGCCCCGGCCGCATCTGGCGGCAGAGAATGCCAATCCTCAACTTCACAGAAGAGATCCGCCGCTACTTGCAGATCGGAAAGGAGGGATCAAAAAACTGCGACTGGAACGGCCTGCAGCTGTGCGGGACTTTCCGTCCCGCTCAGCTCTTCATCCGGATCATGAAATTGATCGCCCGCCTCGATAGCGCGCCATAAGGCGGCTGAAACATCATCTGAACCGCCGACATGCGCCCCTGCTCGAACACCGGCCGCAGCTTGGAGAACGTGTCGAAGCCCTCGCGCCCGTGATAATGCCCCATGCCGCTCGCGCCGACGCCGCCGAAGGGCAGGTCGTGCTGGGCGACATGCATGACCGCATCGTTGACCGAGACGCCGCCCGACATGATCCGCGAAAGATAAAAGTCGCGCGTTTCGGCGCTGTTGGTGAACGGGTACATGGCGAGCGGCCGGTCGCCCGCATTGACGGCGTCGACCACCTCCTGCGGCTCATCGTAGACCCGGATCGGCAGGATCGGACCAAAAATCTCGCGCCGCAGGATCTCCATGTCGCCGGTGGGCTTCAAGACGAGATGGGGCGGGAACTTTCGCTTCGAGGCGTCGGGGGTCTGGCCCTCGGCCAGATTCACCAAGGTCGCGCCCTTCGCGCGCGCGTCCGTGAGCGCGGCGCTGAGCCGGTCGAAAGACCGCTGGTCGATGATCGAGGTGAAGTCCGGCCGGTTGATGTCGGGGTAGCGCTTGTTGAACAGGCGCTTGCAATGGGCGACGAACTCGGCCTCCGCGCCGCGCGGCAGGAAGACATGGTCGACCGCCAGGCAGACCTGACCGGCGTTGAAGGTCTTCGCCCACAGAATGCGCTCGGCGGCGGTCTTGATGGGGAAGTCGGGAGCGACGATCGCCGGCGACTTGCCGCCGAGCTCGAGCGTCACCGGGGTCAGATTGCGCGCGGCGTTGGCCATCACCGCCCGGCCTGTCGCGCCCGAGCCGGTAAAAATGAGATGGTCGAACGGCAGCGACGAGAACGCCGGCCCGCGGCCGCCGTCGTCGAAGAAGGCGAGCTTGTCTTCCGGAAAGTATTTCGGCGCGATCTCGATCATGAGTTCGGCCACATGCTGCGAATTCTCCGACATCTTGACCATCGCGCGGTTTCCGGCGGCGAAAATGCTGATGAGCGGCGAAATGCTCAACTGAATCGGAAAATTCCACGGCACGATGACGCCGACGACCCCGAGCGGCTGGGGAATGACGTGGTTGCGCGCGCCGGGGAAGGTCAGGAGATCGACCCTGCGCCGGACCGGCTTCATCCAGCTTTTCAAGCGCTTCTGCGCGTCGTGAATGCCGTCCATGACGCTGAAGACCTCGCCGAACAAGGTCTCGACCGCGCTGCGATTGCCGTAATCGGCGTTGATCGCCGCGACAATCGCATCCTGGTTCTCCTTGACCAGGCGTCCGAGCGCCTTCAGATCGGCGATCCGCTCCGCATAAGTCGGGTCGGGCGCCTTCCGATATGCCGCGCGCTGCGCGGCGAAGCAGGTCTGGAGTTCGGCCGGGATGGCGAGTTCGAGAGGAAGTGCGGGCGCGTTCATGCCTCTACCCCTTAATCGTTGCGGGCGCCTCCGCGCCTCCAGGCCTCGCGGATCGGGGCGGGCCATGAGCGAAATCTAGGGTGTGATCGGGCCGCGTCAATGACCGGCGGCCGGCCCGCCGTCCGCCTTGCCGCCGCCTCCGCGCGCGGCCTATATCGTAGAAGAAGATTTTCGCGCGCCCCCGAAGGCGCGCTCCCTTAAAGAAGGCGCCCATGTCGAGCGTCGACGTCAAGCCGACCAGCAACCGCAAGCCCGGCGCCAAGGCCGAAGCGCCGAACGAGCCGTTCAAGCGGGCGCTCGCATCGTGCACGCGGGCGCTGGCGCGCCATCCCGACCTCGAAGTCGCCTTTTCCGCCGACAAGCCGGCGCTCGTCACCGGGCCGGAGGGGGCGAAGGCGCGGCTCCCCGAGCCGCCGCGCAAGGCCAATCCGCGCGAGGCCGCGATCATTCGCGGCCAGGCGGATTCCTTCGCCCTCAGGCTCGCCTGCCACAGCGACGCGATCCACCGCCGCCACGCGCCGCAGAACCCCGCGGCGCGGGCCCTGTTCGACGCGGTCGAGCAGGCGCGGGTCGAGGCGATCGGCTCGCGCCGCATGGAGGGCGTGGCGTCGAATCTGACCGCCATGCTCGACGACCGCTACCATCGCAGCCCCTTCGCCGAAGCGCGCACGCGCGAGGAGGCGCCGCTGGAGGACGCCGTCGCCATGCTCGCGCGCGAGCGCCTGACCGGCTTGAAGCCTCCGGCCGGCGCGGCGCGCCTGACCGAACTCTGGCGCGGATTCGTCGAGGAGAAGGCCGGCGCCGATCTCGACAAGCTCGGCGGCGTCATTCTCGACCAGCGCGCCTACGCGAGGCTGGTGCAGAAGCTCTTGACCTCGCTCGGCATGGCGAGCGATTCGGAGGCCGACGCCGAAGACTCCGAGAACGAGGAGGAGAAGAAGCCGCCCGAAGAACCCGACGAGGCGGAAGGCGAGGGCGAGGAGAGCCAGTCCGAGGACTCGATGCAGCGCGAGGCCGCCGACGAGACATCCGACGACGCCGACGAGGGCGCGATGGACACGGTCGAGGCGGCGTCGGCCGAGCTCGAGGACGAGGGCGATGCGGGCGACGCCGAGGAGGCGGCCGAGAACCGCCCGCCGCAGCCGCACCCGCAGGAGAAGCGCGGGCCGGACTACAAGGCCTACACGACGAAGTTCGACGAGATCGTCGACGCCGACGAATTGTGCGACCCCGACGAATTGCAACGCTTACGCGAATATCTCGACAAGCAGCTGCAGAACCTGTCGTCGGTCGTTGCTCGGCTCGCCAACCGGCTGCAGCGGCGCCTGATGGCGCAGCAGAACCGCGCTTGGGAGTTCGACCTCGAAGAGGGCATGCTCGACTCCGCGCGCCTGCCCCGCGTCGTCATCGACCCGCAGCAGCCGCTGTCCTTCAAGCAGGAAAAGGAGATGGCGTTCCGCGACACGGCGGTGACGCTGCTCCTCGACAATTCGGGCTCGATGCGCGGGCGCCCGATCACGGTCGCGGCGACCTGCGCCGACATCCTCGCGCGCACGCTCGAGCGCTGCGGGGTCAAGGTCGAGATTCTCGGCTTCACCACGCGGGCCTGGAAGGGCGGGCAGTCGCGCGAGGCCTGGCTGCAGGCGGGCAAGCCGCCCAATCCGGGCCGGCTCAACGACCTGCGCCACGTCGTCTACAAGGCCGCCGACGCGCCCTGGCGGCGCGCGCGCAAAAATCTCGGCCTGATGATGCGCGAGGGGCTCCTGAAAGAGAACATCGACGGCGAGGCGCTCGACTGGGCGCACCAGCGTCTGCTCGGCCGGGCCGAACAGCGCAGAATCCTGATGATGATCTCCGACGGCGCGCCGGTCGACGATTCGACGCTGTCGGTCAACCCGGGCAACTATCTCGAGCGCCACCTGCGCTATGTGATCGAGGAGATCGAGACCCACTCGCCGGTCGAGCTCATCGCCATCGGCATCGGCCACGACGTGACCCGCTACTACCGCCGCGCGGTGACGATCGTCGACGCCGAGGAACTCGGCGGGGCGATGACGGAGAAGCTCGCCGAGCTCTTCGACGAGAACGCCGAGCCGAAGCCGGCGAGGCCGGTGCGCCCGGCGAAGCGGGGGCGGAAGGCCGCTTAGGCGACGCCCAAAAATAGCCGATTCGGAATTTGCGAGTTTACTGGCATCGGCTGTTTAGCGGATTCCCGAGTGCGAGGCGAGCGTCTATATCGTGATGATGATCGAGCGAATCATCCCTGCGCGTCCGGTTTGACGCGCTTCGGCCTTCGCTGGACGAGCGACGCCGGCGGTTGAGCGCGGCGGCGGAGGCGAAGGCGGCGGGCTACGGCGGGATTGCGGCGGTCGCGCGCGCGACGAAGGTCGCCCGGAGCACGATTGGGCGCGGTCTGAAGGACTTGCGGAACCCCGGCTCCTTGACGGGAGAGGTGCGGCGCAAGGGCGGGGGCACTCCTCGGTTGACGGTCAAGGACCCGACGCTGTTGGAGGACTTGCAACGATTGCTCGAGCCGGCGACGATGGGCGACCCGATGCGGCCGTTGCGATGGGTCTCCAAGAGCCACGACAAGCTGGCGACGGCGCTTCGCGCCATGGGTCACAAAGTGAGTTCCTCGACCATTCCCAAGCTGCTGGAGGAACTGAAATATTGTCGCCATTCCAACCGCAAGACCAAGGAAGCCGGCAAACATCCTGATCGCGACGCCCAGTTCGAATATATCAACGCGAAGGTCGAGGCGTTTCAGGCGGCCGGCGAACCCGTGATATCGATCGACGCGAAGAAGAAGGAATTGCTGGGCGAATTCAAGAACGGCGGTAGCGACTATGGGCCGCAGGGCGAACCGATCGAGGTCAACGCTCACGATTTCGAGGACAAGGAGTTGGGCAAGGTCGTCCCTTACGGGGTCTACGACATCGGCGCCAACCTCGGCTATGTCAGCCTCGGAATCGACCACGACACCGGGGAGTTCGCCGTCAACGCCGTCCGATGCTGGCTCGATCAGATGGGTTGGAAGCTCTATCCCGGGATGAGGCGCCTGATGATCACGGCCGACGGCGGCGGCTCCAATGGTTCACGGCTGCGGCTCTGGAAGTTGGCCCTCCAACAACTCGCGGACGAAACCGGTCTGATCATTCAGGTTTGCCACTATCCGCCAGGGACTTCGAAGTGGAACAAGATCGAGCATCGCATGTTCTGCCACATCACGCAGAACTGGCGCGCGACGCCACTCCTCAGCCTCCTCATCGTCATCGAACTGATCGCCAACACCACGACGAAAACCGGTCTCAAAATCCGCTGCGAACTCGATAGCAACACCTATCCAAAGGGCATCAAGGTCTCGGACGCGGAAATGGCGACCCTCAACATGACCCGAAACTCATTCCATCCAGAATGGAACTACAGCATCTCGCCGAGGTTTCACGAAATGAAGCAATAGTTTTTGGGCATCGCCTTAGCGCGCGGGCGCCATTGCCGGCGGATCGCCGTTCGTCCGGCGACGACACCGAGGCGAACGGCAGAGCGCTTGGCCGTCAGATCGCGGCTAGGCCCCCTTCCGCCGGCGCCGGCCGGGCGCGCTGATTGTAGAGCAGCTTCCTGCGCCGCTCTCGCTCTTCGGCCGGCAGGCTCTCGGGGTCCTCCGTCGGGCCGGCCGTGACGGCGAGGCCGCACTGGACCGCCGGGCGCGCGCTCAGTTCCTCGAACCAGCGCTTGAAGTACTTGAACTCGTCGATGTCCTGCTGCTGCCCCTTCCAGTTCACGGTCCACGGGTAGCAAATCATGTCGGCGATGGTGTAGTCGTCGCCGGCGAGATAGCGGCGGTCGTAGAGCCGATTGTTCAGGACGCCATAGAGCCGGTTGGCCTCGTCGGTGAAGCGGCGGATCGCATAGGACTGGTCGCCCTGCTTGTCGCCCAATCGCAGAAAGTGGCCGCATTCGCCGAGCTTCGGACCCTGATTGGCCATCTGCCACATGACCCACTGGTTCACTTCGGTGCGGCGCCGGAGGTCCTGGGGATAGAAGCGGCCGGCCTTCTCCGCGAGGTACATCATGATCGCGCCCGAATTCGAAAATGCCGATCGGCGGCCCGCCGTCGGCCGGCGCATGATCGACCAGCGCCGGCATGCGGTTGTTGGGAGCGATTTTGAGGAAGTCGGGCTTGAACTGGTCGCCCTTGCCGATGTTGCACGGCACGATGGTGTAGGGCGTCCCCAGCTCTTCCAAGAGGATTGCGACTTTCTTGCCATTCGGCGTCGGCCAATAGTGCAGGTCAATCATGTGAAGCACTCCCGGTTGCACGGAAGGCTATCATATGGATTCGACCGGCCGCATGCGAAGGCGGGCCTGACCTCACGAGCGAGAGTCGCCGGATCGACGTAGCACTCCTGATCCCACAAAGAGTCCAAACTCACTGGCGTGAGGCCTTGCGACTTTTGACGCTCAACGCGGTCAACGCGATTGCGACGGGCCAGTTTTTGATCCCGGAAACGGCGATCGGCGGCCGGGGTCGGGGCAGTTTGAACGCGCGACAGGTCTTCGTAGATCAACTCGGCGAGCGCGCGCCGCTCCCCTTCGGGCAGGCGCGTCGCAAGCGAGGGCATGGTCGTGTCGGGCTACTCCGACCGTATTTTGTCCCGCAGAAACGCCGTCGAAAACCCATTCGCGCTTGAATTGGCTTGGCCTGTTTTCTCGATCACAGATCTTTGCCGAGGGTCTCGCGCGCAAACAGCGTGGCGAGAAGCGTAACCAACGCCAGGAGGATGAGCATGACCGATACGCCGGCGGTTCCGCCCGTCCAGGCAGTCAGCGCGGTCGCGACGATCGGCGCGAGACCGCCGCCCACTGCGGCCGCCACCTGAAACCCCAAGGAGGCACCGCTATACCTCACGTTGGCGCCGAACAACTCGGGCAGGTAAGTCGATTTGGGCGCGAACATCAGTCCGTGTCCCAAATTCAGCGCGACGACGATTGTCGCAGTGACGATCGCGGGCGTTCCAGCATCCAGCAGCCAGAACAGCGGAAACGCGAATAAAATGGTGAAGATCGTCCCGGCAAAGTATAGCGACCGACGTCCGAAGATATCCGAAAGATATCCAAACCATGGGATGGTCAGAAGTTCGAGCAAGGCGCCGAGCGATATCGCATTCAGCAACTGCGTTTTTGACAGGCCCAGTTTGGAGACGCCATAGATGACCACGAATATTGTCAGCATATACACCCAAGAAACCTCAGAAAGCTTCAGCCCCGCCGAGATCAGAAACGCGCGGGGGTCCTTGCGCGCGATTGCCAGCAGCGGGACTCTCACAATTCGGCTGCTCGCCTTCATCTGTTCGAACACCGGCGTCTCCGGCAATCGCGCGCGGACAAACATTCCGACGGCGGCGAGCACGACGCTGCCTAGGAAGGGAACCCGCCAGCCCCAACTCATGAAATCGGCCTCCGGCCATGTCGAGACCCAGGAAAAAACCGCGGTCGCCGTGACCAGTCCGATGGGAAAGCCCACCTGGACGAGACTGCCGTAAAGCCCGCGTCGAGCCGACGGGGCATGTTCGAGCACCATCAGCGACGCCCCGCCCCATTCGCCTCCGAGCGCAAGGCCCTGCGCGATGCGCAGAAAAACGAGCAAGATGGGAGCGGCGATTCCGATTTGGGCGTAGGTCGGCAGCAAGCCGATCGCCGCCGTCGACAGCCCCATCAACATCAGGGTGGTCATGAGCATCGATTTTCGGCCCAAGCGATCGCCGTAATGGCCAAAGATCGCTCCGCCGATCGGCCGCGCCAGGAAACCGACGGCGAACGTGCCTAACGACGCAAGGACGCCAACTCTCGGATCGACGGTGGGAAAGAACGACTTGTTGAAGACAAGGGCCGCCGCAGAGCCGTAAATTAGAAAATCGTACCATTCGATGATGGTTCCGATCGTGCCGGCGAGCGCGGTCACGCCGATGGCCTGTCTTTTCATGCCGCCCAAGTCGGCGGCGGACGCGACATTCATGTGACGTTCCCTGAGTGGCGCGGATCGGCGGCCGTCGGCCTCACCGGGCCCCCGCGGGCGCGGACTGCGTCGCCCGCTCGCGGGACGCAGCCGGCAGCGGCCCATTAAACGAACATTGACCAGATTCTTCAAGGCTAATCAAGACGAATAGCGCGTGAAGGCTAATCTGCGGGCGCGGAACGCCTCGCGCCTCCCGCAGCCCATGAGCCAGAAATCATTTCGCTGTCCGGAGAATGCGGGCTTGTCATCGGTTTCGCCGCTGACCACGCCGGCCTTCGCCATTCATCGGGACAAGAGCCACAAAACAAAGGAAAGGACGAGGCTCACGAGAATGCTCGTGGTGATCGGCGCGTAAAACGTGAAATTGCCGCGATGGACAAAAATGTCGCCGGGAAGCCGCCCGAGCCCAAGCCGCGCCAGCCACGGCCAAAGCAGGCCGACCGCCGCGATGGCGAGCCCGATGACGATCAATGCGCGGGACATGGGTTCCGCAATTCGAATGACGGCGAGATTTTACTAGACCCCATATCCAGGGCGATCGGGCAAAAGAAACGTCCGACCCCCCTCGGGTGGGTTCTTGTGATTACAGAAACCCTTAACGGAAGGGCTTTTTGTTGCTACAATAACAACAATGGGGATTGAATTCGATCCGGAGAAGAGCGTCAGAAACGCCAGAGAACGCGGTCTGCCTGTCGAGCTGGCCGCCGAACTGGAATGGCGCAAGGCCCATGCCTTTGTCGATGACAGGCGCGACACCGGCGAGGAACGGATCATTGCCCTGGCGCCGGTGCAGGGGCGGCTCACCGTCGTCTGCACCATCATTCGGGGCCAGGTCCGCCGGATCATCAGTTTCCGCAAAGGCAAACAAACGAGAGGAGCGAGCCAATGAAAAGGCCACCGCTGACCGATGAGGACGGCGAGGTCCGCGAACTGACCAAAGCCGACCTGTCCACTTCGAAACCCATGGCCGAGATCGACCCCGGCATGATCGAAGCGGCTAAGAACAAGGGCGGACGGCCGAAGACCGAGACGCCGAAGGTGCATATCGGATTCCGCATGGCGTCCGATCTTGTCCTGGCCATCAAGGCCACCGGCAAAGGCTACAATGTCCGCGTCGAGAAGGTCCTTCGCGACGCCTACGAGCAAGGCAAGCTCGGACGCGAGTGAAACGGGCGCGGGCAGCGTCATCCGCGCGTTGAGGCTTGGCTATGATGTTTCTGGCGCGACCGTTGAGGTTTTGGCGATCGTGGTCAAATCGGAGGCCCAGTCGTGGCTCGCACAGTTCGGAAATCCGGAGTGAAGGAAGTTCCGCTCTCCGAAATCAAGGACGATCTGTCTCGCTATCTTCGCGAGGCCGAGGCGCAGGAGATCGTCATCACGCGTCATGGCAAACCGGCTGGCGTGTTGATCGGTTTCGGATCCGAAGAGGACTGGTTCGAATACCGACTGGAACATGACGCCCGCTTCCTGCGCCGCATCGAACAGGCGCGCAAAAGCCTGCGGGAAGGACATGGGGTCAGGCTGGAAGACCTTGAAACGGATTAGCGGCATCTGTCCGGTATGGTCGAGGCGGTCCCGCAAAGGTGTGCAGGCCGTCGGATGGGACAGTCTTGAACTGCACACGAAACGATAGCGTCACGGCGCAGCGATAGCGCCGATCTTCATCGACCGTAGCGCGGCCCATGCACGCTTCGAAATCCGCCAGCCTTTCCGCTCACTTCGGCCTCAGATCGAGCCCGACGCCCTTGTCGACGAACTGCAAAGTGTAGGCTTTCTTGTAGTCGGTGTCGGCATTGACCATGCCGATCGCCACCATCTTGTCGAAGAAATCCTTCCAGTGCGCGTCCGTCATCGCGCCGATGCCGAGTTTGAGCGTATCGCCGGAATCGACGACGCCGTATCGTTTCATCTCCTTGATCGAAAAGGCGATCTGCTCGTCGGTGATGTCCGGATTTTCAGTCTTGATCATGCTCGTTGGCCTTGGCGTTATCGCCATAGAGGTAATGGTACCAGCCGATCGCGGAGGCGTCGACGAAGCGCTGAACGAGATCGGGGTTCTTCTCGACGATCTGCGAGCGCGTCACGATCAGGGTCGAATAGGTGTCGTAGCCGTAATCGTTGAGCAGGAACACGTTGGGCCTGAAACCGCCCTGCTTTTCGATCTCGTAGGGTTCCGCAGTGACGTAACCCTGCTGGATCGAGATCTTGTTGTGATGAACGGCGCGGAGTTGAAATTGTAGGGCCGGATGTTCTCGTCCTTGAACCCGTAGGCGAGTTCAGCCAGGCGTAGAAGGTCTGGATCGCGCCGGCGCCGAGGTAGACGGGCTTGGCGTTGGGCAGGTCCTCCCATTTGTCGAACCCGACGCCGGGATGCGACATGAAAATCTGCGGGCTCTTCTGGAAGTCCGCGGCGACAGCGATGAGCGGAAGCTTGCTCTCGACGGAGAGATAATTTCCGATCATGTCGCCGCCCATGAAGAACTCGATCTTGCCGAAGAGGAGCAGCAAGCCGCCGTTCGCCTGGGGGCCGCCGGGAATGATCGTCACGTCGAGCCCGTATTTCGCATAAGTGCCGTCGGCCACGGCTTGGTAGAAGCCGCCTGCCTCGGGGTCCGCCAGCCAGTTGGTGCCGAACTTCACCTTGTCGAGGGCGAACGCCGGACCGGCGAGGCCGATGAATCCCGGCCAGCGCGGTTAGCGTTGCAAGCGCATTCGGCAACTCCCCGGAGACGACCAAGCGAGGCTCAGGCAACCCTCTCGAGGGCCAGGCCAACGCGGTAAGCGGCGCGCACGTCCGTCCGTTCTTACGATCGGGTCGAAGCGCGTGCTTTGCGGCACCGCCAATTCCACATATTGCGAGAATCGCTCTAACGCCCCGCTTTCTTCGATCTCTTCAAGATCCGCTCATGCCGCCCGGAAGCCGCTCCGGCATGTGTCCGCCGCCGATGCGACGCCGTCGCAGCCATCGCAACCGGCCTCGCCGCTCGCCGACGGTCGCGGCCGCCACCTGAGCGTTAGACCCCGCCGACGCGCCGAACAAGGCAGCGAGCTTGTCGGCAATCGGGGTTCCGAGCCCCGTGCACGGATCGGGCCCGACCGAGGCGCGGTAAAAGCCGTTGTCGCCGCTCGTGATATCGTTGAAGCAGGTCTGGTTGAGCCACAACTTCGGTGTGATAAAGCCGAGCTTGCTCCCGAACGCAGCGAAGAGACCGGAATAGAGCGGCGCGACCGCACTGGTGCCGCCGAGCGTCGCGCCCGAGCCGTGCACATAAAGTTCGTAGCCCGTGTAGGGGTCGGCGTCGGCGGCGACGTCGGGAACCATTCGACCCGGCCCCTGCGGCGCGCCGGCCTGCCAGGGCTGCGGCGGGAAGAGCGTCGAGTAGCCGCCGCCCGTGCCGTTGCCGCTCGGGCTGCCCGGGTCGTTGTTCCACACCGTCTCGGCCGCCGCCGTTTTCGAGGTGCCGCCGCAGGCGACGGCGTAGGGACAGGACGAGGGCAGATCGACATTGGCCGGCGTCGGACCGCCGTCGGAGGAATCGTTATCGCCTGACGCCGCGGACACGATCATTCCGGCCTTCGTCGCGGCCTGAGCCGCCGCGCTTAACTGGCTGACATAATCGACGCCCGTCTGCTTGCCGGCCGTCTGCCAATTGGCCTCGTCCGAGCCCCAGGAGATCGAGAAGACGTCGCATCCGTCAGCGGCGGCCGCCGAAATCGCCGCGGCGATCGCGCCCATGTCGTTTCCGTCGGCCCAATAGACGCGGATGGTCGCCGGTTGCCCCGTCGCCGAAAAATAGGCGGCGCCCGCGATCTGGATGTCCATTGTCACTTCGTAGTCGGGGTCGCTGGGATCATTCAGATGCTGGTTGGGCGCGTTGCCCGGGCCGCCGACGATAACGTCCTTGATCGAGGGCGATGGTTGGTTGATCGATTTGAAGAAGGCGTCGATGTCCGCCTGGACCCAGCCGCCGTCGAGCTCGACGATGCCGATGACGCCGCGGCCCGCGAGGCCCGACGGCCAGGCATAGGCCTTACAGAGGTCCGGCAGGCTCCACGGCCGCGAGGTCGGGGCGGCGCGCATCCCAATGCCCTTTGAGCCTGTGTCCAGCCGCTTGAAATAGGGCCTGGCATTCGTGCGGGTCTCTTTGCGGGTCTTCGCCAAAGCAGCCGAAAGCCGCGCGCGGAGCGCGAACTTCGCCGACACGCCGTCATAGATGGCCCCCAGATCCGCTTTCATCGCCGTGCGCGACGGACCGTCGAGATAAATCATGTGGCCCGACGGGTAATTGCGGATCGTGAGATTGGCGCGCGCGCCGGCGTCGGTGAGCGGCATGGCGTCGAGCGAGAGCCTGGTCTGGAAGAACGGCGTCACCGCGTCGAAGTACCCGTTGGCCGAAAACACTTTCAAATCCGGATTGGCCGCCATCGCCGCGGCGAGATCGCCGGCGGTGTAGGTGATGGGATTGCCGCTCTTGTCGTTGCCGCCCTTTTGCGCGCCGGTCGGGTCGATGTGAGAGAAATCCCAGTTGGCGTAGGCCTGGTCGTTGAGATCGACGAAGTTGGAGGTCGAGGTGAATTGCAGGTCGTTGTTGAGATAGACGTTCCACATCGCCGTATAGACGCCGCTGACCGCCGCCATGGTCGGATCATTGGCGCCGGACGCCGGATCGACGATCGCCGCGATGCCGGTGTCGATGGCGGTGACGCGTCCGTCATAGCTGCCGAGCGCCAGGCCTTGGTCCCGCAAGAGCGTGACCAGGAACGAGGATGTGACGCCGTTGTTGGCCTCGACGTTGAGCGACCAGGAATCGAGCACCACCGGCGGTATGGCGAGAATCTCGCTCAGAGTCTGCGTCGTCGCCGGATCGCTCTTCGGGAAAGCGGCGAGCGCCTGCGCGTAGGGCCCCTGTGCGAAGGCGATGACTTGGCCCATAAAGCTCGGAAGGTCGGCGGGCGGCGGGCTCACGGTTGTCTTGTGGTGCTGCCAGGCGTCGGCCGCAAAGGTCGGCAACAGACCGACGGGGTTGGAGAAAGTCGGCGTGTAATCGAGCACGCTCGATTGGAGCGTGACGCCGTTGAGCTCGATGCCGTCCTCATGCAGCATCCAGGCGAGCACGCAGGAGCGCGCGGTGCCATAGGACTCGCCGAACAGGAACTTGGGCGAGTTCCAGCGGCCGAAGGCAGTTAGAGCGGAATCCGATCATCCTGTATCGTGCTCATAACCACAGGATTTGAAGTAATTTGTACATTGCGAGGGCTTGAAGATTTCGGCGCAGGTTTCGAGGGCGCGCATGAGGCCCGCGACGGTCCGTTCGGCGATTTTGCGCAGGAAGGCTTTGAGCTTGGAGAAGGCTTTTTCGATGGGGTTCATATCAGGACTGTAGGCTGGGAGATATCGCAACTCCGCGCCCGCCGCCTTGATGAGTTGCTCGACCCGCGGCCCCTTGTGAGCCGGGAGATTGTCCATGACGACGACCTCGCCGGGCGAGAGCGTGGGGACGAGGCATGTCTCCAGCCAATCCTCGAACCGGGCGGCGTTGATCGGTCCGTCGAAAGTCTTTGCCGCTGTCAGGCCGCGAAGGCGAAGGCCGGCGACCAAAGTCACCGTTTTGTAGTGACTGTGCGGGATGGCCGCCCGCAAGCGGCGCCCGCGCCGGCAACGTCCGCTTTTGCGCGCGAGATTGGTGGAGGCTCCGGTCTCGTCAATGAAAACGAGTTTCGTCGGATCGAGATCGAGTTGCCCCGCGAACCATTCCCGGCGTCGACTTTGCACGTCCGCGCGTTGTTGCTCCTCGGCATGCGCCGTTTTTTTTAAAGGTGATCGCGTGACGGTCGAAGAAGCGCCACAGCACGGAGACCGCAAAGCGCTCGCCACAATTGGCGATCAGCCGCTCCTGGATCTCGAGCAGCGTCTTGTCCGGGCTGCGCCGGATCAGGCCCAACAGATAGTCGTGATGCGCCTCGATCCGGCCGGAGCGGCGGTCGCCGCCAGAAGGCGCCGGTGAAATTTCGCCCGTGGTTTGGAACCGCTTCACCCAGCGCACCGCGCTCGCTACGCTCACTTTGAAACGCGCGGCCGCCTGATTGCGCGACAACCCGCCCAAGACCACCGCCTCAACCACGCGCTCGCGAAGATCGTCGGAAACAGCCATCCCCGCCGCCTCCCTCTCGCGGCGTGAATGATCAATCAGAAACTAACTGATTCGGGAATCCCCCAACCAATTCAGTCCGTTCGGATACCGCTCTAGATATCGCTTGATGAACAACTTGATCGAGCGCGCGTCCTGATCGACGCCCCAGAAGTCGCGGTTTTTCGCCGGCGCGATGGCGGCGGAATAGCCGGTTCCAATGGGGTTGATAAAAACGAGGTCGGTGCGGTCGATGAGGCTGTCCGGGTTGTCCTCCATCGAATAGGGTGGCGGCGGCGTGAAACCCGGCATGCTTGTGTGGATGCGACGGGGCGCGAACGAGCCGAGCAGCAGAAACACCACGGAAGACCCCGGTCCGCCGTTGTAGAAGAAGGTGACGGGTCGCGTGTTCGGGTCCGCGCCGTCGGCGGTGAGGCCGACATAGAAGAATTTAGCGTTCGGCTGCGAGGACGACGGATCGACTGTGACGAGATGGCCGGCGCGGGCGGTGTAGGCGATCGCTTTGCCGCCGATCGTCACGGTGTGATGGGTGATCGCGGCGTTCTCGGTTGCGTCGGTGATATTGTCGTTTGGCCCGGCGCCGTAGGGGGTCGTGTCGAGCACGGGGTGGTCGACGGGGGGCGCTGACGGCGATGCTGCGTTTGCCATGGGGAGAACTCCAGTGCGTTTGCGGTCAAATACGACTTCCCCGCGATTCGTGCGACCGCGAGGGCGATTGGAGGCCTGCTCATAAAATTTGGCGTAGGCGACGTAACACGATTTCAGAATTTGCGCTGTGAGCCGTCTCACATCTGGAGACTTCGCATGTCGGACCTGGCGCGGGGCAATTGGCTCGATCGGCCGGTGGACGCAAAGGTCGACCATATCCTCGGTCCGGCCGACGCGGCCATCACCCTTGTCGAATGCGGCAGCTACGCCTGCCCCTATTGCCGGGCGGCCAACGAGCGCATCGCTCAAGTTCGCGATCAGCTCGGAGACCGCCTGCGCTACGTCTTCCGCCATCGGCCGCTGGTCGGCGTCGAACTCGCCCGGCGCGCGGCTGAGCTGGTCGAGCGCGCGAACGGTCCGAAGCAGTTCTGGGACGCGCACGTCAAGCTGATGACGCGCTCGGAGGTTTTGACGGAGGAGGATCTTCTGGCCGTGGCGAGCGACCTCGGCGTCAAGCCGGAGGGCGATCCGCCGGACGATGAGGCCCTCGCCCGGGCGAGGGCGCGGGTGGACGCGGACGAGGCGAGCTCGCGAGCGAGCGGCGCTCTGATCACGCCGACCTTCTTCATCAACGGCCGCCGCTACGACGGGCCCTGGGACGAAAGCGCCTTCGCCGATGCGATGCTCGGCAGGCTCGGCCACCGGGTCCGCTCGGCGGCGCTCGACTTCGTGAGCTGGGGCCCGTCCGCCGGCGTCTTCTTGCTGCTGGCGACGGTCCTCGCCGTGGTCGTCACCAACACGACGCTGGGCCCGGGCTTTGCGGCGTTCTGGGACCAGCGTTTCGGACTGACGTTCGACGATCTCCGCTTCGCCATGTCCTTGCGGGACTGGATCGACGACGGACTGCTGACCGTCTTCTTTCTGGTGGTGGGCCTGGAGATCAAGCGCGAATTCACGGTCGGCCGACTCTCGGGCTGGCGTTCCGCCGCGCTGCCGGTCGCCGGCGCGGTCGGCGGCATGGCCGCGCCGGCTTTGCTCTATCTCCTCATCGTTCCGCCGGGACGCTGGGCGCACGGCTGGGGCGTGCCGATGTCGACCGACACCGCCTTTGCGGTCGCGCTGATCGTCATGCTGGGACGGCGCGTCCCGGTCGAGTTGCGCATCTTCCTCACCGCCGCGGCGATCGTCGACGACCTCGGCGCGATCTTTGCCGTCGCCGCGTTCTATTCGGGCGAATTGCGTCCCCTCTATTTGGCGGCGGCCGTCGCGCTCGTCGGCGCGCTCGCGGCGCTCAACCGATCCCACGTCTATTGGCTCGCGCCCTATGTCGTCGTCGGCGTGGCCTTATGGGCCTGCGTGCTCGCGAGCGGGCTGCACCCGACATTAGCGGGCGTCGCCCTCGCGCTGTTCATTCCCACGCGGCCGCCGCCGGACTTGCGCTCGCTGACGACGCAGGCGAACGCGATCATTACGGCCGAAGCCGAAAGAGGCGGCGAAGTGTTGCGCCACGGACCCTCGCTCCCCGCGCTTCGCGCGCTCGACGCCATCCACGATCGGCTCGAATTGCCGGCGGACCGGCTGCTGAGGAACGCGGGGTCGCGGTCGAGCTACCTGGTGCTCCCGCTCTTCGCCCTCGCCAACGCCGGCGTCGCGCTGAGAACCGACATTTTCGACGGCCGCGAACGGCTGATGGCGGCGGTGATCGTCGGGCTCGTCGTCGGCAAACCGCTCGGAATCATGGCGGCCTCCATGCTCGCGGTCCGGCTGAGGCTCGCGCTGAAGCCCCCGGAATATTCATGGGCGCAACTCGCGGGCGCCGGCGCCATGGCCGGAATCGGCTTCACCATGTCGCTCTTCATCGCCGGCCAGGCGTTCCCGGCCGAAGCCGACTTCGAAGCGGCGAAAATCGCCGTCTTCGCCGCCTCGGTCCTCGCCGCCGTCATCGGCGTGACGGCGCTGTCGTTCGTGGGGCGAGGCCTGGCGGAATGATGCTGCGGCCAAGCGTCAGGCTGGAATAGGCGTCTTGTCTGACGTTGATTGCACCCAGGAACAGACGATTCCGCCCACTGCGCCGACGACCATCGGAAGAGCCGAACCAGAGAGTTCTGAATACAGGCAGCACGAATACCCCGATGGCTCCCGCTATAAGCCCAGCTATCAGGCCAACAACAATACTGCTCGCAACACTGCTCGCGATGCCTGACATTGAGATTCTCCCTCTAGATCGCGCTTCGGCTACCCTAAACCGCAACCGGTTGAAAGCGCCCTACCTGGTCCATGTCGGCCGCAAACCTTCATTAATAGCTGAGCTGACAAACCCGGGGATCAAGCCGGCAACACCGCCGATCACTGCGCCCGAACCTGCCCCGGTCGCAGCCGTAACGATGAAGCCGCCTATCGCGCCGGCAATGGGCGCCAGCAATCGCGCCTCTGGCAACCGCGGCCAAAACAGATCTCCAATCCATAGCGCCCCCGCCCGTGACGCCTCAAATGCCGCTGACGAATTTGACAGGATTGTTCTGATCGCATTACGGCAATTGACGATCCCGCCGCTTTTCCTACTTCTACAGACTCAAATTAAGCGATGGAACGAGCTGAATATGTCCCCGCTTGGCCGATCTGACATGTCCGTGCTCTGGAGCGATTGCGGGTAAACCTGGTCAGAGTGGGAGGATTCGAACCTCCGACCCCCTCGTCCCGAACAAGGCGGCGTCCCCACAGCCTCTGTAATTATTGGCCTTTTTCGTAGCGTTGAGCGCCAATTATCTCGCTTTGTTCCCTCCAACCTGTGCGGAACCTGTGCGTCGCGTCAGAGCTTCACCGACAGCCCTTTGATGGTCGGGATGATGATGCCCGTACACACGTTGCAAAATTTCAAGTGACATGCCAAAAAAGTCCGCTGCGGCGTAGGGATCGGCACCGGCCTGCATCGCCCATGTAACTGCGGTATGTCGCAAGATATGAGGCGTGACATTCTCAAGATTGGCGGCCAAAGCCACCCTAGCAAACGCTTTCCTTACGCTCTTTACCGGACGACCAGCAAATTCGATCACGGAGGACTTGGATATCCCTAACCTTTCCCAACGACGCATATGTGCCAAGAGCCTCTCTGGGATGCGGATCGTAGGCTGACGCTTCTTAGTCTCCCTAGTGTTGGGTTCTCGTCTATAAAACAATCCTTCACTCAGGTCGACGTGGCCTCTACCAACCGCAGGACGCAATGACGCACCGCAAATCGCACCTGAACGCGTACCTGTGTACAGTGCAACAAGCATAAAACGTGCAATGTGACGCCTTGAATAGCGATTAGTCTCCACTCCACCTTGAACTTCTCGATATCGCCAGGCTTGCCAAATCATTTTGGCGGCCTCTGCACGAGTTAACCAACGCTCTCTCGGTATGGATTTTGGGGGAAGTACGACTTCGATTATCTCGTTACAAAGTCCTTCCCTACGATGGTGATTTATCGCGGCCCTCAAATCTTCAAGCTCACGCCTTGCCATTGAAATTGAACCGCGCCTCTCAACATAAGCTCGACACAGTGGACCGTTGATTTCGTCAAGGGTGCGAGTCCCGAAAAACGATAGAAGAGCAAATATACGCTGACCCAGTTCAACCGGACGCCGAATTTTTGAACTAATATCCTCTGCGTAGATGTTAAGGACATCCGCAATCGCTATTCGAGACGGGTCCCTATTACGCTGACGCTCTGGTCGGTACTTCTCACTTATGTAACTAGCGAGCCTTCTTTGAGCTTCCTCGCTGTCATGAAGGCCGCATCCAGTGCGTATTTGTTTTGGTCCGTCGCGGATGATCCAAGTTGATGGAATTTCCCCTTTTCCTTTTCGCAGCCATAACCTGACACCTTTCGATCTATTCGACATAATTTTCTCATCTCCGCAATAGCAGCGAGTGTTGTATAATCTTTACCGGCAATTCTCTCTATGACCAATTTACCTTTAGCCGCCTCACGTCTAAGGCCAGATGCTGACATTGAGCCGTCTGGAAACGCCAATTTTGCTGCAATTGCAAGCTTCAAAGGGGCGTCTTTTGATACACTTTCGAAACTGGAAAAATCTCTGGATCGTGTATCTGGTTCACGATTGCTCATTCGAAGAGCACGGCACAATTTATGTCAACACGTAATCCATGCGATTGAAGCAAATTTTTATTCAAATCCATTGTAATATACACTCCTCTTATATGATTGTTGGACAACTCCTCTTGGTCAGAGAACCCGGCACCTATATACTATTAATGGCCGACTGTCAATTCGTTTGTGAGATTATTTAATTCTCGTATCCATCTCCTTCCTACATGCTACTGAGATTATGTTTTCGTAAAAAAGCTTGAAGCCTATAAGATGACCCCGGCAACTACCAGCTGCGCCATGAAATGAGCGATGACAAATCCCCAAGCGCGGCGACAGATGGCAATTACCAGGCCGGTTTCCCTTCAGAAATCGTTTGCGAATTAAACTTGAGACCTTTCGCGCTTCATGATATCGAGATTTCCAAACTCATGATTTGGGAGATAGTTTCAATGGCAATTTCACACACTGATTCGCCTGATCGAGTCAGCTTGGCGGCTGATATCGTTGAGGCCTACGTTTCAAATAATTCGGTTCGCTCCACGGACCTAGCCGCTTTGATTACCTCAGTTCACACGGCTCTCACCAATCTTGGTGCTGTGAACACTGTTCCCCAGCCCGAGCCTGAACTGGTGCCCGCTGTCTCGGTCAAAAAATCCATCACGCCTGAGTATTTGATCTGCTTGGATGATGGGAAAAAATTGAAATCCCTGAAACGACATCTCGGGTCCCTTGGAATGACTCCGGCTGAGTACCGCCGGAAATGGGGCCTGCCTAAGGACTACCCCATGGTGGCCTCCGATTATGCCGCCAAGAGGTCTGCAATGGCGAAGAAAATTGGCCTTGGGCGGTTGAGAGAGGACACTGGCAGCCAGAAATCGGGAGGAGCACCCGAGGCGGTGGCAGAGAACGCTAAGTCATAGGAAGGCGAGGGCTGTCGGGTTATAACGGGAGCCTGACTGGCATCCGCTGCCTCAGAAATCGATTTAAACAATTCTGAGGCCCATAGAGCTCAGTTGTAAGCTACCCAGGAGGGGTCCTTCCCTGTACGGTGGTCTCAGCCCTTTAGTGACCGCCGTATCGCCTCTCAGTGCCTAGGAAGAAGGTTGAGAGTGCGTTTCCGACGCCGGCAAATGCCTATGTCTCGCATGGGAGCGGCTCAAGAAGAGGAGGAGTTTTAGACCCTTCCCCAACATGTTCTTTGCGGCCTCGACGCGAGACGGGACAACCGGAATTAACATTAAGTGTCTGCGCTTCCCCCTCCATATCGAGGAGATCATAAAATAAGTCCAATTGTCGTGGTCCAATGTACTTTTCTTCGATCCGTCTTTTCTTCAATGGCTTACTCCCTTCTGAATGGTGTCTAATATATCGAATATATCAAACAATAACCTATTAATAGTTGTGTGTCAAGGATAAATCGCTTTTCTGCTATAGATTAAAACTATTAATTGTATTCGACGCCATTCCTATCGGTATCAGTTGAGTACTTTTAATCATAGATGGCCCGATCCGCAAGACAGACACGGTGCCACTGCCCAATACAATTCCATATGGATACGTGAAATAGGCCCTCCTCAATTTCCTTCTACCTCTTGTCACGTTCTGAGAGAGAAGGCGTCCCCTAATTCCACATCATCATGTGAAAAGCAAACAGGCCCGCGCTCATAGGTGTTATAATAGTGCAGATTGCGAATAACGCTCTCTCGAATGAAAGCAGTTCGTGAATTGTGCTTTTCAGTTGTAGCAATATCGATAGCTTTCACCAAGGCGCGAGGTAGAGTAATGAGTATCTTCTGGTTATGTGTCTGCATATATCTTTTTGATAGCTCGCAATGTGTCGATTACTGAGTCGATATCAGATATTTCTTTCATTGTAAATTCCGCGTCAGGCAATTCTAGGCAGTTATCTCCTATCATATCCCATTTATAATCTAGACATTTCCATCTTTTGTATAATAACCGCATCTCCATATATTCCAGCGATGTCATTTGTAAGCTCCATTCTTTGTGTCTTGTATTTATCTTCGACGATATATTTCTTATATGCTATTTATGATTTCAACATTCTTAACATATATATTTGATATTATTGCGTTGAGATCGTGCTGTCGATTGAAGTGCTTAGTCACATCTGCGATAATTCTGTAAAGACCCCATATACTCGGGCTTGTGTCTGGGACGTGACCGGCTCATCGAAGGGGTAAACCACAGTAACATCAATATGGTCAACGTTATCGAGTGAATTGTTAAAGTGTTGCATTTAAAAACCTCCTTTGCGAAATAAGTGTAATTAAACGTACGTACGTCAACCTTTACTATAAGTTTGTAAGGACTTCAATATGGACGGAATTTGGTTGAGACGCTTATCTGGCGAACGTGCATAGCAGGCTTGTTCTTTCAAAATGCTCACGATCTCCGAATAATCGCATCCCGCTCGTTCCAATTTCTAGGCCGAGCTTGAAAAACTCATGGTTCCCTCTCGCCTGGAGGACATTGGTGCCATTCGGAACAGGCTCTCTCGACCGCATCTCGATCAACCCCTGAGCCTTCCTGCGGTATGAATGCGTAAGTCTCTTGGGACCCGAATTGAGTGTCCCCGAGGGGCGTTTCGATGAACGTGTTGGCCTCCTCCGCGATGAACGTGTTGGCCTCCTCCGCGATGAACGTGTTGGCCTCCTCCGCGATGAACGCGTTGGCCTCCTCCTCAGCGATGTATTTATCGATCCAATCCTGTACGTTAAGCGGTTTGCGAGGCTTCCTATTGAACACTTTGAAAAAGGCACCGGAAGGGTCCTTGGGCTGACAAGGAAGATAGAAGAAGCTGACGGCATGTAATTTAGTCATATCAAGTTTATGGAGTTTTGATTTCCCTTTAGATTTCTCTTCATAAAATCCTGCTGCGGTAATAGTCTTGGCCATCCCCTTAGTGATCACTTTATATTGTTGCACATTCATGACTTTATCTGTTGGAATATATACTCTGAAACGCGGTATTTCCCTTGTGCTGCTAAAAGACGAGAATATTGTCATTCGCAATTTGGAAAATATTTTTGACAACCTCGGTGGCTTTAAGTCGCCGCCATCAAAATCCAACCAGATGCCACTTGCAAACACAACATTTCCAAGTCCACGTTCTGTATCGGGAACCTTGTCTGGATCAAATGCCGATGGACAAATGAGAAAGTTGTCTTCTTTTCTATCGTATTTTTCACTAGTAAACGCTTCCTCTAGCTCCTTTTCAAAATCCCCAATGATCTTGGTTACATAACAGTCAAATGCCTTCTTTGAATATTTGTTTTCGAAGAGGGACCCTCTGAATTCATTCGTGAACCCTGTCACGAAATTACTATTAGTATATATAGACTTATCGTGACCACCTTGATGAATTGTTATGCTTTGCAACTCACACTCAGTGGGGACTACAGAAATTCTTAATTCATTGATTTCATTATTTCTTTTCTCTTTTAGCTTCTGCCTCTCCCTTTAAGCTCTCTTTCTTTCGGCGTCTGAACCATAAACTCTCTTGCGTCCTCTTTTTGCTGAAAGCCCCAACTTGTCGAAATCTGTCTCCAATTTCCTAAGCTTGGCACCCGGGAAAAGTGATTGTAGCCATTCCGCGGTGCCCAGATCAGGAACGAAAATTCGCTTTTCCTCATGGTTTTTGGGATCACGCAAGGCCCCTCGCATCACGGTCTGATAGGCGACCTGTCTATGGATGCCAGTGCGTATCTCATCCTCGGTGAGACCGATCATACGCTGCAGAAATTTGCAATGAGCTGGTGTTAGATTGCGAGCAGAAAGAAACGCAACATTTGGAATACCTTGAAAGTCGTTCAAGCCATGCGGAGCGTTTGGAAGAGGTTTCCCTTTCCCTTTGAACAGATTGTGGCCCTTGTTCTGGGCATACAGAAACTCCGCTCCACCAAACTCCTTGAGAACGGCCTTTTCCATCATTTTGAGGACCTGTCCTTCGTTCTTTCCCAACAACCACTTGGACCAATTTTGCTCAATCGCCCACAAAATAGTGAGTTCATCCCCGTTTTCATGTTGTTTGTAGCGAAGGTTGAGATTGGCAGCCTCCACAAATTCGACCCCGAGCTTGGACCAATAGCGATACAGAAGGCTATCTTTGAAACAGGCACCAGCTAGCGTGACAGAGCGGAAGCCTTCGAATATGCTCGGCTTTAGGAGGGAGAACACAGTCAATTTGCTCTTTGATCCGCCCCCGTTCACAAGCGTTTCGTATGCTTGTCTATCGACGTAGCTGACCCAACGAGGAGATAGAACGGTATTGGCAAGGTCTTTGAAGTTCGCCCAGACCGCATCATCGTTTTCATTCTCGACGATCGCCTCTAATTGCTCGACATCCTCAACACTCAGGAGATCATAGGGGGTGTGATCCGGAGACCTGCGGAGATACGACGTTATGATCTTGTGGGTTTCTGCAAGTTTTTGGTCAAAGCAACGAGCGATATCTGGAATTTCATCGACGATCAAATGCCATTTGCTTTTCTTGAAGTCAGCTTTAATTCTTTCAAACGCTGCTTGTGTAATGAAAAGAACATGTGGTTCAGAATGTGGACGAAAGAGGTATTTGGCAATATCAACAACGGGCGTAAGACTGTTGTCTCTGTGTATTGTCTTGATGAATAGCCCCGAATGACGCTTGGTCATCTCCGCTGCAGTCTGAGTTATCAAATCAACAGTTGGCTGCACGAACAATACGTATGTATCATTGCATGCAAGGTGAGCGGCACTTCTCAGTAAGACTATGCGTTTTACCTCCTCCGCGGGAAAAGTCCACAATCGTTAACAACATAATAGCTCCTTCTTAAATTCGCATTTCTCAAATTTAAAAATTGGTAGCCCAAAAAGGCTTTCATCAAAACAGCAAAACGATTTCCTTATAACTTCTCTAAAGCCGCCTCTAACGGCCGCCTTAAAGTCTCTCAATGTCTTCTATTAGATTACGTCAAGCTCGCTTGATTTAAGAATGAATAGATAAGTTGGTCAAGAACGAGAAATGAGAGAGGTAGCTATGGGCGAAGACATCAGAAAATGCGATACTTCGTATGCGTGCACTTTAGTGGGTAGTTAAATCCGGGATCTATCATATTCATAATTTTCTCCGTTATGTTAGAAATTTCAACCGATGACAGAGTTGCAGATCTGCCGACTGATTGATAAGGTATCACGCTTCAGTCGGCGATCCGTTGACCTTGTTAATCCGGGCTCGACTACCGTCCTTCCGAAATGAAGTCGTTTACCCCAGCCGATCAAGCCCCAGTGCTTCCTTCCCGCAGTTCAGCATAGCGTTGCGACGTTCTTGCATCGCTTATTGGCCCTCGGGAAGCGGGCGCAGATATCGATACGTTGCTGCAATTGGCCTACCAACCGACGTTGTCACCTGAAGCGATCCGCGATCCAAATTGGGGTTGAGCTTCGTGCGGACGTCGATTGACCACTCATAAGGATTTACGATGCCAAGAACGGACGGCACGTTCGGCGGCATTGTCACCTTGAGACGCAAATCCGCTAAGCCAGAGTGTTCCTCATAGACGTATTCGCCATCGTATTTTCCGCCCATTTGATCGACACCATAGACACGACCCATGTCGAAGATCAGACAGGCCATCCGCGCGCCGTGGGTAGCGGCGTACTCGACCCCATACATTCCATCACGCATTGTTGTTCTCCCATCTCTCGCTCGTGCGAGCTCTGCTCGACGTTGGCCTGCTGGCAAGGAAACCAGCAGTCGAAGGTAAGCCTCTACAGCCCCGGGAACTTCCCGATCGCCCGCCATCCACATCGCCACGGCGCGCGCCGTCACTCCAACAAGCCGTGCGAAATCGGCTTGAGAAATAGACAGTTCGGCCAAGGCCAGTTTCAGGTCACGATCCACCACGAACAATGTTCTATATAAAATAGAACACAACGTCAATTGCAATTTTACCCTTGAGGACCGATACTTGCCCTTGTCGGCGCTCTCTCGTCATCCTCCCTCTCCCCCCCTTGACAGGTGACGTCATGTTAGCCTTTGTCCGCGATTCGAGTGAATGCGCTCCCGATATCGCGTGCCGTGGTAGAGGACGTCCTGACCCCTCGCGATCGCCCTAGCCTTTTTGGACAGCAATCGAGCCTGCGCCTCCGCGGCGACACGTTCAAATTTCGGCCTATCCAGGCGAAACGCGTTTGGTTGACCAAGCTGAAGCAGTTTACCTTTCGTTTTAGGAACAACCCCATTTTTCCTCACGTACTCATAAATCTCGGCCAACTGTTTCTGTGAAGCGTCACAAAGAGGTAGGCTGCGAAAATCAAAGTCCGGCCATGAAGAAACTGATGGCACTTCTGTGTCGTGAACCAGGCACACGCATTCCAAAACGTTGTCCATTATAGTACCCCTTTTCAAAATAAATTTGGTTAAAGTGGAATGTAAATATACGGCTTCAAAGTGCCGTATATTCGTTGAGCCTCTACATTGCTAATTGTTTAGCGACAGCAAAGCCTGTCTCAATATTCCTCGGCGCGCGGTTTGAAATGACAATACCGTCCTTCCCGCGCGAGTAAGCGCCGTCCTCTTCCGTATTCTCCGATTTTTTGCCAGGCAATAGCTGTTGGCTTCAAACCAATGTACGGATCGCCGTCACCGATATATCCTTTAAATACCGTCATATAATTCTCGATTAGCTCCTGAGCCCAACCGCCAGCGGCTAGGTCGCGAGCCATATCCGCCAAACAGGTCTTGCGGTTCTTCCTATAATCATTAATATAGCTGCTAGGCGAGGTCCAACCCAAAAGCAGACAAGTCAATTTCCTCCCAAGTTGCTAAGGTTGGACCATAATTGAAAAGCCAATCGAAGACCCAAAAGTTGCGTTTGGTTGGTGCACATAGCAATTTATTATATTCGGCTTCCTTGTGCCATCGGACCCTTGTCATACCTGCATCTGCCGATATACGTTGATCACAATTATCACCGGTACATCGATAGATAAACACTGACTTCGGTTTGGTTGGGGTTGAAGACGCTGTTCCAGTCGGAAGCAAAAAACACTCAGCAGCCTTTGGAGAAACATTTTCACCAATGTCAACAACAACTACGCCCTCTAAAATTTGAGCGCACCTCGTCTTAACATTATCGGTCGCAACATATAACGTGCGCGCAGGGTTACCGCGATATTTTCTCTTCCAAGGTGGGCGCTGAAGATCGGCGTAGATAGGAACAAGAGTGTTGCTATAATTACGCATTGTGGTAATAGTCGAGTTTCGGTCCATGTTATATATCTCCTTTTCTTTGAACATATGGCTCCTAATCGTCGTTGATTAGTTATCTCATACATCGAGTATGGAGGAACTATAATCTAATTGGGGATTGAAGTCAAGTCATAACTGTGTTTCGCGCGAAATTAGCGATTAAAGATTAAAGGTTAAGGGTTAAGAAATTAAAGGTTACTCTCACACCTGGCACGTTATGAGTTGGGAGTCTATAACTAACTTGGCCAAGAGAGAGAAATGGGGCAAAGAGGAACAATAGTTGCGAAGACGTCAGAAAACACAGAGATTTCTATCGGTGGGCATCGGCGTCAAGCATTTGACTTTGGGGACTTTATTTTAGTCGGCGTTTAATCGGGATCACAGTTCCCCTATCCAAAAACGTTCTTATCCCTTCCTCGGCGACTGCGCGTTGGAATTCGGCATATGCATCTTCATCGCTCGGAAAGAGGTCGTCCCCAAACAATCGAGGTGCCAGAGGAGTTGACGACCTCCAGTGGGGTGCGTCGCAGTTTAACGCGGTGGTGTCGAATGCCAACTGCCGGGAATTGACCTGCAATTTTCCATAGTCCGGCTTGAGAGTGAAACGAGCTGGTCACTGGTCCTTTGCGCTCCCCTTCGACTGCCTCAAGAACGCAACGAGGCCGCAGCAGTTTGGCCATGCCGGGCAAGTAGATCAGGAAACGAACCCCAAGGAAGCTCGCTGAGTGCCGTTAGACGACCCCGCCGCTAACGATGAGCCAAGACCCCCGGAAACCCGCCAGCGGCCTCGCCAGATGCCTTAGAAACCGAGCGGTTCGAATTACCTAATTATTTAAAAGAAATGGCTCACGCCCAATCCGGATCGAGGGTTCGACCGGCATCCACAAGCTGGGCAACCCGGCGATGCGATATCGGACTATGCCTATGCGGTTCTCGAAAGCGAAATTTGGACGCTGAAACCGGACGGAGGGCTTGGGCGGCTTTGGGCCAATTGCGGCGACGCCCACCCTACCCAGCCTCCTCAACTCAAGACCGCCGCTTGCCTTCTATGAACAGGTGCTGCTTCACCAGTTTCTAAATGTGCGTTGCTAGCTATCAGCTAATGATTTATGGGCTATGAGCGGTAAGCGGTTGATTATATTAAACAGTTTAGACATGAGAATTGCAGACGGAAGGCAATACAAATCTGCATTGGTAAAAAGGTAATGGCCACTCGCCCCAAACGCGCGGTCGTTATTAAATGGTCGCGCCATCAATGTTCATCACATACGAGACCAGTTTCCGTTCAATGTTGTCTCTGACAAACACTACCACGCCGCCATGAACAGATGTCGACTTGTAGCCCATTTCCAGAGACACTTGGGACGGTTCGCTCAATTCTGCTTTAAATTCCTTATATGGATAAGCGTAGATTTTCTTCTCATGGATATCGTATAACATGATTGGCTTTTTACTACCGTAGGCCGTGTACAATCCACGGATGTTGGACCACTGCTCTTGAATTGCACTATAATATTGATCACTCATCGATCGCTCCGGTCTGGCTCCTACGGCAGCGAGCATCTCACCCGTCGAGAAACTACTCCACCCAAGCGGCCAATGGTGGCGTTTCTGCCGTTTTGTCCAATGAAGCCGTGAATCAAGAACGCATTGTGTCACTTCTCTCTAGATTGGCAAGAACTAACGAACGGCCCCGCGCCACTAGAAAGGGCTTCCAGGGCCGCGCCAGCCGCTTCCACCAAGGCCGCGCGCGCTGTGATTTGAGACACTACCGGCTGGCTCAAACCTCCCCTGGCGTGATCGTTGACGGTCGTCCTACGGCGTTGGGCCGTGGACTCGGACTTTACCTGTCACAGCTCAATGGCTGGGCGCGGCCCTTCAGGCAATTATTATGTAGACAGCATCGGAGATAACCCGTATTGACCGCGTCCTAAAATTCGAGATCGTAAAGAAGAGAGCCAAGACTATCAGGAGATAGTGAGTGTAATTAACGCACTTATTTCGAAGCGTAGCCAAGCCTCATGATGCCGGGGATGGCGGGGGCTAAAGTCCGAAAACCGGGAAAATGCAAGCTGAAGCGCAACTAGGGGAGCGCGTCAATGGAAAAGAAGCTGGAAGGACAAGAAGCAGAGTTGAAAGCAAGGCTGCAACAATTGAAGAGCCAAAGAAAGGCGCTGAAAGAAGATATGAAGGAATTGAAACGTGGGCTGAAAGAGTTGAAGGACTCGAATGGCCGGGCGAACGTCGACAATCTGCGAAGATGGAAGCCATGATTGATCGCGCCACCATCGGCAATAGCGTAAAGTCGAGATTCGCGCGCGAGTATCAAGAACCAAAGAGTGTACGTAACCACTCACCTATGCTGGGGATATGCTGGAGGCCGAGCCGCACCAAGTCCGTTGTACCCGCTTGCAAGGCGGTATCAGAGAGGCCCGCAAGAGTTTTCCTTAAGGTCGATTTTTCAGCAGGCGGAAGTGGTGCTAATTCGATCTTAGCAGCCAAGAGAGACCGAATAGTATCAGCATGGAGCTTTATCGTAACAGCGCTAAGTATAGATGTTAATCCTCCGTCGTCTTCGAGGAAATCGATTCCCTTCGCCGTAATCTTTGCGCCTCCCCACGATATATGTCCGTCGATGCTTTGCGATGTTAATGTTTCACACAGTCCGTGTTCTTGTAGGTAGAATAGATTAAAATAAAACGTTTTATCATATTTCTCACAAATACTATTCGGAATAGCATTGAGCATAGACGGGTATGCTTCGCGCATCAAGCAAAGCAAAGAACGCTGCAAAGACCTATCAATTCGACTTGGGTATTCGCTCGCGTGATGCTGTTCGTCCGCCAGGGGCATAGGTTTTCTCAGATCGAACTGTGAGCACCAGAGCGCCTCAGCACCTGCCGCCCCAAACCGACTGCCCCACTATGGCACGAACCCTGCGCACAGTGCTACCACACTCTGCGAGAGGAGTAGAGAGGTCAACCAAGGGGTCAAACCGCAACCCGATCAAACTGAACCGACGCACTGGGAATGAAGGAAGACGAACGTTGACCGAGGTGCCCTTGCGTTCCGCGTCGGATGGGTTCCACAATTCGAGGGGGACGAGCTGCGAGCCTCAGTCAGTCGCGGGTAGATGAGACACTTTATCTCAAGAAGGTTGACGAGGTTCTTCACTGATGTGTAAGTCGTCGTGATTTGGTCAGGTCAAGTGGAAGCGGAATAAAATTAGGCGAGGAGTGACAGATGGTCTATCGTTATATCGTCGTGTTAGTGATCGTCGCCGGATTGATGACTCCAACTGTTTCGTGGGCAGGAACCTTAGGAGTTCCATTTCGGCTGGGCGGAAACTACACCTGTTCCGCAACCCCTCCAGCATTCACTGTAACAAACATTCCAAAGGGAACCAAATATCTCGTTTTTAAATTGGTGGATCACGACGCCCCAAATTTTGTCCATGGCGGAGGACAAATTCCGTATTCCGGGTCAGGAAGGATACCTGCGGGTGCGTTCGGCGGTTCGTATAATGGGCCATGTCCGCCTCAAGGCGCTGTCCACACTCACCTCCGCGACTTCTGCGCTAACGATAGTATTCAGTCGCAAGCCAAGTTTGGAGATTCTCCGTGACCCTTGACAGATGGCTTGCTGCCGCCGGCCTCGCGATCGGCGTCCTTGGTCTAATATCGGCCTATTTCTCAATCACAAACGAGCGCTTCGCTAGCCTCCTCGTTCGGCGGCGTGTCAGAGAGATGCCCATTGGATTCCGGGATATGGCGAAGCAGTATAGGTTGGCGGATCAAATTCCCGACGTCGGTCCCGACCAAATAGCGTTCTCCCCTTCGGGCGAAAAGAGTCCGGCAAAAGGATCTACTAGCCGAGGGTCTTGGAGGTTTTGCTCGAGGTGCGCGTCTAGATCGGGCTGCACTCGCTCGCGGGGATGACGGCTACGTGGCGGCCTTGATGAAAGTGGTGGCATATGAGCCGCGACGCAGCGACGTACCGCTAGTGATACAGGCCGCTAACACGAAGGTTCCGCCGCACACCGACTACCTGACCATGCGGGCGATCGACGCGCTTGCCCAAAAGGCTCTGATTGGGGAGAATCACCGTGTTGCGATTAATAGCGCAATAAGCGTCATTGCCGACCGGCTTGGACCTAACCACCAACAAAGGGTCGAAGAAGTTAGGGCTCGGGTTCAGACAGGCATAAATGCATCTTCACTCGGTTACCTGCTCCATCAGCCGTTTCCGTAGGCGTAATTCAATATCGCATTGAGCGGGTGTGCTGCGTTGCGGTTGCCAACCTCGCACCTCTGACTCCCGATTCTCAATAGACCCTGCCCATATGAGTCAGGCTCGGACACCGCATTTTGAGTCTCATACACATATCATTTGACTTTTGAGACGTGTCTCACTATAATGACCACTTCAATGAGACTGGAGGTGGGGAATGCTGATTGGATATGCGCGGACCAGCACTGTGGATCAGAAAGCCGGTCTGGACGCTCAGGTGGCGGAATTGAAGGCTGCCGGCTTCGAGGAGCTTTTCGTCGAGCAGGTCTCTTCGGTTCAAAGGCGGGAGGAGCTGGAGAAGGCTCTCAAATTCATTCGAAACGGCGATACCCTTGTCGTCACGAAACTGGATCGCTTGGCACGGTCGATCCCGGACCTTGTCAGGATCATCGCGACGTTGGAGGAGAAACAGGCCACCCTTCGAATTCTCGCCATGAACCTCGACACGAACACGCCGACAGGGAGGCTCCTGCTCAATCTCGTCGGAAGCGTCGCTCAGTTCGAACGAGAAATCATGCTCGAACGCCAGAGAGAGGGCGTCGCGAAGGCGAAGGGGGAGGGAAATATCGGGGTCGAAGTACCGACGGCGAGGGCGAAGAGCGAGGCTGTGATCGCCAAATTCAAAGCCGACGAGCGGCCCACCGACATCGCGAAATCGATCGGCATAGGGAGGGCTTCGGTGTATCGCATTCTAAATGACGCTGGCTTGGTTTGAAGCTCTGCTGAGGCTAACGCTGAAAATCTGACACTTGGTTCCCGCGCAATCGGACCCTGAGCGGACACTCGCGAACGCGCCCCGCATAGCGCCCATCGTTTCGCTTGTCCCGCGCGGCGCTACGGCATCAATATCAGCCTGGCATCGTTCTATTCGATGATCTCACGCAAGGACTGTCCAACAATAACGTACTTTCGTGGTCGCCAAAAGTTTAAGGTACCCGATATTGATGCATGGGTGCGCAACAATCTTTCCAATGTCCGTAAGTGATGGGAGAATGACGATGCCACGATTCGGAATAACCATCAAAACGACGGTCTATACGAGTTTCGTTATCACTGCCAACACTGAAGGTGAGGCGGAAACACTTGGATCGAAGAAAGTATATGAGGGTAGAGACTCAAGAAAAGAAATAAATTGGAGTGCCGTAGGGTTTCCAGATTATAAGGTGATTGTCGATCCACTGGATGAGGCGCAACACGGGACAACCGTAGCTTATTGACTTCGGCGGCGCTGCTCCGGTCCAGGGACTAAGGCAGCGCCGCACTTTCACGGAGAATAACAAATGACTAAGTTCGTCGCAGAAATGACATTGACCTACCGTTACGAAATCGAGGCTGAAACTAAAGAAGAGGCCGAGGAACAAATATGGGAACAACTCGCAGCAGGCTTAGACTTGTTTAGTGAAATTGTTGGGGACCCTATCAGTTCTATCATGACTAAGGAAGAATTCGATAAAATTAAGTCGACTGAGTCTAACTAGGCTGTGGTGGTGCCCTTGGTAGCGCCACCAGTCTTTGATGTTTGACAAAGTGCGCTTTGCTGCTGACACACGAAGCGCCTCAAGCCTTCAGGCCGCGTTCAAAACAAATCCTTGCCGCGGGCAACGCGCCCGAATTGCGTGACATTCTCTAAATTTCCAACATCAGTGCCGATAGTCGCGCCGCAGACGCTATTCTTTAAGTACGCCAGTAAGGTTGGCCGTAAGCTACGACACCAAGTAAACCAGCTATTACGATCAGCATAAGGGTTTTCATCAGCCATCTCCATAGTGGCAACTGCGCCTGAAGCCGTCGGCACCTGCAACCCAGGTCATTACTGATGCAGTCCCACCAATATCAACATAGCATAAATGATAAATCATAACAGCGACCATTTGGCGCATGAGCGCTGCGTGATGTTCCTTGATCTCCGCTTCCACAAACGGGGTCAAAGTACTGTCAATCTCGGTCATCGCTGTTGTACCTTGCTAGATTACGGTGTCGTAAGGTTACTGTAAACGCTGAGCTGCAACCTTGTCGTCACCCTGCTTCGCGTTAATAATAGTGACGTGGTCGCCGCCGTTCTCGCAAACGAGCAAACCTTCAGAATTCAACCATAACGCTACTTCAAACGTGTCCACTGTAACTCGATACAAATGGTCAGCGAATGTCTTGATCAGCTCCCCATCACTGGAAACACTTGACACAGAATCGTCCGAGCACTGACGCGCGTTAGCATGCGAGCATGCAAGCGTTGCAAGCGACACGTTTAGCGCTACGGTAAGAATAAGCCTTTTCATGATTTACGTATAATCCTTCTCGAGTTGATGAATTTGTCTGAACTTACTCGTGTTTGTGCGCATCTGACACTTCGCAATGCATTGCAAGCACTCAATAAAAACACCCGCAGACCATTTCAGTCTGCGAGCGTTTGAGCCCCAAGCGCGATGTTGAAACGGGCCGCCGTTTCGCATCGCCGCCAACCCATGTTGATCGCACAACGGGCGTCGGGCGTCTTGATATTTCGAGCCAATCGGCTGTTGGATCAGGCCAAGCTCTCCGCAACGGAAGCATGGACGTGGCCGAAGAAGGGATCGAACAAGGTCTCTGCCAACCGTAACGGGCTTCGCAGCGTCCCCTGGAGCTGGGCCTATGGGACATTCTCACCTGCCGCTCGATTGCTGACGCGCTGCTGTGGTGGCGGCGAGCAACAGCGTCATTGGCGCTCCGGCGGCATATCGTATAGGCGTCTCTGAGTTTCGGGCGACGGCAACAAGGTCGGATTCAAGCCGTGATCTGGAGGTCGCGCTGCGAGTTCGTGCGCCAGCCCAACGGAGCTTAAATTGTGTTCGGCAAACCGATTGCAAACGCGACCCGTGACGACTTGGACCGCCTAATTAGTGACGGTGTCGAAGAGGGACGGCATCTTGAGTTCAAGGAAGATTTCCCTTCTCGCGAGGGCAAACCATCGGCTCCAGGATGGACCCCCGGTAAGCCTGTTCCTGCGCATCGTATCCAGCCTCTCCTTGAAGAGCTTGTCGCCTTCGCGAACGCAGACGGCGGCGTGATCGTGCTGGGGATGAAAGAGACGAGAGATAAACCCCCACGGGCTGCGTCTCTTTCCCCCTTGCCTGAAGTGGTCGAACTTGACCGTGAGCGCAACGTAATAGGCCATCGTTTCTATCGGAGCTTCCATGTCATCCGCTGCCCACCTGCGTGTTGGTCGGCGGTTCAAACACGACCGTGACTTGGCGACTCCCGCAAGCCGAACACATGAGGCGAAACTCCAGCCGCGAAAGCGGGAAGTTCGGTCCACGCGTTCAAACCAGAGTGTCGAGGTCGAGCTGCTTCCGATAGATGCATCGTAGGAGGGACTTCATGCCCTCGCGATGACCATCGGCGCACCGCATGTGCACCTTCCAGCCAAGGCTTCGCGCCATCCCCCGGTGTCTCAACTTCCATGAGAACAAAGGTGGAACACCGGCCGGGATTGTCAAGCCTCGTGCGGCCTCGTTGTTGCGCTCTCCAACAAAGCGGCAAACGCGGTCCAAGAAGCTGCTCGCCAACCGCGCGATCTCCTTAATGAACGCAACGAGCGGTCCCGTGTCGATGGTCGTCGATCCACGTGTCCCGCAGCACGAAACGCGCCTCGGAGATGATTTCGGCTTAATGATGGTAGTGGTGATGGTAGTGGTGATGGTAGTGGTGATGGTAGTGGTGATCCCAAGCGTAGGCGGTCGAGGCGACGGGTGCGGCGGCGACGCCGATGGCTATCACGGTGGCGGTCAGGAGTTTCTTGATCATCGTCAGAGTTTCCGAATTCCAGTCGAGCCCCACCAGCGAGGCATCGTCGATGGAGTTTGCCAAAATCGGACTGAATTGAAAGTGAACGGAGATCGCGTTGCTACGGCATCCGTTCTTTGTCCACTCACCATGACGTGCTGCGCTGATTACACAGTGTAATTATGTGTTATGCTCGCTATCCACACGCTGTAAATGAATGATAGCTGATACATGGTTGATATTGTTGCGCTTTGGCGACACGAGAGTTGCTATGCAAGGGCAATTACAATGATTTGTAGTGATTTGTGATTGATCCATGATTTCATGAGCATCAAGAAGCGCAGGTCTCCACGGCTAGGGAGGCGCACAGATCGCCCAGCGCTCGGTCCTTCCAAGCAGAGGGACGATGGGCGCTAGGCGCTGGGTGACGGACTGTGAGTAGCTGGGCCTCGATCATGGGCTGTTGGGCCGTGGACCAGGATTTCACCTGTTCCAACTTAATGGCTGGGCGCGACCATCCCCCGAAATCGTCAATTTTTCACAATCCAAATCAGCCCTTTCTTTCTTGTCTTAGACCAGATTTTGTATAGTTCTTGGAGGAACATCAGTTCATCAGTTCGCCACGCGCTTACACGACACATTCGTGGGGTTCTTTTTTATTCGTACACCAGTGGGACCGGATAGAGTTCGATGGAGGATAAACTTTTTGACCTCGTTGGGCTCGGAGTCCCTTTTGATCTAGCTGCGGCCACCTACGGTGCTTTCTCTTGGCTTGATAACAATGCATCGGACGAGGCCACGCAAGTCATTTCCTCGTGGCTGCATGGACGTTCGCATAATAAACCTGATCTGGGAAATCTAATTATAAATACCTTTGACAGGATTTATACGTCACCGCTCTTGAGCCCCCCTGCGTTTGGGCTTTCGCGACGACGAAAGGCAGTCATGGAAACCGGTTTGCTATGGTCGTTTGGCCCGAACTAACAGCCGATTGGCACAAGATAGCAAGACGCCCTAGGCTCGGTTTGCTACCAGCATCTTTGAGTGGTGCAGCATGAAACTGCGGCCATTTCAGCAAAGCCGGGGTTAAACGCTCGCAGACTTGAAATGGTCTGCGAGTGTTTTTTACAGGATTGTTCGTAGTGTTCAACCAGAAATTAACGAATATGTGCGGAACTGAAGCCCTGCAAAAGAGACGTTTACTCAATCCAGAAATAGATACTTTAAATTCTATGGAAAATCAGTTCCGTGAGAAAATCAAAACACTGGCCATGCGTGCGTATAAAATTCGGTGTGAACGCATGGCCAAAGTCGAAAAATTAGCGAAATTGAATATGATTGTAACATACGATGCGTAGAACATCCATAAAATGATTATTATAGGTGGCAAAGTGAACGTCCCGTTAATTACTGTCAACAATTATCAAACCGATCAGCTGCTGGAGTTGGCTCTTGCAATGCTTGATAGGGCAAGACGTGAACAAACTGGCGAGCGGATGCCAATCAACGATAATTGGCTAGCAAATAACTTAACACTTGAAATTATTCGTGCGAAGGTGGCATGTAACAAGGCTAACGCTACCATTAACGTCTAGGGTTGTCCACAACACACCTACTTGGGCTCATCGTCAGTAGTGGTGGGCGATGGTCGCGAGGCCCTTCAACAAAGCAGCAAACGCGGTCCAAGACGCTGCTCGCCTATTCAACCGCGCCTATTCCTCGGATACCTCGTAATTTATCCGCCCATTTGTCTCCGTCGAACGTGTTTGCCTCCTCCCCTAACTCACTCTCAGCATGCAATAACGCCAGATACGCGATCCGAGCTAGTTCTCCAACCTTTTGATTACTTGATACCGCCATTATCGTTCTCCTTCCTTGCTGACCTGCCTGTTGGTCGGCGGTTCGAACACGACCGTCACCCGGCGACTTTCCATTTTTCTGGCCCACGTCCATGCTCCCGTTGTGAAAAGCTTGGCCTGATCTGAAAGCTAATTGGCCCGAGATGACAAGACGCCCGACGCCGAGTGGGCGACGTTGCGCCACCCGCAGCCATGCCATGACTCCGATCAGGACCCCGCGAACGTGCACATTGCGTCCTCAGCTCGCGTCGGCATGCCGGGCTGCCCAACTCTGCGGGCCGCTGACAGTAGGCGCGAGCGCCAGACATCAGTTTACGACGGCGCGCTCGACATCTCGCTCAACGTAATCGACCGACAATAACCCGACATCGACCTCGCCGACAGTCTTCAAAATCACCGCATCCTCGAAGTCGCCAAGAGCCGGGTCGCCGCTCCGAGAGAACGCGATGGCTCCGCAATGTCCCTTCGTGCCTCTTTCGGGTCGCACGCAACAATATCGCCGCCATCCTCACACCTCTTGAGGGCTAGCGCGACGTAGTAGGTCATCTTGGCCATCCGCGGCTCCCAGTCGACGAGGATCGCTCACTTCAGGGCCTGGCCAATATAGGCCAAATGCACTTTAAATCTTTCTTGGTGCCCGTCTGAATCTTCCACTTCAATGGTCGCATGCATGTTGCCAGACTTTTGCTTAGGTGTCCCTCTTATCAGGATTGTCCAAGCCACTGGAGCCGTTTGTCCAGCCCCAACGTAGCTGCCGGAGACAAACGGTGTCCCGTATGAGTTTGCGTTCAGGAGCCGAAGTCATAACTGGCGCTGGTAGTGTCTCACCGCTCATTCGTGGTTTTGATGAGCCGCGCTTTCATTACGTATAACGGTTCAGTAGAACGATTCTTCACCATGCAATGCGCGGATACTTGCGTAATAAACGAGCTGTCGGTCTGCTTTGATATTCCCCAATAACATTGATTTTCGATCGGAGTAACAAGGTAATATCGGCTTTGCTGGCGATAGTTCAAAAATGCCAGTAGCGCTTCTGTAAGAGGTTTTGCCCCACGAGCGCAAACAAATATCCACGCCACAACGACACAAAAGGCCAGGGCCCGCCCGGTCATCGGGGCTAATAAGCTTCGGAAATCTGGAACTGTGACAAGTACTGTCAGCGACACCGCGATGGCAATTAGCAGCCAAAGCGGCCATTCTTTAATACTGTTAAGGGCGCGAGCCCAGCCGCTCATGCTCGTTGGGTCCATGCATTGTAATTCCTGGATCGCCCGCTATCGATGTCAACCACAGTGCGACGGCGGGAACAGAGTCGCCCTTATCTGACCTCCTACCACGTTCGCTATTTGTCCTCAACGGCTTGAGTCCAGTCACCTGCTGGGGATTGACACGGCCCGAATTCTCCTTCGCTTCCATTGGGCGAACAGACTTGATATACATCCGTCGAACTCTAGAATAAGTAACTATTCATAAATCGCTCACTTAGCGTTTCGTAGCATTAATCCCTTTCCTGGGCATGACGTGTCCAACAAGTAATCCACTCCGCAAAACCCACCTGCGATTTTTCATCGTTCTCTTTGACAAACGAACCGTTCTGTATTAAGAATAAAGCTGCATCAAGAGTAGGGCTACGACCCTCGCCAACCTGCCTTACCCGGCAAGGTGGTTTCCTTAGTGGGATGTGGCCGATTGGCAACGAATGGGTTTTGCAGAAGCGTCAGCCTTGCTCCTAACCGCGGGAGCAGCACATTGCCAAAACCACTCTCCAACGCGTTCGCGGGGACGAGGGATCGGGTTTGGCGTTCCGACCCCATGGCATCATCTCGACCGACAGGTCCGTGCCGTCGCCGATCTTTGTTGCCGCTTTGATTGGAGTTGAGAAGATTCTTCGCATAGACCTCGACACATCCCTTCCTGAGGAACCTATGTCCATCAGGGTCTGGCGAAGCTGCCTGAGCAGACCATCGCCTTCGGGAGACCTATCGGGGTGACGATCAACTTCTCACCGGATCGGGCGGTTCGATACGATCTGAACGGAGACCCTATCGAACTCTCGCTGCGGGCAGTCCGATGTGGGGAGGCGTATCGTTATTTACCTTTTAAGATAGAGAAGTCAGAGACAGTTTTCGACTCGGTTTCGGAATCTCGGAATAACTATCCCTACATACGATCCGTAATCCCAGAACGGTAACGCGATCTATGCGCCGTTCCATGAGGAAGACTGGAAGTTCGGATGGGAAGACGCCAGATAGCAGTACGAATTTACACGCCGTTCAACGTTATGCGACCGTAACTATGATCCAATAAACGAAGGGAGGATGAGTGAGGAAAGTGACTATCGGAAGTTTTTTGAGCGCTTTGCCGAACCCGGCGACGAGTTTAACGAAGAGTGGCTAGAGAAATTCGAAGAAACTGTAATCGAAAAAGGCGAAGTGGTGGGGTCGCATTCATGGGTCCGTGATAATCCGGGAGCCGGTGCTGGTATCACCGTCATTTATCGCTTTAGAGGATTGTTTTTTGCAAGCACTGACTTCGAACTGGATGGGCCATACGAAGGATTTACCGAGGCTGCAGAAGCTGTGAACCTCCTAACCGTCACTAACATCGACCGAAATTTGGGTCGATTTTGAGAACCCGAAATCCCCGAAATCACGAACCGATGATGATGATGAGTGGTGGTGGTGACGAGCAAGGAAGAAGGATAATTGATGGAGGAACAGACCGGCTAGCCTACGTAGCCATCATGGTCCGTGGTTGCGCCTCAAAATAAGTGCATTAATTATGCTCACTAGAGTGTCCAAATCTTTGACTATACTCTTTGCGATACGCTTATTAAAACGAGGGTCATACGGGTCGCCTCCAATGCTATCAGCGACGAATTATCATTTTATATCAGCTACTTTCGCTGTCAATTCTTCATTGGTTTCAGCTTCCACTAAAACGATATCAGAAAATGATAATTCGTCGGCTGGATGCGTCTCACGCATCCCCTCAATTAGGCGAGGCCGAAGGTTTGTGTGAAAGCGTTGTTTTGAGTTAGGAGTTCTTCGTATTTTTCAACGAGCGGCCTTAAGCGTCGCTCGGGCATGTTGGGAATGAGATCGTAGAGCAGGCAGCCCTGGCGAAACAGCGAATGGACGCGGCGTTTGACCGTGCTGGTTCTGAGCGATCGGTCCATGCCGAGGCTTTCGCCGGCCGCGCCGAGCAGGGTCAGGAGGAGGATCGCCAAGGCGTTGAGCAGCAGCAGACGGTCGCGCCGTTGCGGATCGCCGATGCGCAGGACGCTCAGGCCCATGCCGAAACGCAAATCCTTGGTGTCGCGGAACCCCGGCTCGATCGTCCACCGTTTGGCGTAGAGGTTGACGATCTGGGAGGCGCTCGCGGTCGCATCGCTGGCGGCCAGATGCCAAGCCTCCTTCATCCCCTTGGCGTGGACGCAGACCGCCGCGCCGACCTTGTGGCGGGCGGCGGTCAGTTCGGCGCCGCGCAGAAGGCGCGCGCTCCCTTTCTTGCCGACCCAGTCGGCGGCCAGGCGCGTCTCACCGTCCGCCGCGGTCACATGAACGTTGCCGCGAAAGCGGATGACGTAACCGAAGCCGAGGCTTTCGAGGAATTCGAACAGTTTGACGTCGCCGAAGCCGCGATCGGCCAGGATCGTCACCGCCACGCCCTCGGGCAGGATCGCCTTCAAACGCGTCAGGCAGAGGTCTTCGAAGTCGTTGCGCCGGTCCTTCAGTTCGTCCTTGTCGACCGTCAGCCACAGGAGCGGCGTCGCCCGGCCGTGGCGCGTGATGAGGTTCAAAGCGAGCGTGGCCTGATTGTCGGCGTCGAAATCGGTCCAATCCATCGCCACGACGATCGCCTTGCGCTGGCCCACGACCTCGCGCGCCCATGGGGCGAACAGGTCCCATATGACGACCCCGGCGTTGCTCAGCAGGCGATCGACCTGTTTGATCGCGTGTCTGTCCATCAGACCGCGCGCTTGCGCCAGCGCATGCCCGATGACCGAAACGGCCAGCGACGCCCCCGTCAGGACCCCCAGCGTCCCATTGGCCAGCGAAAAATCCGCTTGGCGTGCAAACTCCCCGCAAACGCGCGCTTCAGAAAATCATGAACCAATTCCATCCGATCGATCGACTTGCGCATCCCCGCCTGCCCGCACGATTCGCCACATCGTCATGCGCGAGAATCAAAAATTCAGGCGTTTTCAAGTCCTTCAAAATGAGGGGATTTGTGAGGGATGCCGTTTTAGTCGAGTACTTAACTTCATAAATTGTCATTTGATCAAGTTCGCCGATGACGCTTCACGCGACTTCAGGGAAGTGGTGCGCAACGGGAGAACGATCAGTGTCCCAAGACACTCTAGTCATTGTCAGATTTTGCAACATTATAACCATCATCATAGTCTTTGTTGTGGGATGGATTTACACCCCTACAAGGATCATAATCGAAACCATTCCGATGCTTGTAGCACTCGTCCATTGCGTTCAGTCTTGTGTTAAGGTCGTCCAAAAATCTGTCACTTGCTAGTTCCGCTGACGGATGCCTTCTTCTAGTGCGAGACTTGTCGCTTAACATACTTAAAGCAAGTAACGCAACGCCAATTAAAAAGAACGTCTTGATGTTACAGCTCAATTGTGCCCCCATCTTGGCCAGACCATTGCCGCCATAGTTCGTACCCAATCGCTTAGACCAACGATGTGCGCTCAAATACTTTGGTTTGCCCCAAAGTTCTCTTTCATTCGATATTATGTGAACGGCGTCATCATGTCAATCGGAAACGGAACCCCGGATTGGCGTGCCCATGTCGATTTACACACCAACATCTCGATGCGAGAACAGGGTGGGTTCATTGAGAAGAAGGTGTTAATCGGAAAGTGCGGGAGGCACCCAGACCCGGTGAGTGCTGACCGTTGGAAGTCCAAATCCTCTTCCGCTTCCATCCTGGCTTCGAGCAGGTTTGGTTTAAGGTCTGGGGCCTCCTTAGACCGACAACAGCGCGATATCGACCTCCCCGACGCTATTACAGGCGAATCTAGACCGCTACTACAACGAAAAAGGCCGCCCGAAGATGGCCTATCTACTGGTTGCGATCGCGACAATCGCCGCTCCGACAAACAAGACCGCAGACGCGAGCAGCGTCACGATGCCAGCATCCCATGCAAATTCAGCCATGACAGACGCCCCTCAGAACTTCCCCGTGATTGTTGCTGACCCGCTAGCCAATCCCAAAAGCATTCAGGCGCGATAGAGCAACAACAGAGAAACGATGTACCCAGCCGTCAGCAATGTCAACACCGTCAGCCATACCTCAAAGGGAGTAACGGAACGGGACGACCTCGCGGTGGCACAAAAAAGTGGTACGCATTAGTCCGAATTGTAGTAAGATAACTGTTTAATATCAAAACGTTGATTGGACAGCCGTAATCCTTTCCTGAGCACCGCTGCCTCTCAACGAGCCCCAAATTGACAAGGTGGTCGCGTGATGTTCTATTTGACAAACGCTTCGTTCTGTATTAAGATCAATTCTAGCATCAAGAGTAGGGCTGAGACCCTCACCAACCTGCCATACCCGGCAAGGTGGTTCCCTTAGTGGGATGTGGCCGATCGGCAACGAAATGGGTTTGCAGAAGCGTCAGCCTTGCTCCTAACCGCGGGAGCAGCAAATTGCCTAAATCACCCTCCAAACGAGAATTCGCGGGGAAGCGGAATGGCGTTTGGCGTTCCGACCCCATGCGATCATTGCGACCGACAGGTCCGTGCCAGTCGCCGATCTTTGTTGCCGCTCTCATCGGGGTTGAGAGAATTCTTCGCATCGACTTCGACACCTCGCTGCCTGAAGAGACCTATGTCCATCAGGCTCTGGCGAAACTACCTGAGCAGACCATCGCCTTCGGGAGGCCGATTGGGGTGACGATCAACTACGCCCCAGATCGGGCGGTTCGATACGATCTGAAGGGCGACCCTATCGAAACTCTCGCCGAGGCAGTCCGATGTGGGGAGGCGTCTCTCATTGTACCGCTGACAGAGGGAGACCACGACGACCGACTTCAAGTCTATATACAGCGTATATGTGAATAAGAGCGTAATAGGGATTTCGCGGTTGAAGAACAGGCATATACGCTTGTACGAAATGACGCTAGATAGAAACAGATATAACTTATATATGCAATTGTTTTGAGACTTTGCATAAAGGAGGCGAGACATGGATAACGAAATTGCCTATCGTACACTTTTCAATCGGTTTGCCCAACCGGATGACAAGTTCGATGAAGAATGGGTCGAGGAATTTGAAGAGGCTATAATCGAGGAAGGCGAGGTAGTGGCGACGCACTCGTGGGAGAGTGATAATCCGGGAGCCGGTGCTGGTATGACCATCATTTATCGCTTTCGAGGACTATTCTTCACTAGTGACGATTTTGGACTTGATGGGCCATACGAAGGATTTAATGAGGCCGCAGAAGCTGTAGGCCTCCTAACCGTCACGGACACGACGGAGAGAATTTGGGTCGACTTCAGGGTCAATTCCAATTCAGGAACTCGTGAGAACTACGATGCATAACGACAAAGATGACAGAAATTTCCCTGCGATCCGTTTGGCGGATGCCGCGAATATCGAGTTCGCCGACCGAACTCCATCGGCATAAGCTGAAGGAACTTTCAGAGCGGCTGGATCAGTTTCATAGCTTCACTAAGGGGCAATTCGTCAAGTGGAAGCCGGGTCTGAAAAACCGCAAGTTTCCCGACTACGGGGAGCCAGCTATCGTGACCGCTGTCTTGCCCAGCCCTATATTCGATCCGGGTGAAGCTACAGCGGGAAGCCCGTACTTTCAGGAGCCTCTGACGTTCGTCCTCGGAACATACAGGGATGACGAGTTTCTAGAGTTCCGGCTCGATAGTCGCAGATTTGAGCCGTTCGATTGCTGAACTGGGCGATCCAGAAAGTTCGACTACCTGTCCCCGCGGTGTTCCCCGATCAGATGGCCCCGATCGTCCGCACCGGCGCAGATGGCGAGCGCGAGCTTTGACGGTGCGTTCGGGAAGCTGAGCCGCTTCAATGGCCTTCGAAAAAAAAATCCTGGTGACTGCCGGCCCTTGACTCTAACATTAACTTTTGGTAACGATCCCGTCAGACGGCGGTAACCTGTTCGCGAGCGGCTTGTGGGGTACCGCGCTTGGGGGACAAGGCAGCCCCCGTCCATTACCCTGTGCGCTCCAGCCGCCCCAGCGGTCAGCTTGCGGGCACCGGCTGTGGCTCGCCGCCGTAAGGAAAATACGTTGAGTGCGAGGGGGCCATATGCAGGGCTGGGCCGAACAACACGCTAATGCTGGGGGGCGTTAATTCAAACGCTCGTGTGGGGACACGATCATCCGGGGACACTGCAATGATGATTGCTGCGAGGTCTGACGACTTGATCTATGTCCGTCTGTTCCAGGCGGGCGACACTGTGCGACGACACGACGATGACGAGAAGTGCGTGGTCGTCAGCATTTTGGGCGACTGGCTGTGGCTCAATGCTGCTGACTGCCGCGCTGTGTCGCCGTTCACGGGCCACGCCTGCGACTACTATGTCGTCAAGTCGCCGAACGGCTGCAATGGTACCAGTAATGGTCGGAATGGGGGCGAGCGCTGCCGTCCCCGCCCTGTCACCAACAGCGGGTCAATTTTAGACGCCGATCGGGGGTCAAAATTGGACGCCGATTGACAGGGGTAGTCGCAATGAGACTTGTGTCAAAGACTGAAGCTGGGTATCTGATCCCAAAGCAACTTGTGCGCGAACCTGTGCAAATTGCGAGCGTTAGGAAGGGCATCAATACGTTAATACATTGATTTCCTTAGGATAAAAATGGTCGGAGTGAGAGGATTTGAACCTCCGACCCCCTCGTCCCGAACGAGGTGCGCTACCAGACTGCGCTACACTCCGACATGGGCCCGCCAGAGGCGGCCAGAGCGGCCTTATAGGCGCGGCGTTTGCATCGCGCAAGCCTGGCAAAACGACAAATCCTTCGCAAAAGAACGGTCGGGCCGCCTTGTCACCCGCGGCGCGCGAAGGCTAAGCTCGAAGCAAGCGATGACGAGTGAGGCCGGGCGGCGAACCCGAGCGATCGCGGGCGGAAGCCGTCGTTTCAACCAACCGAGGAACGCCCATGACCTTTCGTCTGAAATCACTCGCCTTCGCCGCGGCGCTCGTCGCCGCGGGCGGCGCGGCAAAAGCGGACGATCTCAAGATCGCCCTCATTCGCGGCCTCACCGGTCCGCTGCAGGCCTACGCCAAGCAGACCGAGACCGGCTTCATGCTGGGGCTCGAATACGCCACCAAGGGGACGATGGAGGTCGACGGGCGCAAGATCGTCGTCGTCACCAAGGACGACCAGTCCAAGCCCGACCTCGCCAAGACCGCGCTCGCCGAGGCCTACGAGGACGACGGCGCCGACATCGCGGTCGGCACGACCTCCTCGGCCGCTGCGCTGGCGATGCTGCCGGTCGCCGAGGAGCACAAGAAGATCCTCGTGGTCGAGCCCGCGGTCGCCGACGAGATCACCGGCGACAAGTGGAACCGCTACATCTTCCGCACCGCCCGCAACTCGTCGCAGGACGCGATTTCCAACGCGGTCGCGATCGGCAAGCCGGGCGTTCACGTGGCGACCCTCGCCCAGGACTACGCCTTCGGCCGCGACGGCGTCGCCGCCTTCAAGGAGGCGCTCGCCAAGACCGGCGCGACGCTCGATGCGGAGGAATACGCGCCGACCAGCACGACCGACTTCACCGCGCCCGGGCAACGCCTGTTCGACGCGCTGAAGGACAAGCAGGGCGCAAGATCATCTGGATGGTCTGGGCGGGCGCGGGCGATCCGCTCGACAAGCTCGCCGATCTCGACCCCGGGCGCTACGGCATCGAACTCTCGACCGGCGGCAACATCCTGCCCGCGCTCGTGGCCTACAAGCGCTTTCCCGGCCTCGAGGGCGCCGCCTACTATTACTACGGCATCCCCAAGAACCCGGTGAACGACTGGCTGGTCGCCGAGCACGAGAAGCGCTTCAACGCGCCGCCGGACTTCTTCACCGCGGGCGGCTTCGCCGCCGCGATGGCGGTCGTCACCGCAGTCGATAAGGCGAAATCGACCGATACGGAGAAGCTCATCTCGACCATGGAGGGCATGGCGTTCGAGACGCCCAAGGGCACGATGATCTTCCGCAAGGAGGACCATCAGGCGCTGCAGCCGATGTACGCCTTCAAGATCAAGGTCGATCCGAACGTCGCCTGGGGCATCCCGGTGCTCACGCGCGAGTTGAAAATCGAGGACATGGACATCCCGATCCGCAACAAGCAATGACGCCTTCGCTCGAGACGCGCGACCTGACCATCCGCTTCGGCGGCCATGTCGCGGTCGACCACGTCTCCTGCGCCTTCCGGCCCGGCGAGCTGACCGCCATCGTCGGGCCGAACGGCGCGGGCAAGACCACCTATTTCAACCTGATCTCGGGGCAACTGCGCGCCTCCGACGGCGCGGTCCTGATCGAGGGGCGGGACGTGACCGGCTTGAGCGCGCCCCAGCGCACGCGCCTCGGCCTCGGCCGCGCGTTCCAGCTCACCAATCTCTTCCCGCGCCTCAGCGTCGCCGAAAACGTGCGCCTCGCCGTTCAGGCCCGCGCCGGCGTGCATTACGACATGCGTCGGCCGTGGCGGGCGAGCATGGACCTCGTTCGGCGGGCCGACGCGGTGCTCGAATCGGTCGGGCTCGTAGGCAAGCGCGACGCGCTCGCCTCGGCCCTGCCGCACGGCGACCAGCGCAAGCTCGAAGTGGCGATGATGATGGCGCTCGAGCCGAAGGTCTACATGTTCGACGAGCCGACCGCGGGCATGAGCGTCGACGAAGTGCCGGTGGTGCTCGACCTCATCGCGCGGCTGAAGACCGACCCGACCAAGACGATCCTGCTCGTCGAGCACAAGATGGACGTCGTTCGCTCGCTCGCCGACCGCATCATCGTGCTGACCAACGGCCAGCTCGCCGCCGACGGCGATCCGGCGACCGTGATCGCCTCGCCCGTCGTTCAGGAGGCCTATCTCGGGATCGCGCCGGAGAAGGCGGCATGAGCATGGGCCTCACGCTGGACGGCGTGCACACTTTCATCGGCCGCTATCACATCCTCCAGGGCGTCGACTTCGACGCGCCCGCGGGCAAGACGACGATGCTGCTCGGCCGCAACGGCGCCGGCAAGACGACGGCGCTGCGCACGATCATGGGGCTCTGGCGCGCCTCGAAAGGGCGCATCGCGCTGGGCGGGACGCCGCTCGAGAGCCTCCCGGCGAGCGACGTGGCGCGCCTCGGCGTCGGCTACGCGCCCGAGACGATGGCGGTGTTCTCCGATCTCTCGGTGAAGGAAAACCTGGTGCTCGGCGCGCGCGAGGGGCCGCTCGACGACGCGCGCCTGAACTGGATCTTCGGCTTCTTCCCGGCGCTGAAGAAATTCTGGCTGTCGCGGGCGGGCGCGCTCTCCGGCGGGCAGAAGCAGATGCTGTCGATCGCCCGCGCGATCGTCGAGCCGCGCGAACTCCTGCTGATCGACGAGCCGACCAAGGGCCTTTCGCCGGCGATCGTCGGCGCGCTGATCGCCTGCCTCGAGGAGATCAAGGCGACCGGCGTCACGATCCTGCTCGTCGAGCAGAATTTCCGCGTCGCGGTCGAAGTCGGCGACGAGGTTCGCGTGATGGACAACGGCCGCATCGTCCACCGCGGCGCCATGGCGGCTCTCGCCGCCGACGAGGCCTTACAGAACCGTCTGCTCGGCCTCAGCCTGGATTCGCACCAATGAGCGCGCTCGACGTCGGCGCCGCCCTGCCGCGCCGGAAGATGGACATCCTGCCGGCCCTGACGCCGCTCATCGTCGCGCTGGTCGCGGCGCCCTTCATCGGCTCGCCGTCGACCTTCGTGACGCTGACCGCGGCGGGAATCGCGATGGGCATGATGATCTTCACCATGGCCTCGGGGCTCACCCTCGTCTTCGGCATGATGGACGTGCTCAACTTCGGCCACGGCGCCTTCATCGCGCTCGGCGCCTATGTCGCGACGCTGGTGTTCCTGCCGCTCGCGAGGTGGTCGAGCGCGGATTCGCTCGCGCTCAATCTCGCGGTCTTCGCCCTCGCCGTCATCGCGGCGGCGCTCGTCTGCGGCGCGTTCGGCTGGGTGTTCGAGCGCCTGATCGTCAAGCCGGTCTACGGCCAGCATCTGCGGCAGATTCTCGCGACCATCGGCGGCTCGATCATCGCCGAGCAGCTGCTCTACGCGCTGTTCGGCCCGGACCAGATCCCGCTCGGCCTGCCGAAGAGCTTCGAAGGCTCCTTCGTGTTCGGCGAGGCGGCGGTCGAGAAATACCGCGTGCTGGCGACGGTGGTCGGCCTCATCGGTGTTCGCCGGCGAGATGCTGATCCTCAACCGCACCAAGATCGGCCTCCTGATCCGCGCCGGCGTCGAGAACCGCGAGATGGTCCAGGCGCTCGGCTACCGCATCGACCGGCTGTTCGTCGGCGTGTTCATGGCGGGCTCGGCGCTCGCCGGCCTCGGCGGCGCGATGATGGCGCTCTACCGCGGGCAGGTGCACGCCACGATCGGCGGCGAGTTCCTGGTGCTCTGCTTCATCGTCATCATCATCGGCGGCCTCGGCTCGGTCGGCGGCTCCTTCGTCGCCTCGATCCTCGTCGCGCTGATCGCCAACTACGCCGGCTTCCTCGCGCCGAAGCTCGCCCTGGTGTCGAACATCCTGGCGATGGTCGTCGTGCTGCTTTGGCGCCCGCGCGGCCTCTATCCGGTGAGCGGACGATGACGCTCCTCTCCGGCGATCCGCCGCGCGGCCGGGCGCTGCAAATCCTGATCGTCCTCATCGTGCTCGCGCTGGCGCTGGCGCCGTTCCTGTTCCCCGGCGCCAAGGCGCTGAACACGGCGGCCAAGACCTGCGTGATGATCCTGCTCGTCGCGTCCTACGACGTGCTGCTCGGCTACGCCGGCATCGTCTCGTTCGCCCATGTGATGTTCTTCGGCGTCGGCGCCTATGGCGTCGGCCTCGCGCTCTATGGGCTCGGCGCGAGCTGGGCCGCGCTCGCCGCGGGGCTTCGCGTCGCCTTCGCCCTGTCGCTCGCGCTGGCGCTGGCGATCGGCCTCTTCTCGCTGCGGGTGCAGTCGATCTTCTTCGCCATGGTGACGCTCGCCGTCGCCTACGCCTTCAACGTGCTCGCCTCGCAGCTCTCGTGGCTCACCGGCGGCGAGGACGGCCGCTCGTTCAAGGTTCCCGCCGGTCCTGCAGCCGGGCTTCAAGTGGCTCGATCACCCGATCTTCGGCGTGCAGGCGAACGGCAAGCTCCTGACCTATTACCTCGTCTTCGCCGTCGTCGCCGTCGCCTTTCTCGTGCTGCTGCGCGTGGTGAACTCGCCGTTCGGGCGGGTGTTGCAGGCGATCCGCGAGAACCCGTTCCGCGCCGAGGCGCTCGGCTACCGCACCGTGTTCCACCGGACGCTCGCGACCTGCATCTCGGCGCTCGGCGCGACGCTGGCCGGCGCCTTGAGCGCGCTCTGGCTGCGCTATGTCGGGCCGGACACCGCGCTGCGCTTCTCGATCCAGGTCGACGTGCTGGTCATGGTGGTGGTCGGCGGCATGGGCTCGCTCTATGGCGCGATCATCGGCGCGGCGCTGTTCGTCTTCGCCGAGACCTATCTGCAGGACGTGATGGGCGGCGCTCTCGAGCCTCGCCGCCGACGCGCGCCTGCCGCTGCTGCCGGCGCTGTTCCATCCCGACCGCTGGCTCCTGTGGCTCGGCCTCGCCTTCGTGCTGGCGGTCTATTTCGCGCCCTCTGGGGATCGTCGGGGCGCTGAGGGCGAGCGAGGCGAAGGCGAAGTAAAGCAGGCGAAGCAGCCTGCCCCGGCCATCGCGCCTCAAAGGACGAACCGGCCGCCGACGCCGAATGAGGCTCCGGTCTCGAATCTGCTGGCGATCGAGTGAATTCAGCATGTTAAGTGTTCTTTTCTGCAACTTTTGTCAGATGGGAACCGCGAACTTTTTAAACACTGATTTTATGTGTGACATGTGGGGTCGCGACTAAGCGAGGCGCAGCTGTAGCGATCATCCCTCAAAACCGCGCCCAAGCGCAGGGCCGGGGTGGGAGAAGCATCAGGACGCTGGCCCGGCTGCGGTGTTTCGCGGAGCCGCCGCCTTCGGCGAAATCGTCGTGCTGGCGGTCGCGGGCGCGGCCGCGCTCGAGGCGCTGAGCTCGCCGGCGCCGCGGCGCTCGACGGCAAGACGGTGATCGACGTTAGCAATCCGATCGGCGGCGGCCCGCCGGTCAACGGCGTGCTGTCGTTCTTCACCACGCTGAGGATTCGCTGATGGAGCGGCTGCAAAAGGCCTTTCCGTCGGCCCATTTCGTCAAGGCGTTCAATTCGGTCGGCAACGCGCAAATGGTCAATCCGCATTTCGCCGGGGCCGTCCGACGATGTTCATTTGCGGAAACGACGGAGCGCCAAGCGGACGGTGGCGCAGATCCTCGACCAGTTCGGCTGGGATGTCGAGGACATGGGCGCGGTCGAGGCGGCGCGGGCGATCGAGCCGTTCTGCATGCTCTGGTGCATCCCCGGCGTCGGCAAGGGCGACTGGTCGCCGCACGCGTTCAAGCTGCTGAGGTGATATCCGCGCGGCTTCAAAACAAAATCGGTAAAACAACCCGCATTTGCGGTTGCCAACGGTTTCGTCGTTCGGCGCTGGGAGGCCGCGCGAGTTCGCCGAAAGCCCTTATTCCTTGAGAAAACCACAGCGCAGTGGTATTTTGCGTTGGATGAATTTCATTCTGGACATTCCATTTGACGAAAGCCGATACCGAAACCGAGCATTCTTGATGACTTTGAGTACCTTGGGTTTGTGTTTGGCGAGCGTCGATGGCCCAGCCACGGCGGCAGGCGCTTCTATACCTGGGATCATTTGCACGGGGAGGTTGAGGCGTTCAACGGTAGAGGCGATCACTTGGGCTCTCTTGACCCCGTTTCGGGAGGGTAAATGCCGGCCGTAAATAGACGATTCGATGTGGAAACCAATAATTGCTCGTTTATCGACCTGTGCCCACAGGGAAAGGCTACGATTGATGAAATAGACGATTACATTGAGAAATGGCATTATTCGCGGGCACTGACATTACGTCGTATCTCGGATGTATGTAACTGAGGAGTACGGCTTGTTTGTCCGCGATCCAGATGCATTGGCATTTATATTGAACGCGCGCCGGGAAGAGAAAGACCTCTTAGGCGTTGTTAATGAAACGCTAGCACCAACACGCAACAGCGCAAAGTGGTAAAGACGGGCACGTCGCGAGTGATGCCCGGCTTGGCTTGGATGCGACATGGCGCGGTCGAGGCGGCGCACGCGATCGAGCCGCTCTATAATGCTCTGGCGCCTCCCCGGAATGGGCAGGGCGACTGGTCGCCGCACGCGTTCAAGCTGTTGCGGTAGAGCGCGCTTGGCGGGAAGATTTCGACGCTGGCAATGCTGGCCTGCGCGGGTGCTTTTGGACGCGTCACCGACGCGACCCGGGCCTTGCGTGTGATAGAAAACGGGCGCACATTTCCCGGGCACGGCGGTCATCCGATTAAACTCGGTCAAAGGGGAATGCCATGTGGGCGAATGTCCTATTCCCTGTCGCGAGTTTGCTGCTGTTCGGTCTGGTCGGCGGCATGAGTTCAGGTCCGATCACCGGGGATGATCCGGCGTTCTATGCTACCTTGGTCATCGACGTCACCACCGCCGGCAGCGGCGCCGACGGCGTCCCCGAACCCTCGACCTGGGCGATGATGCTGCTGGGCTTCGCGGGGCTCGGGTTCGTCGGATATCGGCGGATGGGCGGCGCAGGCGCGGCCGTGCGCGCCGGGTGACGCGCTCGGCGCGGTTGGCGCGTCTGAACATTGAAGCGGGGGAAGCGCACATGAGCCAGCCGTTTGTCGGTCAGGTGATCGCCGTCGGGTTCAATTTCGCGCCTGTGGGCTGGGCTTTCTGCGACGGCCCACTGCTGCCGATCTCTCAGTACACGGCGCTGTTTCAACTGATCGGCACGACAGTTCGGCGGCGACGGCCAGACGACATTCGGCCTGCCGGACCTTCGCGGGCGGGCGGCGCTCGGCATGGGCCAGGGGTCCGGGCTGCAGCCCTACGTTCTGGGCCAGGCCGGCGGCGTCGAGTCGGTCACGCTCACCGAGCGGCCAGTTCGCCGGCCATACGCATGCGCTCGAGGCGGCGGCGACCGCGACGACGCCGACGCCGGGCTCGGGGGTCGTTCTCGGCACGCCCGCGGCGGCGACGCCGATCTACGCGACCGCCGGAACGGCCGCGACGCTGGCGGGCAGCGCGGTCTCGCCCGCCGCGGGCGGCGGCCAGCCCCACGAGAACCGGCAGCCGAGCACGACGATCAATTACATCATCAGCCTCGTTCGGAATTTTTCCGTCGCAGAACTGACGAGCCGAGCGACATCGAGGCAGGGAGCGGAACGCGATGGAATCCCTTTGTCGGCCAGATCACGCTGTTCCCGTACAACTTTGCGCCCATCGGATGGGCCCTGTGCGAAGGCCAATTGTTGCCGATCAGCCAGAACACCGCGCTGTTCTCGCTCTTGGGCACGCAGTTCGGCGGCAACGGCAGTCGAATTTCGCGCTGCCGGACCTGCGCGGCCGCGCGCCGATCGGGCAGGGCCAGGGCCCGGGGCTGTCGTCCTACTCATGGGCAGCAGCAGGGCGCGGAGACAGGTCACGCTGACCGCGGCGACGGTCCCTGCCCATTCGCACGCCTTTCCCGGCTTTCGCCGTCGCCGCGACGACCAATGCGCCGAACGGCGCCCTGCCTGCCGAAGGCCACGGGACGCGGGCGAGGCGGCGTTCACCGTCAACACCTACGCCGCCGCCTGGAGCGGCGGCCAGCCTGGCTCGCCGGCCAGGTTGCGCCCGTGGCGGCGGCGGCGCAGCCCCACAACAACCTGCAGCCCTATCTGACGCTGAACTGGTGCATTGCGTTGCAGGGAATTTTCCCGGCGCGCAGCTTAGGACCGATCGAACAGGCGGCGCCGAGGCGCGCGGGCGGAGAACGCGACCATGGCAGAGCCATTCCTGGGTGAGATCGAAGCCTTTCCCTTCAATTTCGCGCCGAAGGGCTGGGCGCTGTGCGCCGGACAGCTGCTGCCGATCAACCAGAACCAGGCGCTGTTCTCGCTGCTCGGCACCACGTTTGGCGGCAACGGCACGATCAACTTTTGCGCTGCCCGATCTGCGCGGGCGCATCGCCAACGCATTTGGTCAGGGACCGGGCCTCGCGACCTACACCCTCGGACAGACGGGCGGCGAGGAGTCGCACACCCTGACCCTGAACGAGATGCCGGCCGGCGGCCACACCCATGCCGTCGCGGCGACGAACAACGGCACGACGGGCGGCACGAACGTGCCGAGCAGTGCGGTCACTCTGGGAAGCGGCTATTCCAGCCAGACGGGCTCGCCGGCGGTGAATATCTACAGTTCGGCGCCGCCGACGATCGCCATGGGATCGCTTGCCCCCGACCGGCGGACAGCCGCACGAGAACCGCATGCCGTTCCTCGCGCTCAACTATTGCATCGCGCTTCAGGGAATCTTCCCGTCGCGCAACTGAGCGCTGCGGCCGGGGCGCGATCAGTTGAAGACGATCTGATAGTCCTGATGATCGCGCGACGGCGTGTGGATGGGGATGAGATAGAGGTCGAAGCTTGCGCCGTCCTCGAGGGTGAGGCGATGCATGCCCTCCGGCGCGATCGGCGCGGGCGCGCCGCGCAAGAGCAGGCTGAAGGCGGCGCGGGGCGCACCGCCCGGCGCGTCGCGCTTGTCGACGGCCACCAGAGTGAGCTTTTGCCCGTCGGGCAGCGACACCGCCTTGCCGACATGCGCCGTGAAGATTTCGGCGCTCGGCGCATCGGTCATGCAGTCCTTCCTCCTTTCCGGCGCCTGCCGACCGTGGAAGAAATTTGCGGCTTTGTCGAGCCTCCGGACGCGAGGCCATGGCGGCATGAGCGCATCGCCGGCGGACGGCGCCCTGACGTTCCGGCCGGAGCGCGACGACGAAGCCGACCGGACGTTTCTCTATGCGCTGTTCGCCGCGACCAAGGCAGCCGAGATGGCGGCGATGCCGGTCGACGCGGCGGCCAAGGACTTCCTGTTGCGCGCCCAATACCGGTCGATGACGGCGACCTATCGGCAGGACTACCCCGGCGCGCGATGGGAGGTGGTCGAGCTCGGCGGCGAACCGGTCGGGCGGCTGATCACCGACGTCGGCGATCGCTGCGTCACCTATGTCGATATCGCGCTCCTGCCGCAGGCGCAGGGGCGCGGGCTGGCGACGCGCCTGATGCTGCGCGCGCTCGAAGAGCCGCGCCGGCTCGGCCTGCCGGCGCGGGTCAATGTGCTGGCGCAGAACGCCGCGTCCCTGAGGCTCTGCGAGCGCCTCGGCTTCGTGCGGCTGGAAGATGCTCCGCCGTTCGTGCGGCTGGAATGGAGCGGCTGACCGCGCCCGTGACGCGGATCCACGCTCGGACTTGGAGACTGGAATGCATGTCGGCGGAGTTGAGGCAGCACCCGAGACTCGTCGCATCGACTTCAACGGCCCGCGCCAATGGCGTCGGCTTGCGCAAAACACGAATACGGGAGAAGATTTTGCCCGGTGAAGGACGCGATCTGCGGCGGCCGAGGTTTTGCTTTGGCTAAGGGCACGACGGCGCTAGCGTGCAGTCTCATTGCGAAAAGGAGGTGAGCGCCATGTCGACCTATATCGCACTTGCAAACTGGACGCCCGAAGGCATCAGGGCGGTCGGGATGCGGCCGATCGCTTGGACGCGATCAAGAAACTGATGGCGGACATGGATCGCCGTTACCATTCGATCCACATGACCATGGGCGAATACGATCTTGTCCTGATCTATGACGCGCCCGACGACGCCGTCGCAGCGCGTCTGACGCTGCAGATCGCCAAGAAAGGCTTCGTGCGCAAGCCAAGACGCTGAAGGCGTTCCCCGAGCAGGCCTTCCGCGAGATCGTCAAGTCGCTGGCTTAGCCAGGTCCGGCACTGGCACGCCCGTCAGCGCCGCCGTGTCCTCGAACAGGCGTGCGGCGATAGCGGGGCCGCGCGCCTCGGAGCCGCATCAGACCCGGGGTCCTCACGATGACGTATCGCTGCGGCTCTCGTTTGTCGCGAGCCGTCACCGCCGAACTCATCAAGCGCGCGAATGAGGGCTTCGTTGAACTGCTCGGGCTCCTGGATCTGGGGGGCGTGTCCCGCCTCGGGGAATTCGATCAGTTTTGCGCCGGGAATGGCGGCCTTGGTCTTCTGCGCGAGCTCGGGATAATGGCCGAGGCGCGCGCGCACGGCGGGCGGCGAAAAGTCCTTGCCGATCGCCGTCGTGTCCTTGTCGCCGATCATCAGGATGGTCGGGACCCGTATCAGCGGAAACTCGTAGACGACCGGCTGGGTGTAGATCATGTCGTCGATCAGCCCCGCGTTGCGGGCGACGATGTCGCGGCCAGGCCCTTGCGCGAGACCGGCGAGCATGGTCACCCATTGGTCGTACTCGGGCCGCCACTGGCCGGCATAGTAGGTCGACTGCTCGTAGGCGCGGAGGCGCTCGGCGGTCAGGCCCTTCTCCCTCTCGATCCACTGATCGACGGTCAGTGGGGGAACGCCGAGCGCCTTCCAGTCCTCGAGCCCGATCGGATCGACGAGAACGAGCGCGGACGTCTCCTCCGGATACATCAGCGCGTAGCGCGCCGCGAGCATGCCGCCGGTCGAATGCCCGATCATGACGGCGTTCTTGATGCCGAGCGAGGCGAGGAGCGCGTGGGTGTTCTCCGCCAGCGCCTGAAAACTGTATTGATAGCGTTCGGGCTTGGTCGACTTGCAAAAGCCGATCTGGTCGGGCGCGATGACGCGGTAGCCATCGCCGCTCAGCGCCCGGATCGTCTGCTCCCAGGTCGCCGAGCAGAAATTCTTGCCATGCAGGACGACGGCGGTCCTGCCGTTCGGCGTCGCCGCCGCAGGCACGTCCATATAACGCATGGTCAAGGCCTCGCCCTGCGACGTGAAGGAGTAATCGCGCACGGGCCAGGGATAGTCGAAGCCCTGAATCTCGGGCCCGTAGACCGGCTGCTCGGCCGAGGCGCCGAACGGCGCCCGAACAGGCATGTTGCTGCGACAAGCGAGGCGCCAGAAAACTCTTGAATTGCATTGCCATCAGCGTCTCCTGCGGGCGGAGTTGGATCAACCGGGTTTGGTCGCCGTCAAAGAGCCACGCTCCAGTGGCAGCAAAGGGGCCGCACGCACCCCGCTCATCGTCCGGTGTCCGCCTTGCTATCCGCTCGGAGCGGCTAACCCTGGCAGTCCAGATGATCGCAACCCCCTTCACCATACCCAAATTCAAATGAAAGCCCGGGGGCAGGAGACGATTGACCATCTCTTCGGGTTGACTATCGCAAGAGTCGAGGAGCCGCAGCTCCGAGCGATGTCGAAACTTCGGCGGAAGTGCTCGCTGATGTCGCGGCGGATCAGACTTTTCGAAACTCCATCCGAAACTCGACCGGCTCGCCGGTGATCGTGTCGCGGCCCTGCGCGCCGCTGATAACGAGCGTGTCGCCGTCGAGAACATAGGGTCGAATGAGATTGATCTCCCACGCCGGGTTCCAGGCGGCTTCGACGCGATGAACGACTGTGTCGCCTTCGAGGGTATATGAGGCGCAGTAAGCCAGCATCGTATCGAAGAGCTCCGCCTTTTCGGATTCACTCCGCTTCTGGCCCTGCGGCTTGCGCCGTTGCCTCCTGGCGACAAACGCCATCATGCGTCCGTCGGCGTGGTAGGCGATATAGCCGATGGGTTCGGCGCCCATCGCATCCGTGACTTCGCCGGTCGCAATCGCCTTGCGCGTCCAAGAAGTCATTCGCCATGTGCCGATCAAAGAGGTTGAGTTTGTCATAAAACAACTCTCTGAAAGAAGTGGAACACAATGGGGAGTTCGAATTGCACGCGATTCCTTGCATGCGCTTCGCCTCACGCGCGACGCGCAAGCTTCTCGCAGACGAGCTGGGCTGCGGCGATGTCCTCCACGGCGATGCCCAGAGACTTGAATACGCTCGTGCGGCCCGCGGGGCGGCGTCGCCTTGACGCCCGCAGAAAAGTTCGCCGGCTTCGGCGTAGATCAACGCCCCTGAGACGGATGACGTCGCCATATTCCTTGCGCGCAGCTTCGCGCGAGTCGACGATCGAGCACGGACGAAGTCATGAGGTCGTCGTCGAGCTCCCGCCAGTTCGGCCGAGCCGCCCCAACCGCATTGACATGCGCGCCGGACTTGACCCATTCCCCTCGCAGGATCGGCTCCTGAGCGTTCGTCGCCGTGACAATGACATCCGCGTCCTCGACCGCCGCGCGAACGTCTTCCGATGCGATCGCGCCGCGCTCGGACGCGAAAAGACGGGCGCGCTCGGGCGTTCTGCTCCAAACTCGGGTCTCCTCGAAGTTGCGCACGCCGCTTCAGCGCGGAGAGGGGGGGCGCCCGCCTGAACGCCGCTGCCGAGGGAGCGCGCAGAACGCGGCTGTCCGGCCGCGCCAGTCGTCTGGTCACTGCCGCCGAAACCGCCGCAGTCCGCATCTCGGTAATGAGCGTGCCGTCCATTGCCGCGAGCGGCTCGCCAGTGTCCGGACGCATGAGCACGATCATCGCGTGATGCGTCCGAATCCCCTTGCCGGCGTTGCCCGGATAGAAGCTGACGAGTTTGAGGCCCATTGCTCCTTCCGCAACCGCTGGCATGACGCCGAGATAGCGTTGGGTCTCCTCGATGGTGAGCACGGTTCGCACGGGTTGAAGAACCTTGCCCGGATGAGAAGTCCCGCAGGGCGGTCTCCATCGCGTCGATGAGCGGGTCCCATTGGAGGACGGCGCGGATGGTTGCTTCGTCGATATAGTCCGGCATGCTCTTTTCCCATGCGGCCGGCTTCAGACGGTTTGTTGGGGCGGAAACCTGCCGCCGGGCCGCCGACTACCTCAGCGACGCGTTGATCGCCTCCAGCGCCTTCGTGCCGGGGCAAAGCCGGTGACGATTTCGCCGGCGTCGCGCGCGCGCTCGAGCGCGGTGAGCGCCGCGGCGCGGTCGGTGACGTCGTGGGCCGCGTCGAGCTTGCGCAGATTGATGGTGGCGCCGTCGACGAACTCCTCTCCTGGGCCTACCCGAAAGCCAAGCCGCTCAAGGACGCGGTCTGAAAACGCCGCTTATATTACGCTATTCGAACAGCATCGGCGCGATCGAGGCGGCGAGGATCACGGCCATCGCGAGGTTGAACGGGCGGACGGCGCGCGGATCGGCAAGCAGGCGCTTGAGCGCGGCGCCGAACAGCGTCCAGGCACCGGCGCTCGGGATGGTGATCGCTGTGAACAGGCCGACCATCAGCGCCACGCTTTGCGCATACGTGTCGGTCATCGGCGCGTAGGCCGCGAGCGCGCCCAAGATCGCCACCCAGGCCTTGGGATTGACCCACTGAAACGCCGCAGCAGGGAGGAAGCCGAGCGGGCTTCCGCCGCCCTCGACCTCGCCGATCGGCCCGGCGAAGGCGATCTTCATCGCCAGCCAAAGCATGTAGAGCGACCCCAGGATGCGCATGACCGGCAGCAATTGCGGGACGCGTTGAAAGACCGCGTCAAGGCCGAGGCCGACCAGCGCCACCATCAGCGAAAAGCCGAGGACGACGCCGGCGAGATGCGGCAGCGTGCGGGCAAAACCGAACTTCACCCCCGAGGTCATGAGCATCAAATTGTTCGGCCCCGGGGTTGCGGCGGCGACGACGCCGAACGCGACGAAGCCGGCGAGGACGTCGAGGTGAACGTGCACGGCGAAGGGCTACCTCAGCGACGCGTTGATCGCCTCCAGCGCCTTCGCGCCCGGGCAAAGCTCGACCTCGGTCAGCTCGTTCAGCGGCCGCATCGTGGTGTTCAGGGTGTCGTGCAACTCCTCCGACTCCTTGTCGATGTAGAGGAGGCCGGTGAGGATTTCGCCGGTCTCGCGGCGCGTTCGAGCGTCGTCAGCGCCGCGGCGCGGTCGGTGACGTCGTGGGTGGCGTCGAGCTTGCGCAGATCGATCGTGGTGCCGTCGTGCATGGTCACGGCCTGGCCCGCGCCTTCGGCGTAGTCGATCTCGATCGGGTCTTTCCCAGTGATGAAGTCGAGCGCGTTCATCGCGATGTTGTGCTCGCGCACGTAATCGTAGCTCTTGGTCGAGCCCTCGTGATTGTTGAAGGTGACGCAGGGCGAGATGACGTCGATGAAGGCCGCGCCCGCGTGCTCGAAGGCCGCCTTGATCAGCGGCACGAGCTGCGCCTTGTCGCCGGAAAAGCTGCGCGCGACGAAGGCGGCGCCGAGCTCGATCGCCAGCGCGACGAGGTCGATCGGCTCGTCGGTCGCGCCGACCCCCTTCTTGCTCTTCGAGCCCCGGTCGGCGGTCGCCGAGAACTGGCCCTTGGTCAGGCCGTAGACGCCGTTGTTCTCGACGATATAGACCATGTTGACGCCGCGCCGCATCGCGTGGGCGAACTGGCCGAGGCCGATCGAGGCGGTGTCGCCGTCGCCGGAGACGCCGATATAGATGAGGTCGCGGTTGGCGAGGTTGGCGCCGGTCAGCACCGACGGCATGCGCCCGTGCACCGAGTTGAAGCCGTGGCTCTGGCCGAGCATGTAGGTCGGCGTCTTGGACGAGCAGCCGATGCCGCTGAGCTTGGCCACCCGGTGCGGCGGCAGGGCCAGTTCGAAGCAGGCGTGCACGATCGCCGCGGTGATCGAGTCGTGGCCGCAGCCGGCGCAGAGCGTCGACATCGAGCCTTCGTAGTCGCGGAGGGTGAAGCCGAGCGCGTTGGCCGGGATCGACGGGATGATGAAACTTCGGCTTGGCGAGATAGGTCATTGACCGGCCTCGAGAGGTTGCGGCGCGGCCGGCTGCGCAAGCGCGCGGCGATTTCGCGACGATGAAACGGGCGGAGGTCGGCATGCCGCCGAAGTGGAGGATCGACGTCAGCGGCCGTCGCGACGCCGAGGTCGCTCGTGATCAGCGTGCGCATCTGCGCGTCGCGGTTCTGCTCGACCACGAAGACCCGATCGTGGCCGCGACGAACTCCGCGATCTCGGGCGCGAGCGGAAACGCGCGGATGCGCAGGGTGTCGACATCGCAGCCCGTCGTCGCGCCAGCACTCCTGGGCTTCGTCCATCGGGGCGGCGGTCGAGCCGAAATAGAGCACGCCGACGGGGTCGGCTTCGCCGCCGCTTCAGGACCGGCCTCGGCGCGAGCCGCGCGCGGTCTCGAACTTGAGCTCGCAGCCGCTCCATGTTGTCGACATAGGGCAGGCCGTCTTCGGTATAGCGCGCGAAGCGGTCGCGGCTGGTGCCGCGGGTGAAATAGGCGCCGAGCGTCGGATGGCGCGCCGGGCAGGGTCCGATAAGGAACTCCGTCGCCGTCGACGTCGTTGTAGCGCCGAAATTGCCCCCTCTCGAGCTTTCGAACGCAGAGCACCTTGCCGCGGTCGTAGTGGCGAGAGTCGTCCCAGCGGAAAGGCGCGGTCAGGTGCGAATTCATGCCGATGTCGAGGTCGAGCATGACGAACACCGGCGTCTGCAGGCGCTCGGCGAGGTCGAACGCGCTCGGCGGCGAACTCGAACGTCTCGCCGGCCCGTCGGGGATCAGGAGGACATGCTTGGTGTCGCCGTGGGAGGCGTAGGCGCAGGACAGGAGATCCGACTGCTGGGTGCGGGTCGGCATTCCGGTCGAGGGGCCGCCGCGCTGCACGTCGAACACGACGACCGGAACTTCGGCGAAATAGGCGAGGCCGAAGAACTCCTGCATCAGCGAGATGCCCGGGCCGGAGGTGGCGGTGAAGGCGCGCGCGCCGTTCCAGCC
>CAWDTW010000102.1:0-5797 GCA_963805295.1 uncultured Alphaproteobacteria bacterium | reverse complement strand
GAACTCGGCGCGCTGGCTGAGTAGATCCGAAGAAGCCGCCGATCGCGGGCGCGACAGGGCTCGGCTCCGGGCATCCGCGCAGCGATGCTCGTCGGAAGCGCCTAACCCATGCGACCCAGTCTCGACGCTCAGCTGAATTGGCCGGAGATGTAGTCGCAAGTCAATTTCTCGACCGGACTCTCAAATATCTGACGCGTCGGCCCCTGTTCTACGAGATACCCCGTCCGGCCGTTCTCCGAGATATCGACAGAAAAGAACGCGGTCCTATCGGCGACGCGCTTCGCTTGCTGCATGTTGTGGGTCACGATCGCCAGGCTGTAGTCCGCCTTCAGTTCGTGCAGCAGCTCCTCGATGACGCGCGTGGCGATCGGATCCAGCGCAGAACATGGCTCGTCCATCAGCAGAACTGACAAGGGCTACGACGCCAACGCCATCCGCCGCCAAGTCGAGGAGCGCGGCATATCCCGCCCAAAGCCAATCGCAAGGACAACTTCGAGTGGCCGCGGATCGCGCCGTACCCTCCCGGCGAGGGCGACACTGACGGGCTGAGCACCGACATCGACGACTGTAACAAGGGGTGCATCGGCGGCCAACCGGAATGATCGCGGCTTGGTCACAAATACACACGGGTCCGCCTGCTACATGCGGGTGCGCCCGCGTGGTCTTACGTGCGCGGCTACAGCGGAAAGAACTCGCGTTGGTATCAGACTGCGGTCGGCAGAAGGCAGGGCGGATCGTCGCTGCAGGCATGACAAATGAGGTTGCCTTCGAACCGGTCGACGGGCCGATCAACGACCGCGTCGGCGACGGCTACCGTGCGAAGTACCGCCGCAGCCCGCACCTCAGCCCGGTGATCAGCGCCCGCGCCCGCTCCGCCACGGTCGGAAGGGCGCCATAAAACTTTTTTGTCTCGACACGAATTCATCATGCCGACATGTTCGTGTTCGAAAGAGAATTATGAAAGCGCGCCGCTCTCAATTCGATCGCAGCCCAAACTGCTGCGTCGGGGGCGTCAGGAGGGTAGGGTGAAGACATCGATTACATTGTCGCTCGCTTATGTGATTTCGCTGGCGGGTCCAATTGCGGCCTACGCCCAGACGGCGGCGCCGACCCTCCCCTATCACCACTATCACTACCATCGCTTCCAAGGTCCGCATCTGCATCATCACGTTGTCCACCACTTCGAGTCCAAGCACCCGTCCCCGGTCGCTGCGCCCGTTGTGGTCGCGCCGCCTCCGGCGGCTCCGGCTCAGCCGTTTGGCTTGTCCTGGCCGCATATCGCGCCCTACCCGGATAACAAGGGCGACGAAGACGGACTGAGCGAAGACCGAAACGACTGCAACACGGGCTGCATCGACGGCAACACATCGGATTGACGGTCCTCGGGCGCGTGCCCCCCGCGGCGCGCGCCGGTTCGTCGCAACGGAGCGCCTCTCGTTTAGGGTCTGGGCGGCGAGCCGGCCTGTCGGAGGAGGCTGCCGATTTTCGCCCGCGCGAGCAGTCACGACGGGCGGCGTTCGCCTCCAGGACCCCGGGGCATTCTCTTCACGTCTCTCTGAGACAGCGAACTCTTTCAATTGAAAGAACGACACGGGGTCCCCAGTTCGCTTTCAATCGCAAGGTTTGATCGGCGATGCCAGTCCCAGATGAAATGATAAATTTCCGCATCCACGACCTGCCGCCAAACATAGCAGGCACATCGCGGCAATGCGAGACCGCGTCAAGCCCTCTTAATTTTCACACTAAGGCGCTTCCCAAATCGTGGCGACGACGGATCGCGATCGGCGCCCAATTCTCAGCGGCGCCCTGTCAGAAGCGGATGCGGATGCCGACCGTCGGGTCGTAGTTCTGCGTCCGGGCCGTATTGACGCTAATGGCCGTGGTCGTTCCTGGGATGACGACGGTCGAGGTCGAAAAGAAGCCGTTGGCGAGGCCGCCGTAGACATTGGTGACCATGATGCCGCCGTAGACGTCGACACGCTTGAACGGCTTCCAGTCCAAAAAGATCGATAGACCGTCCTGGCTGCCGCCGCACTTGCTGCTGCTGATGAAGGGGCCGCTGCCCGTGCAGGAACTCGTATTGTAATTGGCTCGTCGCTATTTCAAGTGGGTGAATTGGCCAGAACGTCTCCGGCGATGAGGTAGACGACGGCTTTGAGATTTCGCTTGGTTCGGTAGCCTTTGGCTTTGCGCTTGGCGGCCTGCACGTTGCCGTTGATGGCTTCGAGGACGCCGTTGGAAAGGCCGGTGGCGATCGACCTGAGAACGCCCTCGGCCTTGGCCATGATCGTTTTGGCCAGCCGCTTCATCGGGCCGAGATCGCAGACCTGAACCCAGGCGTTCCAGCGATCGAGGAAGCGTCGGGCGGTCTTGGCGTCCATCGTGAACAGCTGTTGCAGGTTCATGCGGATTTGCATCGCCTGGATCGTGTCCAGGTTCTGCGCTTCCAATCTTGACAACGCTTCCTTCTCCTCCTGCGTCAGACGATCGACGTTCTTGAGGAAGATGTAGCGCCGGCCCTTGATCTGGAAGTTGTTCCGCGCTTCCTCGCGTCGCACCCGGTCGACGGCCTCGTTGGCGAGTTTGATGACGTGGAATTTGTCGAACGTGATCTCGGCGTTCTCGAAGTTCGCCTTGATCCCCGCTTCGAACGCCGCCCCCATGTCGATGCTGGCGTCGGTGACCGCCTCGCGCTTGCCGCCGTGCGCCTCGAGGAAATCCGCGAATTCCTTCACCGTCGCGGCGTCCTTGCCGTCGGCCACGTAGATGACTTTGCGCCGCGCCATGTCGACGAACAGGCTGACATAGTCGTGGCCGCGCCGCGCCGAGGTTTCGTCGGCGGCGATGCGCCGCACCTGCGACAAATCCAGCGCCTCCACCGCGCGCCAAACGTAATGCTCGACGATCCGCCACAAGCGCGTGTCGTGCTCGCCAAGCCGCTTGGCCGCATTGGCGATCGGCATCGCCTTGGCCAGCGCCAGCACGTAGGCCTCGAACAACAACGTGAACCCGGAACCCGCCCGAGCCCACGGCGTGGCGACCTTGCGCACCCCGCAGTTCGGACAGCTCGCTCGCGGCACACGAGCGTGCAACAGCGTGCGATGCTGGAAGAAGTCCAGATGCCGCCACGTTTCATCCTTCGTGTCGTGAACCGCGCAACCCTCGCGTCCGCACTCGGCGCAGGCGAACCGGCTCCCGCGCGGAAAATCCACATCCAAATCGAGCCGACCATCCTCGACCGCAAACTCGCTCCGCGTCACCGTCCACGGCGACTGCAACCCAAGGGCCAACTGGAAAAGATCGGTGTCTCGCATCCCCTCACAATAAACTCGATCCCAACCGATCGCTCCCCAAGCGAACCCAAAAAACGGCCTTACCCACTCCATTCAGCGAGGAGCCTTGTAATTGTTCTGACCTTGATAGTAGAAGCCGACCGCCGCATCGAGATTGCTCAGCACCTTCCACCTGACCCCGGTCCAGAAGGTCTGCAGGACCTTGTTGATGGTATAATTGTTAAAGGTAACCGCGTTGTTGGTGTAGACGCCATTGTTAAAGAAGCCCTGTGGGATGAAGATGCCCTGGGAGACGGTCGGGAATCCGGTCAGATAGTCGTCGGAGGGGTTCATCAACCGCGCGTAAATCCAGCCGCCCTAGAAGGTCAAGGGATCCCACTTGTACTTGGCGGTCAGCTCGCCGCCGAAATTGTTCGAGAGCGTTGCCTTGAGCACCGAGTTAACATCGTAATAGGCGTTGTTCACGTTAATGAAGCAGTTGGCGGGGGTGAGGCAGGCTTCATTCGACCCGCCGAAGCTTGAGAGCGACACCGCGTCCTTCGCCCAGCTCAAAACGCCGTCGACCGAAAGCGCCCCGAAGTCTGCGCCAAGCTGCCCCTGATACATTCCGTTTGTGGCGTTCCCGACGCCATAGCCGCCGATTTGCGCTTGAACCGCCGCGCGGAAATTCTGATAGGTCAGGCGGTAGGTGAAGGCGGTGTTCGGGCGCACGGTCTCCGTGTTGCCGAAGCCGGCGAACGAGGCCGAAAAGCCGATGAGCGAGAAGGCGGCCGACGCGACCGGGTCGTAGGCCGACGTGATGTCGTTGGACAGCGAGTTGGTGCGGCCGAAGGTCAGGGTGCCGTAGACCGGGTTGCTGACGCCAAGGAAGGCCTGGGAGTTGTCCCACTGTCCGGCGCGGCTCGAGTCGGCGTTTCTGTTCTGAAAGGGATAGGTGCCGGCGGGTCTGACGTTGTTGTCCGCAAGAGTGCGCGGGCCGTTGTCGAACATGCCCGAATACGGGTTGACGCCCGCTTCGAGGACGCCGATGATCGACCAATCGTAGGGCAGGACCTCTTCCTTCATTTTGAGTCCGACCACCGAGGTGCTGAGCCCGTTGATGCTCGCGAGCCCTTTGCTTTCGTAGGCGTTCTTCTGAATGCCGTAACTGTCCTTGTCGGCGCTCGGGTTGGAATCCGACGCCTTCGTGCAGATAGGTGGCGTCGAGGTCGAGCGTGCCGTAGAGAGTGAAACCGGCGTAGGTCAGCGGGCAGTCGCTGGCCGAGGCGTTGAGCCAGTTCCAGAAGCTCGACCAGCAGTCCGGCTTGGCGGGCGCCGCCGCGGGCGCCTTCTGGGTGGGAAGGTCCGCCGCCTGGGCGAGGCTGGCGAGGCCCAGCGTCGCCAACAGGACAATTGCAAATCTCTTCATCGTTGCCCCCGACAACTGGACTGTCGTAGCGGCCGAAACCGCGAAGCCGATTCTGTCCTCGTCGCGCGAACAGATCTTCGCTCAGGCTGTCCGCGCCGCGCCGAGCGGCTCCATCTTGGTCGTTTAACTAGACTTTGGCGTCTCGGGACAGTGGGTTGCCGGCGGAAAAATGGGCGCGCGGCAGAGGCGCCGCGGGCTGCAATCACGTGCGTGAACAATTTGTTTCCAAATTGTGACCGAGGAAGCGTTATATTTTGGGGAGCTTGGTGGAATAGTAACAGCGCAATGGCTCCGTTGCGCCATAGACAAACGAAGACTGTTGCTAGACGGTGAGGACCAAAACTCTGAGCCGATGTGACCTTATGGCAACAGATTTCGCGATCCGGCGCAGGTTACGCATGCTATCGAACCGGAGGATTGGGTAACTGCAATGGGGGCGCCGAGGCGATAGTCACGCTCCGGCGGCTCCATCCGGCAGCCGAAAGGGTATGTTGCGTCGCCCGGCGGCCAAGGCCGTCGAGATCCCGGGAAGATGGTGTAGTGTCTCAGTTTGAAATTTCGCCGCCCTTGACGCGGTCCCTCTTCTGTCCCATGTCCGGCCACATGCCTAGCGATAAGCGGGGTATGTGTCATGCGTTTTGTAGTAGCATCCGGGACGGACATTCGTGAGTTCGTCGAACGCCATGACAGCGCGGTTGCGGCATTTGAAGCCGTGAGCGCACTGCGGACCTATCGACGGCCGAATATCCGGATTTCAGATGAAGACGGCCATATATTGCGCTCCGATGACTTGAAGCGGTTAGCGGAGAACCAAAGCGACGATGCCTAGAGGCCTCACGCCGCCGCGGGAACGGCTTCGCCCAGGGCCGTGATTTGGATGAAGATCAACTTGGGTCCGACGTCGGGATGCTTGTCGGGCGCAACGTCGAGAGCCATCCTGGATATTTTCTCCAGCAGTTCATCGAGCGTCGCCGCGTCCGCCGCGGCGGGAAGCTCATCGCAATGACCGCTCCAGACGTTCGTTTCGTCGTCCCAGATCGCCGACACTGTGAAGATCACCGGTTTCGCCACGCCGCCCTCGATCCAAGAAACCGCC
>CAWDTW010000101.1:0-15256 GCA_963805295.1 uncultured Alphaproteobacteria bacterium | reverse complement strand
GCGGGACCAACAGAATCCCGCTTGGCGCGCCAAGGCGACGCTCACCCTGTCGAATTTCAAATCGGTCCGCGCCGATCTCTGGGCGCGGTCCGAGGCCGCCTACCGCTCATGGGACGTGGTCGTCCTCGATGAAGCCCCAACGGATCAAGAATGCGAAATCCGGCGCCACCACCATCATGAGTTGGCTCGAACGGTCGCGCTCCTGGGCGTTGTCGGGAACGCCTCTCGAAAATCGTCTCGACGATCTGCTTTCGGTGCTCGATTTCGCCGCGCCTGGCGAATTCAATCCGAGCGCCATGGGCGTTGGTCTTCGCGGCCTGATGTCCCGGGTGCAGCTGCGCCGTCGTCGCGCCGAGGTCCTCGACGATCTGCCGCCCAAGTTCGCTTCGGTCATAGCCCTTGACCTCGCCGCGACGCAGCGCGCCGCTTACCAAAAGGCGGAGGAGAAGGGAACCGTCTGGCTGCGTTCGCTGGGGCGGGAGTTGCGAATTTCGCATGTGCTGGAACTTCATTGTCCGCCTGAAGCAGATTTGCAATTTTTGCCCCCAGACGGGGAACTAGGCAAAACTTGCCGATCTGCGCCATCGCCTGGATGAGTTCAGGGCGTCCGGCGCGAAGGCGCTCGTCTTCTCCCAATTCGTCGAGGAACCGTTCGGCGTGCTGCGGCTCGCGCGCGAGTTGCAAAAGTTCCGGCCGCTGGTCTTCGCCGGCGCCATGGACCAGGCAGCCCGCAGCGCCGCATTGGGTTCCCTCGAGCACGATGAGACACGCCGCGTGATGATTCTTGCGCTCCGCGCGGGAGGCACGGGACTGAACCTGACCGCAGCCTCCCGCGTCATCCATTTCGATCGCTGGTGGAACCCTGCGGTCGAGACCCAAGCCGAGGACCGGGTCCATCGTATCGGCCAGACCCGACAGGTCGAGGTATTGGCCTATTCTTTTCGCCGATACGATCGAAGAGCGCATTGCCAATATGTCTCGACGAAAAAAGGGCGCTGTTTTCAATCTGATCGACGGCGTTCCCGCCAAGGCGCTGGGCAGGCTCGATCTGGACACTCTCCTCCGCGCGGCGGCGCCGGCGTTCTAGCTAGCGGGCGTCGCCCTTTTTTTTTTTTTTTTTTTTTTTTTTTTTTTTTTTTTTTTTTTTTTTTTTTTTTTTTTTTTTTTTTTTTTTTTTTTTTTTTTGCGAGGTCGCGCTTGCGTCCTGGGCTCGCTCTACCGCCTGATTCTCGGGCTGGCAAGAGGAGGATGCAGTTGGTTTGAAATCCACAAGGCCGCGCGCCATCGGCTTGAACCATATAGCATTGGAGGTCGGGGACATTGAAGAAGCGCTGGCGTTCTACGGCCGTCTCTTCGCCTTCGATCTGCGCGGCAAGAACGACACCATGGCCTTCATCGATCTGGGCGATCAGTTCATCGCCCTGCAGAAGGGCCGCAGGCAAGCGGCGGACGACGGCCGCCATTTCGGCCTCGTGGTCGATGACAAGGAGGCGGCCCGCAAGGCGCTCGACGCCGCGGGAGTCGCCCTGACCGACGGACCCTTCCTTGATTTTCGCGATCCCTGGGGCAACCGCGTCGAGATCGTCGGCTACGACAACGTCCAGTTCACCAAGGCGCCCAACGTGCTGCGCGGGATGGGTCTCACCCGCCTCGCCAAGAACGAGCGCGCCAAGAAGAACTGGCCGAGAAGGGCATGGCGGTTGCGCAAGGCTGATGCGCGGCGATCTGGTCGTTGGCTTTCACGGCCGCTGGGCCGCCCGCTGGCCATTTCCTGCAACCGTGATTCGGACAGGAGGACGCCATGACCCTGTCAGACCAGAAAACGGTCGTCGTGACCGGCGCCTCCAGCGGCATCGGCCAGGCGATCGCGGCGCATCTTCATCGCTCGGGCTGGCGCGTGTTCGGGACCATGCGCCGGCCCGAGCCCCGACAGGGATGGGCCAGCGCATTGAAGCTGGACGTCGCCAGCGATCGAGAGCGTCGAGGCGGCGGTGGCGGAGGTGCTGGCCCGCGCGGACCGGTCGACGCGATGGTCAACAACGCAGGCGCAGACATGCTGGGCGCCGTCGAGGAGACGACCGCGCAGGAAGCGCTTGGTATCTGTTTCAAACCAACTTCTTCGGCGTCCACCGGCTGGTCCACGCGGTTCTGCCTGCGATGCGCGCGCGAAAGGCCGGCCGCCTCGTCACGATCGGGTCCATAGCCGGCTTCCTGCCCAGCCCGTTCGAGGCCTTCTACAGCGCCTCCAAGCACGCGCTCGAAGGCTATTGCGAGAGCCTGGACTATGAGGTCCGTTCCTTCGGCATCCGTACGGTCCTGATCGAGCCGGGCTTCGTCCGCACCCAAATTCGGGGCAATCTCACGCGGACGGCGGCGAGCATTGGCGCCTACGCGGAAGGTCGTGAGCGCGCCGGCGGCTTCTTCGACCGCGGGGTCCAGGCAGGCATCGATCCCATTCGGGTCGCCAAGGTCGTCGAGCGTGCGCTTACCAAGGTCCGTCCGAAGCTTCGCATGCGCGTGGGCCCCGACGCGCATCTGCTGCACTTGGTCTACCATCATTTCCCAGCGCGGTGATCGCCGCGGGCATGCGGCAGCGGTTCGGATGATCGCATCGGATATGGGGCTAGCGGAAAGGCGGGTGACGGCCTCCCTTCTCCCTCCGGGAGAAGGTGGCGCGAAGCGCCGGATGAGGGAACCGAGCCGAGGCGCTTATCCGCCAACGGCGCCGCCGCGGCCAACCGCAACTGCCCGTAGCCCTCATCCCCGCCCTCCTCCCGAGCGGGGAGCTGCAGTGTTCACACATCTTAGATCGCCGCGCAGATCCCTTCCCCAGCTTGCTGGGGAAGGTAGCACGAAGCGCCGGATGGGGTGTGGCCCGCTGCTACGACGCCAGACGGCTTGCACGAACGTTTCCGCGAACTGGCGGCCCAAGCGCCCTGTTTGCCACACCCCATCCGTCGCCTTCGGCGACGCCTTCCCCGCTTCGCGGAGAAGGAGCGCTCCGGCGGCCGCCCGCAGGCTCGATGACTTGTGTGAATGCCGTAGAGCGGGAGGAGGGAGCGCATGCAACCGCTCCTAACGACACACGATAAACGCGCTGAGAGCTTTCGCCTCATCGGCCAGGTCGGGCCCCTTCATCGGCCGCGTCGCCTCCCCGATCTGGAACCTGATGGCGTTGTCCTGAAGGAAGTTGGCGACGACGGAGGCCTTGATCGCGAAATTCACGTTCTGCGGGATATCGCCGGTGTTCCTGATCTCGCTCAGGAAATTAAACTCGACGAGACGACGCCGATGAGATTGCCGTTCTCGTCGAGGAGCGGACCGCCTGAGGCGCCCGGCTGGACCGGCGCGGAAATCTGATAGAACCGGCTGTCGTCGCCAATCCCGGCGAGCGCGGTCACGTTTCCGGTGGTGAAGTTGCCGCTTGCTGCGAGAACCTGAACTCAAGGGGTAGCCGAAGGCCTCCACGTTCTCTCCCTGCCTGGCGCCGAAGCGGAGCGCGCCCCGTAGATCCTCGGGCTCCGCTACACGTCTTTGCTCCCCGCCTCGTCGAGGTTTTCAAGCAGCGCCGCAGCCGCATTGTCGAGCTCGTCCAGCTGGCCGGTCACGATCGACCACAACACCTCTAGATCGACGTGGCGATATTCGTGCCGCGGCAAGTTGCCGAGCCCGTCGATTTTTGGCCACGGAACCTCTGGCCGTAAGTCCTTCATGGACTGCGGCAAGTGCTTTGCGGCTTCGGCGATGATGAGGAGCGCGTGCTCAACCGCACGCTTCATTCCCCAACTCGCGGAAAACGCGCCAAGGTCAGCGTCCCTCGTGAGACTTTGGATGCCCGCGATCTCTTCGCGAATATCGATCAGCCACACGCGCGGCGAGCGGGCAATCATCAAAAAACCCGTATCGCTTCCGCTCGATCTCCGCTCGCAAGGCCGGGCTCAGGCCTTCGCGCGTGCCGTAATCGACCCTTTCGCCCAACCGCTCCCGCAACAGAAAATAGATATCCATGAACTCATCAAAGCCGAACTGGCGCAATCTGTCCTTGTCTATGAAGACGTCGATATCGAAATGGCGCCCGCCTCGTCCCGCGCATGCGAGCCGAACAGGTATAGCGCCTGGCCTCCGCGCGCGCAAATCGCGGCTCGGCTTCCTTCAATCGCGCGATGACTTCGCTGCGGCGCATAGTTCATATTAGCCCGACCACAGGCGCCCCGCCAGCGTGGCGGCGTAAGCCTGTCGGCGAACGCCCCCTTGAATTCCGCGATGTCGCGGCCGGCGGAATCCCTTCTCCCGAACGGGAGAAGGTGGCGGGGAAGCCCGGCCGGATGAGGGAACCGAGCCGAGGCGCTTATCCGCCAGTCGGCCTGCCGCGGCCAACCGCAACTGCCGCAACCCTCATCCCCTCCCTTCTTCTCCGCTGTAGGGCGGGGTCGCTGACCCCGCCTCAGCGCGCTCGGCGAGCGCGCCCTACAAGGCCCGCAAACGAGCGGCGCGACATCAACGACACACGATAAACGCGCTGAGAGCTTTCGCCTATCGGCCAGGTCGGGCCCCTTCATCGGCTGCGTCGCCTCGCCGATCTGGAACTTGATGGCGTTGTCCTGAAGGAAATTGGCGACGACGGAGGCCTTGATCGCGAAATTCACATTCTGCGGGATATCGCCGGCGTTCTTGATCTCGCTGAGAAAATTCAGCTTCGACGAGACGACGCCGATGAGATCGCCGTTTTCGTCGAGGAGCACGTCATACCCGCCAGGGGCCAAGCGATCTTCAATGAGGGATGAAAGTTCGGTTGGTGCTCTCGTTGGGACTAGTCGCCAGCGTCATTTAGTCTATGGTGTTTTTCTAATCTCTGTCGCGGCGATGCGGCGATGGAGGTAATTCGTGGCGGGCAGGGAGATTTTGGTCAAGAAATATGTGGTGAAGCTGAGCGCCGAGGAGCGCGAACAGCTGGAGGCGATGATCTGCGCGGGCAAGCATCCGGCGCAGTCGCTGACGAAGGCGCGCATCCTGTTGAAGGCGGACGTGTCGGAGGCGGGCGAAGGTTGGAGCGACAGCGCGATCTCGGCGGCGTTGGACACCAGCATCAACAATATCGGCCGCACCCGGCGTCGACTGGTCGAAGAAGGGATCGCGGCGGCGCTGACCCGCAAATACAATCCGAACTCCGCCCGGCCGCGGATTTTCGACGGGGCGGCGGAGGCGAAATTGATCGCTCTGACCTGCTCGCCGGCGCCCGAGGGGTTCGCGCGTTGGAGTTTGCGCCTGCTCAAGGAGAAGGTCGTCGAATTGAACATCGTCGAGAAGGCCAGCGACAACACGATCGGAAGGACTTTAAAAAAAACGTCCTCAAGCCCCACCGCAATCGGCAATGGGTGATCCCGCCGGACGCCAACGCCGGCTTCGTCGCCGCCATGGAAGACGTGCTGGAAACTTACCAGAAGCCGCGCGATCCCGATCGCCCCCTCGTCTGTCTGGATGAATCCTCCAAGCAGTTGATCGTCGAGACGCGCGCTCCGATTCCGGCCCGACCCGGACAGCCGTCCGGCACGATTACGAATACGAGCGAAACGGCGTGGCCAATATATTCATGATTTTCGCGCCGCTGGAGGGCTGGCGCTGCGTCAAGGTCACCGACCGCCACGCCGCCGCCGATTACCGCAGGTGCTCAAGGAACTGTCCGACGTGCATTTTCCCGACGCCGAACAAATCAGGCTGGTCCAAGACAATCTGAGCACGCACACGCCCGCCTCGCTCTACGCGGCCTTTCCCGCGCCAGAAGCGCGCCGCCTCGTCAAACGGTTCGAATGGCACTACACCCCCAAACACGGAAGCTGGCTCGACATGGCCAAATCCGAACTCGGCGTCCTGTCGAGCCAATGTCTGAGCCGTCGCATTCCAGACAAGCCGACCCTCGAAAAAGAAGTCGCCGCCTGGGAGGACCATCGCAACAAGCATCACGCAAAGGCCAACTGGCAATTCACCACAGACGATGCCCGCGTGAAGCTCAAAAGGCTCTACCCCTAATTTTGAATGACTCGGGCGACTAGCTCCGACAGACCACTGACACAGCTAGGAGGGAATGGAATTGAGGAACACGTAGAGCGCCGCGATCTTGCCGTCGCGAACGATGATCCCATCCATGCCGGTGTATTCGGGCGCTTCGCCGCGTGGGCCGGAGCCCCAAGCCAGACGGCCGGCATTGTGGAGAGCCTGCGGTTCGCCGTGCGGCGTGTACGCAAAGTGCGGGTGGGTTGCACGGAGATCACCAGCAAATTTGTCGAGGGCTTCACGCCCAACAAACGTGCCGGGCGGCACATAGAGCACACAGTCTTCGGTATAGAGCTCGTCGATCGCCGCGCGGCGACGCACCGCGTCGCCCTCGCCGAAGACCTCCTGAAGGTTGCGGTGAAGCAGTTCGTGGATACGGTCATTCATAACATTTCTCCTTGGCTATTGACCGTGGCGCATCCCCCAGTCGCGTTGTGAGCAGTCTGCTCAGAATCTGGGCTTGTCCGCCGTCGACGAAGAGTTCGGTTCCGGCGATGAAGCTTGCGTCCGTGGACGCGAGGAAAACGGCGGCGCCGGCGACGTCGTCGGGATCACCGACACGCCCGAGCGGGACGGTCGAGGCCATGTAGTCGAGGAGGCCCTGCTGCTGGGTAGCGTCGGGGCCAGCCAGGTCGACGAGGCCCGGCGTCTTGATCGGGCCGGGACTGACGACGTTCACGCGGATGCCGCGCGACTTTAGGTCCAGCGTCCAGCTCCGGGCGAAGTTGCGCACGGCGGCCTTGGACGCGCTGTAGACGCTGAACGCCGGGGTGCCCTTGATGCTGACGTTCGACGCGGTGAGGATCACCGAGGCGCCGTCGACCAGGAGCGGGAGCGCCTTCTGCACCGTGAAGAGCACGCCCTTCACGTTGCGGCCGAATGTGTCGTCGTACTGTTCTTCGGTGATCGAGCCGAGCGGCAGCATCGAGCCGCCGCCGGCATTGACGAACAGCACGTCGATGCGGCCCGCCTCCGTCTTCACACGCTCATAGAGCCGATTGAGATCGCCGAGATTGGAGGAGTCCGCCTGAATACCGGTGCCCTGGCGCCGATGGCCGCGACGGCAGCGTCGAGCTCGGCCTGGCGCCGGCCGGTGACGAAGACCCGCGCACCCTCCGCCGCGAAACGCTTGGCGGTGGCGAGGCCGATGCCGGTAGTGCCGCCCGTGACGACGGCGATTTTTCCTTGAAGTTTGCGTGCCATGATCTGTCTCCTTGCTGGCGAGACAAATCTGTGGCGAAACACGACTTTTCGAAATAGAAATGGATGAAAGCTATCGTTGCAGGATTGTCGATGTCAAAGCTGCCTGATTTTGAAGGACTCGCGATGTTCGCGAAGGTCGCGGAAGAACGCTCCTTCGCCGCTGCGGCAAGAACCATGGGAGTGTCTGTCGCTACGGTGTCCCGCGCCGTCACCCGACTTGAGGAGCGTTTGGGAGGCCGGTTGTTCAATCGAACCTCCCGACGTCTTGCCCTCACAGACTACGGCCACATGCTCGCCGAACGAGCGACGAAGATCTACGCCGAGGCGGAAGAAGCCGAAGATTTCGCCCGAGAGACCTCAAGCCGCCCGCGTGGCCTCGTCAAGCTCGCTGCGCCTCTGACCTTCGGTGCTCGCTGGGTTGCCCCGCTATTGCCCGAGTTTTTCCGAACCTACTCAGATATTTCCGTCGATCTCCATCTCACCGACGCGCATGCCGATCTGATCGGCGACGGTTTCGATGCGGCTCTTCGCATCGCGATCTTGGAGGAACTCATCGCTTGTCACGCGCCTGGTCGCTCCTGTGCGTCGGTTTGTTGTGGCGTCCCCAACTTATTTGTCTCGCTACGGCCGGCCACAGCATCCGCACGACCTTGGTGCGCATCAGTGTCTTACCTACGCAAACAGAAGCAAGCGGGACGTCTGGCGCTTTACCCACAAAAGCGGAGAGGAGTGCCCGGTCACCCCGACAGGAGCTTTGCGCGGGACAAGCGTTGAGGCTCTCTTGCCCACGGTTCTCGCCGGACTTGCGATCACCGAGCTTCCCGAGTTCATAGCGACGCAGTATTTCCCCGACAAACAGCTCGAACCAATTTTGACGGATTGGCGGTTGCCCGAGGGTGGCTTGTACTTCGTAACACCCACGGCTCGCGCGCGTCCGGCGAAGGTGAGCGCCTTGGCGGACTTCTTCATCACCAAGCTCAGCACGGCAGAATGGAGTGCGGAGTCCGTCATGGGGTGGAGGCCACCGAGCCATCGCCGGACGTAACCCCCGCTTCCACGTTCCTTGAAACGCGACGAGCATCACCTCGCGCCTTCAACGCCGTGCCTGCTCGCACGCCTTGAGGGCAGCGACCGCTACTGATCGGCAATCGGCACCAACGCCCTCCCCATCCGCGTTCCACTTTGGTCAACACAAGTCGACGCTTTGCGTCCTGCCTTGCAACGCCTTGAAGTGTAACCTCTACGGTAGGCGTTCTACTGCACCGGCGTGGGCGCCCACTCATTCTCGGGGAGACTAGTCTAGACCTTAACCCGGAACGGGGGCGTGGTGCCGGTGAACGACGAGCGGTCATATCCCGGGGTTCCGATGACAGTGCATTCAATTCGCCCTGTGAGACCGTGGCGGCGCGCCGCATGGCAATAGAATGCACTGTCACCGTATTCTCGCGCATTCTCGCGTATTCTCGTCCCCACCGTCGACGCTTCAAGTCGAGCAGCGGCCGGCTGCGTTTCTGGGAGTTGGGAGGGAGAGTCGGCATGGCGCCGCGCCAGCCCAACTTGGGGGCGAGAGTGGATGGGCTCATCGTTTGCTTGGCGGAGCGGAGCGCGAGGGGAATTTGAAGTCAAGGATGCGCGGAGCGCACCGCCTCCGGCGGCGACCCCTGCGGGGTCGTCCTTGAGTTCAAATTCCCCTCGCGCATAATCGCCTCCAAGCAATCAATGACCGATCGCCGCCGAGCGCCGCGGGGCGCCTCGACCTTGGCGTGTCTGACAAGAGGGAAATATGCATGTGTCCACGTAATGCCCCGTAATGCCCGAACTCTCCCACTCCTGCTCTGCCGTCGAGGAACTGCAGGGATATCAAGGGCGAAGCCCTTGCCTAGGTAAACTCTTATCGCAAAATGTCGGGCTGCGCCCCTCAGTTGGCCCGGGCCCCATTCATGCTCTAGCATTCCCGCAAGACCATTCGGTCGGGCCAGTAAGACATGGATGTGCAAAATCTTCCCATAAGACGACGCTGGCGCGCTTTGTAGGAGCGGTCAGAAACTTTGCGAATTCGGAGGTCGGCTGGAAGGCGAAGCTGATATTCGCCGCGCTTGTTGCGCTGTTATTCGGGGCAAACGGCTTGAACGTTCTCAACAGTTACGTCGGCCGAAACTTCATGACTGCGATCGCCGATCGCGACAAGGCCGAATTCATTCACCAGGCGATTTTCTACATCGGCGTGTTCGCGGGATCCACGGTGGTTGCTGTAGTAGCGCGCTTCGCGGAGGAACGCCTTGGCCTGCTTTGGCGGGAATCCCGATTCAGCGAGCCGTCAAGCTCTATCTCGCCGGTGGAACCTACTACCGCTTGGACGCCTCGGGCGAACTCGCGAACCCGGACCAACGGATCGCCGAGGACGTTCGAGGGTTCACGGTCACCACGCTCTCTTTCGTCTTGATGCTGCTAAACAGCAGTTTCACCATCATGGCGTTTTCCGGGGTGTTGTGGGCCATCAGTCCCTTGCTGTTCGTCCTGGCGGTTCTGTATGCGGCCTGCGGTTCGTTGGCAACGATCGTCCTCGGCCGTCCGCTCATCAGACTGAACCACGATCAACTGGACAAGGAGGCGAGCTTCCGCTCCGCCCTCATCCACGTTCGGGAAAACGCCGAATCGATCATGGGTTCGCACGGCGAGGGGCGGCAGACGGAGCGCTTACTGGACCGGTTCGCGGAAGTGGTCGCGAACTTCCGCCAGATCATCACCATCAACCGCAACGTGGGCTTCTTTACGACAGGCTACAACTGGCTCATTCAGATTATTCCGGCGCTTGTCGTAGCTCCGGCCTTCATCAGAGGCGACATCGACTTCGGCGCGATCACGCAATCGGCGATGGCCTTCTCGGCGCTTGTGGCGGCGTTCTCGTTGATTGTCACGCAGTTCCAGTCGCTCTCGACCTTCGCCGCCGTGGTCGCCCGGCTGAGCTCGCTCACGGAGGCCATCGAACAGTCTCAGGTGCCCACGGAGTCGACCATCGAAATCGTCGAGGCGGAAGGGCGCTTGGCGTACGAAGGGTTCACTCTTTTGTCGTCGACCAACGCCAGTCCGCTCCTGAAGGACCTGTCGATCTCGATCCCGGTCGGGGCCCGCGTTCTCGTCACAGGATCAAATCAAGCCGCGGGAGTCGCGCTCTTCAGGGCGACGGCCGGGCTCTCACCCTCAGGTTCGGGACGGATTATTCGTCCGGGCGCCAGCAGGATGGGCTTTCTCCCCCAGCGGCCGTACCTGCCACCCGGCACGTTGCGGCAAGTCCTCGACGGCGCCGGAGACGCGGACGAACTTTCCGATGACCGGCTGTTCACGCTGCTGAGCGAGCTGAACCTCGAACAGGTCGTGACCCAAGCCGGCGGATTGGATGCAAAGCGGGACTGGAGAACCCTGCTTTCGCTGCGTGAGCAGCAGCTCCTAGCCGTGATTCATATTGTTCTCGCAGCGCCTCAGTTCGTCTTATTGGATAGGGTTGGCGCGGTCCTGAGCTCCGACGAGGTCCAAAGGATTTTGATTACGCGGCAACGTCAGCCAGTTTTAGCAAGCGGTAAGGCATCGGGGCGGTCCTGAGCGCAACGAATGCGAGGCGGGGGATCATGGCTTCGAGATCGTATCGGCGATTAAATCGATATTCGAACTCCGCGAGATATCGAGGGACGTGTTTTTCTCGCACGGCTCGGTAGGTCCCCACGAGGGCGGCTTTGATATTGCCCAACGCGGTATTGACCCATTTGAATGCAGGGGTGCAACCGCTTTTCTTGCCGCTTCCGGTCTTTATTGAGGTGTGCAGGCATCCGGCTTGGGTGACAGCGGCGAAGCATGCCAGACCGTCGGAGACGATATTGGCGCCGGGCTTGAGCGCGGTGCTTGCGAGCTTTCGGATCGCAAAGCTGCTGAAGGCTTTGACGGGCCGAAGGATGATTTGATCTGGCTTGCCATCGTCCGTTGTCGCGATCGCAGCGACGAACGGCGTCTTGCCTGTTGCGCCGCGCCCGCGGCGGGCAAACCGTCAGCCGCCGATATAGGCGTCGTCCATCTGGACGTTGCCTTTCAAGCGTTTGCTCGCGTTACGCTCCAGCATGACTTCAGCGAGCTTGTGCTTCATCATCCAAGCAGCCGTCTGGGTGACGCCAAGGCGTCGACCGAGTTCGAACTGGAAATGCCCTTCTTTGATTGCGTGACCAGGTAGATCGTCTTGAACCAGATGCGCAGCGGCAGCTTACTCGAAGCGAAGATCGTTCCCGCTTTGACAGAGGTCTGCTTGCGACACGCGTTACACTGGAATAAACGCCGCGCGCCGCGCGTGACGACGCAGTGATCTTTTTCATACATACAGGACATTCGAACCCGTTCGGCCAGCGCCATTTGACGAGCGCCGCATGACATTGCTCTTCAGTTCGTAAATCTCGGCGAAACTGGCCTCGCTGAGGCCTTTCTGGAACTGGACCTGATTGCGCACATCGGAGAACCCCTGCGAAAACAGCATGTAGTGTTTTGTTCTACCCAAAGTCTGAAGCTGACGCAAGCGCGTAATCAGGGATTCAGTTGCTGGGCAACAGCTCCATGACCACCATCAACATCGGTGCAGCTGATGAGCCTCGCGAGGACTACGACGCGATCCTGGAGTGCAGGGATGATGGCAGCTGGGCGTGGACGGATTCACAACCGGAGAAGAGTAGCGGCATGGGGTCGTCTTAGCCCTGCGCTACCGTGGCCGTAACACGGCGTGTAGCGCTTACGGACGACAACGCGGCTGTGTTTGCTAGGTCTCTGCTCGCGGTTAGCGCAATGCGTTTCGAACCGCGCATTGTTGCAGAGAATTGCAATGTCGAGGCGCTAATCGAGGAGAGGGGCGTTCCAGACCCTCAGGGCGGGTGTCTCGTGGTAGAAACCCAGGACACTCACTGCGCCCGTACGTAACACAAAATGCTGCCCGCCGAGCGCAGGCAGCCCAATCCACCGCGCCGCGAGAACGCGCAGAACGTGTCCGTGCGCGAACAGCACGATGTCGCCGTCAATGGCGCGCGACCGGGCTATCACTCGGTCGACCCTTGCAGCCACTTGCTCCGGCGCCTCTCCCGCGGGACATCCGTCCCGGAAGATGAGCCAGCCTGGCGCGACCTCATGGATCTGCTTCGGTGTCAGCCCCTCGTAGTCGCCATAGTTCCACTCGACCAGATCAGTGTCGATGACCGCGGTATCGCCGAAGCCTGCCAGTTCGCAAGTCTCTCTCGCGCGTAGCATTGGGCTGCAAAGTGCGAGCCTGAACGCATTCCTGGCCAGGATCGGCCTCAGCCGATTCGCAAGCCGACGGCCGTTGTCGGTGAGGGGAACGTCAGTCGTTCCAGTGTGCCGACCATCGAGGCTCCAAGCTGTCTCGCCGTGTCTGATCACGAAAACGTTAACGTTCGCCTCCTTGAAACGAGCGCACCCCGGCTGAACCCAAGACACTTTACTTAAACCCTCGATCCTCGCGTAGGCGGTTTCGCCGAGCCTTTTTGGGTCGCGATCGGCCGATCGCGACTTTCGCCGCCCGCGGCTGATCAGCGCCAAGAAGATGCGCCCGACCGGCTTTCCGACAGAGTTCATGTGAGGCTCACGGCGGGCGCGGCCGGTTTGTCGCGGCTTAGGCGCTGCACGCCGAGTTTCGCGAAGATCTGCTCGAGGAATACTCGCGCGCGCCGCGTCCGCCGCGCTTGGCGCGCCGGTTGAGGAAGCGCCGGACGCGATCCTTAGACATGTCGATCGACGGCGCGATAGCCGCATTCAGGGTTCCGTAACCGAAGTACGCCGACCCGCCGCCGAGAAGGCGGTTCAGTCTGTCGCGCACGTGCGGCCACGCGCCCGTCCCGCACGGCGGCGAGCCAGTCTCTGATCTTGCCTTTGAAGTGGCAGCGTCGGATGGTCGCCATCCCAACTTACCCCGCAGAGGAAGCCAGATCAGCGAATGATCCGGAACCAGCGAACCGCCGAGAAATCACGATCATGCGTCACCAATGCGAAGGCCTTGATCGCGACCGCGGACGCAAGCTGGATCGCGTCGGGCAGCCTCAGCCCGGTTTCAGCGCGGAATCTTGCGGCGCTTTCCGCGATATCGACATTGAGCGGGACCACCCGCCAGCTTTCCAGCACCATACGACACCGCCACGCGAGATCGTCCTTCCGCGCCTTGAATGGCCCGGTCAGCACCTCGGCGATCGTAACCGTCGTCACGGCGAAGCGCAGCTTTCCGGCGGCATGAGCGTCGAAAAGCGGCTGAAAATACGGCCCGAACGTCGGATGGCGCTCAAGCATGGTGATGATGGGCGCGGTGTCGACCAGAAGCAGAGCGTCGTCCGGCAATCCCTCGAGGCTCAACGGCTCCATTCGTCGCGCAACTCAGCGATCGTCCCGCCGCTATCCGGCCCCCACAACCCATGCCCAGACCCGGCAAGAGGCGTAAGCGGTCGCTGCCGAGCGGTGGAATTATACACCGCGATCGGCACCAGCGCCGCGACGGGTCGACCGTGCTTCGTGATGATCGTCGAGTGACCCTTCTCCGCCTCGTCCAGCAGTTCGGGGAGCCGGTTCCGAGCCTCTTCCGCGCCTTTACTGACTGTCACGGTCGTTCTCCCTCGTGAGAGCCGTACAGCTCCGTACAGCCCCTGTCAAATCCCCGAAAGCCGCCGTCCGAGACCAATCTCTGCGCTCCCCGCCGCCATGGCGGCCGCGCCCCAACGCCTAACCCTGCCCTTCTCGCGCCGCTTCGGCGCCACTGGCCGCCCGCGCCGCCGCCGAGCCGTCGCGGCCAATATCATCCGCCACGACCCTCATCCCCGACCCTCCTCCCGCACGGGAGAAGGGGGCGTACGCAGCCGTCGAGGCCCCTGCGCTCGGGTCCTTTTCGGCTCGGGCATAGCCGGTCGGCGCCTCGCTCAGGCGATCGCCTTCAGTCCCTTTGTTCGCACGAGATTGAGCAGTTTCAGCGAGGCCCCATCGGGTTTTTTGTCCCCGCGCTCCCATTTGCTGACGATGCTCTTGGAAACGTTGAGATAATGCGCGAAGACGGGCTGCGAGACCGCCTCGCGCTCGCGCAGCGCCCGGATTTCGTCGGGGGCAAGCTTTTCCACCGGCGTCAGGCACATGGCGTCGAACTCCCGCATCGTCGCGGCGTCGATGATTTTCAGACGATGCAGACCGGCCGCGGTTTCATGCGCTGCCGCCAGGGCCTTGCTGCGAGGCCGCCGGCTTGTCTTTTCCTTTGTCATTGTCGCTCAATTCGATCAGTTCGCCCGCCTCGACGGCGGACCTCAGGCGCTCGGGTCCCAGGGTCAGAAGAATATCCGCGAGCTTTCGGAACGCGGCCAATTCGTCCTTCGATATGTTGGCTCTTTCGCTTTTCGCGAAGCCGAACACGAAAAAGACGTGTGAGCCGCTTCGAAAGAGAAGGATCGTTCGGAACCCTCCCGACTTCCCGCCGCCTCTCCGGGCGATGCGCTGCTTGATGACGCCGCCGCCGAGATCGGCGTCGACCCGCAACGGCATTCGTCGCCGCCTCGAGAAGCGGCGAATCCTCGAGCCCTTCCTTGCGCGCGAACCGGTTGAAGCTCTTTGTCTTGAAAACTCGCATTCCGGCCGGCTAGGGGAACGGCTGCTTATATAGCACTTAGTGCTATACAGCGCAAGGGGCGTTTCACCCCGAAATCGCCGCGGCGCGATCCAGCGCGAGAGCAACATCAAGCGCTGGAATAACGGTGACATTCTACGTGTGCCCCGAAAGCCGCCGTCCGAGGCCAATCTCTGCGCTCCCCCGCCGTCACGGCGGCCGCGCCTCAACGCCTAACCCTGCCCTTTTCCCGCCGCGTCGACAAGCTCAGGAGGAAAAGCAAGGGGAATTCAGCAGCGCTCGCTGAAGGTCTGAGCTTCAGAGGCCTGCGGTCATTGCCGGGGCCGCGTGAGGCGGCGGACGATCTCGGAGACGACGAGGGCGTCG